>NZ_JANQDU010000020.1 GCF_024723735.1 Frigidibacter sp. ROC022
CCCGGCTGGGTCACGCTGACAAGATTCAGCGCATCACCATCGGCATCGCTGTCATTGGCCAGCAGGTCTGCCGAGGTGAACAGCAGAGCTGCCCCGGAATCCGTGGTCAGGCTGTCGTCCGAGGCCTCGGGCGCCGTATTCACGGGAAGGATCGTTCCGTCTTCGTCCAGCAGAGGATCGGAACCGAACTCCACATAATCCACCTGCGCCGTGAACCCCGTGGCCGGGCCGGTGTTGCCTGCAAAGACCCCGGCCGCGCTGACTTCAAGCGCATGGGTGAAGCTGCCTGCACTCGTCCAGGTGTTCCCGTCCAGAGAATAGTCGAACTGCCAGTTGTCGCCGATGCGCTCCACCCGCAGATAAGGCGCCGTGCCGCCCGGGATCGCTACTCTCAGAGCCTGGCTCGACACGCCATCTACCGTTATCGCGGCAAAGGCATAGAGCTTCTTGCCATCGGAATAGGTATCGAACCGCAACCAGTTCTGCGCATCCTCCTCGATCAGAAGGCCTTGCATCTGGTACTTCGCGCTCGGCGTCGTCAGGAACCGCGTCTCGATCTCAAAGTCGTCATCCGCGGCAGCCTGCATGGCCCGGACACTGTTGTTCGTGCCCCAGATGTCATGGTTGCCATCCGGGGTCAGCAGCGACAGATACCCGTCCGTCGCGTTTGTTCCCAGTGAGGAAGACGTGCCCGAAGGGCCAACGACCGTCCACACCGGATCAAGACCACCACCAGCAAAATCGTCAGAA
>NZ_JANQDU010000021.1 GCF_024723735.1 Frigidibacter sp. ROC022
GCCCGAGCCAACCCCGGCTCCTGAACCGACACCTACGCCGGAGCCGGAACCAACTCCGACACCCGAGCCGGAACCGACACCCACCGAGCCCCAGCCCACGCCAGTGGATGGTGCGGTCTACTCACTTCTCGGCGATCATGAGATTTCCAGCACCAAGGATGTGATCGAGCTCAAGCCGGACGCCAAATTTGAGCTCGACGCGGCAACCGTCGCCTTGACCTTCAACGCCGATACCGTCTCGGGACGTCATGGCCTGCTGTCGAAAGATGCCTCGGGCTACGGCGGTGGCGGCAACCACTTCACCTCATACATTGATAACGGCAAGCTGGTTGTCCGTTTTCAGGACGGAGCTTCGGACAAGACCTTCACCATCGACGGCATCAAGGCCAACGTCGACTACGATCTGCAGATCAGCTTTGATGGTGGCACGGTTTCCGCCATGCTGGATGGCCAGGTGTTCGGACAGGCTGCGTTCGACACCTCCTGGATGGACAACCACGAGTATCTCCAGGTCGGGGCCAACGGCTGGGCCAGCAAGTCCGGCGAAAGTGGCTTCACCCATGTCTTCGACGGCACGATCTCGGATGTCGTCATTGTGGAAGGCGTCCACTCCTATGACCAGATCCAGGATCTTCTGGACGATG
>NZ_JANQDU010000003.1 GCF_024723735.1 Frigidibacter sp. ROC022
AGATCTACCCCTCAGGGCCGTGTGCGAGCCGATCAAGAAGTTTGCGGAGTGCTGAAGGATACGGCTGTTTCTTAAGGTTATGCAGCCCCTTCTTCAGTTCAGGGCATAAGCCGAGCAGCACAGCGGGATGGTGTGCACGCTCGCTTTCCGGAAGATCTTGGTTGGCCAGTGCTTTCTTGGCAGCCTTGCGGTCAGATTTGACCCATTCCTGAACTCGACCGAGAAGCCTACCCTCAGCATCGTGTGACTTTTGCGCGCTGCAGTAGACGTCCCGTGCGTCATCGAGCGAGATGCCATACACGTGACTGATCGTTGCTACCTGTTTGACCGCGTACCTTCGCTCCCGTCCTTGCTCAAATGTCAGTTTTGGCCCGGGCGCGAACTTGAACTCGCCACGGATTACAGCGGCCAGTCGCAGACTAATTTCCTGGCCAAATAGTCGCCCTTGCTCGATCAGTCTCGCCAAGCCCTCGGGTCCTTCCAGGTTCGGATACTGTAGCCAGGTTCGATCGATGGTTTGGAGATCACCCCATCGCTCTCGTTCAATCCGGACGGAGGAGCGCCATGGGTCTGTCGAATGGGGAAGCTCGCGGGCTATTAGCTCTAGTTGTGAACTCTCAGTAGGTTGTTCATCCTTCGGAATCCTCGGCTGTGGTTTGTCGATTGCAGCCTAACCCCGGATCGGATGAACAACCTACTGAGAGTTCACAACTAGATACAGACACCCGCCATCCCCGTACCGGCCGGCAGCTTCAATGCGATTGACCTTCGAAACCGTCAGTTTGCCGATCGGCATACAGCTACCATGATTGCTACCAAGAATATCGATAGCACCACCGGAACACGCAGGAAAGAGTGTGCATCTATGCCCTAAAGAAACTTGTGCGCGCCGCGACTGTAGGAACCTTCAGGAAACGCTGGAGTGCTTGATCTGCCAGACCTCGGCTCCACCAATTTCCCACCCAGATACGATTGATCGTCCGGGCAAGACCGCGCCTGTCGCGGTCTGTCCCGAAGTGGGGGCGGACGAGAATGCGCGGGGATTGCTCGCCGCGCAGTCTCTGGTTCCGGTGCTGCGGAGAGCGCTGTCAGAAGGTCATCTCGAACCCGACGCGGAGCGTGTGGCGCTCGTAGTCGTCATCGAACAGCGCACCGCGATACTCGATGCCGATGTTCGCGTTCTCGCCGATCTGCGCCTTCACCCCCGCGCCCAGGTCGAAATAGCCCGAGGAGGCGCCGTCGGCATAGGTGGTCCCGGTCAGCACCGAGCCGAAGCCGAAGGGCACCGCAAGGCTGCCGCTGTCCAGGATGGCATAGCCCGCGTGGCCGTAGAGCCGGACTCCGCCGGTCCGGGTCGGGATGTCGTAGCTGCCCTTGAGCGTCAGGCTGCCGTTCAGCACGTCGCTGCTGAACTTGTCCATGGTCACGTTGTAGAGCCCGGCCCCGGTCTCCGTGAAGCCATCGGCGCTGATGTGGTGCAGCTCGCCGGCGAAGGCCGGCCCGATCGACAGGGCGCCGAACCGCATCATCCATTCCGCCGAGGCGGCGACGAAGAAGTCCGAGGCGGTGTTGCTGGCCAGTGCGGTCGCGCTGATCCCGGCCGCGTCGATGGTGCGGGTGCTGTCGATGTCGCCGGTCTGGTAGCCGACCACGCCGCGCAGGGTCAGCCCGTTGTCGAGCTTGCGCTGGCCGAAGAACGCGCCGCCGAAATTGCGCGCCGAGAGGCTGCCGCGGTTGTCGTCGATCGTCGCGTCGGCCTCGCTGTAGCTGATCGCGAAGCCGGCCTCGATATCCGAACCGAGATCGGCAATCACGCCGGCGGTGGTGTTGAAGCCGTCGAAGGAATAGCCGATCGAATTGGCCGAGGTGCCGACCGTCCCGGTGCTTCCCGACATCGACAGGAAACCCTCCAGCCCATCGGCCAGGGCCCAGCGGGCCGCGCCGTCGTCCGGAGCGCCGTCACCGTTCTTGGTTGACAGGCCTGGCTGCGCGGGTCCGCCGAAGGCGACGCCCTTGCCCAGCGAGGTGCCGAAATACACGTTGCCGATGGTCTGCGAGCCCATCTCGTATTCCAGGTTCCGCTGCGCGCCCAGGAAGCTGTAGCCGATCCGTTCCAGCGCCTGTTGCTGTTCGGCTTCGGTCGGCAGCGCCATGATGTCGCTGATCGTGGTGAGATAGCCCGCATCCGCCCCCAGATAGGGAATGTTCGCGGCGTCGAGCGTGGCGGCCACGCCGAACTGATAGTCGGTGCCGGCGGCCGCGACGATCGGGAACAGCAGCGGGGTGATCCGGACGGTGAAGCCGCCAAGCGCGATGTCGCCCACGTCCAGCGAGAAGTTCAGGTTCAGGTTCGAGATATCCTCGATGCCGGCGACCTCCATGGCGTCGCTCGCCTGGATCAGCGCCATGATCTGGTCGGGAACCGCGACTCCCTGGGTCCCGGTATGGCCCAGATCGCCGACCGCGACGCCCAGTTCATCGGCCAGCGCCTGCAGGAACTCGGCCTGTTCGTCGATGCCGGCCGTGTCGGGATCGTCGGCGACATTGCCGTATTGCCACTCGTCGGCGCCGCTGTTGTACCAGGCGATGACCTTGGCTTCGGTGTCGGGGTCGCCATCCTGGTCCCAGAACACGCCATCGGGCAGCCGGCTGCGGTCCAGCAGGCCGTCCCCGAAGAGCGCCAGATGGTCGGCGTTGAAGAACACGCCGGTATCAAGTCGGGTGAGGTCGGCATTGGCGATCACCTCGAACCCCGCCCGGTCGGTGCTGAAGAAGCCGACGACGCCTTCCTGGCCGCCGTCACCGAACAGCCCGCCGGGGAAGAAGAACCGTTGCAGCGGGTTCTGCTCCAGATCGCCGGTCGAGACGGTCGGCCATTCCCCCGACTTGGAGGTGGCCGCGACGAGGTTGTCGAAGGACACGCCGTCGGCGCCCCCGGCCGCGACCGGCGTGAAATCGGCGCCGGAGCCGGTGCCCAGGACAAAGCTGAACCCGGCCACCCGGGCGCCGCTGAAGTTGGTCAGCTTGCCGTAGTTGAAATACTCGGTGACGCCGCCCGACGCGGCGGTCAGGAACATCATGTCGAATCCTGCCGGCCCCTGAAGCCAGGACTTCCAGCGCTTGCCGGTGCCCGAGGGGGAATCGCAGGTGTTGTCGTTGTTGGCCATCAGGCAGTTCTCCACGCCGGATGGCGAGAACCCGTTGGCCGAGGTGAAGTCGTCGTTGTTCAGCGTCCCGGTGACCGGCTTCAGCCCCGGCGCCACCACGTTTTCGCTTTCATCGATGTAGATGATGCCGTCACCGAAGGTGCCGTCGAAGCCCGTGATCTCGCCGCCGAACCCGGGGGAAGCCCCCAGAGTCGCTGACATGACCAGCGCGGTCGATGCATGCAGCATGCGTTTGGTCGTCATATCCGTCGTTCCCCTGGTTCAATTCGTTCGGACAACTCTGGGCGATGGCCGGGGGGCGGATTATGCGCCAGATCAAATTCATGAAAACAAATATGTTTTGCGGATCACGAAACAGCCGATTGCGGGTCCGATGCATCGCTCCGGGCCGGCGGGTCGTGACCCGGTCCGGTGCCTTGAAGACAGCTGGGCGGCGAGATGTCAGGCGATCACATTCGCCGCCTGCACCCGGCTGGCCGGGGCCCGCACCGGGGTCTCGATCCGGGCGCCGGTGGTCTGGTCGAAGCACAGCGCCTTGCCCGGATCGTGGGTGATCCAGACCGGCCCGGCCCCCGGCGGCAGCGCGCTGCGCGGCGCGGCCACGACCAGGCGGCCGGCATCGGTATCGCAATGCAGGACCAGCACCGCGCCGGTCATTTCCGACAGCGTCACCCGCCCGGCAATGGCGGGCCCGGCGGGGCGGCTGGCATGGACCGTCAGGGTTTCGGGTCTCAACCCGACGACGCAGCCCGAAGGGCCCTGCCAGCCCGGCAGGTCCATCGCCGGCAGCAGGTTGATCGGCGGCTGGCCCAGAAAGGCCGCCACAGCCTGGGTGGCCGGGCGGTCATAGATCGCCTCGGGCGTGTCGAATTGCAGCAGATGCCCGTCCATCATCACCGCGATCCGGTCGGCCAGGGTCAGCGCCTCGGTCTGGTCATGGGTGACGAAGATGATGGTGGCGCCGAGCTGTCGATGCAGGTCCTTGATCTCGGTGCGCATCTCGACCCGCAGCGCGTTGTCGAGGTTCGACAGGGGTTCGTCCATCAGGAAGGTCGAGCTGTCGCGGGCCATGGCGCGGCCCATCGCCACCCGCTGCCGCTGGCCGCCGGAGAGCGCGCCGGGCTTGCGGTCGAGATAGGGGCCGAGCTGCAGGGTCTGCGCCACGGCCTCGGCCCGGGCGATCCGTTCGCGCTTCGGCACCCGGCGCAGTTCCAGCCCGAAGCCGATGTTGTCGCGCACCGACATGTGCGGATAGAGCGCGTAGTTCTGGAAGATCATCGCGATGTCGCGGTCCTGCGGGGCCAGCTCGTTGGCGCGCCGGCCGGCGATGATGATCTCTCCCTGTTCGCAGGATTCCAGCCCCGCGATCAGCCGCAGCAGGGTCGATTTTCCGCAGCCGGAAGGGCCGACGATGACGATGAACTCGCCGTCGCGGATGTCCATCGAGACGTCGTGGAGCACCTGCGGCCCGCCGGGATAGGTCTTGCGGATGCGGTCGAGGGTGATCGCGCTCATGCCCCGGCCCCCCGATGGGCGCGGCGCAGGGCGATGGCCAGGCTGGGGCGGTCGGTGGTGAAGACCTTGACCCCGAGATCGAGCGCCTTGCCGATCCGAGCCGCGTCATGCGCCGCCCAGACCCCGAATTCCAGGCCCGCCGCCTGTGCCCCGGCCATCAGCGCCGCGTCGGCGGTATCGACATGCAGGCCGATCTCGGCCAGGTCCCGGCGCCGGGCAAGATCGAACAGCGCCGCGGGCCCAAGCTGGCGCAGGACCGGCGGGCTGACCAGCCAGAGCCTCGGCCGCGTCGTCTCGCTTCCCAGTTCGGTCAGCGTGTCGAGCAGGAAGGACGAGAAGACGGTGCGCTCCAGCATCCCTTCGCGCTTCAGCGTCGCGACCACTTCGGGCACGAAATCGCGATAGGCGAGGCCGTCGGCCCCGGGCTTGATCTCGCAGCGGAAGCCGACCCGGCCGGGCCGGAAGATCGCGCAGAGCTCGGCCAGCGAGATCGGGTGCCCGCCGGCGCCATAGTTTATGGTCGCAGCGCGGACCTCGGCCTCGGTCAGTTCGGCGATGGCGCCGCTGCGGTCGGTAGTGCGGTCCAGGGTCGGATCATGATGCACCATGATGGCGCCGTCTCGGGTCGGGTGCAGGTCGAATTCGACCTCTTCCAGCGCCATGGCGGCGGTGGCTGCAAATCCCTGCGGGGTCGAATCCCCGAACTCCAGGGTGCCGCCGCGATGCGATGCGATGCGGGTCATGTCTTGGTCCTCACTTCAATGCGCCCATGGTGATGCCGCGCACCAGGTGCCGTTCGATCAGCAGGAAGCCGGCCAGGACCGGCAGGATGGTGATGGTCGAGGCGGCCATGACCAGGGGCCAGTCCACCGCGCCTTCACCGGGGTTGAGCTTGTAGAGCCGGGCCAGCCCGATCTGCAGCGTGTAGAGATCCTCCCTGCCCACCGCGACCAGCGGCCAGATGTAGTTGTTCCACTCGCCGATGAAGATGAAGAGCCCCATCGACAGAATCGCCGGCCGGGCAATCGGCACGATCACCCGCCACAGCACCTGGATCGGGCGGGCGCCGTCCATGTAGGCGGCCTCGTCCAGCGCCCTGGGGATGCCCTTGATGTACTGCCGCAGGAAGAAGGCCGCGAAGCCGTTCGAGATCGCCGGCAGCACCAGCCCGGCATAGCTGTCCAGCAGCCCGACCCTGGCCAGCGACAGGTAGTTCGGGATCAGGGTGATGTGGCTGGGGATCATCAGCGTCGCCACGGTCGCGGCGAACATCAGGTTGCCGCCGGGAAAGTCGAACCGGGCAAAGGCGTAGGCCGCCATCGTCGCCAGGCTCAGCCCGATCAGCGTGACCAGGCCCGAGACGATCACGCTGTTCAGCAGGTAGCGGGCGAAGTCGTACTGGCCGATGGCGCGGATGAAATTGTCCAGGGTCGGGTCGAAACCGCCCTGGTAATAGCTCTGCGCGGTCTGGAACGAGACCGCGATGGAATAGAGCGCCGGCGACAGGAACAGCAGGCCGCCCAGCAGGGCGAGGGCGGCCAGCCAGCGGTTTTCACGAGCCATAGTGGATATTCCGTCCCAGGAAACGCGACTTGATCAGCGCCAGGGCGATCAGCAGCACGAAGAGCAGCACCGCCAGCGCCGACCCGGTGCCGATGTCGAACAGGGTGAAGCCGACCCGGAACAGCATGTTGACCAGCATGTCGGTGGCGCCGGCCGGTCCGCCATGGGTCATCACGTCGACGATGGTGAAGACCTGAAAGGCGTCGATGACCGAGATCACCAGCAGGAAATAGGTCGTCGGCATGACCAGCGGCAGGGTGACCCGGCGAAAGACATGCCGGCGCCGGCCTCCGTCGATCGCGGCGGCGTCATAGAGTTCCTGCGGGATCGCCTGCAGCCCGGCGATATAGATGATGATGTCGTAGCCGAGCTGTTTCCAGGTATTGACCAGGATCAGCACGAAGAGCGCCAGCTGCGGGTCCTGCAGCCACATGACCTTCGGCGCGCCCAGCAGTTGCAGCCCGGCGTTCATGAGCCCGTAATCGGTCGAGAAAATCCACGAGAAGACCACCGCGATGGCGACGGTCGAGGTCACCGAGGGCAGGAACAGGGCGCCGCGCAGGAAGCGCGAGGGCAGGGTCTCGCGCACCAGGTAGCTGGCGATGCCGAGCGCCAGCAGCAGCCGCAGCGGAACCGAGATCAGCGCAAAGACCGTGGTGACCTTCAGCGCGTTCCAGAACTCGTGCGAGGACAGCAGCAGCCGGTAGTTGTCCAGCCCGACGAAGGGCTTGTCGGGCGACAGGAAGTCCCACTCCCGGAAGCTCAGGTTCAGGCTGGCGGCGATCGGGATATAGGTGAAGGCGGCGATGAAGCCCATCAGCGGCAACACCATCAGATAGGGTGTCGCCCGGCGGCGCAGCCCGGCCCGGAACAGGCTGTGGCGGCCCCCGGAAGGGACCGCCGACGGATCGGTGAGGGTGCTCAATTTGTGCGCGCTTCTTCCTGGCGGGTCCGCTCGGCGAACGCGTCGAGGGTGTCCTGCACGCCGCGCTGGCCAAGCGCCATGGCCTGCCACATTTCGTATTCGGTGGCGCGCATCCAGGTGACGACCGGCGGGCGGGGCCGGCCCTTGGCGAAGGGCAACTGGTCGATGGCGACCCGGATGCCCGGCTTGGTCTTCAGCGCCTCGGCGGCCAGCGGTTGCTCGGCGGTGTGCTTGTTGATCGGCATGTAGCCGGTCACCGAGAACCAGAGCGCGTTCGATTCCGGCGAGGCGGCGTAGCTGATGAACTTGTAGGCGGCGTCCTGCACCTCTTTCTCGGAGGTCGAGAGGATGCCGATCCCGGCGCCCCCGATCGGCACCCGGCAGACCTTGTTGCAGGGCATCGGCCGCACCACGACATCGTCGCCCAGGGCCGAGATCGCCCCGCCGTAGTTGCCGGTGGAGTTCATCATCAGCCCGACCTTGCCGGCATAGAAGGCGTCGCGGCCGTTCTTCTCTTCGGTGACGCCGTCGGGCGAGGCGACCTTGGCCTCATGCACCAGCGAGGCCATCCAGTCGTAGGCTTCGACGGTGTTCGGCGCGTCGATCAGGATCTCCCCGGTGACCGAGTCGATCAGGTCGCTGTCGTTCGACATGATCAGGCCCCAGCGGGCGAACTGGCCCGGCGCGGCGATGCCCGTGATGCCCTGGTCGCCCAGCTTTTCGGTGATGGTCTTGGCGACGTTCAGCAGGTCGTCATAGGTCTTGAGCGGCGGTTCCTCGTCATAGCCGGCCTGCTCGAGGATCGCCTTATTGTAGTAGAGGACCGGGGTCGAGGAGTTGAACGGCACGATGTAGTTCTTGCCGTCATAGACCCCCACTTCACGGGCGAAATCGAAGAGATCGTCCTTCAGCGGATCGGCATCGAGATAGGGCGTCAGGTCCAGCAGCACGCCACGGTCCGCGAACAGGCCATAGCGGGTCACCTCCATGATCACCGCGTCCGGCGCCCGCCGGGCCGGGATCGCCGCCTGCAGCTTGGAGACGATGTCGTTGTAGTTGCCGACGTATTGGGCATCGATGTCGATCCCCGGATTGGCGGCTTCGAATTTCTCCACGATCTCGTTCAGCGCATCGCCCGATGCGCCGCTGAAGCTGTGCCAGAACTCGACCGTGACATCGGCCATTGCCGGTGCCGCGATCGAGCCGAGCGCAAGCGCCCCGGCCGCAATGACGGTTCTGTTCGAGTTTCTCATATCCTCGGCCCCCAAATGATGGATTGACGCAGCGCGGGAGGCGCTGTCGCCGCGAGTCTTTGGGGCGTGGATTTGGAGGTTGGGTGAAGCTTTCTTGAAGCTTTCGTGAAAACCGGCGGGTCCGCCGGCCCCGGCGGGGCCGGGGCCGGATGCGCCTATGCGTCGGGCGCGGGTTTCTTCACCCGGAACACGGCCAGGTAGAGCGCCGGCGCGAAGACCAGGGTGATCACGGTGCCGGCGATGATGCCGCCCATCATCGCATAGGCCATCGGACCCCAGAAGATCTGCCGCGAGATCGGGATCAGCGCCAGGCTGGCGGCGGCGGCGGTCAGCAGGATCGGCCGGGCCCGCGAGTCCGAGGCCTCGAAGACCGCATCCCAGGCCGAGCGGCCCTTTGCGCGCAGGGTCTCGATTTCATCGACCAGGATGATCGAGTTGCGCATCAGGATGCCGATCAGCGCCAGCGCGCCGAGGATCGCCACGAAGCCGAGCGGCGCGCCCGAGGGCAGCAGAGCCGCCACCACCCCGATCAGGCCCAGCGGGGCGACGCAGATCACCACGAAGGCGAGCCGGAAGCTCTGGGTCTGGATCATGATCAGAGTCAGCATGACCAGCAGCATCAGCGGGACCACGGCGATGATCGGCGCCTGGCTCTCGGCCGAGGATTCGACCGTGCCGCCGACCACGACCTGATAGCCCTCGGGCAGATCGGCGTTGAAGGCCGCGATCTGGTCGGAGAAATCGTCCACGATGGTCGCCGGCTGATCCGAGGTGCGGATCGCCGCCTTGACCGTGATGGTCGGCATCCGGTCGCGCTGATGGATCAGCGGCGCCTCGGTGTCATAGCTGAAGGTCGCGATCGAGCGCAGCGGGATGATCGCGTTGCCGGTGCCGGCCAGTTGCAACTCGCCCAGGGCCTGGACCGATTGCCGCGATTCGGCATCGCCCCGGGCCAGGATGTCGATCAGGTATTCCGAGTCCCTCAGCTGGGTGACGCTGGTTCCGTCATAGATCGCGTTCAGCGTGATGGCGATGTCCTGCGGGCTGATGCCCAGCTGGCGGGCCTTGTCCTGCAGGATGTCGACCCGAACCACCCGGGCCGGTTCGTTCCAGTCCATCACGATATCGTCCAGCCGGCTGTCGGTGGCGATCAGCGCGGTCAGGGCGCGGGCCTGGTCGCGCAGGGTCTCGGGGTCGGGGCCCGAGATGCGATACTGCACCGGACGCCCGACCGGCGGCCCGATCTCGAGCAGCTTCACGAAGATGTCGATGCCGGGGAACTCCCGTTCCGAAATCTCGTTCAGCTGCGCGCGCAGGGCGTCGCGCGCCTCGACCGAAGGTGTCTGGATGACGATCTGGCCGGTGTTGGGCCCCGGTGTCGGAACGTCATAGGCCAGCAGGAACCGGGGCGCACCGCGCCCGACATAGGAGGACCAGAACAGCACGTTCTCGTTGTCGTCCAGATAGGCCTCCATCCGGTCCATCTGCCGCGCGGTCTCGGTGATCGAGGCATTCTGCGGCAGGTTGAAGTCGACGATGAGTTCGGGGCGGTCGGAACTGGGGAAGAACTGGTTCTCGATGAACCGCATCCCGTAGAGCGAGACGCCGAACACCGCCACCGTGACCGTGATGGTGATCCAGCGGTGGTCCATCGCCCGGCGCAGCACCGCGTGGAAGACCCGCCGCATGGCACCCGGCTGTCCGTCATGGTGCTTCATGGTGGCGGGCAGGAAGGTCACGCCGAGGAGCGGCGCGAAGAGAACCGCGACGATCCAGGACACGATCAGCGAAATCAGGATGACGACGAAGAGCGAGAAGGTGAACTCGCCCGCGGCCGAGTTGTTGAGCCCCACCGGAATGAAGCCGGCGACGATGATCAGCGTGCCCGAGAGCATCGGAAAGGCGATCGAGGTCCATGCATAGGAGGCCGCCTTTGTCAGGGTCTCGCCCTTTTCCAGCCGGGTGATCATGGTCTCGATGGTGATCATCGCGTCATCGACCAGCAGCCCCAGGGCGATGATCAGAGCCCCCAGCGAGATCCGTTGCAGGGTGAAGCCGGTATATTGCATGATGGCGAAGGTGATCGCCAGCACCAGCGGAATGGTCAGCGACACGACCAGCCCGGCCCGCACGCCCAGTGACAGGAAGCTGACCGCCAAAACGATCAGGACCGCTTCCAGCAGCGCCCGCAGGAAATGCCCGACGGCCTCGTCCACCACATGCGGCTGGTCCGCGACCTGATGGATGTCGAGCCCGATCGGCAGCTTGGCCTGCGCCGCCGCGATCACCTCGTCCAGATGCTTGCCGAACTCGATGATGTTGGCGCCGTCCTTCATGCCCACCGAAAGGCCGACCGCTTCCTGCCCGTTGTAGCGGAACATGGTTTCGGGCGGGTCTTCGTAGCCGCGCTGGATGTCGGCCACGTCGGTGAGCCGGAAGAAGCGGTCGCCGACGCGGAGATTGATCTTCTCCAGGCTTTCGGCGCCCGAGAACTGTCCGCCGATGCGGACCAGGATCCGTTCCGGCCCGGCCTTGATCACGCCCGAGGGCACAATCGCGTTCTGTGCCGCCAGCGTCGCCTGCACCTGCTGTTGGTTCAGGCCCAATGCGGCCAGCCGCTGGGTCGAGAACTCCAGATAGATGACCTCGTCGCGCGTGCCGAAGATCTCGACCTTGCCGGAATCGTCCAGCGCCTGCACATCGCGCCGCACCTGTTCGGCATAGTCGCGGACCTCGCGCGGGGTGAACCCGTCGGAAGTGAAGGCGTAGATGTTGCCGAAGACATCGCCGAAACTGTCGTTGTAGACGAAGCCCGCGAATTCCGCGGGAAACTCGGAACGGATGTCCTCCATCATGTTGCGGACCCGCTGCCAGATGATCGGCAGTTCGGAGGATTTGGTCGTCGGCAGCAGCTCGACATAGACGATGCTCTGGCCCGGCCGGGTGACCGAACGGGTGAAGTCCAGCTCGTCCAGGTCCTCCAGCTTCTTCTCGATCCGGTCGGTGACCTGGGTCAGCGTTTCCTGCGTGTCGGCGCCGGGCAGGGCGGCCGAGACGATCATCGTCTTGATCGCGAAATTCGGGTCTTCCTCGCGGCCGATCTCGACATAGGCAAGGGCGCCCGCCACCAGCGAGACCAGCATGAAGAACCAGACCAGCGAACGGTGCCGCAGCGCCCAGTCGGACAGGTTGAAGCTCTTCATTCCGACACGCGCGGGCCGACAAGCTGCCCGTCCTCAACCAGGTGGATTCCATGGGTCAGAACCTCGTCGCCGGGGCTGAGCCCGTCGGTCACGATGACATAGGTCCCGACACGCTCGCCCAGGGTGACCTGGCGCAGGCCGACGGTATCGGTGGTGCGGTCGATCACCCAGACCGAGGCGGGTTCGAGCACCGCGGCGGCGGGCAGAAGGATGCCGCTGTCCGCGGCCAGTTCGGGCACCACATGGACCAGCGCGCCGAGGCGGAACCCGTCCGCCGCGTCCTGCAGCCGCAGGTGCACGCGCCGGGTCCGGGTCGTGCGTTCGGCGAGCGGGTCGATCCGGTCGGTGATCGCGGTGGCGGTGACGTCGGGGTTGGCGTCCAGTACGACCGTGAATTTCGTGCCCGGCTTCAGCAGCGCCGCGTCGCTTTCCGACAGGTCGATGACGACTTCGCGGGCGCCGGTGGCGGCCAGGCGCAGGACCGGCTCTCCGGCCGACAGCGTGGCGCCCGGCTCGGCGAATATCTGCGTCACCACGCCGTCGAAGGGCGCGGTCAGGGTCGCCAGGTTGCGCAGGTCGGTCGCCCGCGCCAGCGCCGCCTTGGCCTGTTCCACCGCCGCCTCGGCGGCCACCAGCGTCCGTTCGGCATCTTCCAGCCGGGTCTCGCTGCCGACCTCGCGGGCCAGCAGCTCGGCGGCCCGGTCGCGCGCATCGCTGGCCGATTGCCGCTGCGCCTCGGCGATGGTGACACTGGCTTCGGCCGAACGGAGATCGGCATCGAGATCCTCGGTGTCGATCCGGGCCAGCACGTCGCCCTCGGCCACCTGGTCGCCCAGATCGACGCCGCGTTCGACGATCGTTCCGATCAGGGGAAAGCCCAGGTCGGCCTCGCTGCTGGCGGTGACCGAGCCCACATAGGACAGCGGCAGGCCGGTCTGCTCTCCGACGATCACCGACATGACCGGACGTTTCACGGGCTCGGGCGCGGTGTCCTCGGCCAGAGCCGGCAGGGCGGCCAGGCAGGCCAGCAGGATCGCAAACGGTCTCATTCCGTCACCTCCACCTTCCGCACCTGTCGGTCGGGATACATCAGCTGTGCCCCGCGGGCGACGACCAGCGCGCCCTCTTCGAGCCCGCCGGACAGGACAATTCGGCCGTTCTCGTAGCGCTCGATCTGGATCGGGGTCAGCCTGACCCGCATCGTTTCGGGATCCACCTGCCAGACAGCGGGGCCGGCCGCGGTGGCGGAAATGGTGGTATAGGGCAGGGTGATGCGGTCGCTGGCGACCAGCGAGGCGGTGCCGCGCACGGCCTCGCCGAAGTTCAGCCCCTCGGGCGGGTCGGGAATGTAGATCGTCACCGCGACGGTGCCCGTCGCCGGATCGACAAGCGGCGAGATTCTCTCGACCGTGCCGGCGAACTGGACCTGCGGATCGTCGAGCCGGCTGAGCATGACCGTTCCGATCGGAATGTCGCCGGTCAGCAGCACCTCGGGCACGTCGAAGATCGCCTCGATCCCGGTATCCAGCGCCAGTTCAAAGAGCGGCTGCGCAGCGCCGACGACCTGGCCCGGCTCGGCGTTCCGCTGGGTGACTATGGCGGCGGCGGGGGCCAGAAGCTCGGTATCGGCGAGCGCCTTCCTGGCCTGGTCGAGCTCGGCCTGGGCCCGGGCCAGGGTGCCTTCCGCGACGCGCAGGGCATCGTCGGCGGCATCGCGGGCGGCGCGGGTGGTCGCGCCGCGCTCCAGCAGCGCCTCGGAGCGGGACAGGTCGGCGACCGCCTGACGGTGGTCGGCCTCGGCGGTCAGCAGGCCGGCCTCGGCGGCGCGCACCGCCTGTTCCTGCTGCACCGATTCCATCCGGGCAAGAAGATCACCCGCTGCCACCTGGTCGCCGACCTCGACCCGCACCTCGGCGATGCGCCCGCTGGCGGGAAAGGCGACCGGCAGGGTCTCGCGTGGTTGCAGTTCTCCGGTCAGCGAATAGTTGCGGATGTCGGGGGTGGCATGGGCGGTGACGATCTCGACGCCCAGCGGCTCCTGTGCCGTGGCCGGGCCCTGGCCGAGTGCCAGCAGCGCCACCGCGCCGGGCATCAGGGAACGGGCGACATGCCGCATCAGGCGTCGGACTGTGCGGGGCTTTTGAACCTGACCAATCAAGGGTTTCCTGCCTTTTCTTCGGGCATGTCGGCCTGGGGCCGCGAACAACGCTTGCCGTAGCGCAAGCCAGAGTGACACAACGGATGGCCGGGCAACTGTCAAGAGCGCCGTCGCGTCGATTCCCGGACGCGGAGCGGCGCCGGCCATCTCAGTTGTCCAGGCGCATCGGCGCCATGGTGCGCTGCACGGCGGCACAGAGCAGCCGCTTCGCCGGGTCGATGCCCTGGGTGGCCGAGACGAAGACCCCGATCCGGACATTGGTCAGGGTTTCCTGCATCAGGGGCACAAAGCAGAGTTCGCCGCGCATGATCTCATCGTAGAAGCCTATCTTGGTGTACAGCCCGATGCCCTGATTATCGAGGATCATCTGCTTGGCCAGGGTGAGCATGTTGGTGAAGATATGGGTCGACAGCGGCGAGGCCAGCGAGGCGATCGCCTGGTCGATGATCGAATTGCGCCCGCGCGCGTCGATGGTCCGCACCATCCGGTAGGGCGCGATATCGTCGATCCGCACGCTGCTGCGCCCGACCAGTGGATGATCGGGCCGGACCAGGATGCCGAAGGGCGCCGACTTTTCCGACAGGACCCGCGCGTCGGGGTGGGATTCGAAACTGAAGCTGATGCCGATGTCGGCACTGCCGTCGGCAACGGCCTGGATCACCTCGTCCGGCTGCGCCGTGGTCACCGAGATCGAGATGTCGGGGAAGGCGTCGCTGAATTTGCGAATCGCCTGCGGCAGGACGCTCAGCGCCACGGAATCGACCGTGTGGACGTTGATATGGCCGGTGCGCAGATCACGGGCGTCGTCGATCAGCACCTTGGCCCGGTTGTAGTCGTGCAGGGTGGTGCGGCAGTGCTCCAGCAGGATACCGCCGACGGCGGTCAGTTCGACGCCTTCCGGAGTGCGGGTGAACAGCGATACGCCCAGCTTGTCTTCGACGCTGAGGATCTTGCGGTTGACCGATGTCGAGGAAACATTGAGCACCAGGGCCGCCTTGCGGATCGACCCCTGGCGGGCGACCTCGTCGAAATATTTCAGGAAAATCGAGTGCATCTACCGGCCCCGGTGGTCCTGCACGGATCGGAGGGGTGATGCAAAAAATGCCTCACCGTTGGCAGGGGTTTATTCTTCTTGCATCGCCCCCGGTCACCGTAGAGTCAAGTATCAGGGCCACGTCAGAAGGGCCGCAGTCCCGAAAAACCCAATTCCGACTGGAGAGATAACCTATGACCCGCACGCCCGCTTCCCTTGACCGCCGCGCGTTCCTGACGGCCACCGGCGCCGCATTGGGCGGCACGATGATCGGTATCCGCCCCGGCCGCGCTCAAGACCTTTACGAAGTCCGGATGCAGCTTGGCTGGCTGGCATCGAACGGCATCCTCGGCGAAATCGCCGCCGACAAGATGGGCTTCTATGCCGACGAGGGGCTGAGCCTCGAGATCGTGCCCGGCGGGCCGAATATCGACGGCGTCGCCTCGGTCGCCTCGGGTCAGGCCAATCTGGGCTCGATCTCCTCCAGCCCCTCGCTGATGCTGGCCCGCTCGGCCGGGCTGCCGATCAAATGCATCGCGGTCGGCTATCAGCAGCACCCGTTCACCTATTTCTCGCTGAAGAAGAACCCGGTCCGCACGCCGCAGGACTTCATCGGCAAGAAGGTCGGAACCAACGGCACCGCGCGGATCCTGCTGCAGGCGCTGCTGGCGGCCAACAACATCCCCGAGGATCAGGTCGAGGTGCAGGTGATCGGCGCTGACATGTCGCCGCTGATGACCGGCCAGGTCGATGTCGTGACCGGCTGGAAGACCAACACCAGCGCGCTTGCGGTTCTGGGCGACCAGCGGGTCGATCTGTCGCTGTGGGATGCCGGGGTGCAACTCTACGCCAACCCCTATTACGTCAACGACTCGACGCTGGCCGATCACCCGGACAAGGTCGAGGCGATGCTGCGCGCCAGCGCCCGGGGCTGGGGCTATGTCCATGACAACCCCGAGAAAGCGGTGGAATACCTGCTGGAACGCTATCCCAACATGGACCGCGACAACGAAATGGCGACGGTCGATCTGGTGAATGCCTATTCCTTCGACGAGCACACCCGCGAAAACGGCTGGGGCACCATGACCAAGGAGAACTGGCAGCGGCAGATCGATACCTATGCGGCCCTGGGTCAGTTCCAGTCGGACCCGCCGAACGTCGATGACATCATGACGCTGTCGGTGCTGGAAGCGACCGCCGACGTCCGCCCGCACTACGGGTGAGCGAGATGACCGCGCAGGACACAATGCACGCGCCCGCCGCGGCCTCGCTGAAGGCAGCCTCGGTCCGGTTCGGGTCCTTCACCGCGATCGACAACCTGTCGCTCGAAATCGAGGCGGGATCGTTCTACACGATCCTCGGCCCCTCGGGCTGCGGCAAGTCGACGATGCTGCGGCTGGTGTCTGACCTGATACCGGCGGCGTCGGGCGAAGTGTCGATCTTCGGCAAGACGACCGAAGCGGCACGGCTTGCGCGGGAATTCGCCTTCGTGTTCCAGGACGCGACCCTGCTTCCGTGGCGCTCGGCGTTGAAGAACGTCGAGCTGCCGCTGGAAGTCGGCCGCAAGCGCGGGATCGAGCTTCCGGTCGGAAACCGCTCGCCGCGCGAACTGCTGGAACTGGTCGGGTTGAAGGGCCGCGAGAATGCCCTGCCGCACGAGCTTTCCGGCGGGATGCGGCAAAGGGTTGCCATCGCCCGGGCGCTGGTCTGCCAGCCGAAGCTGCTGCTGATGGACGAGCCCTTCGGCGCGCTGGACGAGATGACCCGCGACCACCTGAACCTGCAACTGCTGGAAATCTGGCGCGAGACCGGCACCACGATCCTCTTCGTCACCCATTCCATCGCCGAGGCGGTGTTCCTGGGGCAGAAGGTGGTGATGCTGGCCGCCCATCCCGGGCGGCTGCGCGAGGTCATCGACATCGACCTGCCCGAACCCCGCACCATCCCGATGCGCGACACCGCCGAGTTCACCCGCTATTCGGCGCGGCTGCGCGAACTTCTGGAGACATGCTGATGGCCGCTCTGGATACATTATCCCCGGACGCAGACTACGAAGAGGCCGAGCGCCGCGCCATCCGCCGCCGCCGCGTGGTTTCTGTCGCGGTGCCGGTGGGAACCGCGGTCGCGCTGATCCTGCTCTGGCAGGCCGGTGTCCGTTTCTTCGAAGTGCCGACCTATATCGCCCCGGCGCCCTCGGACGTGGCCGGCGCCTTCGTCGCCAAGTCCGACGTGCTGATCATGAACTTCTGGCCGACGCTGATCGAGGCCCTGTCCGGCTTCTTCGTCGGCAACATGGCGGCGATCCTGATTGCCATCGGCTTCGTCCACAGCCGCAACATCGAGCGCGCCTTCTTCCCGATCGCGGTCTTCGTCAACACGATCCCGATCCTGGCCATCGCGCCGATCCTGGTGCTGATCTTCGGCCCCGGCCTGACGGCCAAGGTGGTGATCGCGGCGTTGATCTGCTTCTTCCCGACCCTGGTGAACATGGTCCGCGGTCTGGAGTCCGTCAGCCCGCAGGCGCTGGAACTCGCGCGGATCCTCTCGGCCTCGAAAGCCGAGGTGTTCTGGAAGATCCGGCTGCCCTCGTCGCTGCCCTTCCTGTTCTCGGCCCTGCGCATCGCCGCGACGACATCGGTCATCGGTGCCATCGTCGGTGAATGGGTCGGCGCCGATCTGGGGCTGGGGGCGCTGATCATCGACTCGACCTTCAACTTCAACTCTCCGTTGCTCTACGCCACGGTCTTCATGTCCTCCGGTCTGTCGGTGCTGCTGTTCGCGGCCGTCGCCCTGACCGAGCGGCTGGTGATCCGCTGGTAGGAACTGTCCGTCCGTAACCGAAATCCGCGCGCCGTCCCGAAGGACGCGCCGCGCAACCGCAGGAGTTTGCCCGATGACCGAACGCAACACCGATCACGTCACGATGAAGAGCGAGCAGGTTCCGGTTGTCGCCGACACCGATGTGGTGGTCGTCGGCGCCGGCCCGGCCGGGGTCAGCGCCGCCGTCTCGGCGGCCCGCAACGGCTGCTCGGTCACGCTGCTGGAGCGCTATCACCACCTGGGCGGCATGGCCTCGGGCGGGATGGTCCTGGTGCTCGACGACATGGTGAACGAGGGCAACGAGGTCGTCACCACCGGGGTGGTCAACGAGTTCGTCGACCGGATGGCGGCCCAGGACGGCGCGGTGTTTCCGCCGCCCGAGGACTGCCTGACCAGCATGGAGATGTGGCAGAAGTGGTCCCGCTGGGGCTGCATCGACTTTCACAAGACCGGGCATCCGCAGCCGATCATCCATGCCGTCGCCTTCGATCCCGACGCCTGGAAGCGGGTCAGTCTCGACCTGGTGAAAGAGGCCAGTGTGAACCTGCGGCTGCATTCGTGGTTCTCGGACGCGCTGGTCGAGGATGGCCGCGTGACCGGTGTGGTCTGCCAGACCAAGCTCGGCCGCCAGGCGATCCGGGCGAAGATGGTCATCGACGCCAGCGGCGATCTGGATGTGGCCAGCGCCGCCGGGGCCGAGTTCATCCAGGGCCAGTATATCGTCACCACGGTGTTCCGGCTCTGCGACGTGGATACCGATGCGGCCGAGGCTTTCGAATATGCCAATCCCGAGGAATACAAGAAGCTCGACCGCCAGGCCCGGCGGATCATCGGCGGCGCATGGGGGATGTGGTGGCTGAAGACGCCGCTGCCGGGGATCGTCTGGTGCAACTGCCCGCATATGCCCGGCTACGACGGCCTGTCGCCCGAGGACATGGTGGCCGCCGAATACGAAGGCCGCGAGCGGATGATGAACCTGCTGGCCTTCGCCCGCGACAACATCCCGGGTTTCGAGAATGCCAAGATGCTGGGCGCCGCCGAGCAGATGGGCGTTCGCCAGACCCGGCTGCTGAAGGGTGAGTATGTCGTCACCAAGGACGACGTGAAGAGCCGCCGGCATTTCGCAGACAGTGTCTGCCGGGGCCGCGATTACTACACGCCCTACCGGGCGCTGCTGCCGAAGGGGGTCGACAACCTGATCGTCGCCGGACGGCATTACTCGGTCGAGAGCGAGGCCCAGAAGATGTCGCGCGAGATCCCGCCCTGCATGAGCCAGGGCGAGGCGGCCGGTGTTGCGGTGGCCCTGGCGCTGAATGCCGGCTCGGCGCTGCGCGACGTGGATGCCCGGGCGATCCAGAAACAGATGCGTGCGCAGGGTGCCGATCCGGGCGACGTGCCCTCGGCCAATGCGCTGGTGGAAGAGAAAGCGGAGGCCTGACCGTGACCATCGATATCAATACCCTGCCGCTGCACGGCACCCGCATCCTGGACTTCACCCAGGTCATGATGGGCCCCTGCGCGACCCAGGTACTGGCCGACTTCGGCGCCGATGTGATCAAGATCGAACGGCCCGGCGCCGGCGATCTGTCGCGCAACTTCTTCGGCGAACCCTCGGAAGAGGCGATGAACAACGCCGTCTTCGCCTCGCTGAACCGCAACAAGCGCTCGATCGAGATCGACACCAAGTCCGAGGCGGGCCGGCAGATGGTGCTGGACATGGTGCGCGAGGCCGATGTGGTGGTGGACAACTTCCGCGCCGGGGTGATGCAGCGGCTCGGCTTCGGCTACGAGGCGCTCTCGGCCATCAACCCGCGCATCATCTGCGCCTCGGGCACCGGCTACGGCGAGACCGGCCCCTATGCGCACAAGGGCGGCCAGGACGTGCTTGCCCAGGCGATGAGCGGCGTGATGGAGAAGACCCAGGACCCCTCGATCCCGAAGTCGATCTATCCGACGACGCTTTGCGACTACACCGCCGGAATGCATCTGGTGCAGGGCATCATGGCGGCGCTGTTGGCCCGCGAAAAGACCGGGCGCGGGCAGAAGGTCTCGGTCTCGCTCTACGACTCGATGCTGGCGATGCAGATGCAGGAAGCCGCGCAGTGGAACGCCCACGGCGAGGTGCTGAACTGGGCCGCGATGCCGCTGACCGGGGTGTTCGATACCACCGATGGCGCGGTCTGCCTGGTCGGAGCGTTCAAGTCGAACCCGCTGCGCGACATCTGTGCGGCGCTCGAGATCGACAACCTCGAGCCGGAATATCCGACCCTGGCGCATCAGCGGAAGGCCAAGTCGTTCCTGCAGCAGACCTTCCGCGAGCGGATCGCCACCAACACCACCGCCTATTGGCTGGAACGGCTGGAGGCGCAGGACCTGCTCTGCGCGCCGGTGCGCTCGCTCGGCGAGGCGCTGGAGGATCCGCAGACCGCGATGAACGGGATGCTGGTCGAGATCGAGCATCCGTTCCTGGGCCCGCTGACCCTGATCGGCAACCCGGTGCATCTGAGCGAGGCCCCGGTCGAGGTCCGGCACCTGCCGCCGAAACTGGGCGAGCATACCGAGGAGCTGATCCGCGAGTTCAACCTGAAGCCCGGCAACAGGAGCGCGGCGGAATGAGCGTTCTGTTCGATGTGAAGGACCATGTCGCGCGGGTGACGATCGACCGGCCCGAACGCATGAACGCCGTCGATCCGGCGACCGAGGTCGAACTGGAGCGGATCTGGACCGAGATCGAAGCCCGCGACGACATCCGCTGCATCGTGCTGACCGGTGCCGGGGACCGGGCCTTCAGCGCCGGGGCCGACATGAAGGCCGCCGGCGGGGCTTCGGGGCTCGATTACTGGGCCGGGCTGAACCCGAACGGCTTCGGCGGCATCGCGCTGCGCGAGAGCCTGACCGTGCCGGTGATCGCGCGGGTCAACGGGTTGGCGCTCGGCGGCGGAATGGAGATGGTGTTGGGCGCAGATATCGTCATCGCGGCCGAGACCGCCCGCTTCGGCCTGCCCGAGGCCAAGGTCGGCCGCCTGCCGCTGGATGGCGGCATGGTCGCGCTGCAACGGCTGATCCCGCGCAACATCGCTGCCGGACTGATGCTGACCGGGCGCATGCTCTCGGCCGCCGACGCGATGCAGTACGGGCTGGTCAATGCCGTCGCCCCCGCCAATGCGCTGGATGCCGAGGTCGATGCCTGGGTGGCCGATGTCCTGAGCTGCGCACCGCTTTCGGTCCGGGCGATCAAGGCCACCCTGCGCCAGACCGCGCATCTGACCGCGCGCGAGGCCCGTGCCCACAGCCACCCGGCGTTGATCGCGGCGCTGAACTCGGAGGATTCCGAGGAAGGAGTCACCGCCTTCCGCGAAAAGCGCGCCCCGGTCTGGCGCGGCAGATAGGCGGCTGAGATGGCGCTGGTCATCAAGAGCGAATGCATCGACGTCAAGGACGGCAGCTGCACGACGGTCTGCCCGGTGGATTGCATCTATGAAAGCGAGCGGATGTATTACATCCACCCGACCGAATGCATCGAATGCGGCCTGTGCGAAACCATCTGCCCGGTCGATGCGATCCGCTATGACGACGAGCTGGAACCGGGGGAGGCCGAATTCGCCCGGATCAATGCCGAGGCGTTCTTCGACGCCCTTGGCCAACTGACCGAACCAGGAGGCTGGTCCCGGGCCGACCCGCCGATGCCGGACCATCCGCGGATCGCCGACATCGCGCCGCGCTCCGGGCGCCAAACCAACTGAAGAAGGATCGACCCATGCAGGGCATCATTGCCGCCGTCCCCACCCCGATCGACGCCTCCGGGGCCCCGATCCGCGAGCTGTTTGTCGAACATTGCCGCTGGGCGCTGGCGAATGGCTGCGACGGGCTGAATGTCCTGGGCTCGACCGGCGAGGCCAATTCCTTCGACGGCGCGACCCGGGGGCGGGTGATGGGCTGGGCGGCGGAGGAACTTGGGGGCGAGCGGCTGATGGTCGGCACCGGCACCCCGTCTCTGGCCGAGACCGTGGCGCTGACAACCGAGGCCGACAGGCTGGGTTTCGCGGTGGCGCTGGTGTTGCCGCCCTACTACTACAAGCCCGCGACCGACGACGGTCTCTATCGCTGGTACATGGCGCTGCACGCGGCGCTCGGGGCGCGGCCGATCCGGCTCTACTTCTACAACTTTCCGCAGATGACCGGGATCGTGATCTCGCAATCGGTGATCGAACGCCTGCACCGCGCGGCACCGGAACGGTTCTGCGGGATCAAGGATTCCTCGGGCGATCTCGCCTATTGCCGCGGCATCGCTTCGGCGCTGCCGGGGTTCATCGTGCTGCCCAGTTCCGAGACATCCCTGCCCGAGGCCAGGAGTTCGGGGTTCGCTGGCTGCATCTCGGCCACCGTCAACCTTTCGGCACCGCTCTGCGGCCGGCTCTGGGCCGGCGAGACCGGGCTGGCCGACAGGATTGCCACGATCCGCGGCTCGGTCTCGGCGCAGCCGCTCATCCCGGCGATCAAGTATCTGGTCGGCCGGCGCAGTGGCGATCCCAGTTGGGAAGAGGTTCTGCCCCCCTTCACGGCCCTGACCGCCCAGGCGCGGGCGGCGCTGGACGCGATCGACCTGTCCCACGCCGACAGCGCGGTGGCGTGATGGCCGAGGAAACGCTCTGGACCCGCCGATTTCTCGACCTGGCCGATCTGATCGCCAGCTGGTCCGACGACCGCGACCGCCATGTTGGCGCGGTGATCGTCGGCGCGGCGCATGAGGTGCGGGCTTCGGGCTACAACGGCCTGCCGCGCGGCGTCGGCGGCCATGAGGATGCCCGATATGACCGGGCCAGCGGCGAGAAGTTCCACTGGGTCGAACATGCCGAGCGCAACGCGATCTACAATGCCGCCCGGGCCGGAACCGCGGTGGAGGGCTGCACGATCTACGTCAACCGCTTCCCCTGCGCCGATTGCGCCCGCGCCATCATCCAGAGCGGGATTGCCCGGGTCGTCTGCCCGCCGCGCCCGCAGAACGACGGCGCGCTGGACCACAGTTTCGTGGTCGCCGAAACGCTGCTGGCCGAGGCCGGCGTGGGGCTGAGCTTCTGCGAGGGGCGCGCCGAATAGGCAGGCCGGGCCGCCCGGGTCAGTCGGCCACCTTCTTGACGAACTGGGACTTCAGTCCCATCTGCCCGATCCCCGGCACCTTGCAGTCGATGTCATGATCGCCATCGACCAGCCGGATGCCGCGAACCTTGGTCCCGACCTTGAGCACCGTGGACGAGCCCTTGAGCTTCAGGTCCTTGATGACCGTCACGGTGTCGCCGTCCTTCAGGACATTGCCGACGCTGTCGCGCACCTCGGCGGCATCCTCGGACGCCGCATCGGGCGACCATTCATGGCCGCATTCGGGACAGATCAGCAGCGCGTCCATCTGATAGGTGTATGCGGAGTTGCATTCGGGGCAGGGGGGCAGGGTCTCGGTCATGGGTCCGCCTATAGTCGGCTGGCAGGCCGATGACCAGACAGGATCGACCGCCGCCGCCCGAAGCGCTCAGGCCGGGGCATCCCCGGCACCGGCATGGGTTTCGAGCATCTCGATCACCATCGCGGCGGTCCAGGTGAACTGCCCGCCGCCGCAGGGCTCGGCGGTGTTCGGGTCGTAATACTCGGCAAAGCCGCTCTGCCGGATCAGCCGCAGGCTGTCGGCCTTGATCCGGCCGGCGAGTTCCACCTGCCCGGCCTGCTCCAGCCCGTCGGCGATCATGTAGTTGACCACCAGCCAGACCGGCCCGCGCCAGTAGCGCAGGCTGTCGAACTCGGGCGTGGTGGGGTCGTGGCTGGGCACCAGGTAGCGGCAATGCTCGGCCAGCGACCCGATCCGGCGGGCAAGGGCCGCGACCCGCCCTGGGGGCAGCGGCGCGAAGGCCGCCAGAAGACCGCCGACCGAGGGGCTGTCGATCAGGCGGCCGATGCTCCGGTCGAGGCAGAGATACTGGCCGCGCGCGGCACTCCACAGGGTTTCCATCGCGGCGATCCCGCGCTCGGCCATGGCCCGCGACTCGGCCGCGATCCGCGGCTCTCCCAGTTCTTCGGCCAGGGCCGCCAGATCGGCGCAGGAGCGGATCAGGATCGCGTTGAACCCCGGATCGACGACCTGGAAGGGCGAGGCGTCATGCAGCGCGGCATTGTCCCAGCCGAGGCCGCGGAACCGCTGGACCAGCCAGATGTAGCGCTTGTATTGCTCGTCGGTCGGGCGATGCGCCGGGTCGGCATGGCTGGTGTCGCGGCGGTTGAACGGCAGCACGCCGTCGGTCGGCACCCGCTGGAAGGCGTCGTCCCAGTCAACTGAGTTGTCGCGCCCGGATTCCCAGGGGTGGATGATCGCCACCAGCCCGCTGTGCTGCGGATCGCGGCAGCGGAAGAACCACTGGTGCCAGGCATGGATGCGCGGCAGCAGCGCCCGCGCCCGCTCGGCCGCCAATGTCTTGTCCTGCGCCCGGTCGAAGATCCGCCGCACCGCAAAGCCGGCGACCGGCGGCTGGGTGATCCCCGAGGTCGGCACCTCGCGCCCGGTGTCCCAGACATCCGGCCCGGGATAATAGCCCTCGTCGCGCTGGTGGAAGATGATATGCGGCACCATCCCGTCGTCCCATTGATGGGCGAAGAGCGTGTCGATCTCGGTCCAGGCCCGGGGCTCGTCGAAATGCGCGAAGCCAAGCGCGCTCAGGGCGCTGTCCCAGTTCCACTGGAAGGGGTAGAGACCCTTGGTCGGAACGGTGTAGAAGCCGCGGTCGTTGTTGCGCAGCACCTGACGGGCTGTCTCGATCATGTCTTGTGTCATTGTGTTCTCAGGCAACCGCCAGGGTGGTTTCGGGGTCGAACCAGCGTATGCGGTCCGGTTGCGGGGCCAGGGTCAGGGTCTCGCCAGGGCGCACCTTCATGTCGCTGTCCAGGATGACCCGGAACAGCTTGCCTTCGACCTCGCAGGTCACCAGCAGATGCGCGCCCAGCGGTTCGACGACCTTGGCGAGCGCGGTCAGCCCCTGCTCTGCCGGTTGCATGTCCTCGGGCCGGATCGCGAATTGCAGCGCGGCCCTGTCGGCTTGCGGCCCGTCGAAGGTCTGGCCGGCGACGGTCCATCGTCCGGCACCCGCGGGCCGCGCCGGCAGGAAGTTCATCGGCGGATTGCCGATGAAGCTGGCCACGAATTCGGCGGACGGGTTGCGATAGACCTCGATCGGCGCCGCCGCCTGGATGATCTTGCCCTGGTGCATGACGCTGATCCGGTCGGCCATGCTCATCGCCTCGACCTGATCGTGGGTCACATAGATCGCCGTGGTCTTGCTGTCGGCCAGCACGCCCTTCAGCTCGGCCCGCATCTCCATCCGCAACAGCGCGTCGAGATTCGACAGCGGCTCGTCCATCAGGATCACGTCCGGCTCCATCGCCAGCGCCCGCGCCACCGCGACCCGCTGCCGCTGGCCGCCCGAAAGCTCGCCCGAATAGCGTTTCAGCAACTGCTCGATATGCATCAGCGTCGCGGTCTTCTCGACCCGGCGCGTCACCTCGTCATTGGGCAGTTTCTGCATCCGCAGCCCGAAGCCGATGTTCTCGAACACGGTCAGATGCGGAAAGACGGCATAGTTCTGGAACACCATCGCGATGCCGCGATCCTTGGGCGACAGGTGGTCGATCCGCCGGCCGCCGATCCAGACCTCGCCCGTCGTGGCGGTCTCCAGCCCGGCGATGATCCGCAGCAGGGTAGACTTCCCGCAGCCCGAGGCGCCGAGAAGCACCATGAACTCCTGATCCGCGATGGTCAGGTTGATGTCATGCAGCGCCTGATAGGCGCCGAAGATCTTGGCGACGTTCTTGATCTGGATTTCAGCCATAGCGCTGGTTCCTTTGACTGGCCGCCCCTCGCCTCAGCGGTTGGCGATGCCCCACATGGCGAAGAGGTATTTGCGCACCGCGAAGATGAAGATCAGCGCCGGCACGACGAGGATGAAGCCGCCGGCGAATTTCAGATGCAGCGGCGAGGTGTCGAGGTTCTGCAGCAGGAAGGCGGTCAGGGTCCGGTTCTCGATGGTCAGCACCGCGGCCGCAAAGACCTCGTTCCACGAGATGACGAAGGCAAAGATCGCGCTGGCCGCGATGCCGGGCAGGATCAGCGGCAGCACCACCTTGGTAAAGGCGGTCAGCCGGGTGCAGCCCAGCGTCCAGGCCGCCTCTTCCAGCTCGATCGGAATGCCCGAAAACAGCGAGAAGGTGATCAGCACCGCGAAGGGGATCGCCAGCGTGGTATGGACGATCGCCAGGCCGAAGGCGGTGTCGTCCAGCCCGGTGCGGATGAACAGCACCGCCAGCGGCAGCGCCAGAAGCGGCAGCGGAAAGGCCCGGGTCAGCAGGATCAGCAGCCGGAACAGCCCCTTGCCGCGAAACTCGAACCGCGACAGGGCATAGCCCGCCGGCGCCCCGATGACGATCGACATGACCATCGTCATGCCGGCGACGACCACCGAATTCTTCAGCGCCGTCAGGATGCCCGCGAAACCGGCAAAGAAGGTCAGGCTGCCCATGTCGAACTCTGGCAGGAAGGGTTTCGGAAAGCTGGTCACCGTCTCGGGAGAGGACAGGGTGTTGATCAGCAGGAAGTAGATCGGCACCAGCACCCAGGCGCAGAGAAAGACCACCGCCGAGACATAGAGAAACCGTGCCGACTTGCGGGTGTCGGCGCCCGGGGCGCTTGCGACGGCATCGGTCATATCGAGGCTCCTTTCGGGACCCGCAGCACGCGCAGGATGATCAGGGTGAAGCCGATCGAGATCCCCAGGATGATCAGCGCCATGGCGGCGGCGGCACGGCTGTTGAGCAGGTCGAACTGATAGGCATAGGTCTCGCCCATCAGCACCGGGAACAGGGTGCCGCCCAGTGCGGCGACCACGGCGAAAATCTCGAAGGCCAGGATCACGCGGAGCACCAACGCGGTCTGCAGGCTGGGCCGCAGCAGCGGCAGGGTGATGCGCAGGAAACGTTTCCAGGGCGAGGCGCCAAAGACCTCGGCCGCCTCGTAATATTCCTTGGGGATCAACCCGATGCCGGCCACCAGGATCACCAGCATGATCGCCGTCGCGCGCCAGATCTCGGCCAGGGCAATGGCCAGGAAGACCACACCGGGATGCTGGTAGGACAGCAGGTTCAGCGGTTTGTCGATGACCCCCAGCCCGTGCATCATCGAGTTCAGGAAGCCCGACTGATCGAAGATCGCCAGCCAGATGATCCCGGCGGCCAGATCGGAAATGCCCAGCGGAATCGTCCAGATGTAGAGCACCAGATCGCGGCCCTTGCCCATCTTGCTGACCATCGTGGCCATCAGCAGCGCCAGCGCCACCTGTATCGGCACCACCACCGCAGCCAGCAGCAGCGTGTTCTTCATCGAGATCGGGAATTTCCAGTGCGAGGTGACTTCGCGGAAATTGTCGAGCGTCAGCTCGGAGCCGTTGCTGAAGGCCTGCTGCGAGACAAGGATGAAGGGATAGAGAAAGAACAGGCACAGAAACAACGTGACCGGCAGGATCAGGACATAGGGCAATACCCGGGCGCTCATCTCTGTGCTCCTGACTGGCGCCGTGGCGCCGACTGCGATTTTGGGGGAGTCCGGGCCTTGTCGGCCCGGACAGGGTCAGTGGCGGTTACTCGACCGGGCAGGCGCCTTCCGAGGGCGCGTCAGGGGCCCAGCAGGGGGCGCCGGTCTCTTCCATGATCGCGGCCAGCTTGCCCTTCTCGTCGTCCAGCACCGCGCGGATGTCCTGGCGGGCCAGCACGATGCGCTCGAAGGCGTCGACGAAGACCCGGTTGAACTCGCCGCCCTTGTCGCCCAGGCCCGCGGGCAGCAGCCCGGGGTTGGCGTCGGGTGAGGCGCTCATCTTGGCGACGGCGGCCCCGGCAGCCTGCACCGAAGGCGGCAGGTCGTCGGGCAGCGCAACGTCAACGACCGGGAAGAAGTTGGTCGCGCGCAGCGTGGCGATCTGGGTTTCGGGGGCCAGCATGTATTTCACCAGGGCCTTGGCGGCCTCCATGTCGGGCGCGGTGCGCGGGATCGCGACCCCGGCGAGCACCGGCATGAAGCCCCGGCCGGCCGGACCGGCGGGGGCCGGGAAGGCGACGAAGTCATCCGGACGGTCATTGAAGGCCTGCGCCAGGCGCGAGGTGTGATCGAAGACGATCCAGGCATCGCCGGACAGGAGCTGTTCCTGCATGAACGAGAAATTGGTCGAGGCCGGGTTGGTATGTTCCCAGAGCTCGCGGAACTTCTCCCAGGCGACGACGGCGTCATCCGAGGCGAAGGTGCGGACCACGCCGTTGGTATAGGACGGATACAGATAGCCCTGGAAGAAGCGATGCTTCAGCCCCTTGGGGCCGGCGGGAAAGCCGAATTTCGGTTCGCCCGTCGCCTCGTGGACATTGGCCGCCCATTCGATCAGCTGGTCATAGGTCAGCGCGTCGATATCGGCCCCCTCCGGCAGATAGGGCAGCGCCTCCTTGTTGGCGGCCATGATGTAGCTGGCCTGCATCCAGGGGATGTAGAGCATCTTGTCGGTGCCCAGCATGGCCAGGGTGTTGAAGGTCTCGCTGGCGGAAGAGACGCCGAGGTCGCTCAGATCGACCAGGTCGTCGGGGCTCATCGCCGCGAAATCGCCATGCAGCCCGCCCAGCACGCCGATCGTGCCCGATCCGGATTGCAGCTCGGCGTTCAGGCGGGTCAGCCAGGGGCCGGCATCGTTCGGCTGGTAATCGACGCCTTGCCCGGCGCCGGCCAGGACCTGCTCGCGCATGGCCTGGCTTTCTTCCACCGGCTTGGCCTGGGTCGACCAGAACAGGACATCCGCCTGCGCCGCCATGGCCGTGCAGGAGAGGGCGACACCGGACGCAACGCCCGCGATCTTGGAGAATAGGGTCATGGTTCCTCCCGGAAGGTGAAGTTCGAACCCGGCCTCCCGCCGGACTCGTCGTCAGTTGGCCTTTTCCGCGCCGGGCACGGTGCGGCTTCGATGGATGGCGCGCCGGTCGGACTGTCCCCGGGACAGGCTGCGAATCCGGACACCTGATGCCTAAGTGTGATATAACGATATATCACGTGTCAACAGCATTTCTTCCGACGTTTTTGTCAAGAATGGGGGCAAATCGGGCTAGGATAGCAGTTCCCCGTTGCTTTCAAAGCCGATTTCGCGCAGTTTTTGCCTAATCGATATATCTGTCGAGCAGGGAGTCAGATGTCAGGCAAACCGACGTTGGGCACGGTCGCCAAACGGGCCGGTGTCTCGATTCCGACCGTCAGCCAGGTCCTGCGCGGCACTGGCCGCATTTCCGAACAGACCCGCGACAAGGTGCTGCGGGCAGCCAAGGATCTGCACTATGTGACCGACTCGCGCGCGGCCGCGATGCGTTCCGGCGAGAACCGGGAAATCGGCTTTGTTATCAACAACTTCCGGAACCCGTTCAATGCCGAGGTGGTGGGCGGCGTCGTCGATCTGCTCGAGGATGAAGGCTATATGGTCTCGATCCTCGACACCCGCGACGATGCCCGGCGCCAGAGCCGCCAGCTCGAAGCGGTGATTCGCCACGGCCGCGGCGGGCTGCTCTGGGTTCCGGCGCTGGACACGCCGGACGAGACCTTCGAGCTTCTGGCCGCGCACGGGATGCCGACCGTCACCTTCCTGCGCAAGGTGCGCCGCGACTTCGACCATGTCGGGATCCGCAATGCCGAGGCGACCGCCATCGCAACCGGCTATCTGGCCGATCTCGGGCACCGCAACATCGGTTATTTCGGCGGCACCGACATGACCATCGTCCGCAAGGAGCGGATCGAGGGCTATCGTCAGGCGGTCGCGGAACGGCAGCTCGGCCCCTGCGTGATCTGGGATTCCGAGGACAACAAGCTCGCCGGGCTGGATGCGATGCTGGCCCTGCACCAAGCCCATCCCGAAATCACCGCGGTGGTCTGCAACGGCGACATGGTGGCGCTCGGGGCCAGCCTGGCGCTGCTCCGGTCCGGCCTGCGCCCCGGGGCCGACATCTCGGTGATCGGCTTCGACGACATCCAGGATGCCGCCGTCGCGACCCCGCCGCTGACCACCATGGCGGTCTCGCCGCACCATTTGGGGCGCAAGTTGGCCCGGGTGTTGCTGGACCGGATCGAGGACCCGGGAATGCCGCTGACGGTTTCGGAAATCTCGGCCGAGCTCATCGTCCGCAAGACGACCGGCGCTCCGGTGCGGCCCGGCGGCGCCTGACCGGGCGGATCAGGTCAGCCGTGCCAGCAGGGCCAGCAGCCGGGCTTGTTCCGAGCGGTTGAGCGGCGCCAGGGTGCGGGCCGAGACTTCCAGCGCTTGGGCCTTCGTGGCGTCGAAGACCTCGGCGCCCTTTTCCGACAGCCGCACCGTCAGCCGGCGCCGGTCGTCGGGGTCGGCGGCGCTGGTCACCAGGCCCTGCGTCCGCAGCCGGTCGACCACGCCCTTGATCGTCGCGGCATCCATCGCCGTCTCGCGCCCCAGCCGGTTCTGCGACATCGGTCCCAGCTCGGCCAGCCGCGCCAGGGCGGCGAATTGCGTGGTGGTCAGCCCGGGGATCAAGGCGGCGAAGATCGACAGGTGCCGTTGCGTGGCGCGGCGCAGCAGATAGCCGATCTGCGCATCCAGCACATAGGCGGGGCGCGTGGCAGGGTCTTTCGGCAGGTCGAGTGGTTCGTCGGTATCGTCCACCCGAACGGGATAGCCTCCGGCGCCCCCGGCTGGCAAGTCCGATGCCCCGTCGCGACCCCGTTGACAGAGCCGCTGTCCCGGGCGCAGACTAATTTGCACGCAAACGAGTTTTTCCGGCACCGAAAGGGGACGCGCGCCCGCCATGCTGGACTTCAGCCGTCCTACGGCGTTGCCCGAAGCCCTGGCCCTGCTGGCCGAACACCGGCCGCTGATCCTGGCCGGCGGCACCGATCTGTTCCCCGCGACCGAGCGGGCGGGGTTGTCGGGCCGCGTGCTCTCGATCGACCGGATCGCCGGGCTTTGCGGCATCACCGAAACCGACGCGGGCCTGAGGATCGGCGCGGCGACGCCCTGGGCCGAGATCGCCCGGCATCCCGGCCCGCCCGGCTGGGCGGCGCTGGCCGAGGCGGCGGTCGAGGTCGGCGGCCGCCAGATTCAGAGCCGGGGCACCATCGGCGGCAATCTCTGCAATGCCTCGCCTGCGGCTGACGGGGTGCCGCCCCTGCTGGCCCTGGAGGCAGAGGTCGAACTGGCTTCGGCGCAGGCCACCCGGCGGCTGCCCCTGGCCGAATTCCTGACCGGCCCGCGCCGCACCGCCCTGCAGCCGGGCGAGCTGATGACCGCCATCCACCTGCCCGCCGACGCCCTGCGGGACCGCAGCCGGTTCCTGAAACTGGGTGCCCGCTCGCATCTGGTGATCTCGATCGCGATGGTCGCGGTGCGGGTCCGGGTCGGGGCCGGGCGGATCGCCGAGGCGGCGCTGGCGGTCGGCGCCTGCGGCCCGGTGGCGGCAAGGCTGCCGGAGGTCGAGGCGGCGCTGATCGGCGCGTCACCCGCCGAGGCACCCGACCGGATCGACCCTGCCACGGTGGCCGCGGCGCTGGCGCCGCTCGACGACATCCGCGCCACGGCCGCCTATCGCGGCGATGCCGCCGCGGTGCTCTTGCGCCGCGCTCTGGCCGATCTTCCGGACGAGGGGACGACATGAAGGATGCCGCCGCGCCGAGCCTGGCCTTCACCCTGAACGGTCAGCCCGTCAGCTTCGACGCCGATCCGCGCCGCCGGCTGTCGGACCTCTTGCGCGAAAGCGGCGCCTCGCGCGGGACCAAGGTCGGCTGCGACGCCGGCGATTGCGGCGCCTGCACGGTGCTGGTGGACGGCGCCCCGGTCTGCGCCTGCCTGACCGCCTGCGGCCAGGTCGAAGGGGCCGAGGTGCTGACCGTCGAGGGGCTGGCCGAGGCGGGCCGGCTCAGCCGGTTGCAATCCGCCTTTCTGCGTCATGGCGCGGCGCAATGCGGCATCTGCACGCCGGGGATGCTGGTCGCGGCCTCTGCGCTGCTGGCAGATGTGCCGCGCCCCAGCGAGGCGCAGGCGCAGGCGGCCCTGGGCGGCGTGCTCTGCCGCTGCACGGGTTATCGCAAGATCATCGCGGCGGTCTGCGATGCATGGCGCGAGGACGTGGCCGACCCGGCGCCGGAGCCCGGCGCGGCGGTCGGCGCCCGGCTGCGGCGGCTCGACGGGCCGGACAAGGTGACCGGGGCCGAGCGGTTCGGCGCCGACGACTGGCCCGAATCTGCGCTGCTTCTCAAGGCGGTGCGCAGCCCGCATCCTCATGCCCGGTTCCGCTTTGGCGATCTGGCGGAATTCGCGTCGCGGCCCGGCGTGGCGGTGGTGCTGACCGCCGCCGATGTTCCGGGCCGCAACCGGTTCGGCGTCATCCCGCCCTTTGCCGACCAGCCGGCACTGGCCGAAAGCCCGGCCCGGTTCCGGGGCGAGGCCGTGGCGCTGGTCGGGTTCGAGCCGGGCGCCGATCCGGACCTCACCGGGTTTCCGATCAGCTGGGAGGCGCTGCCCGATCTCTCCGACCCGGTCGCGGCGCAGGCCGAGGATGCACCGCTGCTTCACCACGACCGGCCCGGCAACCGGATGATCCGGGGCTACACGCGGCGTGGCGATGCGCGGGCGGCGCTGGCCGATTCGGCCTTCAGCGTGGAAGGCTGTTTCGAGACTCCCTTCATCGAGCACGCCTATATCGAGCCCGAGGCCGGATCGGCCTGGCTCGACGGCGATACGCTGGTGATCCGGGCCTGCACCCAGGCGCCGGTGATGGACCGCGACGATTGCGCCCTGGTGCTGGGTCTGCCGCCCGAGCGGGTGCGGATTCTGCCCACCGGGGTCGGCGGCGGCTTCGGCTCGAAGCTCGATCTCTCGGTGCAGCCGCTGCTCGGGCTGGCTGTGCTGAAGACCGGGCGGCCGGTGCGGATGGTCTATTCGCGGCGCGAGAGCCTGCAGGCATCGACCAAGCGCCACCCGTCGCGGATCACCGCGCGGATCGGCTGCGACGCCGAGGGCCATGTCACCGCGATGCAGTTTCACGGCATCTTCGACACCGGCGCCTATGCCAGCTGGGGACCGACGGTGGCGAACCGGGTGCCGGTCCATGCCTCGGGGCCCTACCGGACGCCGAACATCGAGGTCGAGGCCTGGGCAGTGCACACCAACGGCCCGGTCGCCGGCGCGTTCCGCGGCTTCGGCGTGCCGCAGGCGGCGATCGCGCAGGAACTGCTCTATGACCGGCTGGCCGATGCGGCGGGGCTGGACCGGCTGGAGTTCCGGCTGCGCAATGCCTTCCGCGACGGGGACACGACCGGATCCGGACAGGTGCTGGCCGCGACCGGAATCCATGACTGCCTGTCGGCATTGCGCGAACCCTGGACGAAGGCGCTGGCCGATGCGGCGCGGGCCAATGCGGCGGACGGCGGCGCGGCGCTGCGCGGCGTCGGCGTGGCCTCCTGCTGGTATGGCTGCGGCAATACCGCCTTGCCGAACCCGTCGACGATCCGGGTCGGGCTGACGGCGGCGGGGGAGCTGGTGCTGCATCAGGGCGCCACCGACATCGGCCAGGGTGCGAACACCGTCATCACCCAGATCTGCGCCGATGCGCTGGGGCTGCCGGTCTCGGACTTCCGGCGGATCGGACCCGACACGGCGCGGACTCCGGATGCCGGCAAGACCTCGGCCTCGCGGCAGACCTATGTCACCGGCCGCGCGGCGGCGGCGGCGGGGGCGGCGCTGCGCCGGGAGGTGTTGCGGCTGGCCAATGCCGGGGACGGGGCGCGGTTGCGGCTGGAGGATGGGGCGCTGATCGTCGAGGACGGCGCGGTGCGGCGGATCGAGCTGGCGGCGCTGCCCGAGGATGCGCGCGGCTACGCGCTGTCGGCGGAGGAAAGCTACGACCCGCCGACGCAGCCGCTGGACGCCGACGGGCAGGGGGTTCCCTATGCGGTCTACGGCTATGGCGCGCAGATGGTCGAGCTGGAGGTCGATCCGGCGCTGGGCAAGGTCCGGCTGCTGAACATCGTCGCGGCGCATGACCTGGGCCGGGCGATCAACCCGCTGCTGGCCGAGGGCCAGATCGAGGGCGGGATCGCGCAGGGCATCGGGCTGGCGATGATGGAGGAGTATCGCCCGGGGCGGACCGAGAACCTGCACGATTACCTGATCCCGACGATCGGCGACGTGCCGCCGGTGCGTTCGATCCTGATCGAGAAGCCGGACCCGGAGGGCCCTTTCGGAGCGCGGGGGCTGGGCGAGCATGTGCTGATCCCGACCGCCCCGGCGATCCTGAACGCGATCCGGCACGCCTCGGGGGCCGAGCTGACCCGGCTGCCGGCGCTGCCGCATCGGGTGCTGGCGGCGCTGCGGAGGGCCGGAAAATGAGCCGTTCAGCGGGTGTCCCCATGGGGACGGGGGGTCAAGTATTTGACCGGAAAAGAAAATCCATGGGGACGCCCGGCTTGGTTAACGAATTGTTCAGCACGGGCCGCCGCAGGCCGCGCCTGCGCCGTCCCGCGCGGGGGGCGCTGCCCCCCGCGACCCCCCGGGATATTTCCGAGGTAAAGCCGGGCCGCCGGGATGCGGGGGCGGCGTCCCGCGCCGGTGCGATGCGGGGGCGGCGATGAGCGAGAAAATCCGCTGCGATGCCTGCCCGATCATGTGCTATATCGCGCCGGGGCAGAGCGGCGCCTGCGACCGCTATGCCAACGAGGCGGGGCGGATCGTGCGCACCGATCCGGTGCTGATGCTGTCGCGCAGCCTGGAGGCGGGCGGCGCGGTGGTGCCCTTTGCCAGCGCCGACTGGCAGGACGGCATGTTGCCGGCGGATGCCTTCGTGACCGGGATCGGCGCCGGCACCACCTATCCCGACTACAAGCCGGCGCCCTTCATCGTGTCGTCGCAGGTCGCGGGCGCCGACATGGTCACGGTGGTGACCGAGGCGATCTTTTCCTATTGCGGGGTCAAGGTGAAGATCGACACCGACCGGCATCTCGGGCCCGAGGGCGCGGTGGTCCGGGCCGGCGGCGAGGCGGTGGGCCATGTCACCACCGCCGAATACGGCAGCCAGATGATGAGCCTTGGCGGGGTGTCGCATCTGACCGGGCATGGCAAGGCCGAGGGGCGGGTGACCTGCGCGACGCTGCTGGCGCTGTGCAACGGCGAGGCGGTGGAGCTGGAGATCGAGGGCGGCTCCGGCGTGGTGGTGCAGGCCGGCCGGCCGCCGGTGGTGGACGGGGTTCGGGAACGGCGGATGCGGGTCGGCTGCGGCAGCGCCACCATCGGCATGTTCGCCAGCCAGTGGCGCGGGCTGGTCGACGAGGTGGTGGTGGTGGACGATCACATCACCGGCGTGGTCAGCGAGCACCAGGCCGGCAAGGTGCTGGGCTGGGAGCCGACGGGAATCCGGATCCTCGGCCACCGCTCGACCCCGGGGCGGTATTTCCGGGTCTCGGAACCCGGGCTGGGCTGGGGCGGCACCCGGCTGACCGATCCGCTGCAGATGCTGGGGCCGTGGAACCCGAAGAAGGGCGCGCGACCGGGGCTGCGGCTGCTGATGGTCTCCACCACCGGCGAGGATCACGCCTATTACGAGCTCGACGCCGACCTGGTGCCGCAGCCGCGGCCGATGCCGGAGCAGCTGCGCGAGAGCGTCGGGATCATCGCCGAGAACTGCGAGCCGTCGCTGTGCTCGGTGCTCTTCGTCGGCGGCGCCGGCGGCTCGCTGCGGGCCGGGGTGACGCGCAACCCGGTGCGGCTGACCCGCTCGGTCCAGAGCCGCGAGACGCGGCTGACCTCGGGCGGGGCCGAGGTCTATGTCTGGCCCGGCGGCGGCATCACCTTCATGGTCGATGTGCTGGACCTGCCGGAGGGCGCCTTCGGCTATGTGCCGACCCCGGCGCTGGTGGCGCCGCTGGAGTTCACCCTGCCGCGGGCCGCCTATCTGGCGCTGGGCGGGCATGCCGAGGCGGTGCGCTCGGTGGAGGAGGTGACCCGGGACGGGGGCGAATATGCGACCGGGGCGCAGCTGGCGCGCTGGCCCGGGGCGGACCCGGAATGAGCGTGCAGGCGGCGATCCTGCCGGGCGGGCGGCTGCATCTGCAGCAGGGGCCGATCGACCTGGTGATCGAGGCGATGCCGCTGCGGGCCGGGCCGGCCGGGGCGGCGGCGGTCCGGGCGGCCTATGACCGGGCGCGGGACCGGTTCGACGGGTTGCTGCAGGGGCTGGCGGCGGAACTTCCGGCGCTGCGCAGCCCCGAGCCGCTGCCGCTGCAGGGGCCGGTGGCGCGGGTCATGGGCCGGGCGGTGGCGCCCTATCGGGCCGAGCGGGTGACTCCGATGGCCGCGGTCGCCGGGGCGGTGGCCGAGGCGGTGCTGGCGGCGCTGGTCGGCGATGGCGCCGGGCTGGGCCGGGCCTATGTGAACAACGGCGGCGACATCGCGCTGTGGCTGGGCGCGGGGCAGCGGCTGACCGCGGCGCTGGCGGGCAGCGCCGACCGGGTGACGGTCCGGCAGGCCGATGCGGTGCGGGGGATCGCCACTTCGGGCTGGCGCGGGCGGAGTTTCTCGCTGGGGATCGCGGATGCGGTGACGGTGCTGGCCGGGACCGCGGCGGCGGCGGATGTGGCGGCGACGATGATCGGCAACCGGGTCGATCTGCCGGGGCATCCGGCGATCCGCCGGCGGCCGGCCTGCACGCTGCAATGCGACAGCGATCTGGGGGCGCGGATGGTGACGGTGGCGGTCGGGCCGCTGCAGCGGGCCGAGGCCGAGGAGGCGCTGGCGGCGGGGGCCGGCTATGCCGAGGCGCTGTGCCGGCGCGGGCTGATTGCCGGGGCGGCGCTGATGGTGCAGGGTCGGCGGCGGATCGTCGGGCAGGCTCTGCTGACGAGGGAACCGGAGGAGACATATGGCTGAGTTCAGGCTGCGGAAGACGACGCTGGTGATCGAGGAGATCGCGCATGACGGCGGCCCGGCGCCGGAGAAGCCGCGGCTGCGCGGGGCGATCCTGGCGCTGGTGCAGAACCCCTTTGCCGGGCGCCATGTCGCGGATCTGCAGGGCGCGATGGATGACCTGAAGCCGCTGGGGCTGCAGATGAGCGCAAGGCTGATCGCGGCGCTGGGCGGCAAGGAGGCGGTCGACGGCTATGGCAAGGGCGCCATCGTCGGCAGCGCCGGCGAGATCGAGCATGGCGCGATGTGGCATGTGCCGGGCGGCTATTCGATGCGCGAGCATCTGGGCGAAAGCCGGGCGATCGTGCCCTCGGCGATGAAGGTGGGCGGGTTCGGCGACCAGCTGGACGTGCCGCTGGGCCATGTCAATGCGGCCTATGTGCGGAGCCATTTCGACGCGATGACGGTGGGGATGCCGGACGGGCCGCGGCCGGACGAGATCGTCTTCGTGCTGGCGATGGCCTGCGGCGGCCGGGTGCACAGCCGGATGGGCGGGCTGGAGGCCTGGCAGGTCAAGGGCGAGGACGGGTTGCGGTGACCGGCCCGGCCCGGACGCCCTGGCTGACGGCGGCGCTGGCCCTGGCGCTGGCGGGGCCGGCCCATGCCCATGCCTCGGAGCGGATGGTGATCCTGACCCTGCCGACCGGGCCTTTCCTGGTCGGGGCCGGGCTGGCGGTGTTGCTGGGCGTGGTCGCCGGCAGCCTGGGCGGGCGCCTGCCGGGCTTTGGCGCCCGGCGGCTGGCGGACTGGCCGGGCGAGGGCGTGGCGCTGAGCTGGCTGGGTTTCGCGGCGCTGCTGGGGCTGCTGGCCGCGGGCACCTGGGGCGATCGCGATCCGCTGGAGAACCCCCTGCCGCTGGTGCTGTGGCTGGGAATCTGGGTGGCGCTGGTGCTGGCGAGCTCGGTGCTGGGCGATCTCTGGCGGCCGATCGCGCCCTGGCGCGGGCCGGTGCGGCTGGTGCGGCGGCTGCTGGGGCGCCGGGGCGGGATCGGGCTGTCGCGGTTGGGTCACTGGCCGGCGGTGCTCGGGCTGCTGGCGTTCTCCTGGTTCGAGAATGTCTCGCTGGCGCCGTCGGACCCCTGGGTGCTGGCGCGGGTGGCGGGGCTCTACTGGCTGACGATCTTCCTGCTGGCGGTGGCGGAGGGCGAGGACTGGCTGGACCGGGGCGAGGCGCTGACCGCGTCCTTCGCGCTGTTCGCCAGGGTGGCGCCGCTGTGGCGCGACCGCGAGGACGGGCGCTCGGTGCTGAAGATCGGGCTGCCGGGGGCGCAGATCGTCGCCATGCCGGTGCTGAGCGCCGGGGAGGTCGGGCTGGTGACGCTGCTGATCACCAGTGTCACCTTCGACGGGCTCAGCGAGAGCTTCTGGTGGCTGGGCCGGATCGGGATCAACCCGCTGGAGTTTCCCGGGCGTTCGGCGGTGATGGGCATCCACTCGCTGGGGCTGGTGGTGGCCTGGGGGCTGGTCACGGCCTCGATCCTGGGGGCGGTGGCACTGGGCGGCGCCGGCCGGACGGTGCTGCTGAGCTTCCTGCCGATCTCGGCGGGCTATCATGTCGCGCATTACCTGGTCGCGCTGCTGAGCCAGGGGCAATACGGGATCGCGGCGCTGAACGATCCGCTGGGCCGCGGCTGGGCGCTGCTGGGACTGCCGGACCACTGGGCCTCGTTCGGCTTCCTCACCGACCGGGGCTGGGTCTGGGCGATCTGGGGGACCCAGTTCACCCTGATCCTGGGCGCGCATCTGCTGGCCGTGGTGCTGGCGCTGAAACTGGCCGGGCGGAAGCTGCGGGCGCATCTGCCGGTGACAGTGTTGATGATCGGCTATACGGTATTGGGGTTGTGGCTGCTTGCCACCCCGACGGCCGGGTGAGGCGGATGGCGACAACCGTGGACGAATCGTTTGTATGTCTACATTCTTTTTCCAAGGTCCGGGCGCCGTCGAATAGCCCAGGACTGCCAGCCAACAGTGGAGAACATCAGAGATGACCAAGCTTCTCGGGCTTCAACCGTCGCGGCGCTCGGTTCTGGGCGGCCTCGCCGCCAGCGCGGCCATGACCGGACTGGCCACAAGATTTGCACAGGCGCAGTCCTCGGCGCCGATCAAGCTGGGCTTCCAGCTGCACCGGACCGGCATCGGCGCCGCCTATGGCCGCTGGTACGAACGCACGGCCATGGCCGCGCTGGAGGTGGTCAACGCCGGCGGCGGGATCAACGGGCGGCCGGTGGAAATCCTGTTCGAGGATGACGGCACCGACCCGGCCCGCGGCGCGCAGGCGATCGACAAGCTGGTCAGCCAGGATGGCTGCGAACTGGTCTTCGGGCCGCTGTTCAGCCATGTCGTCGTCGGTTCGGCGCCGCGTGCGGGCGAGCTGAAGGTGCCCTATCTGGTCTGTTCCGAAGGCCACCATGTCGCCAGCGGCATTCTCAACCGCTGGACCCTGCAACCGGGCATCACCGATGTGAAGAGCCAGGTCCTGGCGATGGCGCCCTGGGTTTCCGACACGCTGGGCAAGAAGGTCACCATGATCTATCCGGACTACGCCTTCGGCTATGATCACCGCGACAATTTCGTGCCGGCGATGGCGGCGGCGGGCGGCGAGGTGGTGGCGCAGATCGCGATCCCGCCGACCGAGACCTCCTTCACCCGCTATTTCCCGCAGATCCCGCGCGACACCGACGTGATCTATCACGTCATGGTCGGCCCGGCGGTCCTGACCTTCGTCAAGGAACTGGGCGAGTTCTACGGCTCGGGCGCGCGGCCCGAGATCTTCGGCTTCATCGACTCGCTGGAAGCCGTCGACATGGCCTCGCCGGGGCTGGAATTCCTGGAGGGCACCCATTTCTGGGAAGGCGACTGCCGCTATCTGCAGGCCGATGCCACCGAGCACACCAAGGCCTATCGCGCCGCGGTGGGGATCGACGACAACGGCGCCTCGATCACGGATTCCAAGGAAGTCGCCACGGTGGCGCATATGTTCTCGGTCTGGGAGACGCTGTTCGTCATCAAGGCGGCGATGGAGACGGTGGACTATCAGGGCCCGGCCGACCGGCAGGCGCTGGTCGAGGCGGTCGAGGCGATGACGATCATGGCGGAATCGGCCGAGCATCCGCAGGGTGACAAGGTGTTCAACGGCAAGACCCACCAGGTCTTCGGGCATCAGAACATCTCGAAGGTCGAGGGTGGCCGGATGAACCGGGTCTACCGGACCGAGATCGCGCTCGGGGATTACCCGGACGAGGTCGATTACACCACGATGTCGTTCTGATCGCAGTGGCGGAAGGGTCGGGGGCCTGCGGGCCCCCGTTCGAGGGACCGGGCGCTTGTCTGAGCATAGCAGAATGATCCGGCGCCCCGGCGGGCGGTGGCGCGGCCCGTCGGGCGTTGCGCGCGTTTCGGGCGCGGGAGCCTCCGGCGGGAGTATTTTTGCCCCGAAGATGGCGGGCGCGCGGCGCCTTGCCGGAGGGGGCGCGCGGTGAGTTTCGGACCCTATCTGCTGCTGGCGGTGCTGGAGGGGCTGGTCTCTGCGGCGGTGCTGGCGCTGACCGCGGTCGGGCTGGGCCTGGTCTTCGGCGTGATGCGGGTGGTCAATGTCGCGCATGGGGCCTTCTTCATGCTGGGCGCGGTGATCGCCTGGATGGTGGCCGATGCGCTGCCCGGGCCGCCGGCGCTGGGCTTTGCCGCGGCGCTGGTGGTGGCGCCGCTGGCGGTTGCGGCGCTGGCCGCGGCGGTGGATTTCGGGGTGCTGAAACGGCTCGGCTATGATCCCGACGCGACGATCGTGGCGACGATCGGGGTGCTCTACATCGTCGAGCAGGCGGCGCTGAGCCTGTTCGGCCCCGATGCCCGGCCGGTGCAGGCGCCGTTCAACCTGCGCCTGCAACTGCCCTGGTTCGGCTATTCCGGCTACAAGCTGGCGGTGGTGGCGGCGGCGGTCGTGGTGCTGCTGGCGGTCTGGCTGGTGCTGTCGCGGAGCCGCGCCGGGCTGGTGATGCGGGCGACCCAGATCGACGGCGAGACGGCGCGGGCCTTCGGGATCGACACCGACCGGGTCTATGCCGGTGTCTTCGCGCTGGGCGCCGGGCTGGCGGCGCTGGCGGCGGTTCTGGTGGTGCCGATCCAGCAGGCCCATTACCTGATGGGCGGCGACCCGCTGCTGCTGAGTTTCATCGTGGTGATCATCGGCGGGCTCGGCAGCCTGCGCGGTACGGTGATCGCGGCGCTGCTGATCGGGGTCTCCGAGGGCGTGGTGTCGGTGTTCTTCTCGCCCACGCTGGCGAAGATCCTGGCGACGCTGCTGGTGGCGCTGGTGCTGGTGTTCCGGCCGCAGGGCCTGTTCGGGCGGCGTGCGGCATGAGCGATACCGGCCGCATCCTGTCGCTGCATCTGGCGGTTCTGGCGGCACTGCTGGGGCTGCATTTCGTGGCACCGCCCTATCACCATGCCAATCTGGCGCGGGTGATGGTGCTGGCGGTCTATGCGATGGGCTACAACATCGCCTTCGGCTATACCGGGCTGCTGTCGCTGGGCCATGCCTTGTTCTTCGCGGCGGGGCTCTACGGCACCGGGCTGACGATCCAGCTGGCCGGCTGGCCGGCGGGGCCGGCGCTGATCACCGGGCTGCTGGCGGGCGCTGCGGTGGCCGGCGGGCTGGGGCTGCTGGCGCTGCGGACGGCCGGGGTCTCGTTCATGATCGTGACCCTGATGTTCGCCCAGGCGGGCTATCTGACGATCCTCTATTTCACCGGCTACACGCGGGGCGAGGAGGGCTTTGTCCTGCCTGCCGCGGCGCGGAGCATCGGCGGGCTCGACCCGACCGGGGAGGCGGCGCGCTATCTGCTGGCGCTGGCCCTGTTCGCGGTGGCGCTGGCGGTGAATCTGGGGCTGGTGCGCTCGGGCCTCGGTCGGGTCATGGTGGCGATCCGCGAGAACGAGGAACGGAGCCGGATGCTGGGCTACGACCCGTTCCGGGTGAAGCTGGCGGCGCTGGCGATCTCGGGCCTCTACGCGGGCGCGGCGGGGGCGGCCTGGGGCTGGCTGTTCGGCTATGTGGGGGCCGGTTTCGCGACGATCCAGTATTCGATCCTGCCGCTGCTCTACGTGCTGCTGGGCGGCGCCGGGACGGTTCTCGGGCCGTTCCTGGGGGCGCTGGCGATGTTCTATCTGATCGACATCGCCTCGGGGCTGACCGACGCCTATCTGATGGTGGTCGGGGTGGCGCTGGTGGTGCTGGTGCTGTTCGCGCCGAAGGGGATCCTGGGCAGCCTGCGCGAGAGGTGGTTGCGATGGCTGCCGTGACCTTGCTGGACGCGCGCGGCCTGGTGCGGCATTTCGACGGGCTGAAGGCGGTGGACGGGGTCGATTTCGACCTGGCGCCGGGCGAGGTGCATGCGCTGATCGGGCCGAACGGGGCCGGCAAGACGACCTTCGTCGGCCTGCTGTCGGGCCGGGTCGCGGCGCAGGCCGGGACGATCCGCTTTGCCGGCGAGGACATCACCCGGCTGCCGGCGCATCGCCGGGTGCGGCGCGGGATCGCCTATACGTTCCAGATCACCTCGGTCTATGCCCGGCTGAGCCTGGCCGAGAATGTCGGCCTGGCGGTGCAGTCGCGCGGTGGCGACCGGCGCCGCGAGGTGCCCGAGGCGCTGGCGCGGGTCGGGCTGGAGGGCGAGGCCGGGACATTGGCGGGCAGGCTGAGCTATGGCCATCAGCGGCTGCTGGAAGTGGCCATGGGGCTGGCGCTGCATCCGCGGCTGCTGATCCTGGACGAGCCGACCCAGGGCCTGGCCGAAGGCGAGATCGCGGCCTTCAAGGAGCTGGTGGCGGGGCTGGCCCCGGCGACGACGGTGCTTCTGATCGAGCACAACATGGATGTGGTGATGGACCTGGCGCAGCGGATCACGGTGCTGAACTTCGGCAAGGTGCTGGCCCGTGGCTCGCCGCAGGAAATCCGGGCCGACAGGGCGGTGCAGGCCGCCTATCTGGGGGACTGATGCTGGAGATCGCCGATATCGCCGCCGGCTACGGCCCGGTGCGGGTGCTGGAGGGGCTGTCGCTGAAGGTGCCCGCCGGTCAGGTGACCTGCGTCATGGGCCGCAACGGCGCCGGAAAGTCGACCATGCTGAAGGCGGTGATGGGGCTGGTCCGGGTCGAGGCCGGAACGGTGGCGCTGGAGGGGCAGCGGATCGAGCGGCTGGAGGCCCACAGGGTGCCGGGGCTCGGCATCGGTTATGTGCCGCAGGGCCGGCGGCTGTTCGGCGACATGACGGTGGCCGAGAACATCGCCATCGGTCTGCGGACCCGGGGAAGGGGCGCCGCGACCCGCGAGCGGGTGCTCGACCTGTTCCCCCGGCTGCGCGAGCGGCTGGGCCAGCTGTCGCGCACGCTCTCGGGCGGCGAGCAGCAGATGCTGGCGGTGGCGCGGGCCCTGTGCCTGGAGCCGAAGCTGCTGATGCTGGACGAACCGACCGAGGGGCTGCAGCCCTCGATGATCGCGCTGATCCGCGAGGTGGTGCTGCGGCTGCGGGACGAGGGCGTGGCGGTGCTGCTGGTCGAGCAGCGCGTCGATGCGGTGCTGGCGATGGCCGACCGGGTGGCCTTCATGACCGGCGGCCATGTGGCCGAGGTGGTGCCGGCCCCGGGGCTGACGCCCGAGGCACCGCAATTCGTACGCTATGTGGGGGTCTGAGATGGGCCGGGTCGTCCAGTTTTCCGACCGCGGCGCTGCCGGATGCGGTGGCGGTCTCCGGCGGGGATATCTGGAAGGTGAAGCGGGATGCGGGCGCGCCGATGGCCGGGCGCGGGCCGGCGCGGCGACGGTTCGGGAGGGGCGCGGATGACCGGGCGGGTTGCGGGGGTCGATGTCGGGGGCACCTTCACCGACCTGCTGGTGGTCGACAGTGCCGGCGGCGCGGTGCGGCTGGCCAAGGTGCCGACGACGCTGCCCAATCAGGCGGGCGGGGTGCTGGCGGCCTTCGAGGCGGCGGGCGAGGATCTGGCGGGCATCGACCTGATCGTGCATGGCACCACGACCACCACCAACGCGGTGCTGGAGCGCAAGCTGGCGCGCTGCGGGCTGATCACCACCGAGGGCTTCCGCGACGTGCTGGAGCTGGGGCGGCGGACGAGGCCGCAGCCCTATGGCATGACCGGCAGCTTCACCCCGGTGATCCCGCGCGATCTGCGGCTGGAGGTGCCCGAGCGGATGGATGCCGGGGGCCGGGTGCTCACGCCGCTGGACGAGGGAGCGGTGCGGGCGGCGGTGGCGCGGCTGCTGGAGGCGGGTTGCGAGGCGCTGGTGATCCATTTCCTGCATGCCTATGCCAATCCGGCGCATGAGCTGGCGGCGCTGGAGATCGCGCGGGAGCTCTGGCCCAACGGCCATATCACCGCCGGGCATCAGCTGCTGAGCGAGAGCCGCGAATTCGAGCGCGGGGTGACGGCGGCGGTCAATGCCTCGGTCCAGCCGCTGCTGGAACGCTATGTCGCGCGGCTGGCCGGGCAGCTGGCCGAGCGCGGCTATGCCCAGGACCTGCTGGTGATGAACGGCAATGGCGGCATGGTTTCGGCCGACCGGGTGGCGCGCGAGGCGGTGAAATCGGTGATGTCGGGGCCGGCCTCGGGGGTGATGGCGGCGGTCGAGACCGGGCGCCGGGCCGGGCTGGGCAATCTGATCACCTATGACATGGGCGGCACCTCGACCGACGTGGCGTTGATCCGCGAGGGCCGGGCCCCGGTCTCGAACGAGATCGAGGTCGAATATGCGATGCCGATCCATGTGCCGATGGTCGATGTGCGGACCGTGGGCGCAGGCGGCGGCTCGATCGCCTGGGTCGATGCCGGCGGCATGTTGCGGGTCGGGCCGGAGAGCGCCGGAAGCGATCCGGGGCCGATCTGCTACGGGCGCGGCGGGACGCGGGTGACGATCTCGGACGCCAATCTGCTGCTCGGTCGGTTGCCGCCGGAGCGGTTCGGCGGCGGCATGCTGGAGCAGGTGCGGCAGGCCATGGCGGAGCAGATCGGCGGTCCGCTGGGGCTGGCGCCCGAGGCGGCGGCCGAGGCGGTGCTGCGGCTGGGCAACACCCATATGGCCGGGGCGATCCGGATGGTCTCGATCTCGATGGGCGCCGATCCGCGCGACTATGCGCTGTTCGCCTTCGGCGGCGCCGGGCCGCTGCATGCCCGCGACCTGGCGGCGGAACTGGCGATTCCGCGGGTGCTGTTGCCGGCGCGGCCCGGGATCACCAATGCGCTCGGCTGCGTGGTCGCCGATCTGCGGCATGACTTCGTGCGGACGCTGAACCGGCCGCTGGACAGCGTCGACATGGCGCTCGTGGCCGGGGTCATGGCGGAGCAGGAGGCGGAAGGGCGGCGGCTGATCGGCCGCGAGAAGGTCGCGGTGCCGGAGGTGACGGTCGAGTTCTCGGCGGACATGCAATTCGTCGGCCAGACCCATCTGCTGCGGGTGGCGCTGCCGGGCCGGGGCGTGACCCGCGACGAGATGCAGGCGCTGTTCGAGGCTGCCTATCATGCCCGGTTCCACGTCAGCCTGCCGACGATCCGGGCCAATCTGGTGAACCTGAACTGTTCGGTGATCGGGCGCCGGGCGCCGCTGGACCTGGGGCTGCTGATCGAGGCCGCGGGCCGGCGCGACAGCCTGGAGGCGGCGCGGAGCGGACGCCGCCGGGTCTGGTTCGGCGGCTGGGTCGAGACCCCGGTCTACTGGCGCGACCACCTGCCCGCCGGGGCCGGGCTGACCGGGCCGGCGGTGATCGAGCAGATGGATTGCACCACGGTGATCGCGCCGGGGGACCGGGTGGCGCAGGACCCGGACGGCAATCTGATCGTCGAGGTGGCGCGGTGAGCCGGTTTCGCCGCCTGCGGCGCCGACCGGGCGAGGGGCTCTGCCCCTCGCGCTCCCCGGAGTATTTGCAAGGCAAAGAGGGCAGGACATGAGCCTCGATCCGGTGACATTGGCGGTGATCCAGGCCGGGTTGCAGCAGGTCTGCGACGAGATGGATCTGACCTTCTCGCGGGCGGCCTTCTCGCCGGTGATCGCCGAGGCCGACGACCGCTCGGACGGGATCTACGGCGCCGAGGACGGGGCGCTGATCGCCCAGGGCGCGCGCGGGCTGCCGGTCTTTGTCGGGACGATGCAGTTCTCGACCCGCCATATCATCGAGCGGATCGCGCGGGGCGAGACAGGGGCGCCGGAGCCGGGCGACATCTATATCGTCAACGATCCCTATCTGGGCGGGACCCATCTGATGGATGTGCGTTTCGCCACGCCGTTCTGGCGCGACGGGAAGATCTTCTGCTGGCTGTCGAACACCGGGCATTGGCCCGATACCGGGGGGGCGGTGCCGGGCGGGTTCTCGGCCAGCGCGATCTCGGCCGAACAGGAGGGGCTGCGGCTGCCGCCGGTGAAGCTGTTCAAGAAGGGCGTGCTGGACCCGGAGATCTACCAGATCATTGCCTCGAACATCCGGGTCGCCGAGCAGCGGATCGGCGATGTGCAGGCCCAGGCCTCGGCGCTTCTGGTCGGGGCCGAGCGGTTGCGGGTGCTGCTGGACCGTTACGGCGACGCCACGGTGGCCGAGGCGATCGCCGAGATGCGGGCGCTGGCGGCGCGGCAGATGCGGGCGGCGGTGGCGCTGATCGGGCCGGGGCCCTGGGTCTCGGAGGCGGTGGTGGATTCGGACGGGGTGGTGGATGCCCCGCTGGTGATCCGTCTGCAGCTGCGGCGCGAGGGCGAGGCGCTGGTCTTCGACTTCGCCGGCAGCAGCGCGCCCTGCGCCGGGCCGATGAACTCGGTCCGGGCGACGACGCTGTCCTCGGTCTATCTGGCGATGCGGCATGTGTTTCCCGACGTGCCGCTGTCGGCGGGGGCCTTCGAGCCGCTGCGGGTGGTCGGGATCGAGGGAACCTTTCTGGACGCGCAATATCCGCGCCCGGTGTCGGGCTGTGCCGCCGAGGTCAGCCAGCGGATCGCCGAGGCGGTCTTTGCGGCGCTGGTCCAGGCGCTGCCCGACCGGGTGACGGCGGCGCCGGCGGGGACCAGCGGCAATTTCGGACTGGGCGGGCATGACCCGGAACGCGGCCGCGACTACGTGATGTACCAGATTTCCGGCGGCGGCTATGGCGGTTCGGCGCAGGGCGACGGGCTGTCGAATGGCTGCTCGACGATCGGGATTTCCAAGGCCCCGCCGGTGGAGATCATGGAGCAGAATTTTCCGGTGCTCTACCGGCGCTATGCCCTGCACGAGGGGTCGGGCGGGGCCGGGGCGCAGCGCGGCGGCTTCGGGCTGGATTACGAGGTCGAGCTGCTGCGCGGCACGGCGCGGGCCAGTTTCGTGATGGATCACGGCCGGGTCGGGCCGCAGGGCGCCCTGGGCGGCGCGGCGGGCGGGGTGAACCGGGTCGAGGTGATCCGCGCCGACGGCAGCGTGACGGTGCCCGAGCATCTGTCGAAGGCGCAGGACATTCCGATGGCGCCGGGCGACCGGGTGCGGGTGCGCACCCCCGGCGGCGGCGGCTATGGCGATCCGGCGCAACGCGATCCCGCCGCGGTGGCCGAGGACGTGCGGCTGGGCCGCTATTCCGAGGCCCGGGCGCGGGCGCTGTTTCCGGGCTGGACAGGCGATCCGGACTGAGACCGCGGGCCGGGCTCGGCGGCATTTCATTCGTCCGATTAGAACATGCGTTTGGCAGCGCCGGTGCAGGCGCTAGCATGGCCCGGTCGGCCGGGCGCCGAGACCCATGAAAGAGGCGGGAATGGCGAGGATCGCGGGGCGGATGGCGTGACGATGCATGGCAAGGTGAGCGATCTCGGCGCCGGGCGCTTGTCGAGTTCGGGGATGAAGAAATCGTGCAGCAGCGAGACGCCCTTGGTCACCGGCGGGTGGCCGGAGGCGATGGTGATCGACCAGTTGTCGGCGCCGGCCAGTCCGGTCAGGGCTCGGGGAAGGGGCGGAAGCCCCCCTGCACCGGGGCGACAATGCCGCCCACGACGAAACGCACCAATGCGTCGCGGGTTGCGGCGCGGTCGCTGATCGAACGCTTGCCCCGCGAAAGCGTCGCGATCCGGTCCCTGGAGCGGTCTTCGGTGGCGGTCAGGACGACGGTCGAGGCCATCAGCAGATAGCGCCATGTCATCTCGTTGGCGGGAATCTCGGGGCAGGCCAGGCTGAAGGCGGCGATGTAGTCGGCGGCCAGGGGGTTGAGATGGGTCTTCACGATCCGCTGCGTGGCCTCGCTGGGCGAGAGCCGGTGCAGCAGGATGAACCGCGCCATGAGCGTGCCCTGGGCGTCGTTGCCGTCGCCCAGATAGGGCTCCACGAAGGTCGAGACGATGGCCGTGAGTTCCGGCCGCTCGCCGCGCTCCCTGGCCTCGGCCAGCACGCCGGCCAGGTCGCGGCGGCGCTTTTCGGTGACCCGGGCCACGGCACGTTCGAAGACCGCTTCGGCCAGGTTCTCCTTGCTGCCGAAATGGTAGTTGACCGAGGCCAGGTTGACCTCGGCCGCCTGGGTGATCTGTCGGATCGAGGTGTCCTGCAACCCGTGTTCGGCGAACAGCGCCTCGGCGGTATCGAGGATCCGGCGGACGGTGCCGCGGTCGGAGTCGGGATCACGTTTCAAACTCATGTTCGATTGAGTGCGCGGGAAAGCCGCATGAGTCAAGCGTTGCGGTGCCGGGCCGGTCAGCCCGCCACGGCCCGCCATGCGTCGGTGATCTGGGGCAGCCGCTCTGCCGGGACCAGCAGGACCAGCGCCGTCGGGCCGTCCTGGGCGATGATCAGATTGCCGGAGTCGCCCTGCCGGCTGAGGACGGTGAAGCGCGGCCCGGCGGTCGGATCGGGGTCGGGCGCCAGCAGGTTGGCCCGGGTTTCGGCGGCAAAGCGGGTGAGCCGCGCCACCCCGTCCTGAGCGCCGCCCCATTTGTCGGCAGTCTTGTCCGAGACCTGCAGCCAGGCCAGGGCCAGCGGCGCGGCGGCGCTGTGGAACAGCTCCAGCGGCGGGCCGGCCGGCGGCGCCGCATCCAGCGTCAGGTCCCATGCGGCGGCCAGGGTGCTGGCCGCGGTTCCCAGCACTGCCGGGTTGCGGCCGCCGGGCAGTTCGGAACTCGATGCAAAGAGCCGCGTCGCCCCGTTCAGGACCGTCTCGAAGATCGTGCGGAGCTGCGCCATGCCCTGGGCATCCAGCGCGCCCAGCGGCTTGTCGATCAGGGTCTCGGCGCCGGGCAGCGTTTCCACCCCCTCCGGAACCGGCGGCCGCAGGGCCAGCAGGCGCCGGCCGTAGACATCGCAAAACAGCCGCAGGCCGGTGTCGGTGGTGAAGCCGAGCCGGCGCGCCAGAACGGTCTCGTCGATCTCGTTCAGCAGCGCCGCCAGCAGCCCTGTGCCGGAGCCGACCAGCCGCCCTTCGGCCATGATCGGGCCGGGCGCCGACGCCAGCCGGGTCAGCTTGCGCTCGATCCGGTGCAGGTCCTTGTCGTCGTCCCGGTCCTGGCTCATGTCTGCGCCTCGATCCCGGCGAGGGTCTGGCGCAGGGCGGTTTCCGCGGCGCCGAGGTCCATGGCGGTGCTGCCGATGCAGCAGAGCGCTTCGACCGGATCGGAGGCGGACCGCAGGAACAGGTAGCTTTGGCCGGCGGGCATCGCGATGGCGCGGTCGACCGGTGCGACCGCGGGATCGTCCGGGCCGGGGTGCAGAACCCGCACGGCGCTTTGGGCGGCGGCGCCGTTCAGCAGGTCGTTCGCCATGTCGCAGAGCCGGTCCAGCACTTCCTGCGCCGGGCGACGGGTGGCGCTGACGCAGAGCACCAGCCCGGCCGAGAGATCGGCGAAGGCAACGACGGAGCAGCCCGGGAGCGCTTCGCGCACCGTGTCGAGCTGATCGGTCATGCACCCGTAAGCCATACTGCCGCCTGTTCTTTCTGCTCTAGCCAACAACCGTTGCGGCGCGGGTCGGTTCCGGGGCGGGCCGCGCGCCGTCGACCTGCGCTAGCATGATGCCCGCCCGGCGCCAATGCCCGGCCGTCGAGGTCAGACTAGGGCTTTTGGCTTCCGATTTGAACGGGTTTGCGCGAGGCGGGCGACGATCCTGGCCGGGACGGTGCCTTTCGGTCCGGGGCCGGGCGCTAGCCACGCGGGCGGGGCGGGCGCCGGGTGGCACCGCTGGGCGCCACGCGGCGGGGCATGGCCACCAATGGCGCGGGCTCGGGGCTGTCGGCCGGCGCCGGTTCCGGGCCGGCCTGCATCTCGGGATGCGGGGCACCTTCGTCCGGCGGCGACACGACCCGCAGCCCGGTGGTCGGGCGCGGTGCCGGCGTGTGGTGCAGGGCGGCGCGCAGGGCGTCGCCGGGGTTGGGCGGGGTGAGGCCGTCGGGCTCCACCGCGCGCAGCATCGGCCGGCCGGGTCCGGGCTCGGCGTCCTCGGCGGGGGCCTCCTGCGGCATGTCCCCGGCCGGAGCGGGCGCCACGGCAACCTCCGGGCGCCGGACCCGTTCCAGCACGCCCTCGGTGCGCAGCCGCTGCTCGATCTCGCCGATCAGCTCCAGCAGCGCGTCCGAAAATGCCTCGCCGCCGCTGTCCGCCCATTTGCCGCTGTCGTCGCCTGCGGCCAGCGCCTGGGTCAGCGAGATCGGCAGCACGGCGCGGAACAGGCCGGCGGTCTCGCGGCTGGCGCGGTGCAGCACGCGGTCGCGGTCATGCTGGTTCAGCAGCTTGTCGAACCGGGTCACCAGAAGCAGGCTGCGCGGGCGCAGGCCCTCGGGCATCTCGTCCCAGACCGCCGCCTCGCTTTGCCGCCAGGCCTGGGTGGCATGGGTCAGCCAGATGACGCCGTCGGCCTCGTCGGCAGCGCGTTGCCAGACTTCGGGCGGCATGTTCGGATCGGAAATGCCGGGGGTGTCGATCAGATCGCAGACCTCCAGCACTTCGGTTTCCAGAAACAGCCGGATGAAGGCGGTGTCGTGCAGCGGCACCTCGTCCAGATGTTCGGGGTCCACCGGGTGCCGGTTGCCGGCCAGGTCCTCGCGCCAGGGCGCCGAGTCGCCATAGGCGATCCAGACCGGCGGCAGCTGCGTGGCCGTCACCTTGGTCGGCACCGCCGGGCGGCCCAGCATCAGGTTCATCAGCGTGCTCTTGCCGGCGGAGAACTCGCCCATCAGCGCGATCCGGGGTTTGCGGACCGGCATCTCTTCCCGCGTGTCGGGCGCGGCGTCGCCAGCCGGAGCGGTCTGGTTGGCCTGCGGGAAATCGTTGCTGTCATAGGTCATCGGCGGGGCTCCGTCATTCGGCAAAGGCGGCAAGGGCATCCTGGAGGCGATCCAGCTGCGCGGCCTTGCGGGTTGCGGCGTCGTCGGCCTCGGGTTCGCCGCCCGAGCGGTCGGCCAGGTTCATGATCAGGCTGCGTTGCGTGGCCAGGAAATCCTGCATGACCGAGTCGGCCTCGGTGCCGATCGATTGGACCAGCCCGGCCGACAGGTCATCGACCATCGGCTTGGTTTCAGCGGCGATCATGCCGGCGAAATCCTCGGCATAGGCGTCATAGCCGCGCCGGCGTTTCCACCAGCGGCGCCACCAGCTGCCCTTGAGATCGAGCGCGATGGTCTGGCCGATCTGCACCGGCGGAGGCACCCGCGGCGCGGTCGGCGGTTCGACGCGGAAGCCGTATTCGACATGGTCGAAGCCTTCGCGCCAGAGCGTGCCGAGGGTTTCGGCCAGCTCGTCATAGGCGGCCTGGACCTGACGGTGGGTATTGGCCGAGAAGACCTGATAGGCCGTGCGCAGCAGCATCCGCAGCGCCGAGGGGTCGTATTGCCAGACCTCGTTCTCGCCCCAGGTCTCCAGATGCCCGATCAGCGAGGCCGTGGCGCGGTCGAGGAAGCTGGCATGGGCCCGTTCGAGGCGGCGGTCGAATTCGGTCTCTATCCTGGAGAAGCGGTCGCGCAGATCGGCGCGGGCCGCGCTCTCGATCTGATCGAGCCGGGCCGCCAGCGTCTCGGCCGGCAGCCGGGCCTCGGTAGACTGGCCGTCGCCCTGGGGGCCGGTCACGGTGGCCCGCATGGCGCGCAGCAGGTTCTGCGCCTGGGCCGCGGCGCGGTTCATGGCTTCGGCGCCTTCGCCTTCGACGATCCGTTCGGACAGGGCGCGCATCAGCGTCGGCACGCCGGACAGTTCCCAGATCATCGATTCGGTCGAACTGCCGCGCTTGGCGGCCTTGGCGGCATGTTGGGCCCAGTTCACCAGTGCGTCGGCGCTGGCGCGGGCCATGCCCTTCAGCTCTCCGGTCAACGCCCGGTTCGCCCAATAGGCCGAGCCGAAAACGATCTGCGCGTTCTCCGGCCCCTGATGCGTGGCAAGGGTGGCGCGGATCGAGGCTTCGATCTCGGGCACCTGCTTGCCCGGGTCGGCCAGTTCGTCGATCCGGTTGACGAAGATCACCACTTCGCGGGACTTCACGTTCGAGATCAGCCGGACCAGCGCCAGATCGACATCCGACAGGGCCTGATGCGCCGACAGGACGACGACGCAGAGCCGGCTGTCGCGGATCGCCCGGATGGTGATCTGCTCGCGGATCATGAAGGTGTCGTTGACCCCCGGCGTGTCGCGGATGCAGAGACCCGTCGGCAGGTCGGGGCGCTCGATGAAAAGGTCGGCCGACTGGGTGATGTCGGCAAAGCGGCCCTGATTGCGGCTCGTATCGGTCTCGGTCTCGAAATCGTCGCCGAGGATCACGTAGCGCTCGATCAGCTGCCGGTCGAAATAGCCGTAGTCGTGTTGCTGGCTGAGCAGCATCTCGAAGCGGCGGCCCAGGCGGCGGCGCGATTTCTCGCGCATCTCGGTCAGCTGCGCGCGGACCTTTTCCAGTTCGTCCTCGGCCCCGGCGCGGGCGGCAAGCTCGCCGATCCGGCCGCCGCGGTTGAACAGCCGCTGCCAGTCATCCTCGCCGAAGAACTTGAAACGGGCCCGGGTGGCATCGGGAAAGCCGGCTGCCGAGAGATGCAGCGAGGTGACCACCGAGGTCCAGGGGTTCACGTCGGCGGGCAGGATGTCGGGCATCCCGGTCATCGCGTTGACCAGGCTGGTCTTGCCGGCCTTGACCTGACCGATCATGGTGACGCTCGGTTCCAGGGAATCCAGATGCGAGCTCAGCCGTTCGGCGACTTTCGAAGTCACCTCGTCGCCGATGTCGGCCAGCTTCTCCAGGGCATCGGTCAGCCGGTCGCGGCGCTCGGCAAAGTCTGACAGCGCTTCGATGCCGATCCGGGTCAGATAGGCGTTGGGCGGCGGCGTCAGGCCCGGCTCATTGGCTTTTTCGAGCGCGCTCATCACAAAATCCAATCTTCAATAGTCACATGAGGTCCGTCAGAATGGGCGGACGCGGGTTTCCGGCTTCCGGGCCGGCCGGAGAACAGGCGGATGGGAAGGGTCATGCGGCGATCCTCGTTTCAAGGTCGCGGCGCAGTTGCAGCAACAGGGTGACGGAATCGGCAGCCTGCGCCACCCCGCCTTCGCCCTGAAGCAGGACGATGGCGTCGGCGGTGTCGAGCACCAGGTCCGAGAGGTCGGGCACCCCGGCGGAGGACACCCGTTCGACGAGCGCCTCCATGGTCTCCATGCAATGTCCGAAGACCTTCGGCGCCGGCTTGGGGCCATAGCTGGGCAGGGCCTTGGACAGGTCGCGGGCGCGGTCGCGGAGCAGGGCGACGGCGGTGTTGCAGACCTGCGAGAGGTCGGGGACCGGGCCCTTTCCGGCGCTCGGCAGCGGCTTGGAGGTGGGTTTCGGATAGGGTTTCTGGCCGGCGGGCGGGGCGGAGCTGCGGCTGGGTCTGGCCGGCGCCGCGGCGCTGTCCGAGGGCGCCGCCGCGCGGTTGGCGGGGGCGTCCGAGCGTGCCGTCTGCTCCGGCGCTTCGGCCGCGGGAGCGGGGGCCCTGGCCGGCGTGCGGCCGGCGCTGGCCGGGGCGTAACGGTTCAGGAACAGCAGCGCATGGTCGAGATAGGCCCGGCGGCCGGCATCCGAACGGCGCTGCAACTCGGCCAGCAGGGTTCTTGCCCCCGCGGCCCCGTCTTCGCCGGGCGCGATGGTGAAGCTGCCGAGGAAATCGACGGCCGGGGCCAGAGGCGCTTCGGCCCGGGTCATGACGAGGTAGGAATTGTGGCGCAATCCCTCCGGGGCCGAGGCCCAGAGCGCGGCCTCCTCGCTGGTGAAGGCGCGGCTGCACCAGAGCGCGATATCGGTCTGCCGGGCGGCCCAGTTCATGGCGGCTTGCTGATCCGCGGCGGTGTCGTCGGCAGCGATACGCATCAGCGTCAGGTCGGTCAGCGCGGCATCGGTGGCGAAGATCTCGACCAGCGCCGGGTTGAGCAGGGCGATCTTGTGGAAGGGGGCCCCGCGCCAGCGTTTCTGGCTGCCGTCGGGCAGGGTGGCGCGGCTGATGTCGGATTCGCCCCGCGCCAGCGCCGTGGTGGGCAGCTCGATTCCCGGAGGCAGCAGGTCGCGGCCCAGAAGCAGGTTGATGATCCGGGTCTTGCCGGACTGCGGCAGGCCGAAGACCGTGACCCGGACCGCCGCGTCGATCCGGTCGCGCAGCGCCGCGCCGGCCTCGGCCACGGTGGCCCGCAGCCCGCCGTCGTCGAGCAGGCGCCGCAGCCTTTCGCGGATCGCTTCGGGGCTGTCGGGGGCCGTGGTCATTCCAGCGCCTCCCGGGTGTTGTCGCCCGAGCGCAGTCGGCGGGTCAGCGCCGTCAGCCCGGACCAGCGGGTGGTGGATTTCATCGCGGCGGGGGCATCGGCGGCCGTCCCGGGGCTCTCGGCCATCGTCGCCAGCAGGCCCTTCGCCTCCTGACCGGCCTTGCCGCGCGCAGCCTTGCGCCGCCCGAGCCGGCGCCGCGGCGCATGGGCCCGGCGCACGGCGCCGGCACGGCTTTGCAGCACCGCGAAGGAGACATTGTCCTGGTGCGGATCGGCCAGGGCCTGAACCGCCTCCAGGAGCACGCTGGCGATATCGGCGCTGGACATCGGGCCCAGCTCAGCCAGAAGCGCGGAGATCGCGTCATTCGAGAGGAACTGCAGCCCGTCGCTGGCCACCACGATGATGTCGTCGGGGCGCAGGGCGAAGGCGGTGTCGGGGCAGTCGGTGCGATCGACCTCGCGGCCCATCAGGACCGAGGTCAGGCAGTTGCGGTCGGGATGGGTGGCGCCGACCTCGGCATCCATCTGGCCGCTCTCGACCATGTAGTCGATCTGCGGCGCAAGCGAGTGATCCTCGTTCAGCTGGGTGAGCTTGCCGTCGCGCCAGAGGAACAGCGGCGAGTCGCCGACCGAAATCCAGTGCAGCGCATTGCCCTGGGCCACCAGGGCCACCAGCGTGGCGCCCATGCCCTCGGTGCCCGGATTGGCCGCAACATGCGCCGCGACGCATCGGTTGGCGGCATCGGCGGCATTGCGCAGGGTGTCGGTCAGGGTTTCCGGCGACTCCGCGAATCCGGCGCTGCGCAGCTTCAGATCGGCAAAGACCTCGGTCACCACGATGGTCGAGGCGACGTCGCCCGCGGCATGGCCGCCCATGCCGTCGGCCAGCACCACGAGGCCGATGTCGCTGCCCAGCGGCGCATCTATGGCCAGGGCATCCTCCTGGGTCTCGCGCTTGCCCAGCCAGACGGCCGAGGCGATGTCGAAGCCGGTCCTAGCCTGCGATTGCATTGGCATCACGCCCCGGTTCCTCGGTCCAGCTGAAGCCGTCGCCGCAGAGCGCCACGAATTTCAGGATGGTCTCGCCGATCCGGATCTTGTCGTTCGTGGCCAGTTCCTCGGTCGAGAGCACCGGACGGTCGTTCAGCCGCACCAGGTTCAGCTTGCCACCATGGCCGAGGTAGAAGCGGCCGACCTCGTCGTCATAGGCGATGGCGGCGTGGTTGTTGCGCGAGATCGACTGATCGCCGAAATCGAGCCGGATCGCCTGACCCTCGCCGCGGCCGATCTGGCTGACTCCGCCCTGCAGGGTGAAGCAGGTGCCACGGCCCGGACCCTCGATCACCACCACCCAGCCGGTCGGGAACTTGGTCGATCCGGTGGCGGGGGCGATGGCGTCGGTATCGAACGGGTCGCTCGGCACCGCGCCGGGGTTGTGGAAGCCCAGCAGCCGGGTCTTGACCCGCCCGGCGGGGCGCGGGTTCTGCCCCCGCGGCGGTTCGGCCGAGGTTTCGGGCTGAACGGGTTGGGTCGCGGGGCCGGGCGCCGGGGCCGCAGCCTGGGGCGCAGGTTGCGGGGCTGGCGCCGGTGCAGGTGCGACCTGGGCGGCGGGTTCGGGCCTGGGCCGTGCCCGGGCCTTGGCCGGGGCGGCGGCAGGCGCCTGGGCCGGCGCGGCGGGGCCGACATTCATTTCCCAGATTTTCGGCGGTGTCGCCGACTGCACGACCTTCACCCCGTCGGCCTGGGTGGCGCGGGCCGCGTTTCGCTGGGCGACGCGGTTCAGGATGTCGTCAACATCGACGCTGTCGACATGGTTGTGCGACGGTTCCGGCTTCTCGCGCTTCGGCGCGGCAGCCCGCGCGGCGGCGGCAGCCTTGACCGGCGGGCGGGCCGGGGCAGGATCGACATCGTCGAGCACGCCGAGGTCTTCCTCGTCGAGTTCGTCCTCGTCAAAGTCGTCTTCGTCGAAGTCGTCCTCGTCGAAATCGTCGTCGTCCCAGTCATCCGCATAGTCGGCATCCTCGGCGCCGGTCTCGAAGTCCAGGCGGTCGTCTTCCGCGTCATGGGCGGCAGCCCGGTCGGGGCGCGCCTTCCAGGCGATCAAATCCTTGATGAAGCTCATCTCGTCACCGTTCCTGTGTTCACTTCGAGAAAGAAATCCGGCGCCTGGCAAAGCGCCACAATGCCGCTGTCAACGGCAGTCCGAACTGGATTTTCCGCCGCGAGGCCCTGGCGGGCTTGGAGGCGGAGGCCGGGGCAGGCGCCGGGGGTTTCCGGCGCGCGGCGGCGCGTTTGGCCGCGGTCTTGGCCTTCGGTCTGGTCTTGGGTCCGGGCGAAGGCTGAGCCGCGGCCGGGGGCGGAGGTGGCGGAGCCTCTTCGGTGGCCTTGTCGGCCAGCACCGCCTGGTTGGTTTCCGCGACCAGACGGAAGATCGAATCCTCGACCGTCTTGTCGTGCTTGGCGCGGTCCAGTGCCGCGGCCCTTCGTTTCTCTTCGTGAATCTGCTCGATCCAGTCCTTTGCCGACTGCAGCCGGTTCTTCGGGAATATTTCCAGTGCCTGATTGATCGCGCTGACGAAGAAGCGGTCGAAGCGCTGATCGAAATCGGACAGCGGCACATAGGGGTCGGCGCGGCCCTCGGCCACGGCGGCGACCCGGGCCTGGCTGTCCGGCGGCGCATTGCCGGTGATCAGGTGATAGATCGTCGCGCCCAGGGCGTAGAGGTCGCTCGACGGCCCCTGCGGGCTGCCGGCCACATAGAATTCATAGGGGGAATAGCCATCCTTGACGGTGTGCATCGAGGACAGAACCCGGCTGGTCCGGATCGCCTCTTCGCGGGCGGCGCCAAAGTCGATCAGGATCGGCGACCCGGTCGAATCGATCAGCACGTTGTCCGGCGAGATGTCGCGGTGCAGGATGTCGCGGGCGTGGATATAGGCCACGGCGTCCAGCAGGGAGAGAAGGATCGACTTGATCTGCGGCGGCTCCAGCGGCTCGGTCTCGCCCTCGACGGTGGACAGCAGGTCATGCCCGCGGATAAGGTCGAGCGCCATGTAGGCGGTCTCGTTGTCCTCGAAGACCTGGTGCACGCCGACGATATTGGGATGATCCAGCTTGGCCAGCCGCCGCGCCTCGGTGCCGAACATCTTCACGATCGAGGCGAAGTCACCCTGGTTGCTGCGCGATCGCACCTGCACGGTGTTGGACCGCCGGAAGCACATCGACGAGGGGAAGCATTCCTTGATGACGACCATCCGGTCGAGGCTGTCCTTGGCCAGGTAGGTGATTCCGAAACCGCCCGAGGAGAGAAAGCCGACAATGGTGTACTGGCCGCGCAGCAATGTGGTGCCGGGCCTGAGCACGTCGGCATAGCCTTCGCGTCCTGCGGCTGGGTTTGAGAGGTCGCTCTTCATCTCATTTCCACTCGGCTGCTGGCGAACCCCGACGATCCGCCACTCGACAAACTTCCACCTTTATTCCCGCAGAATTCAGGCCGAAGAATGGTCCTTTTCGGACTTTCCAAGGTCGATTGTTTCTTCAATGGCAGGCTCCGACCCGGCTCTGTGGGACCGATCACGGAGATTAGGCCGCAAATGTGGCAGCAAACGGGCATGGGGCGGGAGCGCCCTGCGCAGGGCGCGTGGCGGGTCTGCGGGGGCCTTGTTCCGCGGGCTCGGGATGCCCCGGTGCCGGCCCGGCCGAGGTCCGCGGGAGCGGCTATCCGACCCGGCGACCCTGCACCCAGCAGCCGCGCAGCGCCGCGGCGCTACCGATCCGGGCGACCCGAATCACGTCGGCCCTGGCGCCTATGTCCAGATGACCGCGATCAGTCAGCCCGGCGGCCCGGCCCGGCGCCGAGGTCACCGTCGCCACGCCGCGCGCCAGATCACCCCAGAGGTCGCCCAGCATCAGACCCGCCGACAACAGCGCCGCCGGAACGTAATCGGACGAGACGATGTCCAGCAGTCCCTCCTGCGCCAGAGCCTCGGCGGCGACATTGCCGGAATGCGAGCCGCCGCGGATCAGGTTCGGCGCCCCCATCATCACCGCGATTCCCGCTGCCTTGCAGGCCTCGGCGGCCTCGGCGGTGGTCGGGAATTCGGCAAAGGCGACGCCGTGCGATTTCGAGACCCCGACCTGCGCGGCGGTGGTGTCGTCATGGCTGGCCAGCACCGCGCCATAGCGCCGCGCGGCGGCCACCGCGGCGGCCTCGTGCTCGGCCCCCAGCCTTTCGCGCATGGCCCGCTTGTCGGCGACATGGGCGACGAATTCCTCGGCGCTCAGCCCGTGCTTGCCGCGCACATAGGCTTCGAGCTTGGAGACATCGCGGAACTGCCGTTCGCCCGGGGTGTGATCCATGAGGCTGACGATGCCGACCCGGTCCTCGGGGCCGAACTTGGCCAGTTCCCCGGTCAGGGTTTCCGAGCAGATTTCGGCCCGCAGGTGCAGGAAATGGCTGATCCTCAATGCGCCCTGGCGGCGCAGGTCGAGGATCTCGTCGGCCAGCGGACGGGCGTATTCGCCGTAGCCGGTGTTGGAAAAGACGATCGAGCCGACGCGGAGCGCGTCGAAGACGGTGGTGATTCCGGTCGAGGCCAGTTCGGCGTCATGCGCGATGATCGCCGCCGCATGGGGCCAGTTGACGCCGGGGCGCGGCTGCATGTGGCGTTCGAGATTGTCGGTATGCAGCTCGATCAGGCCCGGCATCACCAGGTCGCCTTCGCAGTCCAGCGCGCCGCGGGGCAGCGCCGCGCCGCTTGCGATGTCGGCAATCCGGCCGTCCTTCAGCCGCAGCGACCCGGTGATGACCTCTCCGGGCAGGACCAGCCGGGCGTTGCCCAGCAGGACCTCTTCGGTCTGGGCGGCGGCGGGCTGCGGTTTCGTCTGGGGCGCGGTCATGGCTGGGGTCCGGGGACAAGGGGACGGGGCAGAGCGGGGCTCGGTTCGGGGCGTGGCGGATCGGCGGGCCGGCTTGACGCCGGCGGCGGGGCAGGGCGGTATGGCCCGGTTGTGACACACTGGTGCGACGGATGGCAGGCAGGACGGGCGGCATGGAGCGATATGCGATCTACTACACACCCGGACCGGGTGCCCTGGCCGAATTTGCCGCGGCCTGGCTGGGCTGGGACCCCGAGGCCGGGGTCGCGCCGGCGCATCCGGATGTGCCGGGCCTGCCGGCGCCGGTGGCCGAACTGACCGAGACGCCGCGCAGATACGGTTTCCACGGCACGCTCAAGGCGCCGTTCCGGCTGGCCGAGGGGTGCAGCAGGGAGGGTTTGCGCGACGAGCTGCTGTCCCTTGCCGCGCGGCTGGCGCCGGTCACGCTGCCGGGGTTGCGGTTGCAGCCGCTCGGCGGGTTCCTGGCGCTGGTGCCCGAGGGCACGCAGGATGCGCTGGCGGCGCTGGCGGGCACGGTGGTCCGGGCGCTGGACGGGTTCCGCAGGCCGCCGGATGCGGCCGAGATCGCCCGGCGCAATCCCGAGCGGCTGAGCCCGCGCCAGCGCGCCAATCTGGACCGCTGGGGCTATCCCTATGTGTTCGAGGACTTCCGCTTTCACCTGACCCTGACCGGCAATATCGGCGCCGAGGCGGTGGCGGCGACCGCCGCGGCGCTGGAGCCGGTGCTTGCGCCGTTGCTGCCGCGCCCGTTCCGGGTCGGCGAACTGAGCCTGTGTCATCAGTCCGAAGGACAAAGGTTCCGGGTGCTGGAACGGGTTCCGCTGGGCGGCTGAGGGCGGCGCGTCGCCGAAATCCTTGGCGCGTGAATCGGCGCCGGGGTGCAAGGCGAATTGGCCGGCCGCCGCACGGCCTGCGGCAGGGCAAGACCGGCGGACTTCCACTATGGCGGCAGGCACTCGCAAGGGGACGCTCTGCCTCATGACTGCGGCTCCGCCCCGATGGCGGCCAGCAGCCGTGCGATGCCCTGTTCCGGCTCGGCGTCATTGACCACCTCGCGCGCCTCGATCCCCGGCGGAAGCTCGAAACTGGCGCGCCGCAACCGCGCCTCGATCTCGGCGCGACCTTCGCGGCCCCGCGCCGCCAGCCGTTCGGCCAGCACCTCCGGCGGCGCCGTCAGCAGGATGACCCGCAGCGCCGGAAACCGCTCTCTGGCCGGGGCGAGGGCCGCCCGCGAGCCGTTGAACAGCACGTCGCGGCCCGCCGCAAGCGGGGCCAACTCGGCCCGTGGTATGCCGTAACGCAGCCCGTGCGCGGACCAGTCGAGCGCGAAGTCGCCGGCGGCCTTGCGGGCGGCGAATGCCTCGGGCGTCACGCCCTCGAACCGCTCGCCGCCAGCCGTCTCGGGGCGGGTGATGACCCGGCGCACCAGATGCAGATCGGGGCGCCGCGCCCGCGCGCCTTCCATCAGGGTGTCCTTGCCGACGCCCGAGGGCCCGACCACGGCGAAGAGCCGCCCCTGTGGTTTTCGATCTCTGGCGGGGGGCGGCAGGCTCATGCGGCAGAGCCCTCCGGGCGGGCGGCCCCGGGCGTGAAGTCGCCGACATCGACCAGCCGGTCGCAAACCTGTTCCCGCGCCGCCTCGTCATGGAAGATGCCGAGGATCGCCGAGCCGGCGGCCTTGGCCTCGGCAATCAGGGCGAGCACCACGGCGCGGTTGGCGGCGTCGAGGCTGGCGGTCGGCTCGTCGATCAGCAGCGCCGGGTAGCGATGGACGAAGCCGCGGGCCAGGTTCACCCGCTGCTGCTCGCCGCCCGAGAAGGTGGTGGGCGACAGGGCCCAGAGCCGCCGTGGGATGTTCAGCCGGGCCAGAAGGGCGCCGGCCCGGTCGCGGGCCTCGGTTTCAGCCGTGCCGAGTGCCAGCAGCGGTTCGGCCACGACATCCAGCGTCGGCACCCGGGGGATCACCCGCAGGAATTGCGAGACATAGCCCAGGGTCCGGCGGCGCAGGGCGAGGACCTGGCGCGGCTCGGCCCCGGTCAGTTCCAGTCCGCCGACCCTTATCCGGCCCGATACACTCAGGTAATTGCCCCAGATCATTCGCATCAGGGTGGACTTGCCGGCCCCCGACGCGCCGGTCAGCCCGACGTATTCGCCGGGCCGCACCCACAGGTGGGCGCCCTGCATCACCGGGATCGTCACGCCGCCCTGATTGTGCAGGGTGAAGCTCTTCGACAGGTTCTCGACCTCGATCATCGCAACGCGCCTTTCGGGATTGGTCCGGCTCCGGTCACGGCCACCTCCGCCAGCGAAAGTCCAGCCGGGGGCCGCCGGCAAGCGCATGGGCACCGTTCATCGCGGGCTCCGCTGTTGCGCCGGTCGGGGTGGAAAGGGGGCGGGTCCGGCGCATATCAGACCTGCAGCACCGACGAGACCAGCAACTGCGTATAGGCGGCCTGCGGATCGTCCAGCACCTGGTCGGTCAGGCCCTGTTCGATCACCCGGCCGTCCTTCATCACCATCAGCCGGTCGGCCAGCAGCCGCACCACGGCGAGGTCATGGGTGACGATGATGGCGCTGAGGCCCATCTGCCGGACCAGCCCGCGCAGAAGGTCGAGCAACCGCGCCTGCACGCTGACATCGAGCCCGCCGGTCGGCTCGTCCATGAAGACCAGCCGGGGATTGGTGACCAGGTTGCGGGCGATCTGCAACCGCTGCTGCATCCCGCCCGAGAACTGCCGGGGCCGGTCGTCGATCCGGTCGGCGGCGATCTCGACCCGGCCGAGCCAGTCGGCCGCCTCGGCGCGGATGTCGCCATAGTGCCGGGCGCCAACCGCCATCAGCCGTTCCCCGACATTGCCGCTCGCCGAGACCCCCATCCGCAGCCCGTCGCGCGGGTTCTGGTGGACGAAGGCCCAGTCGCCGCGCATCAGGCGGCGGCGTTGCGGCTCGGACATGGTCAGCGTGTCCTGCGGCCCCTCGGCCGTGTCGAAGATCACCTGGCCCCGGTCCGGCGCCAACTGGCCCGCCAGGCAGCCCAGCAGCGTCGATTTCCCCGATCCGCTCTCGCCGACGATGCCCAGCACCTCGCCGGGCCAGAGATCGAAGGAGACATCGGCGCAGCCGATCCGGCCGCCGTAGGACTTTCCCAGCCCTGCGACGCTCAGCAGCGGTCGGGCCGGGGCCGCCGGTTCGGCGAGGTTCCGGGCCGGGCTCATGCCGGTTCTCCCAGGCACCCGACATGGCCGGCAGCTCGGCGCCGGGTGCAGAAATCCGTGTCGGAGCACACGAACATCCGTCCCCCCCGATCATCGAGGATCACCTCGTCCAGATAACTGTCCGAGGCGCCGCAGAGATCGCAGTCATGCTCGGCCTTGGTGGCCTGGAACGGGTGGTCCTCGAAATCGAGGCTGACCACTTTCGTGTAGGGCGGCAGGGCGTAGATCCGCTGCTCGCGCCCGGCGCCGAAGAGTTGCAGCGCGGCGTTGTCCGAGAGTTTCGGATTGTCGAATTTCGGGATCGGTGACGGGTCCATCACATAGCGATCCCCGACCCTGACCGGATAGGCATAGGAGGTGGCGATGGCGCCGTGCCGGGCGATGTCCTCGTAAAGCTTCACATGCATCAGCCCGTAGTCTTCCAGCGCGTGCATCTTGCGGGTCTCGGTCTCGCGCGGTTCGAGAAAGCGCAGCGGTTCCGGGATCGGCACTTGATAGACGAGGATCTGGTCTTCGGTCAGCGGGGTCTCGGGAATCCGGTGCCGGGTCTGGATCAGGCTCGCCTCGGTGGTGGTCTCGGTGGTGGCAATCCCGGCGGTCCTTTCGAAGAACTTGCGGATCGAGACCGCGTTGGTGGTGTCGTCGGCGCCCTGGTCGATGACCTTCAGCCGGTCCTCGGGCACCAGACAGGCGGCGGTGACCTGCACCCCGCCGGTGCCCCAGCCGTAGGGCATCGGCATCTCGCGGCTGGCGAAGGGCACCTGATAGCCCGGCACCGCGACGCCCTTCAGGATCGCCCGGCGGATCATCCGCTTGGTGTCCTCGTCGAGATAGGCGAAGTTGTAGGGGCTGTCGCTGTCGCCGGGGCTCATTCGGCGGTCTCCTCCGCGGGGCTGTCCGCCCGCGCCGGCGCCGCCTGCGCCTCGGCCCTGAGCTTGCGGATCAGTTCCAGTTCGGACTGGAAATCGACGTAATGCGGCAGTTTGATATGTTCGAGGAACCCGGTCGCCTGCACGTTGTCGGCATGCATCAGCACGAATTCCTGATCCTGCGCCGGAACGCCCTGACCTTCCTCGCCCAACTCCTGCCAGCGCAGCGCCCGGTCCACCAGAGACAGCGAGATCGCCTTGCGCTCGGACTGGCCGAAGACCAGCCCGTAGCCCTTGGTGAACTGCGGCGGTTCGGTTTTCGAGCCCTGGAACTGGTTCACCGTCTCGCATTCGGTCAGCTCGATCTCGCCTACGGTCACCGCAAAGCCAAGCTCGGGGATCTCCATCTCGACCTCGACCATGCCGATCCGCAGCTCTCCGACAAAGGCATGGGTGCGGCCATAGCCCCGCTGGGTGGAATAGGCGAGCGAGAGCAGGAAGCCTTCGTCACCCCGGGTCAGCGCCTGCATCCGCAGCGCCCGGTCGGCGGGAAGCTGCATCGGGTTGCGGGTCAGGTCGCCGGGTTCGGCGTCCGAGGGCGCGTCGGTCTCGATCAGCCCGTCGCGGTTCAGGAACTCGGCGATATGCGGCATCGGCGCCGGGTCCACACTCGCCGGTTCGGGGGCTTCGGCGGCGGTTTCGGCCCCGCCTTCGGCCATCAGCTTGAAGTCGAGCAGGCGGTGCGTGTAGTCGAAGGTCGGCCCCAGCACCTGGCCGCCGGGCGCGTCCTTGAAGGTGGCCGAGATCCGGCGCAGGCAGGCCATTTTCCCGGTGTCCACCGGGCGCGAGGCGCCGAAGCGCGGCAGGGTGGTGCGATAGGCGCGGATCAGGAAGATCGCCTCGATCAGGTCGCCGCGGGCCTGCTTGATCGCCAGCGCCGCCAGGTCGGGATCGTAGAGCGAGCCTTCGGCCATGACCCGGTTCACCGCAAGCCGCAGCTGCTCGCGGATCTGGGCGACCGAGAGTTCCGCAATGGCGGTGTCTCCGCGCCGTTCCTCGGCCAGCAGGGCATGGGCGGCGTCGATGGCGCGTTCGCCCCCCTTGACGGCGACATACATCAGGCGGCCTCCACCTGGGTGGACCGAGGCAGGCCGGCAAGCCGTTCCCCGGCGGTCAGGAAGCAGTCCCAGCCCAGCGGGAACAGGTCGTGATTGGCGCGGAAGGCGGCGGTCTCGGGCAGCGAGAGCCGCGCCTGGCCCCGGATGCCGGGGCCGGACAGGCGGGCGCCATCGGGGGTGAGGTCTTCGACCTCCACGATCAGCGTGGCGGCGCGGTCGGGATAGTCCGGGGTGCCGATCCGGTAGCGATCGAGCGGCGCCAGGGCCGGCCAGGTGCCAAGGGCGAAGGCGGCGTCTTCGGCGCCGGTCAGGGGCGCGCCGCAGTGAAACCGGACCCAGTCGCGCAGCGCGGCACAGTCATGTGCGCCGGCCAGATGCAGCGGCGTGGTGGCGTCGGCCAGGGTTAGCAACAGCGCGGCGGCGGCGGGCGACAGCGGCGCCGGGCCGGCGGCGCCGGCAAGGGTCACGATGGTGCCGGGGCGCGACAGCGCCCGCAAGGCGCCGCGGAAGGCCCGCGCGGCATCGCGCGGCGGGTCGGCGAAGGCGCCGGTCAGGGCGACGGTCATGAATCCTCTCCCCGGACCATGGTGAAGAAATCGACCTTGGTGGCGGCGGCTTTGGCGGCCCGGTTGGCGCGGCGGGCGGCCTCTTCGGCGGCGAGCGGGTCGAGCACCTGCCGGCGGAGCCTCTCTGCCTCGGGCCCCTGCATCAGCGCGTCGAGCGCGGCGGCGCGCAGGGCGTGGCCCTTGTTGCGGCCCTGCACCTGCGCGTGCCCGACCGCGCCGGAGGCCAGGCGCAGCGAGCAGCGGGTGACAGTCATCTCGCCCAGGTTGAAGGCCGCGCCGGTGGCGCCAAGGCGGCCGCGCACCATGACGGTGCCGGTCTCGGGGCGGCGCAGGGGCTCATGCGCGGGCAGTTCGGGAAACAGGGCCGCGAGCCGTCGGGCCGGGGCGCGGGCGAGAAGCCCGATCCAGCCCTGGCGGGCGGCCTGGTCGGGGTCGGCGGGCGCGGCACTGGCGGCGGTAGACATCTTGGCAAGTTGTCCAGTGTTCTATACAACTAGACAAATTAGTAGCGGCCCCGCCGCCCCGACACAACACCCGATGAGGTGAACCCTTCATGACAGAGACCCGCGGCACGCCGCCGCGCACCGCGCTCTGGCGCTCGATCGCCGACACGCTGGGCGCCGAGATCGCCGCCGGGCATTGGCGCCCCGGCGACCGGCTGCCGACCGAGGCGCAGCTGTCGGCGCGGTTCTCGGTCAACCGCCACACGCTGCGCCGGGCGCTGGCGTCGCTGGCCGAGGCGGGGCTGGTGCGGACCCGGCGGGGCTCGGGCGTCTTCGTGGCGGCGCGGGCGGTGGCGGATTATCCGCTGGGCCGCCGGGTGCGGTTCCACCAGAACCTCGAGGCCGCGGGCCGGGTGCCCTCGCGGCGGATCGACCAGGTGGTGACGCGCCGCGCAGATGCCGGCGAGGCCGAGGCGCTGGCTCTGGCGCCGGGCGCGGAGGTGCATGTCGTGGAAGGCGTCTCGCTGGCCGATGGCGAGCCGCTGGCGGTCTTCCGGGCGGTGTTCCCGGCGGCGCGGTTCCCGAACCTGCCGAAGGTGGTGGGGGAAGTGGATTCGATCACAAGGGCGCTGGCCCGGATGGGGGTCGAGGACTACACCCGCGCGTCGACCCGGATGCTGGCCGAAACCGCCCCGGCGGTGCTGGCGGCACGGCTGGAACTGCGCGAGGGGGCGGCGATCCTGAAGACGGTGGCGGTGAATGTCGATGCAGAGGGGCGCCCGGTCGAATACGGCACCACCTGGTTCGCGGGCGAGCGTGTGGTGCTGAGCGTCACGCCAGAGGCCGGGGCAGGGTGAGATTCGGACAAACTATTGCCCTATAGCCGTTCTATCGTCCCGCGGGCGCGCAGGTTGTAACGGAGATGGGCATGTCGGCTCGGCGTATCGCGGTTCTGGTGGATGGGGACAATATCAGCGCCAGCCACGCGCCAAAGGTTCTGGCCGAGGCGGCGCGGTTGGGCCGGGTCGATATCGCCCGGGTCTATGCCGCCCTGAACCAACCCTCGGACTGGCTGCGGGCGCAGGGCTACCGGCTGCTGCACGCGGGCGCGGGCAAGAACGCCGCCGACCTGCTTCTCAGCATCGACGCCATGGAACTGGCCCTGGAGAGCGGGGTCGAATCCTTCGTGATTGCCTCGTCGGATGGCGACTTCACCCACCTTGCGCAGCGGCTGCGGGAGCGCGGGCTGCATGTGCTTGGCCTCGGCGAGAACAAAGCGCCGATGGGCTTCCGGCTGGCCTGCACCGAGTTCCACTGTCTCGAAGAAGGCGAGCCGAAGGCCGCGCCGCCCGCGGAGGAGAACCCGGCCGATTGCGCGGACCTCGATCTGAAGATCCGCAGCATGATTGCGCGGTACAGCACCAATGGCACCGGCATGCGGATTGCCGAACTCGGGCCCCAGATGCACCGGACTCACGCTGTCCGGATCAGCACCTTGCCCGAACGCACATGGCGCGCCTATCTGTCCAGCCGGCCGGCGCTCTACCAACTCGATCCGAAAAGCCCGGAGGCAAAGGTGCGCTTTCGGCCCGAGGGCTTCGCGGCGCTACAGTCCGCTGCGGTCCCGGCGACGACGGTGCAGCGCCGGGGCTGAGGGTGGGGGCAGCGCTTGCGCCGCCCTTCCGGTGTGCCGGAGCCTTTGCGTGGGCCGGCTCAGTCCTCTTCGGCTTCGCCGAGGGTGACGAACTTGCTGCTGTAGGTCGACTCGCCCAGCCGCTCGATCAGGTCGAGTTGCAGTTCCAGCCAGGCCTTGTGGCCCTCTTCGTCCAGGGCGATGGCCTCGAACACCTCGCGGGAGCCGATGTCGCCCAGTTCGTCGGCGGCCTTGGCGGCGCGGATATAGACCTCGATGGCCTCGATCTCGTCGGCCAGGTCGGTCTTGAACATGTCGACCAGCGAGTCCGCCTTGTGGATCGGCTTGGCCAGCGCCACCTGCGGCGTGCCCTTGAGGAACATGATCCGCTCGATGAAACGGTCGGAATGGCCCAGTTCCTCGGTCATCTCCTCGCGCATCTGGGCGGCGAGCTTGGTCAGGCCCCAGTCTTCCAGGACATGGGCGTGCAGCTGATACTGATGCGCCGCGCTCATTTCCATCTGCAGGGCGGTGTTCAGGTTCTGGATGGTTTGCTCATTGTCGGACATGTCTGTTCGCTCCTTTGGATACACCCCCGGTAATAGCCGATCCGGCGCGGGATGCGGGTGACATAGTCACCGGGAATCCGGATTGTCGCGACCGTGCCCATCCACGGATCAGCATTCGCCGCAGCCCGACCCCGCCGCCTGTCGCGCCGATCCCCCGGTTGGCCTGACGGGGTGCCGATGCGGCGGGTGACGATTTGGCGATGGATTGGGGAAGATCGCGTTTCGGACCCGGTTAAGGCGGCCTTTACCCGGTCTGGCCATAGTCGCGTTCCAGATCGCCCGCATTGCCGCGCCTGTCGGTGCCGCAGGTCCTTTCCATGAGCCGAAGGTTTCAGGATGAAGCTGAATGTCACCTCCATCGCCGTCCGCCTGCCCGTGATCGCGGCGCTGGCGATCCTCTTCGCCGGGGTCATTGCCACCGTCAGCTTCTTCGATGCCCGGGCGGCCCTGACCCAGCAGGTCGGGCTGCGGCTGGAAATGGCACTGGAGACCCGGGCGGTCCGGCTGCATGACTGGCTGCAGGAATTGCGCAGCGATGCGATCATGGCGGCGCATGCCCCGACGACGGTGACCGCGCTGCAGGCGCTGTCGGCGGGGTTCGACCGGGTCGAAGGCGACAGGGCGGCGACCCTGCGCAAGCTCTATGTCACCGACAACCGGTATCCGGCCGCGGAACGGTTCAAACTGGCCGGGGGCGGCGATGGCTCGGCCTATTCCAAGGCCCATGCCCGCTTTCACGGCCTGTTCCGGCAGCAGTTGGAACTGCGCGGCTATCACGACCTAGTCCTGTTCGACAGCCAGGGCGACCTGATCTATTCGGTGAAGAAGGAGCCGGACTTCGCGCAGGATTTTCGGCAGGCGCCGCTCCGCGACAGCGGCCTGGGCCGCGCCTATCGCAGGGCGATGGCGGCACCGGACCAAAGCCCGGTCTTTGTCGATTTCTCCCGCTACGGGCCGTCGAACGATGTCGCGGCGGCCTTCGTGGCGATCCGGGTCGAAGGGGCGGGCAACAAGCCGCTGGGCGTGCTGGCCTTCGAAGTCAATGTCGATCGGCTGAACGCGGCGATCAACGGCGCGGCGGGCCTGGCCGACAACGGGCGCGTGATCCTGATCGGCGCGGATGGTCTGCGGCGCAACTCCGATCCCGGCGGCGCGACCGGGGACAACCCGCTCGACCCCGTTGCCGACCGTCCGCAAGTGGCGGCGCTGCTGGCCGGGGGGGCGGGGTTCCTGGCCGACACGCTCGGCGGGAACGGCCAGAGGGTCATGGCTTCCTATGCCCGGCTGGATGAGCCCGGGCTGGACTGGGGCCTCGTGGTGGAAGAGGACCGGGCCGAGCTGATGGCGCCGGTGGCCCATCTGCGCGAACATGCGATCCTGCTGATGCTGGCGGCGGCGGTGGCGGCGGTGCTGATGGGCCTGGCCCTGGCGCGCAGCATCGTGCGGCCATTGCTGGGCATCGGCGCCGCGATGCGCCGGGTCGCCGATGGCGACTATCATGCCGAGGTGCCCTTTGTCCGGCGCCGCGACGAGATCGGTGCGATTGCCGCCGATCTGGAGGCCTGCCGGGCCCGGCTGGCCGATGCCGAAGAGGCGGCGCGGATGACCCTGTTCCAGAGCCAGGCCTTCGCCGAATCCTCGGTGCCGATGGTGATGGTCGATTCCCGGATGGTGGTGATTGCCCAGAACAAGGCTGCCGACCGGCTGTTCATGGACAATGTCGAGACGATGCGGCGGCTGATGCCCGATTACGACGCCCGGAACGCGGTCGGCATGTCGATGGACCTGTTCCACAGCGACCCCGCCGAACAGCGCCGCCTGTTCGCCGATCTCGACAACCTGCCGCTCAGCACCGATTTCGCCTTTGGCGAGATGCGGATCCGCCGCCATGTCACGGCGATCCTCGACAGCGCCGGAAACTACGCCGGCAACATCGTCGAGTTCTCCGATGTCCGCGAGGCCAAGCTGAACGCCTCGATCCTCGACGCGCTGCGGGCCAGCCAGGTGGTGATCGAATACGACAGCGACTTCCGGGTTCGCAAGGTCAACGCCAAGTTCGCCGAGGTCTTCGGCTATGGCGAGGAGGCGATCGGGATGAGCATCGAGGAGCTCTTCGGCGCCAGCGAGGATACCGTCGTCGCAAGAGAGCGGCTGGCCGAAGGCGAGGCGGTCAATCACAAGGTTCGCCGCAAGGGCCGGGATGGGCGCGACGTCTGGGTCGATGTGGCGATGAACCCGATCTTCGATGCCCGCGGCCGGCTCGACCAGGTGGTCGAGCTGAGCCACGACGTCAGCGAGATCGAGCGCCAGCGCCAGGCGGTCGAGGGCGAGCGCGAGAAGCAGGCGGCGGCGCAGAAACAGGTGGTGGACGACCTGCGGCGCGGGCTGGCGGCCCTGGCCGGCGGCAACCTGACCGAGATGCTCGAAACCCCGTTTTCGCCGGAATACGAACAGCTCCGCCACGATTTCAACGCCGCACTCGGCAAGCTCACCGATGTCATGCGGCAGCTGATCGCCATCACCGGCAGCATCAATGCCGGGGCGACCGAGATGTCGCAGGCCGCCGACGACTTGTCGCGCCGGACCGAGAACCAGGCCGCGACGCTGGAAGAGACCGCGGCGGCGATGGACCAGTTGACGGCCGGGGTCAAATCCGCCGCCGACGGCGCCGGAGAGGCCGACCGCGCGGTCCGCTCGGCCCGCGAGAATGCCACCGCCTCGGGCGAGGTCGTCTCGCAGGCGGTCGATGCGATGGGCGAGATCGAGAAAAGCTCGGACCAGATCAGCCAGATCATCGGCGTGATCGACGACATCGCCTTCCAGACCAATCTGCTGGCGCTGAATGCCGGGGTCGAGGCGGCACGGGCAGGGGAGGCCGGGCGCGGCTTTGCCGTGGTCGCCTCCGAGGTCCGGTCACTGGCGCAACGCTCATCGGAAGCGGCCCGCGAGATCAAGGCGCTGATCTCGGCCTCGTCGGGCCATGTCGAACGGGGGGTGACGCTGGTCGGCCAGGCCGGCGCGGCGCTGAACCAGATCGTCGAGAGCGTCGGCCATATCGCCGGGCTGGTGACGGACATCGCGGCCTCTTCGGCCGAGCAGTCGAACGGGCTGATCGAGATCAACACAGGCGTCACCCAGCTGGACGAGGTGACCCAGCAGAATGCCGCCATGGTCGAGGAAACCACCGCGGCCAGCCATTCGCTGCGGAACGAATCCGTCACGCTGAGCGAACTGGTGGCGCGGTTCCGGGTCCGCCCGGCCGAGGGGGCCGAGATCGTCACGATGCGCCGGGCGCCGAGACCCTCTGCCGGCACCGCCCTGTCCGAGGCGGCGAATCCGGGCGCCGGCGCGGGTCTCAGGAACGGGACGGAATGGGACGGCTGGGAAGAGTTCTGAGCCGGGCAGCGGGCGGATGCGGTTCTGGCCCGATGGCGGCAGGGCGCAGCGCGACCGGGGCTGACACCAGCCACCTGAGCGGCCTAGCTCTCCGGCCCGGGCCCGGGCCGGTCCGGGGGGTGGAACAGGCCCAGTTCATCCTGCTCTCGCGGGTCGGTCAGGTTGGGGGCCGTGCCGCCGCGCAGCCTCTCGGCCAGGTCCGAAAGCTGCACCGCCGCCCGAAACGCCGCCGGGTCCAGGTCGGCCCCGGACGGCACCGCGACGGCGGCGGCGGCCAGCAGGCGCGCGAAGTCATCGAGGCTCTGGCGCACGAGGTCGATGCCCTGAAGGTCATCGGCGGTGCCAGCAGGCAGGGCGTTCAACCCGCCCAGAACCTCGTGCAGCGCGGCTTCGGCGCGTTCGATGCGGGCCGAGAGCGCCAGCGACTCCTGTGCCAGGCGGTCGAGGACGGGGCCGAGCGCCAGTCCAGGCCGCTGCGGCGGGCTCATAGCCGGCCCACGACCCGCTCGATGCAATCCTTCAGCGATTGCGGGGTGAAGGGCTTGGTGATCAGGTTGTTCATGCCCAGTCGCTGCCCTTCGCTGACCATGGCGGCATCGGCCCGCCCGGTGATCAGGATGAAGCCCAGCCGGGCGGTGGCCGGCATGCTGCGCAGCTTGCGCAGCAGGGCCAGCCCGTCCATCCCCGGCATGTTGTAATCCGACAGCACCAGATGCACCGGCGTCTTGGCCAGGCTGCCCAGGGCATCCGCCGCATCGGGGCTTTCCAGGATATGCTTGATGCCCATCCATTCCAGCGCCTGAACGATCAGGCCGCGCGAGGTGGACATGTCATCGACGACCATGATCCGCAGGGTTTCGCGTAGCGCCATGGGTGGGCTCCTTCTGGATGCGGGGCGGGCCGGGCTCAGGCCCGACGCCGGTAGGTGGTGATGCCGACCGAGGTGAACCGCTCCGCGGCAGGGCCGGTCAGACGCTCGGAATGGCCGATGAAGAGATGGCCGGCGGGGGCCAGCAGCCCGGCGAAACCCTGCCAGATACGGTCCTGTGCGGGGCGGTCGAGATAGATCGTCACATTGCGGCAGAAGATCGCGTCGAAGGGCCCCCGCAGCGGCCATTGCCCGGCCAGGTTCAACTCTCGGAACCGGATCGGGGCGGCAAGCCCGGGCGCTGCCCGCGCCGTACCGTCGCCGAGCGGACGGAACCAGCGCCGGCGACGCGCCGCGCTCAGCCCGGTCAGCGCCTCGGCGCGATAGATCCCGTCGCGGGCCCGGGCCAGGATCGCCGGGTCCACATCCGAAGCCAGGATACGGATATCCAGCCCTGCCGCTTCGGGGCAGAGGTCAAGCAGTTCCATGGCGATCGAATAGGGCTCTTCCCCCGAAGCGCAGCCCGCCGACCAGAGCCGCAGCCGACCGCCGGCCCGGGCCCGCGCGATCAGCGGCGGCAGCACACGCCGGCGCAGGGTGTCGAAATGATGCGCCTCGCGGAAGAAGGCGGTGACATTGGTGGTCAGTGCCGAAACCATTTCCCGGCATTCCGTCGCTCCGGCCTCGCTGCCGAGCAGGGCCGCATAGGCGGCGAAGTCCGGCAGCCCCAGCTTTCTCAGCCGCCGGGCCAGCCGCGCCAGCACCAGGGAACGTTTGCCCTCGGACAGGGCGATGCCGGTTCGGGCCTGCAACAGGTCGGCGATGGCGCGGAAATCGGCGGCGCTCAACTCGGGCGGGACGCGGGCGAGGAGGGGGGTCATCCGACCTCCCGCGTCTTGCCATGCAGCAGGCTGTCCAGCGCGACCATCCGGATCATCCGGTCGCCCCGGGCAATCACCCCTTCGATCGTTCCCTGAAGTTCCGGACCGGCGATTTCGGGGGTTGGCTGGATTGCCGCGAGGGGGACCGTGAGGATGTCCGAGACCGCCTCGACCAGCAAGCCGACGGTCTGCGCACCGAGCCGGGCGATGATGATGACATGCCGCGCTGTCGGGCTGACCGGGCCGAGGCCAAGCCGTTGCGCGAGATCGACGATCGGCACCACCGCGCCGCGCAGGTTGATGACACCGCGAACATGATCGGGCGCATGTGGCAGGGCGGTGCTGGGTGTCCAGCCCCGGATTTCGCGCACCGACATGATATCCATGCAGAAATCCTGACCGGCGACGCGGAAGGTGACGAGTTCGCGCACATCGGGGTCGGCGGCCTGGGGCGGGGTTTCGGGCATCGGGCTACTCCGCGGCGATCCGGGGCCGGGCGGTCTCGGGCCCGGGGATGGCATTGGTGTCGAGGATCAGCGCGACCCGCCCGTCGCCCAGAACCGTCGCCGCCGCGATGCCGGGAACCGGGCCGTAGTTGCCTTCGAGGCTCTTGATGACGACCTGGCGCTGGTCCTGGATCGAGTCGACGGCCAGGGCGACGAAGCTGTCGTGACCGGTCTCGACCAGTACGATCGCCGCGTCGTCCAGACATGCGACCGGGCCGCGCAGGCCCAGCGACAGGCCGAGATCAACAACCGGCACATAGGCACCACGCAGCGCCATGACCCGGTCGATCGGACCCAGCGGCAGAACCTGGCCCGGCGCCGGGCGCAGCGTCTCGACAACGGCGCTGATCGGGATCACCAGGCGCTCGGCCCCGATCCCGACGATCAGGCCATCCAGAACCGCCAGCGTGAGCGGCAGCGAGATCGTGAAGCTGGTCCCGGCGCCGGGCGTCGAGAGGATGCCGACCCGGCCGCCCAGTTCGGCGATCGCGCTGCGCACCACGTCCAGCCCGACCCCGCGCCCGGAAAGTTCCGACAATTCGGCCGAGGTGGTGAAGCCCGGCAGAAACAGGAGTTTGTCGATCTCGGCGGCGGTCAGTTCGGCCTCTTCCGCGATCAGCCCGCGGCTGACGGCGAGTTGCCGGACCCGGGCGCGGTCGATGCCGCTGCCGTCATCGGTCACGGTGAGGATGACCCGGCCCGAGCGATGCTGCGCCGACAGCGTCACCGTGCCCCGGGCCGGCTTGCCCGCCCCGGTCCGGGTCGCGGCGGTCTCCAGCCCGTGATCGACGGCATTGCGGATCATGTGGGTCAGCGGATCGGCCAGCTTCTCGATCACCGTCTTGTCCACTTCGGTCATCTCGCCCTCGGTCAGCAGCCGCGCGTCCTTGCCCGAGGCGGCGGCGCATTCGCGCAGGATGCGGTGCATCCTGTCGAACAGCGGCTTGACCGGCTGCGCCCGGATCGCCATCACGCCTTCCTGGATATCGCGGCAGAGCTGAGCCAACTCGTCCAGCCCCAGACCGATGTCCGAACCGATCCCCGACAGCCCGGCGCTGTCGACCGCCTGGGCGAGCATCGCCTGATTGATGACCAGTTCGCCTGCCAGATTGATCAGCCGATCGACCCGGTCGAGATCGACCCGGATCGTCGGGCGCGGTCGGGCCGGTTTGCCTGTCGGGGAGGGCGGCGCCCTGTCGGGGGCGGCGTCGGAGTCGTCAGCCGATCCTTGCCTTGGGGGCGGCAAAGGCCGGATCTCCAGATCGCAGAGCCCTTCGACAAAGCCGAACACCGCCCGCACCGCCTCCTCTGCCTGGTCGGTCGCCAGGGTCAGCGTCCAGCTCAGATAGTTGCGGCGCCAGTCCAGATCATCCAGATCGGGCAGTGCCGTGGCATCCAGCGCGACCTCGAGCGATCCCAGGTCGGCAAGGTCGCGAAACAGCAGGGCGGTGTCATTGCCGTTGGCATAGAGCTCCGGATCGGGGCGGAACCGGATTTCGTAGCGTGTCTTTCCCGGGGCGGATTGCGCCGCCGGCGCGGGATCGGCTGCCGGATCGAGGGTCAGCGCAACCGGCGTGAAGGCGACCGCCGCATCGGTCTGCGAACCGCCGGACGCCGTTTCGAGGGCTGCCATCAGGGGGGCGCTGGTCCCGAGTTTCTCCGCATCTCCGCTGCGCGCCGCCGCCACCAGATCGGCCAGGTGGTCCCCGGCCTGCATCAGCAACCCGCACAACGCCGGATCGGCCGCGATCCTGCCCGCGCGCAACTGGTCCAGGGCGGTCTCGAACCCATGCGCGAACTGCACCAGGGTCTCCAGCCCGAAGGCTCCGGCGCCGCCCTTGATCGAATGCACCGCGCGAAACACCATGTTGATGGTTTCGGCATCGGCCGCGTCCTGCTCCAGCATGCGCAGACCGCCGGCCATCGACTCGAGCAGATCCTCGCATTCCTGGAAGAAGGTTTCGCGCAGGTCCGGCATGCTCATGCGGCGGCCCGTCCCGAGACACGGCGAATGGCGGCGACCAGCCGCGCTTCGTCGAAGGGTTTGACGATCCAGCCGCTGGCGCCCAGCTCGCGGGCCCGGGCCCTGAGGGCGGGCGCGCTTTCGGTGGTCAGCACCAGGATCGGCAGGCCCGGCCAGCCGGGATCGCTCCGCACCGCCGCGATGAAGCCGAATCCGTCGAGCCGGGGCATGTTGATGTCCGAGATGACGACATCGGGACGGCCGCTGGCCAGTTTTTCCAGCCCGTCGATCCCGTCTGCGGCCAGTGTCACCGCGAACCCTGCCGAGGTCAGCGCCATGTTCAGCATGCCGCGTATGGTGCGGGAATCGTCAACGGCAAGCACATGCAGGGCCATTACCTGTCCTCATCCCTCGAAGGTTTGCGGGTCGATGCCCAGGCGGGTCAGACCCGCGGTGAATTCGGCCGAGGGCCGGGTGACGCGGAACCCGGTCCCGCGTTTTCGGGCCGTGCGCCGCGCGGCGAGGATCAGCTGCGCCGCCAGGCCGCCCAGATGGCGGACGCCCGAGGCATTCAGCGAGATCGCCGGCCCGGCGCCCGCCAGCTGCTCCGCCAGCCGGCCGGTGGCCGGCAGGTCCAGGAACTCTTCCAGTATCAGCGTGGTTGCCACTGACCGTCCTCTCGTCCATTTTCCGACCGGCCACGGTCCCGGCGCAGGCGGAGGGACCGGGCCGGGCGCGGCGGACCCGTCGCAGCGGGCGGATGCCCAGGGTTCTGCCGCCGAAGGTTTAAGAATCGGTTGAGCCGGGCGCGGCCGGGCCGGGGAATCGGAGGGATCATGAAGGCGATGCGGGACAAGGCGCGGGCGCTCTTCGCGCTCGGCGTGCAGGCGGCGTTGCCGGAACCGGCCCTGGGCAAGGCGCTGAAGGAGCATCCGCTGCCGGGGGGGCGGGTGCATCTGCTGGCCCTGGGCAAGGCGGCGCCGGGGATGATGGCCGAGGCCCTGCGGCATCTGCCGGGGCCGCCCGCATCGGCGCTGGTGGTGACCACCGAGGGCAGTGCCGAGGCCGCCGGATCGGCGGCGTTGCCGGGGGTCGAGGTGCTGATCTCGGGCCATCCGGTTCCCGACGCGGCCGGAGAGGCCGCGGCGCGGCGGGTCGAGGCGATGCTGGCCGGGTTGACGCCCGCGGATCACCTGGTGGCGCTGATCTCGGGCGGAGGCTCGGCCCTGCTGCCGGCCCCGGCGGCGGGGATCACGCTCGACGACAAGGCCGAGGTCAACCGGCTGATGCTGGCCTCGGGGCTGGAGATCACCGAGATGAACCTGGTCCGCCAGCAGCTGTCGCGGCTGAAGGGTGGCGGGATGCTGCGGGCGGCGGGCTGTCCGGTGGTGTCCTATGTGCTGTCGGACGTGATCGGCGACGACCCGCGGGTGATCGCCTCGGGCCCGACGGTGGCGCCGATCGGCGACCGGGCCGGGGCGCGTGCGGTTCTGGAAGACGCGGGGCTCTGGGATCAGATCCCCGAGCCGGTGGCGGCGCTGTTGTCGGCCAGGGCCCCCGAGGCCCCGCCCTTGCCGCCGTCGGAATTGCATCTGGTCGGCTCGAACCGGATCAGCCTTGAAGCGATGGCGGCGGCGGAACCGGGGGCGCGGATCGTCTCGGACAGGTTGACCGGCGCGGTGGATCGGGCGGCCGAGGAAATCCTGCGCGCGGCGCGACGGGCCGAGCCGGGCGCGGTGCTGCTGTTCGGCGGCGAGACCACGGTGAAGGTGACCGGCGACGGGCTGGGGGGGCGCAACCAGGAACTGGCCCTGCGGGTGGCGATGCTGGGCCGCGACCTGGCCTTCGACTGGGTGCTGCTGTCGGGCGGGACCGATGGCCGCGACGGGCCGACCGACGCGGCGGGAGGGCTGGTCGATTCCAGCTCGGCGCGCCGGATGCGGGCTTTGGGGGTCGATCCGTTCCAGGCCCTGGCCCGGTCGGACAGCTATCACGCCCTGGCGGCCGATGGCGACCTGCTGATGACCGGGGCGACCGGCACCAATGTCGCGGACCTGCAGGTGTTCATAAAAGGCACCTAGGGCGCCAGCCACCGGCCGCGCCAGTCCTCGTCGCGCGCGAAGAGCGCCCGGCGGTCGCCCTGTCCACGCATCTGCACCATGTCGATGGCCTCGATCCGGCCGGTGATCTCGCCGAACCGGGCCAGCTCGGGCCGCCGGACATAGGCATCCGGTGCCGCGATCGGCCGGCCCGGCGGCGGCACCGTGCCATAGTTGCCGCGGGCCGCATCGGGCAGCGCCGCCCAGAGATCGGCGGCCCCGGTCCGCACCGAAAGCGTCACCCGCAGCCGCAGTTGCAGCCGCGCGGCGCGGTCCCAGATCAGCAGGGTGGCGCCGGGGCTGCGGGCAATCTCGGCCAGTTTCGGGCTTTGCAGATCGGCATGAAAGCCGACGCTTCCCGCCGCCCGGTCGGCGCGGCGCAGCATCACCACCCGCGCTTCGGCACCGCGTTCCGCGACCGTGGCCAGAACGGCTTCGCAGGGCAGATCGGAGAGCCGGGACCAGCAGGTCTCCAGCGCTTCGGCCAGGGCGGCGGCAGGGTCATTCATAGCCGGTCATCTCCAGATAGCCGATCCCGCCGGCGCTGCCCGAGACCCGCACCGGCCCTTCCCAATAGGGAAACAGCATCGGCATCCAGGCGTCGGGGCGGATGGCGCGCACCTCCAGATCCAATGCCGGAACCTCGGGGCGCGGATCGGCCAGCCGGACCCGCCAGCGCAGCGGCAGGCGATGACCGGCGACCTTGGCCCAGTCCAGCGGCTCGGCTCTGAAGGCGCCGTCGGGCAGGGGCGTGGCCCGGCCGTCCGGGGCGATCCAGGTGGCGGCGGTAAACCGGCTGGCGCCGCGCAGCACGAAGCCCATCAGCTTGGCGCCGCTGTCCAGCGACAGCGAGAACCAGTCCCAGCCGCTTTGATCCGCCGCCAGCGGTTCCGAGGACCATTCGCGGTCGAGCCAGGCGATGCCGGTCACCGGCAGGGCCCCGCCGCCTGTCTGCACCTCGCCCGCCGCCTTCAGGAAGGGTTGCGAGTAGTAATGGCTTGCCTGTCCCCCGGGCGACTTGACCGAATAGCCCGCATCCCCCTGCAGGACCAGCGGCCCGGTCGCGGTCAGGCCCAGGTCGAATGCGAAATCGCTGCCGCCGGCGCTGACCCGCATCCGGGTCTCGGGATCGCCGGTCAGCCGCCATTCGTCGATCCGGGCCTCGAGCCGCGTCGGTGCTTCGGTCAGGCGCACCCCGGCCTGACCGGGGCGGGCGAGGCGTTCGGCGCTCAGATGCCCTTCGGGACTGGCCAGGGCGGCATGGCCCATCCAGGCCTGTGCCCGCGGCTCCTCCGGGTCCAGTGCCGAGCGGAACAGCGTCCATTGCGCGCCCCAGTCGCGGCCCTGCGGGTCGGTGAGGTTGGCGGTCAGATACCACCATTCGATGCGAAAGCCGGGATGCGCGGCGTGGTCGCGGGGAAAGCGCAGCCGATAGCCGGGATCGGGCAGGGCAAAGCCGGTGCCGCCCTGTCCCAATCCGGCAAAGCCCTGCGCCTGAAGCCGTTGTGCCAGCAACAGGCCCAGCCCCGAGGCCAGCAGCGCCCGGCGCGTCGGCCGGCCCGGTCGCGGGAAGGAACGATCAGCGCTCACCGGCAAAGACCCTCAGCAGATCGGCGACCGGGCGGCGGGCCAGGCGCAGGGCGGGCAGGGTGGCGGCCAGCCCGGCCGCCAGCATGGCCCAAAGGAACAACCGCGCCAGGTCGGCGGGATAGAGGAACATCGGCAGCCGCCAGCCGAAGGCCTGCACATTGATCACCGCCAGCAGCGCCCAGGCCAGGGCCAGCCCCACCGGCAGCGCCATGCAGAAGGTCAGGGCCGCCAGGCCGAGGGCGCGGAGCACCTCGAGCGCCGCCAGCTGGCGCCGTCCCATCCCCATGGCCCAGACCGGCGCCAGTTGCGGCAACCGCATCCCCGACAGCGTGGTCAGCGCGGTCAGCATGGCAAATCCCGCCACCGCCAGCGTCAGCGCGTTGAGCGCGCCCGTGACCAGGAAGGTCCGCTCGAACACGCCCCGTGCGGCGGCCTTCTGCGTCGCCTGATCGGTGACGACGCCGGGCGGCAGATCGAAGGTCTCGGTCAGCGCCTTGCGCAGCGCCGGCGCGGTGCCGGGGGCCAGCCGCAGGCCGAAGCGCCGCCGGTCGGCGCCGGGGTAGAGCGTCACCAGCCGGTCCAGCGCCATCATCACCTGGCCGTTCGGGTTGCCATAGTCGGAATAGACCCCAAGCACCCGGGTCTCCCATCCCGGCAGCGACAGGGAGGCGCCCGGCGCCTTGTCCAGTCGCCGGGCCAGCTGCTCGTTGATCAGCACGCCCTCGCCCCTTGCCGCGCGGGTCCAGACCTCGGGCAGCGCCGAGAGCAGCGGCCAGCTCTGGCGATAGATCGGATCGTCGCGGAACCCGTAGAGCGAGACGGCAGCGCCCTCGGCGGTTGCGGCAATGCGCCAGACCGGCAGGACCGCCTCGACCCGCGGTTCCAGCCAGGCCTCCAGCCGTTCCGCCTCGGCGTCGTCCCGGGCGATGACATAGAGATCGGCGGCAAGCCTCTGGTCGAGCCAGCCGAGGAAGGTCTGCCGGAACGAGCCGACCATGGTGGAGACGCCGATATTGGCCGCCAGGGCCAGCATCAGCGCCATCAACGCCAGGCTGAGACCGGGAAGCTGCTGTCCGGTGTCGGCCCAGGCCCATTGCGCGAGCGGGCGGCGGGCCAGCCGGGCCCCCAGGGCCAGCGCCCGGCTCAGCAGGAAGGGCAACAGCGCCGCGGCGCCCAGCAGCAGCGCCGCCAGCCCGGCAAAGCCCCAGAGCAGCCCGGCGCCCAGCCCCGGCGCGACCCCCAGGGCCAGTGCGGCGACGGCCAGCAGCACCAGCCCTGCCAGGGCGCCCAGTCGCGCCAGCCGCCGGCCGGCGCGGGCCCAGGCCCTTGGCCGGGCCGGGGCCAGCAGCGGCAGCCGCGCCAGTTGCAGCAGCGCCCCGGCACCCGCCACCCAGGTGCCGCCCAGAGCCATGCCCAGCCCGGCCAGCCACCAGACCGGGCGTATCGTCAGGCTGCCCGAGACCTCGGCGCCATAGAGCCCGCGCAGGCTGGAGGCGACATCGGGCAGAAGCTGCGCCGCGATCCAGCCGCCCAGCACCACGCCGATGCCGCCGCCGATCAGCGCCAGAACGGTCAGCTCGGCGGCCAGCAGCGCCGCCAGAAGCCGCAGCGGCAGGCCCAGGGCGCGCAGGGTGCGGATCATCGGGCGCCGTTCCTCGAAGGCCAGGCCGATCGTGCCATGCACGACGAACAGCCCGACCGCAAAGGCCAGGAAGCCGAAGGCGGTCAGGTTGAGATGGAAGCTCTCGGTGAGCCGGCCCAGATCGGTGGATTCTGCGGCCGGCGACAGGCTGTAGGGGCCGAGGTCGGCCAGTGCGGCCTGGCGCAGCGGCTGCTCGGGCAGCAGGGTCAGCCGCGACAGCCGGCCGGGCCGGCCCAGCATCTCCGCCGCGGCCGTCACCTCGGTCACCAGCAGGCCCGGCGGCAGGCCGGGGGCGGCGATGGCCCCGATCTCGGCGGCGATGTCGGGCGCGGCATAGCGCGGCGCGGTGGCCGGCGTGGCGGTGCCATTGGCAACGGGCAGGCGGCTCAGGGTCTCCGGCGTCATCGCGGCGGGGCGCAGCGCCGCGGGGGCGGTCAGCGGATCGAGCCCCAGCAGCCGCAGGCTGCGGTCCCCGATCTGCACCCGGCCCTCGACCACCGGCGTCACCAGCCAGCCCCCGGCCCGCAGCGTGTAGAAATCCTCCATCGTCACGCCGCCCGCCCGGGTGATCTGCGGCAGCGCCGCGACCTGAACCTCTCCGGCCGCCCTGGCATAGCTGGCGCGGGCCTCGGCGTTGATCGCCTGCACGCCGGTCCAGAGCGCCGTCGCCAGCGCCAGGCCGGTGATCAGCGCCGCCAGTTGCAGCCGACGCCGCCGCCAGTGCGAGACCAGGGCCCGGAACGCCGCGCCGATCATCAGGCAGGCCGCCGGGGCAGGGGCCGCAGGGGCCTCATGCGATCCGGCCCTTCGAGAGCACCAGCTCGCGGTCCAGCCGCGCCGCCAGCCGGCTGGAATGGGTGACCATCAGCAGCCCGGCGCCGATCTCGGCGGTCAGTTCCAGCATCACGGTCAGGACCGCGTCGCCGGTTGCCTCGTCGAGATTGCCGGTCGGCTCGTCGGCAAGGATCAGCCGGGGCCGCGCCGCCAGTGTCCGGGCCAGCGCCGCGCGCTGCTGCTGGCCGCCCGACAGTGCCTCGGGGAACTTCCCCAGCTGCGCCGCGATGCCCAGCCGCTCGGCCAGCCCGGCCAGCGCCTCGGGGCTCGGCGACCGCCCGGCCAGCCGGGCGTGAAAGGCGATGTTGTCGGCAACGCTCAGCGAGGGGATCAGGTTGAACTGCTGGAACACCAGCCCCACGGTGGTGCGGCGAAACCGCGCCGCCTGCGGTTCGTTCAGCGCTGTCACCTCGATGCCGTCGAGCTGGACCGAGCCGCTGTCGGCGGGTTCCAGCGCCCCGATCACATGCAGCAGCGTGGATTTGCCCGAGCCGCTTTCGCCGCGCAGCGCCAGCGTCTCGCCCTCGGCCAGGTCGAGCGCCACCCCGTCGAGAACCTGCAGACGTGCCTCGGCGGGGCCATCCCCCGCCGCGTCGAAACTCTTCCGCAGATCGCGTATCTTCAGCATGGGCCAGAACTAGGCGGTTTCGCCCGCCAGTCCCAGAGCCGATTTGCCGCGCCGGATCAGCCCATACGGGTGCATTGCATCTCGGCGGTGTAGAAGGCGCCGCTGCCGGGGTTCTGGCCCTGCGACTGGCGATAGATCGTGCCCGGCCCGGTCGGCGCGCCCTCGAAGACCAGGATGCCATGCGTCCCGCGGGTGTGAATCCGCAGCCGGACCCACATGCCGTTTTCGGTCGGTCCGGCGATCCAGTCGCCGGGGCCCTCGAAGGGCTGGACCGAGTTCTGCAGGTTCGGGTTGTAGACGGCGCCGCGAGCATAGAGGCCGCCGTCCGGGTTCACGACCAGTTCGGCTTCATAGCCATAGGGTTGCAGGCCCTGCTCGTAGAGCCCGAGCGAACAGGACCAGTTGCCCGTGGGATCGAAGCTCTGTGCGGCGGCCGGTTCGGGCTGGAAGGCGCCTGCAAGAATGGCGAGCGCGGCGATTGCATTGCGGATCATGTCTTGGTCTCCCTTCACTGGTTGACCGAACCTTGCCCGTCCCGGCCCCCCTGACAATCAAAACCTGGAGAGGACCGGTTTCATGACGGCACTTGTCATCCCTCAGGCCCGAAAACTGCCATAATGGCCGCCCAGAAAGACGAGTGGCGCACCCTCGCGCACCACCGCGCGGGTGACGCGGCCGACCAGAATCAGGTGGTCGCCGCCGTCATGTGCGGCTTCGGCGCGACAGTCGAACCGGGCCAGACAGTCGGGCAGAACCGGCAACCCGCCCTCTCCCTTGCCCCAGACCATGCCCTCGGGGGCGTGGCCGTGGCGGACGAAATGGCGGCAAAGATCGGCTTGCTCCGCATCCAGGATATGGATCGCATAGCCCGCCGCCCCGGCGAAGACCTCGAACCGGCGCGAGGCGCGGGCCGGCGACCAGAGCACCAGCGGCGGGTCGAGCGACACCGAGGCGAAACTGTTGGCGGTGATCCCGACCGGACCCTTGGCGCCCTGCGCTGTCACCACCGTGACCCCGGTCGCAAAGCGGCCGAGCGCATGGCGGAAGTCATGCACCGTCTCGGGGCCGGGGGTGAAGCCCAGCGGGGTTTCGGGGTCGGGACCGGTCACCGGCGAAGACCGCTGCACGGCGTCCGGCATCGCCCGACCGCACGGCCATCGACCGCGTGCCTCCGTCCGGCAAGCCGTTTTCCTGGTTCGCGCCACATGGGACAGACGTCGCAGAAGGCGCCGCCGAGGTCCAGAGCATCCGGGGAACCGCCGCCGAAATCCGGCGCCGGCCCGCCGTTCTGCCGGCCGGGATTTGCCGGGCGGTGGCGCCCGATGTCGCGCTTGCGACATCCGGTGTCGGGGATGTCGATGCCGGCGCCCCGATGCGGGGGGCATCCTGACCCCAGGCCGGAAGGGTCCGGCCGGAGGGTTCGGCCATGGCATTGCAAGACCTGAGCGACGTTCTGACCCCGCTGGCGGCGGCCCGCGGATTGCCGAATGCGCATTACACCGACGATGCGACCTTTGCGCTGGAACGCCGGCGGCTGCTGTTCGACAACTGGTCCGGCATCGGCTTTGCCAAGGACATCCCCGAGCCGGGAGATGCCAGGCCGATCGAGTTTCTGGGCATTCCCTTGCTCGCCCTGCGGACCCGGGCCGGGGCGGTGAAGGTGTTCCAGAACACCTGCCGGCATCGCGGCATGATCCTGGTCGAGTCCCCGAAGAAGCTCGGCGGGGTGATCCGCTGCCCCTATCATTCCTGGTGCTACTCGCTGGAGGGTCGGCTCGTCACCACGCCGCATGTCGGCGGGCCGGGGCGGAACACGGCGCCGGGGATCGAGCGTGACGGGCTCGGCCTGATCGAGATCCGTTCCCATGTCTGGCGCGACGTGATCTTCGTCAATGTCACCGGGACCGCGCCGGAGTTCGCGAGGCATGCCGCCGAGGCGATCCGGCGCTGGTCCGATTTCGAGGGCAAGCCGCTGTATCACGCGGGCGCCGACAGCAGCTTTGCCTTCGATGCCGCCTGCAACTGGAAGCTGGCGGTCGAGAACTATTGCGAAAGCTATCACCTGCCCTGGGTGCACCCGGGCCTGAACAGCTATTCGCGGCTGGAGGATCACTATCACATCGAAGAGCCAGGCTGCTTCTCGGGGCAGGGCACCTCGGTCTATCGACAGCTGGCCGGGGAGGGGGCGCGGCGCTTTCCCGATTTCGACGGATTGTCCGGAAGATGGGATACCGCGGCCGAATATGTCGCGCTCTATCCCAATGTGCTGTTCGGCACCCATCGGGACCATGCCTTCGCGATCATCCTCGACCCCGTGGCCAAGGACCGCACCGTCGAGCGCGTCGAGCTCTACTATGCCCAACCAGAGGCGCTGGAGCCGGAATTCGCGGCGCTGCGGGCCCGGAATGCCGAGCTATGGAAGAACGTCTTTGCCGAGGACATCTTCGTTGTCGAGGGGATGCAGAAGGGCCGGCGCGGGCCCTATTTCGACGGCGGCAGGTTCAGCCCGGCGATGGACGGGCCGACGCATCTGTTTCACAAATGGGTGGCGTCGCGGTTGACCGAGGGCGACATGACGGATGCCCGATGATCTGGATGACGCGTTGCTGGCCGCCCATGCCGCCGCCGACAAGGTGGCGCTGATGCGGCTCTACGCCCGGGCGGGCGATTTGCGGGCGGCCTCGGGGCGCGCGGCGGCGGCCTGTTTCTTCTGGACCCAGGCCTATGTCTGGGCGCTGGATGCCGGGGCGTCCGAGGCGGCCGAGCTGCGCCGCCGGCTGCGGGCGCATGGGGCCGAGGAATGAGGCGGGCGCAGGCCCCGGGGGAGGGTCTCCGCGGTGGCGGCGGGACGAATTGGACGGCGTCGGAAGGCGCCGGAATGGCCGGGCTCTGGCCCGGCCGGAACAGGCAAGGAACGGAGTAGGACGATGCAGACGACAGCGCGTGTGGTGGTGATCGGTGGCGGGGTGGTGGGCTGTTCGGTGCTCTACCACCTGACCAAGCTGGGCTGGTCCGACGTGATGCTGATCGAACGTTCGGAACTGACCAGTGGCAGCACCTGGCACGCGGCGGGCGGGTTTCACACGCTGAACTCCGACACCAACATGGCCGCCCTGCAGGGCTACACGATCCGGCTCTACCGGGAACTCGAGGAATTGACCGGCCTTTCCTGCGGGCTGCACCATGTCGGCGGGGTGACCATCGCCACCACCCGCGACCGGATGGACTATCTGACCGCCGAACGGGCCAAGCACCGCTACATGGGGCTGGATACCGAGATCATCGGGCCCGAGGAAATCTCGAAACTGTCGCCGATCACCGATGTGACCGGGGTGATCGGCGGGCTCTACGATCCGCTCGATGGCCATCTCGACCCTTCCGGCACCACCCATGCCTATGCCGCGGCGGCGCGCAAGGGCGGCGCGACGATCGTGCTGCGCAACCGGGTGACGGGCCTGACCCAGACCGCCGAGGGTTGGGACGTGATCACCGAACAGGGCACGGTGAAGGCCGAGCATGTCGTCAACGCGGCCGGGCTCTGGGCCCGCGAGGTCGGGCGGATGGCCGGGGTCTATCTGCCGCTGCATCCGATGGAGCACCAGTATTTCCTCACCGACGACCTGCCCGAGGTCTACAACCACGGTTCCGAGCTGCCGCATATGATGGACCCGGGCGGCGAGACCTATCTGCGCCAGGAGGGGCGCGGGCTCTGCATCGGCATCTATGAACAGAAGGCGGTGCCCTGGGCGGTCGACGGCACCCCCTGGGATTTCGGCCACGAGTTGCTGAACAACGATCTGGACCGGGTGGCGGAACCGCTGGAGGCCGCGTTCAGGCGCTATCCGGTGCTGGCCCGGGCCGGGATGAAGAAGATCATCAACGGGCCGTTCACCTTTGCCCCCGACGGCAATCCGCTGGTCGGGCCGGTGCCGGGCAAGCCCGGGCTCTGGTCGGCCTGCGCGGTCATGGCAGGGTTCAGCCAGGGCGGCGGGGTCGGCAAGGCGCTGTCGGAATGGATGGTGCATGGCGAGGCCGAGAACGATGTCTACGCGATGGACGTCGCCCGTTTCGGCGACTGGACCGGGCCGGACTGGACCCGGCTGAAAGTCACCGAGAACTACCAGCGCCGGTTCTCGATCACCTATCCGAACGAGGAACTCCCGGCAGGCCGGCCGCTGGAAACGACGCCGGCCTGGGGCATCTGGGAGGCGCAGCGCGCGGTCTGGGGCCAGGGCTACGGCATGGAGCATGTCAACTATTTCGCGCCCGAGGGCGAACCCCGGCTCGAGACCGGCACCTTCCGCCGCTCGAACGCCTTCGGCCCGACCGGTGACGAATGCCGGGCGGTGCGCGAGGCGGTCGGGATCAACGAGATCCACAATTTCGGCAAATACCTGGTCGAGGGGCCGGAGGCGGTCGGCTGGCTGAACCGGATCATGGCCAACCGGGTGCCGGAGCAGGGCCGCATCGCGCTGACCCCAATGCTGTCGCCCTCGGGCGCGATCATCGGCGATTTCACCATGGCCCGGCTGGGCGAGGAGCAGGTGCAGCTCACCGCCAGCTATTCGGCGCAGAATTTCCACCTGCGCTGGTTCTGGGCGCATCAGGACAAGGGCGTCTCGATCCGCAACGTCTCGAAGGAACGGCTCGGCTTCCAGATCGCCGGCAAACATGCCAGGGAGGTGCTGGCGGCGGCCACCGGGGCGGATGTCTCGAACGCGGCCTTCCCCTTCCTGCATGTCCGGCAGATGTCGATCGGGCATGTGCCGGTGACGGTGGCGCGGGTCAGCTATACCGGCGATCTGGGCTACGAGATCTATTGCGCCAGGGACCATCAGGTGGCGCTCTATCACCTGCTGGCCGAGGCCGGGGCGCCCTTCGGGATGAAGCCCTTCGGGATGCGGGCGATGATGTCGCTGCGGCTGGAGAAGAGCTTCGGCAGCTGGATGCGGGAATACCGGCCCGACTACACGCCGGCCGAAACCGGGCTGGACCGGTTCATCGCCTGGAAGAAGAACGACTTCATCGGCCGCGACGCGGTACTGAGGCAGCGCGAGACTCCGCCGGACCGCCGGCTGACGACCTTCATCGTCGATGCCGATGACGGCGACGTGGTGGCCGACGAGCCGATCTTCGACGGCGAGGAGGTGCTGGGTTTCTGCACCTCGGGCGGCTACGCGCATTGGGCCGGGAAATCGGTGGCCCTGGGGTTCCTGCCGCGGGCGCGGATTGCCGAAGGGGCGGAGTTCACCATCGAGATCCTCGGCCAGCGCCGCAGGGCCGTGGTGCAGACCCGGCCGCTGTTCGACCCGGATGGCAGCCGGATGCGGGGCTAGGTTTCGTCCCGGGCTGCGCCCGGGCCGATCCGCGGGGGGCTCTGCCCCCCGGACCCCCCGGGATATTTTCAAGGTAAAGCCGGTGCGGCACCCGGCTGCGGCGGCTCAGCAGGGCGCGCAATAGAGCTCGTAGAGGGTGGCGATCACCCGGCGGACATTGTCGTCGGCCAGGGCGTAATACACCGCCTTGCCGTCGCGCCGCGCCTGGACCAGCCCTTCCTCGCGCAGCCGCGCCAGCTGCTGCGAGACGGCGGCCTGGCGGGCGTCGAGCAGGGCTTCCAGTTCGGTCACGTTGCGCTCGCCCTGGCCGAGATGGCACAGGAGCATCAGCCGCTGCGGATGCGCCAGCGCCTTCAGCAGCGCTGCGGCGCGGGCGGCGCTGGCCTCCATCCGGGCGATGTCGATGCCGGCGGGCGCGGGATGGGTGGCCGGTGCCTCTGCCATCAGCGGTCGATCCGCGCCGCGGCCAGCGCGATCGCCTGCTGATAGACCGTGGCCGCGTTCCATTCGTTCAGCACCTTGAAGTTCGGCTCGCCCTGCTGATAGCCGGCGCCGGGCTTCCAGCCCTTCTTGCGCAGGTAGTTGGCGGTCGAGGCCAGGGCGTCGGCCTGATCGTAGAAATTCACCTTGCCGTCGCCATCGGCATCGACCCCGTAGCGCAGGGCATTGCCGGGCAGGAACTGGGTGTGGCCCAGTTCGCCATGGAAGGCGCCGAGCTGATCGGGCGAGAGCATGCCGCGATCGACCATCACCAGCGCCGCCAGGGCATGCGGGGTGAAGAAATCGCTGCGGCGGCAGTCATAGGCCACGGTCAGGATCGACGAGACCACCGGCACCGAGCCCATGTTGGCGCCGAAGCCGGTCTCCATCCCGTGGATCGCCAGCAGCACCCCCGCGGGCACGCCATAGGCGCGTTCGAGACTGTCGTAGAAAGCCGGGCTGCGGGCCTTGCGCTTGCGGGCGCCATTGGCGAAGCCGTCCAGCGAGCCGAGCCGGATCCGGATGAAGTCGTCGAGCTCGTATCTGACGCCCTTCTGGTTGCGGTCGGCATGGATGGTCTTGCTGGAATAGCGGGCCCCGGCCAGGGCCTGCAGCCCGCGCTTGCCGACCCCCCGGGCCCGGGCCTCGGCGGCGAAATCGGCCTTCCAGGCATTGAACCCGGCGGCATTGTTGCCGCAGCGGGCGGCTTGGGCCGGGGCGGCAAATGCGCTGGCCGAAATCGCCAGGGCCCCGAGGGCAAGAAGAATGCGACGCATCTGGAAAATGTCCTTTCAAGGCTCGGAAATCGTCTGCGCCCTGTCTCAGTATCGCAAGCAGGGGGGCATCGCCAAGCCACTTTGCCGGTCGGCGCCGGACCGGGGCGGCTCAGGCCATGGTCACCTCTGGGGCGTGCGGCCCCGTGCCTTGCAGCCAGGCATGGCCGCTGCCGGGCAGCGCCAGGACGCCATCGGACAGGCTGGCGCGGCCGGGGCCGGCCAGTTCGGCCGCGCCGGCGATCCGCAGCCGCTGCGGCCGGGGCGAGAGGTTGAACAGGCAGGTCAGCCGTTGGCCGTCCGCCTCGCGGTGAAAGCCCAGCACCGGTTCGGGCAGGTCGAGGAACCGGGTGCCGCCGCGGCGCAGCGCCTCGGACCCGCGCCGGAAGGCCAGCGTCGCGCGATAGGCGGCCAGAACCGAGTCATTCGCCGCCTCCTGCGCCGCCACGTTGCGCGCCAGCTGCGGCGGCTTGATGGGCAGCCAGGGCGTCCCGCTGGTGAACCCGCCGCTGGCCGAGCCGTCCCAGACCATCGGGGTCCGGCAGCCGTCGCGGCCCTTGTAGTCGGGCCAGAACTTGAAGCCCGGCGGGTCGGTCAACTCGTCGTAGAGGATATCGGTCTCGGTCTGGCCCAGCTCTTCGCCCTGATAGAGACCGATCGTGCCCTCGAAGGAGGCCAGCATCGCGATCGCCAGCCGCGCCACCGCGTCCTCGGAGGTTCCGTGGCCGGCCCAGCGGCTGACATGGCGCGGCACGTCATGGTTCGAGAACGACCAGCAGGGCCAGCCGTCCGGGGCCGCGTCGAAGAAAGTCTCGATCCGGCTGCGGAAATGCCGCGCCGTGAACTCGGGCCCCAGCATGTCGAAACTGTAGGCCATGTGCAGCCGGTCGTCGCCCTTGGTGTACTCGGCCATGATCCCGACCGAGCGGCGGGCGTCATCGCCGATCTCGCCCACCATGGCGCGGTCGGCATATGAATCGGTCAGCGCCCGGAGCCGTTGCAGGAAGGCGATGTTCTCGGGCCGGCTCTTGGAATAGACATGCTCCTGCATGTCGTAGGGGTTCACCGCCGGCAGCGGATCGTCGCGCCTGGCGGGCGGGTTCGGGCGCAGCTCAGGATCGTGGAAAAAATAGTTCACCGTATCCAGCCGGAATCCGTCGACGCCCCGATCCAGCCAGAAGCGCATCGCCGCGATCATCGCGTCCTGCACGTCCCGGTTGTGGAAGTTGAGGTCGGGCTGGCTGGCCAGGAAGTTGTGCAGGTAGTACTGCCGCCGCCGCGGCTCCCATTCCCAGGCCGATCCGCCGAAGACCGAGGGCCAGTTGTTCGGCGGCATCCCGTCGGCGCCGGGATCGGCCCAGACATACCAGTCGGCCTTCGGATTGTCGCGGCTGGCGCGGCTTTCGACGAACCAGGGGTGCTGGTCCGACGAATGGCTGATCACCTGGTCGATGATGACCTTCAGCCCCAGGGCATGGGCGCGGTCCAGCAGCGCGTCGAAATCGGCCAGGGTGCCGAACAGCGGGTCGATGTCGCGATAATCCGACACGTCATAGCCCATGTCGGCCATCGGCGAGGTAAAGACCGGGCTGAGCCAGACCGCATCGGCGCCAAGCGCCGCGATATGGTCGAGCCGCCGGGTGATCCCCGGCAGATCGCCGACCCCGTCGCCGTTGTCATCCTGAAACGACCGCGGATAGACCTGATAGATCACCGCGCCACGCCACCAGTCCTGCATCTTGCCTCCGTTCTCCGGCCCGGCCCGGAGTCTGGCCGCATCGCCGGCGAAAATCCATTCAACATCCCGCCCGGGTCAAAAAAAAGGCCGAGCATGAAGCTCGGCCAAAGTCCAACAGGGAGGTATGAAACCGCCTAGAGTTTCCTCAACCAGCGGCTTCGATGAGGGATTTATGGGCGCGGTCGGGTCAGATCAAGCGATTCCTCCCAAACAGTCAGCAATGCCGTCATGCGCCTGATGCATGGCTGACGGCTGTCGGGCGGCGCGCGATCCGGGGCCTGGCAGGGCATCGTGGCTGGTAGGGAATTCTAGACCTTACCCGGGGCCGCCACATTCCCTAGGGTAATCGAGACGATTTTCTCAAGAATACCTGACGGACCGATTCATCGAATTCACAAGAGAGGCACGACCCATGGACCTGGAAACGGCAAAGGCGATCATCGAAAGCCGGGTGGTGCAGAAATATCTCGAGCAGGTGGATACGGATGCCGAGGCCGCGCTCGACACGCTCGATGCCAACGTCAAGCTGCTGAAGACCTATCCGCCGGCGATGGTCTCGCAATACAAGAAGGACGGCACCGCGCTCGACAAGGCATGGGGCGTGTTCAACCAGGAGGTGAACAGCATCACCTTCGGCAAGGCGCGCGACGGCAAGGCCGCCATGGCCGCCTACAGCAAATACATCCTGACGCTGGAAGTGCTCGAAGCACAGAACGTGCGCTATTCGGCCTATATCGGCGCCAAGGTCGCCGAGCTGGTTGCGGCGCTGCTGAAGCTGGTGATCGAGATCACCAAGAAGATGCGCGAGAAGTTCAAGGAGCTTCTGGTCGAGCTTAAGGCGCTTGAGGCACTGCTCAAGAAGGCCAAGAAGGACGTGAAGGGCGCCGAGGCGCAGCGGATCATCAACGTCGGCATCACCGCCGTGTCGCTCTGCATCCCGGCGGTCGGGCTGGGGGCGGGGATCGCCATCGCGGTCGGGACCTTCACGGTGCAGACGATCATCGATTCGCAGCTCGGGCCGGGCAGTCCCGGCGCCATGGGGTCGCTGAACAATGCCGTCGGCGACACCATCGGCCTGCCCAAGCAGGTCAAACCGAAATTCGCCAAGCTGGGCGGCGCGGCCACCGGCCTCATTGCCCTGAAGATGGACAGCGACGAGGTGGCGGACGCGAAACGGATCGTCACCGAGGTCCAGAAGCGGATGAAGAAGGTGCAGGCCCTGCTGAAGACGCTGGACGGGTTCCTCAGCAAGGATGTCGGTTTCATCGAGAAGGCCGAGATGGCGATGCTCAAGGCGATGGATGCGGCCGAGCGTGGCGCCAAGCTCTATCGCTCGCAGGCCCAGGTGCGCAAAGGCCTGCTGAAGGAACTGGCAAAGATCAAATAGGGCCGGGCCGGCCCTCGGTCACGGGGTTTCCTCGCGCAGCTTCCTGCGGTGCGCGATGATCTCGTCGGCGACGAAATCGCGAAACGCGGTGACCCGCTTCGACTGCCGGAGTTCCTCGGGGTAGGCTAGGAACACCGGCACCTCGGTCGATTCGATCTGCGGCAGCACCCGTTTCAGATTCGGGAAATCCTCGGTCAGATAGTCGGGCAGCACCCCGACCCCAAGGCTCGACAGCACCGCCTGCAGGACCCCGAAATAGTTGTTCACGGTCAGGGTCGACGGGATGTCATGGGCCATCAGCTCCTGGACCAGATTGGCGCCGGCCTGCACCTGGAAGGCCCCGGCGTGCTGGCAGATCAGCCGATGCGCGGCCAGATCCTCCAGCTGCTCGGGCACGCCGCGTTCCGACAGGTATTCCTCGGTCGCGTAGAGCCGCATCCGGATGTTCATCAACCGGCGCCGGATCAGGTCGGCCTGGCTCGGCTCCTTCATCCGGATCGCCACGTCGGCCTCGCGCATCGGCAGGTCCAGCACCCGTTCATCCAGGATCAGGTCGATCTTCAGGTTCGGATACTTGGCATAGAGCGCCGACAGCCGGGGGGCCAGCCACAGTGTCCCGAAGCCGGTGGTGGTGGTGACCCTCAGTTCACCGAAGACCTCTTCCTCGCTGTCCCGTATGCGCGCCGCGGCGGTGTCGAGCCGCTTGATCATCGCATTGGTGGCCTCGAACAGAAGTTCGCCCTGCTCGGTGAGAATCAGTCCCCGGGCATGGCGGTGGAAGAGCGTGGTGTTCAGGCTCTCCTCCAGGGCGCGAATCTGCCGCGACACGGCCGATTGCGACAGGTGCAGCGTGTCGCCGGCATGGGTCAGGGACCCGGCGTCCGCCACCGCATGAAATATTCTGAGCTTGTCCCAATCCATCGGGTATCAATCCTGTCGCGATCACTGTCATATTTGAACATGCCTTACCCATAGCACATGGGGCGATGCAAACACTGACATTACTGGATTTTGAGTTTGTGGGTCAACAAATCTGACCTATACTGTGCGCATCCAGGGGAGGAGTTGGCATGACAGTTCCCGAGGTTTCGCTGCACGACCGGTTCGACCTCTCCAAGTCGCCGGTGCTCTTGAACGGTACCCAGGCGCTGGTGCGGCTGATGCTGATGCAGAAGGCCCGCGATCGTGCCGGGGGGCTGAATACCGCGGGCTATGTCACCGGCTATCGCGGCTCGCCCCTCGGTGCCGTGGACATGGTCATGGCCCGGGCCGAGCGTGACCTGAGCGCCGCCGACGTGCTGTTCCAGCCCGGCCTGAACGAGGATCTCGCCGCCACCGCGCTCTGGGGCACCCAGCAGGCCGAATTGCGCGGCGAGGGGCGTTTCGATGGCGTCTTCGGTCTCTGGTACGGCAAGGGGCCGGGGGTGGACCGCTCGGGCGACGTGATGCGGCATGCCAACATGGCCGGCACCTCGCCGCATGGTGGCGTCGTGATGTGCATGGGCGACGATCACACCGGCGAAAGCTCGACGGTGCTGCACCAGTCCGACTGGGCGCTTGTCGATGCCTATATGCCGGTGCTCTCACCTGCCGGCGTGCAGGAGATTCTCGACTACGGGCTCTATGGTTTTGCGCTGTCGCGCTTCTCCGGTCTCTGGGCCGGGCTGAAGCTCATGAAGGACACGGTCGAGGTCACATCGGTGGTCGATGGCAATCCCGACCGGATGCAGTTCGTCACCCCCGATTTCCCGATGCCCGAGGGCGGGCTGTCGATCCGGCTGGGGGACGAGCGGATCGCGCAGGAGGAACGGCTGGTCGAACACAAGCGCTTCGCCGCCGAGGCCTTCGCCCGCGCCAACCGGATCGACCGGCGCGTGGCCGGCAAGCCGGGGGCGAGAATCGGCCTGGTCGCGGCGGGGAAGAACTGGCTCGACCTGGTGCATGCGCTGTCGCTTCTGGGAATCGACGATGCCGAGGCCGAGCGGCTGGGGATCACCACCTACAAGGTCGGGCAGGTCTGGCCGCTCGACATGACCTCGTTCCACGAATGGGCCGAAGGGCTGGAACTGATCGTCGTCGTCGAGGAAAAGCGCAAGCTGATCGAGGTGCAGGTCAAGGAGGCGCTGTTCGACGATCCGCACCGCCGGGTCTATGGCGGGATGAAGAACGGCAAGGAACTCTTCCCGGTGCATTTCGCGCTCGACCCGATCCGGATCGCGGAAGCCCTGGGCCGGATCCTGGATGAGGAAGGCTGCGGATCGGCCCGCATGAAGAGCAAGCTGCAAGTCATTGACGACGCTAAGAAAGCCGACAATGCGCCCGAGATCGCGGCGCGGCTGCCCTATTTCTGCTCCGGCTGTCCGCACAACACCTCGACCAAACTGCCCGAAGGCAGCCGCGCCTATGCCGGGATCGGTTGCCATTTCATGGTGCAATGGATGGACCGCGAAACCGTGGGCTTCACCCATATGGGCGGCGAAGGTGCGAACTGGATCGGCGAGGCGCCGTTCTCGACCCGCGGGCATGTGTTCCAGAACATCGGCGACGGAACCTACAACCACTCCGGCGTGCAGGCGATCCGGGCGGCGATTGCTGCTGGAACAACAATTACTTACAAGATACTCTTCAACGATGCCGTGGCGATGACCGGCGGCCAGGGCAACGATGGCGGACTGACCGCCGAACGGATCGCCGCCGAGATGCGGGCGATGGGCGTCGAGCATCTGGCGGTGGTCTATGACGACAAGGAAGACATCGACCCGGCCCGCTTCCCGGTCCGGCCCGTGCCCCGCGACCAGTTGATGGAGGTGCAGGAGAAATTCAGCAAGGTCAAAGGCGTATCGGTCATTCTTTATGTTCAGACCTGCGCCGCGGAAAAGCGCCGACGGCGCAAGAAGGGCACCTTCCCGGATATCGACAAGCGGGTCTGGATCAACACCGATGTCTGCGAAGGCTGTGGCGATTGCGGGGTGCAGTCGAACTGCGTCTCGATCACCCCGGTCGAGACCGAATTCGGCACCAAGCGGGCCATCGACCAATCTTCCTGCAACAAGGATTTCTCTTGTCTGAAAGGCTTTTGCCCCTCGTTCCTCACCCTGGACGGGGCGCAGGTGAAAAAGGCGGCGACGGTCGATCTGGACCTCGGCCATCTGCCCGAGCCGGAGCTTCCCGCGATCGCCGGGACCCATAACACCGTCATCACCGGCGTCGGCGGCACCGGCGTGGTGACCATCGGTGCCGTCATGGCAATGGCGGCGCATCTCGATGGCAAGGGCGTCGGAATGATGGAAATGGCCGGGCTGGCGCAGAAGGGCGGCGCGGTGCATCTGCATTGCCGGATCGCCGAGGCGCCGGAGGACATCAGCGCGATCCGGGTTGCGGTGGGCGAGGCCGATACGCTGATCGGTGGCGATCTGGTGGTCTCGGCCGGCGCCAAGACCCTGGGCCTGATGGCGCCGGGCAAGGCCGGGGCGGTGGTCAACGCGCATGAGACGATCACCGGGGACTTCACCCGGAACCGCGATTTCCGGCTGCCGGGGGACCAGCTGCGGCTGGCCCTGCAGGCCCGGCTGCGCGACGGGCTGGTGCTGGTCGATTCCTCGGAACTGGCGCGCCGGGTGCAGGGCGACTCGATCTTTTCCAACATGATCCTGCTGGGCGCCGCCTGGCAGCGCGGGCTGGTGCCGCTCAGCGGCGACGCGATCCGGCAGGCGGTGCGGCTGAACGGGGCCGCGGTCGAGGGCAATCTGCGTGCCTTCGAGATCGGCCGCTGGGTGGCGCTGGACCCCGAGGCGGCGGCGCGGCTGGCCACGGGCGAGGTCGTGCAGGCGCCGCCGACACCCGAGCAGCAAATCGCCAGGCGGCGGGCGCATGTCGCGGCCTACCAGAACGAGGCGCTGGCCCGGCGCTACATGGCGCTGGTCGAACGGTTCAGCGATCCGGCGCTGCGGCTGGGGGTGGCCAGGGGCTATCACAAGCTGCTGACCTACAAGGATGAATACGAGGTTGCCCGGCTGCATCTGGACTCGGCCGCGCAGGTTGCCGAGGCCTTCGAGGGCGTCACGAAGATGACCTTCCACCTGGCGCCGCCGGTCCTTGGCGGGAAGGCCGCGGACGGGCGGCCGAAGAAACGCGCCTTCGGCCCCTGGGTGCTGCACCTGTTCCGGGTCCTGGCGGCGCTGAAGCCGCTGCGCGGCACCTGGGCCGACCCGTTCGGGCGCAGTGCCGAGCGCCGCGCCGAGCGGGCGCTGATCGCCGAATACGAGGCCGATATGGATGCGCTCCTGCAGATGCTCCCCGACGTTCCGGCGAAGCTGGCGCTGGAGCTTGCCGAATTGCCGCTGGAGATCCGCGGTTTCGGCCCGGTGAAGGCCGAGGCGATCGCCAAGGCGGCCCGGCGGCGTGCGGCGCTCTGGACGCAGATCCGCAAGGGCCCGTCGCAGCTGGCCGCCGAATAGGCGGGGGCGCAGGCCAACGGGCGTTCAGAGGTTGTTAACCGGACGGGCCTAGGCTCCGGGCGACAATAGCCGGAGGATGGCCATGCACGGCCTCATCAATCGCTCGATCCAGGTCTTCCTGACCGAGACCTATGGAGAGCGGGCCTGGCTGGCCGTGGCGCGCGGGTCGGGGGCCGAGATCGCCGATTTCGAATCGATGCAGAGCTATGACGATGCGGTCACCGGGATGATCCTCGCGGCGGCCGAGCGGGTGCTGCAGAAGCCGCGTGCCCGGATACTCGAGGACATCGGCACATGGCTGATCGCCAAGCGCCAGCCGGACACGGTGCGGCGGCTGCTGCGCTTCGGCGGCGTGGATTTCGTCGAATTCCTGTATTCGCTGGATGACCTGCCGGGCCGGGTGCGGCTGGCGGTCAATGACCTCGATCTGCCGGCGATGGAGCTCGAAGAGCATGCGCCCTTCACCTACACGTTGACCCTGCGCGGCGGCCCGCCGGGGTTTGGCCAGGTCCTGCAGGGGCTGTTGCAGGCGATGGCCGACGACTACGGCGCATTGGCGGTGATCGAGCAGACGGCGGCGCGGCCGGGGCTGGAAGTGCTGCGCATCCAGCTGTTCCAGACCGATTACGCCCTGGGCCGCGGGTTCCAGCTGCAAGCGCCGGCGTCATGAACGCGATGATCCCCGACGCGGTGCTGCTGCCGGCCAAGGCCTGCGACCGGCTGATGCCGATGCACATGATCGTCGCGGCCAGCGGCCATATCCTGCATGCCGGGCCGACCTTGCAGAAGCTGGTGCCCGCGGGATTGCAGGGAAAGCGCTTGCTGGAGCTGTTTGAATCCCGGCGGCCCAGAAGCCCCGAGCGTATCGAGGATCTTGCCGCGACTCCGGGGGGACGGCTGCGGTTCGTCCTGCGCGACGGTAGCCGGACCCAGCTGATGGGGCTGGCCCTGCCCCTGAACAAGGGGCGGCTGTTCATCAACCTGTCCTTCGGGATTTCGGTGGTCGATGCCATCGCCCATCACGCCTTGACGGCCGCCGATTTCGCGCCCACCGACCCGACGATCGAGATGCTCTATCTTGTCGAGGCCAAGGCGGCGGTGATGGCCGAGAGCCAGAAACTGAACGAGCGTCTGAAGGAGGCCAAGCGCGAGGCCGAGGCGCAGGCGCTGACCGATACGCTAACCGGTCTGGGCAACCGGCGCGCCATGGATGAGGCGCTGGCCCGGCAGCTGGCCCGTGGCGAAAGCTTCGGGCTGATGCATCTGGACCTGGATTACTTCAAGGATGTCAATGACACGCTGGGCCATGCGGCGGGCGACCATGTGCTGACCGAGGTGGCCAAGGTGCTGCGCGAAGTGACCCGGGCGCAGGATGTCGTGGCGCGGGTCGGGGGCGATGAATTCGTGCTGCTGATCCGTGGCGTCGTGGCGTCCGAGGTGCTCATGGACCTGGGCCGAAGGCTGATCGCCGGGCTGGAGCGACCGATTGCCTGGCAGCGCCGGCACTGCCGGATTTCCGGCTCGATCGGGATCACCACGACCGACCGCTATCCACGCCCGGATGCCGACCGGATGCTCTGGGACGCCGACGAGGCGCTCTACGCCTCGAAGCGCGGCGGCCGGGCGACGGTGACCATGGCCGAGGTTCCGGCCGCCATCGGCCGCGCATCGCGGCGCAAGCGGGGCTGAGCCGGGCCGGGCGCCCTGCGATTGCAATTCGATTTTCCCGACGGCGCTGCGGGGCCGCCTTGCCGGCAGGGGACGGGGCCGACATGGTGGCGGATTGGCCCCGGATCGGCACGTCTGGCCGTCCTTGCAGGGCTTTCGAACAGGTCGGGGATTTCTGGTGCTGCCGGACAGGATTGAACTGTCGACCTCTCCCTTACCAAGGGAGTGCTCTACCACTGAGCTACGGCAGCGCCGGAAGTGGCGGCTGATTAGACGCATTCTTTCCACCGCGCAAGCGCATTCTGGCCATCGGCCGCACGGCGTTTCTTGTTCAGGGGGCGGGGTTCCTGTATCAGATCGGGCCATGGAGCAGAAATCCGGCAAACCGGGCCAGGACCGGCCTGTCTCCAGCCGCGAAGAGCGGCTGAAGGCCGCGTTGAAGGCGAATATCGCCCGGCGCAAGGCACAGGCGAAGGCACGCAAGAAACCGGCAGAAAAATAAAAGGGTCAGGCGGATGGATTCGATTTTGGTCAAGGGCAACGGGGCATTGTCCGGGGTGATTCCGATTGCCGGAGCCAAGAACGCCTGCCTGACGCTGATGCCGGCGACGTTGCTTTCGGAAGAACCGCTGACCCTGACCAACGCGCCGCGGCTGGCCGATGTGCGGATGATGACGACGCTGCTGCAATCGCTGGGCGCCGAGGTCACCTCGATGAGCCAGGGCCAGGTGCTGGCGATGTCGAGCCATGACATCTCGAACCTGACCGCCGACTACGACATCGTCCGCAAGATGCGCGCCTCGATTCTGGTGCTGGGGCCGCTGCTGGCCCGCTTTGGTCAGGCGGTGGTCTCGCTGCCCGGCGGCTGTGCGATCGGCGCCCGGCCGGTGGACCTGCATCTGCAGGCGCTGGAGGCCCTGGGCGCCAGGCTCGACCTGCGGGACGGCTATGTGCATGCCTCGGTGCCCGGCGGGCGGCTGAAGGGCGCGGTGATCGACTTTCCGCTGGTTTCGGTCGGCGCCACCGAGAATGCGCTGATGGCGGCGGTTCTGGCCAAGGGCACGACCGAGATCCGGAATGCCGCGCGCGAGCCCGAGATCGTCGATCTGGCTCATTGCCTGCAGAAGATGGGGGCGCAGATCGAGGGCGAAGGCACATCGACGCTGACCATCCAGGGCGTGGACCGGCTGTGCGGCGCCACGCATCCCGTGGTCACCGACCGGATCGAGCTGGGCACCTACATGCTGGCCCCGGCGATCTGCGGTGGCGAGGTGGAACTGCTGGGCGGCCGGCTCGACCTTGTGGCGGCCTTCGCGGAAAAGCTGGACGCGGCGGGAATCCAGGTCTCGGAAACCGTGCGGGGGCTGAAGGTCAGCCGCGGCGGCAACCGGGTGAAAGCGGTGGATGTCGTCACCGCGCCGTTCCCCGGATTCCCCACCGATCTTCAGGCCCAGATGATGGCGCTGATGTGTACCGCGGAAGGGGTTTCGGTGCTGGAAGAGCGGATCTTCGAGAACCGTTTCATGCATGCGCCGGAACTGATGCGGATGGGCGCCCGGATCGAGGTGCATGGCGGCACCGCCACGGTGACCGGCGTGCCGAGGCTGAAGGGGGCGCCGGTGATGGCGACCGACCTGCGCGCCTCGATCTCGCTGATCCTGGCCGGCCTGGCCGCCGAGGGCGAGACCGTGGTCAGCCGGGTCTATCACCTGGACCGGGGCTATGAGCGGGTCGAGGAGAAACTGTCGGCCGTCGGGGCCAAGATCGAGCGGATTCGCGGCGAATGAGCGACAAGGTGCCACAGGACGACGCCCGGTTCGAGGATGGCGGCGAGGCGCCGCTGCGACTTCGCGCCCTTGATACCGAAGACCTCGCGATCATCTCGGCGCTGTGTCAGGACGCGGTGTTCCCCGGCTCGGAAATGGTCTGGCAGTCCCGGCAACGCCGCTTTGCACTGCTCTTGAACCGGTTCCGCTGGGAGGACCAGCCGAAGGCGGCGCTGCGGCGGCGGCCGGTGGAGCGGGTGCAGTCGGTGCTGGCCATCGAGGATGTCGGCAAGGTCCGCTCGCAGGGGCTGAGCCGTGACGCCGACACGATCTATTCGCTGCTGGCGCTGCAGTTCGAGCCGACCGAGGACGGCATGGGCGTGCTGACCCTGACACTGGCCGGCGACGGGGCCATCGCGCTGGAGGTCGAGACCCTGGAGGTCACGCTGAAGGACGTGACCCGGCCCTATATCGACCCGGCCCGGCGCGCGCCCAGCCACCCGGACTGATCCGCCCGCCTTGAGCCCGGTGCCGCCCGCCGCTATGTGATGCGCGAACAGGGGGTGCCGATGCCGGTCATGCTTTCCACCACGGATGTCGATTTCGAAGCGCGGTTCACCCGGCTTCTGGGCGCCAAGCGCGAGGACAGCCCGGATGTGGACGACATCGTTGCCGGGATCATCGCCGATGTGCGGAGTCGCGGCGATGCGGCGCTGATCGAGTTGACGCAGAAGTTCGACCGGCTGAGCCTGACGCCCGGGACGCTGGCCTTTTCCCCGGCCGAGATCGAGGCCGAATGCGCCAGGGTCGGCGCCGAGGATCGCGCGGCGCTGGAACTCGCCGCCGACCGGATCCGCGCCTATCATCAGCGCCAGATGCCGCAGGACGAGAGCTGGACCGAAGACAGCGGCGCGATGCTGGGCTGGCGCTGGACTGCGGTGTCGGCGGCCGGGCTCTATGTGCCGGGCGGGTTGGCCTCTTATCCGTCCTCGGTGCTGATGAACGCGATTCCGGCCAAGGTGGCCGGGGTCGGGCGGCTGGCCATCGCGGTGCCGACGCCGGAGGGCGCGACCAATCCGCTGGTGCTGATGGCGGCGCGGATCGCCGGGGTGGACGAGATTTACCGGATCGGCGGGGCGCAGGCGATCGCGGCGCTGGCCTATGGCACCGAGAGCATCCGCCCGGTGGACAAGATCACAGGTCCGGGCAATGCCTTTGTGGCCGCCGCCAAGCGCCGGGTCTTCGGCAAGGTCGGGATCGACATGATCGCGGGACCATCCGAGATCCTGGTCATCGCCGACCGCGACAACGACCCGGACTGGATCGCGCTGGACCTGCTGAGCCAGGCCGAGCATGACGAAAGCGCGCAGGCGCTGCTGATCACCGACGATGCCGCCTTCGGGCAACGGGTGGCGGCGGCGGTCGAAGCGCGGTTGCAGTCCCTGGACCGGCGCGCGATCGCCTCGGCCAGCTGGCGCGATTTCGGCGCGGTCATCGCGGTGCGCGATCTTGACGAGGCCGCGGCGCTGGCCGACCGGATCGCGCCCGAACACCTGGAACTGCTGACCGCCGAACCCGAGGCGCTGGCCGCCCGTATCTCGCACGCCGGGGCGATCTTCCTGGGCGCCTGGACGCCCGAGGCGATCGGCGATTATGTCGGTGGCCCGAACCATGTGCTGCCCACCGCACGCTCGGCCCGGTTCTCGTCCGGCCTATCGGTGCTGGATTTCCTGAAACGCACCACCCTGGCCCGGATGACCCCCGAGGCGCTGTCCCGGATCGGTCCCTCGGCCGAGCGGCTGGCGCAATCGGAAAGCCTGATGGCGCATGGCCAGTCGGTGCGGGCGCGGCTGGACGGGCTGAACAAGCGGTAGGCCGCCGCGCGGAGAAGCGCAATTGCGGCAGGCGGCGGGCTGCGTTACCCCTGCAGTGTTCCAGCCGAAGGTGCCCGCCCGTGACCCGCATCAGCCATATCGAGATCGACGACAGCGGCCTGCCACCTCCGACCCCGGAGATCGAGCAGGAGCGACGGGTGGCGATCTTCGACCTGCTCGAAGACAATTCCTTCACCCTGCCGGCGCGCGACGGCCAGCAGCCTCCGCCCGGGCCGTTTCATCTGGGGCTGGCGATCCGCGAACGGCGGCTGGTCTTCGACATCCGCACCGAGTCCGCCGAGCCGGTTGCCGAGTTCCACCTCTCGCTGGGCCCGTTCCGGCAGGTGGTGAAGGACTATTTCCAGATCTGCGAAAGCTATTTCGAGGCGGTGAAGCGCCTGCCGCCCGGCCAGATCGAGGCGATCGACATGGCCCGGCGCGGCATCCACAACGAGGGTGCCCGGCTGGTGCAGGAGCGGCTCGAAGGCAAGGTGACGCTCGACGCCGATACCGCACGCCGCCTGTTCACCCTGATCTGCGTGCTCCATTGGGGAGCCTGACCGTGTCCCTGCCGCAAAGCGTGCTGTTCTGTTGCGACCACAACGCCGTGCGCTCGCCGATGGCGGAAGGGATGATGAAGCGGTTCTACGGAACCGAATGCTACGTGCAGTCGGCCGGCGTGCACAACGACATCGAGATCGACGGTTTCGCGGTGGCGGTCTGCGCCGAACTGGGGATCGAACTGGCCCGGCACCGGGCGCGCTCCTTCGACGAGATGAACAACTGGGGCGACGATCTTTCGGCCTTCGACCTGATCGTCGCGCTGTCTCCGGCCTCGCAGCGTCATGCGCTGGAGCTGACCCGGCTCTATCACCTCAAGGTCGAGTACTGGCCGGTGCTGGACCCGACCGGCCTGGGCGAGACCCGCGAGGCCAAATTGCAGGCCTATCGGCTGACACGCGACCAGATCAGGGAGCGGATGCTGGCCCGTTTCGGCCCGGCGACGGTCGAGGGCGAGGACGGCGCCTGAACCGGGCCGGATGGGCCCGGATTGGTGCCAGGCCGCGGCGGAATGCGGGGAACCTCCTTTACGGGCCTTGTCTTGCAGGAATTTTCGGCGCATATGCAGCATCGCCCGCGCTTTCTGCGGGCCTCGAAACGGAGTGACCATGGCCAAGGAAGATATTCTTGAGTTTACCGGCGTCGTGAAGGAACTCCTGCCCAACGCGACGTTCAAGGTCGAACTTGAGAATGGCCATGAACTGATCGCGACGATGGCAGGCAAGATGCGCAAGAACCGGATCCGGGTTCTGGCCGGCGACAAGGTACAGGTGGAAATGACCCCCTACGACCTGTCGAAGGGTCGGATCAACTACCGCTTCCGCTGATGCGACTTGTCCTGGGGTCCGGGTCTCCCCGGCGGCGCGAGCTGCTGGGTCAACTGGGCCTGACCCCGGACGAAATCCGGGCACCCGACATCGACGAGACACCGCTGAAGGGCGAATTGCCGCGCCCTTATTGTCAGCGCATGGCCCGTGAAAAGGCCGAGGCGCTGCCCTGTGCCGCCGATGAGGTGATCCTGACCGCCGACACCACCGTGGCCCTGGGCCGCCGGATACTGGGCAAGCCCGCCGATGCCGGCGAGGCGGCCGAATTCCTGCTGGCCATGTCGGGCCGCCGGCACCGGGTGGTCACGGCGATCGCGGTCAAGACCGCGACCCGGCTCTGGGAGCGGGACGTTGTCACCTCGGTCAAGTTCAAGCGGCTCTCGGATGCCGAGATTTCCGCCTATATCCGGTCCGGCGACTGGCAGGGCAAGGCGGGCGGCTATGCCATTCAGGGCCCCGCGGGGGCCTTCATCCCCTGGATCGGGGGCAGCTATACTGCTGTGATGGGCCTGCCGGTGGCCGAAACCGCGACTTTGCTGGTGGCCGCCGGGCTGCCGCTGTTCGGGGGTGTGTGAGTGAAGGGGATCGTCATCGCCCTGGACTGGATCGACGGGCGCGAGGTCGCGGTCCTGCTGCGCGACGGGCGGCTCGACGACCTGCTGGTCGAATTGCCCGATGCGCCGCCCGCCCCGGGCGCCATCTTTCGCGCCATTGCCGATCGGCCGCTGAAGGGCCAGGGCGCCATGCTGATGCGGTTGCCCGATGGCAAGTCGGCCTTCCTGCGCGACTCGGTCGGGCTGAAGCCGGGGCAGGCGGCCCTGGTCCAGGTGACCTCCTATGTCGAGGCCGAAAAGGCGGTGCCGGTCACCGCCAAGGTGCTGTTCAAGAGCCGCTACGTGATCGTCACGCCCGAGGCGCCGGGGCTGAATGTCTCGCGCCGGGTGAAGGACGATGAACGCCGGGTCGAACTGCTGGACCTGGCCGAGGCCGGCATGGCCGGCAGCGGGATGGGGCTTATCCTGCGCTCCGAGGCCGAGACCGGCGACGATGCCGCGATTGCCGAGGATATCGCCCTGACCCGCGAACTGGCCGAAAAGGTCGTCGCCGATGCCGATGGCGACGCGCCGGAGCTGCTGCTCGACGGGCCGGGGCCGCATCTGGCCGGCTGGCGCGACTGGCCGGCGCCGGACATGCTGGACGAGGAACCCGGCAGCTTTGCCCGGCACGGGGTGGCCGATCTGCTCGACGGGTTGCGCAGCGATTCGGTGCCGCTCGGTGGTGGCGCCCATGCCTGGATCGAGCCGACCCGGGCGCTGGTGGCGGTGGATGTGAACACCGGCGCCGATGGCAGCCTGGCGGCGGGGCTGAAGGCCAACCTGGCGCTGGCCCGCGACCTGCCGCGCCAGTTGCGGCTGCGCGGGCTGGGCGGCCAGATCACCCTGGACCTGGCGCCGATGCCGAAGAAGGACCGCCCGGCCTTCGAGGGCCACCTGCGCGCCGCCTTCAAGACCGACCCGGTGGACACCGCGCTGGCTGGCTGGACGCCGCTGGGCCATTACGAGTTGCAAAGGAAGCGGGAAAGGCTGCAGATCCCGCGTGATCTGATCCCATGACGACTGCCGCGACCCTCTGCCCGATCTGCGGCCGCCCGACGATCGAGGACTACCGCCCGTTCTGTTCGCGCCGCTGCGCCGATGTCGATCTGCGCCACTGGCTGACCGGCAGCTACGCGATCCCCGCGGTCGAGGATGACGACCCCGACGAAGAGGACGAGGTCGATCCGCGCCGGCGCCTGAACTGACCGGACACCGCCACGGCGGATTTTGCGTGTGACGGGGCGATTTTGGCGGGTTCGGGCACTGGACAGGACCCAAGGCTTGGTCTAGGACATCGCAGCCTGGGTGGCAGCGCCACCCGCCGGGGCCCAGATAGCTCAGTTGGTAGAGCAACGGATTGAAAATCCGTGTGTCGGTGGTTCGAATCCGCCTCTGGGCACCACTCAACTCCCTATCCTTGACTAAACCCGAAATCATACGGACCTTGCCGCCGGTTTGACCCCGCTTCCAGGCGCAGGACCCGTTAGGTTTCCTGCGGGCGGAGCGACCTGTTGGTTCGCGGGTGGCACAAACGGCGGGCTGAATTCAAAGATGCATGCGGTTTGCGACAGCGAGGGACGCCTTTCCGACCGCCGGGCAGGTCAGTGACTTCGCCGGAGCGGCGGCCCTTCTGGGCGGCCTACCGACAGCGCAGCGGCTGCTCGGAGATCGGGGCTGCGATGCCGACTGGTGCCGTGAGCCCCGCGGCACAGGGGGATCAGGGCCGGCATCCCCGGCCGCAAGCCGAGCAAGGTTCCCGTGAAACACGACAAGCGCCGCAACAAACCTCGCAACCGGATCGAAATCAGGTTCGGCAGGCTCAAGGACTGGCGGCGCGTTGCCAGCTCTACGGCCGATGCCCGAAGGTCTCCCTCTCGGCCATCACTCTCGCCGCTACCCTCAGCTACGGGCTATGACTCCTGACCCTGGAGCGGATGCTTCTCGTCCACGATTTCCGCGAAGCGCGAAAAGAACTTTCCGGCCAGTTTCTTGGCCGTGCTGGTCATGAGGCGGCTACCCAATTGGGCGATCTTTCCGCCGATGTCCGCCTTTGCCGTGTATTTCAGAAGCGTCTCACCCTCGACATCCTCGAGCGTGACATCGGCGCCGCCCTTGGCAAAGCCCGCGACGCCGCCGTTGCCAGAGCCGGTCAGCGAAAACCGATGCGGTGCGCCGGCGGTGTCCAGGGTCACATCACCGCTGAACCTGGCCTTGACCGGCCCCACCTTGAGCACGACTTTCGCCTCGAGTTCCGTATCGGAATGCTTGGTCAGCTCTTCGCAGCCGGGGATGCACTCCTGAAGGATCGCGGGATCGTTGAGGGCGGCATAGACCACGGCGACAGGTGCCTTGATGTGAATCTCGTCGTTCAGTTCCAAGAGGTGTTTCCTTCAACAGCAGGGGAATTTGATCCGGGCCAGGGCCTCGGCTTGTGACGGGGTCAGTCCGGGAAAGAGACGCCTGAACAGCGAGGCCGGGCGGTCGGCTGCTGTCGTGGATTCCCGGTGCGCTTCCGGCTCCGGCGGGCGGGTGTCAGCGGCCGGTTTCATCGGAGCCTCCCTTGGAGCGTTGCAGGGAACGGCGTTTCAGCACGACTTCGGAAAGGATGGACAAGGCGATCTCGTCCGGCGTGATGGCCCCGATATCGAGACCGGCGGGCGATTTGACCCGGTCCAGTGCGTCCTGCGGGACGCCGGCCGCGACCAGCCGGGCCGCCAGGGTGGTGAACTTGCGGCGGCTTCCGACGAAAGCGGCAAATCTGGGCGCGGCGGTGACGCTGGCCCGCAGAGCGGCTTCGTCGCCCTTGCCCTGCGTCGCGATGATGACGAAATGCCGGCCCTGCGTGTCGGCGGCGAAGTCATTCGCCCCTTCGGCGCAATGGGTCACGACAAAGTCGAATCGGTCGGCGAGCCCGACAAGCGCATGGGCCACCGGTCCGTTGCCGCAGACGATCAGCTCCGATCGCGGCAAAACCGGTTCGACAAAGATGTCCATCGAGCCTTTCGAAGGGCAACCGTTGCGGGCGAACTGAATTCCTTCGCGGGTTTCCCCGGCCTTCAGGCCCTCGGCGGCAAGGATTTCTTCCGGGCGCAACGAAACGAACTGGGTGCTGCCCTCGCCGAGGGCGGTTTTCGCGGCCTTGCTGACCGCGGAACGGATGCAACCGCCCCCGACCCAGCCTTCGACGATCGTGCCGTCCGCCGTGATGATCGCCTTTGCGCCCGGCTTGGCCGATGTCGCATTGACCGTGCGCACCACCGTGGCAATGGCAAAGGGCTCACTCGCGGCCCGCAGGGATGCGGCGCGTCTGTCGAATGCGTGATCACTCATACCCATGCGAGCTCTCCTTCAAGTGCGGCCAGGCTTTCAAGCGTGTTTGCGGCGGCGAAGACATCGAGAAAGGGCAGGGCGGCCGCCATGCCGGCGGCGACCGGGGCATAGTTCTTCCAGCCCTTGAGCGGGTTCAGCCAGACGATCCGGCAACCGCGGCGCTTGATCTCGCGCAGGGCGCCGGCCAGCCCGGCGGGCGGGTCTGTATCGTATCCATCCGAGAGGATGATCACCACGCTGCGGCCCGAGACGAACCGCCGGGCATAAGTGCGGGCGAAGACCTGCAGGTTGGTTCCGATCTTCGAGCCGCCGCCAAAGCCGTCGGCCATCAGCGTGAGCCGGTTCAAGGCGCGCAGCGGATCGTCGTCGCGAAGCGCGCCGGTGATCCGGACCAGTCGGGTGTGAAACAGATAGGCATCGGCAGTGGTCTCGGCACGGATGAGCCCGGCCAGAAAGGCCAGGAACACCCGGGAGTAGACCGTCATGGAACCGGACACGTCGCAGAGGGCCGTGATCTGCACCGGCCGATCCGGTCGTCGCTTGCGCGGCAGCAGCATCGGTTCACCGCCGGTGGACAGGCTCTGGCGCACGACCTTGCGAAAGTCGATCCGGGCGCCCTTCTGTGCCGCGGTCCGGCGCCGTGACCGGCGGTCGCGCATTGCGGCGGCCAGTCGGCGGGCGACCTCCTCGGCCTGCCGGATGTCCTGCGGCGACACCAGTTCGCGCATGTCCTTTTTCATCAGGTTCTGCACGCCGCTGGCGATCAGGCGGCCCTCGCCGCCAGTCTCGGCCTCTCCGTCGCCCCGGCCGGGGCTGTCGATCTTGCCGGCGCCCGCGGATTTCTGCCCCTCCAGCGCCTGGCTGCTGCGGGTGTTCCGGGGCCGGTCCCGGCCGGACTTGTCGATCTTCTCGCGTACCCGTCCCGCGGTGCGCCAGTAGCTGTCGAACAGCATTGCAAAACGCTTTGCCTCATCCTCGTTGCCGGTACAGACCGATTTCAGTGCAAGCTGAGCCTCGCCGATGTCACCGGCCTGAACATGACTCAGCGCCTGCACGGCGGCCTGGGCTTCGGCCACGCCGATGGCGAAACCGTGGTCGCGCAGATGGCCGATGAAGCCTGTTACCCGGGCGGTCACCCCCGGATCCCGGGCTGCGAATCTGGTGATCATGCTCATGCCGCTTTCCCGGCAAGACGTTGCGCAACCTCGATCGGGGTGTTGGCCCGATCACTTTGCGTCTTGAGCAGGGTGACAAGGGTGGCGCGCAGGATTTCGGGATCGTCGTTCAGATCGTTGAGGCCAAGACCGGCCAGTGCGGCCGCGAAATCCAGCATCTCGGCGATGCCCGGCACCTTTTCGAGTTCCTCCTTGCGCAGGGCCTGCACAAAGCCGACGACCTGGGCCGCAAGCCGCGCGTCGATGCCGGGGCAGCGCGCGGAGAGGATCGCCAGTTCGGTCTTGCGGTCGGGATATTCGACATAGGCATAGATGCAGCGCCGCCGCAGCGCATCCGACAGGTCCCGGGTGCCGTTCGAGGTCAGGATCACATGCGGCCGCGACAGGGCCGACAGGGTGCCGAGTTCCGGGATGGAAATCTGGAAATCCGACAGGACTTCCAGCAGATAGGCTTCGAACTCCTGATCGGCGCGGTCGATCTCGTCGATCAGCAGGACGGGGGACGTCTCTTGCCGGATCGCCTGCAAGAGCGGGCGTTGCAGCAGGAAGTCTTCCGAGAAGATGCGGTCTTCGACGATCTTTCCGGTCTTGCCGTCTTCGGCGGCGGCGCGGATCGCCAGAAGCTGCCGCTGGTAGTTCCATTCATAGATGGCATGCGCCGCGTCCAGTCCCTCGTAGCATTGCAGCCGGATCAACATCGTTTCCAGCGCGCCGGAGAGGGCGCGCGCGACCTCGGTCTTGCCGACGCCGGCAGCGCCCTCCAGAAGCAACGGGCGACCCAGTTGCAGGGAGATATGCAAGGCCATGGCCAGATCAGGGGAGGCGATATACCCCTGATCCGCCAGTTGGTCCGTGAGTTCGTTCCAGGTTTTCATGATCGGTGACCGTGGCGGTGCCGGCCGCCCGGCATGCCCTTCAACCATGCAAGCCAAGATCATTGGCGATCGTCCAGATGCGCCATTGATCGTGCGGCATGTGTGATTGCTTCAGGCCGAAGGGCCGGAAGGCATCGTGCACCGCGTTGGAAAACGCCGGGACGCCACCGACATTGGGACTTTCGCCGACGCCTTTGGCCCCGATCGGATGGTGCGGGCTGGGGGTTTCGGTGAAATCGGTCGTGTAGGTCGGCGTTTCCCACGACGTCGGCAGGAAGAAGTCCATCAGGGTGCCGGTCTTCACGTTGCCGATCTCGTCATAGGCCAGCTCTTGTCCCATGGCGATGGCATAGGCTTCGGTCGCGCCGCCATGCACCTGACCTTCGATGATCATCGGGTTGATCCGGGTGCCGCAATCGTCCAGCGCATAGAAATGGCGGATTTCGTGAACGCCGGTATCCACGTCGATCTCCATCACGCAGATATAGGCGCCGAACGGGTAGGTCATGTTCGGCGGATCATAGTAGCTGACCGCCTCGAGCCCGGGTTCCACGCCCGGAATCTCCTGATGGTAGGACGCGTAGGCGATCTCGGTCATGGTCTTGAACTGTTCGGGGGCGCCCTTCACGACAAAGCGGTCGATGTCCCATTCCAGGTCGCCGTCATGCACTTCCAGCAGATAGGCCGCGATCATCTGCGCCTTGGCCCGGATCTTGCGCCCCGCCATCGCCGCCGCCGCGCCGGCCACCGGGGTCGAGCGCGACCCGTAGGTGCCCAGACCGTAGGGGGCGGTGTCGGTATCGCCTTCCTCGATCGTGATGCTGTCGGCCGAGATGCCGATTTCGCTTGCCAGGATTTGGGCAAAGGTCGTGGCATGGCCCTGGCCCTGGGAAATCGTGCCCAGTCGCGCAATTGCGGAGCCGGTCGGGTGAATGCGGATTTCGCAGCTGTCGAACATGCCCATCCCGAGGATGTCGCAGTTCTTGACCGGGCCGGCACCGACGATCTCGGTGAAGAAACTCAGGCCGACGCCAAGCAGTTTTCGGGTTTCGCCGCGCTTGAAGGCTGCGACCCTTTCGGCCTGCTCCTTGCGCAGGCCGTCGTAATCGACGGCCTTCAGCGCCTTTTCCCAGGCGGTGTGATAATCGCCCGAGTCATATTCCCAGCCCAGAGCGGAGTCATAGGGGAACTGCTCTTTCCGGATGAAGTTGATCCGGCGTAGCTCGGCCGCATCCATGTTCAGCTTGATCGCCAGAACCTCGATCATACGCTCGATGAAATAGGCTGCCTCGGTCACACGGAACGAGCATCGGTAGGAGACGCCACCGGGCGCCTTGTTGGTATAGACGCCGTCCACCCCGAGATAGGCCACCGGGATGTCATAGGAGCCTGTGCAGATGCTCATGAACCCGGCCGGGAACTTCGTCGGGTCGGCGCAGGCATCGAAGGCGCCGTGATCTGCCGTGACATGGCAGTGCAGGCCGGTGATCCTGCCGTCCTTGGTGGCACTGATCCTGCCCTTCATCCAGTAGTCACGGGCAAAGGCCGTCGCCATCAGGTTGTCCATCCGGTCCTCGACCCATTTCACCGGGCGTCCGGTGACGATGGAGGCGACGATCGAGCAGACATAGCCGGGATAGACGCCGACCTTGTTGCCGAAACCGCCGCCGATATCCGGCGAGACCACGCGGATGTTGTGCTCTTCGATGCCCGAAAGCAGCGACGCGACCGTTCGCACCACATGCGGAGCCTGAAAGGTGCCGAACAGCGTCAGCTTGCCGTTCACCTTGTCCATCGAAGCGACGCAGCCGCAGGTTTCGAGCGGGCATGGGTGGGTGCGGTGGTAATAGACGGTTTCCTCGGCCACCACGTCGGCGTTGGCGATGACCTCGTCGGTCGCGGCCTCGTCCCCGATCTCCCATAGGAAGATATGGTTGTGGTGCTTCCGCTTGCCATGCGCGCCGGACTCCTGCCCGGCCAGATCCTCGCGCAGCACCGGGGCATCGGGGGCCATGGCGACCTTGGCATCGGTCAGAACCGGCAGTTCTTCATATTCGACTTCGACCAGATCAATGGCATCCGCGTTGATATAGCGGTTCTCGGCCACCACGAAGGCAACTTCCTGCCCTTGGAACAGCACCTTGCCGTCGGCCAGGACCATCTGCTTGTCACCGGCCAGGGTCGGCATCCAGTGCAGGCCCAGAGGCTCGAGATCCTTGGCTGTCAGCACGGCGATGACGCCCGGAAGGGCCATGGCCGCATCGATGTTGATCGACTTGATCCGGGCATGGGCATAGGGCGAGCGCACGAAGTCGCCGAACAGCATGCCCGGCATCTTGATGTCGTCGACGTAATTTCCCTTGCCCTGGGTGAACCGCACGTCTTCGACGCGCTTGCGCGAGACGCCGAGACCTTTGAGCTTGGCGGAGCGTTCCACGCGTGTGGGGGTCTGGTCGTTCATTCTGCCGCCTCCTTGGCTGCATTCATCTCACTTGCCGCGGCCAGGATCGCCTTGACGATGTTCTGGTATCCGGTGCAGCGGCACAGGTTTCCGGCCATGCCAAAGCGCACTTCTTCCGCGGTCGGGGTCGGGTTTTCCTGAAGCAATCGGTGGGCACGGGTGATCATGCCCGGCGTGCAGAACCCGCATTGCAGCCCGTGATGCTCACGGAACGCATTTTGCAGCACGTTCATCTCGCCCAGCGGCGACAGGCCCTCGATCGTCGTGACTTCGGCGCCATCCGCCTGCGCCGCAAAGACCGTGCAGGATTTGACCGACTTGCCGTTCATTTCCACAGTGCAGGCGCCGCAATGCGAGGTTTCGCAGCCGATATGCGGGCCGGTGATGTTCAGCTTTTCCCGCAGAACGTGAATCAGCAGTTCGCGCGGTTCGACCCGCAGCTCTTCCGCCTGGCCGTTGACCGTCAATTTGAGATGCATTTTGCTCATGCTCGTTTTCCCCATTACGCGCTGGCGATCGCGCGGGTGATCGCGCGTTTGATGACAATGCCGGCGACATGCATCTTGAAGGCCACGGGGCCGCGATTGTCCTCGGTCGGGTTGATATTCGCCAAGGCCGCCGTGACAGCACTTGCGATGTCTTCGGTATCGCAGCGGGTGCCGGTCAGCGCCGCGCCGGCCGACCTGGACCAGATCGGCGTATCGGAGAGGTTGGTCATCGCGATCGAGGCGGAACGGCAGGTCCCGCCGTCCATCTCGATCAGCGCCGCACAGGCCGCGGTGGCGTAGTCACCGATCTTCCGTTTCTGCTTTTCATAGGCGTGGCCGCCTTTCGGGACATCGAAGGTGACCGAGACGACCAGCTCGTCATCCTCGCAAGCGGTGACATAGGCACCTTCGTAAAAGTCGCGCGCCTTTACATTGCGGGTGCCGTTCGGCCCGGCGAGTCCGAGCGTTGCGTCGAGGCATTGCATCAGGCCGGGCATGTCGTTGGCCGGATCGCCATTGGCAATGTTGCCGCCGATGGTGCCGCAGTATCGCACCTGGGGATCGGCGATCTGCAAGGCGGCCTCGCGCAGCAACGGGACCGACGCAGCCAGCCTTGCGTTGTCGATCAGCATGTGCTGGGTGACCATCGCGCCGATGGTGACCTTGCCTTCCGCAATGCTCACCGCCTTCAACTCGGCGATGTCCTGCAGGTCGACCAGATGCGTGACGGCTGCCATGCGCAGCTTCATCATCGGGATCAGGCTGTGACCGCCTGCCAATACCCGCGCTTCGTCTCCCTGTGCCTGCAAGATTCCGACTGCGGATTTCACATCCGCAGGACGGTGGTATTCAAACGCTGATGGTATCATTGGCGTCCTCCCAAACTGCCCGAGTCTTCAGGAGGAAGCCTTGAGGGATGGGCGGGCAAAGCGGGTGTGCCAAAGCACCACCTGCGCCAGCTACTTCACGAACTGCGATTTACGTGCACGAGCGACGCTCTAGACAAGACCGAGTGCCGCCCGCACCTCGCCCATGCGCGACCGGCTGACGGGGACCGGGTTCAAACCCGGGCTGGTGGCGAACAGGCAAACACCGGTGTCCTTCTTTCGTTCGAAGCTTGTGACATGCTCGGGGTTGATCAGGTAGCTGCGATGGCAGCGAATGAAGTTCGCAAGCTCGAGCCTCGTCTCGGCATCCGAGATCGACCAGGGCGAGAACAGCTTCTCGGTCCCGGTGTAGAGAATGCAATAGTGTCCTTCGGCCCGGAGCGCGGCAATCTCGGCGGGACGGACGAACTGGATCTGCCCATCCTTTTGATAGGGAACCGACGGCGAGAACGGCCGGTTTGGGGACTGCTCGGGTTTGGCGGGGGCAGGCGGGCTTTCCTGGATGTCCGGAAAGGGGGCATCGATGGCTTCGGGATGCCGCGGCGCTGCCGGGAAGAACGTGACACCCAACAGCAGGAATGCGCCGCAGATCACGAAAGCGATCAAGGTCACGATCATCGCCAAGGTCGAGTTGTCGATCACGGTCGTCAGTGGATCGGTCGTGACCGCCGGCAAGAAATTCGTGCCCGCCATGGACAGGTAGTGAACCAGACAGACGGCGATGCCGAAGGTCAGGGTCCCCAGAACAATGTTGCGCCGGGTCCGTTCGCTATAGGCGATGCTGAACGAGATGATCCCCAGCCCGACAGAAGCTGCCAGGGCCAGCAGGACGCCAAAGGGTGTATAGACGGCCACGCACAGCTGCATTCCGGACATGCCGACATAATGCATGACCGAGATCCCGAGGCCCGCGATCGTTCCCGCAATGACGGTGCTCGATCGTGTGCGGACCCGAAAATGCATGACCAGCAGTGCGACCCCCATGATGAGAATGGCCACCAATGCGGAGATCATCGTGGTCAGTGCATCATAGTAGAACAGGATCGGCAGGCGAAGGCCGAGCATCGCGACGAAATGCATGGCCCAGATCCCGCCCCCAAGGGCAACTGACGCCATCGCGATCCGTTGCTTGCGTTGGGTCTCGGGCAGGCTGGAGACGCCCCGCGTCAGGGCCAGGCCGGTGAAGCTGGCCATCAGCGAGACGGCAAAGGATGCCAGAACCAGCGGCAGATTGAGCGAATAGTCTAGAAACACTTCGCTCCCTCCCACAGCGCGACTTGCATGGATTGTGTGGCCTGCCTACCGCTCGCCGATTCAAACACCCAGGCAACCATCACGCCCGGCCGTCCGGCCAATGGCCTCTGTTCGTCGCATGTGCAGCCATCAGGTTGCCGTGCAGCTGCCTTGTTCAGTTTCCACTGTCTGGACTCAAAGGGAGACAGGATGCCCTTGTCGTTGTGTGTGCGCTCCGGATTGTAGAGGAACTCGAGGCATTTGAACACGCCCCGCCTGGCGGCACCGCGCAGGGGGGCCGAGCCTGCAAACAGATGTGGGCAGGCTCGGGCGGCTGCATCCCGGTCGCTCATTGTCGCCGGCCGCCAGAAGTCATGCAACGTGAGGAACACCGCAAAGAACGTCCAGGAAAGGCAAATCGGGACAAACTCGGCAACCCGTCTCACCTCGCATGCTCCAAATGTGCCGCGACCGTCATCCCGGACGCGAGGTGGCAGCATCCAATCATTCGGATTCTCTGATCGTGATCAAGGCGCGCCCTGCCGATACGCCGGATGAATCGGTTCAGTACACTTGGGGACAATTGAGCCGCGGCGGGCCGCCCCACCAGATGTCGCGAGACACCGGGAAGTCGTCCCGCCAGGAGCCTGCAGGGCCTGCCATGAGAGTTCGCTTGTTTCTCATTCTGGTGTTTCTGACGATTGCGGTCGCCGCCCTTGCATCGTGGCGGCAGTCTGACCGGCGTGCCGACCGCGAGGAAATGGATCGCCTGATCGCGCTGCAGCCCTCCGCACCGCCGGTCTCGAAGAACGTGGCGCGGTTCACCCTGGCGACCCATGTGGAGGCGGGCAACATGTTTGGAACTGACGACTATTTCCCCTTCTTCATCGCCGATGTGTCGTCCATCTCATGCCCGGGTGCGGAATGATGCGCCACGCCGGGAAGATGCTGGCCCGGGGGCTGTTGATCGGGCTGACCTTGACGGTTGCGATGCCAATAGCGAGCCGCGCCCGGCAGACGGGTGAGGCCATCCTCGCCGCGCAACTGGACGCGCTGCCGGACATCTTCACTCAGCACAACCATGTGCCCGGCGCCTCGACGGAGCCGCCTCTTCATATTCACGCGCAACGCCCCGCCGCGGACGGCGCGCTGCCCTTTTCGGGCGATCCGCCGGGGCTTCGGATCGGCGGGCGCGTACTGGCAGGAGGCGACCGCCTGAGGGGCCGGGCGGGATGAGCGGTTCTGCCTACCGGCCTTTCGCTTTTTTCGGCGCCACGATCTTGTGGACGTGGGCGTTCTGGCTGGCGCTGGCCGTCTCGGGGTTGGAGGCTTGGGAGAGCCCGGGGCGCTGGCTGGTCTATGCGGGTGGGACCGGGCCGCTTGTCATGGGGCTCTGGTTTCAGCACCGCCATAGCGGCGCACGGGGGCTTCGCGACCTGTGGGTCAGATTGATCGATCCACGTTTCGCGCCGCTCTGGCTTTGGGCGACGGCACTCCTGCTGATCCCGGCATTGTCGCTGATGGCGCATTTCGTGCTTTGGCTCGGTGGCGCGCCGGAACCGGTTCTTGCGCTGCCACGGGACAGCTGGGCCGCCACGCTCGACCTTGCCGTGTTCCTGTTTCTGCTCGGCCCGCTGCCAGAGGAAATCGGCTGGCGCGGCTACGGGCTCGATGCCCTGCTGGCAAGGGTCTCGCCACTTGCGGCCGCGGGTCTTCTGGGCCTTGGCTGGGGGGCGTGGCACCTGCCGCTCTTTGCGGTCCCGGGCTACTATGACGCGTTCGACGGACCGCCTGTGCTCTGGCTGTTCCTTTGGTCGATCCTGATGAAGTCGATCCTGATGACATGGGGCTACCTTGTCTCGAACCGATCGCTTCTGCTGATGGTGGTCTTCCATTTCATGATCAACGCCACCGGCGAGGTGATCCCAATGCCGGCAGATGCCGAAGCCGTCTTTCAACTTCTTCTGACCGTGGTCACCGTGCTTGCGGCCGTCCGGCTCTGGCGCATAGGACGGAGGCAGAGCCCATGTGGATAGCGACCTTCGGATACGGCCTCGCCACGCTCGCGCTGGCCACCAGCCTTGGCATGATCGCCCTCGGCCGCCGCTGGCAGGCCATCGAGGCGTCTGCCTATGGCGGCGCCCGGCGACCGGTCTGGTTCTGGGCCGCCGCTGCCGGGCTTCTTGCAATCTGGGCGCTTGCAACCCGGGACTTTGCAGCGTCGGACCGCAGCTGGGCCGGGTGGACGCTGATTGCCGGTGTGCCGCTTGTCTGGGCGCTGAAGGCAGCAGCGTTGGTCTTCAACCCCAAGGGGCGCAAGACCGTGTCCGGGATCGACACCGACATGGGCTGGCGGCGGATCGGGCTGGCGCGTCTGCCGATCGTTTTCGTGCTGGTTGCTCTGACAGCCCTCGCGTGAGCTTTCACCCCGGCGAGAGAGCCGGCATGTCCGCGCGTGTCAATGGCCCGGGGATCGGAACGAAGGATGGCACGTCGAAGGCGTCTCTTCAGGGCTCCAGCCGTGCAGCGGACGGCCTTGTCGGACCCCGGCGCGGCGGGCTGTCCGGTATGGGGAATCCGGTCGGAGGCGGTGGCTAGGGGCTCGACCATCACCCCGAAATCGTGATCTTGCTTCCCTGTCCAGTCCCGCAAAGGAAGGCATCCAGAATGCGAAACGATCAAGGCAGGAAAATGAGCCGAACCGCCGTGGGCGCCCTGCTCGCGCTCGCACTCGTCGCGGGCTGCGGTGTCGGCGCAGGAGGCCGAACGGTGGTCCGGGGCGCCGGTCCTGACGACCTCCTGAAGCTGCGCGCCGGGCCGGGGCTTGGCTACAGGGTGATCCTGGGCCTGCCGGACGGCACGGCTCTGATACGCCGCGATTGCGTGACCGAGGTGGGGCAGTTGTGGTGCCGGGTCGCATTGGCCGACGCGCCCGCGATCACCGGCTTCGTTTCCGCCGACTACATTTCCATGCCCTGACCCTGGCGCGGCGCCGGCGGCCCATCGGGCCTGAAGCAGGGTCCGCCGCCCGGGATATTGCGCCAGTCACGTTCCGGCCATCGCCTTGGCACTGCATCAGGCGGCGGCTCGCCGGTCGAGTTGACAAATCGTATACCGTATGCGCGTTTGGTGGTGACTCTGGGAGCGAGAGACATGGGCAATCCGGAAGCGGGAACATCGCGGATTCACAATCCGATCGACTTCGGCAAGACGGGCCGGCAGGCAGGGCATCTGCAACTGCCGCCCGACCCGACGACCGGGAGCGCGGGAGAGCGCGTGCCGATCGTCTGCATCGCGAACGGCTCGGGGCCGACCGTCCTCGTCTCGGCCGGCAATCACGGCGACGAATATGCCGGGCAACTCGCGGCCCTCCGCCTGATCCGCGACATCGAGCCGGCGCAGGTCTCGGGCCGGATCATCGTCGTTCCGATCATCTCGACCGAGGCATCGCGGGCGAACACCCGGCTGTGGCCGTCGGGCGCGAATTTCAACCGCTCGTTCCCCGGCAACCCCGACGGACCGGTGATCGAGCAACTGGCGCATTTCTTCTCTGCGGTCCTGTTCCCCGAGGCGGATGTCGTCATCGACATGCATTCGTCCGGGCGCGACGGCTGGATCGAGCCGTGCTCGCACATGTGCGTCCCGAAGGACCCGGTGCAGCGCAAGGCGATGCTCGAGGCGATGGAGATGTGGAACTCGGATTTCCACTTCTTCTACACCTCGGCGGGGAACTATCTTCCCAACGAGGCCGAGCGTCAGGGCAAGATCGTGGTCACGACCGAATTCGGCGGCGGCACCCGCATTCCCGTCGCGGTGCAGGCGCTCGCCTGGAACGGCCTCGTCAATGTCCTGCGTCATGTCGGCGTGCTCGAAGGCGAGGTGGTCACCCGCGCCTCGCTGGGGCTTCCCCCGCCGATATTCGTCGATTGCCGCTATGACAATGGCAGTGTGGGGGAGGCTGTCAGCGGATTGATGGACTTCATCAAGGCGCCGGTCGCGGGGCTTCTGGAAGTCCTGGTCGAAACCGGCACCCCGGTGGCCGAAGGGCAGCCGATCGGCCGCATCTGGTCGCATCTGGATCCGACGCGACAGCCGGTGGACATCACGTCGCCGTTCGAGGGCTATCTCATGGGAATGAAGACCCTCCCGGTGGTCGAGCAGGGGCAGAGCCTCGCGCTGATCGGCCGTCAGGTCGACCGCAGCGACGTGCTTGCCAAGGGATGACGGCCCGCCTGAAGGCGTGGAGATGTGCCGTCTGCCAGGGCTGCCCGAAGGTCGCCGTTCCGGGCGGGGCGGGGAGCCGCCGGTTCTGGCGGCCCCCCCGGCAGTCATGCGCCTGCGTTGGAGGCCAGACTTCGCGCACCGGCCAGGTGGGCCACAAGCCGCACCAGCACATTCGCCAGGACGATGACCAGCACGAGGAGCAGCGCGACGGCCCCGGAGTGCTGTGGCATGTTCTGCTCCTGGTAGTAGAAGATGACACCGGTCACCACCATGTTGCTGGGTGACAGCAGCAGCACGATCAGGGACAGCTCCCGCATTGCCGTGATGAAGGTCAGCAGCATGCCCGAGATCAGGCCGCTGGCGGACAGCGGCATGATGATGCGGACCAGCCTCTTGAACCAGCCCATTCCCAGAACCCGCGCCGCTTCCTCCAGCGACCTGTCGATCTGCAGCATCGCCGCGATTCCGGTGCGCGAGGTGAAGGGCAGGTTCTTCACCACGGTGATCAGCACAAGAATGGCGAAGGTTCCGTAAAGCGCCGGGATCGGCCCGAGCGGGGTGGAGAACATGCCGATATAGATTGCGCCCAGGGCGATCGACGGGAAGATGTAGGGCGCGAAGGCAATGGATTCCAGCCAGCGCGACAGCCGCGTTCCCCGGCCGCGGACGACCGCATAGCCGACGAGCAGCCCGACGAAGCCGTTGAACAGCGCCGCCGAGACGCCGAGCTTCAGGCTGTTGCCGAGCGCGTTCAGGATGCCGTCGTTCAGCAGAACCCCGGGTTCGCCATAGGCGAGGTTCGTGTTGCCCTGTCCGATCCAGAAATAGGTAGTCAGGTTGTCCAGGCTGTAGTCCCCGGGAAGCAGGATCAGGGATTCCCAAAGCAGGATCGTCAGCGGCAGCAGGACCGAGGCCAGAACGAATACCCAGACCAGAATGGTCAGCGGCACCCGCCACAGGCCGAGGTTGATCTCGCGCCGCCGGAAGCCCTTGCCGGTCATGGTGACAAAGCTCTTGCGGACCCCGATGATCCGGCTGTTGATCCAGATGAAGCTGACCGCAATCACGATCAGCACCAGCGCAAGAACGAAGGCATCGCCGTTGTTGCGGGCGTTGATCGAGTTGTAGATCTGGGTCGAGAAGGTGAAGAACCGCACCGGCAGGCCCAGAAGCGCCGGCACCCCGAAGGTGCCGAGAATGCGGATGAAGGTCAGGACCACCGCCGAGCCGAGCGCCGGCAGAAGAAGCGGCAGGGTGATCCGGGAAAGCCGCTGCCAACGTCCCATCCCCGAGATCGCCCCGGCCTCCTCAAGTTCGGAATCGACCGTCGCCAGCGCACCCGACATCAGCAGATAGGCATAGGCGAAATAATGCAGCGACAGCGTCACCACGATCGGGAAGAAACCGTAGGACACCCAGTCCGGAGGCTGGAAGCCGAGAAGCCCCGCGGCCAACCCTTCCGACCCGCCGATCCGGTCGTTCTTGAACAGGGCCAGCCAGGCCAGAGCGATCACCCAGGAGGGCATCATGTAGGGCACGACGATAAGCGTCCCGAGCGGTCCCTTGAAATGGACATTGGTCCTGACCAGCAGCCAGGCCAGAAGCGACCCCAGGCTGACGGCCACTGCCGTGACGGTCACGCCGATGGCGAGACTGTTCAGCAGCGGGCGATAGAACAATGCCTTCGAGATCGGGCTGACGAAGACCCGCTCGAGGTGGAACAGCGAGAACGATCCGACCTCGCCATCCGGATGATAGGCAAGGTCATAGGGCTGAAGGCTCAGCGCGTCGCGGATGATCTCCAGCAGCGGCCCCAGCACCAGAAAGGCAAGGGCCACCAGACAGATGACGCCGATGACCATGTCCGGCCGATTGGCGATCCTGTAGGCCTGAAAGCGCAGCACTGCGCCGATCCGGCCCGTCCCGCTCACACGATCACCCGACATCGGCACCGGCCACCTTGCTGGACGTCCGTATGTTCTTCCCCGTCGCCGGGTCGAAGAAGTTCACGCTTGCGGGGTCGAAGTCGATCCACAGGGCAATCCCCGGCTCCAGCCGCACGAACCCCGTCTGCACAAGGCTGAGGCGGCTGTCGCCGGCCGCGACCTGGAGGATCGTGGTCGATCCGGTCGGCTGGGCGTTGTCCAGCCGGACTTCCTGCCAGCCGTCGCGCTTCTCGGTCGAGAGCAGGATGCTTTCGGGGCGCACCGAGGCGACGAGCCGGCGCGAGGCCGAGCCGGCAGCGGCGTCGGCCGGTATGCGGATGCCCTTGCCCTGCAGGACGACCGTGCCGCCCGCCTCCGTCAGCTCACCCTCGATCAGGTTGATCCGGGGCTCGCCGATGAACTCGGCCACCAGCAGGTTCGTCGGGTGGTGATAGATGTCATAGGGCGCCCCGATCTGGACGATGCTTCCCTGATCCATCACGACCACCGTATCCGAGAGGGTCAGCGCCTCGGCCTGGTCATGGGTGACGTAGACCGTCGTCGATCCCAGTTCGCGATGCAGCCGAAGCAACTCGGCCCGCATTTCCAGGCGGAGCTTGGCATCCAGGTTCGACAGCGGCTCGTCCATCAGCAGGATCGGCGGCTGCGAGGCGATCATCCGCGCCACCGCGACCCGTTGCTGCTGGCCGCCCGAAAGCTCGGACGGATAGCGCTTCCTGAAGGCGGACATCTGGACCGAGTCCAGGGCCCTGGTCGTGCGCTCGTCGATCTCCGCCCGGCTCAGACCCTTGTTCTGCAACGGCTGAAGAATGTTCTTCTCGACCGTCATGTGCGGCCAGAGCGCGTAGCTTTGAAAGATGAGACCCAGATTGCGTTTCTCGGGGGGCACGATGACGCCCTTCTGGCGTGAGAATACCACCTGATCGTCAAAGCGGATCTCGCCGTCGTCCGGTTCCTCCAACCCCGCGATTGCCCGCAGGGTTGTGGTCTTGCCGCAGCCGGACGGGCCGAGGATGGTCAGGAACTCGCCCGGCCGGACGACGAGGTCCATGTCATGGACCACCGTCTCCCGGCCATAGGCTTTCCTGATGCCCGAAAGCCGAATTTCCTTCACGTGTTCTTCCGCTTCGTCAAAGGCTGGAGAACAGCAGCCAGAAATCCCGCAGCTTCGGGCCCTCGCTCTGCATGAAGTCGGCGGAAACGGTCCAGCCCTTCATCTCGTCCCAGATCTCGCCACCCGGGGGCAGCGGCACGTCGCTGCGCGGGCTGACCGAGCCGGGATCGTAATAGGGCGCCAGACCCTGCAGCAGCTCCATGCTCTTGCCTTCCTTGAAGGGCGGGGTCAGCACCGTGTCCTTGTTCAGTTCGAGACTGCCCAGAAGATAGGCCGTCATCAGCTTGGCGGCATTCGGGTGCGGTGCCCGCGCGGCAATCGCGGTGAAGGTCGGGTAGACCCATTTCGACGCCGGATCGAGATCGGTGAAGATGGCATTCACGAAGCCGTCCGACTGGTTCTTGCTGATGTAGGTCATGTAGGCAAAGCCGATCAGCGGCTTCTCCTGGCCCGGTGTGCCGGTCGCCTCGACTAGCTTCGACCCGGACTTGAAGATCACCAGGTCATTTGCCAGCAGCCGGGCAAAGAACTCGTAGCCGGCATCCGGCACGCCATCGGTCAGTTCGATGTCCTTGCCGGCATAGCGCTTGTAGGCCGCCGCCATTTCGTCGGCATGCTGGACGATCGTCGCGACACCCATGAAGGTCGAGCCCGAGGTCATCGGGTCGATGATGGCCACCCGGCCCTTGTACTCTGGCTCCGTCAGTTCCCAGATGTTGCTGATCGGCGGCCCGTCGGGATTGGCCTCGGTGTTGTAGTAGATCACGATGGCCTCGTTGATCCGCACCAGAAGCGGTTCCCGGTTCTCTTCCGGAATGCGGTCCACATAGGCCTGGGGCACATAGTTGTAGATCATGCCGCCGGCCAGCATCTCGTTGATCACCACGCCGGAATTGCCGGTGGTGACGATATCGGCGTTGTAGATGCCGGCTTCCTGTTCGCGGATCGTCTTTTCGACGGTCTTGACCGAACCGAGATCGAAGACCGAGACCTTGATTTCGGGGTAGAGCGCATTGAAGGGCTCGACCAGTTCGGCGATGCGGCCCGAGGCAGAGTAGATGACGACCTCTCCCTCTTCCTTGGCCTTTTCAACGATGGCATCCCAGTTTTCCGCCTCGGGCGCATAGGGCCCCAGTTCGGCGGCCTTCAGCCAGGCCTCGACCTCGGGCGAGGCGGCCTGCGAAACGGCCAGTGTTGGTGACGCCATCAAGGCGGCAAACAGGATCGCCTTGGCGGACCCCCCGATCTTACCCATGAATCCTGACATTCAATTCTCCTCCCTTCAAAGAATATCTTGCCGCCGAATTCGCCCTCCCGACGATCCGCGGCACCTGTCCCCTGCCATTAGTGCGGAGCAAACCGGACCTTGTCAAAGCAAACCGGACGGGCCGGGGGGCCGATGCGAACCCGGGTCACCCGGCGCATCAGAGCGTCTCGGCCCGGCGGCAGGCCCGGCCGGTCGTCCCGACCTTCGGGGCAATGAGCCCGCCTTCGGTCGGATTGCCTGCGAACTGTGCGGTGCCGTTCGTCCATGGGCCCTTGATCCATTCTTCCAGTTGGCGCGAGACCGATTCACGTTTCGCCCCGGGCCGAGGTTCGGGGCCTCGCCCGGTGCAGGTCAGGAAAACAGCTCGGACATCGATTTGCCGATCACCCGGGTCGCGGTCAGCACCAGGAGCAGCGTCACGAGGATGGTGACAGAGCCGATGGCCGCGGCCGCGGCGATCTCCTGGCTTTCGAGCCGCTCGTAGATGGCGATGGACACGGTCTTCCAGCGCGCCGAATAGAGCATGATCGTGGTGCTCATCTCGGAGATCAGCGTGGTGAAGACGATGATGGCGCCGGCGAGAATGCCCGGCGCGATCAGCGGCACGGTGATCTTGCGCATGGTGGTGCTCCACCCTGCGCCGGCGATGGTTGAGGCCTCTTCCATCTTGAGGTCGAGCTGCGAAACGGCCGCCACCACCGAACGATAGATATAGGCGATGCGACGGACGAAATAGGCGATGACCAGGATCGCTGCAGTGCCGGTCAGCGCGATCGGGCCGCTGTTGTAGGTGACCAGCAGGGCGACGCCGGTGACGATGCCGGGCAGGACGAAGGGCAGCATGATGGTCAGATCCAGCGCCCACTTGCCGGGGAAGGTCTTGCGCTCGGCGATATAGCCCGTCAGCGTGCCGAAGATGACGCAGACGACGGTGGCGATGGCGGCCAGCATCAGGCTGTTCTGCATCGGCTCGACGATCCGGCTGAAGATGTAGCGGTAGTTGTCGAGCCCGTATTCCAGGGGCCATCTGGTCCCCGGCCATTTCTCGGCGAAGGAGGTGAAGATCACCACCGCCTGCGGCAGGAGCGCCACCGCCAGCAGGCCCCAGACATAGAGGTTCGCCACGATGCGGATGCCGCGCCCGGTCTGCAGCGCCGCACGCCGGGTGGTGCTGCCCACGGTGATGAAGCGGCGCTTGCGGTTGATCCGCAGCAGCAGCACGATCGCGATCAGCGTGATGGCGACGTTGACCAGGGCGATGGCCGAGGCCGCGTTCAGGTTGAAGTAGCCGTGGATCTGGAAATACATCAGCGTCGAGAGCACATAGACCTCGCCACCGAGGACCGCCGGGATGCCGAATTCGCCCAGGGCCTCGATCAGCACGATCATCGCGCCCGCCAGCATCGGCGGGATCGCCAGCGGCAGGACCACCGTGCGCAGGATGCGCCAGCGCGAGGCGCCCATGACGCGGGCGCTTTCTTCCAGATGCGGATCGACGGCGGTCAATGCGCCCTGCACGAACAGGAAGACATAGGTGAAATTCGCCAGCACCATCGCCAGGATGACGCCGAAGAACCCGTAGATCGGCGGCATCTGGAAGCCGAACCAGTCGCGCAGATACTGGCTGACGATGCCGCTGCGGCCGAACAGGATCACCCAGGAATAGGCGCCGACGAAGGGCGGCGATATCAGCGGGATGATCGACAGCGACATGATGAGCGGCTTGAACGGCATCTGCACCCGGGCCACGAAATAGGCGGCGGGGACCGCGACGATGGTCGATAGGACGGTGACGGCGAGGCCGATGATGATGGTGTTGATCAGTGCCGTCTGATACTGCGCCGAGGTCCAGAACCGGGTGAAGTTCTCGAAGGTGGCGTTGCCGAAGGCAAACCTCTCGCCGCTCGGGGCGAAGCTGTTCAGCAGCGTGGTGCCGATCGGAAAGAGAAGGAAGGCCACCAGCACGAAGAGGGTCAGCCCTCCGGCGACCCAGGGGGCGATGTTGCGGCGGCGGCGGGGCTTGGTCGGGACGGCGGCAGTCATTTTGTGGCCTTTCGGAAGACCATGCCGTCCTTGGCGGGTCCGAAGCGCACTGCATCCCCCTCGGACACGCCGGGCGCGAAGGCCGGCAGATCGACGATGACATCACTGCGCGCCTGATCGCTCTCGATCAGGTAGCGCACGAAGGTGCCGAGGAACTGGATGCGGGTGGCGCGGCCCTCGAAGCCGGTGTCGCCGGTCCTCTCGCTCGCGGCGACCAGCCACATCTTTTCCGGACGGCACATCATCAGCGCATCGGTGCGGTCGAACCACTCGTCCTCGTCCACCGTCTGCACCACCGGCAATCCGCCGAATCTCGCGCCGTTCGGGGCCACGACCGCGTCCCCGTCCAGCGTCACCAGAAAGAAGTTCGCCTTGCCGATGAAGTCGGCCACGAAGACCGAGGTCGGGTGGGTGTAGATTTCGTAGGGCGCGCCCAGTTGCATCAGGCGCCCCTTCGAGAACACCGCGATCCGGTCCGAGATCGCCATCGCCTCTTCCTGGTCGTGGGTGACGTAGAGCGCCATCACCCCCAGGGTTTTCTGCAGCCGCCGAATCTCGTCCCGCATCTCGACGCGCAGCTTGGCGTCCAGGTTGGCCAGCGGTTCGTCCAGAAGCAGGATGTCGGGCCGGTAGACCAGCGCCCGCCCGATCGAGACCCGCTGCTGCTGGCCGCCGGACAGGTCCGCCGGATGGCGTTTCTCCAGACCGTCGAGACGCAGCATCGCCAGGGTCTCGGTCACCCGCTCGCGGATCAGCGTCTCAGGGGCTTTGCGCAGCCGCATTCCGTAGGCCACGTTCTCGAAGACGGTCATGTGCGGAAACAGGGCGTAGGACTGGAACACCATGCCGATGTTGCGCTCGAAGGCGTTCTTGCGGCGGAAGTCCTCACCATCGAGAAGAAGGTCCCCCGAGGTGACGGTCTCCAGCCCGGCGATCATCCGCAGCGTCGTCGTCTTGCCGCATCCCGAGGGGCCGAGCATGGTGAAGAAGGTGTTGCCCTCGATCTCGAAATTGACATCGCGGACGGCGGTGGTCGGACCCTCGGGGGTCTGGAAGACCTTGGTGAGGTCTTTCACGGTCAGGGATTTTGGAGTCTGGGTCACGGGCTGAAGGTCCGGTTTGCGATCAGGATGCTGCGGTCGTCGCCAAAGGTCGTGGCAGTGCGGCCCTTGGTGCTGAGATGGGTGTCGATGCGGTCCGGGTCGGTGGCGTCGGCGCGGGCCAGCGCGGCCTCCCACGCGGCAATGCCGGTGGTCTCCGGCAGCACGGGATAGCCGTCGGACGCCAGTTCCAGCGTTTCCACGTCGGCCAGGTCGAGATCGGTCCACCGTGTCGCCGATGAGGGGTCGCCATGGCCGTCCAGCGACACCGCGTCGAAGGTTTCGGGCGACTGCCGGACGCCTTCCAGGCCCACGCGAAGCAGCCTGTCGATCAGGGCGAGGTCGTCCCCGCAGGCCGCCCGTACCGCCGGATCACTGCGCACGGCATCGCAGATCGTCTCGGCGTCTTCCGCCCGGAACGGCTGCGGCAGTGCCCCCGAGGCGGGGCCGGTCACGATCACCTGCCGGGCCAGCGGGCGGATTGTGTCGGCCTCCAGCCCGCGTCCGGCGAGGATGCCCCAAGCGACCGAACGGGCCTTCGACAACACGGTGTCGCCGGGGAAGGAATGGCCCAGCACCTCCTTGCCATTGATGCGGATGGTGCAGTCGCCCAGAGCCACCAGGCGGATTGCCGGCCCGGCGATCAGCGCCGCCGAGAAGGCCGCGCGGAAGCGGTGGCGGCCCGAGGCCACGTCCTCTTCCGACAGGTTCAGGCGGGAATAGACCGCGGCGATGGCGGCATTGAGCCGGCCGACCAGTTCGATCGGGTCGGGCAGTTCGGTGAAGCTGCCCGCGGCGGCGATGGCCAGCGCCTCGGCCACGGCTTCAGAGGCAAGCCGGCCACCGGTGGCGGATCGGCCCAGCCGGTCGTCATAGCGATGGCCGCCGATATCGGTTGCGCCATCGACGACGGCAAGCAGCCGTCCCGGGATCGCGGCGATGCGGTCCTCGTTGGTCTCCGGTGCGGCCGGGTTCTTGGCGCAGGTGAAGGCTTCGATGTGGTTCAAGAGAGGGAATCCGTCAGGGGTCGGGCCGCCCCGGAAACACCGGGACAGCCCATTCGGGTCGATTATGGCAGCGTTACTTGTTGAACAGGGCGTCGAACTTCGCGAGGTTCTCGTCCCGATCGGCTGCCGCCTTGTTGGCGTCGTAGGGGAAGGTCGGGATATCGGCGGTCGGGGCCAACCCGTCAGGTGCCGCGACATCCTTGCGGACCGAGCGGCGGTTCGTCGAGGCGACCAGCTCATGCGCCTCTTTCGAGTTCGCAAAGTCGAGGAACAGCTTCGCGTTCTCGGGGTTCGGCCCGCCCTTGATGATGCCCGACGCATCGAAGCGCAGCCCGGTGCCGTCCTCGGGATAGATGATGGTGACGGGGAAGCCATCGTCCATCATCGTCTTGACGTTCACCTCACCGGTGATGCCGATCTCGATCTCGCCGCGACCGACATCCTGGAACACGCTCTGCGACGAGGTGACGAAGCGGGCGTTGTCCATCACCTTCTCGGCCATGTCCCAGCCGTAAAGCTGCAGCATCTGGGCCAGCTGTGCATAGGCGGAACCCGAAAGCGACGGGTTCGCCATCACCAGCTTGTCCTTGTACATCGGATCGGCGAGCGCCTCCCAGGTCCGGGGATACTGATCCTCGGACAGAAGGTTCGTGTTCACGATGAAGGCCTGAAGCGGCATCGAGCAGCCGTAGAAGGAATGGTCCGGCGCGACCACATCCTCGCTGAAATTCGCGAGTTCGGTGCTGTCGTAGGGCTCGAAGAGGCCCGGATTCGACAGGAACGCCTCGCTCGAGGCGCAAAGGATGACGTCACCTTGCGGATTGTCCTTTTCCGCCCCCATGCGGGTGAACAGTTCGCCGACCCCGGCATTGATCGCCGAGATGTTGATCGACGGATATTTTTCGCGGAAGGCGTCGATGACCAGTTCGCCCGCGTCGCCGGCGGGATTGTAGATCACCAGATTGCCGTCCTGCGCAGAGGCCATCGGGCCGAAAATGGTTGCGGCAGCAAAGGCCACAGCTAGTTTCAGTTTCATGTCTCTCTCCCTGTTCGAAAGTCGACGCAATGAACTGCGACACCCGGAGTTTTGAAGATTCGGACGCTCTTTGCAACCGGTTGCGAAACCGCTAGTGAGATTTCGTCCCCAAAGCGGGAACCGGCTCGAAGTTACAGGGAGGGAGTAGGTTGCACACTCGAATTCACGACTCGAAAGACGCACTGGGCAGGGCGGCCGCGGCCTGCGGAGCAGAAGAAATCAAGGCTGCCATCGCGCAGAAAGGGGCGGCTGCGATCGTCGTCGCCACCGGCGCCAGCCAGTTCGATACGCTGGCGCATCTGGTGACCGCCGATCTGGACTGGTCGAAGGTGACGGCGTTCCATCTGGACGAATATGTGGGCATCTCTCCCGACCATCCCGCCAGTTTCCGCCGGTATCTGCGCGAACGGTTCGTGGACAAGCTTCCCGCGCTCGGGCAATTCGTGGAGATCGCCGGCGATGCCGCCGACCTTCAGGCCGAAGTCGCGCGCCTCGGCAACCTGATCGCGGGCGTCGAGATCGACGTGTGCTTCGCGGGTATCGGTGAGAATGGCCATCTGGCGTTCAACGATCCGCCCGCCGATTTCGAGACAGAGGCGGCGTATCTGGTGGTGGAACTCGACGAGGCCTGCCGCAGGCAGCAGATGGGCGAAGGCTGGTTCGCCACGCTGGACGAGGTTCCGGGGCAGGCAATCTCGATGAGCATTCGTCAGATGATGAAGAGCCGCCGGCTGGTGCTGTCGGTCCCCGATAGCCGCAAGGCGCAGGCGGTGAAGGCGTCGCTGGAAGGGTCGGTAACCCCCGATGTGCCGGCCTCGATGGTCCAGCGGCATGGCGATGTCTGGCTCCACCTCGACGGGCCGTCAGCGTCGCTGCTGCAGAACGGGGGGCGCTGAACCGGCGCAGCCCCGCCGCAACGCAAGTCGCTGCGCCTGCGATTCGCGGTGAGGTCGCCTCGGGGCGCCATCTGTCCTGCCGAAGAAGGGCGGCCGGTGTCGCGTGACCCGCCGCCCGTCGCTTGCCCGTGGCTCACAGGTTCCCGCTGCCATGGTCCATCAGGCATTCGCCATGGTCGCGGAGCACTTCCAGCACCCGGCATTCCGACACCGCGCCGCCAGAGCATTCGCCGATCATCCTGCGCAGTTCCCGTCGCAGGGCTTCCAGCCGGACCAGCCGGGCCTCGACGGCGCGCAGATGTTTCTGGGCGATGGCATCGATGTCGGTGCAGGGCTGGCCGGGGTTGTCCGACAGGGTGAGCAACTCGCGGATCGCGTCCAGCGAAAAGCCCAGGTCGCGGGCGTGGCGGATGAAGGACAGCCGGTCGAGCGCGGCGCCGGAATAGCGGCGCTGGCCGCCTTCGGTGCGCTCCGGTTCGGGCATCAGGCCGATCTGCTCGTAATAACGGATCGTCTGCACCTTGCTTCCGGTGCGTTTGGCCAAGGTTCCGATCGTCAGCACGGGACTCTCCTGAGGTTCCCGTCAATCTAGGTCTCCCGCGGCGTCCGGGCAATTGGCGGTGCGGGACGCCCTTTGGGAAGAATTTGCGGGAATGCTCTTGAACCTACAGCCGCTGTAGCTCCTATCTGGCTTGTCGATATGGAGAACAGGACGGACGGGATGGATACCCTGGCGACCGATACCCTGGAGTGGCGCGTGACGGGCATGGACTGCGGGTCCTGCGCGGCCAAGGTTCGTGGCGCGGTCGAGCGGCTGCCGGGGGTCTCCGAGGTGGATGTGGCGCTGATGGCCGAGCGCATGCGGTTGCGGCTGGATTCGGGGCAGACCACGCCGGCGCAGATCGAGAGGGCGGTGCGCGGCCTCGGCTTCGGAATCGCCCCGAAAGGCGCGGCGCCGGAGCGGCCCAGGGGCGGGTTCGTCCTTCCGGACGGGGCCTTTCCCGCCGGAAGCGGTGCCGTTGCGGCGGACCCGCCGGCAGAGCCACCGCCACGCCCCGATGCCTGGTATCGCAGGTCGAAGGGCAGGATGCTGCTGGGCACCGGCGCTCTGCTGGCGCTGGCCTGGGGGATCGAACTGAGCATCGGCGGGCCGGTCGCGCATATGGGCTTCGTGGTGGCGACGCTTCTGGGCGTTGCGCCGGTGGCCTGGAAAGCGGCAAGGCTGGCCCGCGCCGGGATGCCCTTCACCATCGAGATGCTGATGGCCATCGCCGCGCTCGGGGCGCTGATCATCGGCGCCGCGGGCGAGGCGGCGCTCGTCGTGTTCCTGTTCTCTCTCGGCGAGGTGCTGGAAGGCGTCGCGGCGGGCAAGGCGCGCGACGGGATTCGCGCCCTCACCGATCTGGTGCCGAGGGTGGCGCGGGTCGAGGTCGGGCCACGCATCCGCGAGATTCCGGCGGCGCAGCTGGTCATCGGCCAGATCGTGCAGGTCCGGCCGGGCGACCGGATTCCGGCCGACGGGATCGTGGTCGCGGGTATTTCCGGCGTCGATGAAAGCCCGGTGACGGGCGAAAGCGTGCCGCGGCTGAAGGAACCCGGCGCCGAGGTCTTCGCCGGTTCGATCAATGCCGAGGCCGAACTGCGGATCAGGGTCAGCCGCAAGGCCAGCGACAACACCATCGCGCGGATCGTCCGGCTGGTGGAAGAGGCCGAAAGCGCCCGTGCCCCGACCGAGCGCTTCATCGAGCGGTTCAGCCGCTACTACATGCCCGCCGTGGTCGGCGCCGCGGCGCTTGTGGCGGTGCTGCCGCCGCTGCTGGCCGGCGGGGTCTGGGAGGTCTGGGTCTACCGCGGCCTCGCGCTGCTGCTGATCGGCTGTCCCTGTGCGCTGGTGATCTCGGTGCCGGCCTCGATTGCCTCGGCTCTCTCCGCCGGGGCCAGGCATGGGCTGCTGGTCAAGGGCGGCGCGGTGATCGAGGCGGCGGCAGAGACCCGCCTGGTGGCCTTCGACAAGACCGGGACCCTGACCGAGGGCAACCCGCAGGTGACCCGTGTGGTCGCGGTTTCGGGCAGCGAAGCCGAGGTCCTGCGTGTCGCCGCCGCCGTCGAATCCGCCGCAAGCCATCCTCTGGCCCGCGCCATCGTCGCCCGGGCCCGCGACGAGGGGCTCGACTGGTCCGGCGTGCGCGATGCCGGCGCGATCCCGGGCAAGGGCGCCTTCGCCACGCTCGACGGCACCCGCTGGACGGTCGGCGCGCCGCGTCTGGCCGAATCGGCGGGGGTCATGACCGGGGCGGCGCAGGCGCAGGTCGATGCGCTCGAGGCCGAGGGCAGAACCGTGGTCACGGTCTTTGCCCCCGACCGCCTGCTCGGGTTGCTGGCGCTGCGTGACGAAGCGCGGGGCGATGCGGCGGCGGCGGTTGCCGACCTGGCCCGGATGGGGGTCGCCAGCGTCATGCTGACCGGGGACAACGCCCGGACCGGGGCCGCGATCGCGGCGCAGCTGGGCCTGTCGCACCAGGCCGGGTTGCTGCCCGAGGACAAGGTCGCCGCGCTCGAGCGGCTGAAGGCCGAGGCGCGGGTGATGATGGTGGGCGACGGGATCAACGATGCTCCGGCACTGGCCACGGCGCATGTCGGGATCGCCATGGGCGCCGGCACCGATGTCGCGCTCGAAACGGCAGACGGGGCGCTGCTGCGCAACCGGGTCGCCGACGTGCCGGCGCTGCTGCGACTGTCGCGGGCGGCGATGACCAACATCCGCCAGAACGTGGCCATCGCCCTGGGCCTGAAGGCGGTGTTCCTGGTCACCACGGTTCTGGGGGTGACGGGGCTCTGGATCGCGATCCTGGCCGATACCGGCGCGACGGTTCTGGTCACGCTGAACGCGCTGCGCCTGCTCGGGTTCCGCCCGGGCTGAGCGGCGCCGGCGCGGGGCGCCGCAGTGGACAGGGCGCGCGTCTTGCGCTCAACTGCTGCGAGGGTCCGCCGCGCCGGGCCGAAGGGGGACGCGACCGCATGACCACGACCGCCAAGCCCGCCCGCCGCAAATCCGGCACCTGTCATGTCTGCGGTCGGGACTTCCCGCGCGACCGGCTGCGGCCCTGGATTTCGGTGCGCCCCGGCGTTTCGGCGACGATCGAGGCCGCCGCGCCCGGCTGGGCCGACGGCAAGCAGATCTGCCTGGATGATCTTGGCCGTTATCGCAGGCTCTATGTCGAACAGCTGCTGGAGCAGGAACGGGGCGAGCTGGGCGAACTCGACCGGCAGGTGCTCGACAGTCTCGGCTCGGGCGAACTCGTCTCGCAGAACACCCAGGAGGTGATCGACGAGGCTGCAACCTTCGGCGACCGGATGGCCGACAAGGTTGCCAGTTTCGGCGGCAGCTGGCGCTTCATCGGGCTTTTCGTCGCGGTGCTGGTGGTCTGGATGGGGATCAATATCGTCGGGCTGCTGCGGGCGCCCTTCGATCCTTACCCGTTCATCCTGCTGAACCTGCTGCTCTCCAGCCTCGCCGCCTTTCAGGCGCCGGTCATCATGATGAGCCAGCGCCGGCAAGAGACCAAGGACCGGCTGCGGGCCGAAAACGACTATCGAGTCAACCTGAAGGCCGAGCTGGAAATCCGCCAGTTGCACGAAAAGATCGACCACCAGCTGGCGCATCAATGGGAACGGCTGGCCGAGTTGCAGCAGATCCAGATCGAGATGCTGGATGAACGGAACGGGCGGCGATAGGGCGGGCCGGTTGATCGCATGGAACAGTGGCCGCCTTGCGGGGGCGGGTCGGTCGCAGCCGGGCCAGCGGGGCCGGGGCAACAGATCGCATGGGCCCTGGCGGCCTCCCGGCCGCTACACTCCCTACCGCCCGCGCCGGAACAGCCGGCTCTTGGCCAGCAACCCCTCCAGCCGGGTCATCCGCTCGACCGTCGCCTCCGGGGTCAGTGCCTGCACCGCCGCCAGCAGGGTCTCGACCAGCACCGTGACGACGGATGTCGAATCCCAGGCGCTCGGCGCCTCGACATGGGCGGCGAACCGGTGCCGGGCATGGGTCGCGGCGGGCGAGACCCATTGATCGGTGACCAGCACCACTTCGGCGCCTTCGCCGGCGGCCAGTTCCACCAGGTTCAGCACCGCGTTCTCGTAGCGGCGGATGTCGAAGGCGACCAGCACGTCGCCCTTCTTCAGGTCCAGCATCGCCGGCGGCCAGGCGGTCGCGGCATCGGGAATCAGCGTCACGCCGCGGCGAATCAGGCTGAGATGGGTGACGAGGTAATCGGCGGTGGCATGGGTGATCCGGCCGCCGACCGCATAGACCTGCCGGGCCGGATCGGCCAGCAGCGCCGCGGCGGCATCGAATTCGGCAGGGTCGATCTGCGCCAGCGTGGCTTGCAGATTGCCAAGCACCGCGTCGGCGAAACGGTTCAGGATATGGGTCTGCGGCGCCCCCGCGGCCCAGCGGTCATGCTTGGCCAGCGGCGAGAGCAGCGCCGCTTCGACCTCGTCCCGCAGGGCCGCCTGAAAGTCGGGATAACCCTTGAACCCCACCTTCTGCACCAGCCGCACCACCGTCGGCGTCGAGACCCCGGCCGCCTTGGCCAGCGCGGTGATCGAGGCCAGTCCCGCCACCGGATGGTTGCGGCGCAGATGCGCGGTCAGGGTGCGCTCGGCCGGCGACAGGTTCGAGAAGGCCGCGGTCAGCCGTTCCAGGGTGGTCGGTTCGGTCATGCCCGGTTCACCGGGGGCAGGGCAGGGTCGCGGGAAGACTCGGTCATTGCATAAATTCCGGGCAGGGCGGGCCTCTCCTGCCATTGCAGCCAGCATGCGCCCGAAACGATCATAACAGCTTTCCGCAGGCGGGAAAGATATTGACAGAAGCCGCCCCGGCAGGTCAGCCTTGGCGCAATCATGAAAGGATCGGGATGCCAGCGGGGGCGACAGTCGGGTTGGAGAACGCGGGGGCGGCCGGGCCCTGGCTGCTGGTCTGCGAACATGCATCCAATGCCTTTCCCGACCCCTGGGGCGATCTGGGGCTGAGCCCCGAGGCGCAGGAAGCGCATATCGCCTGGGACCCCGGCGCCCTGCCGGTGGCGCGCGGCCTGGCGCAGGCGCTGGATGCGCCGCTGGTGGCGGGCAGCGTCTCGCGGCTGATCTATGACCTGAACCGGCCGCCGCATGTGCCGGGCGCGATGACCGAACGTTCGGAAGTCTGGGACATCCCCGGCAACCGCAACCTGACGCCTGCCGCAAGGCTGGCCCGGACCGAGGCGGTCTATCTGCCGTTCCATGCCGCCGTCTCGGCGCAGGTCGCCGGCGCCCTGGCGCAGGGGCGGCATCCGGTTCTGGCGACGATCCACAGTTTCACGCCGACCTGGCACGGTCGGCCCCGGTCGGTGGAACTGGGCATCATCCATGACGCCGACCCGGCGCTGGCGCTGGCGGTGGTCGAGGCCGCGCGGCGCCTGACGGGGCTGCGCGTCGCGCTGAACGATCCCTATTCCGCCGCCGATGGTGTCACCCACAGCCTGCGCCTGCATGCCACCCCCTACGGTCTGCCGAACGTGATGATCGAGATCCGAAACGACCTGATCGCCACCCCCGAAACCCAGGCGGAGATGGCCGCGAAACTGGCCCGGGTGCTGGACGAGGCGCTGGCCGCCATCCATCCGCGGGAAGGAGTCGCCTGATGCCGGGCTGGATCAAGGCCTATGTGCGGATCGTCGAGCGGATCAACTACCGCGTCGGCCGCATGGCCATGTATATCCTGTTCGTGATGATGGGCGTCCTGATCTGGTCATCGCTGTCCAAGATCACGCCTCTGCCGGCGAACTGGACGCTGGAAACCGCGCAATTCGCCATGGTCGCCTATTACATGCTGGGCGGTCCCTATTCGCTGCAGCTCGATTCGAATGTCCGGATGGACCTGCTCTACCACCGCTGGTCGGACCGGACCCGGGCCTGGGTCGATGCCTTCTCGGTCTTCGCGCTGCTGTTCTACCTCGGCGTGCTGCTCTATGGCGCGATCGAGAGCACCAGCTATTCGATCACCTATGGAGAGCGGAGCCCGACCGCCTGGCGGCCCTATATCGCGCCGATCAAGATCGTCATGTGCGTCGGCATCTTCCTGATGCTGTTGCAGTCCATTGCCTTTTTCTTCCGCGACGTTGCCAAGATCCGCGGCGAGGAGATTTGATGTCCTACGATATGATCGCCATCCTGATGTTCAGCTCGATGATGCTGATGATGGCGACGGGCCAGCGGGTCTTCGGTGCAATCGGCTTTGTCGCGGTCGCGGCGGCGATCCCGCTCTGGGGGGTCGGCGGTTCCGATCTGGGCTTCTCGGCGGCGATGAAGCTGATGAAGTGGTATCCGCTGCTGACCCTGCCGATGTTCATCTTCATGGGCTATGTGCTCAGCGAGAGCCGGCTGGCCGACGACCTCTACCGGATGTTCCACGTCTGGTTCGGGGCGGTGCCGGGCGGGCTGGCGATCGGCACCATCTTCCTGATGGTGGTGATCTCGGCGATGAACGGGCTCTCGGTCGCCGGCATGGCCATCGGCGCCACGATCGCGCTGCCGGAACTGCTGAAACGCGGCTATGACAAACGCATGGTCACCGGGGTGATCCAGGCCGGCTCCTCGCTGGGCATCCTGATCCCGCCCTCGGTGGTGCTGGTGCTCTACGCGATGATCGCCCGGCAACCGGTCAGCCAGCTGTGGTTGGCGGGGGTCTTTCCCGGCCTGCTGATGGCAACCCTCTTCGTCGGCTACATCTGGCTGCGCTGCCGGATCAGCCCCGAACTCGGCCCGGTGCTGGATGCCGAGGAACGCGCGGCGATTCCGCGGGCCGAGAAGATCCGCCTGCTCTCGGCCGGGATCCTGCCGCTGGCGATCTTCCTGGTGATGATGGTGCCCTTCGTGACCGGCTATACCTCGCTGGTCGAAAGCTCGGTCATCGGGGCGCTGGCAGCGGTCTTCGCCGCGGTGATCAAGCGCCGCTTCACCCGCGAGGTGTTCGAGGTGACCACGCGCGAGACCCTGGCGGTCTCCTGCATGTTCATGTGGATCATCCTGGCGGCGCTGGCCTTCGGCGCCGTGTTCGACGGTCTCGGCGCGGTCAAGGCGATCGAGGGCTTCTTCGTCGATCGCCTCGGGCTGTCGGCCTGGGAAATCCTGATCCTGATGCAGCTGAGCTATCTGGTCATGGGCACCTTCCTGGACGATACCGCGATGCTGGTCATCGTGGCGCCGCTCTATGTGCCGCTGGTCGGTGCGCTCGGCTTCGACCTGATCTGGTATGGCGTGCTCTACACCATCACCTGCCAGATCGCCTACATGACGCCGCCCTTCGGCTACAACCTGTTCCTGATGCGCGCCATGGCGCCGCCCGAAATCTCGATCATCGACATCTACCGTTCGATCATTCCCTTTGTCGGGGTGATGATCGTGGCCCTGCTGGTGGTGATCGCCTTCCCGCAAATCGCGCTGTGGCTGCCGCAGCACGTCAACGCCAGATAACACGACCTCCGGCGCACGGGGGCTCACAACCAACCAGGAGAGAAGTCATGACTACAAGACGCAAGTTCCTCGCCGCCGGCGCTGCTGCCGTCCCCGGCGCCCTCGCCGCGCCCGCGGTTCTGGCCCAGTCGCCGATCAAGTGGCGGCTCCAGACCTATGCCGGCCCGGCGCTCGGGGTCGAGGTCATAGACACCTGCATCAAGCAGTTCAACGAGATCGCCCAGGGCCAGATGGAAATCGAGCTGTTCTATGCCGACCAGCTTGTCCCGACCGGAGAGCTGTTCCGCGCCATGCAGAAGGGCACCATCGATGCGGTGCAGTCCGACGACGACTCGATGGCCTCGCCCACCGAGGTGACGGTGTTCGGCGGCTACTTCCCGCTCGGTCTGCGCTACTCGCTGGACGTTCCGGCCCTGTTCAACCACTGGGGGCTCGATGAAATCTGGAAGGAAGAATACGCCAAGGTCGGGGTCAGGCACATCTCGGCCGGGTCCTGGGATCCCTGCAACTTCGCGACCCAGAAGCCGATCACCACGCTGAAGGATCTCGAGGGGCTGCGGATCTTCACCTTCCCGACCGCCGGCCGATTCCTGTCGCGCTTCGGTGTCGTGCCGGTGACGCTGCCCTGGGAAGACGCCGAGGTCGCCCTGCAGACCGGCGAGCTGGACGGCATCGCCTGGTCGGGGATCACCGAGGACTATACCTCGGGCTGGGCCAACGTGACCAAGTACTTCCTGACCAACAACATCTCGGGTGCCTGGATCGGCCATTTCTTCGCCAACATGGATCGCTGGAACGAGCTGCCGGACCATCTGAAGACGCTCATGGAGGTCTGCTTCAACTCGTCCCACTATCATCGCCAGCACTGGTACTGGAACGGCGAGGCCAGCCTGCGGGTCAACGAGACCAAGCTGGAATCGACCACGATCCCGGATGCCGAATGGGCCCAGGTCGAGGACGAGGCGCAGAAGTTCTGGGACGAAATCGCCGCGGAAAGCCCGCTGAAGAAGAAGATCGTCGACATCTTCAAGTCCTATAACGAAACCATGGTCAAAGCCGGCAAACCCTATCGTTACTGAGTGCCGACCAGATCACCATCCGGGCGCGGCCTTCGGGCCGCGCCCATCGTAGAGGAGCCTATCCATGCCCGCCAACCTGACCTTCGACGCTCTGCAAGCCGCCGTTGACGCGGGTGAGATCGACACCGTTCTGACCTGCATCGTCGACATGCAGGGCCGCCTGATGGGCAAGCGTTTCCACGCCCGCCATTTCGTCGATGGCGGCTACGAGGAAACCCACGGCTGCAACTACCTGCTGGCCACCGATCTCGAGATGGCGACGGTTCAGGGCTACAAGGCCACCTCATGGGAGGCGGGCTATGGCGACTATGTTCACAAGCCCGACCTTTCCACCCTGCGCCTCGTGCCCTGGCTGCCCGGCACCGCCATGGTGATGTGCGACGTTCTCGACCATCACACCCATGCCGAGATTCCGCACAGCCCGCGCACCGTGCTCAAGACCCAGGTCGCCCGCGCCAAGGCATTGGGCTTCGACGTGATGATGGCGACCGAACTGGAATTCATGCTCTTCACCGAGAGCTACGACACCCTGAACGATCGCGGCTATACCGGGCTGCAGACCCTCAGCCGCTACAACATCGACTACTCGATCCTCGGCACGACCAAGGAAGAGGGCATGATGCGGGCGCTGCGCAACGGGCTCTACGGCGCCGGCATCCCGGTCGAGAACTCGAAGGGCGAGGCCGAGGCCGGGCAGGAAGAAATCAACATCAAGTATTCCGACGCGATGGACACGGCGGACATGCATGTGATCGTCAAGAACGCGGTCAAGGAGATCGCCCACAGTCATGGGCTGGCCGCGACCTTCATGGCGAAATACGCCACCGACCGGGCCGGATCGTCGAGCCATATCCACCAGTCGCTGTGGCAGGACGGCAAGCCCGCCTTCCTCGACAAGGACGCTCCGCACGGCATGTCGGCGCTGATGCGCAGCTATGTCGCCGGGCTGCTCAGGCATGCCGACGCGACCACGGCATTCCTGGCGCCCTATATCAACAGCTACAAGCGCTTCACCACCGGCATGTTCGCGCCCACCAAGGCGGTCTGGTCCACCGACAACCGCACCGCCGGCTACCGGGTCTGCGGCGAGGGGACCAAGGGCGTGCGGATCGAGTGCCGGGTCGGCGGTGCCGATCTGAACCCCTATCTCGCCATGGCCGCGCAGCTGGCCGCCGGGCTCGACGGGATCGAGAACGGGCTGGAACTGGAACCGGAACTCTCGGGCGACATGTATGGCCACGAAGGCATCCGCGAAGTGCCCAAGACCCTGCGCGCCGCCGCCGAGGCGCTGGCCGGCTCCGAGATGCTGCGCAAGGCATTCGGCCCGGATGTGGTGGATCACTACCACCATGCCGCACTCTGGGAGATCGCCGAGAACGACCGGGTCGTCACCGACTGGGACGTGAAGCGCGGATTCGAGCGGGCTTGATCCGATGCCGGACTCCGCGCCTGTCCGCTTCGCGCCGCTGGTCGCCGCCGGCTACCTGGCCGGGGCGCCGGCCACCCTTGCCGAAGCCCCGACGCCATGATCGAGGCGATCGACCATGTCGTGCTCACCGTCCGCGATCCCGACGCCGCGGCGGCCTTCTATGCGCGGGTGCTGGGCATGGAGCCGCTGACCTTTGCCGGAAACCGTCGCGCGGTCCGCTTTGGCGGGCAGAAGATCAACCTGCAACGGCTGGGCGACGAGACCCGCAACCATGCGACAATCGGCTCCGGCGATCTGTGCCTTCTGACCCGCTGGCCGACGTCGCAAACGCTGGCGCATCTGGCCGCGGAAGGCGTAGAGGTGGTCGAAGGCCCGGTGCGAAAATCCGGCGCGCGCGGGACGATCACCTCGGTCTATTTCCGCGACCCGGACGGCAACCTGATCGAGATAAGCCGCTATGGCGGCGAGGAGGACCAATGACCCAAATTCAATGCGTCTCGCCGGTCAACGGCGAAGTCTATGTCACCCGCGAAAGCCTCTCGGCCGAGGCGGCCCGCGCCGCCGTCGCCCGCGCCCGCGCCGCACAGGCCGGCTGGGCCGCGCGGCCGCTGGATGAACGGATCGCGCTGGTCATGGCCGGTGTCGCGGCTCTGGGCGACGAGAGCGATGCCATCGTCGAGGAACTGGCCTGGCAGATGGGCCGTCCGACCCGCTATGGCGGCGAATTCGGCGGCATCAACGAACGCGCCAGCTACATGGCCAAGATCGCGCCCGAGTCGCTCGCCCCGCTGGTCACCGAGGATTCGGACCGCTTCGAGCGCCGGATCGAATGGGCGCCGCAGGGCGTCGTCTTTGTCATCGCGCCCTGGAACTACCCCTATCTGACCGCGCTCAACACCATCGTGCCGGCCCTTATCGCCGGCAACGCGGTGATCCTCAAGCATGCCAGCCAGACCCTTCTGGTGGGCGAGCGGCTGGAAGAGGCGATGCACAAGGGCGGAGTGCCGAAGGAGATATTCCAGAACCTGGTGCTGGACCATGCCGTCACCGAGACCCTGATCGGCGAGCGCAGCTTCGGCTTCATCAACTTCACCGGCTCGGTGCGCGGCGGTCAGGCGATCGAGCGGGCCGCGGCGGGCACCTTCACCGGGCTCGGGCTGGAACTGGGCGGCAAGGACCCCGGCTATGTCATGGCCGATGCCGATGTCGACTGGGCCGTCGATACCCTGATGGACGGCGCGATGTTCAACGCCGGGCAATGCTGCTGCGGCATCGAGCGGATCTATGTCCATCAGAGCCTGTTCGACGAATTCGTCGAGAAATCCGTGGACTGGGTGAACAAGCTCAAGCTCGGCAACCCGTTCGACGCCGACAGCACCCTGGGTCCGATGGCCAACAAGCGCTTTGCGCAGCTGGTCCGCGAGCAGACCGCCGAGGCCATCGCCGCCGGCGCCCGGCCGCTGATCGAGAAACAGAACTTCCCGGCCGATGACGGCGGCGCCTATCTGATGCCGCAGATCCTCGTCGACGTGGACCATTCGATGCGGGTGATGCGGGAAGAGAGCTTCGGCCCGGTGGTCGGCATCATGCCGGTCAGGGACGATGCCGAGGCGATCGAGCTGATGAACGACTCGCCCTATGGCCTGACCGCCTCGATCTGGACCGCCGACCCCGAGAAGGCCTATGCCATCGGCACGCAGGTCGAGACCGGCACCGTGTTCCTGAACCGGGCCGATTACGTCGATCCGTCGGTCTGCTGGACCGGCTGCAAGGACACCGGCCGCGGCGGCGCGATGTCCGTCCTCGGCTACCGCTCGGTCACACGGCCGCGCTCCTACCACTTCCGCAAGGTGAAAGCATGACCACACTCCGCGCCAACTGGTCCTACCCGACCGCCGTCCGCTTCGGTGCCGGGCGGATTTCCGAACTGCCCGAGGCCTGCGCGGCGGCGGGCATGAAACGCCCGCTGCTGGTCACCGACAAGGCGCTGGCCAGCCTGCCGATCACCGCCAACGCGCTCGACATCCTCGACGCCGCCGGGCTGGGCCGGGCGGTGTTCTCCGAGGTCGATCCGAACCCGAACGAGATCAACATGGCCGCCGGTATCGCCGTCTACAAGGAGGGCGGGCATGACGGGGTGATCTGCTTCGGCGGCGGCTCGGCGCTGGACCTCGGCAAGATGATCGCCTTCATGAAGGGCCAGAGCCGCCCGGTCTGGGATTTCGAGGACATCGGCGACTGGTGGACCCGCGCCGATGCCGCGGCCATCGCGCCGATCATCGCGGTGCCGACCACCGCCGGCACCGGGTCGGAAGTGGGCCGCGCCGGGGTGCTGACCAACAGCGAAACCCATGTGAAGAAGATCATCTTCCACCCGAAACTGCTGCCCGCGGTGACGATCTGCGACCCGGAACTGACCGTGGGCATGCCGCGCTTCATCACCGCCGGCACCGGGATGGACGCCTTCGCCCATTGTCTCGAGGCCTTTTCCTCGCCCTTCTATCACCCGATGAGCCAGGGCATCGCGCTGGAAGGAATGCGGCTGGTGGTCGAGAACCTGCCCCGCGTCTATGCCGACGGCAGCGACATCGAGGCCCGCGCCCATATGATGAGCGCCGCGGCCATGGGGGCGGTCGCCTTCCAGAAGGGGCTCGGCGCGATCCATGCGCTCAGCCACCCGGTCGGTGCTGTCTACAACACCCATCACGGCACCACCAATGCCGTGGTGATGCCGATGGTGCTCACCTTCAACCGCGACAGGATCGAGGACCGGATCGGCCGCGCCGCCGATTACCTCGGCATTCCCGAAGGGTTCAACGGCTTCTACGAACATGTCCTGATCATGCGCGAGGAACTGGAGATCCCGAAGACCCTCTCGGCGCTCGGCGTCACCGAGGATCGCCTGGACGATCTGACCGACATGGCCCTGCAAGACCCGTCCTGCGGCGGCAACCCGGTGGAGATGACCAAGGAAAACACCCGGGCCCTGTTCCAGAGCTGCCTCTGACCCGGAAGCCCCGGCCCGGCAGCCGGGCCGGGGCTTTGCGATGTTCATCAGCCCGCCGTAACAGCGCGACAGGCAACGTCGCGGCCGAAGTGTCCGGGCAGCGCCGTGCCGCCCAGGGCCGGGAAGGTCGCCGACAGAGCCATAAGGCTGGTCACGCCGTCCACCACCGCGTCAGGCTCGGACCCCGGACGATCAACGGCACCCTGCGCCGACCTGATAACCGGGCCTTGCCGAGTGTTTCTGCGATGCAGCAATTTCGGACGGCACGGGTAGACCAATTGGTCCATCTCTTCGACCTGATGGCCGATCCCGGGGAGCGGAAGAACCTCTGGAACGATCCCGCCTTGGCCGGGGTGAAATCGGCGCTGAAGGACCGGATGCTGACCTGGCATATCGACAGCGCGTTCCACACCCGCGACGCGCGGCGGCGGATCGTGTCGTCACCCGGGGACAAGCCCTGGCAATAGGGCCGCAGCCCGGTCGGCGCCGCGCTTCAGCCCGGCACCGGCGCCTCGGCGCGGATCAGCCCTTCGGTCTTGAGATCGGACCAGAGCGCATCCGGAATCGCCGCGTCCAGCACCGCGACATTGGCGGCGACTTCCTCGGCGGTCATGGCGCCGGGGATGACGGTCTTGACCGCCGGGTGGTGCAGCGGAAACTGGAGCGCGGCCTCGATCAGCCGGACCCCGTGGGCACGGCAGACCGACTCGATCCGCGCCACCCGGTCCAGCACCTCGGGCGGGGCATCGGCATAGTTGTATTTCGCCCCCGGCACCGGCCCGGTGGCCAGGATGCCCGAGTTGTAGGGCCCGCCCAGGATGATCCCCACGTCGCGCTTCTCGCAAAGCGGCAGGAAGCTGTCGAGCGCCTCCTGCTCCAGCAGCGTGTAGCGCCCGGCCAGCAGGAAACCATCCCAGTCGGCCAGCCCCAGCAGGGTCTCGCAGACCTGCCATTCGTTCACCCCGGCGCCGATGGCGGCGATCTCTCCTGCCGCCCGCAACTCGCTCAGCGCCCGGTAGCCGCCCTGGTCGAACAGCTCCCGCACCCGGGCGTCCGAGGCCTCGCGCGAGCCCTGGCTGAAGGCGTCCACGTCATGCACGAGCAGGATATCGGCATTGGCGATGTCCAGCCGCTCGCGGCTCGCCTCGTAGCTCCGCATCACCCCGTCATAGGAATAGTCGAAGACGATCCGCTTCTGCGGCACATCGACGAAAGCCTCGGGCGTCACCTCCTCGGGGGCGCAGTCCAGCAGCAGCCGGCCGATCTTCGTCGAGAGCACCAGATTGTCGCGGCCGAAGCGGGCCACGGCGGCTCCGACCCGCATCTCCGAGCGTCCCAGCCCGTATTGCGGCGCGGTGTCGAAATAGCGGATGCCGGCATCCCAGGCGGCTTGCAGGGTGGCCTGCGCCTGATCCTCGGTGATGGCGCGGTAGAGATTGCCCAGTCCGGCGCCACCGAATCCCATCCGGGTCAGCGGCACGGGGCGGGCGGTCCGGGCGTTCAGCGGGGCGGTATCTGCAACAGGCATGGCGGGTCTCCGGTTGGGCAGGGGATGGGTAGCGGCTGACGCGGCGGCTCGCAAGCCGGGGACTCAGCGCTGCCCGGTCCCCGCGAAGGGATCGGCGGGGTAGACGACACGGGTCAGGAACAGCCCGTCGGGGGGCGCCACCGGGCCGCAGGCAGAGCGGTCGCACGCCGCCAGCGCGGCGCCGATCCGGGCCTCGGGCCAGGCCCCGGCGCCGACCCGCTCCAGCGAGCCGACGATCGAGCGGACCTGGTTGTGCAGGAAGCTGCGGGCCCGGAGATGGACCAGTATCTCGCGCCCGCCCGGCAGTTCCCGCGCCTCGATCCGCAGCTCGTCCATGGTCTTCACCGGCGAGGCCGCCTGACACATGGTCGAACGGAAGGTGGTGAAGTCATGCCGCCCCACAAGCGCCAGCGCCGCGCGCTGCATCGCCGCGATGTCGAGCCGCGCCCGCACCTGCCAGGCCAGCCCGGCATCATGGGTCAGCGGCGCGCGGCGGTTGGCGATCCGGTAGGTATAGCGCCGCTCGATGGCCGAAAAGCGGGCATGGAACGCGTCCGGCACCTGCGCCGCGGCCAGCACCGCCACCGGATGCGGCCGCAGATGTGCGTTCAGCGCCTCGGAGAGCCGGAACGGGTCCCAGTCGCGGGCCAGATCGACATGCGCCACCTGGCCGCTGGCATGGACGCCGGCATCGGTGCGTCCGGCCCCGGTGGTCTTCGGGGCCTCGGGGTCGAGCCGTTGCAGCGCGGCCTCGATCGCGCCCTGGACCGAGGGCTGCCCGTCCTGGCGCTGCCAGCCCCGGAACGGGCCGCCGTGGTAGTCGATCAGAAGCGCATAACGGGGCATGGCGGCTGGATAGAACGGGCATCAGGCCTTGTCCATCGCTGCCCCGCGATCCCGGCCGGGCCGGGCGGGGGCGGGCGAAACCGCAGCGTCATCGGCCCGTCGGACCTTTCGCCGCGCCGCCGCGCCGCATATGTTGCGGCCAGCAGCAGGAAAACCGGGCAGGGACAGGCATTTGGGACTCGGCGACTTGGCAGACCGGATGACGCGCGGCGTCGAAAGCGCCACCGGGGCGCTGTCCGAAGCGTTGTTCGAGCCGGTCATCCGGCTTGGCGTCACCGGGATTTCGCAGGCCGGCAAGACGGTGTTCATCACCTCGCTGGTGGCCAACCTGCTGGACCGGGGCCGGATGCCGCAGCTTGTCGCCAATGCCGAGGGCCGCATCGTCTCGGCCTATCTGCAACCGCAGCCCGACGACACCCTGCCGCGCTTCGAATACGAAACCCATCTCGCCGCCGTGACCGCGCCGGAACCGCGCTGGCCGGCCTCGACCACCGCCCTGTCGGAACTGCGCCTGTCGTTGCGGATCCGGCCGGCGGGCCTGCTCGCCGGGCTGAAGGGGCCGCGCACCGTCCATATCGACATCGTGGACTATCCCGGCGAATGGCTGCTCGACCTCGGGCTGATGGACAAGAGCTACGAGGCCTGGACGGCCGAGGCGCTGGACCGGTCGCGCAGCCGCCCGGGCGGGGCCGAGTTCCTGGCCGAGGCCGCCGACATCGACGCCGCCGCCCCGCATGACGAGGCCACCGCCCGCCGCCTGACCGACATCTTCACCGAGCATCTCGCCGTGACCCGTTCGGCCGGGTTCTCGGACTGCTCGCCGGGCCGTTTCCTGATGCCGGGGGCGCTGGAAGGCTCTCCGGTGCTGACCTTCGTGCCCCTGTCCAGGCCCGCCGAAACCCCGCGCGGCTGTCTCTGGCGCGAGATGCAGCGGCGCTACGAGGCCTATCGCCAGCGTGTCGTCAAACCCTTCTTCCGCGATCACCTGTCGCGGATCGACCGGCAGATCGTGCTGGCCGACGTGCTGGGGGCGATCCATTCCGGCCCGCGGGCCTTCGAGGATCTGCGCCGGACCATGGCCGGGATTCTCACCGCCTTCCGCCCGGGCCGGAACGGCTTCTTCCGCGAATTGCTGCTGGGTCGGCGGGTCGAGCGGATACTCTTCGCCGCGACCAAGGCCGACCACCTGCACCACAGCATGCATCCGCGGCTGACGGCGGTGATGCAGGCGCTGGTTGACGAGGCGCGGCGCCGGGCCGATTTCGCCGGGGCCGGAACCTCGGCCATGTCGCTGGCGTCGATCCGCGCCACGGTCGAGGAAACCCGCCAGCACCAGGGCCAGACGCTCGACCTCGTGCGCGGTACGCTGGAGAACGGCAAGCAGGCGGCCTTCTGGCCCGGCGATCTGCCCGAGGACGTCTCGCGGCTGATGTCGCCGGCCCGCGAGGGCGCAACCGAATGGCTGGACGGCGATTTCGGCGCGATGCGGTTCCGCCCGGCGACGCAGGGGCTGAAGCCGGGCGAAGGCCCGCCGCATATCCGGCTCGACCGGGCCGTCGAATTCCTGATCGGGGACCTGCTGTGATCCGCGCCGCGGTCCTGGCCCTGACCCGGCCACGTCTCCGCGCCGCTCCGGCGCCGGTCCTGCGCCCGGCGGTCGAGGCCGACGCGACGCCGCTGGCGGCGATCCTGTCGGGCTGGATCGACGCCACGCCCTGGATGCCGCGGCTGCACAGCCATGCCGAGGAACGCGAGTTCCTGCGGCATCTGATCCGCGAAATGCAGGTGACGGTGGCCGAGACCGGCGGCCGTTCGCCCCGGCCCTGCGGGTTCCTGGCCCGGCGCGAGGGCTTCATCCATGCGCTCTATCTGGCGCCGCAGGCGCGGCGGCAGGGGCTGGGCCGGCGGCTGCTGGATGCCGCTAAGGCCGAGCGCCCGGCGCTGGAGCTCTGGGCCTTCCAGGCCAATACACCGGCCCGCGCCTTCTACCGGGCGCAGGGCTTTGCCGAGGTCGAACTGGGCGACGGGCGCGGCAATGACGAGGGGCTGCCGGATGTCCGGCTGAACTGGCGGCGGGCCGAAGCAGAGGAGGCGGGGCATGGCTGAACGCAAGGGACCGGTCGTCATCGACATCGACCCGGAGGACGATGCCGCCCCGGTCACCCCGGCCACGGCACCGCCGGTGCCGGAGGTCGAAGGGCCCGAAGGCCAGGCGGCGATGCAGCGGCTGGCGGCACTGGCCGGACGGCGGCCCTCGGTCCTGGGGCGCTGGTTCTGGCGCCTGGCCTCGGCCATCGTCGGCTTCGCGGTCTCGCTCTGGGCCTGGAATTTCGTCACCGGCCTGCTCGCCTCTCATCCGGTCCTGGGCGGCATCGCCGCGCTGCTGATCGGCGCCTTCGTTCTGGTCTGCCTGGCGCTGGCGCTGCGCGAATGGGCGGCCTTCGCCCGGCTCGGACGGCTCGACCGGGTCCATCGCGCCGCCGATGCGGCCGTCGGCTCGGGCGACCTGCGGGCCGCGCGCGCGGTGGCGGCACAGGTCTCTGCGCTCTATGCCGGACGGGAGGATCTGGCCTGGGCCCGCGACCGGATCAGGACACGCGGCGACGAGGTGCTGGATGCCGACGGCCTGCTCGGCATGGTCGAGACCGAGCTGCTGGCGCCGCTGGACCAGACCGCGAGGGCCGAGGTCGAAGCGGCGGCGCGGCAGTTGGCGGTGGTGACGGCGGTGGTGCCGCTGGCGCTGGCCGATGTGGTGACGGCGCTGGTCTCGAACCTCAGGATGATCCGGCGCATCGCCGAGATCTACGGCGGCCGCGCCGGCACCTTCGGCAGCTGGCGGCTGGTCCGCACCGTCTTCGCGCATCTGGTGGCCACCGGCGCCGTGGCGGTGGGCGACGACCTGATCCAGTCGGTGGCCGGCGGCGGGCTGGTCTCGAAGCTCTCGCGGCGGTTCGGCGAAGGCGTGGTCAACGCCGCCCTGACCGCCCGGGTCGGCATCGCCGCGATCGAGGTCTGCCGCCCGATGCCGTTCCGCATGGCCCGCAAGCCCACCACCAGCGGCATGACCCAGCGGGCGCTGACGGGCCTGTTCGGGCGCAGCTAGGGCCGGGGCCGCCGCCCGGCCCAGATGCCCTGACGACACAGCGCCGGCCGGGTGCGGCTTTCCCGACTATGCCGGGGCCACAGCTCACGATACCTTCGCGCAAAACACGAAGGGACAGCCGTGCTGGATTTCATCTTCGGGCTGGTGTTGGCCCTGGCTCTGGCCGGGCTTGCGCTGCTGATCGGGCTGGTCATCTGGGCGGCAGGGTTGAGCCGTCGGGTCGGCCGGCTGGAAGCCCGGCTGGTCGAGGCGGTCCGGGCCGCGCAGGCCGATACCTCCGCCGTCGCTGCGCAACCCGACATCAGTGCACCCGCCGACCCGGATCGGGCAGGGCCCGCGGGCGAGGTCGCCGCCGATGCCGACGCCCAGGCCGATGCCGGAGCGGAGGACGAAACCGCACCGTCCCGCAAGCTGCCCTGGCCGGCGCTCGAACCGGCGCTGGCCGCGGCGCAGGCCGTCGGGCCGACGGGGCCGGTGCCCAGTGCCGACGAGCTTGTCGCGCAGGACAAGGCGATTGTCTTCACCAGCGACCGCATCACCGATCTCGGCAACTGGATCCGGGCCAACTGGGTCTATGTGATCTCGGCCGTCTCGCTGGCGCTGGCCGGGGTCTATTTCGTGCTCTACGGGATCGAGAAGGGCCTGCTGCCGCCCTCGGCCCGGGTTCTGGCCGCCCTGGGGCTGGGCCTGGCCCTGATCGTGCTGGGCGAATGGCTGCGCCGCCGGTATTCGCCGGGCGGCGCCACCGCCTTCCTGCCCGCGACCTTCGCGGGCGCCGGGCTGGTCTCGATGTTCGCCGCTGTCCTGGCGGCGCGGCAGCTCTACGGGCTGATCGGGGCCGAGGCCGGGCTGGCCGGATTGCTGGCGGTGGCGGCGGGCGCGGTGCTGCTGGGCTGGTTCCACGGGCCCTTCCTGACCGCCTTCGGCCTGATCGGCGCCTCGGTGGCGCCCTTCGTCGTCGGTGGGTCCAGCGACACGCCCTATTGGCTCTACCCCTGGTTTCTCGTCATCGCCGCCACCGGCCTGGCCGTCGATGCGATGCGCCGTTGGGCCTGGATTTCGGTGCTGGCGCTGGTCCTCGGCTATGGCGGGCTGCTCTTCGTCCTGTCGGGGGTCGGCGGCCCGGGCTATTTCGGCCTGTCGCTGGCGGTCCTGGCGCTGCTGACCCTTGTGCTGCCCGAGATGCACCTGGCGCCGCAGCAACAGGGGCCGACCATCACCGAGACCCTGCTGCGCGGCGGCAAGGGCGCCTGGCCGGGCTTTCCGGTGCGGCTGGCGGGGGGCGCGGTGCTGGCCTCCAGCGCCGGGCTGCTGCTGTTGCCCGCGGGCTCGGTGGCCGACAGCCAGATGGCGCTGTTCTGCCTGACCGGCCTGGGACTGGCGCTGATCCTCTGGGCCAGCCGCGCCCCGGGGCTGGCCGATCTGGCGGCGCTGCCGGTGGCGGCCTTCCTGCTGCGGCTGGCGCTCGAAGGGGGCGCGCGGCTGCCCTTGGCGCGGGACTTCGCCGATCAGGCGATCGCGCTGCGGCTGCCCGAAAGCGCCGCGCCCTGGACCATGATCCTGCTGCTGGGCCTCGCCGTGGCGCTGTCGCTGGCCCTGGCCTGGCGCAGCGGAACAGAGCCAGGGCGGCGGGCGTTCTGGGCCGCCGGCGCCGCGCTGACCGCACCGATGGCGGCGGCCGGGCTGGAGCTTCTGTGGAACCCGCGCGCGGTGACCGGCGCCTATCCCTGGGCGCTTCAGGTCATGGCGGTCGCGGCGCTGATGGCGGTGCTGGCCGAGCGTTTCGCGCGCGCCGATGCCGGCGACCGCCGCCGCGCCGCCTATGCGGTGCTCTCCTGCCTGTCGCTGATCGCGCTGGCGCTGTTCATCGTGGTGACCAAGGCGGCGCTGACCGTGGCGCTGGCGGTGCTCCTGGTCAGCGCGGCGCTGCTCGACCGCCGTTTCCGGCTGCCCGAAATGGGCTGGTTCATCCAGGTCGGCGTGCTGGTCCTCGGCTGGCGCCTGCTGGTCGATCCGGGGCTCGGCTGGGCCGTGGACGCCCCGCTCTGGGAGGTCTCGCTGGCCTTCCTCGGGGCGCTGGCCGGTCTGGCCGGCGCCTGGGTCCTGCTGCCCGAAGAGCGTCCGGCGCCGAAGCTGCTGCTGGAAAGCGGCTTTGTCTCGGCGGCGGCGCTGTTCGTCAACGTGCTGCTGGTGCGCTGGCTGGAGGGGCGACCCGCCGTGCAGGACCACTGGGCCATCTCGCTGAACGCGCTGCCCTGGCTGATCGTGGCGCTGGTGCAGCTCTGGCGGCAGAGCCTGGGCGGCTGGCTGCGCTGGCTGCGTCTCGGGCTGGCGGCGGTGGCCGGGCTGCTCTGGGCCGCGCCGATGGCGGTGGCGGTGTTCCTGACCAGCCCGCTTTCCGAGGGCCGGGTGCAGGGGCCGGTGGTCCTCGACACGCTGATGCTGAGCTACCTGCTGCCCGGCGCGGTGCTGCTGGCCGGGCTGCGGCTGGCGCCCTGGCGCTGGCTGCGCTGGTTGATGGCGGGGCTCGGCGGCGCGCTGGCGGTCTTCTATGCGGCGCTGGAGATCCGGCGCTGGTTCCAGGGACCGGTGCTGTCGCATCCCGGCGTCACCCAGGGAGAGCTCTATGCCTACACGGTGGCGATGATGCTGGGGGCCGCCGTGCTCCTGTTCCGCGCCCTGCAGACCGGCTCGCCGCAACGCCGCTGGGTGGCGATGGGCCTGATCGCGCTGACCGTGGCCAAGGTCTTCCTTCTGGATGCCGCCGGGCTGTCGGGGCTGATGCGGGTGGTCTCCTTCCTGCTGCTCGGCCTGGCCCTGGCCGGGGTCGCCTTCCTCAACCGCTGGGCCGCCGCACGCGAGGCGCCGCCCGACGCGGGCGAAGACGCCGGGTCCTGAAGGGCGCGAAGGCCGGCGCCCCGGGGGGGCGGGTCGGGCGCCGCGCCCGCCTTCAGGGAAACGCCACCCCGGCCAGCGGCGGGATCAGATCGCCGCAGACCAGCCGGTTCAGCACCCGGGGCAGGGGCCAGAGCCGCGACAGCGGCATCAGCCCGCGATCCCGCAACACCGGCAACAGAAGACTGTCCGACTGGTACTGCGGCGTGAACAGCACCGAGAAGGTCTGGTACAGCCGCACATGCCAGCGCCGCATCCGGGCATAGAGCGCCAGCGCCTCGGCCCCTTCGGCCGCCTCCAGCGCCAGCACCAGCGCCAGCGCATCCAGCAGCGCCATGTTCGCCCCCTGGCCCAGCTGCGGCGAGGCCCGGTGCGCCGCGTCGCCCAGATAGGCGATCCGATCCCCGACCGGGCGGCGCAGCGTGCCATGGCCATAGCTGGCGGGCAGCATCTGCCCGGCCTCGGTGATCGTCTCCAGAAACGGCGCGTAGCCGGGCCAGAGCGCCCCGGCCTCGGCCTTCCAGGCGACCGGATCGCAGGCCGCCCACCCCGCCAGCGCCGGCCGCGGCATCGACCAGAAGATCGCCGCAAGCGGGGTCGGATCGCCCGGCAACCGGCCCAGCGGCAGCACTCCCGCCATCCGGCTGGCCTTCCGGTAGCATTGCGTCAGCTCGGTCGGCGACAGATCGGTGCCGCCCGGCCCGGGCCAGGGCACCGTTCCCCAGATCGCGCCATAGGGCAGGGGCCGCGCGACCAGCGGCGACAGGGTCGAGCGCGCCCCGCTGCAATCGAGCACCAGGTCGAAGGGCCCGAGCCTCCCGGCCACGGTCTCCAGCCACCGGCCTGTCCCGCCCGGTGGCGCGGCCCGGACCTCGGCCCCGGGCCGGAGCGCGACCCCCGCGGTCCGCGCCGCCTGCCAGAGACAGTCGAACAGCGCCGCCCGGTGGATCGCCAGCCCGAAGAAATCGCGGCCCTTCAGCCGGTAATGCACATCCAGCACCTGCCGGCCGCTGTCGGCCTCATGGCCCCGCATTCGGTGGATCGGATTGCCCAGGGCCCGCGCCGCATCGCCGGCCCCCATCCGGTCCAGCACCGCCAGCCCGACGGGCTGGATCACCAGCCCCGAGCCCACCGGCATGGGCGTCTCGAACCGGTCGGCCACCGTCACCCGATGCCCGGCCCGCGCCAGCAAGGCCGCCGCCGCCAGCCCGGCCACCCCGGCCCCCGCTATCCCGATGTCGATTCGCGCCGTCATGCCGCCTGACCCCGCCCGCCTCAGATCAGCAGCGAGGCCGCCCCCTCGTGTTTCAGAAGCGCCACCTTGGTCTCGATCCCGCCGGGGGCCGAGAACCCGCCCAGGTTGCCGGTTCCCGTCACCCGGTGACAGGGCACGATGATCGGGATCGGATTGCCGCCGCAGAGCTTGCCCGCCGCCTGTGCCGAAAGGCCGAGCTTCCGGGCCATCTCGCCGTAGGTCCGGGTCTCGCCGAAGGGGATGCCGCACAGTTCGGTGCAGAACCGCCGCTGCGCCGGGCTGGCCCTGGGCGACAGCGGCAGGTCGAAGCTGGTCAGCCGATGCGCGAAATAGGCCTGCAACTGCCGCGCCGCCTCGACCAGCAGCGGGGTCTCGTCACGGGCTCCGTCGCGCCAGAAGGTCTCGACCAGAGCGCCGTCTTCCTCGATCAGGGTGATCGGCCCGAAAGGGGTCTGGGTGGACAGAGCAGCCATGCCGCCAGACTGCGCCGGGCGCCAGCGCCGCGCAAGCGCCCGCAGCGGCTTTACCTTGGAAATATCCCGGGGGGGGATCGGGGGGGCAGAGCCCCCCCTTGGGCCGTCTAGCCCTGGCTCAGCGCCTCGTCGCAGCGCCCGCAGACCCCGGCATGTCTGTGGCTGCCCACATCCGGCAGGATCTTCCAGCAACGCTGGCATTTCTCGCCCTCGGCGCGCTCGAAGATGACGCCGACCCCGGTCACATCCGGCAGCCGGAAGGCTTCCGCCGGCGAGGGATCGGCACTCAGCCGCAGGCCCGAGGTGATGCAGATGTCGTCGAAGGCCACGCTCTTCAGCGCCGCCAGCACCTCGGGGTCCTCGACATGCACCACCGGCGCCGCTTCCAGGCTGGCGCCGATCTCCTTGGCGCTGCGCTGCACTTCCAGCGCCGCCGTCACCGTGCGCCGCGCCCGCCGCACCTGCTCCCATTTCGCCGCCAGCCCGGCATCGGCCCAGTCCGCGGGCGTTTCGGGGAAGTCCTGCAGATGGACCGAGGCATCCTCGCCCGGGAAGCGCTCCAGCCAGACCTCTTCCATGGTGAAGACCAGGATCGGCGCCAGCCAGGTCGTCAGCCGGTGGAACAGCAGGTCCAGCACGGTCCGCGCCGCGCGCCGCCGCGCGGTATCGCCGTCGCAGTAGAGCGCATCCTTGCGGATGTCGAAATAGAAGGCCGAGAGATCGGAGGTGGCGAAATCGAACAGGCTGCGGAACACGCCCTGGAAATCGTAGCGGGCATAGCCGTCGCGCACCACGCGGTCCAGTTCCGCCAGCCGGTGCAGCACCCAGCGTTCCAGTTCCGGCATCTCCTCGGGCGCCACCCGGTCGGCTTCGGTGAAGCTCGACAGCGCCCCCAGCAGGAAGCGCATCGTGTTGCGCAGCCGCCGGTAGCCGTCCGCGGTGCCCTTCAGGATTTCCGGCCCGATCCGCTGGTCGGCGGTGTAATCCGACTGCGCCACCCAGAGCCGCAGGATGTCGGCACCATATTGCTCGATCACCTTCTGCGGCACGATGGTGTTGCCGATCGACTTGGACATCTTCATGCCCTTCTCGTCCAGCGTGAAGCCGTGCGTCACCACCGCCCGGTAGGGCGCCCGGCCCAGGGTGCCGCAGGCCTGCAGCATCGAGCTGTGGAACCAGCCGCGATGCTGGTCGGTGCCTTCCATGTAGACATCCGCGATCCCGTCCTCGGTGCCGTCGGCGCGGTCGCGCAGCACGAAGGCATGCGTCGATCCGGAATCGAACCAGACATCGAGAATGTCGAAGACCTGTTCATAATCCGACGCGTCGGCGCGGCCTTCCAGGACCTTTTCCTTGAATCCTTGCACATACCAGACATCGGCGCCTTCGGCCTCGAAGGCCTCGACGATCCGCCTGTTGACCTCGGCATCGCGCAGCAGGAAGTCGGGGTCTTCCGGCCGGGCCCCCTTCTTGACGAAACAGGTCAGCGGCACGCCCCAGGCGCGCTGCCGGCTCAGCACCCAGTCGGGCCGCGCCTCGATCATCGAGTGCAGCCGGTTGCGACCGGTCTTCGGGGTCCAGCTCACCAGCTCGTCGATGCTGGTCAGCGCCCGCTCGCGGATGGTCTTGCCGTAGGTGTCCTGGCCGTCGCCGACCGGCCTGTCGATCGCGGCGAACCATTGCGGCGTGTTGCGATAGATCACCGGCGCTTTCGAGCGCCAGCTGTGCGGGTAGCTGTGCTTGATCTTGCCGCGCGCCAGCAGCCCGCCGACCTCGGCCAGCTTGGCGATCACGGCGGCATTGGCATCGCCTTCCCAGTCGCCCTTCTTCGCGGCCTCGCGCAGGATGCGCTTGCCGCCGAAGAACGGCATGTCGTCGCGGAACGAGCCGTCGGGCATCACGTTGTAGGTGATGACCTCGGCCAGCATCCCGAGATCGCGGTAGAGCTCGTATTCCTCCAGCCCGTGGCTCGGCGCGCAATGGACAAAGCCGGTGCCCTCGTCATCGGTGACGAAATCGGCGGCACGGAAATCGCGCGGGTCGTCCCATTCGCCGTTGGCGCCTTCGACCCCGGCCAGCGGATGGATCAGGGACAGCCCGCCGAATTCCGAGGTCGGCACGTCCCGGACCTTGCGCCACTGATCCTCGCCCAGCCGGGCCTTCGCGAAAGTCTGTTCGGCCAGCTTGTTGGCAAGGATGTATCGCTCGCCGACCTGCGCCCAGCATTCCTCCGGCGTCGCGGTGACCTCGTAGAGGCCATAGCCATAGTCGGCCCCGAACACGACCGCCTTGTTGGACGGGATCGTCCAGGGCGTGGTGGTCCAGATGACGACATAGGCATCGGTCAGGTCATTGCCGCCCTGCGCCGGAGCGACCTTGAACTTCACCCAGACGGTCGGGCTTTCCTTGTCGTGATACTCGACCTCGGCCTCGGCCAGCGCGGTCTGCTCGACCGGCGACCACATCACCGGCTTCGAGCCTTGGTAGAGCGTCCCGTTCATCAGGAATTTCTGGAACTCCTCGGCGATCACCGCCTCGGCGTGGAAATCCATCGTCAGATAGGGATCGGCCCAGTTGCCGGTGACGCCCAGGCGCTTGAACTCCTCGCGCTGGATATCGACCCAGCCCTCGGCGAATTTCCGGCACTCCTGGCGGAAATCGACCACCGGCACCGCATCCTTGTCCAGCCCCTTGGCGCGGTACTGCTCTTCGATCTTCCACTCGATCGGCAGCCCGTGGCAGTCCCAGCCCGGGACATAGCGGCTGTCGTAGCCCATCATCTGCCGCGAGCGCACGATCATGTCCTTGATCGTCTTGTTCAGTGCATGGCCGATATGGAGATGCCCGTTGGCATAGGGAGGTCCGTCATGCAGGACAAAGGACGGCCGGCCGGTCTTTTCCCGCAGCCGGTCATAGATGCCGATCCGTTCCCACCGCTCCAGCCAGCCCGGTTCGCGGGCCGGAAGGCCGGCACGCATCGGGAAATCGGTTTTCGGCAGGTTCAGGGTGGATTTGTAGTCGGGCGTTTCGGCGCACATGTCTGGCGTCCTTTGGCAGAAAGGTCAGCGTGGTCTTAGGGGAGGGGCGGCGCGGGGTCCAGACGCCTTGATCCGGCGGGGGTCAGGCCGCCGGGGGGCTAATTCGCGCAGGATGAGATATGCCGGACATGGCGGCGATATAACGGCGGCGGCGGCGAGGGTAAAGGGTGCGGTCCGCAGCCGGGGCGGTTGCCGGCGGCGGCGGTGCCCATACCGACCGGTGGCGGCCCTACAGCTCTTCCCGGTAGATCAATTGCTGCAATATCCCGGCCGAAACCAGATAGAGCGAGGTCACCAGCATCCCCAGATGCGCCCAGCTCTGCGGCGGGAAATTGCCCCAGGCCGACCAGGTGGCGAAGATCACCCAGGCCAGCGCCATCGGCAGGGTGACGATCCGCCAGCGCTCGGTCCGGACCGGATGGACGAACTTGAAGTTGACGAACATCGTCGCCGCCAGGACCACGATGATCGCCAGCGTCACCGGATGCGGCGGCTTCAGGGCAAACAGCACCAGCACCACCATGTTCCAGCAGGCGGGGAAGCCGGCAAAGGAAAAGTCCTTTGTCTTCATGCGGGTATCGCAGAAATAGACCACCGAGGCATAGGTGATGACGATGATGGCGATCCAGCCGGGCCAGCCCGGCAGCAGGCCGGACTTGAACAGCGCATAGGCCGGGATGAAGACATAGGTCAGATAGTCGATGATCATGTCCAGAAGCACGCCGTCATAGGTCGGCCAGTTCTTCTTGACGTCGTAGCGCCGGGCCAGCGGGCCGTCGATCCCGTCAACCACCAGCGCCACCACCAGCCAGAGGAACATCAGGCTCCACTCGCGGTCCACCGCCGCCAGCAGGGCGAGCATGGCAAAGACCGCTCCCGAAGCGGTGAGCAGATGGACGAGAAGGGCTTTGTAGCGCAACGGCATTGGCGAGTTGTGGCCAAAATCGCCTCCTGGTGCAACCGGGGGCGGGCCGGTCTCTGCCGGGGTGCGGGATTGCGGGCACAGGCGGGGAGGGCGGACCGGGCTTTCCGGCCCGCGCGACTCAGGCGCGGGGATGCGCGGCGTCGTAGACCTCCATCAGCCGGGCGGTATCGACGGCGGTATAGGCCTGGGTCGTGGACAGCGAGGCATGGCCCAGCAGGTCCTGGATCGCCCGCAGGTCGCCACCCGCCGCCAGCAGATGGGTGGCGAAGCTGTGCCGCATCGCATGCGGCGTCGCGGTGGCGGGCAGGCCCAGTTGCAGGCGCGAGACCTCCATCGCCTTCTGGATCAGCCGCGGCGACAGCGCCCCGCCGCGCACGCCGCGGAACAGCGGCGCCTCGGGCGTCAGGTCATGCGGGCAGAGCCGGACATAGTCGGCCACCGCCTGCCGCGCCGCCGGGATCACCGGCACTAGCCGCTCCTTGCCGCCTTTGCCGGTGATCCGCAGCACCTCGGGCAAGGGATGCGCGGCGCCGGTCAGGCCCAGGGCCTCGGAAATCCGCAGGCCGCAGCCCCAGAGCAGCGTCACCACCGCCAGGTCGCGGGCCGCCACCCAGGGCTCGGCGGGCTGCATCTCGACCCGGTCCAGCATCGCCCGCGCCGCCGCGACATCCAGCGGCCGGGGCAGGGGCTTGGAAAACTTCGGACTGCGCGCCTGCAGCACGGCGGTCGCCTCGACCCCCTCGCGCTCGGCCAGCCAGCCGGTGAAGCCCTTCACCGCCGACAGCGCCCGCGCCAGCGACCGGGCCGATACGCCCCGGGCCCGCTCATGCGCCATCCAGGCCCGCAGGTCGGCGGTGCCCACCTTCAGCACCGGCCCCAGCCCCGAGGGCGCGCCGAAATGTCCGGTCAGGAAGGCCAGATAGCCCAGCACGTCGCGGCGATAGGCCTCGATGGTCCTCGGCGCCCGCCCGCCCATGGCCGAGAGCTGCTCCAGCCAGCGATCCAGCGCCGTGCGCAGGGCCGGCGAGATGGTCAGCGCCGCCTGCGCCGACCCGGCGGCGGGGCTCAGTCCAGCCATTTCCGCATCATGCGCTCGAAGACATCGCCGAAGAAGGCCAGCAGGTCAGTCCCGTGCGAGGCGCGGAACTGATGCGGGTCCTCGGCCCCCAGCACCAGCATCCCCGGCAGCCGGCCCCGGCCCAGGTCCAGCCGCAGGCAGGCTTCCGAGCGGATCCATCCGGTCGCCGAACCGAAGATCACCTCGGTCTCGGGCGAGACCTGGCGCAGCGTCACGTTGCGCACCGGCACCTCGCGGCCATAGGTCAGATAGGTGTGGATGAAGCCCGGCTCGGCGGTCACCAGCACATCGCCCATCCGCGTCACCGCCGGATCGTCGCCCTCCTGGAAGGTTTCCAGCACCAGCTTGATGCAATCCACCTGCAGCGTCGCCGCGATGTCGCCGCCCAGGTCGGTCAGGAAGGTCTCGAAATCCGGCGACTCCAGCAGCCGCAGCACCGCGCGATGCACCGCATTGGTGCCGGCTAGGTTCTCGTAGGCCGCCGCGATGACCGAGCGGTGGGTGTCCTCCAGCCGGTCGAGCCGCTGCTCCAGCCGTTCCATCGCGATGCCGCGCAGATCGACGACATTGCCGCCCATGGCGCGCTCGTTGGCGGCGATCAGGGCGCGCATCACGTCCAGGTCGGACAGGATGACGTCGGGGTCGGCAATGATCTTCTCGCGGAAATCATCGCCCAGAAGGGCGGTCTGGGTCATTCTCGTGCTCGCTGCCTCTCTCGGTGCCGGGCGTTGGCCGCCCGGTCGGATCGTCTTGCCCCGTTTTGCCCGTCCGGCGCGGTCGAGGTCCAGAGCTTTTGCCCCCCGCCGCAGAGGCCCCGGGGCAAGGTTGCGCAGGGGACACAGGGCCGGGGCTGGCGCCGGGGCCGGCAGCCGCTATGCTGATCCCGGCCGCAACAGCCCGGCCGAACGGAGGCTCCCTTGGCCACATCGCCCCGCATCTGGAACTGGATCGCCCGCCGCTACGCCCGCCAGCCGGTGCCCGATGCCGCCGCCTATCAGCGCAAGCTCGACCAGACCCGCGCCCTGCTGGCCCCCGACATGACGCTGCTGGAATTCGGCTGCGGCACCGGCACCACGGCGCTGCACCACGCCCCGCATGTCGCCCGCATCGACGCCATCGACTTTGCCGAGGGGATGATCGCCATCGCCCGCGAAAAGGCCGCGGCCGCCGGGGCCGGCAATCTCCGCTTCGAGGTCGCGACGATCGAGGACTGGCCGGCCCCCGACGCCAGCTACGACATGGTGCTGGGGATGAGCATCCTGCACCTGCTGGCCGAGCGGCGGGCGGTGCTGGCCCGGGTGCATGCGCTGCTGAAACCCGGCGGGCGCTTCCTGTCGAGCACGGTCTGCATTTCCGACATGGGCCGCCTGCCCCGGCTTCTCGCCCCGGTGCTGCGCGGCCTGGGGCTGATCCCGGTCGCCAGCCTGGCCGGCGAGACCCTGCTGGCCGAGATCACCGCCGCCGGATTCGAGATCGAGGACCACTGGCGCCCCGGCCCGGGCAAGCCGATGTTCGTGGTGGCGCGGAGGGGGTAGGGGGCTGTAGGTCGGACAAGTTACATCGGACATTTGGTGCAAGTCACATGCAAGCAACACGTGGGATATGGCAGACACAGTCATCAAATGTGAACTGTCGCATAATTTACTCTGTCTTAACTTTGTGCGCACTCTTTTGAGAAGGAGCTAAAGGGAGGTCATGGATGGCACGGGTCGAGATTGCCCCGGACGTGCTTCGGTGGGCGCGTGAGCGCTCCGACCTGACTGTGAGTAGGTTGGCCAAGAAGTTCAAAGGCTACCCGGAGTGGGAGGCTGGACATGGCGGCCCAACATTCAGTCAACTGGACTCTTTGGCAAGTTTTCTACATGTTCCTATGGGCATGTTTTTTCTGAAGGCGCCGCCTGAAGAACGTCTGACCCTTCCTGACTTCAGGAAGATGCCCGATTCGCCATTTGAACGGCCAACCCCCGACCTGTTGGATACAATCAGGGAGTGCAAGCGCCGACAAAGCTGGTATCGAGATTACGCCCGAAATTCGGGACTGGGTCCACTGAAATTCGTCGGCTCCGCCAGTTTAACCAATGATCCTGGAGCGGTTGCAGCGCAAGTCAGGGCTACTATTGGTCTCGAAGTTGGTCAGCGGTCTGTCGCGCCCAACTGGACTGAGTTTCTCAGAGGTTTTATACGAGCAACCCAAGAGGTTCGCATTCTCGTTATGGTGAATGGGGTGGTCGGCAACAACACAAGGAGGCCCCTTGACCCGCGCGAATTTCGAGGTTTTGCTATTGCAGATCCGATTGCGCCACTAGTTTTCATTAATGGAGCTGACACTAAGGCGGCTCAGATTTTTTCGCTAGCGCATGAGGTCGCACATATTTGGTTGGGTGAGAGTGGCGTAAGTCGAATTAAAGTCAATTCACTTTCGCATGACAACCGTGTTGAGGCATGGTGTAACAAAGTCGCGGCTGAAATCCTTGTCCCTATGGAGCAACTTGCAAGAACGCAAAATTTGGAAAACTACGAAGTTTCGATGTACGAAGTTGCTCGAAAATTCAGAGTTAGCACTCTCGTTGCTTTGAGGCGCATTCATGAAGCAGGTGCTATAGATCGAGCGACCTTTGATTTCGCATACCAGGAAGAGCTTGAGCGGGTACTAAATCATGAGAGAAGTTCCGGCGGATCTGGGGGAAATTTTTATAATACAATCAATGCGCGTGTCGATAGGCGCTTTGCTGAGGCAGTCATTTGTTCTACCATTGAGGGCAGAACCTTAGTCGGTGATGCCTTGAACCTATTGAGCATAAAAAACACCGGCACCTTGAAGCGTGAAGCGCAAGTATTGGGTTACTCGTTTTGATGTATTTGTTTGATACCAATGCATTCTTGACGCCCGCAAATACGTACTATGCTTTTGATATTTGTGGCGGATACTGGGATTGGATACTGGAGGCCGCAACTGCCGGTGAGGTTTCTAGCATCGATATGGTGAAACGCGAGTTGAGACGAAAGGATGACCAGATTCGGAATTGGATTGATATTCACGCTAGCGCGGTCTTTCAAAGTGAAACAACTTCGGATGCGAAGAAGATGAAAGAAATTGCAGCATGGGCTGTCGGTGGGAAGTATACCCCGGAAGCTCAAGCTGAATTTCTTAGCAAGGCCGATTCAATGCTGGTAGCAAGGGCGATGAATTGTGACGGTACGGTAGTTACTCTAGAGATATCTGAGCCGAGGCGACAAAATCGAGTCAAGGTTCCGGATGCGTGTAGGGCCCATGGCGTGAAACATATTACACCATACGAATTGCTGCGAAAGAAGGGCGTCAGGCTCATCAAGTAGGGCTGAATGGGGTTAAGTCGAAAATCCCTATTCACGGTGTTCGAAATTGGGTTGGATAGCGAGAACTTGAGTCGTCAATTGTGGCTGGTAGAAGTCACGGACGTTGGCACAAATCTGGCCTAATGTCTGCCCCCCCCCCAACAACCCAAAAGGCACCTGCAAATGGAGTCTCTTGGAGCGGTCTTAACATCAACCCCTTAACCCCCCATTAACCAAAACAGGCGTCCCCAGAGGAACGCCTGCAAAATCAATCACTTGACCCCCCGTCCCCATGGGGACGCCCGGAATCGGGGCGGAAATCCGGCCTCAGAGGATCTTCTGGCCGGTCTTTTCCCAGTCCTTCAGGAACTGCGCCAGCCCCTTGTCGGTCAGCGGGTGGCCGGCCATCGCCTTGATCACGTTCGGCGGCGCGGTGGCCACGTCGGCGCCGATCTTCGCCGCCTCGGACATGTGGTTGGCCGAGCGGATCGAGGCGGCCAGGATCTGGGTCTCGAAGCCGTAGTTGTCATAGATGATCCGGATGTCCGAGATCAGCTCCAGCCCGTCGATGTTCATGTCGTCCAGCCGCCCGATGAAGGGCGAGATGAAGGTCGCCCCCGCCTTCGCCGCCAGCAGCGCCTGGTTGGCCGAGAAGCAGAGCGTGACGTTGACCATCCGGCCTTCGTCGGTCAGAACCTTGCAGGCCTTGAGTCCCGCCCAGGTCAGGGGCACCTTCACCGCGATGTTCTCGGCGATCCCGGCCAGCTTGCGCCCCTCGGCGATCATCGCATCGGCGTCCACCGCCACCACCTCGGCCGAGACAGGGCCCTCGACGATGGAGCAGATTTCCTTGGTCACCTCCAGGATATCCCGGCCCGACTTCAGGATCAGCGACGGGTTGGTGGTGACGCCATCGACCATGCCCAGGTCATGCAGCTCGCGGATTGCATCGACATCCGCGGTATCGACAAAGAATTTCATTGGACCGCTCCTTGGGGTTTGCGTTGGCCCTTCCTCTAGCGCATGGGGGCACGGCCTGAAAGGGTCGTGCATGCGGAAATGAGCGCCGGGTTCCATGCCGCGGGAGAGCTGGTCGCGGTGCTGACGACCGAACCGCTGGACCGTCTGCTCGACTACAAGGCGCCGCAGGGCGGTTGCTTCGACGGTGCATTTGTCGAAGTGCCGCTGGGTCCGCGCAAGGTGCTCGGTGTCGTCTGGGGCCCGGGCAAAGGTGATTTCGACCACAACCGCGTGCGCCCCGTGATCCGCGTCCTCGACGCCGCCCCCATGACCCCGGCGATGCGCGAGTTCCTCGGCCGCGTCGCCGATTACACCCTGACCCCGATGTCCGCGATGCTGCGCCTGGCAACCCGCTCTCCGGGCCTTGGCGATCCGCCGGCGATGCGTACGGTCTACCGGCTTGGCAACGCCGCCCCGCCGCGCCTGACCGATGCCCGAAAGCGGGTGCTGGAGGTGTTGTCGGACTATGCCGGCCTGTCCTTTACGCTTGGCGAACTGGCGGCGCAGGCCGGTGTGTCGTCGGGAGTCGTCAAGGGGCTCGTGGCCTCCGGCGCGGTGCTGGAAGAGGCCTCGCCGCGCGACCTGCCCTATCCCCGGCTCGACCCCGACCTGGGCGGCAAGCCGCTGAACGAGGAACAGGCGGCGGCGGTCGCGGTGCTGGCCGGGGGCATCGGGAAAGGCGTCTATGGCACCACCCTGCTGCAGGGTGTCACCGGTTCGGGCAAGACCGAGGTCTATCTCGAGGCGGTCGCCGCTACCCTGCGGCAGCGACGCCAGGCGCTGGTGCTGCTGCCCGAGATCGCGCTGACCGCCGAGTTCCTGGACCGGGTCGAGGCGCGGTTCGGCGCCCGGCCGGCCGAATGGCACTCCGGCATCACCCTGACCGAGCGCCGGCGGGTCTGGCGCATGGTGGGCGAGGGTGGCGCCGAACTGGTGGTCGGGGCGCGCTCGGCGCTGTTCCTGCCGTTCCGCGATCTGGGGCTGATCGTCGTCGATGAGGAGCATGACTCCTCCTACAAGCAGGAAGACGGGGTGCTCTACTCGGCGCGCGACATGGCGGTGCTGCGGGCCTCGCTCTGCTCGGCGCAGGTGGTGCTGGCCTCGGCGACGCCGAGCCTGGAAAGCTGGGCCAATGCCGAAGCCGGGAAATATCGCCGGGTGATCCTGACGTCGCGCTTCGGGGACTCGGTGCTGCCCGAGATGCGGGCGATCGACATGCGGGAAGAGAACCTGCCGAGCAACCGCTGGATCTCGGAACGGATGGTGGCCGAGGTGGCGGCGCGGGTGGCGGCGGGAGAGCAGGCGCTGCTGTTCCTGAACCGGCGCGGCTATGCGCCGGTGACGCTGTGCCGGGCCTGCGGTCAGCAGATCGCCTGTCAGCATTGCGACGCGCGGATGGTCGAGCACCGGTTCCTGAAACGGCTGATGTGCCACCAATGCGGCGAGACGATCCCGATCCCGACGGAATGCCCGTCGTGCAAGGTCGAGGGCAAGCTGGCGGCGCTCGGGCCCGGGGTCGAGCGGCTGGCGGAGGAGGTCCATGCCCGCTTCCCCGAGGCCCGGGTGGCGGTGCTGTCCTCGGATCTCTTCGGTTCGGCGCGGGCGCTGAAGGAGCAGATCCTGGCGATTGCCGAGGGCGGGGCCGATATCATCATCGGCACCCAGCTGGTCGCCAAGGGGCACAACTTTCCGTTGCTGACCCTGGTCGGGGTGATCGACGCCGATCTCGGGCTGCAGGGCAGCGATCTGCGGGCGGCAGAGCGGACCTTCCAGCTGATGCGGCAGGTGGCGGGCCGGGCCGGGCGCCACGACAAGCCGGGCCTGGCGCTGTTGCAGACCTGGCAGCCCGAGCATCCGGTGATCCGGGCGATCCTGGGCGGCGACGAAGAAAGCTTCTGGCGTGCCGAGGCCGAGGAGCGCCGCCAGGCCGGGGTGCCGCCCTATGGGCGGATGGCGGGGATCGTGATCTCGGCGCCCGAGGTGGGGCAGGCTTTCGACCTCGGCCACCATTTGGCGCGCAATGCGGCACCGCTGCATCGGATCGGGGCGCAGGTCTTTGGTCCCGCCGCGGCACCGATTGCGCGGATCCGGGGCCGGCATCGGGTGCGGCTGCTGGTCAAGGCGGCCAAGGGCGCACCGCTGCAGGCGGCCTTGTCCGACTGGGTGGGGCCGGTGAAACTGCCGAACGGGGTGCGGTTGGCGATCGATATCGACCCGCAGAGCTTCTACTGAGCCACCGTGTCCGGACGCGGCCGGGGAGCTTCCGGCGGGCGTATTCCGGACCCGAAGGCGGGGCCAGTGCCGGGCGGCGGCGAAAGTGATGCATCGCCCCTCGCCGGATCGTCCGGGCGCGCCTATATTCGGGAGCGAGCCACAAGGAGACCCGCCGATGCTGTCCTCGCTGTTCGGAACCAAGAGCCGTATGGTCGATCCCGCCGAGGCGTTGCCGGGACGGGCCGAGCCGATCCCGACCGCCACCACCCATTTCGTCACCGGGGCGCCGCTGCGCCAGACGGTGCCCGAGGGCCAGGAGCAGGCGATCTTCGCGATGGGCTGTTTCTGGGGCGTCGAGCGGATCTTCTGGACCCAGCCCGGCGTCACCGCGACCATGGTCGGCTATACCGCCGGCTTCACCCCGAACCCGACCTATCAGGAGGTCTGTTCGGGCCGGACCGGCCATACCGAGGCGGTGCGGGTGTATTATGATCCGCAGGTCACGAGCTACGAGGCCTTGCTGAAGCTGTTCTGGGAGAACCACGATCCGACCCAGGGGATGCGGCAGGGCAATGACGCGGGCACCCAGTATCGCAGCGGCATCTATACCGTCTCGGACGCCCAGGCCGAGGCCGCGGCGGCCAGCCGCCGCGCTTTCGCGCCGCGGCTGAAGGCGGCGGGGCTTGGCGAGATCACCACCGAGATCGCGCCCGCCGGGCCGTTCTACATGGCCGAGGACTATCACCAGCAGTATCTGGCCAAGAACCCGGACGGCTATTGCGGCATCGGCGGCACCGGGGTGAGCTGCCCGATCGGCGTCGCGGTCTGAGCCGGGCCGGCGGCGCGCGGCCCCTGTCGTTTTCCGGGGCGGCAGGGTATGGCACGCAAAACGACCGGAGCTTCGCCATGACGACCTATTCCGCCTTCACCTCGCTTGCCCCGCAATCCCGTGCCGAGGCCCTGGGCGAGGCGCTGGAAGCACTCGACCCGGCGCCCGAGGCGATCGGGGTGATCGAGGTCGAGGATGGCTCGGGCGACTGGGAAGTCGCGGCCTATTTCACCGAGCCGCCGGACCGGGCCGGGCTGGCACTGCTGGCGACGGTGCATGGCGCGGCGGATTTCGTGGTTTCGGAACTTCCCGAGACCGATTGGGTCGCCCATGTCCGGCGCGAGCTGAAGCCGGTCGAGGCGGGGCGGTTCTATGTCTATGGCAGCCATGATGCCGACAAGGTGCCCGAGGGCCGTATCGCGCTGCTGATCGAGGCGGCGATGGCATTCGGCACCGGGCATCACGGCACCACGCTGGGCTGCCTGCGGGCGCTGGACGGGCTGGCCGACGAGGGTCTGCAGCCGGCGCGGGTGGCCGATGTGGGCTGCGGCACCGCGGTGCTGGCGATGGCGGCGGCGCGGCTCTGGCCCGGGGCCGAGGTGCTGGCCTCGGACATCGACGCCCAGGCAGTGGCGGTGGCCGAGGCGAACCTGGCCGCGAACGGGCTGACCGGGCGGGTCGCCTGTGTCGAGGCGGCGGGGTTCGGTCATCCGGATCTGGCGGCGGGCGGCTTTGACCTGATCTTCGCCAACATCCTGAAGGGGCCGCTGATCGAACTGGCCCCGGCGCTGGCCAGGGCGAATCGGGTCGGCGCGGCGGGCGGCAAACAAGGCGGTGGCGTGGCGATCCTGTCGGGCCTGCTCACCAGCCAGGCCGATGAGGTGCGGGACCATTATCTCGCGCAGGGCTACAGTCGCTGCGATCGCGCCGATATTGGTGACTGGACGACGCTAATCCTTCGTGCAACCCCGTGAAATTGCTTGGATAATTCCGCCAGTTCGTCACATTTGCCCAAGTTCTGCCACATTTGGGCAGCTTTATGACATCAACAGGGCGGGGGGCCTGTAACGATGGGACGCAAGACCAAGATGAGTACCGTGATGACTGCCACGACCAACAAGGATTTCCACAATCGCGTGAAGCGGCTGCAAAAGCGGCGCAAGTCGTCGCTGACCGCCGGTTACCTGATGTCGGACAATCTGGACGGCTATGCCGTGGCCCGGGTGCGCCGGGTGGAGCGGCGCTCGACGCTGAAGGGGCTGGTCATGGTGCTGGCGCTGGTGGTCGCTTCCAAATCGGTGATGGTCGCCGCGATCGGCCAGGATGCCTATGACGCGAACATCGCCCGGCTGGCGCAGGGCACGGCGTCCGAGAAGATGGCTGCCTTCACGATGCAGGCCGACCCGCTGACCAGCGCGCTGGCCGCCCGGATCGCGCCGCTGCTGGACTGATCCGACAATCGAATCCCCGCGGGGCCGTCAGTCCCTCTGACACGCCCGCGAGAAAAGGCCGCGCAAGTCCCTGCGCGGTCTTTTTCCGTTTCCGGGCTGCGCTGACGAAAAGGACCGCGCCCGGTGCGGAGCGCGGTCCTGATCGCGTTCGGTGCCCCAGCCGGGGACCGTGCGTTTAACCTTAGCGGCGGAAGCTGCCGTTGGCGATGTGGTCGATGTCGCCGCGGCACAGGCCGATGTCGTCCAGCTCGTGGTCCGACAGCCGTTCGAGCGCCCTGCGGGTGATGCGGGCCTCGTTCCAGGCGGCCAGACGGCCGAGAGCGGTGGAAATCAAGGACGGACGCCCCGCGGAAGCGAGGCCTGCCGTCCGGGTCGTTTCGAAAAATGCCATCGAAGTGTCCTCAGATTCAGGGTTGCTGCACTCTTTTTGAGCGCTCGGCGGACTTAGTCGGATCGCCATGCCCGGACAAGCTCTGCGAATGCATGGCCATGTTGCGTTTCTTGCATGGGTCTAACATATTGAAAGATAATAATTTTCAGCAACTCCGGCCGCTCGGGGACTGTCGCATTTCTGCAACGCAGCATCCGCGATGTCGCAAATGCAGAATCCGCGGCTCCGGCGCTTCGCTGTGGCCCGTGTTCCTGTTTCGTGCTAGCCTTCTGCTCAATCAACCGGCAAACTGCCGGAAACGGGCCGGAAACCGGCGATTTGGCGGACGAGGCGAGCAGAATGCAGGTGATCGGGATTGATCCGGGGTTGCGATTCCTCGGTTGGGGGGTGATCGCGGTGTCGGGTTCCCGGTTGAGCCATGTCGGCAACGGCGTGATTCTCTCGGGCGAGGGGACGCTGGCCGAGCGGCTCTGCCGCCTTCATGCCGGACTGACCGAGATCGTGGCGCGGTTCGCGCCGGATCAGGCGGCCGTCGAACAGACCTTCGTGAACAAGGACGGCGCCGCGACGATGAAGCTGGCCCAGGCGCGGGGGGTCGCGCTGCTGGTGCCGGCGCAGGCCGGGTTGCCGGTTGCGGAATATGCACCGAACGCGGTGAAGAAGGCGGTGGTCGGGGTCGGCCATGCCGCCAAGGCACAGATCAACCATATGGTGCGGATGCAGTTGCCGGGCGTCGAACTGGCCGGGCCGGATTCGGCGGATGCCCTGGCGGTCGCGATCTGCCACGCGCATCATGCGGCGACCGGCGACCGCTATGCGGCGGCGCTGGCCAGGGCGCGGGCGTGAGGGGCGGGACATGATCGGACGATTGGCGGGACGGATCGAGCATCGCGGCAGCGACCATGTGCTGATCGACGTGCGCGGGGTCGGCTATGTCGTTCAGGTCTCCGAGCGGACCCTGGCCGCGCTGCCGCCGGTGGGGCAGGCGGCGGCACTCTGGACCGAGTTGCTGGTGCGCGAGGATGCGCTGACGCTGGTGGGCTTTCCGACCCTGCAGGAAAAGGAATGGCACCGGCTGCTGATGACGGTGCAGGGAGTCGGATCGAAGGCGGCGATGGCGATCCTGGGGACGCTGGGGCCGGAGGGGGTCGGCCGGGCCCTGGCGATCGGCGACTGGGCGGCGATCAAGGCGGCGCCGGGCGTCGGGCCGAAGATCGCGCAGCGGGTGGTCATGGAGCTGAAGGACAAGGCGCATGTGGTGATGGCCCTGGGCGCGGCCGCGGAGCCGGCGGCCCCGGCGCCCGACGATGCGGTGATCGAGGCCGAGCCTGCCGCACCGGCGGCCCCGCGTGCTGCTCCGGCAGCCGGTGCCCCGGCCCAGTCCGAGGCGCTGTCGGCGCTGACCAATCTTGGCTATGGTCCGTCCGAGGCGGCCTCGGCCGTGGCCCGGGCCGCGGGTGATCTGCCGGGGGCCGAGACACCGGCGCTGATCCGGGCAGCGCTGAAACTGCTGGCACCGAAGGGATGAGGGTGGTTCTTGAGATGACGTCACGGCGCGACACCCGGGGAAGCGGCCGATGACCCCCGATCCGACTCTGCGCCCCGAACCGCTGCCCGGCGACGACCGTGCCATGCGGCCGCAGCTTCTGGACGATTTCGTCGGTCAGGCCGAGGCACGGGCCAATCTGCGGGTCTTCATCGAGAGCGCCAAGCAGCGCGGCCAGGCGATGGACCACACGCTGTTCCACGGCCCGCCCGGGCTGGGCAAGACCACGCTGGCGCAGATCATGGCCCGCGAACTGGGGGTGAACTTCCGGATGACCTCGGGCCCGGTTCTGGCGCGGCCCGGCGACCTGGCGGCGATCCTGACCAATCTGGAAGCCCGCGACGTGCTGTTCATCGACGAGATCCACCGGCTGAACCCGGTGGTGGAAGAGGTGCTCTATCCGGCGCTGGAGGATTTCGAGCTCGACCTGGTGATTGGCGAGGGGCCTGCGGCGCGGACCGTGCGGATCGAGCTGCAGCCCTTCACCCTGGTCGGCGCCACGACGCGGCTGGGCCTGCTGACCACGCCGCTGCGCGACCGTTTCGGCATCCCGACCCGGCTGGAATTCTACACGATCCCGGAACTGACCCAGATCGTCGCGCGGGGCGCCGGGCTGCTGGGAATCGAGGCCGAGCCCGAGGGCATTGCCGAGATCGCCCGCCGGGCCCGCGGCACGCCGCGGATCGCCGGGCGGCTTCTGCGCCGGGTGGTGGATTTCGCGCTGGTCGAGGGCGACGGGCGGCTGACCCGGGAACTGGCGGATTCGGCGCTGACCCGGCTGGGGGTCGATCACCTGGGGCTGGACGGGGCCGACCGGCGCTATCTCTCGCTGATCGCCGAGAACTATCAGGGTGGGCCGGTCGGGGCCGAGACCCTGTCGGCGGCGCTGTCGGAAAGCCGCGATGCGATCGAAGAGGTGATCGAGCCGTTCCTGCTGCAGCAAGGGCTGATCCAGCGCAGTCCGCGCGGCCGGTTGCTGGCGCAGAAGGCCTGGACGCATCTGGGGCTGGACGCGCCACGCCGCCAAGGGGTGCTGTTCGACGAATAGGGCGGGGCGTTCCGGTTGCAGCCCCGCCGCCCAGCCCCTAGCCTTGGCCACCGCTACCGCAATTTCTCGAGGCGCCATGACACCGGACGAGGTCGAAGCCATGTTCACCCGCAGCGACGGGCAATTCGCCTTTGCCCGTTGGGCGCGGCCGGTCGCGCCGGTGATCTTCGGTCTTGCCGACGAGGCGATGCCGGCGGTGAAGGGGGCGCTGGAACTGGTGGCGGCGGTGGCCGGGCGCGGGCTGGCCGAGACCGATCCGGAACTGGGCGCCAATTTCCTGGTCTTCTTCCTGCAGGACTGGGACGAGCTGCGCGGGGTGCCCGGCATCGACGATCTGCTGCCCGATCTGCCCGGACTGCTGGAGCGGCTCTCTGCGGCGGAGGCGGCCCGCTATCGCAGCTTCCGTTTCGAACCCTCGGGGGCGATCAAGGCGCATTTCAGCTTTCTGCGGCTCGATGCCGCGACCCGGGCGTTGCCGGCCGAGGCGGTCGGCCTGTCGCTGGCCCTGCAGGGGATGCTGCTGTGGTCGGACACAGCCTTCGACAGCAGCTCGCCGCTGGCCGAGTTGCCGGATGACGGCGGCACGATCCTGCGCCCCGAGATCGCCAACCTGCTGCGCGCCGCCTATGATCCGGTGCTGCCCGATACCGGCAGCGACCCTGCGCTGGCGCTGCGCCTGCAGGCCCGGGCCAGCCTGGGCGTCGGGGCGGTGCCGCAATGAGCCATCAATTCGATCTCAGGGTCTATTACGAAGACACCGACCTGGCGGGGATCGTCTATTACGCCAATTACCTGAAGTTCATCGAACGCGCCCGGACCGAGTTCATCCGCGGCCTGGGCATCGACCAGAAGGCCTTGAAGGCCGGTCAGGGGATCGTCTTCGCGGTGCGCCGGGTCGAGGCCGACTATCTGACGCCGGCCCGTTTCGACGACCGGCTTCAGGTTCGCACCGAGGTCGAGGCGGTCACCGGGGCGCGGGTGATCCTGCAGCAGGACATCTGGCGCGAGGCGACACAGGTCTTCGGCGCCCGGGTGACGCTGGTGGCGCTGACCGCGAGCGGCCATCCGGCCCGCATTCCGGCGGAACTCCGCCTGCGGCTGGGCTGAACCGGCGCCGGAGGGGGCACTTCTGCGGCATCTGACGCGGATGTGTTGGCGTTCCCCCTGCTTATGCGATAGAATCCGGGTTAATGAGGCCGCCTGAAGACGGCCCGGGCAGAGAGCAGGTATATGGGAACGGATGTCTTACCAGCCGCGGCGGAGATCGATTTCTCCTTCCTGGCACTTTTTCTTCGCGCCACAGTGACCGTGAAACTGGTGATGATCCTGCTGATCATCGCCTCGTTCTGGTCCTGGGCCATCATCATCACCAAGCTGATCGCCTATCGCCGGGCGCGCGGCGAGAGCGGGGTCTTCGACCGGGCCTTCTGGTCGGGCGAGCCGCTGGACGAGCTGTTCGACACGATCGGACCCGAGCCGAGCGGCGCCTCGCAGAAGATCTTCGCCAGCGGAATGCTGGAATGGCGCCGCAGCCACAAGCAGGACGGCGGGCTGATTGCCGGGGCGCAGGCGCGGATCGACCGCTCGATGGATGTCGCGATCGCCAAGGAGGCGGAAGGGCTGAACCGCGGCCTGCCGTTCCTGGCCACGGTCGGGTCCACCGCGCCCTTCGTCGGCCTGTTCGGCACGGTCTGGGGCATCAAGCATGCCTTCGAACAGATCGCGATCAGCCAGAACACCAACCTGGCCGTGGTGGCGCCGGGCATCGCCGAGGCGCTGCTGGCGACGGGGCTCGGCCTGCTGGCGGCGATCCCGGCGGTGGTGTTCTACAACAAGCTCTCCTCGGACAGCGACCACATCGTCGGCGGTTACGAGGCCTTTGCCGACGAATTCGCCACCATCCTCTCGCGCCAGCTGGACGCCTGAGCCATGGCGGGTGCGGCGATGAAGGCGGGCAGCAAGCGGCGGGGCCGGGGCGGACGCCGGCGCGGCAAGACGGCGGTGATGGGAGAGATCAACATCACCCCGATGGTGGACGTGATGCTGGTGCTGCTGATCATCTTCATGGTGGCGGCACCGCTGCTGACGGTCGGGGTTCCGGTGGAACTGCCCAAGACCGCCGCGGCGCCGCTGCCGACCGAGCAGGAGGAACCGCTGACGGTGACGCTGACCGCCGATGGCGAATTGCTGATCATGAAGACCGTGACCGACCGCGCCGAGCTGATCCCCAAGCTGCGGGCCATCGCCGCCGAGCGGGCCAATGACAAGCTGTTCCTGCGGGCCGATGGCGCGATTCCCTATGCGGATGTGATGGAGGTCATGGGCGCGCTGAATGCCGGCGGGTTCCGCAACATCGGTCTGGTGACCGATGGCGGCGGGCCGAAGCTGGACGGGCGGGACGGCTGATCCTTGCGCACCGGGATCTATATCTCCGGGATCGGGCATCTCGGCCTGATCGTCTGGATCCTGTTCGGCGGGCTGTTCCTGCGTTCGCATGACGTGCCGGAACCGGCCGTGGCCGAGGTCTCGGTGATTTCCGAAGAGGAATTCGCGGCGCTGACCGCACCGGCCGAGAGCCCGACCTTCGCGGCCGAGCCCGAGGCTCCGACGCCGCCGACCCCGGACGCCAATCCCGACAAGGGCCCGGCGCCCGAGACCCTGCCCGAAAGCCCGGCCGCTCCCGAGCCGCCGCAGGCCGAGACGCCGCCCGAACCGGCGCCGGTTCCCGAAACGCCGCCCGAGCCGGCGCCGACGCCGGATGTCGCGCCAAGCCCGCCGCAACCGGCGGTGCCGGAACCTCCGGCCCCCGATCCGGGCACCCCGGATGCCGATGCGGCGCCGGATACCTCGCCGAAGCCCAAGCCCTCGCCCCGGATCGCCGAGCCGGCCCCGGAAGCGCCGCCCGATGCGGTGATCGCCGATGCGCCCAGCCCCGAGGTGACGCCGAGCCCCGATCCGGTGGACGATCCGCCGCCGGTGGTGGAAGAGCCGAAACCCGCCGAGGCCCCGCCCGAAGCGGCGCCCGAGATCGTGACCGAGGCGGAAAAACCGACCTATGCGCCGACCACCTCGATGCGGCCGAAGACCCGGCCGGCGAGGCTGGCCGAGGCTGCCGCAGAGCCGGAGACGCCGGAGCCCGCCACCCCTGAGCCGCCGAAGCCGGACGCGGTCGAAGCGGCGCTGGCCGAGGCCCTGGGCGGCGACGACGGCGCCGGTGGCGAGGCGGATACACGCCCCGAGCTGCCCTCGGGCCCGCCGCTGACCGCGGGCGAAAAGGGCGATTTCGCCCTTGCCGTGCGCAAGTGCTGGGTCGTCGACCAAGGGTCGGAAGCGGCCAGTGTCACGGTCGACGTCGCCTTCCAACTGAACCAGGACGGGACGGTTGTAGCCAGTTCGCTGAAGATGGTCCGCGCTACGGAGGGGTCCGAGGCCGCGATCCGTGCCGCCTACGAGGCTGCCCGCCGCGCGGTGCTGCGCTGCGGTGCCACCGGCTATGACCTGCCGCCCGAGAAATACGCCCAGTGGCGCGAAGTCGAGATTTCCTTCAACCCCGAAAAGATGCGTCTGAAATGACAGGTCCGAACCGCAGAAACCGCCCGGCAGAACCCGGCCAGATGCAACCGGCAGCGCTTCCATACGTTGAATTTTGCTCCAAACCGGAGAATAAGAACCAATGACCCTGACCCGCGTTCCCTTCGTCCGCGCCGCCGCAGTCGCGCTTGCGCTTCTTGCTCCGGCAGTTGCCGCAGAGGCGCAGAACGGCCCCCTGCGCATCGAGATCACCGAAGGCGTGATCGAGCCGCTGCCGATCGCGATCCCCGATTTCGTCGCCGAGACGCCGGCCGCCGCCGAGATGGCGCAGCAGATCGCCCGGCTGGTCGCGGCCGACCTGGTCGGCACCGGCCTGTTCCGCGAAGTGCCGAAGGATGCCTATATCTCGCGCATCACCTCCTTCGACAGCCCGGTGCAATATGCCGACTGGAAGGCGATCAACGCGACCGGGCTGATCACCGGCGCGGTCGGACTCGGCACCGACGGGCGGCTGGTGGTCAAGTTCCGCCTGCATGACGTGTTCTCGGACACCCAGCTGGGCGAGGGGCTGCAGTTCGCCGGCACCACCAGTTCGTGGCGGCGCATGGCGCACAAGGTCGCGGATGCCGTCTACAGCCGGATCACCGGCGAGGGCGGCTATTTCGACAGCCGGGTCGTCTTCGTTGCCGAGACCGGCCCCAAGGGCAACCGCAAGAAGCGGCTGGCGATCATGGATTACGACGGCGCCAACGTGCAGTACCTGACCGACAGTTCGGCGATCGTGCTGGCTCCGCGCTTCTCTCCGACCGGGGATCGGGTGCTCTATACCTCCTACGAATCCGGCAGCCCGCAGATCATGATGATCGACGTGGCCTCGGTCGGGCGCCGGACGCTGCTTCCGGCGGGCGAGGGGATGAGCGTGGCGCCCTCGTTCTCGCCCGACGGCAACCGGGTGGTGTTCTCGATCGCGCGGGGCGGCAACTCCGATCTCTACATTCTCGACATCAACAGCGGCGTGCAGACACGGCTGACGGATGCGCCCTCGATCGAGACCGCGCCGTCGTTCTCGCCCGATGGCCGATTCGTGGTGTTCGAGAGCGACCGCTCGGGCAGCCAGCAACTCTACATCATGCCGGCCAGCGGCGGCGAGGCGCGGCGGATTTCCAACGGTGCCGGGCGCTATGGCACCCCGGTCTGGTCGCCGCGCGGAGACCTGATCGCCTTTACCAAACAGAACAAGGGCCGGTTTCACATCGGCGTGATGCGCACCGACGGGTCCGAAGAGCGGCTGCTGACGGCATCGTTCCTCGACGAGGGGCCGAGTTGGGCGCCGAACGGTCGCGTGATCATGTTTTCCCGTGAAAGTCAGGGGGAAAACGGGGCTCCGGCGCTCTATTCGGTGGATATCTCGGGACGCAATACCAAGCGGGTGCCGACCGAGACCTTCGCCTCGGACCCGGCCTGGTCGCCGTTGCTGCCCTGAGCCAATCCGGATTTCCAGACCGCTTCGGAAGTGTTAAGGTCGGCGCAATCGAGCCAACGACAAAGAACCAAGAAATGGACGGTATCTGATGAATTCTTTCTTCAAGGCAGTGCTTCTGATCGGCGTCATGGGACTTGCCGCCTGTACCAATCCCGACCGTTACGGTGCGGGCGGGCCGGGGGGCGCCGGCGGCATCGACAGTTCGGGTCTCGGGGCCAACGACCCGGACAGCCCGGCCTATTTCCAGCAGACCATCGGCGACAAGGTGCATTTCGCTGTCGATCAGCACACGCTCACGGCAGAGGCCCAGGCGACGCTGGCGCGGCAGGCGGAATGGCTGATCGGCCATCCTTCCTATTCGGCGCTGATCGAGGGCCATGCCGACGAGCAGGGCACAAGGATCTACAACATCAACCTGGGTGAGCGGCGTGCCAACGCGGTGCGCGAATTCCTGATCTCGCGCGGGGTTGCGGGCAACCGGATCACCACCATTTCCTACGGCAAGGAACGCCCGCTGGCGCTCTGTTCGCAGGAAAGCTGCTATGCGCAGAACCGTCGCGCGGTGACGGTCATCACAGCAGGCGCCGGGGTCTGATCCGGCCATGCTGCGCGCTGCCCTGCTGAGCCTTGCTCTTGTGCTGCCTGCGCCGGTCCTGGCGCAGTCAGCCGAGAGTCTCGCCGACATCCGCACCGAACTCGGCGGCCTCGGTGCCGAAATGGCCCGGTTGCGGGCCGAGCTGGTGGCCGGCAGCGGCGGCGGAAGCGGCATCGTCGCGGGAAGTGCCCTGGACCGCATGAACGCGATGGAAGAGGAACTTTCGCGGCTGACCGCCAAGACGGAGCAGCTCGAGATCCGGATCCAGAAGATCGTCGCGGATGGCACCAACCGGATCGGCGATCTGGAATTCCGGCTTTGCGAGCTGGAGCCGAACTGCGATATCTCGACGCTGGGCACCACGCCGCCGCTCGGCGGCGAGGAGGCAGGCGCGGGGCCGGTGGTGGCTCCGCAGCCCGAAGCCGGGGCGGAACTGGCGATCGGCGAGAAATCGGACTTCGATCGGGCGAAGGAGGCCTTCGACTCCGGTAGCTTTCGCAGCGCCGCGGACCTCTTTGCATCCTTTGCCGAGACCTACCCGGGCTCGCCCCTAGGCGGCGAGGCCAGCTTCTATCGCGGCGAGGCACTGATGGCGCTTGGCGAGACATCGCGGGCGGCACGGGCCTGGCTGGAAAGCTTCCAGAATGCGCCGGCCGGCCCCCATGCGGCGGAAGCGCTGCTGAAACTGGGGCTGGCGCTGAACACCCTCGGCCAGCGGCAGGAAAGCTGCGTGACCCTGGGCGAGGTGCCGAACCGCTATCCCGGCACCGACGCGGCGAACCAGGCGGTGCAGGCGCGCACCACCATGGGCTGCGAGTGACGCCTTGGGAATAGCCTGACCCTCTCCGGTTTCGACAGCCTTCCCGCGCCGGGCACCCCCCTGGCGGTGGCGGTATCGGGCGGCAGCGACTCGCTGGCCCTGCTGCATCTGCTGGCCGACCGCGGTCCAGAGCGTCTGCTGGCGCTGACCGTCGATCATCGTCTTCGCCCGGAAGCCGCCGAAGAGGCCGTGACGGTGGGGCGCATCGCGGCAGGTTTGGGCGTGGCGCATCGGGTGCTGCGGTGGGAAGGCTGGGACGGCAGCGGCAACACCCAGGACCAGGCGCGCCGGGCCCGCTATCGGCTGCTGGCCGAAGCCTGCGCAGAGGCCGGGATCGCCGATGTCGCGTTGGGCCATACCCGTGACGACAATGTCGAGACCTTCTTTCTGGGCCTGACCCGCGGGGCGGGGCTCGACGGGCTGTCGGGGATGCGGCACAGGTTCACGCGGGACGGGGTGACTTTCCATCGGCCCTTGCTCGACACCGGCCGGGCGGCGCTACGGGACGAGTTGGTCCGGCGGGGTGTGACCTGGGCGGATGACCCTTCGAACGACGACCCGGGCTACGAGCGGGTGCGCATCCGGCAGGCGCTGGCCGGGCTGGACCTCGACCCGGCGACCGTGGCGCGGTCGATCGGGAATCTCCACGCCACCCGCCGCGACCTGGGCATCGAACTGCTGGAGCGGCTTTGCGGGGCCTATTGGCTGGACCACGGCGACCTCGTCATCGACCGCGACCGGTTCGAGGCTCTCAGCCCCGAGTTCCGCCGCCGCACCCTGGCCGCCGCGCTGCGCTATATCTCGGGCAGCGACTACCCGCCGCGCGGCGCCGATCTGATGCGGCTGGTGACGCGGGACTGGCGGCAGGGCGCCGCGACGCTGCACGGCTGCATCCTGTTCCCCGGCCCCGACGGGCTGCGGATCAGCCGCGAGTATTCGGCGGTCCGCGATCTGACCTGCGCCTCGACCGAGATCTGGGACAATCGCTGGCGCTTCACCGGCAGCCACCGGCCCGGTCGCATCCTGCGCGCGCTCGGCCCCGACGGGCTGGCGCAGGTGCGCGACCGGACCCCGTCCAGCCAGCCGCATCACGCGGTGCTGGCCTCGCCCTCGGCCTGGCACGGTGAGCGGCTTGTTGCCGCACCGATGGTCTCGGGGCGGCTGGATGAGCCCGAAAATCTGCAATTGACGCCGCGGGAAGACATTTTCCGCTTCGAAGCGGCCATATTATCGCATTGAACACGGGCGTCTGATCCCTATGTTATGCTACAATCGGCAAACGCATCCGCCGCGGTTGGGAGAATGACTTGGGCAACGCACGCAATATCGCCTTCTGGGTGGTCCTGTTCCTGCTGATTCTGGCGCTGTTCAACCTGTTCTCGAACGGAACCGGTACGTTGAGCAGCAACACGGTCAGCTATTCGGAATTCGTCAAGGCGGTGAATGACGGGAATGTCGCCTCGGTCGATCTCGACGGCGAGCAGGTGATGTTCCGCGGTGTCGACAACAAGACCTACGTCACGATCAAGCCCGACGACGCCAAGCTGACCGATTTCCTGATCGAGAAGAACATCCCGGTGAAGGCGCAGAGGCAGGAGCAATCGGGCCTGTCCTCGATCATCATGACCTTCCTGCCGTTCCTGATCCTGATCGGGGTCTGGATCTATTTCATGAACCGGATGCAGGGCGGCGGCAAAGGCGGGGCCATGGGCTTCGGCAAGTCGCGGGCCAAGCTGCTGACAGAGAAGCATGGCCGGGTGACCTTCGACGATGTCGCGGGCATCGACGAGGCCAAGGAAGAACTGGAGGAGATCGTCGAGTTCCTCCGCAACCCGCAGAAGTTCAGCCGCCTAGGGGGCAAGATCCCCAAGGGTGCGCTGCTGGTCGGCCCGCCGGGCACCGGTAAGACCCTGCTGGCCCGCGCCATTGCGGGTGAGGCCGGGGTGCCGTTCTTCACCATTTCCGGATCGGACTTCGTGGAGATGTTCGTCGGTGTCGGCGCCAGCCGCGTCCGCGACATGTTCGAACAGGCCAAGAAGAGCGCGCCCTGCATCGTCTTCATCGACGAGATCGATGCCGTCGGCCGGTCGCGCGGCGTCGGCTATGGCGGCGGCAATGACGAGCGCGAGCAGACCCTGAACCAGCTGCTGGTCGAGATGGACGGTTTCGAGGCCAACGAAGGCGTGATCATCATCGCCGCGACCAACCGGCCCGATGTTCTGGACCCGGCGCTGCTGCGTCCCGGTCGTTTCGACCGCCAGATCACCGTGCCGAACCCGGACATCAAGGGCCGCGAGAAGATCCTCTCGGTCCATGCCCGCAAGGTTCCGCTGGGGCCGAATGTCGATCTGCGCGTCATCGCCCGCGGCACGCCCGGGTTCTCGGGCGCCGACCTTGCCAACCTGGTGAACGAGGCGGCGCTGATGGCGGCCCGGATCGGGCGGCGCTTCGTGACGCTCGAGGATTTCGAACAGGCCAAGGACAAGGTCATGATGGGGCCGGAACGGCGCTCGATGGTCATGACCGAGGAAGAGAAGAAGCTGACGGCCTATCACGAGGCCGGCCATGCCATCGTCGGCCTGCATGTGCCGCAGCATGATCCGGTCCACAAGGTGACGATCATCCCGCGCGGCCGCGCCCTGGGGGTGACCTTCTATCTGCCCGAGCGGGACAAGCTGTCGATGACGCGCGAATCGGCGCTGTCGCGGCTGGCCTCGACCATGGGCGGCAAGGCGGCCGAGGAACTGGTGTTCGGCAACGAGAACGTGACCAACGGCGCCTCGTCCGACATCCAGCAGGTGACCCGGCTGGCCATGGCCATGGTCAGCCAGTGGGGCATGTCCGACAAGCTGGGCAACATCAATTATACCTCGACGCAAGAGAGTTTCCTTGGCAGCCAGAGCCAGTTCAACGCCTCGGAGGAAAGCCGCGAGATCATTGACCAGGAGGTCCGGCGGCTGGTGGACGAGGGGTTCGACCGTGCCAAGGCGATTCTCAGGGAGAACTGGGACGAGCTGGAAAACCTGGCCCAGGGCCTGCTGGAATACGAGACGCTGACCGGCGAGGACATGATGCGGGTGATCCGCGGCGAGAAGCCGAAATCGGACGACGACGATTCCGGGTCCTCGGAAGCCGAGACGCCCTCGACCCTGACCGCGCTGCCGAAGACCAAGGCCAAGCCGCCAAAGTCGGGCGGAATGGAGCCGGAACCCTCGACCTGAACCGGGTCGGAGCCACAGGAACGGGGCCATGGACAGACAGTCCGTGGCCCTTTTCATCGGGCGGCTGCGTCAGAGCCCCCGCCGCGATCTCAGATGACTGCCAGTTCGCACAGCGGCTTGCCCGCCGCGATCCGCGCATAGCTCAGGTCCGACAGGTCCAGCGTCGCCCAGCGGCCCTGGGTGATCCATTCGGCGATGCCGCGGCCCATCGCCGGGGCCTGTTGCAGGCCGTGGCCGGAAAAACCGTTGACGAAGAGGAAGTTCTCCACCCGGTCATGCGGCCCGACCACGGCGTTCTGATCGAGCGTGTTGTAGGCGTAGTGCCCGGCCCAGACCCGGCGCAGGCGGATCGCCTCGAAGCTGGGGATGCGGGCGGCGATTGCGGGCCAGACCATCTCTTCCCACAGCGTGTGGTCGATGTCGAAATCGTCGGGGTCCACCGGCCCGTCCTCGACGGGTTTGCATCCCGCCATGTAGCCGGTGCCATCGGTGCGGACATGGACGCCGGAGGGGTCCACGGTCAGCGGCAGGTCGCGGGGCAGGGGGCGTTCGGCGTCGAAGACATAGGTGTAGCGCTTGCGCGGTTCGACCGGAAGTTGCAGCCCGGCCATGGCAGCAACCCGCGCCGCCCGCGGACCGGCCGCGTTGACCAGCCAGTCGCAGCCGACCCGGCTGCCGTCGGTCAGCCCCACCGAGGCGACCCGGTCGCCCGCAAGCGTCACCTCGCCGACCTCGCCCTGCCGGAACTCCACGCCCTGCCGCCGCGCCGATCTGCGCCAGTGGTCGAAGATCGCGGCGCCATCGAAATAGCCCTCGTCCCGGGTGCCGAGGCTGCACAGGTGAATGCCTGAAAGATCGTAGAACGGATAGGCCGCCTGCACCTCTTCCGGCGTCATCAGCACCGTTCCGGCGCCGAGCCCCGCCTGAAGCGCCTGCGCCCGCGCCAGATTGGCCGCGGCCGCTTCCGACCCGGCAAGATAGAGATAGCCAAATTCCTGCAGGCGGGGTTGCGGTGCCTCGGGGTCATCGGCGAGGGCGCGGAAGTTCCGCACCACCTCGGCACCGTAGAGCGAGATGCGGATATTCACCTCGGTGGTGAATTGCTGGCGGATGCAGGAATTGCTGTGGCTGGTCGAGGCGTCCTCATAGCTGGGATCGCGTTCGACGATCAGGATGCGCTGTCCCGGAACCCCGGCGCGAAGCAGGTGCCACGCCACCGACGAACCCATCATCGCGCCGCCGACGATCACCACGTCATAGTGCTGCATGGCCACCTCTCATGCCCCGAACCGGCGCTGAACCTATGGCGGCAATCCGGCCTCGTCCAGCGCTGGCGTGCAGGCGATCGCGATAGGGCAGAGAAGTGAATCCATCCGCAGAAAGGGGGCCCGCAATCGAAGCGGCGCCGATTGCCGAAATCCCACCCGCCGCGCCGGTATCGGCGGCCAGGGGCCGGAGCTCAGACCTTCTCGACCGTCACCTTGTCGGCCGCGAAGGCCAGGTGGCCGGCAATCGCCTCCATCCCCGGCTTCGGCGTTTCATAGGACCAGGCGACGTTCTCCAGGACGCCGCTCTTGCCGTGGATCGAATAATAGGTGGCCTCGCCCTTCCGCGGGTCGGTCGTGGTCTTGTCGGTCTTGCCGAAGAAGGCCATCGCCATGTCGTCGCGGGGAAAGTAGATCACCGGCGCAAGATCGCCTTCGGCCAGCGACAGCGCATTGCGGCTTTCGCCCAGCACCGCACCCAGGGCGCGCACCACCCACTGCCCCCCGGCGGGGGTGATCGTGATATGGTCTGCCATTCTGCCCTCCCTCAGAGCGGCGCGCAGGCGCGCACCAACCAGTCGCGGACCTCGGGTTGCACCCGATCCGCCAGTGCCGCCAGCGTATCCCGGTGATAGGCGTCGATCCAACCCCTTTCCTCTGCCGTCAGCTCTGCCGTGACGATCAGCCGCCGGTCGATCGGCACGAAGGTCAGGGTGCGGAAGTGCAGCATTTCGCGGTGCGCGTCGCCGCCGGGCAACGCCGGGGCGGGCTCGACGGCGAGCAGGTTCTCGATCCGGATGCCGAAGGCGCCCTCGCGGTAGTAGCCCGGCTCGTTCGACAGGATCATCCCCGGCTCCAGCGGCACGTCGGACAGCCGGCTGAGCCGCGCCGGGCCTTCGTGGACCGAGAGATAGACCCCTACACCATGCCCGGTGCCATGGTCATAGTCCTGCCCGGCCAGCCAGAGCGGCGCCCGCGCCAGCGTGTCGAGATGCGCCCCGGCGACGCCTTTCGGAAAGCGGATGCGCGACATCGCGATCATGCCCTTCAGCACCCGGGTGAAGCAGAGCTTCTCCTCGTCCCCGACCTCGCCGACCGCCACGGTCCGGGTGATGTCGGTCGTGCCGTCGAGATACTGCCCGCCGCTGTCGATCAGCAGCAGTTCGCCGGGCTTCACCGGGCGGTTGGTGGCCTCGGTCACACGGTAGTGGATGATCGCCCCATTCGGTCCGGCGCCGCAGATCGTGTCGAAGGAGATGTCCTGCAGGGCGTTGGTGGCCCGCCGGAAGCCTTCCAGCGCCTCGACCACGGCGATTTCGGTGAGGCCGCCGCCGGGCGCCTCGCGATCGAGCCAGCAGAGGAAGGCCGCCATCGCGGCGCCGTCGCGCAGATGCGCCTCGGCGGTGCCGGCGAGTTCGGCCCCTGTCTTGCGGGCCTTGGGCAGCACGCAGGGGTCGGCGCCCCAGACCGGCTGCGCCAGCAGGTCCGAGACCGCCAGAGGCGCCAGCGACTTGTCTACCCGGACCTTGCCGGTCTGCGCCTTCAACGCCTCGGGGAATGCATCGCGGTCATGCAGCCGCACCGCGCCTTCCGGATGTGTCCCGAGGTCCAGGTCGCGGCCGCTGGTCAGGAACAGATCGACGGTTCCGTCGGCGTGGAGCAGGGCGAAGGCCAGCGGCACAGGCACTTTCGGGATGTCCTCGCCACGGATGTTCAGCAGCCAGGCGATGCTGTCGGGCATCGTCAGCGCCGCCGCCGCGTGGCCGGCCCCGGCCAGTTCGGCGCCCAGCCTCTGCCGTTTCGATGTGGCGCTCTCGCCGGCATTGGCCACGGGCCAGGGCCGGACCCTGCCGGCGGGCAGGGGCGGCTGATCGGGCCAGACGCGATCCACCAGGTTGTCGCTGGCGCGCAGCTCGATTCCGCTGCCGTCGAGTTTCTCGCGCAGTTTCTCCACTTCGGCGGCGGTGTGCAGCCAGGGGTCGAAGCCGATGGTGCCCCCGCCGGGCAGCGCCTCGATCAGCCAGTCGGCCAGCCCGGTTTCCGGCCATGCGACCGGGGTGAAGACCTCAAGCGCCACCTCGGCCTTGACCTGTACCCGGTAGCGGCCATCGACGAAGACCCCGGCGCGGTCGGCCAGCACGGCGCAGAAACCGGCGGAACCGGTAAAGCCGGTCAGCCAGGCCAGCCGGGCGTCATGCGCCGGAACATATTCGCCCTGATGCGGATCGGCGCGCGGCACCAGAAAGCCGTCGAGTCCGGCGCCCGCGATCTCGGCACGCAGCGCGGCCAGCCGGGGCGGGCCCTGATCGGGGCGGGTGGTGGCATCGAAGGTCTGGAACAAGGTCGAGGTCCTTTCAGGGGCGCGGGGGCGCATCCGCGCCGGATGGCGCCGTGGCATCGTCAATGGCAAGGCCGGGGTCGGCCCTGCCACTGGCGCCTGTCAGCCCTTTTGCCCGAACAGGATTTTCTGCGATTCCTTCTGCTCGTCCGGGTCCGGCTTGCGGTCGCGGACTTCGGCGGCGACATTGCGGCCGGCCTGTACGCCGGGCCGCGCCGCGATGGTGTCGAGCCAGCGCTTCATGTTGGGCTTGTCCTCCAGCGTCTGCTGCTGGCCTTCCCAGAGCGAGGCCCAGGGCCAGATCGCCATGTCGGCGATCGAGAAGAAGTCCCCGGCGACGAATTCGTTCTTGCCAAGCTGGGTGTCGAGCACCCGGTAGAGCCGCCCGGTCTCGTTCCGGTAGCGTTCCTTGGCATAGGGCAGGTCGTTCGGCGGGTCCATCGAGGGCGCGTATTTCAGGAAGTGATGCGCCTGTCCGGCCATCGGTCCCACACCGCCCATCTGCCACATCAGCCACTGGTCGACGGCAATGCGGTCGCGCTCGGTCGGGCCGCCGAACTTGCCGGTCTTGCGCGCCAGGTATTGCAGGATCGCGCCGGACTCGAAGATCGAGATCGGTTTCCCGTCCGGCCCGTCGGGATCGACGATGGCGGGCATCCGGTTGTTCGGCGCGATGGCCAGGAACTCGGGTCGGAACTGCTCACCCTTGCCGATGTTCACCAGGTGCAGATTGTAGGGCAGATCCATCTCGTGCAGGGCGATGGTGACTTTCCAGCCATTCGGGGTGGGCCAGTAGTGCAGGTCGATCGGTTGGGTCATGGGAAGGCTCCTGTTGCAGGCACAACATGGGCTTTTGCGGGCCGAGGGCAAGGGGGGAGTGGTTCGGGCGGGGCGGCGGCCCGGCCCGCCGCGCCCCGGGAAACGGCCGGGGATGTCGGCTTGACCGGCCCACACCCGCGCGTTATCCCCTCGGTCGTGGCGATTTGTTACCGGATTGCGGGCCACGTTAAACATGCCGCTAAAGAGGTCGGGCTTTTGTCCCTCCTTCCGGTCATGACAGATCAAGGAGTGGCGCATGGCCAAGAAACCCCTATCCCCCGACTGGACTCCCCGGACCCGCGCGGTCCATGCCGGCACCCGCCGGTCCGGCTATGGCGAGGTGTCCGAGGCGCTGTTCCTGACCCAAGGCTTCGTCTACGACAGCGCCGAGGCCGCCGAAGCGCGCTTCGTCAAGGCCGGCGAGGACGAGTTCATCTATGCCCGTTACGGCAACCCGACAGTGCGGATGTTCGAAGACCGGATCGCCGCGCTGGAGGGCTGCGAGGATGCCTTTGCCACCGCCAGCGGCATGGCAGCGGTCAATGCGGCGCTGATGGCGCCGCTGAAGGCGGGAGACCATGTCGTGTCGTCGCGGGCGCTGTTCGGCTCCTGCCTCTATATCCTTGAGGACATTCTGGGCCGTTTCGGGGTCGAGGTCACGCTGGTCGATGGCCGCGACCTGGCGGCCTGGAAGGCGGCGATCCGGCCCGACACCCGGCTGGTCTTCTTCGAGGCGCTGTCCAACCCTGCGCTGGAGGTGATCGACATCGCCGCCGTGGCCGAGCTGGCCCATGCGGCCGGGGCACTGGTGGTCTGCGACAATGCCATGGCCTCGCCGGTATTCTCCTCGGCCCGCGCCGCCGGCGCCGATCTGGTGGTCTATTCGACGACCAAGCATGTCGATGGCCAGGGCCGTTGTCTGGGCGGGGTGGTGCTGGGCAGCAGGGAGCTGATCCGCAAGACCATCGAACCCTATGTCAAGCATACCGGCGGGGCGATGTCGCCGTTCAATGCCTGGGTGGCCCTGAAGGGGCTAGAGACGCTGGACCTGCGGGTCCGGGCACAGGCCGCGACGGCGCAGAAGATCGCCGAGGCGCTGGAGGGCCATCCGAAGCTGGATCGGGTGATCTATCCGGGTCTGCCCAGCCACCCGCAGGCGGCGCTGGCGGCCCGGCAGATGGGGGCCGGCGGCACAGTGCTGGGCATCGACGTGAAAGGCGGCAAGGAGGCCTGTTTCGCCGTGCTCGACCGGCTGAAGCTCTTCACGATCTCGAACAATTTCGCCGATGCCAAGTCGATCGTGACCCATCCGGCCACGACCACGCATCAGCGTCTGCCGGCAGAAAAGAAAGAGCTTCTCGGGATCACGCCCGGTCTGGTCCGGGTGTCCTGCGGACTGGAGGATGGCGAGGACCTGTTGCGCGACCTCCTTGCTGCTCTGGACTGATCCGTTTCCCCCTGCCGGGCGTATTCCCAAGGGAAAGACTTGGATTTACCCGCGATCCGCCTATCTTGGGGGAAACGCGCGACAGGGGGGCAGGCCATGAACATTCATCCGGGCTCGGCAGAGGACACGCCGTCACGGGAAGAGGCGGCCAGGGCCTTGGCCCTGTTGACCCGCTGGGCCGAAACCGCGACCGTGACCGAGGTGGCGACGCTGCACCCCGCCATCGCCCGCTTGCTGCCCGGTCAGGAGGTGCAGAACTATCCGGCGCTTCTGCGCGCCTACCCCGAGGACTTCACTGCCGACGAGGTCTACCGCGCCACGCTGCCCGACCTTCAGAACGGCCCCGAGAGTCTGATCAAGGGCGCGAAGACCGCAATCCAGCATGTCGGGATTTCCAACTTCCGGTTGCCGATCCGCTTTGCCAGCCGTGACGCGGCGCAGAACGGCGGGTTCCTGACGCTGGAGACCTCGGTCACCGGCACCGTCAGCCTGGAGGCCGAGAAGAAGGGCATCAACATGAGCCGCATCATGCGCTCGTTCTATGCCCATGCCGAAAAGACATTCTCCTTTGCCACGATCGCCGCGGCACTGGACGACTACATGCGCGACCTGGGCAGTTTCGACGCCCGCATCCAGATGCGGTTCTCGTTCCCGGTGCGGCGCGAGTCGCTGCGCTCGGGCCTGTCGGGCTATCAGTATTACGACATCGCGCTGGAACTGGTCGAACGCGACGGTCGGCGCAAGAAGATCGTCCATCTCGACTATGTCTATTCCTCGACCTGCCCCTGCTCGCTGGAACTGTCGGAACATGCGCGGCAGTTCCGCGGCCAGCTGGCGACGCCGCATTCGCAGCGTTCGGTGGCGCGGATCTCGGTCGAGGTGGTGGACCCGGAATGCCTCTGGTTCGAGGATCTGATCGACCTCTGCCGCCAGGCGGTGCCGACCGAGACCCAGGTGATGGTCAAGCGCGAGGACGAGCAGGCCTTTGCCGAGCTCAACGCCGCCAATCCGATCTTTGTCGAGGACGCGGCGCGGCTCTTTGCCGGGGCGCTGCTGGCCGAGCCGCGGGTCGGCGATTTCCGGGTCGTGGCCAGCCATCAGGAAAGCCTGCATTCGCATGACGCCGTCTCGGTGCTGACCGAGGGACCGACCTTTGCCAGCGAAAGCCTGGACCCGAAGCTGTTCAACTCGCTGTTCCACGTCGGCTGAGGGCGATCACGGTTCTTCGGTGACGACCCGATGGAGCGGCAGACCCTGCCAGGCGTCGGCGTGCAGCTAGAACTGGTCCATGGATGTCTCGACCCGCACCGGCGCCTGCTCAGCCCTCGGGCTTGGGCGTCGGCGTGTCGGCCGGGGCGGTCACCGGGCGGTCGGGCGCCGGAGCGCCCGGGTCGGGTTTCTGCAGGTTGCTCCAGACCACCGCCCCGACGATCACCAGCCCGAGCGCCAGTTCCAGCAGCAGCGGCCCTCGCGCCAGCCAGCGCGGCCAGCCGGGCTTTACCTGTCGGGCCATGAAGAAACAGAGCGCCGCCAGGATGATCGCCAACAGCTGCAACTGCAGGAACATGGCCAGCCGGTTGAGTCCCCGGGTCATGCCGAAATCGCTGGACGCGGTCAGCATCGGCGCCAGAACCGAGGCCGCGGCCAGCACCACCCAGAGGGCAAGGATCGTCCAGACCAGTCCTTGGCGCCCCATCTCTCCCCCTCGCAACAGCCTCACCCGTGAAAAAGCTAGCAGCGGGTTGGGGCTCTGCCTAGCCTGACGCGGAAATTGCCCCCGCCGGGCACCCGCGATCCGGTGCCAGTCCGGGGTTTCGACGGCCACGGCGCGGCGAGAGCCGGCCGGAGGCGTCAAATCAGCCCCTTTTGCCGGTCCGGGCGGCGGGCCATAGTGCGGCCATGACCGACTCGCTGCCGCCTCTCTCCTGGCCCGAACTCGCACCCGGATGGGTCTGGCTGGCTGGTGCCGGGCCGGGCGATCCGGGGCTGCTGACGTTGCACGCTCTGAACGGGCTGCGGCAGGCGGATGTGATCGTGCATGATGCGCTGGTCGGGCCGGATATCCTGTCCTGGGCGCCGCAGGCCGAGAAGATCTATGCCGGCAAGCGCGGCGGCAAGCCCTCGGCCAAGCAGCGCGACATCTCGCTGCAACTGGTCGAGCTGTCCCGCGCCGGGCGAAGGGTGCTGCGGCTGAAGGGTGGCGATCCCTTTGTCTTCGGGCGCGGCGGGGAAGAGGCGCAGACCCTGATCCAGCATGGTGTGCCGGTGCGGATCATTCCGGGCATTTCGGCGGGGATCGGCGGGCTGGCCTATGCCGGCATCCCGGTGACGCATCGCGACGTGAACCAGTCGGTGACCTTCATCACCGGGCATGACCAGTCGGGCGAGACCCCGGGCTCGCTGAACTGGCAGGCGATCTCGGACGGGTCGCAGGTGCTGGTGATCTACATGGGGATGAAGCATATCGCCCAGATCGCGGCGGCGCTGCTGGCGGCGGGCCGGCCGGCGTCCGAGCCGGTGGCGGTGGTGGTCGATGCAACCCTACCCGGCGAGAAGGTTCTGGAGACCACGCTGGGCGGGCTGGTCGCCGATCTGGCGGGGTCGGGGCTGGAGCCCCCGGCGATCATCTGTGTCGGGCGGGCGGTGCTGATGCGGCAGGTGCTGGACTGGCAGGCGCTGGCGCGCGGGGCGGCGCCGCGCGATCTCGATCCTCTGGGACGGGACGCGGCGCAGGCGCAGGAAACCGGGTGAGCGCCATGCCGCCGCGTGGGGCCGCGGGGTGCGGACTGATCCTGGCGGCGCCGGGCTCGGGCGCGGGCAAGACCACGGTGACGCTGGGCCTGTTGCGCGCGCTCCGCCAGCGCGGCCTGTCGGTGCGGGGCGCCAAATCCGGCCCGGACTATATCGACCCGCGCTTCCATCAGGCCGCCACCGGGCAGCCGTGCCCCAATCTCGACGCCTGGGCGATGTCGCCCGAACGCCTGCGGGCACTGGCCGCCGGGCCGGGGCTGCTGCTGATCGAGGGCGCCATGGGCCTCTTCGACGGTGCGCCGCCGGAGGGCCGGGGCGCCACCGCCGATCTGGCGCGGCAGTTGCGGTTGCCGGTGGTGCTGGTGGTCGATGCCGCCCGCATGGCTCAGTCGGTGGCGCCGCTGGTCGCGGGGTTTGCCGCCCATGATCCCGAGGTCCGGGTCGCCGGGCTGATCCTGAACCGGGTCGGCTCTGCCCGTCATGAGGCGATGCTGCGCCGCGCGCTGGCGCCGCTGGGCCTGCCGGTGCTGGGGGCGTTGCCGCGGGCCGAGGGGCTGGGCCATCCGTCGCGGCACCTGGGCCTGGTGCAGGCTGCCGAACGTTCGGACCTGGAGGAATTTCTCGATCGTGCGGCGCAGGCGGTTGTCTCGGCGCTGGACCTCGACGCGCTGCTGGCGCTGGCCGAAGCGTTGCCCGAGCCCGTGCGGGGGCCGCGCTGCCCGCCCCCGGCGCAGCGGATCGCAGTGGCCGAGGATGCCGCCTTCGCCTTTGCCTATCCGCATCTGCTGGCCGATTGGCGGGCGGCTGGGGCCGAGCTGGCGGCCTTTTCACCGCTGGCCGACGAGCCGCCGCCGCCGGCCGATCTGGTGCTGCTGCCCGGCGGCTATCCCGAGCTGCACGCCGGCCGGCTTGCCGCGGCCGCGAGCTTTCGCGCCGGAATGCTGGCCGCCGCCGGCCGGGCCGAGGTCTATGGTGAATGCGGCGGCTACATGGTGCTGGGCGAAGGGTTGATCGACGCGCAGGGAACCCGGCACCGGATGCTGGGACTGCTGGGTCTGGAGACCTCTTTCGCGGCCCGGCGCCTGCATCTGGGTTATCGCCGGCTGCATGCCGAGGCGGGCCCCTTCGCGGGCAACTGGGTGGGGCACGAGTTTCACTATGCGACCACGCTGAAGGCCGAGGGCGCGGCGCTGTTCAGTGCCCGGGATGCGGAAGGCACCGCGCTGGCGCCGATGGGGCTGCGTGCCGGGCGGGTCTCGGGCTCCTTCGCGCATCTGATCGAACCGCAGGGCTGAGGCCCCGGCGGGCTCGATCAGACCTTCACCACGAAGATGCCGGGGTGCCGTTCACCGCTTGGCCGCGTAATAGGCGACCTTGCGTTCGAGATAGGCGAGGAACTCGGAAATCGAGAAGGCGAGGGCGAAGAGAACCAGAAGAACCGCCCAGAAATGCGCCATCAGGAAGTTGGCGGAATAGAGCTCGAACAAGGCGCCGAAGCCGACGATGGAAATCAGGAGCTGCCCGATGATCACCCCTTTCACGGCACGGATGATCCCGATCCGCACGCCGCCCAGGATCTCGGGCAGGGCGGCCCAGAAATAGATCTTGAAGAAGGCATCCACCGGTGACGCCCCGAAGGAATGTGCCATTTCGACCAGCGACCGGTTGATCTGCCGCACCCCGGCCCGCGAGTTCAGGATGATGATCCAGATCGCGAACAGCGCGGTGGTGATGATGATCGCCTTCATCCCGAAGCCGAACAGGACCATCAGCACCGGGACCAGCGCCGTCAGCGGCGCGCTCAGAAACATGTTCGCCCAGGGCAGGAGCAGCTCGTCCAGCAGGCGGCTTCGCCCCATCAGGATCCCCAGCGGGACGCCGATGACGATGGCGGCGAAGACACCCCCGGAAAAGGCATAGGCCGTTTCGGACAGCGCCTTGATGAAGGGCGGGGTGCCGATGATCGCCACCAGCGTGCGCAGCACCTCGGACAGTGGCGGCACGAAGAAGGTCAGCTCTGCCCGGCCGACGATTTCCCACAGCAGACCCCAGATGAGCAGCGAAGACAGTCCTGGAAGGCGATAGCCGAAGACGTACATGTTCTACTCCACGTAACTGCGCAGGGACGCCCAGATATTGTCAACGATATCGAGGTATTCCGGGTCGCGCCGGATGTTGTCGATCCCCTTGTTACGGAACCCGGAGGGGCGGATGACCTCGGACACCCGGCTGGGTCGCGGCAGCAGGATGGCGATCTGGTCAGAGACATAGACCGCTTCCTCGATCGAATGGGTGACGAAGATGAAGGTCTTGTTCTCGTTCTGCACCAGCGACAGGAGGTCTTCCTGGAACTTCCGGCGGGTCTGTTCGTCCACCGCCGAGAAGGGCTCGTCCATCAACAGCACCTGGGCATCGACCGACAGGGCGCGGGCCAGCCCGACCCGCTGGCGCATGCCGCCGGACAGCTCGTGCGGGTAGCTTTGTTCGAACCCGGCCAGCCCGACATCCTTGATGTATTTCTCGGCCCGCGCTTCCCGTTCCGACCGGGCGACGCCGCGCAGTTCGAGACCGAAGGCCACGTTGCGCAGCACCGTTGCCCAGGGCAGCAGCGCGAAGTCCTGAAAGACGAAGGCGCGATTGGGGCCCGGGCCGGTGACGGCCTTGCCGTTGACCTCGACCTCGCCCGATGTCGTCTTGAGCAACCCGGCGATGATCTTCAGCAGCGTGGTCTTGCCGCAGCCCGAAGGGCCGAGCAGAGAGGTGAGCTGGCCGCGCGGAAACTCGAGCGTCAGGTCCTTCAACGCCTCCACCGCGCCGTAGTTCTTCGTGATGTTGCGGGCGGAGACGGCAATCTCGGTCGGGGTGTTTTCCACCGGCGTGAGCACTCGCTTAGTCTGAGACATAGCCAAGGTCGTTTCCTTTGAAGAGGAGTTTTTCAGCCATTTCCAAGAGGTTCAGGAACAGAACCGCCAGAGCGATGATCGAGAATATCGCGGCGTACATGGTCGGATAGTCCGCGATGGAACGGCTGAAGGTGATGATGTCGCCGACGCCGGTCGGGGTGATCTTGAGCTCGGCCAGGATCGCACCGATGAAACCGGCGGAAACGCCCAGTCGCAGCCCGGCGAAGATCAGCGGCGAGGCGGCCGGGATGATGATCTTCAGCAACATGTCGGTGCGGCTGCCCAGGAACGACCGGCACATTTCCATGATCGACTCGGGCGTGTGACGCACCGCGCCGGCGGTGTTGAGAACGATCACCGGCATGGCCATGATGCAGACCACGAAGACCTTGGATGTCAGGCCGATGCCATAGGCCATCACCAGAAGCGGGATCAGCGCCGCCAGTGGCGCCGACTGCATGACGATGAAGATCGGCGATACCAGCCAGTCGAAGAACTTGCTCAGCCCGATCCAGAGGCCCAGGCCGATCCCGAGAACGGTGGAGATCGCCACCCCGACGATCAGCGGTTCCAGTGTCTCGGCATAGGCGGTGAACAGGGTGCCATCGAGCGCCAGCCGGAACAGGGCGATCATCGAGTCGATGAAGGTGGGGAAGGCATAGCTGACCGGAATGCGCCCCGCGATCTCCCAAGCGCCGAAGATGATGACGCCGGACAGGAGTTTCAGAAGAAAGGAACGTTTCAGCATCACGGGGGTCTCGCAAATCCGGAACGGAAGGCAGGCGCCACCGGGCCCGGAAAGGCCCGGCGGCATCGGTCACTGGCTATTTCATCCCCGCGTCGAGCGGGGCGAGATACCAGAAGTCCTCGATATTGAGGGTCGAGGGGTCGCCCTCCAGCTGACCGGCCGCTGAATACCACTCCATGTCGGCCATCGCCGCCTTGCGCCCGCCGCCGTTGACGTCATAGAGCCCGGCCGCCACGGCATCGGCATAGAACCCGTCCAGTTCATCGAGGATCTCGGCCGGAAGCTGGCCGATCGGGCCATCCGGGTTGGTTTCGCGCCGGATGATCGTCGGGTCTTCGGCCATGTCGTGATAGACGCTCAGCAGCGCATTCACGAAGATCTGGACCTGTTCCTCGTTGTTCTGGATCCAGTCCAGGTTTCCGAACAGGGCTTCGTCGCTGGCTTCCACGTCGAACATCTCGAGCACGTTGAAGCGGTCGGCCGCCGGGCCGCGCATCAGCTTGTTGGTGTTCGACAGGTCGATGATGGTCGCATCGGCCTGGCCACCCAGCAGGGCCGCCACCCGGTTCGACGAGCCCGGCACATAGGACCGTTCGCCGAACTTGATGCCGATCCGGTCCTCGATCACGTTGGCGATGGAGTCGGTGCCGCCGCCGCGCGAGTGCAGCAGGATCGGCTGGCCGTCGAGGTCCTTGAGCGTGCTGTACGCCTTGGTGGTCACCGGGAAGAATTTCAGCTTCGACAGCTGGAAGATGATCCGGATCGGGGCGCGGGACCGTTGCATGGCGGCATAGGGCGTCCCGAAACCGATATCCATCTGGCCGCTCAGAACCGCCTGGATCGCCAGTTCCTCGTCCGAGAAGGCGGTCCACTCATAGTCCAGCCCGTTGGCCTTGGCGCGATCGAGGGCGACGAAGAAGGCCGCCAGCTCGTCCGAAGGCGTTTCGGCCAGCGCGATCTTGATCGTGTCCGCCTGGGCCGTCGCGGGCATCAGAAAGCCCCCGGCCACCATGGCGGCTGCCAAGAACGACTTGGTCTTGCGTAGGAACTTTTCCATGTTTCTCCTCCCTGAGAAAACAGTCTGGTTTCGAGTATCTCTGGCCGCGCGGATTTTCCGTCTTCGCCCGGATACGTTCTGCTGCTCAGATCTCCCCAAACAGCCGCGCGGAGACCGAACCGATGTGCCGGCGCATCGCGTCATGCGCGCCGGCCGGGTCCCGCGCGGCGATGGCCCGGGCGATTGCCGCGTGTTCTTCGAAACTGCTGTGTGACCGCGGCGGCTGCCGGGTGCTGCGGGTCACGTTGCCCCAGGCGACCGCCCGCTGAACCTGGCTCAACTGGTCGAACAGGGCGGCCAGCAGCATGTTGTCCGCGGCGGCGGCGATGGCGTGGTGGAATGCGTCGTCCTGGGCCTCGTAGCCGGCCCAGTCCCCGGCCTCCTCGGCCCCTTCCTTTGCCTGCATGATCCGGTTCAGCGCCTCGCTCGAGGCATTGATCGCGGCTTCGCGGGCGATGGCCGGCTCGATGCACAGGCGGGCCCGCATCATCTTGACCGGGGTCAGCTGGCGGCTGATGTCGGTCAGCGAGGCGCTCTGCTTCTCGTCCCTCTCGGGGGCCAGGAAGGTGCCCTTGCCGACATGGCGCCAGATCGCGCCTTCGCGCTCCAGCTCGTCCAGCGCCCGGCGCAGCGTGTTGCGGGTCATGCCGAGTGCGCCGATCAGCTCCCGCTCGGCCGGGAGCCGGTCGCCCGGCGCATAGTTCCCGGCGGAAATGAACTCTCTCAACGTATCGACGCTGACTTCGCGGCTCGCGAGCATTGGTTCACCAATCCTGTAGATTCCGGTCGCTTGGACGACCAATCCGGCCAAGAACTGCCCAACTATTGCAGATCAATTCGGAATCGCAACAAAAAAGTCGATGTTTTTTCCAAGAGGGGAGATTGATCGATTTTGGCTTGCGATCTATCAAGGCTGGAAACGAATCAAACCACGGAGAAACCGATGCCGCACTATGCCATTGAAGCGCCGCAGGCCCCGGGCTTGGCGATCGAGGGAACCGACGCCCTGTTCCCGGTTCGCAGGGTATATTGCATCGGGCGGAACTACGCGGCCCATGCGATCGAAATGGGTCATGACCCGGATCGCGAGCCGCCGTTCTTCTTCCAGAAGAATCCCGACAACCTAGACCCGTCGGGAAGCTTTCCCTATCCGCCGCATTCGTCGGATGTGCACCATGAGGTGGAAATGGCCGTCGCCCTGAAGAGCGGCGGGACGAACATCCCGGTCGACTCCGCGCTGGACCATGTCTTTGGCTATGCCCTGTCGCTGGACATGACCCGCCGCGACCTTCAGAGCGAGGCCAAGAAGCTGGGTCGTCCTTGGGAGATCGGCAAGGCCTTCGAACGCTCGGCGCCGATCGGGCCGATCCATCGCGCCAGCGACACCGGTCATCTCGACCGGGGGCGCATCGCGCTGACGTTGAACGGCGAGGTCAGGCAGGAGGGCGACCTGAACCAGATGATCTGGAAGGTGCCCGAGATGATCTCGTACCTTTCGGAGTATTTCGAACTCGCGCCGGGGGACGTGATCCTGTCGGGGACCCCTTCCGGCGTCGGCCCGGTGCAGAGGGGCGACGTGATGGAAGTGTCCGTCGAGGGCCTGGGAAAGATGGCCGTGAAAGTGGTCTGACCCGCTTTGGGGTCATCGTGCCGCCGGAGCCTTGATTTGCGGCCGGAGCAGGGTGGCCCGGTCGGACCGCATCCCTTTGACCACTCGAAGGAGCCTGCCATGACCCGGACCATCGCTGCCTTGATTGCCCGCCACGAGTCCGGGCGCCCCGCGATCGGAGCGCCGGATCGCGGCTGGATGACCTATGGCGCGCTGCGCCGTCTGAGCGCGGATGTCGCGGCATCGCTGCGGTCCCTCGGCATCGGCCGCGCGGATCGGGTCGCGATCGTGCTGCCCAACGGTCCCGAGATGGCCACCGCCTTTGTCTGCATTGCGCAGTGCGCAACGACCGCGCCGCTGAACCCCGCCTATCGTCGGGAGGAGTACGAGTTCTATCTGGAGGACCTGCGGGCCAGGGCGCTTGTGGTGGCGGCGGATTATGACGGCCCGGCGCTGGCCGCCGCCGACAGGTTCGGCGTGGCGGTTCTCCGATTGACCCCGGAACCGACCGGCCCTGCCGGCGCGTTCACCCTGACCGCCGAGGCCAGCGCCGGAGCGTGCGACGCCGCCGCGCCGGGCGAGGATGACGTCGCGCTGATCCTGCACACCTCCGGCACCACCTCGCGGCCCAAGATCGTGCCGCTTCTGCAGTCGAATGTGGTCATGTCGGCCAACAACGTGAAGGACGCGCTGGCGCTGACGCCGGATGACCGCTGCCTGAACGTGATGCCCCTGTTCCACATCCACGGGCTGATCGCGGCGGTTTCGGCCTCTCTGGCCGCGGGCGGTCAGGTCTGGTGTGCGCCCGGGTTCAATGCCCTGCGCTTCTTTGCCCAGCTGGATGATGCACGGCCCAGCTGGTTCACCGCGGTGCCGACCATGCATCAGGCGATCCTGACCCGGGCCGAGCGCAACAGGGAGGTGATCGACCGGGCCGGACTGCGCTTCCTGCGCTCATCCTCGTCGTCGCTTCCGGCGCCGGTGATGGCCAGGCTGGTCGAGACCTTCCGGGCGCCGGTGATCGAGGCCTACGGCATGACCGAGGCGGCGCATCAGATGTGCTGCAACCCGTTGCCGCCCGGGGTTCAGAAGCCGGGATCGGTCGGGATTGCCGCAGGTCCGGATGTGCGGATCGCGGATGAGGACCGCGACGAGCTGCTGGCCACGGGAGAGACCGGCGAGGTGGTCATCAGCGGCCCGAACGTGACCCCGGGATACGAGGGCAACCCGAAGGCCAATGCCGAGGCGTTCTTCGACGCGGAGGGAAAGCGATGGTTCCGCACCGGCGATCAGGGCGCGTTCGACGCCGATGGCTATCTGTCGCTGACCGGCCGGCTGAAGGAAATCATCAATCGCGGCGGCGAGAAGATCAGCCCGCTGGAGGTCGATGCCGTGCTGCTGGGCCACCCGGAGATCGCGCAGATCGTCTGTTTTGCCGTGCCGCATCCGAAGCTGGGCGAGGATATTGCCGCCGCTGCGGTTCTCAGGGAAGGTTCGGTGCTTGGCGAAAGCGATATCCGCGCCTATGCCGCCGAGCATCTGGCCGACTACAAGGTGCCACGCAGGGTGGTGATTCTCGATGAAATCCCCAAGGGGGCGACCGGAAAGATCCAGCGCATCAGCATGGCCGAGAAGCTCGGCCTTGCCGGCGCATAGGTTGGGGAGCGCCCGGCGATGAAGATATGTGTGTTCGGTGCCGGCGCGATCGGCGGCTACATGGGGGCCAAGCTGGCGCAGGCGGGGGCCGATGTGAGCTTGGTCGCGCGCGGCCCGCATCTGGCAGCCATGCAGGCGCATGGGCTGACCCTGATCGAAGCCGATGGCAGGCGGACCTCGGTGCCGGTCTCGGCCGCCGAGGATCCGGCGGAGTTCGGCCCCCAGGATTATCTTGTCGTCACGCTCAAGGCCCATTCGGTGCCGCCGCTGGTCGCCCGGATGCAGCCCCTGATCGGCGCCGATACGACCATCGTCAGCGGCGTGAACGGCGTGCCCTGGTGGTATTTCCACGGTGTCGGCGGTGATCTTGAGGGCACCCGGCTGGCCTCGGTCGATCCCGGCGACGCGCAGTGGAACGGTTTCGGCCCCGAGAGAGTGCTGGGCTGCGTGGTCTATCCTGCCGTCGAGGTGATCGCGCCCGGCGTGATCCGGCATATCGAGGGCAACCGGTTTTCGCTGGGTGAACCGGACGGGTCGAAGTCGGACCGCGCCCTGGCGCTGTCCGCGGCGCTGACCGCGGCAGGGCTGAAGGCGCCGGTGCGCCCGCGCATCCGCGACGAGATCTGGGTCAAGCTCTGGGGCAACCTGTCGTTCAATCCGATCTCGGCGCTGACCCATGCGACGCTGGATGTGCTCTGCACCGATCCCGGCACCCGCGCGGTCGCGCGCGGGATGATGCTCGAAGCGCAGGAGATCGCCGAGAAACTGGGGGTGAAGTTCCCCATCGACGTGGATCGCCGGATCGACGGCGGCGCGGCCGTGGGGGCGCATCGCACCTCGATGCTGCAAGACCTCGACCTCGGTCGTCCGATGGAGATCGATGCGCTGGTTGCCTCGGTGCAGGAACTGGGCCGGCTGACGGGCACCGAAACGCCCACCATCGACACGGTCCTGGCCCTGATCCGCCTGCGCGCGAGAACGGCGGGCCTCTACTAGCCTGCCGCGCGGTCGCGGGGGCCGGGCGGCTATGCCGCCCGCACGTTCGCGACGATGGCCTTGAACTGGTCGTCATCCAGGATGCTGCGCAGGGCGATGCCTTTCTGCTTCACCTGGCCGAGAATTTCGGCAAGCTCGTCCTCGGTGGCCTCGCCAAGGCCCAGTTGCTCGAGCTTGTAGACGATCGAGGCCTTGCCGCTCTTCTTGCCCAGCACGACTTCGCCCGAGCGCCCGGTCAGGGCCGGATGGGTGCCGAACATCACCAGCGGGTCATGCATCACATACTGGATGCCGATCCCGGACTCTCGGATGAAGTTGCCCGAACCGAGCACCGGCTTGTTCCGCGCGATCGGGACGTTGGACAGCTCCGCCAGCAGGTCGCCGAGTTCGGGGAGCTTGTCGAGCCGATAGCCGGTCTCGTATCCGTAGAGCAGGTCCAGCCCCAGCATCAGCTCTTCCAGCGCGGCATTGCCGGTGCGCTCGCCCAGGCCGTTTCCGCAGCTGTGGACCACCTCGGCTCCGGCGGTCACGGCGGCGAGTTCGGTGGCCACGCCCATGCCGAAGTCGTTATGCGTGTGAATCTCGATCGGAAGGCCGGTCATGCCCTTGACCCACCGGACCATGTATTTGATGGCTTCCGGTGTGGCGCATCCCATCGTGTCGACGATGCCGATCGAGTCGGGCGGCGACTCGGCCATGATCCCCTTGCAGAGGTTTTCCAGGTCCTGCGGGCGGGCGCGGGTGGTGTCATAGGGAAAGAACACAGCGTACAGCCCCTGTTCGCGGGCGTAGTTGATGACATCGCGGCTCTTCCGGAACACGTCTTCCCAACTCCAGCCGAACTGGGTGACGAGCTTCGGGTAGCCGATCGGCACCTCGATGATCACGCCGTGCGCGCCGCATTCCAGCGCCATGTCGATGTCCTGCTTGAGCGCACGGGCAAAGGTGAAAATCCGCGCCTTCAGCCCGAGCTTCGATATCTGCTTGATCGCCTCGGCGTCCTGCGGGGAAACGGCCGGCATGCCGGCTTCGATCCGGTCGACCCCGATTTCGTCCATCTTGCTGGCAATCCGGATCTTGTCGTCGATCGAAAACACCACACCGGGGGTCTGCTCACCGTCGCGCAGGGTCGCGTCATGGATCTGGACTTTCGGCGGAAGCGCGAGTTCCTTGCGGACTTCGGGAATGAAATTGTACGGGCTGACCCAGTATTTTCCCTCTTCAAAGTGGTTCTCGCGCATGGGTTTTCTCTCCGCCGGCTGGTTCGTCCCGGCTGGAGTTTTCGCATATATTTTGACTATGAACAATAAAAAACCTACTTTTTATCCAGATTGGCCGGGCTATCGCTCTTTTCTGCCGTGCTCCTGATCCGGAGGGGCCCGGGGCGCGGGCAGGGGGTGCCGCGGTTTTTCGTTTGCCAGGGGCCGGTTGTTCCGCAGTCGAACGGTCCTGACCGTGGCAGAGGGGCGTGTGTCCTCTTCGGTGAGCGTGCTAATATCGATATTATTTGAAGTCGCGCGGCGCTGCGGCTAGAAATGTGCCATGACACAGGAATCCAAGCCCCAGGGCTCCACGCAGTCGTCGACCCAACGTGCCTATCTTGATCTGCGATCCGCGATCATCATGGGGAAAATCCCGCCCGGCGAACGGCTGAAGGTCGAGACCCTGAAGGAAGTGCTGTCGACCGGGGCCTCGCCGGTCCGCGAGGCGCTGAGCCTGCTCACCTCGGACCAGCTGGTGGAGCGGATCGACCAGCGCGGGTTCCGCGTCGCCCAGACCAACCGGGCCCAGTTCCAGGAAATCCTGAACCTCCGCTGCGAGCTAGAAGACATGGCGCTGCGCCAAAGCATCTCGACCGGGGATCGGGACTGGGAAGACGCGCTGGTTCTGGCGCATCACCACATGACCCGCACCGACCGCAGCGATACCACCGCCTTCGAGGAGCGCCACAAGGAATTCCACATGGCGCTGCTGAAGGCCTGCAACTCGCCGATCCTGCTGCGGTTCTGCGGGCAGCTCTACGACCTGAACGTCCGCTACCGTTATCTGGCGGGCACATCGAAGTCCTACGGTCTGCGGGATGTGGCCGCCGAGCATCGCGCCATTCTCGACGCCGCCGTTCAGCGCCAGGTCGACAAGGCGTCGGAGCTGCTGATGGAGCATTACCGCAAGACCGGCGAGTTCCTGGCGGAACTGATCTCCTAGGCCTTCGACAGCACAAAATCGAACTCGACCCGGGAATAGGCGTCCGGCACCTTGCCCGACAGGGCGAAGCCTTCGGGAAAGCTGCCGGCGGGCTGCTCGACATAGGTCATGACAAGATCGTCGCGCACCCCGAAGACGGTGTCCTGATCGAGATAGGGGTCGTCATCGGGAAAGACCTCGGTCACGAGGGTCCGGAAGCCCTCTGCCGTGACGATGTAATGCAGATGGGATGGCCGCCAGGGATGGCGCCCGGCGGCGTCGAGGATCTGCCCCACCGGGCCGTCATTCGGGACCGTGTAGCTGACCGGGCGGACGGTGGTGAAGGCATAGCGCCCGTTCTCGTCAGCCGTCATCAGCGCATGGAAGGAGTGGATGTCCTGGTCGGGGTCCTGGCTGGAATACATCCCGTTCGGGGCGGTCTGCCAGATGTCGAGCTTCGCGCCGCCGACGGGGTTGCCGTCGGTGTCCCGCACATGGCCTTCGACCAGCAGCACCTGGCCTTCGAAGTCGCGCTTCATGTCGCCGCCGATCGGAAGTGGCGGCGGGTTCGAGACATGGAAGGGGCCGAGCACGGACGAGCTGGTCGCGCCGGGAACCGAATGCAGCATGTCGACCAGTGACGACAGCCCCATGACGTCGGACAGCAGGACGAACTCGTTCCGCTCCGGGTCGGTGATCCGGCCGGCCCATTCCAGCGCTTCGAGCCCCTTGCGCCATTCGGCATGGGTCAGCCTGGTCTCGCGGGCGAAGTCGTGCAGATGCCGGGCCAGTGATGTCAGGACCTCGCGCACGCGCGGGTCGGTGTCGGGTCCGAAATAGCTGGTGAAGACATCGGTTATGTTGTCCGGGGTGACTGTGCGCACGGGGATACTCCTAGTTCAGGATGGCGAGGCTGAGCATCGGGAAGCGGATCAGCAGGATCAGCACGACCAGCATGACCGCCGCGAAAGGCAGTGCACCGAGAAAGACATCCTTCAGGGTGATCCGGTCATCGTTCAGGGTCGCCTTGATGACAAAGCACGAGATGCCCAGCGGTGGTGTCAGAAGCCCGATCTCGGCGCCGACGACGGTGACGATGCCGAACCAGATCAGCGACAGGCCCATCGGTTCGATCAGCGGCAGGAACAGCGGTACGACGATCAGGATGATCGACGAGGTGTCGAGCAGCGTGCCGAGAAACAGCATCAGCACGACATAGAGCAGCATGACCGTGAAGTAGCTGCCGTGGCCCTCGGCCAGCAGGGCGCCCAGTTCGTTCGGAACGCCGGCAAGCCCCAGCATCCGGCTGTAGATCGAGGCCGCCGTGATCAGGAACAGGATCGCCGCCGTGATGTGGCCTGTCTCAAGCAATGCCGCCCAGAATACCTTCAGGGTCATTCGCCGCCGGAACAGGGCAATGACCAGCCCGACGAGAGAGCCGGCCGCGCCCGCCTCGACCGCGGTCAGCCAGCCGGTGTAGATCCCGCCCAGAACGATGGTGATCAGCCCGAGGACCGGCAATGTCTTTGCGGCGATCTCGCCCCAGGGCAGGGCGCGGATGTCGTCGGCCTCCCGGCCTCCGACGAAACCCGGCGTGAACCGGCCCATCAGGAAGATCGCGCCGACGAAGGCGCAGGCAAGCATCAGGCCCGGAACGACCCCGGCAAGGAACATGTCGCCGACCGATTGCTCGGCAACGAAGGAATAGATGATCAGCATCGCCGAAGGCGGAATGATCATGCCCAGCACCGAGGAACCGGCCACCACCCCGACCGCAAAGCGCGGGTTGTAGTCGAGGTCGAGCATCTGCGGCACCGAGACCTTGGAAAACACCGAGGCCGAGGCGATCGACGACCCGGTGACGGCGGCAAACACCGCATTGGCGCCGACGGTGGCCATGCCGATTCCGCCCTTCACCCGCCGGAAACCGGAACTCATCACCTCATAGACATCGCCGCCGAGTCCGGCCTTTGCGACGATCAATCCCATGAAGGTGAACAGCGGCACCGTCGCGAAGGTGTATTCCATCACGCTGTCGCTCAGCGCGACCTTCAGCAGGTTCATCGCCAGGGTGAAATTGTCCCGCATCAGCCAGATCGAGACGAAGGACACGACCCCGAGCGCAATCGGGATGTAGAGCCCCAGGTAGATCAGTACGACGATGGCCACGACCGACATCAGGCCGATCTCGATCGGAGTCATTGCGCGTCCTTGTGTTCGGGCGCCCGGATCATTTCCGGCTTGTGTGCCGGCGACAGGATCTTGAGCAGGAAGATGAGCGCGCAGAGCGCGGCACTGAGGAAGATCACCAGCTTGATCGGCCACCAGGGCGCCGTGAAGACGCCCGGCACGCCGAAATAGTTCTGTGTCTCCCACATCTTGGTGAACTCGGGCCAGATGGCGATCGCGATCAGGGTCATGAAGACGGCCGAGACCGTTTCGATCACATGGGTCAGGATCGCCGCCACGCGCGGGGCCCGCTGGCCGATGATCACCAGGAAACCGTCCGAGCGGGTCAGCCGGTCCACCCGCACGACATCGGGCAGTTGCAGGAAGACGATGAGCACCATCGAGAACTGCACCACCTCGACGGCGCCCAGGAAGGGCGCATGAAACACGCTTCGCGCCACCACGTCGAAGCAGACCACTCCGACCAGCATCATCACCACCAGCGTTCCGGCGACATTGGCCGAAACCGCGATCCGTCTTGTCAGCAGCGAAAGGACGCCAACTGCACGTCTGAACAGGGCACGCATCTTGTCAGCGTCCTTCCGGTCTTGCTGCCTTACTCGGCGGCCCAGTTGCGCACGCCGGTATAGCCGTCCGCCTCGAGCTTCCCGAGATAGGCCTTTAGCATCTCGGTGCCGGGCTGGCCGCTCTGGTCGAGTTCGGCGGCCCATTCGGCTGCGATGTTGGGCATCGCCTCGGCCCAGGCGGCGCGATCCGCGGCGCTCAGGGCGACGATGGTGCCGCCCGCGGCGACATAGGCATCGCGGCTGGCCTTGGCCTTGTCCATCGCGATTCCGGCGATGTGGTCACGATAGAGCACCGCGACCTCTTCCAGAACGCCCTTCACCTCGTCGGGAAGGCTGTTCCAGTAATCCGCGTTCACGGTCACGGTCTTGGTGTTGACGGCCCCGAAATCGACTTCCAGCATGTAGGGGGCCACTTCGGCGATCTTGAAGGTCTCGGCCGCTTCCGGCCAGAGCATCGCCTGATCGACCAGACCGGTCTGCAGCATGTTGTAGAAATCGGTCAGGCCGCCGCGAACGCCGGCCGCACCGGAAATCCCTTCGAGATAGCGCAGGTTCATCCCGGCGCCGGCGACCTTCTTGCCTTCGATATCGGCAATGCCGGCAACCGGGGTGGCGCTGAACAGCTGATAGGTGTCGAGCACGACGCCGGTGGCCAGATAGACTTGGTTCTGGGCGGCGAATTCGGCCTGCATCGACGGGAACTCGTGGGCGATCTCGTCAACCGCCTTGGCCACCGCACGGGCGTCGGCCGCGACGAAGGGTGTCACCGCCGAGATCGCCTGGCTGGGCAGCTTGGACGAATGGAAGATCGTGGTGACGATGCCGATGTCGCCCAGTCCCAGCTGGATGCCTTCGAGAACGCCCTTGGGCTTCACGATCGCACCGCCATAGCTTTCCTGCCAGTCCATCGCGTAGTTGCCGGTTTCGGCAAGGCGCTTGTCGACCTCGGGAATGAAGAAGTTGGTGAACTCCTCCACCCACATCGACCGGGCCGGATAGCCGTCGATGACCACGGCCTTGATCGTTTCGGTCGCGAAGACCGGGGCGGCCACCAGCCCCGACATGAGGGCACCGAGTGCCGATCCTTTCCACCAAACGTTCATTCTTTCCTCCCTTGAAAGTTGTCGTCCCGTTCGAAGCTCAGGCCTGTCGCCCGTTGACCTCCGATTGCATCTCTGCGGCCCGTTGGGCTGCGGTGACGGCCGCGTCGCTCCCGCGCGCCCGGTTCCGGCCCGTGGCCCGGGTCCGCCATGGGGGCCGGGCCGCGGCGCCGTTTGTCCGGTTTGTTCCCCGTCGTCGTGTCATCTGCCGCTCATGCGAATGAACACACCTCCTCGAACCGGAACCGGGGAAGCTTCTGGAACAGCGCGCTTTCATCGGCGTAGCCGATGTTGCACAGGAAGTTCGATTTCAGCGTCGTCCCGGCAAAGAACTCCTCGTCGACGGTCGCGTTGGTGAAGCCGGACATCGCGCCGACATCCAGTCCGACCGCCCGTGCCGCAATCATGAAATAGGCGCCCTGCAGGGTGCCGTTGCGAAAGGCGGTGGTCTCGCTGTGCCCGGGCTTGCCCTCGAAATGGGGCCGTCGATCCTCGTGCGGGAACAGGAACGGCAGCTTGCGCCAGAATTCCAGGTCGTAGGCGATGATCGCGGTCACCGGGGCGGCCATCATCTTGTCGATGTTCTTGGCCTTTAGAGACCTCGCCAGCCGCTCCTTGGCCTCGGGCGTCCGGACAAAGACGAACCGCGCCGGGCAGCAGTTCATGCTGGTCGGGCCGGAAATCGTGATCTCGTAGATGGTTCGCAGGAGTTCGTCCGGGACGGGTTCGTCCTTCCACGCGTAATGTGACCGCGCGTCTCGCAGGATCAGGTCGATCGAGGCGTCATCCAGACGGGGCAGGCGGTTCTTCAGGGCGCGGAACGCCGCCTGGGCTTCCGCCCTTGCTGTCTGCAATGCTGCGCCTGTCAGTCCATTCATGTCGATCTGCCGTGTCTTGTTTCCTGGCCAAGCCCGCAGTCCGGGCCGTTCGGCCGCACTGTCGGGCCCTTTCGCTGCCCGCTCTTCCGAACGCGCGAAAGGACCGCCGTATCCTGTTCATTCTTCTTGTTTGACTACGTTTTGGGGTCTTGTCAAATAAAATCGATATTTCTAGACTTGCGGGGATACGGAGGCGAAAATGGTCAAATGGACGGAATACGAGCAGACTGCCAGGGGACGTGGCGCGCTGGCGCTGGAGTTGTACCTGGTCGACTCGGTGCCCGCCGGCAGCCCGGAGGCCGTGAAGGACAACCTGCCTTCGCATCTCGAATACCAAAGGGAGATGGAGACGCGCGGGGCTCTCGTTCTGGCCGGGCCGACGTCCGACCTCTCGGGGGACGAGATGCAGGGCAGGGGGCTGATCGTCTATCGCGCCGCCTCCATGGACGAGGCACGGGAAATGGCCAGCGCCGACCCGATGCACAAGAGCGGTGCGCGCGAATTCACCCTGCGCAAGTGGCTGGTGAACGAGGGCAGCCTGTCCCTGTCCGTCGGCCTGTCCACCGGACGCGCCGTCCTTTCATGATCGCGAGGCAAGATGCCGGCATCCAATTCGCTCGGGGAGCTGCTTTCGACCATCTTCGAAAGACGCCCCTTTTCGCGTGTCGAGCAGGACAACCGCTCGGCCGCGGACCTGTGCCGGGCTCTGCTGTCGCAAAAGACCGAACTGACCGGCGTGCAGATCGCCGCCCTGCTGCTGGACCGGTACAAGGGCTTTGACGCCGAACAGAAGCTGGAGTTCTTCCGGCTGCTCAACGACGAGTTCGACATCGACCGGGCGGCGATCGCAGGGCTGGCAAAGGCCTATGCCGACGATCCTTCGTCCGAAAACTACGCACGGTTCTCGGCCGGGGCAGAGCCGAGACGGCAGGAACTGTTTCGCCGCCTGAACGAGGTGCCCGGCGCGACGGCCGAACTGGTCGGGATGCGGGCCGACCTTCTCGGCTTCCTGAAGTCCGAACCGCTGCTCGCCCGCGTGGATCAGGATTTCCTTCACCTGCTGAGAAGCTGGTTCAATCGCGGCTTTCTGGTCCTGCGCCAGATCACCTGGGGCAGCCCGGCCTCGATCCTGGAAAAGGTCATTGCCTACGAGGCGGTGCATGAAATCCGGACATGGGACGACCTGCGCCAGCGGTTGCAGCCCGTGGACCGGCGCTGCTTTGCATTCTTCCACCCCGCGATGCCGGACGATCCGCTGATCTTCGTCGAGATCGCTCTGGTGAGCGGGGTTCCCGCCTCGATCCAGGAACTGCTTTCGGGCGACCGCAAGGTGCTGCGCGACGACGAGGCCGACACGGCGGTCTTCTACTCCATCTCCAATTGCCAGAAGGGGCTTGCGGGTGTCTCCTTCGGCAATTCGCTCATCAAGCAGGTGGCGCGTGATCTGGCCCGGGACCTTCCCAACGTGAAGTCCTTTGTCACCCTGTCGCCGATCCCGGGCCTGGTGCGATGGCTGACGCGCGAGGACAGGCTGGCGCAGGCCGACGACCCGACCATGCTGCGACGGCTGGCCGCGCAGTATCTGGTTCAGGAAAAGACCGGGGACGGGCGACCCCTGGATCCGGTCGCCAGATTCCACCTGGCCAACGGCGCCCAGATCCACGCCATCCATGCCGACGCCGACATTTCCGAGAACGGGCTCGCCCAGTCCCGGGGGGTGATGGTCAACTACCTGTATGACCTCGGCCGGATTTCGCGAAATCTCCAGCAATTCGCGGAATCCGGGGCCGTCGCGGCCTCGTCTGCGGTCCGGACCCTGGCCAGGCAGGCTTCGAAAGGCTGAGATTCGGTCCGCCGCCGGCGGTCTTGCCCGTCAGCAGAACTGCCCCATTGGGTCAAATCGCATTGCTTTACTGGGCCTGCGATCTGCCGCAGCCTTGCGCGGGCATGTTGCGATCCACGACAAGAGGGCAGTTCTCCGGATGAAAATCGGCTTTATCGGACTTGGCAATGTCGGCGCGAAGCTGGCGGGAAGCCTGTTGCGGAACGGTTTCGACCTGACCGTGCATGACCTGGACCCGGAGCGGGTGGCCGCCTTTGTCGCCCGTGGCGCCAGCGCCACCCCCGGCCCGCTGGAGATGATGCGGGATTGCGACGCGGTGATCACCTGCCTGCCGTCGCCGGCGGCCTCGGCCGCGGTGGTCGAGGAGATGCTGCCCGCAGTGGATGCCGGCAAGATCTGGATGGAGATGTCGACCACCGACGCGGGCGAGGTCAAGCGGCTGGCGGCGCTGGTCCGGGAACATGGCGGGGCGGCGATCGAATGCCCCGTCTCGGGCGGCTGCCACCGCGCCGACACCGGCAATATCTCGATCTTTGCGGGCTGCGACCGCGCCACCTTCGACCGGATGCTGCCGGTGCTGACGACCCTGGGCCGCCGGATTCTGCATACCGGCGAGATCGGCACCGCCTCGACCCTGAAGGTGATGACCAACTACCTGGCGACCGCCAACTTGCTGACCTGCTGCGAGGCGCTGGTGACGATGAAAGCCGCCGGGCTGGACCTGAACACCACCTACGAGGCGATGAAGATCTCGTCCGGCACCTCCTTCGTGCACGAGACCGAAAGCCAGCTGATCCTGAACGGCTCGCGCGACGTCTCCTTCACGATGGACCTGGTGAAGAAGGATATCGGTCTGTTCCAGAAGATCGCCGATCAGGCCGGGGTTCCGCTGGAGATCAGCCCGCTTCTGGTCGAGATATTCGATGACGGCATCGCCCGCTTTGGCGAACGCGAACTGTCGCCCAACATCATACGGCGCCTGGAAGAGGCCACCGGGCTGAGCATCACCGCCCCCGGTTTCCTCGCGGAACTGGTTGATGACGAGCCCGAGGAACCGGGTTACGAGGTCATCCCGACCGGTCTCGATGCCGCCGCGAAGAGCCCCGCCATGGCCGAGGAATGAGCCCGATGCAGACCACCACCGCCGACCGGTCCAGCAAGTCCAACATGGACCACTGGAACCTCCGCGCCGATCTGGCCGCAGCCTTCCGCTGGGCGGCGCGGCTGAACATGCATGAGGCGGTGGCGAACCACTTCAGCGTCGCGGTCAATGCCTCGGGGACAAGGTTCCTGATCAATCCCAACCAGATGCATTTCGCGCGCATCAAGGCGTCGGACCTGCTGCTGCTGGATGCCGAGGACCCGTCGGCGCTGGACGCGCCGAACGCGCCCGACCCGACCGCCTGGGGCCTGCATGCGGCGATCCACCGGACCTGCCCGCATGCCCGCTGCGTGATGCACACCCATTCGATCTGGGCCACCGTTCTGGCCTGCCTGGCCGACAGCACGCTGCCGCCGATCGACCAGAACACCGCGACCTTCTACAACCGCTACCTGGTGGATGACGCTTTCGGCGGGCTGGCCTTCGAGGCCGAGGGGCTGCGCTGCGCGTCGATGCTCTCCGACCCGGCCAGGAAGGTCATGATCATGGGCAATCACGGAGTCCTGGTGGTGGGCGACAGCGTCGCCGACACCTGGAACCGGCTGTTCTACTTCGAGCGTGCGGCCGAAACCTATGTCCGCGCATTGCAGACCGGCCAGTCGCTGCGGGTCCTAAGCCCCGAGATCGCCGAGAAGACGGCGCGGGAACTGGAGGACTATCCCGGCCAGGCCGATGCGCATCTGCGTGAACTGCGCGCGATCCTGGACGACGAGAACGATCCCTACGCGACCTGACCCTTCATCCTTTCGCAGAGGACGAAACGGCGACGACGGAAGCGATACGCGAGTATCGGGACGGGGCTTCGTGCCCGGCCTGTCCGGCGAAGGCACCGAATTCCTAGGTGTCATTGGCTGCGGCGCGCCGCGGCCCCCAGTCGCTCGCGCTCAGGCCACGAAGGGTGGCCGGACCTTCATCTCCAGGTAGTCCTCCAGCCCGAAGCGGCCACCTTCGCGGCCGTTGCCGGACTGCCTGAAGCCGCCGAAGGGCGAGCCGTAATCGGCATCGCGCCCGTTGATATGGATGCCACCGGCCCGCAGCCGCCGGGCGACGCGGATCGCGCGATCCTCGCTTCCGGTCTGGATATAGGCGGCCAGGCCGTAGTCGGTGTCATTGGCCAGCGCGATCGCCTCTTCCTCGCTGTCGAAAGGCGTCATCGCCAGAACCGGGCCGAAGATCTCCTCGCGCCAGATGGCCATGTCGGGGGAGACATCGCAGAACACCGTCGGGCGCACGAACCAGCCGCCTTGCAGCCTTTCGGGCAGGCCATCGGGACGCCCGGGACCACCGGCGAGCAACCGGGCGCCGTCGTCCAGCCCCTTGCGGATCATCGTCTGCACCCGGTCATACTGCAGCCGGTCGAACAGCGGCCCGATATGGTCGCCTTCCTCGGCGGGATCGCCGACCGGCTGCGCCTCGGCCGCGGCGCGGGCGATTTCCAGCGCCCGGTCATAGACACTTCGTTCCACCAGCATGCGCGTCGGCGCATCGCAGGACTGGCCGGTGTTGTAGAAACAGGCCGCGACCCCTTCGGTCACACGGGCGTCCAGGTCACAATCGGCAAAGACGAGGTTCGGCGACTTGCCGCCCAGTTCCAGCGTCACCCGCTTGATGGTCGCCGCGGCATCCCGCGACACCGCGCTGCCGGCGCGGGTCGAGCCGGTGAAGGACATCATCGCCACGTCCGGGTGCCGCGACAGCGCCGCGCCGACGGTCGGGCCCTCGCCATGAACCAGGTTGAACACCCCGGCGGGGAAACCCGCCTCGTGCACCATCTCGGCATAGATCTGCGCCGAGAGCGGCGTATGTTCCGAGGGTTTCAGAACGCAAGTCGCGCCGGTCGCCAGCACCGGCACCACTTTCAGCGCGATCTGATTGATCGGCCAGTTCCAGGGCGTGATCAGCCCGCAGACGCCGATCGGCTCGCGGCTGAGGATATCGCCGTTGGGCAGGGTCTCTTCCTCGTCCAGCGCTTCCAGCGCGGCGATGAAACCCTCCAGATGGCCCAGCCCGGAATAGGCCTGCACCTCGCGCGCCATGGTGGCGGGAGCGCCCATTTCCGCGCTGATCGCCCGGCCCAGATCGTCGAGCCGGGCGCGTGTGATCCCGGCCAGCCGGCGCAGCAGTGCCAGCCGCTCGGGTTTCGGGGTCAGTGAATAGCTTTCGAAGGCGGTGCGTGCGGCGGCGACGGCACGGTCGACATCCTCGGCATTGCCGAGCGTCAGCGTTCCGATCCGCGCATTGGTCGAGGGGGTCAGGATCGGCATCGTCCGGGTGCCAGAGGGCGCGACCCAGGCCCCGCCGATGTAGAATCTGTCTGCGGTGATCATCTCTGTCTTCCCCTTCGGCCATCACAAGCTGCCGGACACCCGCCGGATGCAAGGCGCCGGCGCTGTTGTCATTCGTCGCACAATGGGGCAGCAGGCAGCCGGGAATGCAAACGACGATATTGACCGCTCAGGCCCCATTCATCTTCGGGCAACCGGCCGGCCGCGGTCCGGAAGCCCTTGGGCATTGTTCGGGAAGGAACCGTGACAACATGCGCCGACTGCCCCATGTCACCTGGCTGCGGTCGTTCGAGGCCGCCGCGCGTCACAGCTCCTTCAGCGCCGCCGCCGACGAGTTGCACCTGACCCCGGCGGCGGTCAGCCAGCAGATCCGGCTACTGGAACGGCATCTGGGTATCCAGCTGTTCAAGCGCCTGGCCAAGGGGGTCGAACTGACCGACCTCGGTCAGGCCTATGCCCTGCCGATCCGGAAGTCCTTTCTCGAGATGCAGACGGCGACGGACGGGCTGTTCAGCGACAGGCGCAAGTCGCGTCTCCGGGTCCGGTCCTCGATCTCTTTCGCGGCGCTGATCCTGGCGCCACGGCTGAACGGCTTCCGCCGACTGTATCCGGAAGTCGAGATCGAACTGTCGACGACGGTCTGGGCCGACCGGATGAGCGATGCCAGCATCGATCTCGACATCCGCTATGGCGAGGGAGACTGGCCGGAGCACAGCATCCACCCCCTGCCGATCGCGGCGGAGACCATCGTCTGCCATCCGGATTACGCCGGGACGCTGACCGGTGCGCCGCCGGCCGAAGCGCTTTGCGCGGCCGACATCGTGCAGATCGTCGGTTCGGAAACCGACTGGGACCGGATGCTGGACCGGTTCGGCGCCGACCGGCCGCGACCGTCGCACTGGATGAAGGCGGACTCCTCGTTGATCGCCCTGCAGATCCTCGGCGGCGGCCATGGCTGCGCCATCATCAGCCGCAGCTTCGCCAGGCATGATCTGGAGGTGGGCCGGCTGGTCGCGCCTTTCGGGGTGGAGATTCCGATGGGCCAGAGTTTCTACCTCGTCGAGCGGGATGATCTGGGCTCCCGGCCCGATGCCGGCGCGTTCATCGACTGGATTCGGGACGAGCAGCTCTAGGGCGGATGCAAGGAGCGCGGGGCAGGGCGCATGGCGCCATGCCGTTGCCGGCTGACATGGATCAAGGCGCATATGCGCCCGGGCGCATATCTATCCTGCATGCAAGAGATTCTCACCGCCCTCACCGACCCGACACGCCGCGCCGCACTCGCGCTGCTCTGGCGCGGTGGCGAACACTGTGTCTGCGAGTTGATGGCCAGGCTCGGCACCAGCCAGAGCCGGATGTCGCGGCACATGAAGGTGCTGCGCGAGGCCGGTCTGGTGCTGGACCGGCGCGACGCGCAATGGGTGCGCTATCGCCGCAATCCGGAACTCGCGCCGGAACTGGCTGCCGTCATCGACGCGGTGCTGGCCGCGGAACGCAAATCTGAAAGGAAGGTCGCATGACCACCGAAACCCATGCCCCGATGCCGCATCGCGCGGCGCCGGACTGGCTCTGGTATCTTGGCGTGCCCGTCGCGGGTGTCCTGCTCTACCTGCTCTACGGTCAGTTGATCCCGATCTCGGAATGGCTGACCGGCCTGTTCCCGGTGGCGCGCGACAGCCACACCGGTGAGGCGATCGCCTTCTTTACCTATGACGTGCCCAAGGTGCTGCTGCTCCTGACCGGGATCGTCTTTGTGACCGGCGTGCTTCGCAGCTGGTTCAGCCCCGAGAAGACCCGCGCGCTGCTTGCCGGCAAGCGCCAGATCTGGGGCTATCCGCTGGCTGCCGCCCTGGGCGTGCTGACACCTTTCTGTTCCTGCTCCTCGGTGCCGCTGTTCATCGGTTTCGTCTCGGCAGGGATTCCGCTGGGTGTGACCTTCTCCTTCCTGATCGCCGGGCCGATGGTCGGGCCGGTGGGGCTGGGGCTGCTCTATGGCCTCGTCGGCTGGAAGATCGCCACGATCTACCTTGTCTTCGGTTTCACCATCGCCACCGTTTCGGGCTGGGTGCTGGGCCGCTTCGGGCTTGAGAAATACCTTCAGGACTGGGTGCGCGAGTTGAATGCCGGCCCAGTGGGCGACCTGCCCGAAGAGCGGCTGACCCTGGTGGACCGGCTGAAGATCGGGCTGGAACAGGTGCGCGAGATCGTCGGCAAGGTCTGGATCTGGGTGCTGGTCGGCATCGGCATCGGCGCCGCGATCCATGGCTATGTGCCCGAAGCGGTGATGCTGAAGATCATGGGCGGCGAGGCCTGGTGGTCGGTTCCGGCAGCGGTGGTCGTGGGCGTGCCGATGTATACCAACGCGGCCGGGGTGATCCCCATCGTCGAGGCGCTGCTGGGCAAGGGCGCGGCCCTTGGCACGACCCTGGCCTTCATGATGTCGGTGATCGCGCTCAGCCTGCCCGAGATGGTCATCCTCAAGCAGGTGCTGACCTACCGGCTGATCGCCATCTTCATCGCGGTTGTCGCGGCGGGCATCCTCGCCACCGGCTTCCTTTTCAATTTCCTGCTCTGAAAGGACATCCTCATGAAAACCGTCAAGGTCTACGGCCCCGGCTGCAAGCGCTGCGAAGCCACCGAAGCCATGGTCAAGGAAGCCGCCGCCCGGCTCGGTATCGAGGTCGCGGTCGAAAAGATCACCGATGCCAAATCCATCGCCGTGGCGGGGGTGATGTCGACGCCGGGCCTCTCGGTCGATGGCAAACTGGTCCATGCCGGCGGCCTGCCCGACGCGGCCAAACTCGACGGCTGGCTGACCGCATGACAGGGTCTGCCGCCCCATCGGCGGGTTTGCCTGCGGATTGTGGGGGCTGGGGCGCGGCGGGAGTCAGCCGTTGTCGCCATGGACAACGATATTGAAGTCCTCCTCAGGCGAGGGGGCGACGAAATGGCGAGAGAACTGGCGGAATTGCTCCTCGGTCGCCGCGAAGGGATGATCACCTTGCGCGTTGCGCGCCCGCAGCCGGGCCAGGCAGACCTCGTCGGGCGGGTTCAGGACATGAAGCTGATGCGCGGCGGCGGTCCGGTCGAGGATGCTGCGCATCCATTTTCGGCTTTCGACGGTGTTCGCAGGAAAGTCTAGGACCACCGAAACCTCCGCGTTCAACAGGGATACGACATGCGGCCCCATGACTTGCTGCAAACTGGCGGCACATCGCACATAGTCACGGGCAGTGGTCATCCGATCGGCAAAGAGCGCGCCCAGCCATTCGTCCTCGGCCAGCAGGACGGTGCGGTCCTGACGTCCGAGCCGGGCCGCCAGAGTGGATTTTCCGGCGGCGATCTTTCCGCAGAGCATATGCAGGACGGGGGAGGCGGAGGACATTGTTGAATTCCATGTTCAGCTCTGCGGGGGCCAGCCCGGCCGAGTAATCGAACAGCCGTTGTGCCCCTCGGGGCAGGGTTTTAGCGCCCGGCCGGCGGCAGACAAGCCCCGGGGGCCGGTTTTGTCGACGGCATGCATCGCTTCGATGCACGGGCGCGCGCTGCCCCTGCGGCACGAATTGCCATGATGATACCGTTCAAGGAGTGTGAATGATGCTGGAATACAAGATCACCGCCCGTCGGATCGACAGCCACGGGTCCGAGGCGCGGGCCAAGTCGGCGCGGATCGTGCTCGACACCGACATGGCCGGGCGCGACGACGCGTTCAACCCGGCCGAGATGCTGCTGGCCAGCCTTGCCGCCTGCATGCTGAAGGGTGCCGAACGGGTGGCGCCGATGCTGGAATTCGACCTGCGCGGCATGGAGATCAGCCTGCACGGGGTCCGGCAGGACAGCCCGCCGAAGATGGTCCGCATCGACTACGAGATCACCGTCGATACCGACGAATCCGACCAGCGGCTCGACCTGCTGCATCGCAACCTGCGAAAATACGGCACGATCTCCAACACGCTGGCCGAGGCGACCGAACTGGTGGGCACGATCCGGCGGGCGGGCTGACACCCGGACCATGGCGCGCGGATCAGGTCGGAGAGGTTCCGGGCCCGTCCCCGTTGTCCGGCGACAGGGTCGAGGACGGAATCCCGCGTTTCTCGGCACTGGCGCGGACGGCCTCCTGCAGGGCCGCGCTGCGGTCGAGCAGCCGGCGGAACCGTGCTTCGTCAAGCACCAGGAGCGTCGAGGGGGCGATGGCCCGAACCTCGGCGCGGCGCGGCTTGTTCATCAGGATCGCCATCTGTCCGAACATCTCGCCCCGGCCCAGCCGCCAGGTTTGCCCCGCGCTTTCCAGCTCGACGGCGCCCGAGGCGATGAAGAACACGCTTCTGGCCGCCACGTCCTTGCGGATCACCAGATCGCCGGCGTTGACATACCGGGTCTGAAGCGCCCGGCCCAGCCGTTTCAGGGCCGCATCGTCCAGTTCGGCGAAGACCGGGAACTGCCGGACAAGCTCGGTCCGCTGCAATGCGATGTCGAGGCCCGGGCGCTCCTCGGCGGCGGCGCGGCGGGCCTGCAGGCCCCGGATCAGCGCGGTGTAGACCTCGGCCCCGATCAGCCCGTCTTCCCGCATCGCCGCGTATTCGCGTTCTTCCAGCCGCAGTGCCGTGCGGCGGATGAAGCGCCGCTCCAGTTCCTCGGCATAGCCCGGGTATTGCAGCCGCAGGCCTTCGAGCGCCGTCTCCACCGCCTCGATCCTGCGTGACAGCAGCTCGCGCAGCAGCTCCGCCACCCGGCGTCCGTGGATCCGGCGGATCCGCCCGTCGATGAAGGTGCCGAGATCACGCAGGATCAGCCGCTGCGACAGCAGAAGCTCGAACCGGTCGGCGGTCAGCCGGGCCAGCGGGGCCGAGAGGCCGAGCCGGCGGTGCAGAAGATCGGCGGCCCGGAAGGCCCGGCCATAGGCGACGCTGCGCCGCGCCGCGCGCTGGTATCCGCTGCGGCCGCCGGTGCGCGCCCCCTCGATCAGCCGGTCGGCATCGGACAGCACCTGTTCGGCCATTCCCGCCGAGATCGTCCGCTCCCGCACCCGGACAAGGATGCTGTCGCGTTCATGCCCGGCCAGCGCGATCAGCCCGAGCGTCACGCGGTCGCGGTCGAGGATGTCGGCGCTTTCCTCGGCATCCTTCACCGCCACGTCCAGCCGGGCCCCGAAGTCCTTGGCCTCGGAACGCACGATGTCGCGGCTCAGGTCGTAGTTCTCGGTCGTGGTCGCCACGTCCTCGCGCACCGTCTGCAGGGCGACGGCGACGACCTGCCGCGACAGGGCTTCGTCGATGGGGGACAGCCGGTCGAGCCCGAGCCAGCCGATCATCGAACGAAGCGTGGTGCCCTGAACGAACAGGGTGAAGAGCGTGAAGCCGGTGGCGAGGATGCCGACAAGGCGCTTGGTCTCGGCCGGGACCCGGAAGCTCTCGGTCACGGCGAGGGCCAGCGCCAGCGTCACCGCGCCGCGCAGCCCGCCCCAGAGGATCGCCACCCGGTAGCGCGGTTCGATCGCCGGCGAGACCCGCAGCAGCGTCAGCAGCGGCAGCAGCCCGAACAGGATGATCGCCCGCGCGACGATGGCGGCCAGGATCACCACGCCGACCAGGGCGACATCCGCGGCCCGAACCTCTTCGAGAAGCCGCGGGATCAGCAGCGCGGCCAGAATGAAGATCAGCGCCCCGGCCCAATGTGCCAGCATCCCCCACAGTTCCCGCAGGTTCTTCCAGGTCTGCGGCGACAGCCGGCCCGGCCCGGTCAGGTTCAGCGTCAGCCCCGCGACGACGACGGCGATGACACCCGAGGCGCCGACGCTCTGTTCGGCCCCGATATAGGCCAGATAGGGCAGGGAGATCGAGATCGAGAGCTGGGCCAGTTCATGGCGGCTGAACAGCGCCATGACCCAGACAGCGATCCGGGCCGACAGCCAGCCGGTGAACGCACCTCCGGCAATCAGCACCGGGAACCGGGCCAGCGCGTCGCGCAGGCTCGGGTCCGGCACCCCGAGCATCACGAAGCCCATGAACAGGCCGAAGATCGCGATCGCCGCGGCGTCGTTCAGCAGGCTTTCGCCTTCGATGATCCGGGCCAGCCGGCGCGGCGCCGAGATCGAGCGAAAGATCGAGACCACCGCCGAAGGGTCGGTGGTGGACACGATGGCCCCGATCAGCAGGCAGGCCGCCAGGGGCAGGGCGCTGACCCAGTACAGGGCATAGCCGACGCTGAGCGTGGCGATGACGACCGCCACCACCGCCAGCATCAGGATCGGCACCCAGTCGTCCAGCATCCGGCGCAGGTTCATCCCCAGGGTCGCCTGGAACAGCAGCGTCGGCAGGAAGACATACAGGAAGACATTCGACCGGATCGGCAGGCCGAGGATCGCCTCGGCCACCGGGTTCAGCGCATCCGTCAGATCGGTGCGGAGAAAGAAGATCGCACCGGCGCCGATGAGCACGCCGAGCATCGCCAGGATCACGCTGTAGGGCAGGCGCAACCGCGCCGCCAGCGGCTCGGCCGCGCCGATGACGAAGAAAAGCGATGCAATGACCGTCGTGACGACAACAATATCCATGGGGTTGAAATACCACAAAATTCAGGCGGGGCATGGTCAAAGTTGGGGCCTGTGATCGCAACGGGTCCGATTTTTCGGGCCTGCGCGGCCGCCCATGCCCCGACGATCCCTGCCAGCCGTTCCCTTGCCGCGCGCCCTGCTCCGGCACATGCCGCCGCAACAGGGCCGGAGGAACCCCGAGAGGCCAGCCGCCGGCGCGTTTCCGCCGGACGGGACCGGCGTTGTTGAGGAAGGCATGGAAGCCGGGCCGAATGATTTGTATGCTAATAGTTAATATGCTAGTGGTATCGGGACCGCAAGTCCGGACATTCTTGCCGCCATATCCGAGGGGACCTTCATGACCGCAAAAGCACCTGCCCATTCAGGCCTGGCCCTGGCCACGCTTGCCCTGCTGACTGCCGGGCCGGCCCTTGCACATTCCGACGATTCCGGCCTTGCCGCGATCGCGGAGTTCTTCGAGACGGCCGATGTCGTGGCCGGCCCCGATCTGGTTGATTGCACCCTGTCCGGCGGCACCGAAACGACCTGCTTCTCGATCACCGTCCGCCCGGACCCCAAGACCTACACGCCCGGGCCCTGGTGCCCGACCAATGTCTCGGATGGGGCCGAAGCCGGCGGCATCTGGTTCCTGGAGGGCGAAGCCGTCGATGTGGACGGCGCCTTCATCGCCAGCCTGGCCGAGGTCTATGGCGACTCGAACTGGCAGTTGTTCGATCCCGAGACCGGGGCCGTCCGCTATACAGGCACCCTGGAAGCCTGCGAGGCGGCGGCGCGCCCGGATGTCGATCCGGCCTATCGGAACTACTGCGTGCAATGCCTGCCGGAATACATGCCGGAAGATACCTCGGTCACCTATGTCATCCCGCTGCATGCGGTCCCCGCCGAGCGGCCGTCGCCGACCAACCTGGGCGGGGCGGGCCTTGCCCGGAACGGAGTGCGGCTTGACGGTCCGGCGCCTGTCGATGCGATCCTCGGAGCCTACACCATCGCGCCCTTCGACGATTGCGGCGGCCATGTGAACACTCATGTCGGCTATCACTACCACGCCGTGACCGATTGCCTCTCCGATGCGGCGGCGGAACTGGACGGGGCCGGGGAGGCGGCGATCCACGGCGGCCAGATCGGCATCGCGATGGATGGCCATGCGATCTTTCCGCACCTGCTGGCCGATGGCTCGGCTCCCGAGGGGCTGGACGAATGTTACGGGCACGAAGCCGAGGGCCTGACCTACCATTACCATGCCGGGGCTGCGGGCTCGAACCAGATTCTTGGCTGCCTCGCGGCGGAAACCGGCTGCACGCTCGTAGAAGGACAGACGACCTGTGATGCCAGCGGTCGCCCGCCGCGCCCCTGAGAGTCGCGGCCAACCCGAAATGCTGCCGGAGACCATCCGAAATGACCCTGAACCACCTCCCCCTGCCGTCGGTCGCACTGGCCGCGTTGCTGGCCCTGCCTCTGGCCGCGACTGCAGATGACGGCGGCGGGACCGTCCCGCCCGAACCGGCGCAGGCCGAGGCACCGCCTCCAGGTGGCCCACAGGGCGGCCCGCCGCCGCGCGAGGCATTCGAAGCCTGCGAAGCCAGGGTCGAGAACGACAGCTGTTCGGTCACGGGTCCGGAGGGCACGAAACTGGACGGTGCCTGCCGGCTGCCACTGCAAGGTCGGGATGACGCAATGCTCTGCGTCCCCGACGGCGCGGGACCCAGGGGCTGACCCAACTCAGGCCCCGTTTCTGCCAAGAGGCGATAGCGCGACGTGACCCCGAATATCCACATGGAAAAGTCCCAAGGCGGCCTTCCCGATCCGAACGCGCTGGCGCGGGTCGGCCGCGCGGCGCTGATCATCGCCGTGCTCTGGCTGGTCTCCAGCCAAGGCTACTACATGCTGGTCGCGCAGCTCGGTCTGGAGAACGGCTATGACGGGGCGCCGGTGCTGTTCACGGCCTATTATCTGGGCTGGGCGGCGTTGTCCCTGTGGCTGTTCCGGGGCCTGTTCACCGAGGCGCTGAGCCACCGGACGGCGGCGCGCGAGGGGCTGGTGATGCTTCCCATCCTCGCCGGTTTCGCGCTTTTCGTGGTCTATGTCCTTCCGTTGCTGCCCAGCGTGTCGAAACTGCGCGCACCGTCCGAAGCGCCCGATTTCATGTTCGCCTCGGCCTGGTACTACCTGCCGAAATCCGCCGATATCCTGTTCCAGCAGGTATTGGCCGCCGGGCTGATCCTGACCGCCGCCCGGGCCGGTTTCGGCCTCATGCGGATCGCGATCGGCATGGCGCTGGCCTTTGGCGGATTCCATCTGCTGCTGGCCTTCGACGGATATACCCCGACCTATGTCACCCGCTTCACCCTGTCGGCGACCGCCTTCGGGGCGCTGCTCCCCTATCTCTACCTGCGGGTCAACAACGGCTTCCGCTGGGCCTATTCCCTGCACTGGGGGTTCTACGCGCTCGATGCCACGCTGACCCATTTCCTTCTTGCGGCCCCGCCATGGGCCCAGAGCTGACCAAGGCGCATTGCGCGAGAACTCAACCAGGACAAGTGACGTGAAGACCATCAAGACCAGTTTCTGGGCCCTGTTGTTCGGCCTTTCCCTTCTCTGGCTGGCGACCAGCCTGCCGCTTCCCGAAACCCTGAACGTGATCACCATCCGCAACCTGCTGATGCAGTATTCCGGTGTTCTGGCCATCGGCGCGATGAGCGTGGCGATGATCCAGGCGGCCCGCTGGGGCTGGGTGGACAGGTGGCTGAACGGGCTCGACAAGTCCTATCGTCTGCACAAGTGGCTCGGGATCACCGCGCTGGTCGTGGCCGTCGCACACTGGGTCTTTGCCAATGGTCCGAAATGGGCCGTGTCTCTGGGTCTGATGGAGGCGCCCGAGCGGCGGCGACCGACCGGCGACGCGCCCGAACTGGGCGCGATCCGGGAATTCCTCAACAGCCAGCGCGGCACCGCCGAGATGCTGGGCGAATGGGCGTTCTACGCCGCGGTCGTGCTGATCGCCGCCGCATTGATCAAGCGGATTCCCTACCGGTTCTTCGCCTCGACCCACACGTTGCTGGCGGTCGTCTATCTGGTGCTGGTCTTCCACGGGATCGTCCTGCTGGATGTCGGGGCCTGGACGCAGCCGCTCGGCATCGTGGTGGCGCTGCTGATGGCCGGAGGCGTCGTGACCGCCGTGCTGGCCCTGACCCGGCAGATCGGCCGCCGCCGCCGGGTCGGCGGGAAGATCACCTCGGTGCTCAAGATCCCGTCGATGAAAGTGACGGAAGCCGAAATCACCCTCGACGCGGCCTGGCCGGGCCACAAGGCGGGGCAGTTTGCCTTCGTCTCCTTCGATCGCAAGGAGGGCAAGCACCCCTTCACCATCGCCTCGGCCTGGGACCCGGCCACCCGGTCCATCACCTTCATCAGCAAGGGTCTGGGCGACTACACCGAGCGTCTGCCCGAGAAGCTGGCCGTGGGGGACGAGGTCACGGTCGAAGGGCCCTATGGGCGCTTTACCTTCGAGGACGGAAAGGACCGGCAGATCTGGATCGGGGCAGGGATCGGCATCACGCCCTTTATCGCCCGGCTGAAGCATATGGCGGCGACACCCGATGGCAGGCAGGTCGATCTGTTCCACTGCGTGCCCGAAATCGCTCCCGAGGCCCGTGACCTGCTCGCCCGGGACGTCGCGGCGGCCGATGTCGATCTGCACCTGATGATCGACAGCCGGGACGGGCTGCTCACCGGCGCGCGCCTGCGGGAGATGCTGCCGGACTGGGCCTCGGCCAGCATCTGGTTCTGCGGACCGGCGGCCTTCGGCGCCGCGCTGCGCAAGGACCTGATCGCGCACGGTCTGCGTTCCGGCGCGTTTCACCAGGAACTCTTCAACATGCGCTGAGCGCCGCCGCCACCGGCGGCAGCGCATCACGACACGCAATCAATCGAACGAAAGACCGCAAAGGAACCAGACATGAGCCTTCACCAACGGATTGCAGCGGTCGGTCGCGCGACCCTGATCCCCGGAATGGTCGTCTGTGCCGCCCAGGCGAGCGCTGCCGAACGGACCAGCTACACTCTTGTCGATACGATGCAGGACAAGTGCTTCGATGTCGCGGGAGCCGCCATCGATTGCCCCGCCGAGGGCGCAGCCCTCTATGGCCAGGACGCGCAGCACCCGCGCCTTGCGGCGTCCTATACCGACAATGGCGATGGCACCGTGACCGACGACAACACCGGCCTGGTCTGGCAGCAGACGCCCGGGAACGACCGCCTGCAATACGCCGACGCGATCGGCTATTGCGAGGCGCTGGAACTGGGCGGCCTGACCGACTGGCGGCTTCCCGCGATCAAGGAGCTCTATTCACTGGCCGACTTCCGCGGCGAGCTTCTGAAACCGGAAGAGGGCAGCCCGACGCCCTATCTCGATACCGCGGTCTTCGACTTCGACTATCCCGAGGGCCAGATGGTCTTTGCCGGCCAGTACTGGAGCAGCACGCTCTACCTGAAGGGCCCGATCATCAATGGTCGCAACCAGGGCGCCTTCGGCTTCAACTTCGCCGACGGTCATATCAAGGCCTATGGCACCGGGCTTGATTTCTACACCGGCGGACCCTCGACGAGCAGCGGGCTTTCGACCGGGGACAAGGCGCCCGGAAACTTCGTGCGCTGCGTCAGCGGCGCGGCGAATGTCTATGGCGTCAACGAGTTCGCGGACAACGGGGACGGCACCATCACGGATTTGGCCACCGGCCGGATGTGGCAACAGGCCGATGACGGCACCCGCCGCGAATGGGCCGAGGCGCTTGCCTATTGCGAGGCGCTCGACCTGGGCGGCCATCAGGATTGGTATCTGCCGAACTCCAAGGAACTGCAGAGCATCGTCGATTACGACAAGACCGGCTTTCCGGCCATCGACGAGGCCTTCTTCGGCATCACCCGGGATTCCGAGACGCTCGACTATTGGACCAGCACCACCTTCGGGGACATCAAGAGCCATGCCAATGTCATCGTGTTCGGCAAGGCGCTGAGCAAGGCGGGCGACCAGACCGACTATGTCGATTGGCACGGTGCCGGCGCGCAACGCTCGTCGATCAAGACGCTGACCGGACAAGAGTTGACGGACGAAGACCTGTGTTCGGTGAATGCCTGCGACGTAGACCGTCCGGACAATCTGGTGCGCTGCGTGCGTTAGCGCGGCTCCAACCCCGGTGAATGCGGGAGGGCATTCGCAGCGGGCATCCTGCCCATGTTCCGAAAGCAAAGGACACCAAGCCCATGACGATCAAGAGTATCAATGGCTGCATCGGTTGCGAGGAATGCGTCAAGTCCTGCCCCTGCGACGTGCTCCGGATGGAGCACGGCAAGGCGGTGATCGCCTATCCCGCCGATTGCCAGATCTGCCACCTGTGCCGGATGTATTGCCCCGTCGACGCGATCGAGATGGCGCCCGAGAAATCCATTCCCGTCGTTCTTCCCTGGGGCTGAGAGATGAAGCTATCCGCAAGAACCTACGCGATCGTCACCGCGCTGGCCGTCTTTGTCGGCCTGCCGCTGTTGCTCTATGGGCTGGGGGATGCCCCGCGCCGCTCGGTCCTGAAGGAGGCGCTGTCGCTGCTGACGCTGCTGGCCTTCACGATGATGCTGGGCCAGTTCTTCCTGGCGCGCAGCAATGAAACCCTGCTCGGCCTGTTCAAGCCACCGCAGATCCAGAAGGTTCACAAGGTCATTGCCTACACGGCGATCGGCGTGATCTTCCTGCACCCGGCATTCATCGTGCTGCCGCGCTATCTGGAGGGCGGGATCAGGCCCTGGGATGCGTTCTGGATCATGGTGACCGATTTCGGCAACCTGGGTATCGTGCTGGGCCTCGCGGCCTGGGTCGTGATGGTGGTGCTGGGCATCACCGTGTTCTTCCGCCGGAAACTGATCCCGCACTTCACCCTGCGCTATCGCGGCTGGCGGTATTTCCACGGCGGGCTGGCAGTCTCGTTCACCGTGCTGGCCCTGTGGCATTCGATCGCCCTGGGCCGACATACCGACATCGCGATGTCGGTCTTCTTCCTCACCCTGGCACTGCTCGGCTTCGCGATGCTGGCGCGGCTCTATCTGGGCGGGCAGCCGGGAAAACCCCGCAGCCAACCGATGTCAGAAGGAGCCCCGACATGAGCGCCGCCGATGAAACCGCCCCGACCCGCCGCGCGTTCCTGGCCCTGTCCGGTGCGACCGGCGGGCTGGCCGCGCTCGGGATGGCCGCCTGGGGGCAGAACAATGTCGAGTTCGACCCGGACGCCGTCACCAACACCGACCATGCCACCGATGTTCTGGTGATCGGCGGCGGCATGGCCGGGCTGTTCGCCGCGGTGAAGGCGCATGATGCGGGGGCCGCCACGATGATCGTCTCGAAAGGGCGGCTCGGCTCGTCGGGGCTGACGCCCTTCGGCAAGGGCTTCTTCGTCTTCGACCCCGCGACCGAGACCGGCACCATCGACGATTTCGTCGAGACCGTCTCGCGCTCGGCCCTGGGCACAAACAACCCGGTCTATACACGGCAGCTGGCCGAACACTCGCTGGACCGCGCGAAAGAGCTGCGCGACTGGGGGTTCTTCGACCAGACCCTGGCCAACCGTCCCTTCATGCGGCCGATCGAGGACCGCGGGATCCCGCTTCTGGAACGGGTGGTGGTGACCCATCTGATCAAGGAAGACGGGCGGATCGCCGGGGCTGCGGGCTTTCGCGTCGATGCCGAGGAGACCGTGACCATAAGGGCCAGGACGGTCATCCTCTGCACCGGGGCAGGGGGCTTCAAGCCCAGCGGCTTCCCGGTCTGCGACCTGACCCATGACGGCACGGTGATGGCCTATCGGATCGGCGCCAAGGTCACCGGCAAGGAATGGAACGACGGCCATACCACCCGGTCGGTCAACCCCGCCGCCTGTTTCGACGGCTGGGGCGACATGTTCGAGCGGGTGCCTTCGACCAACGGTGTCGAGGTGCATCACGATCTCGGCGTCGATCTGAACTACCGCGCCTATGTGACCGGCAATCCGGTCGCGGGCGGGCCGGGGTCGCAGGCGCCGGAGGAAGAGGTGGCGGGTGGGCCCTATGTTCCCGAGGAGTTTCAACGCAGCTTCGCGCCCCCGGATGGTGCGGCCGATGGCGCGGGCGGCGCGCCGGGAGGTCCGCCCCCGGGTGACGGCGGCGGTCCCGGCGCACCGCCGCCCGGCTTCGCCCCGAGCGCGAATGTCGGCGGCGCCTCGGCGGGAATGGCGATCCACAAGTCGGAAGGGCTGGTGCCCTTCGACGACCGCTGCGCCTCGAACATTCCCGGTCTCTATGCCGCGGGCGATGCATTGGGCAGCCATATGGCCGGCGGCATCTATACCCAGATCGGCTCGTCCCTGGCCGGGTCGGCGGTGCAGGGCGCCATCGCGGGCGAGGCCGCCGCTGCCTATGCCGCCTCGGTCGCGGCCCCGGTCATCTCCGATGCGCGGCTGGTCGAGATCACCGGCGAAATCCTGGCTCCGCTGCGGCGCGAGACGGGCTACGGCCCGGCCTGGGTCACCCAGACACTGCAAGGCGTGATGATCCCGAACTTCGTGCTCTACATCAAGAAGGGCACGATGATGCAGGCGGCGCTGGCCTATGTCGAGGAGTTGCGCGACCACCACGCGCCGATGCTGCGGGCGGCCAACATGCACGAGTTGCGGCTGGCCTGGGAGACGCGCAACATGATCCTGAGCGCCGAGATGAAACTGCGCGCCTCACTGTTCCGCACCGAAAGCCGGTGCAGCCATTTCAGGCTGGATTACCCGGAGGTCGATGATGAGAACTGGCGCGCCTGGATCAACATTTCTCGCGGCGCCGATGGCAGCATGCAGCTTGAAAAGCAGCCCTTCGGCAGCTGGCCGGTGTGATGGGGCCGGGGGCTTCGGTGGGCGAGGCGTCGGGGTGGCGAAGCGCCGCACCCGCCGCCTGCACCCGATCCGGGCCCACTGGCGAGAAGGCCCGGGCCAGGGCGGTTCGAAGACCCGCGCGGCCGTGCCGGCAAGGGGATATCCGCCTGCACCGGCGCCCGATGACGCGAGAGTTCGGCGGCCGGACCCCCAGAACGCCCCCGCGACACGGGTGCAGGCCGGCGCCGCGGCAGGGCTTTTCTTCCCCCGAAACCGGCGCTAGGGCTGCCGCATGACCGCCGAGACCCTCCAGACCGCCCCCGCCCCCGATGATCGTCGTGCCCGCCACAACGTGGCCGTGCTGGTGGCCGCGCAGGCGATGCTGGGCGCCCAGATGCCGATGATCTTCATCATCGGAGGCCTGGCCGGGCAGACCCTGTCGCCCAACCCCTGCTTTGCCACCCTGCCGATCTCGATGATCGTCCTGGGCTCGATGCTGACGGCCAACCCGATGTCCTGGGTGATGCAGCGCTTCGGCCGCAGGGCCGGGTTCTGGCTCGGCTCGCTGGGCGGAATGCTGGGCGCGCTGATCGGCGCCACGGCGCTCTATGGCGACAGCTTCGGGCTTTATCTCGTGGGCTCGCTGCTGACCGGCATCTACATGTCCGCGCAGGGCTTCTATCGCTTCGCCGCCGCCGATACCGCCTCGGACGCCTTCCGGCCCAAGGCGATTTCCTATGTCATGGCGGGCGGGCTGATTTCGGCGTTGATCGGGCCGCAACTGGCGAAGTTGACCACCGATATCCTGCCGGTGCCTTTTCTGGGCACCTATCTGACCATCGGGGCGCTGAACCTGATCGGGGTGGCGCTGTTCTTCTTCATCGACATTCCGACCCCGCCGGTCCCCGAGCATGACGCGCCGCGCGGGCGCAGCCGCTGGGAACTGATCCGCACCCCGCGCATCGCGGTGGCGGTAATCGTGGGCATGGTCAGCTATGCGCTGATGAACCTGGTGATGACCTCGACGCCACTGGCGGTGGTCGGCTGTGGCTTTGGCCAGGCGCGGGCGGCGGATGTCGTCTCGGCGCATGTGCTGGCGATGTTCGTGCCCTCCTTCTTCACCGGCCATGTGATCGCCCGGATCGGGGTCGAACGGGTGATGGCCCTGGGCCTGCTGATCCTGCTCGGCGCCGGCTTCATCGGCCTGGCGGGTGTCGGGCTGACCAATTTCTTCGGCGCCCTGGTGCTGCTGGGCATCGGCTGGAACTTCGGCTTCATCGGTGCGACCACCATGCTGGCCGGGGCGCATCGGCCAGAGGAACGCGGCCGGATTCAGGGCATGAACGACATGATCGTCTTCGGCTGCGTGACACTGGCCTCGCTGGCTTCGGGCGGGCTGATGAACTGCTCCGGCGGATCGCCGCAGCAGGGCTGGGTCGCGGTCAATCTGGCGATGATCCCGTTGCTGGCACTGGCCGGCGGCTCGCTGGTCTGGCTGGCGCTGCGGCCGAAGGACGACTAGGGCCGGTCCGGGTCAGGCGCTGCGCCAGAAGCGCGGGGTCAGGATCACGAAGACCACCATCAGTTCCAGTCGCCCGACGAACATCGCCGCGGTCAGGATCCATTTCGCCGGGTCGTTCAGGCTCTGGAAATTGCCCGCGGGGCCGATGATGTCGCCCAGGCCAGGGCCGATATTGGCAATCGCCGTCGCCGCGCCGGAAATCGCCGTCACGCTGTCCAGCCCGGTGGTTCCCAGAAGCACCGCCACCACGCCCAGGCTGACCACGAAGGCGGTGAAGAACGCCATCACGGAAAGCAGCGTCTCGGTGGCGATCGGCGCTCCGGCATAGCGCGGGGTGAATATCCCGTGCGGCGAGTGGATGCGGCGGATCTGCGATCCGATCGAGGCGAAGAGGATCTGGTAGCGGAAGATCTTGACCGAGCAGCAGGTCGATCCGGCGCAGCCTCCGATCAGTCCGACGAAGAAGAACAGCACCACCGGCAGCGAGCCCCAGAGCTGGTAATCGACCGAGGCATAGCCGGTGCCGGTGATGATCGAGGTGACGTTGAACAGCGCCTCGCGGAAGGAATGTTCCATATGGTCGCCGTTGACCGTGACCCGGTAGAGCGCGATCGTCACCACCAGCGTCGCCACGACCATCAGGAAGCTGCGAACCTGCGGGTCGCGCAGCAGCGGCCGTGCGGTGCCGGCGATGATCTGGACGTAGCGGACGAAGGGCAGGCTGGCCAGGACCATGAAGACCGAGGCGACATATTCCGCCGCGCCCTGATAGGTGCCGAACGAGGCATCCCAGGTCGAGAAGCCGCCCGTCGACATGGTGGTCAGCGCATGGTTCAGCGCGTCGAAAGGCGGCATGCCGACGAAGACGTAGCAGGCATAGCAGGCCGCGGTCAGCGCCAGATAGGCGGCCGAGATCCGCGCCGCGATCTGCGCCGCCCGGGGCAGCACCTTGCCGTCGGTATCGAAGGCCTCGGAGCGGAACATCTGCATCCCGCCGATCCGCAGCTCGGGCAGGAAGGTCATCGCCACCACGATGATCCCGATGCCGCCGAACCATTGCAGCATCGAGCGCCAGAGCAGCAGCCCGCGCGGCAGGAACTCCAGCCCGGTAAAGACGGTCGAGCCGGTGGTGGTCAGCCCCGACATCGATTCGAAGACCGCATCGACGGCCCGGGCCTGGGTGGCGCCCAGAGCAAAGGGCAGGGCGCCGAACAGCGGCAGCACCAGCCAGATGCCCGAGGCCAGAAGGAAGGTCTGCCGGATCGTCACCTTGGCGGTGACGCCGTTGGCGCAGGCCAGGGCGACGAAACCGCCGGTGATGGTGGTGATCAGGGCGCTTTCCAGGAACACCGGCCAGTGGCCGTTGCCTTCGATCAGATCGGTCAGCATCGGGATCAGCATCGTGATCCCGAGAAACCCGAGGATCAGGCCGATGACATATCCGACTGGGCGCAGATCGAGCATCGGTTCGGCATGGCCGGAGGGGCTGCGCCTGTCAAGCAGGTCCGGCGCGCAGGCAGGCGTTTCGCAGGCCGGCGACGTGGCCAGAGCAACATCGGGGGCCCGCATGGCCCGGCTCTGGGAATCGCCCGATGTCGCGCCTAGTCTTGCCGGATCATGCCCCAGAGCCGCCCTTCGCCCCTTGCCGCCGCGCCGCTCCGCCTGCTTCTGCTGGGCGGCTCGGCCGAGGCGGCGGTGCTGGCGAAACGGCTGGCCGGGCAGCCCGGGCTCGCCTCGATCCTGTCCCTGGCCGGCGCCACCCGCGATCCGGCGCCGCAGCCGCTGCTGTTGCGGGTCGGAGGCTGGGGCAGCGCCGCGGCGCAGGCCGACTGGATGCGGCGCGAGGCCATCGGCGCGGTGATCGACGCGACGCATCCCTTCGCCGCCCGGATCGGCCCCCGGACCGCGGCGATCTGCGCCGCTGCCGGTCTGCCCTATCTGCGGCTGCTGCGGCCCGGCTGGGTGGCGGGGCCGGGCGACCGGTGGACCCGGATTCCCGGCCCCGAGGCTGCCGCAGAGGTGATCCCCGAGACCGCGACGGTCCTGCTGGCCACGGGCCGGCTCTCGCTGCCCGGCCTGTCCGGTCTGGCCGGGCGGCGGCTCTATTGCCGCATCGTCGATCCGCCGACCGCCGCCTTTCCCTATCCGCCCGGCGCCTGGCTGCAGGGCCGCCCGCCCTTCACCGAGGCCGGCGAGAGGCGGCTGCTGCGCGATCTGGGCATCGACTGGATCGTCGCCAAGGACTCCGGCGGGGCCGGGGGCTGGCCGAAACTGGCGGCGGCGCGGGCCCTCGACCTGCCGGTGGCGCTGATCGACCGGCCTCCCCCCCCGGGTGCCAGTGTCTCCACCGTCACCGAGGCGCTCGACTGGCTGGCGCGGCTGCGGGGCGGCGCGCCATGAGCCCGGCGGCGCCGGTCGGGCGGATCATCGAGACCGAGGCCTGCGTCGCCGAAGGTGCGGCCTGGCTGGCGGCCCGCGACCCGGTGCTGGCCCGGGCGCTGGAGATCTGCGGCCCGCTGCCGCTGCGCCGCCATGCCGACGGCTTCGGGGCGCTGATGCAGGCGATCATCGGGCAGCAGGTCTCGACCGCCTCGGCAAAGGCGCTTTCGGCAAGGATGCAGGCCGCCGGGCTGACCGGCCCCGAGGCGATCGCCGCGGCCCCGGACGAGGCGCTGCGGGCAGCCGGCATGTCGCGGCAGAAGACCCGCTATCTGCGGGCGCTGGCCGAGGCGCGGCTCGACTATGCGGCGCTGCGCCGGGCCCCGGATGCCGAGGTCGTCGCGGTGCTGACCGCGCTGCCCGGGATCGGCAACTGGACCGCGGAAATCTACGCGATGTTCGCCCTGGGCCGGGCCGATGTCTTTGCCCCCGGCGATCTCGCCCTGCAGGAAGCGGCACGGATTCTCTATCGGCTGGACGGCCGCCCGACGCCGCGCGCCCTGGCCGGGATGGCCCGGGCCTGGTCGCCCTGGCGAGGGGTGGCGGCGCGGCTGCTCTGGGCCTATTACCGGGAAATCAAGGGACGCGAGGGGGTGGCATGAGCCGCAGATTGAAGGATGGCCGCCAGGCGGCGAAATCGGGGACGGCCGGTTCGGTCGTGGTCTTCCTGCACGGCTATGGTGCCGATGGTGCCGATCTTCTGGGCCTGGCCGAGCCGCTCGCCCCGCATCTGCCCGACACGGTGTTCCGGGCCCCCGATGCGCCTGACCGTTGCCAGGGTAATCCCTACGGGTTCCAGTGGTTTCCGATCCCCGGCATGGATGGTTCGACGGTCGAGGAGAGCCTCGCCGCCTTTGCCCGCGCGCGGGCCGATCTGCATGCCTATCTCGACAGGGTGCTGGCCGAAGAGAAGCTGCCGCCCGAACGGCTGGCTCTGGTCGGGTTCTCGCAGGGCACGATGATGGCGCTGCAGACCGCGCCGGAACGCGCGTCGCCGCTGGCCTGCGTGGTGGGGTTCTCGGGCCGGATCGTGGAGCCGGCGGCGCTGGCGACGGCACGGAGCCGCCCCCCGGTGCTGCTGATCCACGGCGACCAGGACCCGGTCGTGCCCTTCGACAACCTGGCCCATGCCGGCGCGCTGCTGGCCGACGCCGGGTTCGAGACCTACAGCCATGTCATGAAGGGCACCGCGCATGGCATCGCGCCGGACGGTCTGTCGGTGGCCCTGGGCTTTCTGAAGAAACATCTGCCGCCGCTCTGAGCCTCCGGCGGGAGGGTGCGCGGCCCCGAAGATACCGGCCTTGCCCATCTTCGGGACGAAAATACTCTCGGGGGGTGAGGCGCAGGGCGCCGAGGGGGGCGGACAGCCCCCCTTGCCCGGACCGTCAGCCGCCGGTGTGGCTCATGTGGCGGGACATCTGGCCGAGGCTCCGGCCCGCGGCGTCGGTCCGCGAATAGTCGAAGTCATGACCCTTGGGCTTGTGGGCGATGGCCTCGCGGATCGCGGCGATCAGCGCCGTGTCGTCGGACGAAGCGCGCAGCGGCGCCCGCAGATCTGCGCGGTCCTCCTGGCCCAGGCACATGAACAGTTCGCCGGTGCAGGTCAGCCGCACCCGGTTGCAGCTTTCGCAGAAATTATGGGTCAGCGGGGTGATGAAGCCGATCTTCTGCCCGGTCTCTTCCAGCCGCACATAGCGCGCCGGCCCGCCGCTCGATTCGGCCAGGTCGGTCAGCCGGTATTGCTCGGACAGCCGGGCCCGCAGATCCTTCATCGACCAGTACTGGTCGAGCCGGTCCTCGTTGCCCAGATCGCCCATCGGCATGACCTCGATGAAGGTCAGGTCCATCCCGCGCGCGGCGCACCATTCGGCAAGCTTGAACAGCTCGTCCTCGTTGAAACCCTTCAGCGCCACCGTGTTGATCTTGACCCGCAGCCCCGCCGCCTGCGCCGCGTCGATCCCGTCGAGCACCTGCGCCAGCCGGCCCCATCGGGTGATCTCGGCGAATTTCCTTTCGTCCAGCGTGTCGAGCGAGACATTGACCCGCCGCACCCCCGCCGCCGCCAGGTCCTTGGCAAAGCGCGACAGCTGCGAGCCGTTGGTGGTCAGCGTCAGCTCTTTCAGCGCGCCGCTCTCCAGATGCCGGGTCATGGCGCGGAAGAAGGTCATGATGCCCTTCCTCACCAGCGGTTCGCCGCCGGTGATCCGCAGCTTCGACACGCCCAGCCCGACGAAGGCGGTGCAGAGCCGGTCCAGCTCTTCCAGCGTCAGAAGCTCCTTCTTCGGCAGGAAGGTCATGGTTTCCGACATGCAGTAGAGACAGCGGAAATCGCAGCGGTCGGTGACCGAGACGCGCAGATAGCTGATCGCGCGGGCGAAGGGGTCGATGAGCGGTTCCATGCCATCGACCCTATGCCTGCACCGGCACCGCGGCAAGCCGTCGCGAGAGACTGATCGCGGGTGATTGATCGCGGTGCGGTTGCGGCCTAGGCTCGCGCCATGAGCACGCTTGCCCGATCCCGCCTGTCCCCGCCCCGCCTTGCGGTGCCGTTTCTGCTTCTGCTGCTGCCTGCCTGTGCGATCCTGAAGCCGCAGGCGCCCGCCGCGCCGGGTCCCGAAGAGACGCCGGCCGAGGCCGGGCTGCTGGTCTCGGCCCCGCCCCCGCCGCCGACGGCGCGAACCGTTGAAGAGTTCGACACCACCACCGCCGCCGAACGGGCCGCCGCCGCGAAGGCCCCGGCCCCCTCGGGAGAGCGCAGTCTGGGGCGGACGGTGGCCTCGCTGGGCGATCCTGCCGCGCCCGGGTTCTGGCTCGAGACGCCGCTGGTCAAGTCGGTGACGCAGGGCCGGGTGGTGCTGCCGGCCTCCGGTGCCGTGGTCCAGGTCGAGCTGCGCCCGATCGACGGGCCGGCCTCGGCCGGAAGCCGCCTGTCGCTGGCCGCGATGCGGCTGCTGGGCGTGGCGCTGACCGACCTGCCGGAGATCGAGGTCTATGCTGGCTGACGAGCGCAGGCTGGTGCGGCAGGAGGGCGACTGGGCCGCTCGCCGCGCCGCCTTCCGCTGGCCGCGCCCGCACCGGTTCAACATCGCCGAAGCCTGTTGCGACAGCTGGGCGTGGGCCGCGCCCGAACGCGAGGCGATCCTGCATCTCGATGCCGATGGCAACCGCGAGAGCTGGAGCTATGCCAAGCTGAAACATGCCTCCGACCGGCTGGCCAATGCGTTTCGGGCCCGGGGGCTGCGGCAGGGCGACCGGGTGGCGGTGCTGCTGGCGCAGGCGCCCGAGGTCATGCTGACCCATTTCGCGGCCCTGAAGCTGGGGGCCGTGGTGCTGCCGCTCTTCACCCTGTTCGGGAGCGAGGCACTGGCCTATCGGCTGGCCGATTCCGGGGCCCGGATCGTCGTCACCGATCCCGAGAACCTCGACAAGGTCGAGGCCCTGCGCGCCGATCTGCCCGACCTTCGGGAAATCTATGTCACCGGCCCGGTCGCCGCGCCGCTGCGCGCCTTCTGGGAAGAGATCGCAGCTGCCGCGCCGCAGCTGGCGCCGGTCGATACCCTGGCCGAGGACCCGGCGGTGATGATCTATACTTCGGGCACCACCGGCCCGCCCAAGGGGGTGCTGCACGCGCATCGCTTCCTGCTGGGGCATCTGCCCTCGATGGAATGTGCGCACGAGGGCTTCCCGCAGCCGGGCGATCGCGGCTGGACCCCGGCCGACTGGGCCTGGATCGGCGGGCTGATGGATATGGCGATGCCCTGCCTCTACTACGGCATCCCGCAGGTCTCGCACCGGATGCGGCGCTTCGACCCCGAGGCAGCCTATGCGCTGATCCGCGAAGAGGGGGTGCGCAATGTCTTTCTGCCGCCAACGGCGCTGAAGCTGATGCGGCAGGCGCCGGCGCCGCAGGGGGCGATGCTGCGCTCGATCTCCTCGGGGGGCGAAAGTCTGGGCGCGGATATGCTGGACTGGGCGCGGGGCGCTCTGGGTGTGGTGCCGAACGAGATCTACGGCCAGACCGAATGCAACCTGTCGCTGGTCAGCCAGGCCGGGGCGATGGAGCTGCGCCCCGGCACGACGGGCCGGGCGGTGCCGGGATTCGATGTGGCGGTGCTGGGGCCGGGCGGCGCCGAGGTGGCCGAGGGCGAACTGGGCGAGATCGCGGTGCGGCGCGGCACCCCGGTGATGTTCCTGCGCTACTGGAACAAGCCCGAGCAGACGGCGGCGAAATTCCAGGGCGACTGGATGCGCAGCGGCGATCTGGGGCGCTGCGAAGACGGCTATTTCACCTTCGTTGCCCGCGACGACGACGTGATCACCTCTTCGGGCTACCGGATCGGACCGTCGGAGATCGAGAACTGCCTGACCGGGCATCCGGATGTGGTGATGGCGGCGGCGGTGGGCCGGCCCGACCCGGTGCGGACCGAGATCGTGGTGGCCCATGTGGTGCTGCGCGACGGGGTGTCGCTGACCCCCGAGCTGGAAGCGGAACTGACCATGCGGGTGCGCGAAAAGGTCAGCCCGCATGTGGCCCCTCGGGCGATGGTCCAGGCCGAGAGCCTGCCGATGACCACCACCGGAAAGATCATGCGGCGGGAACTGCGCCAGCAGGGCGGCTGAGCGCCCGACCTCGGCCGTCAACTCTCCGAATCCGCCGGGACCGGGCCGCAATTCGGCGCCATCTGGTATTGCGCGGTCCGGCACCCGTTCCGAACGCCTGACCAATCCCCGCGCCCGATACCCCGCCCCAATGGCGTCCCGCGGCTGCGCAGCGGGAGTTGGGCCTTTTCTCCCGCCGTAACTTATGACATATGTCATATGACACAACTGACGGAGACAGGAATGAGTGATCTATTCAGCGTCGAGGGCCGGGTCGCGATCGTGACCGGCGGGCTTGGCCAGCTGGGTCAGGAATTCGTGAAGAGCCTGGCCGACGCCGGCGCCCGGGTCGCGGTCTATTCGCGGCGTGCGGTGAGCGACGCGGATATTTCCCGGCTGTTCCCGGGGCGCGAGGACAAGGTGCGGGTCTTCGTGGCCAGCGTCACCGACAAGGCGGCGCTGAAGGCTGCCACCGACGAGCTCTGCGCCAGCTGGGGCGTGCCGCATATCCTGGTGAACAATGCCGGCATCGATTCCAAGCCGGACGGTTCGGCCGAACAGAACGGCCCGTTCGAGGACTACCCGCAGAAATACTGGGACGAGATCATCGACGTGAACCTGACCGGCGTCATGCTGTGCTGCCAGGTCGTCGGGGCACGAATGGCAGCCGAGGGCCGCGGCTCGATCATCAATGTCGGCTCGATGTACGGCATGGTCTCGCCGAACCAGGCGCTCTACGCCTATCGCGAGGAACGCGACGGGGTGCCGTTCTACAAGGCAGTCTCCTATGCCGCGTCGAAATCCGGCCTGGTCAACCTGACCCGCTATGTCGCGACCTATTGGGCCAAGAAGAACGTGCGCTGCAATCTGGTGTCCTTCGGCGGCGTCAAGACCGGCTCGTTCGACAAGGAGTTCATCGACAACTTCCTGGAACGGGTGCCGATGGGCCGTCAGGCCGAGAAGGGCGAATACAACGGCGTGATCCGTTTCCTCGCCTCGGATGCCTCGTCCTACATGACCGGCTCGAACGTGGTGGTGGACGGGGGCTTCACCGCATGGTGAAACCCGGCGGCAACACCAGCGACCGGCTGCATATCGGCGTGGCCGCGGCCGTCGAGGAGCGGATCCTGTCGGGCGCGCTGGCGGTCGGGTCGAGGTTGCCGTCGGAATCCGAGATTGCGCGCGAATTCGGGATCAGCACCCGGTCCGCGCGCGAGGCGATGCAGGTGCTCGAGACCAAGGGGCTGGTGCGCCGCAGACACGGCGAGCGGGCCGAGGTCGTGCGCGACGACTTCGGCGCCTTCGTGGATTCGCTGGCGCGGACCGTGCGGTCTCGCTTCGCCGCCGAGCCGAGCTATCTCGTGCAGCTGATGGACGTGCGCCGCATGTTCGAGGTCGAGGCCGCCGGAAATCTCGCCGGCAGCGATGCCGAAACGCTTGCCGGTCTGGATCAGGCGGTCGGCCAGATGGCCGAGGCGGTGACGGCCAAGAGCTTCCCCGATTATGCCGAGGCCGATGCCGCCTTTCACCTGGCGCTGGTCCGGGCGGTCGGCAACGAAATCCTGACCACCTTCTACGAGAACCTCTACGGGCTGATTACCGAGATCATCCGGCTGACCGTCCGGGTGCCGTCCAAGCCGATGCTCGACGGGCTGGCCGAACACCGGCAGATGCTGGCCTGCCTGCGCCAGGGCGGTGCGGCGGCGGCGCGGAAGATCGTCGCCGAACATGTCGATCAGTCCAAGTCCTACCTTCAACTCGCCCTCGGCGACCTTGCCCGCAGAAAGACCGAAGCATGACCACCGCGACCTTTGATTATTCCGGCGTCGATTGGGATGCCGTCCGGCGCCTGAGCCGCTGGTACACCGGCGACATTCACGACGTCATGTCGGACCTCGGCCTCTATGGTCATCTGAAGGGCATCTCGCTGTATGGCCGTCTGGCGCCGGGCCGCACCGTCTGTGGTCCGGCGGCGACGGTCCGCTACCAGCCTTCCAGCCGCAAGGGGCAGCCGCAGGATGTCTATCACGGGGTGATCGACAACCTGGTCAAGGGCAGTGTCATCATGGTGGATTCCTCCTGCGCCGAGGGGTCGGGCACCGGGGAACTGATGTCGACCGGCGCCAAGACGGCCGGGGCCGTCGCGACGGTCGTGCATGGGACGGTGCGTGACCTGGCCGAGGTGCAGAAGCTCGACTATCCGCTGTTCGGCGCCGGCGTCAGCCCGGTCGGGGTCTCGGGCAACATGGAGCCGCGCGAGGCCCAGGTGACGCTGGACATCGGCGGGGTCAAGGTGTCGCCGGGCGATATCATCATTGCCGATGTCAACGGCGTCGTGGTGGTGCCGGCGGCCTCGGCCAGGGCGGTGGCGGATGCCGCCGACGCCCATGGTGCGGCCGAGCAGCAGGCCCGCGACCGGATTCTGAAAGGCGAGAAGCTCAGGGACATCTGGCCGGTCTGACCGGCCGCGCAAGGGGGGAGAAAACAGCAAGTGGCCGGACCGCGACATCTCGCAGCCAGGGGGCAGGGGGCAGGCCGCGCCGCCGCGCACCTATCGCGCGTGGCCCAGCCGCTGCGAGATCAGGTTGGCGTGATAGGTGACGACCTTGCTCAGTTCCTCGATGTCGGTGGCGGCCATTTCCCAGGCCGGGGCGCTGACGCTGATCGCCGCGAAGACCCGGCCATTGGCGGCGCGGATCGGGGCGCCGACGCAGCGCAGCGCCGGTTGGTGTTCCTCGTTGTCGATCGCATAGCCGCGGGCGCGTGTTGCGGCGAGGTCGTCGCGCAACGCCTGCGGGTCTGTCAGGGTCGTGTCGGTATGGCGTTCCAGTCCGAGCGCGATGACCCGCTCGACCACCTCGTCGTCCTGATAGGCCAGGATCGCCTTGCCGACGCTGGTGCAATAGGCCGGCGAATTCTCGACGAAGGAACTGGGCAGGATCCGTTCGGTCCCGGCATCGGTGCGCTGGATGATCAGGGCGCGCTGGCCGTCGAACACGGCCAGATGCACGGCGCGGTTGGTCAGCCGGTGCAGCGATTCGACCAGGCCGCTGCCTTCGCGATGCAGTTCCAGATTGGCCAGCACGGTCGAGCCGAACTCGAACAGGCGCAGCCCCAGCCGATAGGCGTCGCGCTCGTGCTCTTGCTCCAGCAGTCCGACCTCGCGCATCGAGGCGGCCAGCCGATGGGTGGTCGAGCGCGGGAAACCGGTCAGTTCGCAGATTTCGGACAGCGACAGGCTGCGCCGGTTCAGGGTGAAGCAGTCGAGGATCGCCATCACCTTCTTCAGCGACTTGAGGCTGCCCTCGACAGCCCTGCGGGCCGGTCGGTCGGCTGGGTCGGTCTGGTCCATCCGGTCAATCCTGACGATCAGTTGCGCACCCGCGACATATATCCGGACCCGAGGCCGCGGCGCCATAGGGCAGCCGGACAATCGGGGCGGGCCGCCCGGCCCCCGCGGCGGCGCATTGCCGCCCTCGTGCCGGTTCGCCGCGATGAAACCGGCGGGCAGCGCAACTGCCCGCCGACAGGTCCCTTAGGCCGCCCTGAGACGCTCGGTAGCGGCCAGCACCGGATCGACCGCGGCGTCGATCAGGCGCATCCGGTCGGCGTCGACCCGCTCCATCGGCGCCCGCGGCTGGTAGAGCGGCAGCCCCTGGCGCGACTGGACGTATTTCACGCAGGCCGGCAGCATGTCATGCGGCATCGCGTTCCAGAGCGCGTTCAGCTTGAAATGCAGGTCCAGGGCGCCGGCGTGATCGCCGCGCTGCACCGCGTCGAAGATTGCCACGGTCGCGGCCGGAACCGCGCAGGTCAGGGCGCTGATGGCGCCATGCGCCCCCATCGAGAAGGCCGGATAGAGCAATGCATCGATGCCGCTGAGCACCAGGTTTTCCGGCTTCGCGGCCAGCAGCAGGTCCGAGACCGACTTCAGGTCGCCCGAGCTTTGCTTCATGCCGACGACGCCGGGCACCTCGTCCATGATCGTCAGCATCGCCTCGACGCTGAGGTAGTTCCAGGGGATCACGTTGTAGATCAGGATCGGGATCCGCGTTGCCTCCCAGATGGCGCGGAAATGCTCGATGGTGGCCTTCAGGCCGGGCTTGAACAGATAGTGGACCGGTGTGACCTGCAAGGCGTCGATCTTGATGTCGCCAAGCATCTCGATACGGTCGATGGCCTCGCGGGTCGAGTTGACGATCAGGCCGGCGACAAAGGGCACCCGGCCGGCGGTGGCGGCATGGGCTTCGGTCATCGCCCGGGCGAATTCGTCCGACGACAGCGTGTGGCCCTCGCCCGTCGATCCGCCGACAACCACGGCACGCACGCCCGATTCGATCATCAGATCGATCTGCGGCCCAAGCGCATCCGGGACAAGATTGCCCTCGGCGTCGAACGGCATCGACAGCGGCGGCAGGATGCCCGTCAGTTTGTTTCGCACCGAAAGGGCGACTTCATTCGGCATTTTGAACTCCCGTTTGCATTGTGTGGCCTGCCCCCACGCATGGACCGTGCGGGTTTGAATCCGTCGCCGGGAGCAGAGTTGCAATTCCGAATATCGGGATTGCGACCCGTTTTGTATAGCATGAATCTGCAAGACGCTGTCAATCAGGCCGACATATTGGCCGAATTTCCAAGCATATGTGGCGTTGGCGCAGAGTCTGACCCGTGTTCGGTAGGAGTTGCATGGGGTTTCGTGGGATGTTAATCCCGAAATACGGTATAGTGCAGCATGGCTGCGAATGGGAGGAAACTGATGGGAATTCTTAAGAAGGCCGCAATGGCGGCGATCGCGGTGGTGGCGACGGCCGGGACCGCGCTGGCAGAATATCCGGACCGTCCGATCACATTGATCGTGCCCTGGTCCGCGGGTGGCGGCACCGATGCGACGGGCCGGCTGATCGCCGCGCAGCTCGAAGAGGCGCTCGGCCAGCCGATCAGCGTCGTGAACCGCACCGGGGGCGGCGGCATCGTCGGCCATGCCGCCCTGGCCGAGGCCGAGCCGGATGGCTACACGCTGGGAATCATCACCACGGAACTGTCGATGTACAAGGCCGTGGGCTCGTCCGATCTCACCTATGCGGACTATTCGCTGATCGGGCTCTACAACGCCGACCCCTCGGCGATCTTCGTCAAGGCGGATTCGCCCTATCAGACGATTCAGGACCTGGCCGATGCGATCAAGTCGGATGTCGGTGCGCTGGATGCCAGCGGCGCCAATTTCGGCGGCCTTAACCACCTGTCCTGGATCAGCCTGGTGCAGGGGCTGGGGGCCGATGCCGAAAAGATCAACTGGGTGCCGACCGATGGCGGTGCGCCGTCGCTGCAACTGCTGGTGTCCGGTGCCATCGACGTGGTGGTGGCGCAGTTCCCGGAAGCCAAGGCGCTGATCGAGGCCGGCGAGATTCGCCCGCTTGCCTATCTGGGCAGCGAGCCCAACAAGGGCTTCCCCGACGTGCCGACGGTGAACGACGCTCTTGGCGTGAACTTCGCGATCGCCGGCTGGCGCGGTCTGGCGGGTCCGGCGGGTCTGCCGGATGACATCACCGCCAAGCTGGTCTCGGAACTCGACAAGATCGTGCATTCGGACTCCTTCGGCGAGTCGATGGACAAGCTGAATTTCGGCGTCGTCTGGGCCGGTGGCGATGACTTCAAGACCTATCTCGAACAGCGCGGCGAGGCCTTCGGCAGGGCCATCTCCTCTGCTGGTCTGGACAAGAAGTAATCCCGCCACGTCGAGGGAAGACCATGACAATGAAAGCCAGGCCGAACTCTGATCTTCTGATCGGTCTGGCCTTCACTGCCGGCGGCCTGGGGATATGCTACCAGGCCGCCGGTCTGCGCCCGATGCCGGGCATGGTGGTGGGATCGGGGCTGTTCCCGACGATCACCGGCGCCGCCATGTGCCTGTTCGGACTGGTGCTGGCGGTGGAGTCGCTGCTGCGCCCGTCTGAAGGCGGCGATGCCGCGCCCGGGGCGGGCCCGGACCGACGCCGCGGTGCGCTGCCGCTCTATTCCGTTCTGGTGCTGGTCGGCCTGGCCCTTTTGGGGGCGCTGCTGCCCTCGGTCGGCTTCATTCTCTGCGGCGTTGTGTTCACCGCGCTGGTCACGCGCCTCGGCGGCGCCGGCTGGACGGGCAGTCTTGTCTTCGCGCTGATCGCGACCTTCGGCCTGTACTATGTCTTTGTCTACGGGCTGCGGGTGCCGCTGCCGCACGGACTCTGGGGGTTCTGAGCGTGATCGACGCCTTCATCGCCGCCGCGGAACTGGTCTTCACCTTCAAGACCCTGCTGGTCATCCTGCTGGCCTCGGCCTTCGGCCTGTTCGTCGGCGCGATGCCGGGCCTGACCGCCACGATGGCCGCGGCGATCCTGGTGCCGATCACCTTCTACATGGACCCGATCCCGGCCATTGCCGCGATCATCTCCTGCACCGCGATGGCGATCACCGCCGGCGACATTCCCGGCGCATTGCTGCGGATTCCGGGCACCCCGGCCTCGGCCGCCTATGTCGAGGATTCCTACGGGCTGACGCGGAAGGGCAAGGCCAGCCTGGCCGTCGGCATCGGCATCACCTCGGCCATGATCGGCGGGCTTGTCGGGTCGCTGGTGATCGTCTTCGCCGCGCCGCTGCTGGCCCAGTTCGCGCTTGGCTTTTCCAGTTTCGAATATTTCTGGCTGGCCCTGCTGGGGCTCAGCTGCGCCGCGCTGGTCTCGGGCGGCGGCCTGGCCAAGGGATCGCTGTCGCTGCTGCTGGGGCTGTTCATCGCCCAGGTCGGGCTCGACCCCCTGATGGCCCAGCCCCGCTTCACGTTCGGCTCCAGCGAACTGGCCGGCGGGATCAGCTTCATTCCGGCGATGATCGGCATGTTCGCCCTGGCCGAGATTCTGCGGAACGGTCGCCACGGTGCGCGGCTGGAAAAACAGACCCGGGTCGGAAACCCGTTCCGCGGGATCGGGGCGGTGCTGTTCAAATACAAGAAGAACCTGTTTCGCGGCGCCGGTATCGGCGCCGTCATCGGGGCGCTTCCCGGGGTCGGCGGAGACCTCGCGGCCTGGATCACCTATGCGCTGGCCAAGCGGACCTCCAAGACGCCCGAGAAATTCGGTACCGGCCACCCCGAGGGCCTGGTCGAGGCCGGGGCGACGAACAATGCCGCGCTCAGCTCGGCCTGGATCCCGGCGATGGTCTTCGGCATTCCGGGCGACGCGGTGACCGCGATCGCGGTCGGCGTCCTGGTGATGAAGGGGATGGAGCCCGGCCCGCAGCTGCTGACCATGAACCCGCAGAATTTCTATGCGGTGCTGATGGTGTTCTTTCTGGCCAACCTGCTGCTGCTGCCCTTCGGGTATCTGGCCGCCAAGGCTTCGCGCTTCGTCTTCGACGTGCCGCGGTCCTATCTCAATGCCGCGATCCTGCTGTTCTGCGTGGTCGGGTCCTACGCGATCAACAATTCGATGCTGGGCGTCTGGGTGATGATCGGTCTTGGGATCATCGCCTATCTGCTGGAGGCCCGCGGCTTCGCCGTCGCCCCGATCATCCTGGGCATCGTCCTGGGGCCGCTGCTCGAAACCAATTTTACCACCTCCATGATGATCGCGCGCGGCGATGTCTGGGCCTTCTTCGAGCGGCCGGTGGCCGGGGTTCTGGGGGTCTCCACGATCGTGATCTGGGTGGCCGCGACCGTCTCGGGCCTGGTTTTAGCGCGTCGGCGCCGGATACGGGCCTGACCGCCCGGCGCCTTCCGAACATCGCCGCCGCACCGTCCCCGGAAACTGGGCGGACTTGATCCAGAATAAAGACCGGCCCGCAGGGGCGCCTATACAGGGGCGAACCCTTTCGCGGAACCGGCTCTGACAGGCCGCCCGCAATTCCTCAGTTTGTGAGACCCGACCGTGAACAGTAAGCAGAAACAGTTCAACTGGACCTTCTGGATCATCGCCGCGCTGATCTGGTTGGGCCTGCAAGCCTGGCTCGGCTATCGCAGCGTCCTGCCGCTGCAATACAGCGAGTTCCTGACCTATCTCCAGGACGGGAAGGTCGCCGAGGTGACCGTCACCGAAACCATGATCGAAGGGAAGTTCTCGCAGCCCGTCGAGGGCAAGGACTACTTCGTCACCCACCGGATCGAGCCGGACTTCGCGGCCGAGCTGGAGAAATACGACGTCAAGTTCGCCGGCGCCTCGGACCAGACCTGGCTGACCACCCTGATTTCCTGGGTCGCACCGGTGCTGTTGTTCTTCGGCCTGTGGATGATCCTGATGCGCCGCATGTCCGGCGGGCAGGGCGGGCTCGGCAGTCTGGTGAACATCGGCAAGTCCAAGGCGAAGGTCTATCTCGAGACCAAGACCGGCGTCACTTTCAAGGATGTCGCCGGGGTGGACGAGGCCAAGGGCGAGTTGCAGGAAATCGTCTCGTTCCTTCAGGACAAGGACAAATACGGCCGGCTCGGCGCGCATATCCCCAAGGGCATCCTGCTGGTCGGGCCGCCGGGGACCGGCAAGACGCTGCTGGCCCGTGCCGTCGCCGGGGAGGCCGGGGTGCCGTTCTTCTCGATTTCCGGTTCGGAATTCGTCGAGATGTTCGTCGGGGTCGGCGCCGCCCGGGTGCGCGACCTGTTCGAGCAGGCCCGGAAGGCGGCGCCCTGCATCATCTTCATCGACGAGCTGGACGCGCTTGGCCGGGCCCGCTCGGCGGTGTCGGGCTATGGCGGCGGAGACGAGAAGGAGCAGACGCTGAACCAGCTTCTGTCCGAGCTCGACGGTTTCGATCCGCGGGTGGGCATCGTGCTTCTGGCAGCGACCAACCGGCCCGAGGTCCTGGACGCGGCACTGCTGCGGGCCGGGCGGTTCGACCGGCAGATCGTCGTGGACCGGCCCGAGCGCAAGGGGCGGGTGGATATCCTGAAGGTCCATACCAAGCGCATCAAACTGTCCGAGGATGTCGATCTGGATCAGGTGGCGGCGATCACCACCGGCTTCACCGGCGCCGATCTGGCCAACCTTGTCAACGAGGCGGCGATCGTGGCGACCCGGCGCAACGGCGACAAGGTGACGATGGCCGATCTGACGGCGGCGGTGGAACGGATCGTGGCGGGGGTGGAGCGCAAGTCGCGGGTGCTGGGCAGCGCCGAACGGGCGCGGGTCGCGCATCACGAGATGGGCCATGCGCTGGCGGCGGCGAACGTGGAGCACGCCGATCCGGTGCACAAGGTCTCGATCATCCCGCGGTCGATCGGGGCGCTCGGCTACACGATGCAGCGCCCGACCGAGGACCGCTTCCTGATCACCTTCTCCGAGCTGAAGGACCGCATGACGGTCCTGATGGCCGGGCGCGCCGCCGAGGAACTGGTGTTCGACGAGATTTCCACCGGCGCCTCGGACGATCTTGCCAAGGCCACCGACATCGCGCGGGAATGCGTGACCCGGTTCGGCATGACTTCGGTGGGGCAGACCGTGCTGGAGGACAAGCCCGGCCAGTATCTGGACCAGAAGGCCCTGGGCATCGCGACCCGGGACTACTCCGAGGAAACCGCGCGCGAGGTCGATCTGGCGGTGCGCGGGCTGATCGACGCGGCCTATCAGCGGGCCAAGGAGATCCTGACCGCCCATCTGTCCGATCTGAAGGCCGGGGCGGCGCTGTTGCTGGAAAAGGAAACCATCACGCCGGCAGATTTCGCCCCGATCGCGCGCGGCAAGCCGCCCGAAGACGATCAGGCGGCCTGAGGCGGGGGCAGATCGGCCGGGCCGGCACTTCGGCCCGGCGCGATCCTAGTCCAGCTCCACCAGCAGGTCCTTGGCGTCGATCTGGTCGCCCGGCGCCACATGCACCGCCTTCACCGTGGCGTCGCGGTCGGCGTGGATGCCGGTCTCCATCTTCATCGCCTCGATGGTCAGCAGCAGGTCGCCCTGCTTGACCTTGGCGCCGGCCACCGCCGCCACACTCGCGACCACGCCCGGCATCGGGGCGCCGACATGGGCCGGATTGCCGGGCTGCGCCTTGGGTCGCGCCGCCGTCACGCCCTTGGCCTTGCGGTTCGGCACCCGGATCAGCCGCGGCTGGCCGTTCAGTTCGAAGAACACCTTGGCCTCGCCCCGGTCGTCGGTCTCGCCCACCGCCTGCAGGCGGATTTCCAGGGTCTTGCCGGGGTCGATCTCGGCAGTGATCTCCTCGCCCGGCTCCATGCCGTAGAAGAAGGTCTTGGTCGGCAGGGTGCGCACCGGGCCGTAGGTGGCGTGGCGGCCCATGTAGTCGAGAAAGACCTTCGGATACATCAGATAGCCGTTCAGGTCCTCGTCATCGACCTTGAACCCGTTGAGCTGCTTCGACAGGTCGGCCCGCGTCGCTTCCAGATCGACCGGCTCCATCGCCTTTCCGGGGCGCTCCTTCAGCGGCTTCTCGCCCTTCAGGACCTTGGCCTGCAGGGCCTTGGGCCAGCCGCCGGGCGGTTGCCCGAGGTTGCCGCGCATCATGTCGACCACCGAATCGGGGAAGGCGACCTCGACATTCGGGTCTTCGACCTCGGCCCGGGTCAGCCCCTGCGCCACCATCATCAGCGCCATGTCCCCCACGACCTTCGACGAGGGCGTCACCTTGACGATGTCGCCGAACATCTGGTTGACCTCGGCATACATCTTGGCGACCTCGTGCCAGCGTTCCTCCAGACCCAGCCCGCGCGCCTGCGCCTTGAGGTTGGTGAACTGGCCGCCGGGCATCTCGTGCAGATAGACCTCGGACGCCGGGGCCTGAAGCCCGCTTTCGAAGGCGGCGTATTGCGCCCGCACCGTCTCCCAGTAGTTCGAGACCTCGCGCACCACCTCGATGTCGATCCCGGTCTCGCGGTCGGTGCCCTTCAGCGCCTCGACCAGCGTGCCCATCGTCGCCTGGCTGGTGTTGCCCGAAAGCGAATCCATCGCCGCGTCCACCGCGTCCACGCCGGCCTCGGCGGCGGCAAGGATCGTCGCGCAGGCGATTCCGGCGGTGTCATGGGTGTGGAAATGGATCGGCAGGCCGACCTCTTCCTTCAGCGCCTTGACAAGAATGCGGGCGGCGGCGGGTTTCAGCAGCCCGGCCATGTCCTTGAGCCCCAGCACATGCGCCCCGGCGGCTTCCAGCTCCTTCGCCATGCCGACATAGTATTTCAGGTCGTATTTTGCGCGGTCCGGATTGCCCAGGTCGCCGGTGTAGCAGATCGTGCCCTCGCAGACCTTGCCGGACTCGATCACCGCATCCATCGCCACCCGCATGTTCTCGACCCAGTTCAGGCTGTCGAAGGTGCGGAAGATATCGACACCGCTGGCGGCGGCCTGACGCACGAAGGACTGCACCACATTGTCGGGATAGTTGGTGTATCCGACCCCGTTCGAGGCACGCAGAAGCATCTGGGTCAGCAGGTTCGGCATCGCCGCCCGCAGGTCGCGGAGCCGTTGCCAGGGGCATTCCTGCAGGAACCGGTAGGCGACGTCGAAGGTCGCCCCGCCCCAGCATTCGACGCTGAACAGCTCGGGCAGATTGGCGGCATAGGCCGGCGCCACCCGGATCATGTCGATCGAGCGCATCCGCGTGGCCAGCAGGCTCTGGTGCCCGTCGCGCATCGTGGTGTCGGTCAGCAGCAGCCGGTCCTGCGCCTTCATCCAGTCGGCCAGCCCCTGCGGCCCGGTCTCGTCGAGGATCTGCCTCGTGCCGCGCGGCGGTTCGGGCCGGCGCAGCAGCGGCGGCCGGGGCGGCTTGGCATCGGCGGCGGGCAGGGGCCGGCCCTCGGTCTCGGGATGGCCGTTGATGGTGATGTCCGCGATGTAGGTGAGGATCTTCGTCGCCCGGTCGCGCCGCGCCGAGAACTGGAACAGCTCCGGTGTCTGGTCGATGAACTTGGTGTGATACTCGTTGTTCAGGAAGGTCGGGTGCTTCAGCAGGTTTTCGACAAAGGCAATGTTGGTCGAGACGCCCCTGATCCGGAACTCGCGCAGGGCCCGGTCCATCCGGGCAATCGCGGCCTCGGGGGTCGGCGCCCAGGCGGTGACCTTCTCCAGCAGCGAATCGTAATAGCGGGTGATCACCGCGCCCGAATAGGCGGTGCCGCCGTCCAGCCGGATGCCCATGCCGGTCGCGCCGCGATAGGCGGTGATCCGGCCGTAATCGGGGATGAAGTTGTTGGTCGGGTCCTCGGTGGTGATCCGGCACTGGATCGCATGGCCGTGCAGGCGCACGTCATACTGGCTGGGCGTGCCGGTCGCCTCCATCAGGCTCTTGCCCTCGGCGATCATTATCTGCGCCTGGACGATGTCGATGCCGGTGACTTCCTCGGTCACCGTATGTTCGACCTGGACCCGCGGATTGACCTCGATGAAATAGAAGGCGCCGGTCTCCATATCCATCAGGAACTCGACCGTTCCGGCGCATTCGTAATTCACCGCTTCGGCGATCTTCTTGCCGAGCCCGCAGACCTCCTCGCGCTGCGCCGGCGACAGATAGGGAGCGGGCGCGCGCTCGACGACCTTCTGGTTGCGGCGCTGCACCGAGCAGTCGCGTTCGTAGAGATGATAGATATGGTCCTGGCTGTCGCCGAGGATCTGCACCTCGACATGGCGGGCCTTGAGAATCATCTTTTCCAGGTAGCCCTCGCCATTGCCAAAGGCGGCCTCGGCCTCGCGCCGGCCCTCGCGCAGCTTTTCCTCAAGCTCGTCCTCGGACTCGATCGGCCGCATCCCGCGCCCGCCGCCGCCCCAGCTGGCCTTGAGCATCAGCGGATAGCCGACCTCGGCCGCCTGGGCCCTGATCCTGTCCATGTCGTCGCCCAGCACCTCGGTCGCCGGGATCACCGGCACCCCGGCGGCGATGGCGACCTTGCGGGCCGAGGCCTTGTCGCCAAGCGCACGCATCGTCTCGGCCTTGGGGCCGATGAAGGTGATGCCATTGGCGGTGCAGGCATCGACGAAATCGGGATTCTCGCTCAGCAGCCCGTAGCCCGGATGGATCGCGTCGGCACCCGAGAGCTTGGCGACCCGGATCATCTCCTCGATCGAGAGATAGGCCGCCACCGGTCCCAGTCCTTCGCCGATCCGATAGGCTTCGTCGGCCTTGAAACGGTGCAGGCTCAGCTTGTCCTCTTCGGCATAGACCGCGACCGTCTTCTTGCCGAGCTCGTTTGCGGCCCGCATCACCCGGATCGCGATCTCGCCGCGGTTGGCAATCAGGATTTTCTTGAATTCTGGCATGAGGCTCCCCCGGCTTCGTTACGCCAGTGTCATGCTGCAGTGCGGAAAACGCAAGGGGGCGGCGGCTGTCGGGGCCTATTCGGACTTGTGCACCATCCGGTTCGTCAGGGGCCGTTCCTCTAGGATCAGCGAAAACCCGAAACCCACCAGGGCAATCCCGGCCGCGATCCAGTAGATCGGGTGCAGCGCACCGACCACCGCGGCAATCGCGCTCTCGCGCAGGTCCGGTGGCATCGCGGCCATCATCTGCGGCCCGATCTCCAGACCGCCGCCAAGGTCGGCGGCACCCTGCACCGCGCCCAGTCGCGATGCCATGCCCGAGGCGAACAGGGCGCCGAACAGCGCCACGGCCATCGACCCGCCGACCTGCCTGAACATCAGCCCGGCAGCGGTCGCGGTTCCCAGTTGCTGGCGCGGCACCGCGTTCTGCACCGCCGTGGTCAGTACCGGGAAGATGCAGCCCATGCCCAGCCCGACCAGAAGGATGAAGAACCCGATCAGCGGGTAGGGCGTGGTGTCGGTTATCGTCGACAGCGTCAGCATCCCGACGATCAGAAAGCTGGTGCCTATCCGGGTCAGGATCCGGTATTTCCCGGTCCGCCCCATGTATTGGCCCGCCAGGGTCGAGGCGCTCATGATCCCCGCGGTCATTGGGATCAGCTGCCAGCCCGACACCGTCGGGGTCGAGCCCTGGGCGATCTGCAGGAACACCGGAATGAAGGTGATCGAGCCGAACATCGACGCCCCGGCGACAAAGCCGATCACGCAGGTGACCCAGAACACGTTCAGCCTGAACAGGCCCAGCGGCAGGATCGGCTCGGCCGCGCGGCGCTCGATCATCAGGAAGGCGGCCAGCGACAGCAGCGCCAGCGCCATGAGGCCCAGCGACATGGGGCTGCTCCAGGGCAGGGTGCGCCCGCCCAGCGAGGTGACCAGCACCGTCGCGCCCAGGGTCAGGCTCAGCGCGATGGCCCCGGCATAGTCGATCTTGTGCGACACCCGGTCGGGATGCGCCTTGAAGCCCAGGGTAAAGCCCACCACCGCCGCCAGCCCGAGCGGGATGTTGATGTAGAAGATCCAGTGCCAGGACAGGTTCTCGACGAACCAGCCGCCCAGCAGCGGCCCGATGACCGACGAGGTCGAGAATACCGCCGCGAAAACGCCCTGCACCTTGCCGCGATCCTTGGGCGCGATCACGTCGCCGATGATCGACAGCGCCAGGACGAACAGCCCGCCGCCGCCAAGCCCCTGCAGGGCCCGCGACACGATCAGGAAGGTCATCGACTGCGACAGGCCGCAGAGCGCCGAACCGGTCAGGAACATCCCCACCGAGATGAAGACCATGACCCTGCGGCCATAGAGATCGCCCATCTTGCCGTAGAGCGGCGCCACGATGGTCGATGCCAGGATATAGGCGGTGACCACCCAGCTCAGATGTTCCAGCCCGCCAAGATCGGCGACAATGGTCGGCAGCGCCGTCGAGACGATGGTCTGGTCCAGCGAGGCCAGCAGCAGCAGCACCGCCACCGAGCCGATGACCACGCGCACCGCGCTGTCCGGTGACGGGACGGGGGCGGCGGTTCGGGCATCCGGGGATTGGGTGGTATTGGTCACGGGACGAGGGCTCCGGATCTCGGACGGGGAAGCGGCGCGGTACGGGGTCCGCAGCCGCGGCGAGAGCTAGCTGTCGCCACGATATGTGTCAAGCGCATGTATATGCGCATGGCATGTTATTGACTTTTGCATATGTTTCTGCCATGCGGCGCCACATGGGGACAGGCAGGTCATGAGCAAGGGCTGGAAATACGGCGATCCGGTGCCGTTCATGCACGACCGGGTGGCCGAGACCCTGCGCGCGGAAGGTCTGGCCGACGCGGCGATTCCGGCTCTGCTCGACTTCGACACCGCGAATTTCCAGTGGCACCGGGTCGTGGCGCGCGGCGAGATCATGCAGTCGATCCTGAACCGGCTGAAGGTCGATCTCGACCTGTCGCTCTATCAGGGACTGCTGGCGCTGATCCGTATCCAGGCCGGTGTCGGACGCGAGGCCGCGCAGCCCACCATCGGGCTGGTGGCCGAGGAGATGGCGGTGGACCCGTCGCGGGCCAGCCGGATCGTCTCGGAACTGGTCAATCGCGGCTATGTCCGCCGCGAGGTGGCGCAGGACGACGGTCGCCGCTCGGTCCTGTCGCTGACGCCCAGGGGGTTCGAATTGCTGGGCCGGTTCCGGGCCGAGAAATGGCAGATCATGGCCCGCGTGTTCCGCGACTGGGAGCCCGAGAGCGTTGCCCATTTCGCCCGCTCGATCCGGGCCTATACCGAAAGCGTGCAGGCGGTGATGGCCGAACGCGCCGCCGAACCGGCGCCCGAGCCGCCCGATTGCGGGTCGGACTAGGGTTGCCGCTCAGACTCCGCTGACCACCGCCTTGCGCACATCCGCCGGTTTCTCCGCCGCCAGTTGCCCCAGGTTGGCCCGCAGGTCCGCGGTCAGCATCTGCACCAGATGCTCGGCCCCGGCCGCGCCCAGGGCGCCCAGGGCATAGTGGAATGCCTTGCCGAGAAAGACGAAATCGGCGCCCATCGCGATGGCGCGCAGGATGTCCAGCCCGCCCTCGATGCCGCTGTCGTAGATCAGCGGGTATTCCGGGCCGACCGCCGCCCGGATGCCGGGCAGGCAGTCCAGCGCTGCCGGTGCCCCGTCGAACTGCCGTGCCGCGTGGTTCGAGACCCAGACCGCATCGACCCCGGCATCCTTCAGCCGCAGCGATACCTCCGGGTCCAGCACGCCCTTGACGACGAACTTGCCGCTCCATTCCTCGCGCAGCATCTCGACATAGTCCCATTCGGGCGCGATCCGCATCAGATAGCCGATATGCGCGGTCGAGGGCAGGGCGCCCTTGTGCTCCGAATACCGTTCGATGAAGCGCATCTTCGGCATACCCAGCCGGGCGGTGCCCAGGGCCCAGGCCGGGCATTGCGCAATATGCCAGAGCGTGCGCGGGGTGATCTGCGGCGGATGCGTCAGCCCGCCGCGAATCTGCCGCTCGCGCCGCGAACTGGCCGGCACGTCCACCGTCAGCACCAGGGTATGGAACCCGGCGCCCTTGATCCGGGCCAGCATGTCGGCGCGCACCGCGGGATCGCGCGGCGGATAAAGCTGGAACCAGCCCTGATCGCCCACCACATCCGCGACATCCTCGGGCGCCCGGGTGGCCATGGTGGACATCGCATAGGGGATCGCGTGCCGCGCCCCCAGCTCGGCCAGAATCCGTTCCGCCCCCGGCCACATCGCGCCGGACATGCCCACCGGGGCAATCCCGAAGGGCAGCCCCTGCTTGCAGCCCAGCAACTCGACCGAGAGATCGGCGGTCACCTCGCCCTTCAGCACCTGCGGCAGGAACAGCACCCGGTCCAGCGCGGCGCGGTTGCGGACCATCCCGGTCTCGGTCCCGGTGGCGCTGTCGAGATATTCCCACATGAAATGCGGTATCCGGCGCCGGGCACGGGCGCGCAGGTCGGAGAGGGCGGGGTAGCGTGTGTCGAGATCCATACCCGGTTTCTGGCCCGGCGGCGCGGGATTGGCAACGGGCTCTGTCGCCCGCGGCAGGGGGCTGGCCCCGACAAACCTGCGGGGGTCGGGTATTCCGGCGTTGACGCAACGGCATTGCGGCCCAATGCTGGACCCGGCTCCAAGGAGGGCGCGGATGCAGATTGTCTTTCTGGAGATCGACACCGATGCGGAATGGGCAGTCTGCTCGCTCGGCCCCGCCTTTCTGGCCGCCGTGGCGCGGCAGGCCGGTCATCAGGCGCGGATGCTGCGGATCCCCGAATCCGAACCGATCGACGAGGCGGTGGCGCGGGTCAGGGCGGCCGGTCCGGACCTGATCGGCATCTCGATGACGACCCGGCAATGGCTGCGCGGCCGGGCCCTGGCCAATGCGCTGCGCGAGGTCGCGGATATCCCGCTGCTGGCCGGCGGGCTGCACGCCACCTTCTCGCCCGACCAGGTGCTGGGCGAACCCGGCTTCGACGCGGTCTGCCTGGGCGAGGGCGAGGCCCCCTTCGCGGCGCTGCTGCGGCATCTGGAGCGCGGCGGCACCCTGGCCACGGCGCGGATGCAGAACATCTGGATCAAGGGGCAGCCGCATCCCGGCCTCGCCCCGCCGGTGGCCGAGATCGACGACATTCCCTTCATGGCCCGCGACATGCTCGACGAACGCTATGGCGTGCGCCACATGACCACGCAGCGCGGCTGCCCCTTCCCCTGCACCTATTGCGCGGCGCGGATGTATGACCAGCTCTATGACGGGATCGGGACTTATGGCCGGCGGCGCACGCTGGACTCGGTGATGGCCGAGCTCAAGGACATTCGCGCGAACGGCGAGTTGAATTATGTCATTTTTCTGGACGATACCTTCACGATCAACCACCCTTGGGTGTTCGAATTCTGCAAGCGGATGCCGGAAGAGATCGGCGTCGGATTCTCGATCCACGCCCGCGCCGAGACCCTGAATCCGAAACTGATCGCGGCTCTGGCGGCGGGCGGCTGCAAGCATGTCGTCTTCGGCGTCGAGAGCGGTTCGGAACGGTTGCGGCGCGAGGTGATGAAGCGGCCGGTGACCAATGCGCGGATGATCGAGATCTTCCAGCGCACCCGCGACGCCGGGATGATCGCCACCGCCAACTACATGATGGGCGTGCCGGGCGAGACGCGCGAGGATCTCCAGGCGACGCTCGACCTGCACCGGGAGTTGAAGCCCACTGATTTCGGCTATTTCGTCTTCTATCCCTTCCCGGGCACCCAGTTGTTCGAACATTGCCGCCAGCATGGCTATCTGCCCGAGAACTGGCAGAGCCTGCCGGCGCGTCACGACGCCTCGATCCTGAACCTGCCGGACCTGACGCCCGGGGATATCGCGGAGAACTACGCGAAATGGACCCAGGTGCGCGAAGAGGACACCGCCCGGCGCTCGGTCCCCGCCGCGGCCCCGGTCTCGGCGAGTGCCTGCTGACCGGGGCGCGGGCTGCGGCGGCGGGAGCCTCCGGCGGGAGTATTTGGGAACCCGGAGATGGGCCGTCAGGGCCGGCAGGCGCGCGGAACGGAATAGGAACTTTTCCTTGCCGCCGTTTGCTTCTATCCTGCGGCCATGAGCAGGTTCGATGACGAGTCAGAGGCGTTCGAAGGCGCTGCGCAGGCGGGCGGCGGGCTGTCGCTCAGCCAACAGGCGATCGGTGCCCGCGGGGCGCCCTATCTCGACGATCTGAACCCGGAGCAGCGCGCCGCGGTCGAGGCGCTGGACGGGCCGGTGCTGATGCTGGCTGGGGCCGGGACCGGTAAGACCAAGGCGCTGACCACCCGGATCGCGCATCTCTTGAACACCGGCCGGGCGCGGCCGAACGAGATTCTTGCCGTCACCTTCACCAACAAGGCGGCGCGCGAGATGAAGGAACGCGTGGCGCGGCTGCTGGGCCAGACGGTCGAGGGCATGCCCTGGCTGGGGACCTTCCACGCCATCGGGGTCAAGCTGCTGCGCCGCCATGCCGAGCTGGTGGGGCTGAAGTCGAATTTCACCATTCTCGACACCGATGACCAGATCCGGCTGCTCAAGCAGTTGATCCAGGCCGAGAACATCGACGACAAGCGCTGGCCGGCGCGGATGCTGGCCGGGCTGATCGACGGCTGGAAGAACCGCGCCTGGACGCCGGAGAAGGTGCCCGCCTCCGAGGCCGGGGCCTACAACCACCGCGGAACCGAGATTTATGCCGCCTATCAGGAGCGGTTGCGGGCCTTGAACGCGGTGGATTTCGGCGACCTGCTGCTGCACGTCCTGACCATTTTCCAGACCCATGCGGATGTGCTGGCGCAATACCGGCGCTGGTTCCGCTATATCCTGGTCGACGAGTATCAGGATACCAATGTCGCCCAGTATCTCTGGCTGCGGCTCCTGGCACAGAAGCATCACAACATCTGCTGTGTCGGTGACGACGACCAGTCGATCTATGGCTGGCGCGGCGCCGAGGTCGGCAACATCCTGCGGTTCGAGAAGGATTTTCCCGGCGCCACGGTGGTGCGGCTGGAGCAGAACTATCGCTCGACCCCGCATATCCTGGCCGCCGCGAGCGGGGTGATCGCGGGCAACGAGGGACGGCTGGGCAAGACGCTCTGGACCGATCTGGCCGAGGGCGAGAAGGTGCGGCTGATCGGCCATTGGGACGGCGAGGAAGAGGCGCGCTGGATCGGCGACGAGCTCGAGGCCCTGTGCCAGGGCAGCCGCGGCATGGCGCCGATGAGCCTGGACGATTGCGCCATTCTGGTCCGCGCCAGTCACCAGATGCGCGCCTTCGAGGACCGGTTCCTGACCATCGGTCTGCCCTATCGGGTGATCGGCGGGCCGCGGTTCTACGAGCGGTTGGAAATCCGCGATGCGATGGCCTATTTCCGCGTCGCGGTCAGCCCCGATGACGATCTGGCCTTCGAGCGGATCGTCAACACGCCGAAGCGCGGCATGGGCGACAAGGCGATGCAGACCCTGCAGGGGATCGCGCGGCGGCAGGGGGTGCCCTTGCTCGAGGCGGCGCGGATCGCGGTGGCGCATGGCGAATTGTCCGGCAAGGCCAAGGGCGCCATGGGGCTGCTGGTCGATCAGTTCGACCGCTGGCACGCGCTGGCGCTCGGACCGCTGGAACCGGTGGCCGCCGATGCGGATGCGGTGATCGAGGAGGACGGCGCGCAGGCGGCCGGGCGCGGCGCTGCGGGGATCAGCCATATCGAACTGGCCGAGCAGATACTCGAGGAGTCGGGCTACACCGCGATGTGGCAGGCCAGCAAGACGCCCGAGGCGGCGGGGCGGCTGGAGAACCTGAAGGAACTGATCAAGGCGCTGGAGAATTTCGACAACCTGCAGGGGTTCCTGGAGCATGTCGCGCTGATCATGGACAACGAGACCGAGACCGGCGAGGCCAAGGTCAGCATCATGACTCTGCACGCTGCCAAGGGGCTGGAGTTTCCGGCGGTGTTCCTGCCCGGTTGGGAAGACGGGTTGTTTCCGTCGCAGCGGAGCATGGACGAGAGCGGGTTGAAGGGGGTCGAGGAGGAACGGCGGCTGGCCTATGTCGGGATCACCCGGGCAGAGCGGCTGTGCACGATTTCCTTCGCGGCGAACCGGCGGGTCTACGGGCAGTGGCAATCGGCGCTGCCGTCGCGCTTCGTGGACGAGCTTCCGGCGGAACATGTCGAGGTGCTGACACCGCCGGGGCTCTATGGCGGCGGCTACGGTGCGGCGGCGCCGGCGGCGACGCTGGACGAACGGGTCGCGCGGGCGGATGTCTACAACTCGCCGGGCTGGAAGCGGATGCAGAGCCGGGCGAAGGCGCGGCCGACGGCGCAGCCTTCCGAGGCGCGGCATATCGTGATCGACGCCGAGGCGGCGCCGGCCTTTGAGCTGGGGGCGCGGGTGTTCCACCGGAAATTCGGCTACGGGGCGGTCACCGGGATCGAGGGCGACAAGCTGGAGATTGCCTTCGAAAAGGCCGGGACCAAGAAGATCGTCGCCGGCTTCGTGGTGGCCGCCGAAAGCGCCGATGACGTGCCGTTCTAGGCCGATTCCCGGGCGTCCCCATGGGGACGGGGGTCCAAACATTTGAAATACAACGAAAACCGGAATCCAGCCCCAGTTTGGTTAATGATTCCTTTCGCCGTTGGGCCGGATTCGCTCAGTGCCGGAGCACCGGCAGCAGCGACAGGATCAGCATCGCGGCCATGGTCCAGTTGAAGGCGCGCAGCTGGGCCGGGTTGGTCAGCAGGCGGCGCATCTCGCGCCCCATCAGGGTCCAGAGCGCGTTCAGCGGCGGCCCGACCAACAGGAAGACCGCCATCACCACCGCGACTCCGGCCAGGCCGGGCGTGGGTGCGTAATTCGCCACCGCGCCCAGCACCATGGCCCAGGCCTTGGGGTTGACCCATTGGAAGGCCGCCGCCGCCAGGGTGCCCATCGGACGCGGCTTCACGGCGGCTTCGCCCGGCGCCCCGGCATGGGCGATCTTCCAGGCAAGCCACAGCAGGTAGGCGACGCTGAGAACCTTCAGGGCCAGTGCCGCCTCCGGCACGGTCTGGAACAGCGCCCCCATGCCCAGCCCGGTGAGGGCGATCATCATCGCCAGCCCGGCATTGATTCCGAGAATGTGCCACCAGGTCCGGCGCAGGCCGAAATTCGCGCCCGAGGCCAGCAGCATGACATTGTTCGGCCCCGGTGTTCCCACCGAGACCACGGCAAACAGCGCAAGCGCCAGAAGAAGTGTCGCGTCCATCATGCGCAACGATCCCTCAGTTCCGACGAAATCAGATTGCGAAGATGTGTCGAATGCCGCTATCTCTGCAATCAGTGATCGAGATGGACCAGATAAACGAAAAGATATTGCGTGAGTTGTCGCGCAATGGCCGGATCTCGAATCTCGACCTGGCGGCGGCGGTGGGCCTGTCGCCTTCGGCCTGTCTGCGTCGGGTGCAGGAGCTGGAGCGGCAGGGGATCATCGCTGGTTATCGGGCGGTGATCGACCGGAGCCGGCTGGGGATCGGATTCACGGCCTATCTCATGGTCGGGTTGGCCCTGCACAGCCGCGACGCGCAGCGCGCTTTCGAGCGGGCGGTGTCCCGCGCGCCCGAGGTCCGCGAATGCCACAATGTCACTGGATCGGTGGAGTACATCCTGCGGGTCGAGGTCTCGGACCTGGCGACCTTCAAGCATTTCCATACCGAAGTGCTGGGCGACCTGCCGCATGTGCGCTCGATCACCAGCTATATCGTGATGGAATCGCCCAAGGACGAGCGCGCCTGATCCGATCCTGCCGATTGTCCGGAGAAAGGTGCGGCGATGCTCGGGAGGAGGTGAGCATCGCCGCTGTCTGCCAGGCCTCAATCTGGGAGGAGAAGGCCCGGTAGTCTAAAGGTGCGGCGATGCTCGGGAGGAGGTGAGCACCGCCGCTGTCTGCCAGGCCTCAATCTGGGAGGAGAAGGCCCGGTAGTCTAAAGGTGCGGCGATGCTCGGGAGGAGGTGAGCACCGCCGCTTTCTGCCAGGCCTCAATCTGGGAGGAGAAGGCCCGGTAGTCTAAAGGTGCGGCGATGCTCGGGAGGAGGTGAACATCGCCGCTTTCTGCCAGGCCTCAAACTGGGAGGAGAAGGCCCGGTAGTCTAACCGTGCGGCGATGCCCGGGAGGAGGTGAGCATCGCCGCGATCTGCCGGACCCCGAATTGGGAGGAGGAGGTCCGGAAGTCTGTTCGTAGGGCCTGCCCGCATCTGGCGGGAGGCCAATTCCTCAGGCCTCGTAGGCCGCTTGCCGCGCGATCGACTGGATTTGCGAGCGATGAATGCCCAGATCGGCCAGTTCGCGGGCCGAAAGCTGGTTCAGCTCGGCCACGGTGCGGCGGTAGGTGTTGTAATGCGCGAAGCGCTCGGTGATCACGCTGACCAGGGCCGAAAGCCGGTTGCGGAGGCCGAAATGCGCGGAAGCGCGGGTTTGGTTCACATATGCCATGTCGGTTTGCCTTAGCTCTGCCGTTTGATTGCGGGGCCCGTATCGGCTCCGGTTGAGCTCAAGATAGGCAAATGCTGCATGTGCACAATGCCCGATGCGGCAATGCCGCCATGCAGAAAATGCATAAGCAGTGCTGACGCATATAGAATTGGTGTCCGGGCATGTTAGCGCCCATACTTTAGGCGGAAGATGAACGGCAGAGACGGGACGTGACCCTACGTCCAGGCGCCGCCATCCGCAGGTCGGGGCGCAGGGTGCCGCTGCGGAACCGAGTCGCCAGACCACGGAATCGGGCCGGTGGGGGCGGATTGATTCGACGGGCCGGGGTCGAAATCGCCGGAACCCGGTGCTGAAAGCGCGGCGACGATCCGTGATCGGGCTGGAGTATGGGAAAATCGCTCCACCATGCCCCACTTTTCTCCCTTCTACATCTAGTGTTCGTGATCGGCCTCACCACAAGGAGGGGTAGGTTGTGGTGCTGTGTCCCAGAAATTCGTTGTCCAGGAAGGGCATCGGTGACGAAAAGTGCCACACGGTGGCGTGAATTGGGTTGACGTGAAGCGATTTCCCCGGCATCAAGAGTTCCAGAAAGCAGAGGCACAGGGTCAACGAACCCGACGCTCTAATAAGAAACACGAGGCAGGTTTCATCAGGCAGCCTCTGCTTTCCTAACGACGAGATCCGGCGCGGGCATAACCCAAATCCCCCCAAGGCAGCGCGCAGTCGGACAAACCCAGAAATGGGACGAGGGCGGCGGATCGGGCGTGGCAGCACTCGATCCGCCGTTTCCGTTTCCGGGGCACAGAAGTTGGGGTGAAGACGGGCGACAGTGGACGTGGCGAGTTTCAGCGGAGAAGCCACCGTCAAGGTGGACGACAAGGGGCGGATCATCCTTCCGGCCTCTCTGCGTGCGCCGCTGGAAGGCCCGGACGGCAAGATCCCGACCGACAAGAAGCCCGCCCTGATCATCGTCTATGGCGGCGAACAGCAGAAACAGTTGCAGGTCTATACCGAGGCGTCGATCCAGGAGGTCCGGGCCAAGATCGAGCGGCTGCCGTCGTCGCCGCGCAGCCGGGTGCTGCGCTATCTCTACTTCTCGCGCACCTCGCGGGTCGAGGTCGACGGCGCCGGGCGGATGCTGATCGAGAAGAAGCTGCGCGAGAAGCTGCAGATCGAGAACGAGCTCTACGTCATCGGCCTGGGCAAGACCTTCGAACTGTGGCGCGCCGATGTGTTCGAGGAGCAGATGGCGCGCGACATGGAACTGGCCGAGGGGCTGGCCGAGGGTGTCGATCCGCTGGAAGAGCTGGACCGGGCGCTGGCCGAGCTGGACCGCAGCCCGCAGGCCGGGACGGCGGCATGATGGCGGGGCCTGCGGCGATGCCCGCGCCCGCGCATATCTCGGTGCTGCTGGCGCCGCTGCTCAGGGCCGTGGCGCCGGTCTCCGGCACCTGGATCGACGCGACCTTCGGGGCCGGGGGCTATGCCCGCGGGCTGCTGGAGGCGGGGGCCGAGAGGGTGATCGGCATTGACCGCGATCCGCTGGCCTTCGAACTGGCCGAGAGCTGGGCTGCGCCGCTGGCCGACCGGCTGGTGCTGGTCGAGGACACCTTTTCCAACATGGACCGCCATGCCGAGGGCGTTGACGGGGTGGTGATGGACCTGGGCGTCTCGTCGATGCAGCTGGACCGGGCCGAGCGCGGATTCTCGTTCCAGAAGGACGGGCCGCTGGACATGCGGATGGGCCGCGACGGGCCGAGCGCCGCCGATCTGGTGGCCGGGGCGGACGAGGCGGAACTGGCCGACATCCTCTATCTCTATGGCGAAGAGCGGGCCTCGCGCCGGATCGCCCGGGCGATCGTTGCCGAGCGGGCCAAGGCGCCGATCGAGACCACGCGGGCGCTGGCGCGGATCATCGAGGGCTGCCTGCCAAGGCCGAAGCCGGGCCAGAGCCATCCGGCGACCCGCAGCTTCCAGGCGATCCGGATCGCGGTGAACGACGAGTTCGGCGAGCTGGTGGCCGGGCTGGAGGCCGCCGAGCGGGTGCTGCGGCCCGGCGGCAAGCTGGCGGTGGTCAGCTTTCATTCGCTGGAGGACCGGATCGTGAAGCGGTTCCTGGCCGAGCGCAGCAGCACCGGCGGCGGGGGCAGCCGCTATGCGCCCGAGGCCGCGGGCCGCGAGCCCGGGTTCAGGCTGCTCGGGCGGGCGACCGGGCCGGATGCGGCGGAAGAGGCGGCCAACCCGCGCAGCCGTTCGGCCCGGCTGCGGGTTGCCGAACGCAGCAAGGCCGGGGCGCAGCCGGTGGACCGTTCGGCCATCGGCCTGCCGCAGTTGCACGACAAGACCAGAAAACGGGGGCATCGGGCATGAGGACACTGTTCAAGGTGATGGTGGCGCTGGTGGTCATGGGGCTGGGCTTCTGGACCTATCAGCAGAACTACGCCACCCAGGACAGCCAGAAGGTGGTCGCGCAGCTGAACCGCGACATCGGCCGGTTGCAGGACGAGCGGGCGGTGCTGCGCGCCGAATGGGCCTATCTGAATCGGCCCGAGCGGCTGCGCGAGCTGGTCGATATCAACTATGAACGGCTGGGCCTGCTGCCGCTGGCCCCGACCCAGTTCGGCCGGATCGACGAGATCGCGAGGCCGGTGCCGCCGGAACTGCCGATCACCGACCCGGTCGAGGTGACCGGCCGGATCGAGGAGGACCAGCAATGATCCGCACGCCGCTGCGCCCGCTGGCGCGAATCCTGGAGGCCCGTGCCAAGGGCGGCAATCCCGATCTGATCGAGAAGGAGAACCTGCGCGCCCGGCATGAGATCGTCCGCGACAAGGCCCGTTCCCGTGCCGAGGGCCGGCTGCTGATGCTGGGCCTGTTCTTCGTTGCCGCCTTCGGCGCCATCGCGGTCCGGATGGGCCATATCGCCGCCGCCGAACCGCGCGAGCCGGTGGCCGCCGCGACCGATTCCATTCAGGCGCAGCGGGCCGATATCCTGGACCGCAACGGCCGCATCCTGGCGACCAATCTGCAGACCTATTCGCTCTATGCCCAGCCGCCGCTGATGGTGGACCCGGCCCATGCCGCCGAGGAGCTGACGAAGATCTTCCCCGACCTCGACGGCAAGCGCCTGCTGGCCGACCTGACGGGGCCGCGCAAGTTCTTGTGGATCAAGAAGAAACTCAGTCCCGAGCAGATGCAGAAAGTGCATGACATCGGCGAGCCGGGGCTGCTGTTCGGCCCGCGCGAGATGCGGCTTTACCCGAACGGCCGGCTGGCGGCGCATGTGCTGGGCGGCACCACATTCGGCGTCGAGGGCGTGCATTCGGCCGAGGTGATCGGCACCGCGGGGGTGGAGCGGGCGTTTGACGCCTTCCTGCGCGATCCGGCGAACGAGGGCCGGCCGCTGGAACTGTCGCTGGACCTCACGGTGCAGGCGGCGGCGCGCGAGGTGCTTTACGGCGGCATGAAGCTGATGAATGCCAAGGGCGCGGCCGCGGTCCTGATGGACATCCACACCGGCGAGGTGCTCTCGATGATCTCGCTGCCCGACTTCGATCCGAACAACCGCCCCGGTCCGCCGGTCAAGGGTCTGCCCTCGGACAGCCCGATCTTCAACCGCGCGGTGCAGGGGGTCTATGAACTGGGTTCGACCTTCAAGGTCTTCGCCGTGGCGCAGGCGCTGGACCTGGGGCTGGTCTCGCCCTCGACCATCATCCAGACCAAGAGCCCGCTTGTCTGGGGCAAGTACAGGATCCGCGACTTCCACGACTACGGCAACCAGATGAGCGTGACCGACGTGATCGTGCAGTCCTCGAACATCGGCACCGCGCGGATCGCGCTGCAGATCGGCGGCGCGCGGCAAAAGGCGTTCCTGGCGAGCCTGGGCCTGCTGGACCCCTCTCCGGTGGAACTGGCCGAGGCGCCCTATGTCCGGCCGCTCTATCCGAAGAAGTGGAAGGAAATCTCGACCATGACGATTTCCTATGGTCACGGCCTGTCCGACAGCCCGCTGCACCTGGCGGCGGCCTATGCAACCATCCTGGGCGACGGCACCCTGGTGAAGCCGACGCTGCTGAAGCGGAAGTCGGTCGAAAAGGGGCCCCGGATTGTCTCGGAAAAGACTTCGGCCACGATGCGGTCGATGCTGCGCGAGGTGGTGACGCGGGGCACGGCGAGTTTCGGCGATGTGCCGGGCTATGCGGTGGGCGGCAAGACCGGCACTGCCGACAAGCCCAAGGAGAACGGCGGCGGCTATTACGATGACCGGGTGGTGGCCACCTTCGCCAGCGTTTTCCCGGTGAACGATCCGCGCTATGTCCTGGTCGTGACGCTGGACGAGCCCTCGACCTATATCGCCGGCGAGACCCGGCGCACCGCGGGCTGGACGGCGGTGCCGGTCGCGGCCGAGATGATCCGCCGGATTGCGCCGCTGCTGGGACTTCGGCCCGAGATTGAACCCGGGAGCGAACTCAGGTTAACAGAGGCATCGGTCAAGGACTGAAGGACGACCAGAGATGGCGCGGGCGCCCGGAGAGACCACATTATCGCGGCTGGGGCTGACGGCCCTGGGCGGACGGGATGCCCGGATCACCGGACTCGCGGTGGACAGCCGTCAGGTGGCGCCGGGCAATCTCTTTGCCGCGCTGCCCGGCACACAGGTGCATGGGGCGACCTTCCTGCCGGCGGCGCTGGCGGCGGGGGCGAGCGCGGTGCTGACCGACCGCGAGGGCGCCGATCTGGCGCGCGAGGCCCTGGCCAAGGCGAATGTGGCGGTGGTGCTCTGCGAGGACCCGCGCCAGGCGCTGGCCTATGCGGCGGCGCTGTTCTTCGGCGCCCAGCCCGAATGCGTGGTGGCGGTGACGGGGACCGCGGGCAAGACCTCGGTGGCGACCTTCACGCGGCAGATCTGGCAGGTGCTGGGATTGCCGGCGGTGAACCTGGGCACCATGGGGGTGATCGGCGACTTTCAGGCCAAGCTGGCCCATACCACGCCCGAGCCGGTGACGCTGCACCGGCTGCTGGCGCAGATGACCGGGGCCGGGATCAGCCATGCGGCGATGGAGGCCTCGTCGCACGGGCTGGACCAGCGGCGGCTGGACGGGGTGGCGCTGACGGCGGCGGCCTTTACCAATTTCAGCCAGGACCACCTGGATTACCACGCTGATTTCGATGAATATTTCGCCGCCAAGGCGGGGCTGTTCGCCCGCGTGCTGCCGGAGGACGGGATCGCGATCATCAATATCGACGATGCCCGCGGCGAGGAGATGGCGCATATCGCGCGGGGCCGTGGCCAGGACGTGGTGACGGTGGGCCGCTCGCCCAAGGCGGCGCTGCGGATCATCGCGCAGCGCTATGACGCCAAGGGACAGGACCTGCGGTTCACCTGGAACGGGCTGGCGCAGACCGCGCGGCTGCCGCTGATCGGTGGCTTCCAGGCCGAGAACGTGCTCTCGGCGGCGGCGCTGGCGGTGGCCTCGGGCTGCGATCCTTCGGATGTCTTCGCGGCGCTGCCGGAACTGACGACGGTGCCGGGGCGGATGCAGCTGGTCGCGACGCGCGAGAACGGTGCCACGGTCTTTGTCGATTACTCGCACAAGCCGGGGGCGCTGATCTCGGCCCTGCGGTCGCTGCGGCCGCATGTGCTGGGCCGGATCGTGGTGGTCTTCGGCGCCGGCGGCGACCGCGACCGGGGCAAGCGGCCGCTGATGGGCAAGGCGGCGGCCGAGAATGCCGATGTAGTGATCGTGACCGACGACAATCCGCGCAGCGAGGACCCGGCCAGCATCCGGGCGGCGGTGATGGCGGGCTGTCCCGAGGCGAACGAGGTCGGCGACCGGGCCGAGGCGATCCTGCGCGGGGTCGATGCGCTGGAGCCGGGCGACACGCTGCTGATCGCCGGCAAGGGGCACGAGACCGGGCAGATCGTCGGCGACGCGACCTATCCTTTCGACGATGCCGAACAGGCCAGTGTCGCGGTGGCGGCGCTGGACGGGAGGGTCGCGTGAGCCTCTGGACCTCGGCCGAGGCGGCTGCGGCGACAGGGGGGCGGGCAACGGTTGACTGGCAGGCCGACGGCGTGTCGATCGACAGCCGGAGCCTGCAGCCGGGCGACCTGTTCGTCGCCCTGAAAGATGTGCGCGACGGGCATGACTTCGTTGCGCAGGCGCTGGCCAAGGGGGCGGCGGCGGCGATGGTCAGCCGGGTGCCCGAGGGCGTGGCGGCGGATGCGCCGCTCCTGATCGTGCCGGATGTCCTGGCCGGGCTGGCGGCTCTGGGCGCGGCGGGGCGGGACCGGTCGGGCGCGCGGGTGGTGGCGGTGACCGGCTCGGTCGGCAAGACCTCGACCAAGGAGATGCTGCGGGCGGTGCTGTCGGCGATGGGACGGGTCCATGCCGCCGAGGCGAGCTACAACAACCACTGGGGGGTGCCGCTGACCCTGGCGCGGATGCCGCGCGACAGCGACTTCGCGGTGATCGAGATCGGCATGAACCATGCAGGAGAGATCGCGCCGCTGACCGCGATGACCCGGCCGCATGTCGCCATGGTCACCAATGTCGCCGCGGTGCATCTGGAGTTCTTCGATTCGGTCGAGTCGATTGCCCGCGAGAAGGCCTCGATCTTCCGGGGGCTGGAGCCGGGCGGCACGGCGGTGATCAATGCCGACGATGCGACCTCCCCGATACTCGATGCCGAGGCCGGGGCGCAGGGCGCGCAGATCGTGCATTTCGGCACCGCGCCGGGCAGCGATGTGCGGGTCGTTCAGGTGACGCTGTCGCAGGACACGACGGTGGTCAGCGCCGAGGTGCAGGGCCAGACGATCCTTTACAAGATCCGCTCTCCCGGCCGGCATTTCGCGCTGAACGCGGCGGGGGTGATCGCGGCGGCGCAGGCGTTGGGCGCCGATCCGGTGGTCGCGGCCTGCGACCTGGGGAATTGGGCACCGCCCAGCGGCCGCGGCACCCGCGAGACGGTGGTGCTGGACCTGGTCTATGACGAAGAGCGCTTCGCGCTGATCGATGACGCCTTCAACGCCAATCCGGTCTCGATGGCGGCGGCGCTGGAGGTGCTGGCGGTCAGCCCGGTGCGCGACGGGATCGGCCGGGTCCGGCGGGGCCGCAGGATCGCGATCCTGGGCGACATGCTGGAACTCGGCCCCGAGGAGGTTCCGCTGCACGCCGCGATTGCCGACTCGCCCAGCCTGGCGGCGATCGACGTGGTGCATTGCGTCGGGCCGCTGATGCGGGCGTTGTGGCAGGCGCTGCCCGAGGGCAAGCGCGGCGAATGGCACGAGACCGCCGGGGCGATGTGCGCCCGCGTCCATGCCCTGGTCGATGCCGGGGATGTGGTGCTGGTCAAGGGATCGAAGGGCGTCAAGGTTTCGCGCGTCGTCGATGCCTTGCGCAAATTAGGGCAGGCGCGGCCCGATGACATGCGCGGTGACGGCCCGGAGGGGACACCGCGAACAGAAGGGGCGCAGGGCTGATGCTGTACTGGCTGACCGAATATTCGGACGGGGGCGACTTCTTCAACCTGTTTCGCTACATTACCTTCCGATCCGGCGGGGCCTTCTTTACCGCGCTGGTGTTCGGCTTCATCTTCGGTCGGCCGCTGATCGATTTCCTGCGCCGCAAGCAGGGCCGCGGCCAGCCGATCCGCGAGGACGGGCCGGCCAGCCACCTGGAGACCAAGAAGGGCACCCCGACCATGGGCGGGCTGCTGATCCTCTCGGCGCTGATGGTGGCGACGCTGCTCTGGGCCCGGCTCGACAACGGCTATGTCTGGCTGGTGCTCTTCGTGACCCTGGCCTTCGGGCTGATCGGTTTCACCGACGATCTGGCCAAGGTGAAGAAATACAACACCAAGGGCGTGCCGGGCCGGTTGCGGATGGTGCTGGGCATCATGATCGCGGCGGTGGCCAGCTACTGGGCCGCGGCCATGCACCCGACCGAGTTGAGCAACATGCTGGCCTTTCCGGTGTTCAAGGCGACGCTGTGGGACCTGGGCTGGGGCTTCATCGTCTTCGGCGTGGTGGTGATCGTCGGGGCCGCCAATTCGGTCAACATGACCGACGGGCTGGACGGGCTGGCAATCATGCCGGTGATGATCGCCTCGGCGACGCTGGGCGTCATCGCCTATGCGGTCGGACGGGTCGATTTCTCGGAATATCTCGATGTGCATTACGTGCCCGGGACCGGCGAGATACTGGTCTTCTGCTCGGCGCTGATCGGCGGCGGGCTGGGGTTCCTGTGGTATAATGCGCCGCCGGCGGCGGTGTTCATGGGCGATACCGGCTCGCTGGCTCTGGGCGGTGCCCTGGGCGCGATCGCGGTGGCGACCAAGCACGAGATCGTGCTGGCGATCGTCGGCGGGCTCTTCGTGGTCGAGACGCTGAGCGTCATCATCCAGGTGCTCTATTTCAAGCGCACCGGCAGGCGGGTGTTCCTGATGGCGCCGATCCACCACCATTTCGAGAAGAAGGGCTGGGGCGAGAGCCAGATCGTGATCCGGTTCTGGATCATCTCGCTGGTGCTGGCGCTGATCGGGCTGGCGACGCTGAAACTGAGATAGGCCGCGGCGCGGGCGGATGTGGCCGGGGGCTCCCCTTGGCCGTCCTGCCGGTCCCGGCGCCGCCTGCCTGACCGGAAAGGCCGGCATGACCCGACCCAGACACATCATCCTTTCGGGCTGTTCCGGCGGCGGCAAGTCGACGCTGCTGGCGGCGCTGGCGGCGCGCGGCCATGCCACGGTGCCCGAGCCGGGGCGGCGGCTGGTGCAGGCGGCGCTGGCCGGGCAGGGCGGGGTGCTGCCCTGGGAGGATGGTCCGGGCTTTGCCGCCGCCTGCATCGACCTGGCGGTGGCGGATCATGCGGCCGTCCGCGACCGCGGCGGGCCGGTGTTCTTCGACCGCTCGGGGCTGGACGCGGTGCTGTGGCTGCAGGCGCGGGGGCTGGCGCTGCCGGCCGCGGCCGGCGAGGTGCTGGCGCAGCGTTTCGAGCGGGTGTTCCTGGTGCCGCCCTGGCCCGAGCTGCGGGTGGAGGATGCCGAGCGGAAGGGCTCGATGGCCGAGGCGGAGGCGGAATACCATGCGCTTGCCGCGGGCTATCCGGCCCTGGGCCATCCGGTGACGCTGCTGCCCAAAGGGACGGTTGCAAAGCGGCCGGCGTTCCTGGCCGGGGCGCTGGATTGCCCGCTGTAGCGGCGCCGCGCAGGCTGGCCCTTGCCGCGGAATTGGCCTAGCTCTGATCGGGCAGTGGCGTCGGAGGGGCGATGATACCGGTTCAGGGATTTGACGGGCAGAGCGTTCTGGTTCTGGGGCTGGGCCGTTCCGGCCTGGCGGCGGCCCGGGCGCTGGCGGCGGGCGGGGCCGAGCCGCTGTGCTGGGACGACAGCCCCGAGGGGCGGGCGGCCGCCGAGAACGCCGGCTTCGCGCTGCGTGATCCGCTGCGCGGCCCGGGGCTGGAGGGGATCGCGGCGCTGATCACCTCGCCCGGCATCCCGCATCTCTACCCCGCGCCGCATCCCGCCATCGCCGCCGCCTGGGAAGCCGGGGTGCCGGTGGACAACGACATCGGGCTGTTCTTCCGCTCGCTGGCGACGCAGGGCTGGGACGGGTTCGACGTGGCGCCGCGGGTCATCGCCGTGACCGGCTCGAACGGCAAATCGACCACGGCGGCGCTGATCCATCACCTGTTGACCGAGGCCGGGCGCGAAAGCCAGCTGGCCGGCAACATCGGCCGCGGGGTGCTGGACATCGACCCGCCGGGCGAGGCCGGCGTGGTGGTGCTGGAACTCAGCAGCTATCAGACCGACCTGGCCCGGGCGCTGACCCCGGATGTCGCGGTCTTCACCAATCTCTCGCCCGACCACCTGGACCGGCATGGCGGCATCGGCGGTTATTTCGCCGCCAAGCGCCGGCTCTTTGCCGAGGGCGGGCCGGACCGGGCGGTGATCGGGGTGGACGAGGCCGAGGGGCTCTATCTGGCCAATCAACTGGCCGAGGCGGCATCGGATGACCGGGTGATCAAGGTCTCGGTCAGCCGGAAGCTGGGCGGTCCGGGCTGGCTGGTCTTTGCCCGCAAGGGGTTCCTGTCGGAATGGCGCAAGGGGCGGCAGGTGGCCTCGATCGACCTGCGTGCCGTCAAGGGGCTGCCGGGGGTGCACAACCATCAGAACGCCTGCGCCGCCTATGCGGCGGTGCGCGGGCTGGGGCTGGCGCCGAAGGAAATCGAGCAGGCGTTCCACAGCTTTCAGGGCCTGCCGCATCGCAGCCAGCTGATCCGCGAGCGCGGCGGCGTGGCCTGGGTGAACGATTCCAAGGCGACCAATGTGGACAGCGCCGGCAAGGCGCTGCAGGCGTTCCGGAATATCCGCTGGATCGCCGGCGGGCTGGGCAAGGAGGGCGGGATCGAGGCGCTGCGTCCGCATCTCGGCTCGGTGCGCAAGGCCTATCTGATCGGCCATTCGGCGCGCGACTTCGCGCTGCAGCTGGGCGACCTGCCGCAGGACATCTGCGAGACCATGGAACAGGCCGTGGCGCGGGCCGCGGCCGAGGCCGAGCCGGGGGATACGGTGCTGCTGGCCCCGGCGGCGGCGAGTTTCGACCAGTATCCGGATTTCGAGAAGCGCGGCGAGGATTTCATCGCCCGGGTCATGGCGCTGCCGTAGGGCGGCGCTGCGGGGAGGTCTCCTGCAGTTCCGCCCGGCCGGCGATTTGATCCCGCGCAAGGCGGTCCCGGGATGGCTGCGGCAGGTTGGGGGCGTCTGAAAGGAGGCCCGCGATGAAACTCTTGATCGCCTATGCCACTACCGACGGCCAGACCCGCAAGGTTGCCCGGCGGGCGATGGACCGGCTCTACGAGGCCGGCCATTCGGTGGAACTTCTGAACCTTGCCGATCCCGCGGGGGTCGAGTTGGGCCGGTTCGATGCCGCGATCCTGGCCGGGTCGATGCATATCGGCGGCTATCAGCGCGAGCTGACCGATTTCGTGACCGACCACAGCGCAGAGCTGAACCGGATGCCGACGCTGTTCCTGCCGGTCTCGCTGTCGGCGGCGGGGCACAACGTCTCGGACTGGGAAGGGCTTGGCGACCGGCTGAACCAGTTCATCGAGTCGACGGGCTGGAAGCCGGGCCGGATCGAACATGTCGCCGGGGCGTTCCGGTTTTCGGCCTATGACGCCTTTCGCGGCTGGGCGATGCGCCGGATCGCGGCCGAGCGCGACCCGACGCTGAAACGGGGCGAGGACCGGGAATACACGGACTGGCCGGCGCTGGAGGCACTGGTGACGGACTGGGCCGCGGGGCTGAAGGCGAAGCAGGGCGCAACGGGTTGAGGGCGTGGTGCGTGCAAGCACGCACCCTACGTCGCCACAGGCCGGGGATATTGGACCCGCCCGCCGCTGCCGCCCTACAGGGTGCGTGCCTGCACGCAGGATCGGGCCTATTGGGTCAGCTTGACGGCGGTGCCGCTGGCATCGACCAGCACCAGCCGTTCGTTGACTTCGGAGCCGCCCAGCGGTTCCAGCCGGGTCGACATCGTGACCCCGACGACCGCCTCGGCGCCCAGCCGGGCGGCGGCCCTGCGCAGCTCGTCCCGGGCCAGGGCCTGCACCCGCGCCAGTTCCGCCTCCAGCCGCTCGCCCCGGGCGCCGGGCTGGTGGCGCAGACCGGCCAGCAGGTCCTTGCGGGTCTCCAGCGCCTGCACCACGGTTGCCTGCACCATTTCGAACCAGACCACGGCCGGAGCGCCGGGATATTCCGACAGGGTGGTCAGCCGGATCTGCGCGGCGGGGTCGGGGCCGGCAGCGGGCGGGGGCTGCCTGGGCGAGGATCGGGGCGCCTCGCCGTTGCTCAGTCTGGTGTGACAGGCGCCGCAGACCCTGGCGCCGGCATATTCGTATTGCGACAGAAAGCTGAGTTCGGTGCCGCACTCTGCACAGGTGGCCATGTTCGCCTCGAATCGGTCGGGTTGAGCCACAAGCCTTCCCGGAAGCCCGGTAACGATCAAGCCCGGGCGGGGGTCTTGCACCCCTATCGAGACTTTCCAAAAGCCCCCGTCTGCGTTACACTTCGACCCCAGACCCGGGGCAAACCCGGGCGACCCGAGGCAGTGAGACAGTCAGATGACCGAGATGGCCTATGGCACCATCCCCGTGCGGGATGGTGAGCCGGTACTTCCGAAATGGTGGCGCACGATCGACAAATGGTCGCTGTCCGCGATCCTTCTGCTGTTCGGCGTCGGCATATTGCTTGGCCTGGCGGCCTCGCCGCCGCTGGCCGAAAAGAACGGGCTTCCGGCCTTCTATTACGTGACCAAGCAGGCCCAGTTCGGGGCGCTGGCGCTGGTGGTGATGTTCGCCACCACGATGATGTCGCCGCAACTCGTGCGGCGTCTGGGGGTGGTGGGCTTCTGCTTTGCCTTCCTGGCGCTGCTGCTGTTGCCGCTGGCCGGGACCGATTTCGGCAAGGGCGCGGTGCGCTGGTATTCCTTCGGCTTCGCCAGCGTCCAGCCGTCCGAGTTCCTCAAACCCGGTTTCGTGATCGTCTCGGCCTGGCTGATGGCGGCGAGTTTCGATCTGAACGGACCGCCGGGGCGGCTCTATTCCTTTGTGCTGACCATGGTGATCGTCGGTTTCCTGGCGATGCAGCCCGACTTCGGCCAGGCGGCGCTGGTGCTGTTCGGCTGGGGGGTGATGTATTTCGTCGCCGGGGCGCCGGTGTCCCTGCTGGGCGCGCTGGCCGGTGCCGTGGCGATCCTCGGCACCTTCGCCTATGAGCATTCCGAGCATTTCGCGCGCCGGATCGACGGCTTCCTGAATCCGGAAGTCGATCCGCGGACCCAGATCGGCTATGCCACCAACGCGATCATGGAGGGCGGTTTCTTCGGCGTCGGCGTCGGTGGCGGCGAGGTCAAGTGGTCGCTGCCCGATGCCCATACCGATTTCATCATCGCGGTGGCGGCCGAGGAATACGGGCTGATCCTGGTGCTGCTGATCATCACGCTCTACGCGACCGTGGTGGTCCGCTCGCTGCTGCGGCTGGTCAAGGAGCGCGATCCCTTCATCCGGCTGGCGGGCACCGGGCTGGCCTGCATGTTCGGGGTTCAGGCGATGATCAATATGGGCGTCGCGGTGCGGCTGCTGCCGGCCAAGGGGATGACGCTGCCCTTCGTCAGCTATGGCGGCTCGTCCCTGATCGCGGGGGGAATCGCGGTCGGCATGTTACTGGCCTTCACCCGGACCCGGCCACAGGGCCGGATCGAGGATCTGCTGGGGCGTCGAGGATGAACCGGGTTCGCGTGGCGCAGCGCATACTGGCCTTCATCGGGATCTACTGGGTGCCGGAACCGAAGACGCCGAAGCCGGCCCGTGCCCGCCGCGCCCGGCCGCGTGCGTCGCTGTCGCCGCTGCTGCGCAGGGGGCTGGGCTTCGTCGGGGTCTGGCTGGAGCCCGCCGAAGAGCCCCGGCCGAGGCGCAGCCTGTGACGGCGCCGCTTCTCGTCATTGCGGCGGGCGGCACCGGTGGCCACATGTTCCCGGCGCAGGCCCTGGCCGAGGTGATGCTGGCGCGGGGCTGGCGGGTGAAACTGTCCACCGATGCGCGCGGCGCCCGCTATGCCGGAGGCTTCCCGGCGCCTGTGGTGGTCGAGGTCGTGGCCAGCGCCACCCCGGCGCGCGGCGGCCGCCTGGCCCGGATGGCGGTGCCGTTCCGGCTGTTCGCCGGGGCCTGGTCGGCGCGCCGCGCGATGAAGCGCGATCGGCCGGCCGTGGTGGTGGGCTTTGGCGGCTACCCCTCGATCCCGGCGCTGGCGGCCGCATGGCTGCTGAAACTGCCGAGCATGATCCACGAGCAGAATGGCGTCCTGGGCCGGGTCAACACGCGCTTTGCCCCGCATGTCGATCTGATTGCCTGCGGCACCTGGCCGACCGCCCTGCCGGCCGGGGTCGAGGGTGTCCACACCGGCAATCCGGTCCGCGCCGCGGTGCTGGAGAAGGCCGGCTCTCCCTATACGGTTCCGGGCGACAATCCGATGTCGGTGCTGGTCATCGGCGGCTCGCAGGGGGCCCGGATCCTGTCGGATGTGGTCCCGGCCGCGATTGCCGCCCTGCCGGATGACCTGCGCCGCCGGTTGCGCATCGCCCAGCAGGCGAGGCCCGAGGATCACGACCGCGTCACCGCCTTCTATGCCGGGGCCGGGATCGAGGCCGAGGTCGCGCCCTTCTTCGACGACGTGCCGCGCCGGATGAGCGAGGCCGAGCTGGTGATCAGCCGGGCCGGGGCCTCGTCGGTCGCCGATATCTCGGTGATCGGGCGGCCGTCGATCCTGATCCCCTATGCCGCGGCCACCGCAGACCATCAGAGCGCCAACGCCCGCGGGCTGGTTGACGCGGGGGCGGCGGTGCTGATCCCGGAAAGCAGGCTTGATCCCGGGACGCTTTCCGACCATATCGCCGCGATCCTGAGCGATCCGTCCGCGGCCCAGAAGATGGCGCAGGCGGCGCTGGCGCAGGGCAGGCCCGGCGCTGCCGAGACCCTGGCCGACCTGGTGCAGGAACTTGCCCGACCCAAGACCAAGACTACCGACCCCGAAAGGACGACATGAACGCGGCCACCAAACTCCCGACCCAGCTCGGGCCCATTCATTTCGTCGGCATCGGCGGCATCGGCATGTCCGGCATCGCCGAGGTGCTGCTGAACCACGGCTATTCGGTGCAGGGTTCGGACCTGAAACCGTCGAAGATCACCGAGCGGCTGGAAGGCCTGGGCGCGCGTATCTTCATCGGCCAGAAGGCGGCCAATCTGGAGGGCGCCGAGGTCGTGGTGATCTCCAGCGCCATCAAGCCCGGCAACCCGGAGCTGGACGAGGCCCGGACCCGGCATCTGCCGGTGGTGCGCCGGGCCGAGATGCTGGCCGAGCTGATGCGGCTGCGCTCGAACATCGCGGTGGCCGGAACCCATGGCAAGACCACCACCACGACGCTGGTGGCGACGCTGCTGGATGCCGGCGGGCTGGATCCGACGGTGATCAACGGCGGCATCATCCACGCCTATGGCTCGAACGCCCGGATGGGGCAGGGCGAATGGATGGTGGTCGAGGCCGACGAAAGCGACGGCACCTTCAACCGCCTGCCGGCGACCATCGCCATCGTGACCAATATCGACCCCGAGCACATGGAGCACTGGGGCAGCATCGAGAACCTGCGGCAGGGCTTCCTGGACTTCGTGTCGAACATTCCTTTCTACGGGCTGGCGGTCTGCTGCACCGACCACCCCGAGGTGCAGTCGCTGGTCGGCAAGATCACCGATCGCCGGGTCGTGACCTTCGGCTTCAACGCCCAGGCCGACATCTCGGCGACCGGGCTGCGCTATGACAAGGGCGTGGCGCATTTCGACATCGTGCTGCGCAACGAGGATCAGGTGATCGAGGGCTGCACCCTGCCGATGCCGGGCGACCACAATGTCTCGAACGCGCTGGCGGCGGTGGCGGTGGCGCGGCACCTGGGGATGAAGAAGGACGAGATCCGCAGCGCCCTGGCCGGGTTCGCCGGGGTCAACCGGCGCTTCACCAAGGTCGGCGAGGTCGATGGCGTCACCATCATCGACGATTACGGCCATCACCCGGTCGAGATCGCGGCGGTGCTGAAAGCGGCGCGGCAGGCCAGTTCGGGCCGGGTCATCGCGGTGCATCAGCCGCACCGCTATTCGCGGCTGCACGACCTGTTCGAGGATTTCTGCACCTGCTTCAACGATGCCGACGTGGTCGGGATTGCCGAGGTCTATGCCGCCGGCGAGGCGCCGATTGCCGGTGCCGACCGTGACGACCTGGTCGCCGGGCTGATCCGGCACGGCCATCGGCATGCCCGGGCGGTGATCGACGAAGAGGACCTGGAACGGCTGGTGCGCGAACAGGCGCGGCCCGGCGACATCGTGGTCTGCCTCGGCGCCGGGACGATCTCGGCCTGGGCGAACGGGTTGCCGGCGCGGCTGCGGGGACAGGCGGCATGAGTCTGCCGCTGATCCTTGCCTGCATCTGGGCCCTGGTGGCGACCGGGACCGCGATGCTGCCGATGCGCTATCAGCCCTGGCCGGGGATTCCGCTGCTGGTCGCGGCGCCGGTGCTGCTGGTCTGGATCGGCCGCGAGCACGGCACCTGGTGGGCGGTGGCGGGGCTGCTCGGCTTCCTGTCGATGTTCCGCTATCCGCTGATCTTCCTGGTCCGCCGCGCGCTTGGCCTGCCGGTCTCGCGGCCGCCGGGGCTGGCGGAGTCCGATCTGTCGCCGGCGATGCGGCGGATGCTGCCGCGCGAGGCCCGCGACGCGGAAGACGAAGGCCCTGCCGAGAGGGCCGGGTCATGAGCCTGCCGCTGATCCTCGCCTGCGTCTGGGCCATTGCCGCCAACCTGATCGGGATGTTGCCGAGCAAGGATTATCACTGGCGCGCGGCCTATCTGCTGATCGCCCTGGGCGTGCCGCTGGTCGGCTGGGTGACCTGGACCAACGGCCCCTGGATCGGGCTGATCGTGCTGGCGGCGGGGGCGAGCATCCTGCGCTGGCCGATCTGGTATCTCTGGCGCTGGATGATCGGGAAGGGCAAGGGCGGTGCGACCTGAGGCTTGCGTGGCCGCGGCTCGGCGGAACATCAAATCGCGGTGCGGCGAGGCCACCGGGCCGCGTGCCCGCACGTGCTCCGTAGTCGTCCCCGGCCGTGCGCCGATAGGCCGACCCCCGACGTTCCATTGAAACGCCCCGCATTCGGCGATAGCGAGCGCCCATGACCCTCCCCACCCCACGAGGCACTCTCACTCCCGACCGGCCGCTGGCCGATCTGACCTGGCTGCGGGTCGGCGGGCCGGCGGATTACCTGTTTCAGCCCGCCGATCTCGACGATCTGAGCGATTTCCTCAAGGCCCTGCCCGCGGATGTCCCGGTGTTCCCGATGGGAGTCGGCAGCAATCTGATCGTGCGCGATGGCGGCATCCGGGCGGTGGTGGTGCGGCTGGGGCGCGGGTTCAACGGGATCACGATCGAAGGCACCCTGGTGCGGGCCGGGGCGGCGGCGCTGGACGCGCATGTGGCGCGCAAGGCCGCGGCGGCGGGGCTGGACCTGACCTTCCTGCGCACCATTCCCGGCACCATCGGCGGTGCGGTGCGGATGAACGCGGGCTGCTATGGCTCGTATACGGCGGATCATTTCGTCGAGGCGGTGGCGGTGACGCGGGCGGGCGAGGTGGTGACGCTGGGGCCGGAGCAGATGAACTTCCGCTATCGGCAGAGCGATCTGCCCGAGGACGCGGTGCTGGTCGAGGCGGTTTTCCGGGCCGAAACCGGCGATCCGGAGGAATTGAACGCGCGGATGGAGGCGCAGCTGGCCAGGCGGAACGAGACCCAGCCGGTGAAGGACCGCACTGCCGGCTCGACCTTCCGCAACCCGGCCGGGTTCAGCTCGACCGGGCAGGCGGACGACAGCCATGAGCTGAAGGCCTGGAAGCTGATCGACGACGCCGGAATGCGCGGCGCCACCCGCGGCGGGGCGTTGATGAACCCGAAACATTCGAACTTCCTGACCAATACCGGAGATGCCAGCGCCGCCGATCTGGAAGGATTGGGCGAAGAGGTGCGAAAAAGGGTTTCCGAATGCTCCGGGATCACGTTAGAATGGGAAATCATGCGCGTGGGCGATGCTTAGGTCGCCCGGGCGGATGACAAGGGTCCGAGACAGGGCCTGTTGAGGCGGAAAGGACCGGAGACACGGTCCGAAAAGGCAATCGAGGCGGGTATGTCGAGCAGGGCAACCCCGCATGTGGCGGTACTGATGGGCGGCACCTCGGCGGAACGCGAGGTGTCCTTGTCCTCGGGCAGGGAATGCGCGGCCGCGCTGCGGGTGGCAGGGTTTCAGGTGACCGAGATCGACGCGGGCGTCGATCTGGCCGAGGTGCTGCGGGCGCTCGGCCCTGATGTCGTCTTCAATGCGTTGCATGGCCGTTGGGGCGAGGATGGCTGCGTGCAGGGGCTGCTGGAATGGCTGCGGCTGCCCTATACGCATTCCGGGGTGCTGGCCTCGGCCCTTGCGATGGACAAGCAGAAATCCAAGGCCGCCTTCGTCGCCGCCGGTCTGCCGGTGGTCGAGAGCCGGCTGGCCTGCAAGGCCGAGGTCGAGGCGTATCACGTGCTGCCGCCGCCCTATGTGGTGAAGCCGAATGCCGAGGGCTCGTCGGTCGGGGTCCATATCGTGCAGGAGGCGGCCGACGGCCCGCCGCAGCTGGACGAGTCGCTGCCCGAGGTGGTGATGGTCGAAGCCTATGCGCCGGGCCGTGAACTGACCTGCGCGGTGCTGTCGGGCAAGCCGCTGAACGTGACCGATATCTACAGTGACGGCTGGTACGACTATCACGCCAAATATGCCGAGGGCGGCTCGCGCCATGTGGTGCCCGCCGACATTCCCGAACAGATCACCGCCGCCTGTCTCGACTATGCCACCCGGGCCCATGCCGCGATCGGTTGCCGGGGGCTGAGCCGCACCGATTTCCGCTGGGACGAGAGCCGGGGTCTCGACGGGCTGATCCTGCTCGAGATCAACACCCAGCCGGGGATGACCCCGACCTCGCTGGCGCCGGAACAGGCGGCGAAGGCGGGGATCAGCTTTCCCGAACTGTGCCGGATGATCGTGGAGGATGCCTCGTGCGACCGCTGACGCATCGCCGGGGCCGCGACATGTGCCGCCGGATGGCACCACAGGGGCAGGCCCCGAAGGAGGCCGGATGAGCGCGCCGGACGAGACATTGCGGGCGACCCGGCCGGGCTGGCTTGGCAGCCGGGCACGGGCGCGGCTGGTGGGGCCGACCCCAGAGGCCGCCGCGGGGAGAGAGGCCGGGCAGGGCCGGATCGAGCCGGTGCTGAGCCGGACCCCGGCCAAGCCGGCGGGGACGTCGGCGCCGCGCCGCGACCCGGCGCCGAGCCGGGTGGTCTACCGGCTGCACCGGCTTTGGCTGACGCCGCTGTTCCGGGCGCTGCTGCGGCGCGGGCTGCCGATCTTCGCGGTGGTGCTGGGCATCGGCATCTGGTTTCACGACGAGGCTCATCGCGCCGCGGTCACCGACTGGGCCGAGGGGCTGCGCCAGTCGATCGCCGAGCGGCCGGAATTCATGGTGCAGATGATGCGGATCGAGGGCGCCTCGCCGGGGACCGCCGACCAGATCCGCCAGAAGCTGGGTCTGCGCCTGCCGCTGTCGTCCTTCGAGATGGATCTGGAGGCGATGCAAGCCAGCCTGCACGAGCTGGACGCGGTGGAATCGGCGCAGCTGCATATCCGCAAGGGCGGGGTGCTGGAGGTCGCGGTGACCGAACGCCAGCCGGTGGTGATCTGGCGCTCGGCCAAGGGCATCGGCACGCTGGACAGCACCGGCCACCCGGTCGCGCCGCTGCTGTCGCGGCTGGAACGGCCCGACCTGCCGCTGATCGTCGGCGAAGGGGCCGACAAGCATGTGCGCCAGGCGCTGGAGCTCCTGGCCGTCGCCGGGCCGATCCGGGACCGTATCCGGGGGCTGATCCGTGTCGGCGAGCGCCGTTGGGACGTGGTCGTCGAGCCGTCGATCCGGCTCATGCTGCCGGATCGGGACCCGGTGAGCGCCCTGGAACAGATCATCGCCCTGCATCAGGCGCAGGACCTTCTCGACCGCGACATCACCGCGGTGGACCTGCGCAATCCGCAGCGCGCCACGGTCCGGCTGAATGCCCCCGCCGCCGAGACCTATCGTCAGACTTCCGCCGCCTTGTCAGGAGCCGCCAGACCATGACCGACCTCTATCAATCGCAACGTGCCATGCGGAACATGCGCAAGGCGGCCATTCAGAGGGGCGTCGTGGCGGTTCTGGACCTGGGCACATCGAAGATCGCCTGCCTGGTGCTGCGATTCGACCCGACCCATGACGAGGGCGCCTCGGACGGGGTCGGTCGGATGGCGGGGCAGAGCGCCTTCCGGGTGATCGGGGCCGCCACCACCCGCTCTCGCGGGGTGAAATTCGGCGAGATCGACGCCATGGCCGAGACCGAACGCGCGGTGCGCACGGTGGTGCAGGCGGCGCAGAAGATGGCCAATGTGCGGGTTGATCACGTCATCGCAAGCTTCTCGGGGGGCGAGCCGCGCAGCTACGGGCTGGACGGTTCGCTGGACCTGGAGGACGGCCAGGTCCGCGACCAGGATGTGGCGCGGGTCATGGCGGCCTGCGAGGTGCCGCCCTATGGCGAGGGCCGCGAGGTGATCCATGCCCAGCCGGTCAATTTCTCGATCGACCACCGCACCGGCATCGAGGACCCGCGCAGCCATCGCGGCAACCGGCTGTCGGTGGACATGCACCTGCTGACCGTCGATCAATGCGTGATCCAGAACCTGATCCACTGCATCAAGCGCTGCGATCTGGAATTGGCCGGGATCGCCTCGTCGGCCTATGTCTCGGGGATGTCGAGCCTGGTCGAGGACGAGCAGGAACTGGGCGCCGCCTGCATCGACATGGGCGGCGGCACCACCGGGGTCTCGATCTTCATCAAGAAACACATGATCTATGCCGACTCGGTGCGGTTGGGCGGGTGCCATGTCACCGGCGACATCTCGAAGGGGCTGCAGGTGCCCTTTGCCACCGCCGAGCGGATCAAGACCTTCTATGGCGGCGTCGTGGCCACCGGGATGGACGACCGCGAGATGATCGAGATCGGCGGCGAGACCGGAGACTGGGAGCGCGACCGGCGCACCATCAGCCGCTCGGAACTGATCGGGATCATGCGGCCGCGGGTCGAGGAGATTCTCGACGACGTGAGGGCCAGGCTGGACGCGGCGGGATTCGAGCATCTGCCGAGCCAGCAGGTGGTGCTGACCGGCGGAGCCAGCCAGATTCCGGGGCTCGACGGGCTGGCGCCGAAGATCCTCGGCCAGAAGGTTCGAATCGGACGGCCGCTGCGGGTCCAGGGGCTGCCACAGGCGATGACCGGCGCGGCCTTTGCCAGCGCGGTCGGGCTGTGTCTTTTCGCCGCGCATCCGCAGGACGAATGGTGGGACTTCGAGATTCCCGTCGAACGCTACCCGGCCCGATCGCTCAAGAGGGCGGTTCGATGGTTCAGAGACAACTGGTAAACGCTACATCTGGAGTTTTGGGCGAAATCCCGCGTATGGCAATTTTGTGGCCCACCAGATTTTGTGGCAGATATGTGTTTTTCGCGTGACGGGGTAAGCTGAAACCGATAAAGTCAGCACAAACAAAGGGCCGGGCCGGGGTGGGCCTGGCGTCAACAGCAGCAGGCGGACAGATCAGATGACCTTGAACCTCACCATGCCGACCCAGGAGCAGGATCTGAAGCCGCGCATTACGGTGTTCGGCGTAGGCGGGGCCGGCGGCAATGCCGTCAACAACATGATCGAGAAGCAGCTCGACGGAGTGGAATTCGTCGTCGCGAACACCGACGCGCAGGCGCTGAGCCAGAGCCGCGCCGAAGCCCGCATCCAGATGGGCGTCAAGGCGACCGAAGGTCTGGGCGCCGGCGCCCGCCCGACGGTCGGCGCCACCGCTGCCGAAGAGACCATCGAAGAGATCATCGACCACCTGGCCGGGGCGCATATGTGCTTCATCACCGCCGGGATGGGCGGCGGCACCGGGACCGGCGCCGCGCCGATCATCGCCCAGGCGGCCCGCGAGCTGGGCGTGCTGACCGTCGGCGTCGTCACCAAGCCGTTCCAGTTCGAGGGCGTCAAGCGGATGCGCCAGGCCGATGAAGGCATCGAGGCCCTGCAGAAGGTCGTCGATACGCTGATCATCATCCCGAACCAGAACCTGTTCCGGCTGGCCAACGAACGCACCACCTTCACCGAAGCTTTCGCGCTGGCCGACGACGTGCTCTACCAGGGCGTCAAGGGCGTCACCGATCTGATGGTGCGCCCCGGCCTGATCAACCTCGACTTCGCCGACGTCCGCGCGGTGATGGACGAGATGGGCAAGGCGATGATGGGCACCGGCGAGGGCGAGGGCGACGACCGCGCCAAGATGGCTGCCGAAAAGGCGATCGCCAACCCGCTGCTGGACGAGATCAGCCTGAACGGCGCCAAGGGTGTCCTGATCAACATCACCGGCGGCCACGACCTGACGCTGTTCGAACTCGACGAAGCCGCGAACATCATCCGCGACAAGGTCGATGCCGATGCCAACATCATCGTCGGCTCGACGCTGGACACGGCGATGGAAGGCTGCATCCGGGTCTCGGTGGTTGCCACCGGGATCGACGCCTCGGTCAGCGCCGAGGATCAGCCGGTGCCGCGCCGCCGTCTGGCCGAGCCGCTGGCGAACCCGGCCGAACTGGCCGAAGCGCCGGTCTTCGAAAAGCCGGAAGTGGCGGCCGCGGCCTATGCCGAAGCGGCCCCGCAGGCCGGAGCCGATCGCCGCGGTGCCGCGCCGGCACAGCCGGGCCAGGATGCCCAGGAGCCGACCCTGTTCCAGGAGCTCGAGCCGCAGAACACGTTCGAGCCGAGTGCCGAGCCGGAGCAGATGGAAGAGGCCGGTCAGGCCGACGACCTGCCGCCGCCGGCCTATCAGCCGGGCCGCGCCCGGATGGCCACGCCGCCGGTCGAATCCTCGGCCGCCAGCTTCGTCGCGCCCAAGGCGCGCCCCGCCGGTTCGCCGTCGCCGGAAGCCTTGGCCCGGTTGCAGGCCGCGGTGAAGAAGGTGCCGCAGCAGGAGCCGCGTGGCGCCGCCCCGGCGGCCCAGCCCGGCGACCAGGGCGACCGTCAGCCGCGCTTCGGGATCAACTCGCTGATCAACCGGATGACCGGCCATGCCGAAGGCGCCAGGCCCGCCGCGGCGGCCCCGACGCAGGCCCCGGTGACCCGGCGTCAGCCCCCGGTGCAGGCCCAGCCGAGCGCCGAAGAAGAGCTGTCGCCCGAGCAGGAGCGCATCGAAATTCCGGCCTTCCTGCGCCGTCAGGCCAACTAGGCCCGCTCACATTCGCGCCGATCCGGCGCCACACAGACACAGGACAGGGCCGGAGAAATCCGGCCTTTTTCTATTGATATCAGGCTGTTGCCCTGCCTTCTTCGAGATTGCGGCGAATTCCTGCCGGATCGCGGCGGGGATGTTACAGGTCGTTGCAAAGAGTGAATTGTGTTGCCCGGCGCGGTTCCCTAACTGAACCGTGACGAAACCCGACCAGCGGATCCGGGATCTCGTTGTGGCAGAAACGATCCCTGAGGCTACACATTGCAGCGCACTCTCAAAGGACCCGTCGGCTTTGTCGGCACCGGCCTGCATTCCGGCCGTGCGGTGCGGATGACCGTGCAACCGGCTTCGGCCGGCTACGGCATCTGGTTCCGCCGGGCCGACCTTCCCGGCGATGCGCTGATCGCGGCCCGCTGGGACCAGGTCGTCGGCACGACTCTCTGCACCGAGATCGCCAATGGCGCCGGAGCCCGTGTCGCCACCATCGAACATCTGATGGCGGCGCTGGCCGGCTGCGGCATCCAGAATGCGCTGATCGAGATCGACGGGCCGGAAGTGCCGATCCTCGACGGGTCCTCGGCGCGCTTCGTGCAGGGCTTCCTGAAGCGCGGCCTGCGTGAACAGCAGGCCGAGGTCATGGCGATTCGGGTGCTGGAGCCGGTGACGGTCAGCCAGGACGGTGCCAAGGCGAGCCTGCATCCCGCCGAAGGGCTGGAAATCGACTTTGCCATCGACTTCGTGGATGCCGCGATCGGCCGTCAGCAGAAGCGACTGCGGATGGCCAATGGCGCCTTCGTGCGGGAGCTGGCCGACAGCCGGACCTTCTGCCGGCAGGCCGATGTCGAGCGGATGCAGGCCAACGGCCTGGCCCGTGGCGGCACCATGGCGAACGCGGTGGTCTTCGACGGCGATCGGGTGCTGTCGCCGGGCGGGCTGCGGCACCGTGACGAACCGGTGCGCCACAAGATGCTTGATGCCCTGGGCGACCTGGCCCTGGCGGGGGCGCCGCTGCTGGCGCGCTACAGGGGCGAGCGGGCCGGTCACGCGATGACCAACCGGCTGTTGCGGGCGCTTTTCGCCCGGCCCGGGGCCTGGGAACTGGTGACATGCGGCGCGGGCGTGGCGGCCCGGTTGCCCGGCGCCGGCGTGGGGCGGGCCGATCTGGCGGCGGTTGCCTGAAGGCGACGGCCGGCGGTCCGGGTGCAAAGAGCGTTTTGCACCGGAATTATCTGTGCTAGACAACCGCCAAGGATGCCGCCCCCACGGGGTCGGCACAGGCCATTCATGGGGTGAGCGGGTGCGGAAATCGGGACGGGCAGGGGGACGGTCGGCCGTTGCGCTGTGCCTGGCGATGACTCTTGCGGCCTGCGGCGGCGGCTCGTCGTTCAGCGGACCTTTCTCGGGTGCGTTCGGCAGCGGTGACCGCGGGAAGCCGCTGGAGGAATACTCCGCCGAAGAGATCTACAAGCGCGGCGAATACGAGCTGGAAAGCGGCAAGGCCAAGGATGCGGCCAGGTATTTCGGCGAGGTCGAGCGTCTCTACCCCTATTCCGAATGGTCCAAGCGCGCGCTGATCATGCAGGCCTACAGCTATCACAAGGACCGCGACTACGAGAATGCGCGGGCCAGTGCCCAGCGTTACATCGACTTCTACCCCGCCGACGAAGACGCGGCCTATGCCAAGTATCTGCTGGCGCTCAGCTATTACGATCAGATCGACGATGTCGGCCGCGACCAGGGCCTGACCTTCCAGGCGCTGCAGGCGCTGCGGGCGGTGATCGAGGAATATCCCGACAGCGAATACGCCCAATCGGCGATTCTCAAGTTCGACCTGGCCTTCGACCATCTCGCCGCGAAAGAGATGGAAATCGGCCGCTATTACCTGAAGCGGGGGCATTATGCCGCAGCGATCAACCGCTTCCGGGTGGTGGTCGAACAGTATCAGACCACGTCGCACACCGCCGAGGCGCTGCACCGGCTGGTCGAGAGCTATCTCTCGCTGGGCCTGACCGACGAGGCGCAGACCGCGGGCGCGATCCTGGGCTACAACTTCCGCTCGACACCCTATTACGAGGACAGCTACCGCCTGCTGACGAGACAGGGGCTGGAGCCGGAGGCCAAGGGCGACAGCTGGCTGGCGGCGATCTACCGGCAGGTGATCAAGGGCGAGTGGTTGTAGGGTGGGTGCTTGCAGGCACCTTTCTTGAACAGGCAGTGCGTGCGGATTCGCATCCAACGGGGCTGAAATGCTGCTCTCGCTCGACATTCGTGACATTGCCCTGATCGACCGGGCGGCGCTGACCCTGCGCCCCGGGCTGAACGTGCTGACCGGCGAGACCGGGGCCGGCAAGTCGATCCTTCTCGATGCCCTGGGCTTCGTGCTGGGCTGGCGCGGCCGGGCCGAGATGGTTCGCCCCGGCGCCAGTGAAGGGGAGGTGGTGGCGGTCTTTGCGCTGACGCCGGACCACCCGGCGCGGGCGATCCTGGCCGAGGCCGGTCTGCCCGTTTCGGACGAGTTGATCCTGCGGCGGGTCAATTCCTCGGACGGGCGCAAATCGGCCTATGTGAACGATCGGCGCACCAGCGGCGAGGTGCTGCGGGCGCTCTCGGACGTTCTGGTGGAACTGCATGGCCAGCAGGATGACCGGGGCCTGCTCAACCCGCGCGGGCATCGCCAGTTGCTGGACGATTTCGCCGGGAACGCGGGGCTGATCGCCGCCACCCGCTCTGCCTGGGGCGCGGTGGCTGCGGCCCGCAAGGCGCTGGTCGAAGCCGAGACGCGGCTCGATGCGGAACGGGCCGAGGAGGATTTCCTGCGCCATGCTGCCGCCGAGTTGGAGGAGCTGGCGCCGGAAGCGGGCGAGGATGCCGAACTGGACGCGCGTCGCCGGCTGATGCAGGGCGCTGCCCGGATCGGGGAGGACATCACCCGGGCGCATCAGGCCCTGGGCAACGAGGGCGCCGAGGGCCCGATGATCGACGCCCTGCGCTGGTTGGAAGGGGCGGCGGGCGAGGCGGGCGAGGTCCTGACCCCGGCGATCGACGCGCTCGGCCGGGCGCTGGACGAGCTGGGCCAGGCCGAACAGGCGGTGAGCCGGGCGCTGGAAGAGCTAATTTTCGATCCCCGCGAACTGGAGCGGGTCGAGGAACGCCTGTTCGCGATCCGGGGCCTGGCGCGCAAGCATTCGGTCGCCCCGGACGAGTTGCCGGCGCTGGCCGAGGAATTCTCGGCCCGTCTGGCGGCGCTCGACGGCGGGGCCGGCAACCTGGCGGCGTTGAAGGCGGGTCTGACCGAGGCGGAACAGGCCTATGAGGCCGCGGCGGCGGCGCTGACTTCGGCCCGGACCAAGGCGGCGCGGAAGCTCGACAAGGCGATGGCCCGCGAACTGGCGCCGCTGAAGATGGAGCGGGCGGTGTTCTCGACCGAGATCGCCGCCGCCGAGCCCGGCCCCGAAGGCGCCGATGCCGTCACCTTCACCGTCGCCACCAATCCCGGCGCTCCGGCCGGGGCGCTGAACAAGATCGCCTCGGGCGGCGAGCTGTCGCGGTTCCTTCTGGCGCTGAAGGTCTGCCTGACCGGGCGGTCGGAGGGGCTGACGATGATCTTCGACGAGATCGACCGCGGTGTCGGCGGCGCGACGGCGGATGCGGTCGGGCGGCGGCTGGAGGTCCTGGCCGCGGGCTCGCAGGTCCTGGTCGTGACCCATTCGCCACAGGTCGCCGCGCGTGCGGCGCATCACTGGCGGGTGGAAAAGCGGGTCGAATCGGGAGTGACCCGGTCATTGGTGACGGTTCTCGAACAATCCGACCGTATCACCGAGATTGCACGCATGCTGGCGGGTGATCGGATTACGGACGCGGCGCGGGCCGCTGCAACCGAGTTGATTCAATCCTCGTGAATGCACGCTTAAGGCGATGTTCATGACAATCGCGGTGGAAGCGCAAGAATGGGGCGGCAAGATCTTGCCCAGTGCGGATTCCGCCGCATAATGTGAAGTTAACTGCATTTTGCGGTTCGTCGCCATGTCGCGGGGTCTGGTCTGCGGGATGGTGATGTTTGGAAGGTAAGACTGGTACCTGAAGGGGGCTCTTGAATATCAAAGCATGGCATGCAGCGGCCGGATTGTTTGCTGCGGCGGCGGGCGGGGCGAATGCCGCGACCACCACCTATGACTTCGGCAACCCGGACACCGGGCCGTTTTCCGCTTCGTGCTCGGTTGCGGGCATTGTCAATGCCAACTGCTCGGTCACTCAGACCTCCAATGGTCTTGGCGTGGACGGCAACCCGGACCTCATCGATCCGGACCAGATCGACGGATTCCCCGTTTTCAGCGCGGAAACCCTGACCATCACTTTCAACTATGCAGTTAATCTGGTCGAGTTTACCCTCGGCTTGCTGGATGGCTATGACGACTATGAACTGTCGATCAACGGTGGCTCCTTTTCTCACTTCGGTCCTGGAGTTTCGAACCCGATCGTTGTTGGACAAAACTACGTTTCGTCCTTTTCGATCCGCGCTAGCGGCGAATTGAAAAAGGAAGACTGGTATGTCGGCAATGACGCCTTCACGCTCCGCTCGATGACGGTCGCTTCCGTCCCGCTGCCGGCCGGTGGCCTGCTGCTGGTGGGTGCGCTTGGCGGGCTTGGCGCTCTGCGTCGCCGCAAGGCCAAGAAAGCCGCCTGAGCTTTCGAAGACGATTATTGAAAAGGGCGGTGAGAAATCACCGCCCTTTTTTTTCGTTCCGGCTGCGGCCCGGTGCCCGATGCCGCTGGCGCGGGCAGCCGGCAGGGCAGCCCGTCTTGATCAGTCCATCGCCTTGAAGTGGAACTCGCCGCCCTCTTTCAGCCCCGAGGGCCAGCGCGAGGTCACCGTCTTGGTGCGGGTATAGAATCGGAAGGCGTCGGGCCCGTGCTGGTTCAGGTCGCCGAAGCCGGATTTCTTCCAGCCGCCGAAGGTGTGATAGGCCAGAGGCACCGGGATCGGCACGTTGATCCCGACCATGCCGATGTTGACCCGGTTGGCGAAATCGCGGGCGGTGTCGCCGTCGCGGGTGAAGATCGCGGTGCCGTTGCCGTATTCGTGGTCCATCGCCAGGCCCAGGGCCTCCTCATAGCTCCTGGCGCGCACGGTGGACAGGACCGGGCCGAAGATCTCGGTCTTGTAGATATCCATGTCCTTCGTCACCCGGTCGAACAGATGCGGGCCGACGAAGAAGCCGTTTTCATAGCCCTGCAGCTTGAAGTCGCGGCCATCGACCACCAGTTCGGCGCCCTGGTCGATGCCCGATTGCACCAGCCGGTGGATATTGGCCTTGGCGGCGGCGGTCACGACCGGGCCGTAATCGACATCGTCGCCGGCGGTATAGGGGCCGACCTTCAGCTTCTCGATCCGCGGAACCAGCCTTTCGATCAGCGCGTCGGCGGTCTTCTCGCCCACCGGCACCGCCACCGAGATCGCCATGCAGCGCTCGCCCGCCGCGCCATATCCGGCCCCGATCAGCGCATCCGCCGCCTGATCCAGATCGGCGTCGGGCATCACGATCATGTGGTTCTTGGCGCCGCCGAAACATTGCACCCGTTTGCCGTTGGCGCAGCCCTTGGCATAGATATACGAGGCGATCGGGGTCGAGCCGACAAAGCCCACCGCCTGCACCGTCTCGTTCTCCAGGATCGCGTCCACCGCTTCCTTGTCGCCGTTGACGACCTGCAGGACGCCATCCGGCAGGCCGGCCTCTTTCAGCAGTTCCGCCAGCATCAAGGGCACCGAGGGGTCGCGCTCGGAGGGTTTCAGGATGAAGGCATTGCCCGAGGCCAGCGCCGGGCCCATTTTCCACATCGGGATCATCGCCGGGAAATTGAACGGGGTGATCCCCGCCACCACGCCCAGCGGCTGGCGCATCGAATACATGTCGATCCCCGGCCCGGCGTTGTCGGTATATTCGCCCTTCAGCATCTGCGCCGCGCCGATGCAGTATTCGATCACTTCCAGCCCGCGCTGCACATCGCCCTTGGCGTCGGGGAAGGTCTTGCCATGCTCGCGGCTCAGCGCTTCGGCCAGCTTGTCCATGTCGCGGTTCAGAAGCTGGACGAAGGCCATCATCACCCGGCCACGGCGTTGCGGGTTGGTGGCGCCCCAGGCCGGCTGCGCGGCGGCGGCATCGGCAATGGCGCGATCGACCTCGTCCCTGGAGGCCAGGGGAACCCTCGCCTGAACCTCGCCGGTGGCCGGGTTGAAGACATCGCCGAAGCGGCCCGAGCCGCCCTTGACCGGCGCGCCGTTCAGGAAATGGGTGAGTTCTTGCATCGGGTCCTCCCAAGGAATTCTGAGCGTTCGCCGGCAGCCTAGCCTTGCATCGACGCCCATGAAAGCGGCAGTTTGACAAAAGGGCTTTGCGGAAATGGGGCGGTGAAGATGAGCGCGCAGTGGGATGACTTGCGGATTTTCCTTTCCGTGGCCCGGGCCGAAAGCCTGTCGGGCGCCGGGCGGGCGCTGAAGCTCGACCCCGCGACGGTCGGCCGCCGGGTGCAGCGGCTGGAAGAGGAACTTGCCCAGCCGCTGTTCACCAAGTCGCCGCAGGGCTACGAACTGACCGAGGCCGGGGCGCGCCTGCTGCCGCATGCCGAAGCCGCCGAAGCCGCTGCCAAGGCTGCTGCCGACGAGATGCGGGGCAAGGGCGGCGGGCTGTCGGGCACGATCCGGATCGGAGCCCCGGACGGCTGTGCCAATTTCCTTCTGCCACAGGTCTGCGCCGCGATCATGGACGCGCATCCCGGGCTCGACATACAGGTCGTGGCGCTGCCGCGGGTCGCCAACCTGTCGAAACGCGAGGCCGATATGGCGATTGCCGTCAGCCCTCCGGCTTCGGGCCGGCTGACGGTGCAAAAGATCACCGATTATCACCTGCACCTGGCGGCCTCGCGGCGCTATCTGCGTCAGAACCCGAAGATCACCAGCATCGCCGATCTCCAGTCGCACCGGATCGTCGGCTATATCCAGGACATGATCGCCGATCCCGAGCTCGACTACCTGGCCGAGATCGGCAACCCCAGGGTCAGCTTCGCCTCGAATTCGGTGATGGTGCAGTTCAACTATCTGGTGCGGGCGCTCGGGGTCGGGGTGGTGCATGATTTCGCCATGCGCTTCGGGCCGGGCCTGCGCCGGGTGCTGCCCGATCAGGTGGCGCTCAGCCGGGCGTTCTGGCTGATCCGCCCCGAGGACGACCGCAAGTCCGACCGGCTGAACCGTTTCGCCGAGGCGCTGGTCGCGGGAATGCGCGCCGAAATCGCTCGCGCGGAAGGCGACTCTTGACTTGGCGCCGGACTCGGCCAAGCTGATCGAACCCGCTCCGTGGCGCAAGGAGGACTCCCGATGCTGGTTGCACAGATCCTGAAATCCAAGCCCGAGGCGCCGGTGGTCACGATCCTGCCGGGCGCGACGGTCGCCGCCGCGGCCGAGCTTCTTTCGGCCCGAAGGATCGGCGCGGTGATCGTCTCGGAAGACGGGAAGCGCCCCGTGGGCATCCTTTCGGAACGCGACATCGTGCGCGAGCTGGGCAAGCGGGGGCAGGGTTGCATGGCCGATCTGGTCAGCGCCCTGATGACCAGAAATCTGGTCACCTGCACCGCCTCGGATGCCGCCGAGACGGTGCTGACCCAGATGACCGAGGGCCGGTTCCGCCACATGCCGGTGATGGCGGGCGAGGAGATGACGGGGATCATCTCGATCGGAGACGTGGTCAAGGCGCGGCTGGCCGAACTGGCGATGGAGCGCGATGCGCTGGAAGGCATGATCAAGGGCAGCTAGCCCGAACCCGCATGGCATCCGGATGGCGCGGTGCCGGATGAAAACCGCCTTGCATTCCGCGGCGCAATAATGTTGCGTGCCCCTGGCCAGGAGGATCAACCATGCGCATCGGACTCTACCCCGGAACTTTCGATCCGATTACTCTGGGGCATCTCGACATCATCCGCCGCGCCGCTGCGCTGGTGGACCGGCTGGTGATCGGGGTCGCGATCAACCGCGACAAGGGGCCGCTGTTCTCGCTGGACGAGCGGGTGGCGATGGTCGGGGACGAATGCGCCCGGGTCGCTGTCGAGACCGGGATCGAGATCGAGGTGCATCCGTTCGAGAATCTGCTGATCGACTGTGCCCGCGATGTCGGGGCCGGGATCATCATCCGCGGCCTGCGGGCGGTGGCGGATTTCGAATACGAGTATCAGATGGTCGGGATGAACCGGGTGCTGGATGAAAGCATCGAGACGGTGTTCATGATGGCCGAGGCCAAGCATCAGGCGATTGCCTCGAAGCTGGTCAAGGAAATCGCCCGGCTGGGCGGCGACGTGTCGAAATTCGTGCCCAGGCCGGTCTTCGACGCGCTACACGCCAAATTCGGCCAGGCGGACCGGCCGGAGGATCAGCGGCCGTAGACGGCGCGGCGGGCGATCCGGGGCGCGTCCTCGCGGTAGATGTCGAGGTCCAGCGCCACGTCCAGCGGAAGAGAGCGGATTTCACGGACGGTGCGGGCATAGGCGGCGCGTTTGGCGACGGCGCTGCGGAGATCGTTGAAGAAGGTCATCGGAAGTATCCTCTCGGCCTGGGGTCTGTTCCCCGTTGACCGAAGGATGGGCACGAATGTTTGCGGTAACAAGCGCTGTTTCTGCGGTGCAGCATTGCACTGGATGCATGGCAATGGCGGGGGGGCCACCCCTGACCGGCGGTCACGCAGGAAAAGGGGCGCCCGAAGGCGCCCCTTGAGCCACCCGGTGGGGCAGGTCTCAGATCAGCTTGCCCATCGCCACGGCGACATCCGCCATCCGGTTCGAGAAGCCCCATTCGTTGTCATACCAGGCCAGCACCCGGACCAGGTTGCCGGGCAGCACCTTGGTCTGGTCGGCGGCAAAGGTCGAGGAGGCCGGGTTGTGGTTGTAGTCGGTCGAGACCAGCGGCTGGGTCTCATAGCCCAGCACGCCGCTCATCGCGCCTTCGGACGCGGCCAGCATGGCGGCGTTGATCTCTTCCACGGTCGCCGATTTCTCCAGCACCACGCTGAGATCGACGCAGGAGACGTTCGGTGTCGGGACCCGGATCGAGGAGCCGTCCAGCTTGCCGTTCAGCTTCGGCAGCACCAGGCCCAGGGCCTTGGCGGCGCCGGTCGAGGTCGGGATCATGCTGAGCGCGGCGGCGCGGGCGCGGTAGAGATCCTTGTGCATCGTGTCCAGCGTCGGCTGGTCGCCGGTGTAGCTGTGGATCGTGGTCATGAAGCCGGTGGTGATGCCGAAGGTGTCGTCCAGCACCTTGGCCACCGGGGCCAGGCAGTTGGTGGTGCAGGAGCCGTTCGAGACCACCAACTGCTCACCCGTCAGCGTGTCGTCGTTGACCTTGTAGACGACCGTGTTGTCGGCCCCGTTCGACGGCGCCGAGACCAGAACCCGGCTGGCGCCGTTCTCGAGGTGAACCTTGGCCTTGTCGCGGGCGGTGAAGATGCCGGTGCATTCCAGCACGATATCGACATGCTTCCAGGGCAGTTCGGCCGGGTTGCGCACCGCCGAGACCGCGATCGGGCCGCGTCCGACGTCGATCGAGTTGCCATCGACCTTCACCGGATGCGGAAACTTTCCGTGCACCGAGTCGTGGCGCAGCAGATGGGCATTGGTTTCGACCGGGCCCAGATCGTTGATCGCCACGACTTCGATGTCGGTGCGGCCCTGTTCGATGATGGCGCGCAGGACGTTGCGCCCGATGCGTCCGAACCCGTTGATCGCGACTTTGACGGCCATGCTGATGTCCCCTGTGAGAAAGCTGGAATGACTTGGCCTGCGTTGAACGGCATTCCGGGCGAAACGTCAACCGGGACAGGGGGCGCAGGGCGCCGTTCGGCCTAGATCCCCTGGTGCCAGAAGGCCATCCAGGTGGTCAGTTCGCCAAGCTTGCGGAACAGGAACACCGCCGCGTCGAGGTGCAGCACGAAGTGGTCGAGCAGGAGAAAGCCGATAATCATCAGGCCGAGGATGGTTGCCAGCGTATTGGTCACGGTGAGAGAGGCTCCGTTCGGGCCGAAACCGGCCGGATTGTGGCGCCAGATTAGGCCAAAGCGCCGATGCCAGAAAGCGGGCGGATTGACGAACGCGCTGCCCGTGGTAAATCCGCCCCGATCCCTATAGGCCCAAGTCATGAACATTTTTGCTGATATTCGCACCCTGGTGCTCGAAAACCTTGCCGCGATGACCGGTGAGGGCGCGTTGCCCGAAGGGCTGGATTTCTCTGCCGTTGCCGTGGAGCCGCCGCGCGACGCGGGCCATGGCGACATGGCGACCAATGCGGCGATGGTGCTGGCCAAGCCCGCCCGCATGGCGCCGCGCGCCATTGCCGAGGCGCTGGCGCCGCGCCTGACCGCCGATCCGAGGGTCGAGACGGCCGAGGTGGCCGGGCCCGGCTTTCTCAACCTGCGGCTGGCGCCGGATGTCTGGGGCAGCCTGGTGCAGCATATCCTGGGCCAGAGCGCCGATTACGGCCGCTCGAACCTCGGCGCCGGGCAGAGTGTCAATGTCGAATTCGTCAGCGCCAACCCGACCGGCCCGATGCATGTCGGCCATGTCCGGGGCGCGGTCTTCGGGGATGCGCTGGCCTCGCTGCTGGCCTTTGCCGGCTATGCGGTGACGCGGGAATACTACATCAACGACGGCGGCGCGCAGGTCGATGTGCTGGCGCGCTCGGTCTATGAGCGCTACCGCGAGGCGCATGGCCTGTCGCCCGAGATCGCCGAAGGGCTTTATCCGGGCGACTATCTGGTGCCGGTGGGCGAGGCGCTGAAGGAGAAATACGGCGACAGCCTGCTCGACAAGGGCGAGCAATACTGGTTGGCCGATGTGCGCGAATTCGCCACCGAGGCGATGATGGCGATGATCCGCGCCGACCTGGCGCAGCTGGGCGTCAAGATGGATGTCTACAGCTCGGAAAAGGCGCTTTACGGCACCGGCAAGATCGAAGAGGCGATCGACGAGCTGCGCAGCAAGGGGCTGATCTACGAAGGCCTGCTCGAACCGCCCAAGGGCAAGGTGCCCGACGACTGGGAACCGCGTGAGCAGACCCTGTTCCGGTCCACCGCCCACGGCGACGATGTCGATCGGCCGGTGATGAAATCGGACGGGTCATGGACCTATTTCGCGCCCGACATCGCCTATCACTGGGACAAGGTGCGGCGTGGCTTCGACCAGCTGATCGACGTGCTGGGCGCAGACCATGGCGGCTATGCCAAGCGGATCAAGGCGGTGGTCTCGGCGCTCTCCGACGGCAGGGTGCCGCTGGACGTGAAGCTGATCCAGCTGGTCAAGCTGATGAAGAACGGCGAGCCGTTCAAGATGTCGAAACGGGCCGGCACCTTCGTGACCCTGCGCGACGTGGTCGAACAGGCCGGCGCCGACGTGACCCGCTTCGTGATGCTGACCCGCAAGAACGACGCGCCGCTGGAATTCGACTTTGCCCGTATCCTGGAGCAATCCAAGGACAACCCGGTCTTCTACGTTCAATATGCCCATGCCCGTATCCGCTCGGTGCTGCGCAAGTCGCTGGAAGCCGGGCTGCATCTGACCGATGTGCCGCTGATCGAGGATGAGGCGGAAGTCAAGCTGGCGAAACGGCTGGCCGAATGGCCGCGCCTGGTCGAAATTGCCGCCCGGGGCCATGAGCCGCACAGGATCGCCTTCTATCTCTATGATCTTGCGTCGGATTTTCATGCCCTCTGGAATCGCGGCAACGATCAGCCCGAGCTGCGCTTCCTGCAAGAGGGCGATCCGGCCCGTTCGGCGGCGAAAATCGCCCTGCCCAGGGCCGTTTCTGTTGTGATTTCTGCTGGTCTTGGTATTCTTGGCGTCACACCCGCCGAAGAAATGCGCTGAAGCATCGCGGCGGTCGAGCAGGGTTTGGGCACGTCTCCGGCAGAGAGGCGGCCCGACGGTGAACAAGGCAGGCAAATGGCGGACACCGAACTTGGTGAGCTCTACGGTCCGGCGACAAGGTCGCGCGGGTCGGTTTCTGGATGGATCGGACTGCTTGGGGCGGCGACCTCGCTGGCCATGGTGCTGGGCGTCGGGGTCTGGGGTTACAAGCTTCTGATGCGCGATGTGAACGGCGTGCCGGTGGTGCGGGCGCTGGAAGGGCCGATGCGGATACAGCCCAAGGACCCGGGCGGCGACCGGATGGCCTTTCAGGGGCTGGCGGTCAACCAGGTCGCGGCGGTCGGCGAAGCCGGAGAGATTGCCGACGAACTGGTGCTGGCGCCCCCGGCGCCGGACCTTCTGGACCATGACCTGCCGCTGGCCGAACTGGCCGGGGCGCCGGTGCCGGATTATTCCGAACAGACCGATGCCGCCGTGGCCGAAGTGCTGGAGGGCGGCACCGATGCCGAGGCTGCCGATGCCGGTCTGATCGATCCCGACGCCGCGCCGCCGGTTGCCGCCTCGGCCACGCTGGCCGATGCCGCGCCGCCCGCGCAGGCGCTGAAGCTGGTTCCGGCCTCGGTTCCCGGCGTCAAGCGCTCGCCCCGGCCGCCGGAACGTCCGGCGCGCCTGGAACGCGCTGTCGCGATCCTCGCCGCCGCTGCGGTGCCCGAGGCCGAGAAAGAGGCGGCCGCGGCCGAATCCGCCGTGGAAATCTCGGCCGACAGCCTGCCGGCCGATTCCCGCCTGGTGCAGTTGGGCGCCTTCGACTCGGTCGAACTGGCGCGCAAGGAATGGGGCAAGATTGCAGTGAAATTCGCCGATGTGATGGACGGCAAGATGCGGGTGATCCAGAAGGCGACCAGCGGCGGGCAGACCTTTTACCGGCTGCGGGTGGCAGGGTTCGAGGACCTGGCCGACGCACGTCGGTTCTGCGCCATTCTGGCGGCGGACAAGTCCAAGCCGCTCTGCGTGCCGGTCGCCACCCGCTGAGATGGTCGCGGCCTGCATCCTGGCCCCGGAAGGTCCCCGGCTGACCCCGCAGGACAAGGCCCGATTCCGCGCTCTCGATCCCTGGGGCTTCATCCTCTTTGCCCGGAACGTCGAGGATCCCGCGCAGCTTTCCGCGCTGACCTCCGATCTGCGCGACTCCGTCGGCCGCGATTGTCCGGTTCTGGTGGATCAGGAAGGCGGCCGGGTGCAGCGCCTGCGGGCCCCGCATTGGCGCGAATGGGTGCCGCCGCTGGATCAGGTCGAGTCGGCGGGCGAGGACGCGGCGCGGATGATGTTCCTGCGCGGTGCCCTGATCGGGGCCGAACTGCGCGGTGTCGGGATCGACACCGACTGCGCCCCCTGCGCCGATGTGGCCAGTGCCGCGACGCATCCCTTCCTGCGCAACCGCTGCTATGGCGAGGCTCCCGATGTCGTTGTCCATATGGCGCGGGCGATGGCGGCGGGGCTGCTGGCCGGGGGGTGCCTGCCGGTGATGAAGCATCTTCCCGGACATGGCGCCGCGACGGTGGACAGCCACCTGCATCTGCCGGTGGTGGGCGAGGACCGCGCCACCCTGCGGGCCCGCGACTTTGCGCCCTTCGCGGCGCTGGCGGACCTGCCGATGGCGATGACCGCGCATGTCGTCTATCCGGCCTTCGACGATGCCGCCCCGGCCACCCAGTCGCGCGAGATGCTGCATCTGATCCGGGGCGAGATCGGCTTTCAGGGCCTGGTGATGACGGACGACATCTCGATGGAGGCGCTGAGCGGCGATCTCGACCAGCGGACCCGGGCCGCGATCGCGGCGGGCTGCGATCTGGTGCTCTACTGCAAGGGCGAGCCGTCGGAATGCGAGCTGGTCACCGCCGCCGCCGGGCCGCTGACCGGACAGGCGCTGAGCCGGGCCGAGGCCGCCCTGGCCGCGCGTCCCGCCGGTCCGACGCTTGACATCGAAGCCGCCGAGGACGAGTTTCTCGCACTTCAGCAGGGCGGCGGATGACCGGGACCGAAGACTTCGAGGACGCGGGAGACCGCGGAGAGCGGGTGCGCGACCGGCTGGATGCCGAGGCGCTGATCGTCGATGTCGATGGCTGGGAGGGGCCGCTGGACCTTCTGCTGACCCTGTCGCGCAGCCAGAAGGTCGATCTGCGGAAGATTTCGGTGCTGCAGCTGGCCGAGCAATATCTGGGCTTCATCGACCGGGCCCGCGACCTGCGGCTGGAGCTGGCGGCGGACTATCTGGTGATGGCGGCCTGGCTGGCGTTCCTGAAGTCGCGCCTGCTGCTGCCCCCCGATCCCGCCGACGAAGGCCCTTCGGGCGAAGAGATGGCCGCGCATCTGGCCTTCCAGCTGGAACGCCTGGAGGCGATGCGCGAGGTCTCGGCGCGGCTGATGGGGCGCGATCAGAAGGGCCGCGACTTCTTCGTGCGCGGGGTGCCCGAGGATGTTCAGGCGGTGCGGCGGGTCACCTACACGGCGACGCTTCTCGACCTGATGCAGGCCTATGCGCGGATTCGGACCCGCGACGAGTTCCGCCCCTATGCGATGGATCGCGATCATTTCTTCACCATGGATCAGGCGCTGGACAGGATGCGCGGGCTGATCGGCTTTGCCGGTGACTGGACCACGCTGGAGAGCTATCTGCCCGAAGGCTGGGAGGTCGATCCGGCCCGCCGCCGCTCGGCGACAGCGGCCACTTTCGCCGCTTCGCTGGAACTGACGAAAGCCGGAACAATCGAGCTTCGGCAAGGCGAGATGTTCGCGCCGATCCAGATCAGGAAACGGCCAAATGTCTGAAGAGCAAGAAGAAAGCCTGTTCAAGGCACCGCCGCTGGCAGAGCAGGAACGGATGGTCGAGGCCATCCTCTTTGCCACTGCCGAACCGGTCAGCCTGGCGGAAATGAACGCCCGTATGCCGCATGGCTCGGATGCTTCCGAAGCGGTGCGGCTGCTCCAGCGCCGCTACGAGGGGCGCGGGGTGAATGTGGTGCGGGTCGGCGACAACTGGGCGGTGCGCACCGCGCCGGACCTGGGCTTCCTGATGCGCAAGGAAACGGTCGAGACCCGCAAGCTCAGCCGCGCCGCGATCGAGACCCTGGCGATCATCGCCTATCATCAGCCCGCCACCCGGGCCGAGATCGAGGAAATCCGCGGCGTCTCGGTCTCGCGTGGGACCATCGACCAGCTGATCGAACTGGGCTGGATCCGCTTCGGCCGCCGCAAGATGACCCCGGGCCGTCCGGTGACCTTTGTCGTGACCGAGGAATTCCTGGACCATTTCGGGCTGGAGAACGCCCGCGACCTGCCGGGGCTGAAGGAACTGCGGGCCTCCGGGCTGCTGGAAAGCCGGCCCTTCCCGGGCAGCAACGGGCCGGGGGAGGACGACGAGGCGGCGGACGCCGAAGAGGGCGAAGACCTGGAACAGGGCGAAATGTTCGACGGTCAGGGCCCGGCGTGATAGGCTGCCCCCGGGGGCGAAGGAGCAGGACATGAACATACTCGATTACCTCCTCCGCACGGTGATGCGCCAGTTGGTCAACCGTGGCGTCAAGGCCGGGATCGACCGCGCCGCGGGCGGCCGGAAGGCCCGCGACGGGGCGGCCAGGGACATGACCCCGGAAGAGCGCCGCCAGGCCAAGGAGGCCCGGCAGACTGCCCGGCGGGCCAGGCAGGCCGCGAAACTGAGCCGCCGAATGATGCGCTGACGTTGCGGCGCCGCGTCTAGACGGAACGGAATCCGGCTGAAACGCTGCTTTGTATTGCGCCGCAGCAAGCAGGGACTATTCTCGGCTGCAGCGAGGTATGCTGCATTGCAGAAACACGTCGACACCACCGCGTATCTGCGGATCACGCCCGACGCGGCGATCACGACCAAGGCGCATGGCGGCCGGGCGAAGTGTCTGCAGCGTCTGGTGCGGCTGGACCTGCCGGTGCCCGAGACCCTGGCGCTGCCCTTCGACATGGTCGAGCGGATCGCCGCCGGGCAGATGCCCGATACCCGGGCCATGCTGGCCTGCCTGAACGGTGTCGGGCTGGTCTCGGTCCGGCCGTCCTCGGAGGATCCGGACTGGGGCGGGCCGGGGGCGATGCTGAATATCGGCATGAACCAGGCGCTGCATGCCGAGTTGTCCAGAACCTTGGGCGTCGAGGCGGCTGACCAGCTCTATGTTCGATTTATCCAAGCCTACGCGGTTCATGTCGCCCGGCTGGACCCGGAAATGTTCGATTCCGCCAAGGCCGATGGGGTCCTGACCCCGGCCGAAGCGCTCCGCGCCTATGAGCTCGAGACCGACGAGGCCTTTCCGCAGGACCCGGCGGTGCAACTGGCCGAGGTTCTGCGTTCGATGGCGCGGGCCTGGGCCGGAACCTCGGCTCGGCTGCTGCGGATGGCGCGCGGCGCCCCGGCGGATGCGGGGCTTGGGCTGGTCGTGCAGGCGATGGCCCTGGGCCTCGGCCGTCCGGAAAGCGGTGCCGGGGTGATCCAGTTCGCCGATCCGGTGACCGGAGAGCCGCAGATAACCGGGCGCTATCGCAGCCAGGCGCAGGGACGCGACGCGCTGACCGGCGAGGGCGCGCTCTATCTGACCCGCGACCCGCGCGGCCCCTCGTTCGAAGAGCTGTGCCCCGAGGCCTATGCCGACCTCCTGCGTTATGGCAGCCTTATCCGGTCCCGGCTGCGCGAAGAAATGCAGATCGAATTCACCATCGAGAACAACAGGTTGCATGTTCTCGATGCGGTGCGGATCGGGCGGTCCGCGCGGGCGGCGCTGAAGATCGCGGTGCGGCTGGCCGAGGATGGCTGCATTCCGAAGACCGAGGCCGTGCTGCGGATTCCGCCGCGGGCCCTGACCGAACTGCTGCACCGTCAGGTCGATCCGCGCGGTGCCCGGGACGTGGCGATCACCGGCATCGCCGCCAGCCCCGGGGGGGCGGTCGGACGGATCGTGCTTTCCTCGTCCGCGGCGCAGGCCAGTGCGGCCCAGGGCGAGCCCTGCATATTGGTGCGCCGCGAAACCACGCCCGAGGACGTGCGCGGGATGCATGTCGCTGCCGGTGTGTTGACCGAGAAGGGCGGGATGACCAGCCATGCCGCGGTCATCGCCCGGGGTCTGGGCCTGCCCTGCGTGGTCGGCGCCCGTGGCCTGCGCTTCGTCCCCCGTGACCGCTCGGTGAAGACCGCCGACGGGCGGGTGTTTAGGGAAGGCGACATCATCACGCTCGACGGCTCGACCGGCGAGGTGCTGGCCGGTGCCGCGCAGATGCTGGCGCCGGCGCTGGACGGGGCCTTCCGTTCGTTGCTGTCCTGGGCCGACGAGGTGCGCGACATCGGCATCCGCGCCAATGCCGACACCCCCGCCGATGCCCAGACCGCCCGGATGTTCGAGGCCGAGGGGATCGGCCTGTGTCGGACCGAGCACATGTTCTTCGAGGAAGACCGGCTGACGGTGATGCGCGAAATGATCTTTGCCGACAAGGCCGAGGATCGCCGCGCCGTGCTCGAACGGCTGCTGCCCATGCAGCGCGAGGATTTTACAAGGCTCTTCAGCATCATGCAGGGGATGCCGGTCTGCATCCGGCTGTTCGATCCGCCGCTGCACGAATTCCTGCCGTCCGAACGCGACGGGATGCGCGAACTGGCCGAGGCGCTGGCGCTGCCGCTGGCCGATGTCACGGCACGGGTCGATGCGCTGTCGGAATTCAACCCGATGCTGGGGATGCGCGGTGTCCGGCTGGGCATCGTGATGCCCGAGATCTACGACATGCAGGCCCGGGCCATCTTCGAGGCGACGATCGAGGCCAGCCGTCTGGGCGAGCCGGTGGTGCCCGAAATCATGATCCCGCTGGTCTCGGCCCGGCGCGAGGTCGAACTGGTCAAGTCACGGATCGACGCGGTCGCCGCCGAGGTCCGGAATGCCAAACGCGCCAGTTTCACCTATCGGCTTGGCGTGATGGTCGAGACTCCGCGCGCCGCGCTGCGGGCCGGAGAGATCGCGCGCCATGCCGATTTCCTGTCCTTCGGCACCAATGACCTGACCCAGATGACCTATGGCCTGTCGCGCGATGATGCCGGCCGGTTCATGGCGGCCTATGTCAGCCAGGGCGTCTTCGGGGAAGACCCGTTCCACCAGCTCGACACCGAAGGGGTGGGCGAGCTGCTGAAGATCGGGGCCGAACGCGGACGCGAGTCGAAGCCGGATATCACCGTCGCCCTCTGCGGCGAACACGGCGGCAACCCCGAGTCCATCGGCTTTTGTCGGGCGGCCGGCTTCGATTATGTCTCCTGTTCGCCCTATCGCGTTCCGGTTGCGCGGCTGGCGGCGGCACAACTGGCGCTCCTGGAGCCGAAAAATCCAAGGTAGCTGTCCGTAAGGTGTTGAAATCATTCATTGCGGGAACGATTCGAGAACTCGTTTCCTGACCCTGCGGAACGAGCGCTCTCCCGCTTGTCAAGTGCTTGTGAGAGCGAAAGCTGGACTCATGGTCGAATTTTGCAGTATGACCTCGCCTCGGAAACGGTGGCGTATCAGTGGCCCGTCGGTTTGGGCAATCTGCTAGGGGGTTAGCTTTGAAGTTTTTGGTGGGAGCGCTGCTTTGCGGCGCCTCGCTCGTATGCGCCGGCATGGCAGGCGCAGACGGGCGATTGAGCACTTCCAATGGTCCGGCATTGGAACCTGCAGCACAGATCGCCGATCTGCTGGGCCGGGATCATGCCTCTCTGATGGCCGCGATGCCGCTTGTGATGCAGCAGCAGGTGGTGCGCGAGGCCGGGCCGAAGGGCAAGGTGGGACGGATCTCCTATGATCCGGAATGGATCGCGGCACAGCCCCACGCCACCGGCGGTGCCGAGTTCAAATGCCTGGCCGAGGCGCTGTATTTCGAGGCCCGGGGCGAGACGGTCAAGGGCCAGGTCGCGGTGGCCGAGGTGATCCTGAACCGGCGCGACTCCGGACTCTATCCGAATTCGGTCTGCGGCGTGGTCGGGCAGGGGGCCGGACGCCGCCATGCCTGCCAGTTCTCGTACAAGTGCGACGGTCATGCCGATGTGATCCGGGAAAAGGCCGCCTATGAGCGGGTGGCGAAGATCGCCAAGCTGATGCTCGCGGGCGCACCCCGGACCCTGACCCATGGCGCGATGTATTACCACAACGGAACCGTGCACCCGTCCTGGGCCCGGCGCTTTGCCCTGACGGCGAAGATCGGCACGCACCGCTTCTACCGCCGCTAGGGTCGTTCCGGGCGTGGCAATCCGGTCGCCGACCGGCTAAGTCGGGCGCCGAGGAGGCGCCGATGCCGAGTGAGACCGCCCAGGCCTTCGGGCCACCCGAAATGCGTGCCGAAGCCACGGCCAGCGGCCCCGCCGACCGCATCTCGCTGCGCGACCATGTCGTGGAGGCCGAGATCGGCGCCTTTCAGGAAGAACGCGGCCGCCGGCAGCGGCTGGCCTTCAATGTCGTGGTCGAGGTCGTGCCCCTGGCGCCGCCGTTCGACGACGACGTCGATCGCATCCTGAGCTATGACACGATCACCGAGGCGATTGCCGCCGAATTGGGGGCCGAGCGGATCAATCTGCTGGAAACCCTGGCCGGGCGGATCGCGGAACGGATCCTGGCCCGCCCGCAGGCGCTGCGGGTCTTTGTCCGGGTCGAGAAGCTGGACCGTGGGCCGGGGGCCCTGGGTGTCGAGATCGTCCGCGGCCGCGAGCATCTGCCGGGCCGGCCCGAGCCGGTCGGGCCCACGCCGCGCGTGGTGTTCCTGGCGCCCGAGGCGGTGGCCAGCCCGCTGCTGACCGGCTGGCTCGACCAGCTGGAAGCGTCCGGCCCGGCCTCGGTGCTTTGCGTCGGAGCCGAAGGCAACCGACCGCAGGCCATCGAAGCGCTGGCGCAGCGGCGGATCGACCTGCTGGCGATCGAGCAGGCCGCCTGGGTCCTGGCGGCCCGGGATAGGCGCTGCGTGGTGGTCGGTTCACGGACCGAGATGGACCATGCGGTGAAGCATCACCAGATCGTGGTCTGGGCGCCGTCGAAGCTGGTGCTGGACACGCCGCGCGGTGTCGAGGCCGATCCGCGCGATCCGGTCGGGCTGGCGCTATGGCTGGCGCAGGAACTGGGGGCGGTGGATGTGCTGCTGATCGGCGCCGAGGCGCCACCGGAGGTGCCGGGGCTGACCCTGCGCAGCCGCCCCGCGACGGAGGCGACACTTGACTGATCCCGCATTCGACCGCTTCGGGAGGATTGCAGCATGACACTCTATTACCGTCCGATCCCGATGACAGACCCGGCCCGGCCGGCCGACTCGCAGCTATTGGCGGGGGGCTGGTGCTGGTTCGACCGGGTCGAAGTCCTGGCCCGCGAAGCCGCGCCCGAAATCATCGGCTGGGAGGAGACGCCGGCCGAGGTTCTGGCACGACTGACGGCGCCGCGCCCGCCGGTCGTGGGGCTGGACATGGACCGGCCGCGGCTGATGGGAATCCTGAACGTGACGCCCGACAGCTTTTCCGACGGCGGGCTCTATCTGGCGCCCGAGGCGGCGCTGGCCCGGGCCCGCCGCATGGCCGGGGAGGGGGCCGATCTGCTGGACATCGGTGGCGAAAGCACGCGCCCCGGCGCGGCCCTGGTGCCCGAAGCCGAGGAGATCGCCCGCACCGCGCCGGTGATCGCCGGGTTGCAGGGGCAGGGCCTGCCGCCGATCTCGATCGACACCCGCAAGGCCGGGGTGGCGCGGGCGGCGCTGGACGCCGGGGCGGCGATGCTGAACGATGTTTCGGCTTTGAGCTTCGATCCCGGAATGGCCGCCTGCGCCGCCACCTCGGGCGTGCCGATCTGCCTGATGCATGCCCAGGGCGACCCCGAAACCATGCAGGCCGCGCCGCGTTATGACGACGTTCTGCTGGATGTCTACGACCATCTGGCGGCGCGGATCGCGGTGGCCGAGGCTGCCGGAATCGCCCGGAAGAACATCGTCGTCGATCCCGGCATCGGCTTTGGCAAGACCCAGGAGCACAATCTGGCGCTGCTGGCCCGTTTGTCGCTGTTCCACGGTCTGGGCGTTCCGGTGCTGCTGGGCGTCAGCCGCAAACGTTTCATCGGCGTGATCGGAGATGCGCCGGAACCCGCCGACAGGATGCCCGGATCCCTGGCTCTGGCCCTTGGCGCGGTGGCACAGGGGGTTCAGATCCTGCGGGTCCATGATATTTTGCCCAGCAGGCAGGGCCTCGCGCTCTGGCAGGCCGCAATCCGCGGACAGGCCGGACAGGCGACAGGCAGGGAAAGCGCAGGATGACCAGAACACTCTTCGGCACCGACGGGGTGCGCGGAACGGCCAACAGCTATCCGATGACCGCCGAGATGGCGCTTCGGCTCGGGGCGGCGGCAGGCCGGTTCTTCCGGCAGGATGGCGGTTCGACCCGGCACCGGGTGCTGATCGGCAAGGATACCCGCCGCTCGGGCTACATGCTCGAGAATGCCCTGACGGCGGGGCTGACCTCGACCGGAATGAATGTACTGCTGACCGGCCCGTTGCCGACCCCGGCGGTCGGCTTTCTGACCCGCTCGATGCGGGCCGATCTGGGGATCATGATCTCGGCCAGCCACAACCCGCATGAGGACAACGGCATCAAGTTCTTCGGCCCCGACGGGTTCAAGCTCTCGGATGTCGCCGAGGCCGAGATCGAGGCGATGCTGAACGGCGATATCCGGCTGGCGGAGCCGTCGAAGATCGGCTCGGCCCGGCGGATCGAGGACGGTCGCGGCCGCTACGAGGAATTTGCCAAGACGACCTTCCCGCAGGGCACCCGCCTGGCCGGTCTGAAGGTGGTGATCGATTGCGCCAACGGCGCCGCCTACCGGGCCGCGCCGGAGGTGCTGTGGGAACTGGGGGCCGAGGTGATCCCCATCGGGATCACGCCCAACGGCATCAATATCAACGACAAATGCGGATCGACCCACACCGATGCGGCGGCCGAGGCGGTGCGGGCGCATGGCGCCGATGTCGGAATCTGCCTGGATGGCGATGCCGACCGGGTGATGATCCTGGACGAGAACGGACGGGTGGCCGATGGCGACCAGATCATGGCGCTGCTGGCCGGACGCTGGGCCGACGAGGGCCGGCTGAAGGGCGGCGCGCTGGTCGCCACGGTGATGTCGAACCTGGGGTTGGAACGGTACCTGGCCGGCCGCGGCCTGACGCTGGAACGGACCCCGGTCGGTGACCGCTATGTGGTCGAGCGGATGCGGGCCAAAGGGATGAACCTGGGCGGCGAGCAATCCGGACATATCGTGATGACCGATTTCGCCACCACCGGTGACGGGCTGGTTGCCGGGTTGCAGTTCCTGGCCGCCATGGTCGAGACCGGGCGCCCGGCCTCGGAACTGGTGCAGAACTTCGCTCCGGTGCCGCAGCTTCTGAAGAACGTGCGGTTTTCCGAAGGTGCCGAGCCGCTGGCGGCGGAGTCGGTCAAGGCGGTGATCGCCGATGCCGAGGGCATGCTGAACGGGGCCGGGCGGCTGCTGATCCGCAAATCGGGGACCGAGCCGCTGATCCGCGTGATGGCGGAATGCGAGGACGAGACGCTGTTGGCGCAGGTGGTGGACGGCATCGTCGAGGCGGTGGCGGCGGCCGGCTGAGCCCGCCGGCCAGCGCATGCGAAGGACCGGGTGCCGCCGCGAACCAGGTCCACCGGGCGTCCGGTGAGGATCGCGATCAAGACGCTGGACGCCGGGCTGTGCACCGCCTGATCGGCGACGCCCAGCCCGGCCATGATCCAGACTCAACGCATCAGTTGCGGGACTTGTCGACCATCTTGCCTTTGGAGATCCAGGGCATCATCGCGCGAAGCTTCTCGCCGACCTGCTCGATCTGGTGTTCGTCGTTCAGGCGGCGGGTGGCCTTGAACATCGGCTGGCCGACGGCGTTCTCCTGCATGAAGTCACGCACGAACTTGCCGGTCTGGATGTCGCGCAGGACTTCCTTCATGCGCTTCTTGGTCTCTTCATAGGGCAGGATCCGCGGGCCCGAGACGTATTCGCCATACTCGGCCGTGTTCGAGATCGAGTAGTTCATGTTGGCGATGCCGCCTTCGTAGATCAGGTCGACGATCAGCTTCACCTCGTGCAGGCACTCGAAATAGGCCATTTCCGGTTCGTATCCGGCTTCGACCAGGGTTTCGAAGCCCATGCGGATGAGTTCCACGAGGCCACCGCAGAGCACGGCCTGCTCACCGAAGAGGTCGGTTTCGCATTCCTGGCGGAAGTTGGTCTCGATGATGCCGGAACGGCCGCCGCCGATGCCCGAGCAGTAGGAGAGTCCGAGTTCCATCGCCTTGCCGCTGGCATCCTGATGCACCGCAACCAGGCAGGGCACGCCGCCGCCCTTGACGTATTCGCCGCGCACGGTGTGCCCGGGGCCTTTCGGGGCCATCATGATGACATCGACGCCGGGCTTCGGCTCGATCAGGCCGAAATGGACGTTGAGGCCGTGGGCAAAGGCGATCGCCGCACCTTCACGCAGGTTGTCATGGACGTATTTCTTGTAGGTCTCGGCCTGCAGCTCGTCGGGCATGGTGAACATGATCAGGTCGCACCAGGCGGCGGCTTCGGCGATGCCCATCACCTTCAGGCCTTCGCCTTCGGCCTTCTTGGCCGAGGGAGAGCCCTCGCGCAGCGCAACGACAAGGTTCTTGGCGCCCGAGTCGCGCAGGTTCAGCGCATGGGCATGGCCCTGGCTGCCATAGCCGAGGATGGCGACCTTCTTGTCCTTGATGAAATTGATATCGCAGTCACGGTCGTAGTAGACGCGCATGGCCGAGTCCTTCCTTGGGTTTCGTTGCCAGCTTGATATCGGGGAATTCGGCTGAGTTTTCTGCAAACTTCACATTTCAGCGGCAGTATGCGAAGTATCTATTCGATATATCCGGAAAAATGCAGATTTCATGCAGCCCGATGATACCGACCGCCGCATCCTGCGCCGCCTGCTGGCCGAGCCGGGGCTGAGCACCGCCGACCTGGCCGAACGCGCCGGGGTCACGCCGGCCACCTGCGGGCGGAGGCTGGAAAAGCTGCGCGCGGCGGGAATCCTGAAGGGCATCCGGGCCCGGATCGACTGGCAGGCCCTGGGCTGGGCGGTCGAGGTCTCGCTGCGGGTCACGCTGGACAAGACCGACCCGCGCGCCTTCGACGAGTTTCTTGCCGCCGCCCGCCAGGTGCCCGAGGTGCTGGAACTGCAGACGTTCCTCGGCCGCGTCGATGTCCGGCTGGTGATGATCGCCCGCGACATGGGCCATTACCAGCGGCTTTATCACGAGAAGATCCTGACCCTGCCGCATATCGCCGATCTCGAGGCGCTGATGCAGGTCGCCCGGATCAAGCCGGCGGGGACCTTGCCGCTATGAGTGATCTCGACCCCACCGACCGCGCCATCCTGCGGGCATTGGCCGAGGATGCCACCCTGACCTCGGCGGCACTTGGCCGGCGGCTGGGCGTTCCGCAGCCACAGGTCTGGCGTCGGATCAAGGCCCTGGAGGACTCCGGCGTGCTGGCAGGGGCCTGGGTCGATCTGGACCTGGAACGGTTGGGTCTGGGGGTGACGGTCTTCCTGGGCCTGAAGCTGGCGATCAAGGGCAGGGTCAGCCTGGAGGATTTCGAACGTGCGGTGACCGCAATTCCGGAGGTGATCGAGGTGCATCACGTCGTGGGGCACTACGATTACCGGCTGAGGATCGCGGCCCGCGACCTGCCGGATTTCGAACGTCTCCTGCGGCGCCGGATCATGACCCTGCCGGGCATGGGCGAGGTCGAGGCCAATGTGCTGCTGAGCGAGGAACGCCTGCCGGGGCCGCTGTGATCCGCGTCATGCGTCCTGACCCGGCGGGCCCATCCCGGCACGGATCAGCCCGCGCCGGATCGGCGCAACGTCATGGACCAGTTTCAGCCCGATCTGCCGCAACTCCTGCGCCAGCCGGTCGGGCGAGCGGGTGACCCGGTTGAACAGGTCGATGGCGATGGCGCGGGCGGCGATGTCGCGGCTGCGGCTGGCCTCGAAACGGGCCAGCACCGCGGCAGCGCCCGGGTCCGGCTGCCCGGCCATGGACTGCGCCAGCGCGGCGATATCCATCACCGAGGTGTTCAGCCCCTGCGCCCCGATCGGGGGCAGCACGTGCGCCGCCTCGGCGATCAGCGCCACCCGGCCCGAGGTGAGCGCCCGCGCCCGCTGCGAGACCACCGGCCAGAGTGCGCGCTCGGTCAGCAATTCCAGCGGCCCCAGCAAGCCGCCGCTGCGCCGGGTCGCCTCGGCGGCGAAGGGTTCGGGCGGCAGGGCGGCCAGTTCGGTGGCCCGGGGGCCGGGGTTCATCCAGACCACCGCCGAGGCCGGAACGCCCCCGGCATCGGGCAGCGGCACCATGGTGAAGGGGCCGCCGTCGAGATAGAGTTCGGTCGAGATACGGTCATGCGGCACCGGATGCGAAACCGCGAAGGCCAGCGCCTTCTGCCCGTAGCGCGTCACCGAAAGCTCGATCCCGGCGGCGTCGCGCATCGGCGAGGCCCGGCCATCCGCCGCCACCGCCAGACGCGCCCGCAGGCGGCGCCCGTCGGTGAGGCGGATCAGCACCTCGGTCGAGCGGTTGACCAGCGCGGCAAAGCCGCAGCCCCAGGCGATCTCGACCCCCGGCTGGCGTTCCAGATGGGCCAGAACCGCACCGCGCAGGGAATCGTTCATGAAGTTCCAGCCCAACGGCCCGGCGCTTGCCTGCGCGAACAGGCGCTCGGTCCGCACCGTGGGGGGCTCTCCGGCCAGATCGACGATCCGCAGCCCGTCCAGCGGTGTCGCCAGCGGGGCCAGCGCGGGCCACAGCCCGATCCGCTCGAACAGGGCCTGCGCCGGACGCAGGAAGGCGGTGGAGCGCAGGTCGCCGCGCCCGGCGGGCCCCGGCTTGGGGCCGGGATCGGCGACCAGCACCCGGAACCCCTCGGCCGCGAAGGTCGCCGCCGCGATCAGCCCGGCCGGACCGGCCCCGGCAAGGAATATGTCGATCTCTTCGCGTTCCATGTCCCGACCCTAGGGCCGCGGCGCGGTGTCGTCACGGCCTGTCAGCTGCGACAGAAAGGCGCCGAGGTCCGGGGCGTGGTGATGGACATGCGGAGCTTCGTGCCGGTCGGGATGGACATGGATGCAGGCCATGCCCATGTCATGCGGCACCGCCAGGTTGCGGGCGTCATCCTCGAACATCGCGGCGCGGGTCGGCTCGACCCCGGCGGCGCGGAACACAGCGTCGAAGGCGCCGCGCTCGGGCTTGGGCAGGAAGCCGGCATCCTCGATCCCGTACATGGCGTCGAACAGGCCGCCCAGGCCGCGCGCCTCGGTCACGCGCTCGGCATGCTGGCGCGAGCCGTTGGTATAGACGATCTTGCGGCCCGGCAGCGCCCGGATCGCCGCCGCCAGCGCCGCATCCGGTTCCAGCGCCGACAAGGGGATGTCATGCACATGGGTCAGATAGGGCGTCGGATCGACCCCGTGCTCTCGCATCAGCCCCGACAGGGTGGTGCCGTAGCTGCGCCAGTACTGCGCCCGCAGCCGGTCGGCCTCGTCCCGCGCCACACCCAGTTCCTGCATCACCCAGTCGGTCATCCGGACCTCGATCAGGTCGAAGAGCCGCGCCGAGGGCGGGTAGAGCGTGTTGTCGAGGTCGAAGACCCAATGGCTGACGTGATCCAGTTCCTGCATGGTCTCGGCTTATCTCCCGGCCGACGGAACGGCAAGGCGGCTTGCCCACCGGCGCAGGCTCTGCCACGGTCGCCCGGCAAGAGCGAGAGAGTCCCATGGCCGAGAAACAGACCGGACAGAGCGATGCCTATGAGCTGATTCTGGAAGCCATCGACAGGGGCGACTACCGGCCCGGCGACCGGCTGGTCGAGGTCGAACTGGCCGAGCGTTTCGGCGTCTCGCGAACCCCGATCCGCGAGGCGCTGCAGCGGCTCGAGACCCAGTCGATGCTGACCCGCGACGGACGCAGCCTGATCGTCGCCTCGCTGGATCACAACCAGATGGCCGAACTCTATGTCGTCCGGGCCGAACTGGAAGGGTTGGCGGCGCGGCTGGCGGCCCGGCACGCGACCCCGGAAGAGATACGGGTGCTGGCCGAGATGGTGGCCGAGGACCGCGCCCTGCTCGGCGATCCGGAGGCCCTGTCGCGGGCCAACCGGCGCTTTCACAGCCAGATCCACCGCGCCTCGCACAATGCCTTTCTGGTCCAGCAGCTTGGCCTTGTGCATCGCTCGATGGCGCTGCTTGCGACGACCTCGCTGGCGGTCGAAGGCCGTGGCGCCGCCGCCTTGGCCGAGCATGAACGGATCGTCGAGGCGATTGCCGCCGGCGACGGCGATACCGCGACCGAGGCCCTGAAGGCGCATATCTCGAAGGCCTACGAAACCAGGCTGCGTTCCGACGCGCGGCGGATCGAGACCTCCTGAGCCGCCGTGGGCCGCGCCAGGCCATGCGTGGTCTTTTCCCAGTAGAAGGGACGGGTCAGCGCCTGCGCCAGCGCCCGCCAGGCGGCAATGGTGCCGAGCGGGAAATAGAGATGGATCGCCGGCACCCAGATCGCCAGGCCGCGATGGTGCGTCATCCGCAGCGCGATCAGGGCAGAGGCCAGGTTGACCGCCTCGGCGATGAAGAACGTCAGCCCGAAGCCCAGGATCACGGGCCAGCCGAAGAGGGGCACCAGTGGATGACCCAGCCCCATCGGCAGGGCCCAGAACGACCACAGCAGCGGCGCCAGAAGATATTGCGACAACGTGCCCAGGAACAGCAGTTGCACGCCCCAGAACTGTCGCGGCCCCAGTTCGCGCCAGAGCGCCAGCGGATTGCGCATATGGGTGGCCCAGGTCATCGCATAGCCCTTCAGCCAGCGCGAGCGTTGCCGGACCCAGGGCCAGACCCGGCAATTCGCCTCTTCCCCGGTTACCGTACGGACCAGCCGGGTGCGCCAGCCGTGCCGGGCAAGGCGCAGTCCGAGATCGGCATCTTCGGTGACGTTCCAGGCGTCCCAGCCGCCGATGGTCTCCAGCGCCGCGCGCCGGAAGAACAGCGTCGTTCCGCCCAGCGGCACCACCAGCCCGAGCCGCGCCAGGCCGGGCAGCACCAGCCGGAACCAGGTCGCGTATTCGATGGTGAACAGCCGCGACAGCCAGTTCTGATGGGCGTTGTAATAGTCGAGTGAGCCCTGCAGGCAGACGACATCGGGCGGCGCATTGGCGAAACCGGCGGCGACGCGCTGCAACTGGTCCGGCTCGGGCGCGTCCTCGGCGTCGTAGATGCCGATCACCTCTCCCCGGCAGAGGCCAAGGGCATAGTTCAGCGCCCGCGGCTTGGTCTTGAGCTGTCCCGCCGGCACCTCGACCACCCGCATCCACCAGGGCAGTTCGGCCCGGGCGATGGCGGCGCGGGTCACGGAGTCGTTGGCTTCGGTGACCAGGCATATCTCGAGCCGCTCTTTCGGATAGCTCAGGGCGCCGAGCCGCCGGATCAGCCGCCCGGCGATTTCCGGCTCCCGGAACAGCGGCACCAGGATCGAGATCATCGGCAGGGCCGGGGATTGCCCGGCGTCGCCGATGCGCGAGCGGACCGGCGGCCCGCGTCGGTGGCTGCGGAACCGGGGCAGGGTGCGGCGGGTGTGCTGCAACGTGGTCCAGATCGCGACGATCTTGAAACCGGTCGTGGCGACCAGCGTGAAGACCGCCCAGAGCGTCAATGCCGCCAGGGTCCAGAGCGGGAACAGGAGTATCGGCAGCAGCACCAGCGCCAGAGCGGCCAGGGCCGGCCAGCCCGGCCGCCTGCGCTGCCAGACCCGGCAGCTTTCCTCGACGGGGATCCGGGTTTCGGCCCGCTCGGCCATCCGTCGGCTGCACGCCTTCAGCAGCGCGGCCTCGACCTCGGTTCTCTCGGCCAGCACGAGCCGGAAGGCGCCGAGCTTCGTGCGCAGCCTGTCGGCCTGCCGCAGGGCTTCGGCCGGGCGCGATGTCGCCAGAATCACGGCGCCGCCAGCCGGGCCGAGCGGCAGCAGGTTCATCGACAGGCAGAGGTCGATCCCCAACCGCTCGACCAGCGCCGAGTCGGCGGTCAGGCCGTCGCGCCGGACCGGGGCGGCGAGGGCCGCCGAGGTGGCGTCGAGAAGCCCGGCCTCGTCCAGCGGCCCCTCGGCCAGCAGGCTGTCGATGGTCGGAACACCGTGGTGCAGGCGGGCGGCGCGAATCCGGTCGATGGCCGGGCAGGGCAGCAGGCCGGTGCTCTGCAGATAGTCCAGCAGCCGCTCCTCGGCGGGGGGAAGCCCGGTGGCCAGGGGCGCCTGTGCCTCTGGCCGCAAGGCGCAGAACGTCCGCAGTCGGGCCATGGCGCCAGCCCCCGGCCATGGGCGCCGACTGGCGACCCGGGGCGCCGTCTCTGCCAGATTTCCGTCTTCCGACAGTCCGATCGTCACCACACCGGCCCCTCTTGCCCAGGACCGGGTCAGCTTGCTTGGGCCGGGTTAATGGGTGGTTAAGGAAACCTACCCTGCCGCGCGAACCGCCTGCCTGCGGGCGTCCATCGCCTCGGTGAACCGTTCGAACAGGTAGTAGCTGTCCTGCGGGCCGGGCGAGGCCTCGGGGTGATACTGCACCGAGAAGACCGGGCGGTCGGTCAGCTTGATGCCGCAGTTCGAGCCGTCGAACAGCGAGACATGGGTCTCGACCACCCCTTCGGGCAGCGACTGGCTGTCCACGGTGAAGCCGTGGTTCATCGAGGTGATTTCGACCTTGCCGGTTTGAAGGTCCTGCACCGGATGGTTGGCGCCGTGATGGCCGTGGTTCATCTTGATCGTGCGGGCGCCGAGCGCCAGCGCCAGCATCTGATGGCCGAGGCAGATGCCGAAGATCGGCACTTCGGCTTCGAGAACGCCCAGGATCGCCGGCACTGCATAGGTGCCGGTCGCCGCCGGGTCGCCGGGGCCGTTCGACAGGAACACGCCTTCCGGCTCCATCGCCAGGATCTCTTCCGCGGTCGCGGTGGCGGGCAGCACCGTCACTTCGCAGCCGGCGCTGGCCAGGCAGCGCAGGATGTTGCGCTTGGCGCCATAGTCGACCGCCACCACCTTTCGGCCCGGGCCTTCGCGTTTGGAATAGCCCTGCGGCCAGGCCCAACGCATCTCGTCCCAGCGATAGCTCTGCCTGCAGGAGACATCCTTGGCGAGGTCAAGCCCGACCAGCCCCGGAAAGGCGCGGGCCGCGGCGACCAGCGCCTCGATATCGAAATTGCCTTCCGGATCATGCGCCAGCGCCACATGCGGGGCGCCCTGCTGTCGGATCGCCCGGGTCAGGCGCCTTGTGTCGACGCCGCCGATCCCGATCCGGCCGTGCTTTTGCAGCCAGTCGGTCAGGTTGCCGGTGGCACGCCAGTTCGACGGCTCGGTCGGATCCCATTTCACGACCATGCCCTGGGCCACCGGAACGGCGGCCTCGTCATCGACTTCCGTGGTGCCGGTGTTGCCGATATGCGGGAAAGTGAAGGTGATGACCTGCCCGGCATAGGAGGGATCGGTCATGATTTCCTGATATCCGGTCATCGCCGTGTTGAAGCACAACTCGGCCGTGGTCTGGCCCGTGGCTCCGAAGCCGTGACCGAAGAAAAGGGTGCCGTCCGCCAATGCCAGACAAGCGGTTGGTCTCGCGTGGCCGCTGGCCGTGCCCATTGCCGACTCCCTTGCTGGATCGGCCGGAACCTACGGGGTCTCAGGCCCGGGGTCAAGCCAGAGGAAACAATCACCTTACGCAAGGTTTTCAGTGACTTACGCCTTGCATCAGGCATTGTCATGACACAGATGACGGCGTATTGTAGGTCTCTTGACGCAGCGCATGGGGATGGCTGAGATCATGGAACTTAGGGCACGCATCAGCGAGGCGCTGAAAAGCGCCATGCGCGAGAAGGAAGCCGAGCGTCTGTCGACGCTGCGACTGATCAATGCGGCAATCAAGGATCGCGATATTGCCTTGCGCGCTGAAGGCCGCGACGACGGCGCCAGCGATACGGAAGTGCTGCAGATCCTGGGCAAGATGGTGAAGCAGCGGCAAGAGAGCATCCGCGCCTATGAAGAGGGCGGGCGGCTGGAACTGGCCGAGAAGGAAGCCGAGGAAATCAAGGTGATCGAGGGTTTCCTGCCCCGGCAACTGACCGAGGCCGAGACCCGGGCCGCAGTGGCCGAGGCGATCAGTGCCACCGGCGCATCTTCGATCCGCGACATGGGGCGGGTGATGGGCGAGCTGAAGGCCCGTTTCACAGGTCAGATGGACTTCAGCTCGGTCGGCTCGATGGTCAAGGAGCGGCTGGCCTAGCCACCGCTACCGCCGGGCCGGGTTTGCGAAGGCCGCCACCAGTTCGTTGCGCAGCGCGACTCGTTCCTCGGGGCCCAGAAAGGCGCCGATCTCGACCGTTCGCGGGCCGCCGTGCAGGGTCAGGTAATTCTCGACCGGGCCACCGGTTTCCTGCATCTCGACCCGGACCCAATAGGGATTCGCCTCCCAGCTGCGTTCCCGGCCATCGGGGTCGATCCGCACCAGCCGCGCCGCCTCGTCGGTGATGGTCAGCACCTCGCGCAGCGCGCCGTCGCGGTATGAGCGGCGCAGCAGCACCCAGGTCAGCGCCAGCGCGCCCAGCACATAGGGCAGCATTCCCCAGAGTGCCGCCTGGCCCAGCAGACCGAGCACCGGCACCATCAGCAGCACGAATGTCACCGCGATGAAGGCGACAAAGCCCTGCGGCGGCAGCGACCGGTAGGGCCAAAGCGTCAGGGTGACCTGCGGCCTGTCGGGCCCGGCTCCGGGGCTGTGCGGGACGTTTTCGCTCCAGTGATAGGGCATGGCGTCAGGCTTCTTCGGCAAGGTGGCGGGGCATCCCGTTTTCCTGTGTCGCCGCGGTGAAGTCCAGCGTGTCGGTTCCGGCTGAGCCGAGAGGTCGCAGCCCGGTGGCGATTTGCCTGAATCGAGGGCGTTTTGGTTCCGGGGCAGGGGCGCCGTCGCGGCGGGGGCCCGAAAAGCGAAAGACCCCGGGGGATACCCGGGGTCTTCCTGTCTTGCTCTGGCGGGCCGCCCTAGTGGGCGTGGCCGTGGTCCCAGTCGCTCTGCTTCGGCAGCGTCTCGAACGTGTGTTCGGGCGGCGGCGAGCTGAGGGTCCATTCCAGCGTGTCGGCATACTCGTTCCAGTAGTTGTTCTCGGTCACCTTCGCGCCGCGGGTCAGCGTGTAGTACATGATGACGAAGAACACGACGAAGGAGGCGAAGGACAGGAAGGCACCGATCGACGACCAGTAGTTCCAGTAGCCAAAGGCTTCGGGGTAGTCGATGTAGCGCCGGGGCATGCCCTGACGGCCGAGGAAGTGCTGCGGGAAGAAGGTCAGGTTGACGCCCACGAACATCAGCCAGAAGTGCAGCTTGCCGGCCCATTCCGGATACTGCCGGCCCGACATCTTGCCGATCCAGTAGTAGATGCCGGCGAAGATCGCGAAGGCGGCCCCGATGCTCATCACATAGTGGAAGTGCGCCACCACGTAGTAGGTGTCGTGATAGGCCCGGTCGATCCCGGCCTGGCTCAGCACGACGCCGGTGACGCCACCGATGGTGAACAGGAAGACGAAGCCGGTGGCGAAGAGCATCGGCGTCTTGAACTCGAGCGAGCCGCCCCACATCGTGGCGATCCACGAGAACACCTTGACCCCGGTCGGAACCGCGATCGTCATCGTGGCCAGCATGAAGTAGCTCTGCTGGGTCAGCGACAGACCGGTGGTGTACATGTGGTGCGCCCAGACGACGAAGCCCAGGAAGCCGATGGCGATCAGCGCCCAGACCATCGGCAGATAGCCGAAGATCGGTTTCTTCGAGAAGGTCGCGATGACGTGGCTGATGATGCCGAAGCCCGGCATGATCACGATGTAGACTTCCGGGTGGCCGAAGAACCAGAGGATGTGCTGGTAGAGAATCGGGTCCCCGCCGCCGGCGGCATCGAAGAAGGTGGTGCCGAAATTGCGGTCGGTCAGCAGCATGGTGATGGCGCCCGCCAGAACCGGCAGCGACAGCAGGATCATCCAGGCGGTGACGAAGATCGACCAGGAGAACAGCGGCACCTTGAACAGGGTCATGCCCGGCGCCCGCATGTTGAGGAAGGTGGTGATCATGTTGATCGCGCCGAGGATCGACGAGGCGCCCGAGACGTGGACCGCGAAGATCGCCAGATCCATCGCCATGCCGCTTTCACGGACCGACAGCGGCGGATAGAGAACCCAGCCGACGCCGGCGCCCAGCTGGCCGTCGCCACCCGGCGCGAACACCGAGCAGATCGCCAGGGTGGTGCCCGCGACATACATCCAGAACGACAGGTTGTTCATCCGCGGGAACGCCATGTCCGGCGCACCGATCTGCAAGGGCATGAAATAGTTGCCGAAACCACCGAAGAGTGCGGGGATCACGACGAAGAACATCATCAGGATGCCGTGGCCGGTGATCAGCACGTTCCAGAGGTGCCCGTTCGGCGTGCAGTCGCCGACCGCGGCCGCGGTGACCCGCAGGCCCTCCATGCACATGTACTGGACGCCCGGCTCCATGAGCTCGAGCCGCATGAACACCGTGAAACAGACGGATATGAAGCCCACCACCGCCGAGACGACGAGGTAGAGGATGCCGATATCCTTGTGGTTTGTGGACATGAACCAGCGGGTGAAGAAGCCCCGTTGGTCGTGGTGGTCCTGCGCGTGCGTGGCGGCGTCTGCCATGCTGATCTCCCGTTCTTGCACTTCTGCCGGGGGCAGGCTCGGCGCACAGCGGGTGCAACGGGCCGAGGCCGGGCGGCAGGTTCCTGATAGCTTCTAATTCGGTGCCGGGGCGGGGGCAATGCTCAAGCCGCAGTCCGACACGGGAAAATTGTCGCGGCCCGGCTCCGGGCCACAGGCCGACGGCGCGCACCCCCGCGGCACGGGGGCGCGAGTCCGGCGCTTCAGCTGTTCAGCGACTCGAGATAGGCCGCGACATCCCGGCCGTCCTTGAGTTTGTAGGTCATCTTCGACTTGGCCGTGCCCTTGCCGAGGTATTCACGCAGGAACGTCTTGGGGTCCTTGATGAACTGCGGCAGGTTCTCGGTATCCCAGACCAGCCCGGCTTTGCCGGCCGCCAGCATGTCGGGGCTGTACTTGAACCCTTCGTAGCTGCCCGCGGGGCGCCCGATGACGCCAAAGAGGTTGGGTCCGACCCGGCCGCCCTTCTGAATGACCTTGTCGCCGTCCACGATCGAGTGGCAGGCCTTGCACTTGCCGAATTCCTTGATCCCGTGTTCGATATCGCCGTCGGCAAGGGCCGGCAGCGCCGAAAGGGTCAGGATCGCAAGCGTGATGGGTTTCAACAGTTCGCGCATTGGAAGTCCCAGATTGATTGACAGGCCCTTGTCTTAGCCAATTGCGGCACCGATTTCGAGCGGCCCATTGTCGCGCCCGATTCCGGCCTGGTCTTTCGACGGCGCATCGAATTCGCCGGGCCGCACCTGGCGTTGGTAATCGGGTTTGAGACTTGCTCGGGCGGGGCCAGCAAACGGACGATGCGCGGATTCAACCTCCGGGTGATCCGCCTGATCCCCCGCCCTGGCCGGCCGAGTCGCGTCGCGCGAACAGAATCGCGACCTTCCCGCCGCAGTGTCGGGGACGGGGGAGCACGGTCCTGTGTCAGCCGCGTGGCATGTCAGGATTGTGGCGCCCGACCTTCGAATGCGGCGGAACTGTGGCGGAAGTGTGACAGGTTCGGTGCCGCCGCGGTCGGTCAGCTATGGGTCATCCGAATCGACATCTCGGTCAGCGCTTCGCGATCCTCGTCGCTGAGCGCATCGGTGCCTTCGGTCAATGCATGCAATTCGGCCAGCAGCGGGCGGATCGCGGCGATTTCTTCATCGGTGAACTCGCGATCCGATCGCACGAAACTGGCGACCGAACGCAGCCCGCCCGAGGAGATGGCGATGGTCACGCCATAGTTAAGCCCGTGCGCGCGCGCGCCTTCGAAAACCCCTGCCGTGTCCTTCTCGGCCAGGTCGCTCCAGCGCACCGCGCCGGTCTGGGTCAGACCCCAGGCGACCGTAGGATCCTTCATTAGCAAGCCCTTATTGGTATATTCTTCGCTCCAGGCGACGGGGTAGCTCTGAAACAGGAAGGTCGGCGCCGAGAAGCGGATATGCAACGCGATGGCGAATCCGGCGGGACTTTCCTGGTGCAGAAGTCCGATTAGCTCGGCGATCGTGGCCTTGTTTTTCATTGCGCGTCTGTCTGCTCGCTGTTAAGTTGCGCGGGCTGTTACCAGCGCCCCGAAAAGAGTACCAGATTCAACCAGAATGCGTTGTTTGCATTCTGCAACAAGTCTTAAACGGAACCCGCACTGGTTGTAAACTTGCAGAAAACCACAGCACAGGGGCAGCGCTTCTTCGAACTCGCGCCGGCAGGTCACTACTTGGCCCTGCGGGTGGGTTTTGCCTTCCCGATGGAAGAGAGGATCGAGCTTCCCCCGGCCTGGATCGCGGAATACACCCGTGGCGGGCTGATGCTGATGGACCCGGTGATGAAGTGGGTCTACCAGCACCAAGGTGCCCAGCGGTGGAGCGAGCTGGCCTTGCCCGATCCTGCAAATGTCCTGGCCGCTGCGGCGCGCCACGGCCTGTGTTTTGGCGCGGCTGTCGCGGTCAATGATCATGATTTGAAGGGCCAGCGCAGCTTTGGCTCCTTTGCCCGCTCCGATCGCGAATTCTCGGATGCCGAACTGGATGAACTGTTGGCCGAGGTCGAGCGGCTGCATCAGGCCAAGGCGCCGCCGACCAACCTCACCAAGGCCGAACTCGAGGCCCTGCGCATGGTGAAGGACGGGTTGCTGATGAAGGAGATCGCCGGGCTTCTGGGGGTCTCGGAAGGCGCTGTTCAGCAGCGTCTGAAGAACGCGAAGACCAAGTTGAATGCGACAACTTCGTCACACGCTGTGTCAATGGCGTCAGGATTTGGGCTAATTTAGGGCAAAAAGTTGGCGGAAATGGGGCATTGTTTCGAATCTTCGTAGCATTGTCCCAAAAGTGCTGTTTTCATTCACTCGCCGGTAAGGAGAGTGAATCATGCACAACATCACCTTTGACTTGTCGCGGCTCCATCTCTATGGGTCTGCTTTCTATGACTTCCTGAAACTTCGGAAGCACTTCTTCGTCGATACGCTCGGCTGGGACATCCCCCATGATGATTCGGTCGAGATGGATCAATATGACAATCCCAAGGCGCACTACTCGCTGGTGCTGCAGAACGGAAAGGTCGTCGGCGGCGCGCGCTGCATGCCGACATCGAGCCGTTGGGGACAGCACAGCTACATGCTGAAGGATGCGCGCGACGGCAAGCTCGAGGACATTCCTGCCTCGGTCATGCCGAGCGACGTGGTCTCGGATCAGGTCTGGGAATGCACCCGGCTCGTGGTCTCGGACGAACTGACCAGCCACGCGGAGCGGTCGGAATGTCTGTCGCTGATCGTGGATGGATTGATCCGCACCGCCAATCTGCACGGCGCGGCCGAGCTGATGTCGCTGTCGCCGGTCTCGCTGATGCGGGCGCTTCGGCAGCTGGGCTATGACGCATACCGCGTCGGAGAACCCTATCGCAACTTCGGTGACGGCCGGAACTACGCGGTTCTGGCGATGTCGGCACAGCCTGTGATGGGGCTGATGGCGGCGGAATAGCACGCGGGGAGGGGCCGGACGCGAGCCCATGGCCCCCCGATGCCCCCCGGTGGTGCATCCTTACCCAGGCGGTTTACGCCACCGGGCGGGCGCAGCTATGCTGTGTCGGCTGGGCCGGTCAGGCCCCGAACATGTAATCAGGAGTCCCTCGATGACCGCTGCGCGTCTCGTTCTTGCCACCCTTTGCCTGCCGCTGCTGGCCGCCTGCGAGATGGAGGGCGGGTCCTTCCAGGGGAGCGAGCCGAGAACCATTGCGGATCGCTGTGTCCGCAAGGCCGCCAGCGCGTTGCGCGTGAAGCGTGACCTGATCACCGTGACCGAGGCGCTGTCGGTGCCGGAAGGCGACCTCGTGACGATGGAAGTGCCCGGAACCGGCACCGTGCGCTGCACGGCGGATGTGGACGGGGTGATTACCGAACTGGCGAACATGTCGGCCACGGTCGCGGCGGCCGAGGCCAGCCCGGGCTGAACCCGGGCAGGGGCCGGCTCAGACCAGCCGATCGACTTCCTTGGCGGCGCGGATGAAATCGCGGAACAACGGCGCCGGTGCGAAGGGTTTCGACTTCAACTCAGGGTGGAACTGGACCCCGACGAACCAGGGATGGTCCTTCCATTCGATGATCTCGGGCAGCCGTCCGTCCGGTGACATGCCGGCAAAGACCATGCCGCAGGCTTCCAGTTTCTCGCGATACTTGCCGTCGACCTCGTAGCGGTGGCGGTGGCGTTCCTCGATCTCGGTCGTGCCATAGGCCTTTGCCGTCTTGGAGTCCGGTCGCAGGATTGCCGTATAGGCGCCCAGCCGCATCGTGCCGCCCTTGTCGTCATCGACCTTGCGGGCCACGGTGTGATTGCCCTTCACCCATTCCTTGAGGTGATAGACCACCGGGGTGAAGCGCTTCTTCCCGGCCTCGTGGTCGAATTCCTCGCTGCCCGCATCCTTCAGCCCGGCCAGGTTGCGCGCCGCCTCGATCACCGCGATCTGCATTCCCAGGCAGATGCCCAGATAAGGCACGCCCTTTTCGCGGGCGAACTGTGCCGCCTTGATCATGCCCTCGGTGCCACGCTCGCCAAAGCCGCCCGGAACGAGGATCGCGTGGAAGTCCTGCAGATAGACCGAGGGATCCTCGCGTTCGAAAATCTCGCTGTCGACCCATTCGGCGCGGACCTTGACCCGGTTCGCCATGCCGCCATGAGTCAGCGCCTCGGACACCGATTTGTAGGCATCCTCCAGTTGGGTGTACTTGCCGACCACAGCGATCCGCACCTCGCCTTCGGCGGTATCGACACGGTCGGTGACGTCTTCCCAGCGTTCGAGGTTGGGACGGGGCGCGGGCGAAATCCCGAAGGCATCCAGCACCGCCTGGTCGAGCCCCTGGCGGTGATACGCCATCGGCGCTTCGTAGATCGACTTGAGGTCGAGCGCCGCGATCACCGAATCCGGCCGGACATTGCAGAACAGCGCCAGTTTCTCGCGTTCCTTGGCGGGGATCGGACGGTCGGCCCGGCAGACCAGTATGTCCGGGGCCAGCCCGATCGAGCGCAGCTCCTTGACCGAGTGCTGTGTCGGCTTGGTCTTCAATTCGCCCGCGGCGCCGATATAGGGCAGCAGGGTCAGGTGCATGAAGACGCATTGTCCGCGCGGCTTTTCCTGGGCGAACTGGCGGATCGCCTCGAAGAAGGGCAGGCCCTCGATGTCGCCGACGGTGCCACCGATCTCGCAGAGCATGAAATCGACTTCATCCTCGCCGATCCTGATGAAGTCCTTGATCTCGTTGGTGACGTGCGGAATCACCTGGATGGTCTTGCCCAGGTATTCGCCGCGGCGTTCCTTCTCGAGCACGTTGGAATAGACCCGTCCCGAAGAGATCGAGTCGGTCATCCGCGCCGCCACCCCGGTGAAGCGCTCGTAATGGCCGAGGTCCAGATCGGTCTCGGCGCCGTCGTCGGTGACGAAGACCTCGCCATGTTCGAAGGGCGACATCGTGCCGGGATCGACGTTGAGATAGGGGTCGAGCTTGCGGAGCCGCACCGAAAAGCCGCGCGCCTGCAGCAACGCCCCGAGGGCCGCCGAAGCCAGACCCTTGCCGAGCGACGACACCACACCGCCGGTAATAAAGACAAATCGCGCCATGGAGAGCCCCCGTGAGTAATGCCGATCGCGGCGGCGGTGTAGCCGGAATATTCCAGCACCCACGGGATTCAAGCCTTACGCGATTCCCGCGAGGGCCGCAACATCAAGTGGGCTGCCCAGGTGTCAAACCTAGGGCTTGTGTATCAGTCGGCGCGCGGCGGTGCGACGGGCGCATCGCTCGGTGCCGGCGGCAACAGATCCTCGCCCGCGGGAACCTCTGGGGTTTCCACCGCGGCCGGGACGGGTTCACCCAGCCGGTCCAGCACCGAAGCACCGGCCGAATTCTTTGCCGCCACGATCGTCAGCGCGATGGCGCAGGCAAAAAACGTGGCGCCGAAAATCCAGGTCAGCTTGGCCAGCGCCGTTGCGGCCGCCCGGCCCGACATCACGCCGCCACCGCCGCCCGACATCAGCCCGCCGCCTTCGGAACGTTGCAATAGCACGGCGCCGATCAGCAGCAGCGCGTTGATCAGGAGGACGGTGAGAAGGACGTTTTCCAAGGCGCGGAACCCACTGTTGTGACCGGCGCTATCTAGGCGCTTCGGGCGGGCTTCGCAACCCTGTCGGCAGTCAGCCCGGCAGCTTCGGGGTGCCGCGGGTCAATCGTCGTCCACGTCATCCATGTCGGCCTGGCCCGACAGGGCCTTGCGGGCGAAGCTCCAGGACAGGCCGACGCCGAGGACCAGCGACAAGGCCAGGATTGCCAGCCAGGTGTTCAGATCGCGGTTCGACAGGCTCAGCCAGCCCTGATCGTAGAGCACCCATCCCAGGGCGCCCAGCAAGGCGGCCACCAGAATCATTCCGAACGGTCCGATCGAGCGCAGCGTGGCGCGCAGGTAGATGATCCAGCCGACCAGAAGCAGCAGCCCCAGAAAGACCGTCAGCGAGGTCTGCTCGCGCCAGTTGCCAACGCTCCAGCTGGTGTAGTTCCAGGCGGTCGGATTGAAGGTCGCCGCCACCAGGAACAGGGCAAAGACCCATCTGATCAGAAATCCCATGCCTTCCCCCATTTCGGCCCGGTCGCCGCCGGCGTTTCGAGGACGCTAAGACCTCTGTCGCGCCCCTGTCCAGCCTTGCGGCGAAAATGCCGGTTTCGTCGGTGCGCCGGGACCGCTATGAGGGTGCCGGATTTGCACAGGGAGGCCGCGAATGGCCAATGTCGTAGTGGTCGGCGCCCAATGGGGCGACGAGGGCAAGGGCAAGATCGTTGACTGGCTGAGCGAGCGCGCCGATGTCATCGCGCGCTTCCAGGGGGGCCACAATGCGGGCCATACGCTGGTCATCGACGGCACCGTCTACAAGCTGTCAGCGCTGCCGTCCGGCATCGTCCGGCCCGGCAAGCTGTCGGTGATCGGCAATGGCGTGGTGCTCGATCCCTGGGCGCTGCTGGCCGAGATCGAGCGGCTGGCGGCGCAGGGGGTCAGCGTGACGCCGGACAATCTGATGATCGCCGAGAACACGCCGCTGATCCTGCCGCTGCATGGCGAGCTGGACCGGGGCCGCGAGGGTCAGAACTCGACAGCGCGGATCGGCACCACGGGGCGCGGCATCGGCCCGGCCTACGAGGACAAGGTCGGGCGCCGGGTGATCCGTGTCGCCGACCTCGCCGATCCGCAGACGCTGGAGACCCGAATCGAACGGCTCCTGACCCATCACGACGCGCTGCGCTCGGGTCTTGGCCTGCCGCCGGTGGACTGGGCCGGGCTCAGCGCCATGCTGGCCGAGGTGGCGCCAAAGATCCTGCGCTTCGCCGGGCCGGTCTGGAAGGTGATGGGCGAGATGCGCAAGGCGGGCAAACGGATCCTCTTCGAAGGGGCGCAGGGCGCGCTGCTCGATGTGGATTTCGGCACCTATCCCTATGTGACCTCCTCGACCACCATGGCCGGCGCGGCGGCGACCGGTTCGGGGCTGGGCCCGAATGCGGCCGGTTTCGTTCTGGGCATCGTCAAGGCCTATACCACGCGGGTCGGCGAAGGCCCGTTCCCGACCGAACTGGACGACGCGACCGGGCAGCGGCTGGGCGAGCGGGGCCATGAATTCGGAACCGTAACCGGGCGCAAGCGGCGCTGCGGCTGGTTCGATGCGGTGCTGGTCCGCCAGACCTGCGCGATCTCGGGCACCCGCGGCATCGCACTGACCAAGCTGGACGTGCTGGACGGGTTCGAGACCCTGAAGATCTGCACCGGATACAGGATCGGTGACGAGGTCTATGACTATCTGCCGACTGCCGCCGCGCTGCAGGCGAAGGTCGAGCCGATCTACGAAGAGCTGGACGGCTGGTCCGACAGCACGGCCGGCGCCCGGTCCTGGGCCGAACTGCCGGCGGCGGCGGTGAAATACGTCCGCCGCATCGAGGAGCTGATCCAGTGTCCGGTTGCGATGCTCTCGACCTCGCCCGAGCGTGACGACACGATTCTCGTCACCGATCCCTTCGTCGACTGATGGCGCTGCGCTGGAGAACCCGCCGCCGCCTGTCGCTGCTGGTGCTGGTCGTCGGCCTGCCGGTCTACATCCTGCTGGCGATGAAGCTGGTGTCGGTGCTGGCCCCGACCGATCGGCCGGCGATCCTCGTCGAACTGGCGATCTATGTCGGCCTGGGTCTGCTCTGGCTGCTGCCCTGCCGCCCCCTGTTTCGCGGCATCGGCCAGCCCGAGCCCGAGGACGAACGCCTGGCCCGTCAACGTCGCTGAGCCGCGTCCGGCCCCGAGGCCCACTGTCCCCCGAATCACGAAGGGGCGACCCCTGCGGATCGCCCCTCGGCCTGCCGAAATGAAGTGCGGGGCAGCCCTTTCGGACCGCCCCGCGGGCAGGCGTCACCCGACATGACGTGCCCTAGTGATGCGCGCCCTCGGGGCGGAAGCGCGAATTCTTGGCGATGGTGAACTGGCCACGCTTGATCTTCTGGATCTTGCCGGTGCGCAGCAGGGTCCCGAAGGAGCGCAGGCCGTCCTCCCGGCTGAACGCGCCCCCCGTCGCCTGCATCGCGGCCTTCATCAGCTGCGGGCGCGAGAAATGCGGCCGGCCTTCGACAAAGGCGGCATAGGCGGCGGCGGCTTCCAGGACGTCCGGCAGTTCGGTGGCGGCCATCTTCTCGGCATATTCCTCGAAGGAAATGCTGTCGGCGATCGCCTTGCCTTCGGCGGGGAATTCGTCATCCGCCAGTTCGTCGTCCTCCATCAGAGCCAGGTTGCCGGTGGTGATCCGGCGCGGCCGGACCGAGGACTCGGAGGGCACTTCCAGATTCGGCAGGTCGATGCGCTGCTCGGAGACCAGCATCAGCGGCGCCAGGCGGCGTGTGGTGCCGGTGGCCCGCTCGCCGGGGCGGCGCGGTCGCACCACGCGTTCCAGATCGTTGCGATACTGGCTCATGTCCTCGTCGGTCTCGATGGCCTCGCCATTCTCGTCCCGGTCGGCGCGGGTCGCGGCAACGGCGGCCTTCAGATGCGCGATGGTCGAGCGGCGGCGCGAAGCCTCGGTATCGTCGAGCTGGCTGTTGGTCTCGTCCAGGATGCGGCGCACCGAGGCGTCGTCATCGCCGGCATAGGTCTTGTCCAGCAGCGATTTGCCTTCGCGGTTCCGGCGCGGCGTGTCGGCGGCAGAGATCGCTTCCTCGAAGGCGGCATGGTCCTCGGCCGCCTGGGCGGTGAGACGCTCGCTCTGGTCATCCCCGTCGGTATTGGCCGCCTCGGTTCCGGCGGCGTCTTCTTCCGCTTCGGCGGTGCCGGCATTCTCGGCTTCGACCTCGGCCAGTTCCGCCAGAAGCGAGGCTTCCTCTTCATCCGGCAGGGTCGATCCGGTCAGCGTCACCGGCGCCTCGAAGTCGTCCGTGACGTCCGCTTCGACGGCCTCAGCTTCTTCGGTGATGTCGGTGATCTCTTCCGGGCTTTCGGCGAGAAGGTCGATGTCGTCATCCTCGTCGTCCGCCCCGGCTTCGTCCTCGGCGTCGAAGAACAGCGAGGTGTCCTTGTCGTCCTCCGCCTCGTCCTCGTCGTCCACATCCTGCACGGCGCGGGCAACGGCGTCGGCGATCGAGAACAGGCCGTCCTCATCCGTGGCCTCGCCCGATTCGTCCTCTTCATCCGTGTCGCGGTCATCCGACAGCACCGGCATCGGTGCCAGCTCATCGGCTTCCGGCGCGGTCTCGGTGTCCGGGAAATCCTCGGTCTCGCGGTCGATCGAGGGTTTGCGCATCTTGATGACCCGGGCCCGAACGAGACGCGGGGCAGGGGCCGGCTCATCCTCGGGCTCGACCTCGTTGTCGGTCTGGATGTCGGCATCCTGCTCGGGCAGCACGGTCACTTCGGCCGAGGCCATGACGGTGACCGAGGTCTGCACTTCGACCTCGTCCGGACCTGCCGAATCGGCACTCTCGCTGACCCGGCTGATCAGGTCGGCCAGATCGACATCACCCGAGGCAACCTCGGTATCGTCGCTGTCCTCGTCCTCGAAACCGTCGGTGTTCTCGTTGCTCGCCTCTTCCATCTCGACGGCTTCGATCTCGAGTTCGGCCTCGGTGGCGGCGGCAGCGGCGGCTTCGACGGCCATCGAGGTTTCCAGTTCGGCGGCGTCGGCTTCCGCCTGGGCCTCGGCCTCGACCATCGCTTCGGCCAAGGCCGTCTCGGCGTCGCTGTCGTCGGCGTCGGTGACGGGTTGAGCGGCCTCGACGGCTTCCGGCGCCTCGATGTCGGTGTCGGCGGTTTCGGCCGGAGCTTCGGCTTCCTCGACCGGCTCGACCTGTTCGGCGGCCGGCTCGGCTTCGACCTCGGCATCCTTCTCGGCGGGGGCGTCCTCGAAGGCCGAGGAGATCGGCTTGAAGCCCAGCATCTCTTCCGACTGCGGCTCTTCCACGAAAGCGTCGGCGGCGGCAGAGCGGGCCACGGCGGCACGGATCCGCAGCATCTTGGCGGCAAAGCTCTCGGGGGCTTCGGCGGGCTGCGGTTCGGCGGCGGTCTCGGCTTCGGGCCGGGTCGGGGCGGCGGTCGGCTCGGCGTCCGGGGTGGGCTCCGGAGACTGAGCGGCCAGCGCCAGGGCCCGGGCGCGCGACTTGTCCTTCTTCTTCTTTTTCTTCCGCGGCGTGGACTCGGCTTCGGGCTGCGCCGGGCTTTCACCCGCCTCGTCCTCGGAGTCATCCATCTGCCGCAGCGTGACGCCGCTGCCCTCCACCTTGGCGATCACCCTGCGGTTGATCTCGCGCTCGGCGATACGGTGCAGCATATCGGCGTCAGGGGTCGGAGGTTCGGCGCCGAAATAGCGGTCATCGGCTGCAAGGTCCCGAAAATACTCCGCAATTCCGCGCATTGTGGAGAACGGATCGTCGAACCCTTCCAGAGTACAGGAAAAGGTACCATACGATACGGTGAGGATCTTGCTTGTGCCTACCATCTTCTCGTCGCTTTCTCCCCCGAGCCAGCAATACCTTATTTACCAATGACTGGTTCGCAAACCGGAACAGATACGGGTAAATGGCGTGATATTTTCAGGGTCAGATTGTGGACTGTTTCCTGATCGTGAACATTAAGGGAAACTGTGCGTGATCGTCGATACTATGGAAAATGTTACGCTGCTTGGCGCCGGCGAGGTTACGGCGGCAACTCTTGCCGAAGCGTTGACCCTGGCGCCGAATCTCGTGGCGGCGGATGGTGCGGCGGCCAAGGCCTTGTCTTTCGGGCATCTTCCCACGGCGGTGATTGGTGATCTCGACAGTATAGATGGGGCGAGTCGGGAGAAGATTCCAGCCGATCGCCTGCATCTGGTTGCCGAACAGGAAAGCACCGATTTCGAGAAGTGTCTCGCGGCGGTGTCGGCGCCGCTGATCCTCGGGGTCGGATTCATGGGGGCGCGGCTCGATCACGAACTGGCGGCCTACAACGCGCTCGTGCGCCATCCCGACCGCCGCTGCATCCTGATCGGGCCGGTGGACATCTGCTTCCACGCACCGCCCGAATTGCTGCTTGAGGTTGAACCGGGCGCGCGGGTTTCGCTGTTTCCGATGGCAAAGGTGACGGGGCGTTCCGAGGGGCTGCACTGGCCGATCGAGGGGCTTCGCTTTGCGCCCGACGGTCGAATCGGCACCTCGAATGCGGCGCATGGGCCGGTGCGGCTGGAATTCGACGGGCCGGGAATGCTGGTGATCCTGCCGCGCCAGGCGCTGCGCGCCGCGATCACCGCCCTCGGCGCCGTGGCAACCTAGGCGCGGGCCCGGCGCCGCTCGCGGTGGACGATGTAGAGCCCCGCCGCAATGGTGATCGAGATGCCCAGCAGCGCGAGATTGTTGGGAAAGTCGTGAAAGATCAACCAGCCGACCAGGGCGGCGCAGGGGATCTCCAGATATTGCATCGGCGCCAGGGTGGACGCCGGGGCGAAGCGCAGCGACCAGGTCATCAGGAGATGGGCGAGGGTGCCCGCCAGAGTCATCAGGATCAGCACCCAGACATCCGAGCGCTCCGGCATCACCAGCCGCAGTTCGTTCCAGCCCAGGCCCTGACCGAGGGCCAGCACCGGCAGCATCCACAGCAGCGCCACGCCGCCGGTCATGGCCTGCATCGCCACCGGATCGAAATGCCGGGCGATGGACCGGGTGGCGAACATGAACAGCGCGAACAGCAGCGCCGCAGCCATGGGCAGCAGGGCCGGTGCGCCGACGGCGACGAAATTCGGCTGCACCACCAGCAAGGTGCCGCCAAAGCCCACGGTGCAGGCGGCAAGGCGGTGGCGGCCGACTTCCTCTCCGGCGAAGAACCAGCCGAACGCCAGCATCATGAAGGGCATCACGAAGGCAATCGCCACCGCATCGGCCAGCGGCAGCCAGCGCAACGACAGGAACATCAACCCCATGGCGGTCATCTGCAGAACCGCCCGCAACACGACGATCGCCAGCACCCGGCGCGGCATTGCCAGGCTGCCGCCAAGCGCCAGCGCCAGCGGCGCCAGCAGGACGAACTGGCCGACGAAGCGGATCAGCACCATCTCGCCCAGCGGCAGCCGGTCTCCGATCAGCTTGGCGCAGGCATCCGAGAAGGGGATGGTCATGCAGAAGCCAAGCATCAGCGCGATGCCCAACGGCACCCGCTGCGCGGCGCCGGTCGGCTGCTGCGCAGGCGGAAGGCTGGGCGGGGACAGGCTGCTCATCGCCCGGCTCCCGGAAGGTCGTCGGCCGCGCCGGCGCCGGCTGGCACGGAAGGGGCGGTCCGGACGGACGCCGAGGGGAACGGGGCAGCAATCATCGGACCAGCGCTAAGGCGGCCGGCGCGAAAGGTCCAGAGCTTGCCGGCCGGGGCCCGGGCTTTTCCCGCGGGGGTCAGGTATTCCGACCCCTGCGGTCCCGGAAGAGGCTTGATCCGCGGCCCTGCCTTGCCCAAGCTGACGCAAGCATGCGCGCCGGCCCCTGTTGCCGGGCGCGGCACAGCGATGGAGCGGGCGGATGGACAAGAAAGACCTGGCACAGATCAAACCGGGGTCTCCGGCCTTCACCTCGAAATGGTGGAAGGAGAAACGCTCCGATGCCACCAAGGGCAGCGGTGTCCTCAAGGCGCTGGACGAATGGCAGAAGGCCTGTCCGAAGGACCCCGGGAAACTCTCCAGCCCCGCCGCCGCCGATGCCGCCACCAAGGCCGCCAAGGGCCTTGTCGCGGCGATGACCAAGGCCAAGGCGAAGAGCGGCAAGGACAAGGTCAGCGCAGATGCCTGCCTGCTCTATGTCAAGCTGGCCACCGCCTATATGGGCAGGATTCCGGCACCTGCCCCGGTCGCGGCCTCGGGCGCGCCTGCCGCGGACAAGGACTGGCCAAAGGTCCAGGCCCAGATGACCAAGGCACTGGCGGCGGCCAAGGCGGCCGCGACCAAGGGCGGAAAGATGGTCGAGTCCGTGGGCGTGGTGAACAAGGCTCTGGAAAAGGTCACCGCGCTGGCCAATGCCCGGGTCCAGGGCAAGACCGGGCGCCCGATCGCGGAACTGAACGCCCAGCTCGACAAGATCGGCGCGGCGCTGAAGGAGCCCAACCGCTTCCTCGGTCAGCAGGGCGCCCTGCGCAAGCTGCAACAGGGGGTGCTGTCGGCGGCCTCCAGGGTCAAGTCTCCGGCGGCCGCGGCGGCAACCAAGGCCTTTGATCAGGACTTCGACAAGCTGATGGATTTCGAGCGCCGGCTGGAAGCGGCGATCAAGGACACCGAGCGCGAGCTGGACGAGGCCAGAAACATCGTCAACAAGTCCGACACGACGCTGGATTCGGTGCGCGCGACCTTCGCCGATTTCCAGGATTCGGTCTATGACCACATCCAGACCAGCCTGCACCAGATGCCCGCGGCCCTGAATGCGCTGACCGTCGAGGCCGTCGAGATCATGAAGATGAAGGGCAAGACGCTGGACGCCAAGGCTCAGGAGGCGCTGCGCGACCGGGTCGATGATCTGGGCGACAGGCTGGCCCAGCTCGACCGGATCGCCACCGCCCATTCAAATGACGGCGCCTCGATGAAGAAGGTGATCCGGGGCTTCGAGAACGAACCCGATTTCGCCAAGGCGCTGCCGAAGCTGGACAAGGACCTGGCGGCGATGCGTTCGGCCCTGAAGAACGCCGAGAAGGCTGCCGATGCGGCCAGGAAGGTGGCGGCGAGCCTGACCGCCGCCTGAGGAGCGTCCGGCCTGCCGGGGGGCGGGTCAGGGAAGGTCGAGTTCGAATACGGTAACGACCGAAGTGCCCTGCGGCGGCATCCTGGCGATTTCGGTCAGGGCATCGGCAGGGAGGTCGATGCCGGCATGGGCGCGCAGCACCTTCTCATTGACGCTCCAGTCGGCGAAATGGGTGGCGCCGCGCTCGACCAGATAGGCGGCCAGGCGGTGCTCGCGCATCGCCGCCGCGGCGCGTCCGCTGACCACCCCGTCCAGGTTGATCACGCGCACCCCGGGCCGTGCGAAATAGCCAATGGCGCCGCTCTGCATCGCCGCGACGACGGCACCGTCCGGCAGGATGTCGGTCATTCCCGACAGGGCTGTGCCATAGCCGCGCCCGTGCGGTTCCGGCACTTCGGCGCGGGCGGCTTGCCACAGCGGCCAGGCGGCGGTCAGATTGCCCATGATCAGCGCTGCGGCCAGCGGTGCCGCCAGCCAGGAAGCCCGGCGGCCGATGTCCGCCAGCATGCAGCCCATTGCCGCGATCAGGGCCAGCGAGACCGGCAGCAGGTAGCGTTCGAAGAACCAGTAGGCGGGCAGCAAGGCGCCGTAGAACAGGTATAGCGGGACCGCGGCCAGCAGCAGCAGGGCCACCGCATCCATCCGGCGCCGGGCCAGCGCCGCCGTCAGGTGCCAGAAGGCCGCCGCCGCGAAGAGCATCGACAGATCAGGAACAAGGGCCGTCTCGGGAACCGGTCCCCGATAGGTCGTCAGTTCGAGCAGCGCCATCCCCAGCAGCAGGGGCGTGTCGAAACCGTGCGGCGCATAGAAGGCGGCGATTTCGCGGACCGCCGCTCCGCTCTCGGGCACCGGGGTCCCCGCGACCCAGAGGCAATAGCCCCACCACGGCGCAACCACGATCAGGCCCGCCAGGGCGATGGTCAGGACCTGCCGCCAGCGAAAGCGGAACAGGCACCACAGCCCGATCGCGGCGACGATGAAACAGGTGTCGATCCGGGCCCAGAGCGCCAGGCCCAGCACCAGACCCAGAGCAAGGAAGCGGCCCGGCGGATCGTCGCGCCGCAGTCTCTGCGCCAGCAGCGCGGCCCAGAGCCCGGTGGCGGCGGCCAGGGTCGTCTCCAGGCCGTTCGGCGCGTTCAGCAGCAAGAGCTGCGCGGTTGCCCCGATCAGCCCCGCCGCCAGTGCCGCCCATGGGGCGCCGCTGACCTCTCCGACGAGGCGGGTCAGCAGGCAGACCGCCGCCAGCCCGAAGACCGAACTGAGCACCGCGGAGGCCATGACCGGAGCCCAGCCGCCATCCCATATCCAGAACAGCGGCACCTGCATCAGGACGATCAGCGGCTGAAAGCCCGAGGTCCATTCGACTCCGTCGGTGCTGGCGGGCAGGCCATGCGCGATGTTCCGGGCGATGCTCAGCGCGTAATAGGTGTCGTCCGGCAGGAACACCGCGTCCAGCCGCAGGACCCCCTGCGCCAGCAGCAGGGCCAGCAAGAGGCCCGAGACAATCGTTGCGGTGAGGCAGGCGCGGGAAAGGGTCATCGAAGGGCCTCGGACGAAACGCATTGCCCCTTGGCCTAGGGGGGCAGCGGCCCTGTGGCCAGCGTGGCGCCAAGGCCGCGGCGCAGGTTTCGGACGGCTGTGGCCGGGATGACTCGCCCGGGCCGGGCCGAAGGGTCAGCAGTTCGGCACGTTCACCGCCAGACCGCCCAGCGAGGTTTCCTTGTATTTCTCGCTCATGTCGGCGCCGGTCTGGCGCATGGTCTCGATCGCCGCGTCCAGCGGCACCAGATGGCTTCCGTCGCCGCGCAGGCTGAGCGAGGCCGCCGAGACCGCCTTGATCGCGCCCAGCCCGTTGCGTTCGATGCAGGGCACCTGGACCAGTCCCTTCACCGGATCGCAGGTCATCCCGAGGTGGTGCTCCAGCGCGATTTCGGCGGCGTTCTCGATCTGCTCCGGGCTGCCGCCCAGCACCGCTGCCAGCCCCGCCGCCGCCATTGCCGAGGCCGAGCCGACCTCGGCCTGGCAGCCGCATTCGGCGCCCGAGATCGAGGCGTTGAACTTGATCAGCCCGCCGACCGCCGCCGCGGTCAGCAGGAACTCGGGCACCCGCGCCGCGCTGGCGCCGGGCACATGGTCGAGCCAATAGCGGATCACCGCCGGAATCACCCCCGCCGCGCCGTTGGTCGGCGCCGTCACCACCTGGCCGCCGGCCGCGTTCTCTTCGTTCACCGCCATCGCGTAGACCGACATCCAGTCGTTGATGACATGCGGCGCGGTCAGGTTGCGGCCGCGCTCGCGTTCGAGACTGGCGCGGATGCCCGGCGCCCGGCGCTTGACGTTCAGCCCGCCGGGCAGGGTGCCGCCGGTCTCCAGCCCGCGCTCGATACAGCCGTTCATCACCGTCCAGATCCGCGCCAATCCACGGTCGAGCTCGGCGGCGCTGCGCCGGGTCAGCTCGTTGGCGCGTTTCAGCCCGGCGATGGTCAGGCCGGTCTTGCGGCACATCTCCAGCATCGCGGCGGCGCTCTTGAACGGATAGGGCACCGGCGCGCCTTCCGCGGTGTCCTTGCCCGCCGCCAGCTCCGCCTCGGTCAGCACGAAGCCGCCGCCGACCGAGTAATAGGTCTCGGCCAGGATCACGTCGCCCTGCGCATCGCGGGCCCTGAGGATCATCCCGTTGGCATGGCCGGGCAGCGGAGGGCCGTAGTCGAAGACGAGGTCTGCCGAGGGATCGAAGGTCAGCGGCGCCAGGCCGGGCGGGGTCACCTGCCGGGTCGCGCGGATCCCGGCCAGCGCGACCTCGGCCTTCGCGGCGTCGTAGTCCTCGGGGCGGAACCCGGCGAGGCCGAGGATCACCGCCCGGTCGGTGGCATGGCCGACCCCGGTGAAGGCCAGCGAGCCATGCAACGAGGCCGCCAGCCCCCGGGCGCTGAAGGGCGAGCCGCGCAGCCGGTCGAGAAACCGCGCCGCCGCCAGCATCGGCCCCATGGTGTGGGAGGACGAAGGCCCGACCCCGACCTTGAACATCTCGAAAACCGACAGGAACATCGTGCCTCTCCTCTGGCACCGGCAGGTACCGGAGCCGAGTGATGCCAGAGCCGGGGGGGCGAGGTCCATGCCAAAGCGACCATTGGACGGGACAGTGCGACCCCGGCCGGCGGTCGCGGGCGGTGGCGGCGGGACGCCTCCGGCGGGAGTATTTGGGACCCGAAGATGGGCGTGCCGGGATGGGCGTGCCGGCGGATCAGGCCGGGCGTTGCCGATGCTCGATCAGCATCCACGAGCCGCAGGCGCGCGCATAGGTAGAGCGGCAGTGCAATGCGCGGGTCTTGCCGGTCACCCGATAGCTGAGCACGGCGACCCCGTCCTTGTGCAGCATCCTGCGGTCGTCGATCCGGGGCGGCGCGTCGCGGTCCCAGAAGCGGTTCTCTTTCATCCACAACGTCTGATCGTGCAGCATGGTCAAACCTCCAGGCCCCGACGGGGACCGATCCCGAGTATGCCTTCGCAGGGTAAACGCCATATGTTGAGGTTTGGTTTCACGTTCCGCGCGATTCCCGGACAAATGCGCGTGTCGGCGGCGTGAGCGGCGCAGGCCGGCCGGCTCAGGACGGGCGGCTGAGGATGAAGGCGGCGGCGCCGCTCAGGGCGACCAGCTGCAGCAGCAGCACCCAGGTCGGAACCTGCAACCAGAGCGTGAGCCCCAGCGAGGCGGCCATGGCGACGCAGGACCAGAATTTCGCCACTCTCGGGATCGCGCCGGTTTCCTCCCAGCGGATGATGCTGGGCCCGAAGACCGGGTGGCCGATCAGCCAGGCCCGGGCCCGCGGGCTGCCGCGGCCGAAGAAGAAGGCGGCGAGGATCATGAAGACCGTGGTCGGCATGATCGGCAGGAAAATCCCGATCACCCCGAGCGAGACCGAGATCCAGCCCAGCACCAGATAGACCGGACCCGGCACCCTAGCCCTGCGCATCGGGGCAGCCGGCCAACGGGCGGCGGGCGGATCGGGACAGCGGGGACGGGGCGCGGGACATCGGAACTCCTTCCCGCCAGCATATGGGCCAGTTGCGGGCCGAGGAAAAGCCCGGCGCCGCAATTCGGACCCCGACCGCGACGGCGCGCCGCGTCAGTCGATCGCGGCGCGGACCGCAGCGGTATAGCCCTCGGGGTCCTGAAGCATCGCGAAATGGCTGACCCCGGGCAGGATGACCTCGGTCGAGCCGGGGATCACCGCCGCCATATGGTCGGTATGGGCGCGGGTGATCGCCTCGTCATGGTCGCCGAGGGCGATGGTGATCGGCACCGTGATCGTGCCCAGTTCGGCATCGCTCCAGGCCGGCTGGCTGGCCCACATCCCGGCGATCTGGTTGACGAAGGCCTCGAATTCGTCCGGCGTCGGCGACAGCCGGGCATAGTCGCCGGCCATCCACTCGATGTAGCTGCCGAAGACGGCATCGGTCTCGACCGCCGGATCGACGCCATCGGTGGTGACATTGGCGGCATGGGCGAAGACATGGGTCAGCCGTTCCGGGTGGTGCAGCGCCATGTCGATGCCGATGATGCCGCCGTCCGACCAGCCGACCAGCGCCACCTTGTCGACGCCCAGCCCGTCGAGCAGCCCGACGTAATCCTCGGTCATCAGATCATAGCCGAAGGGCTGTTCGTCGCGGGTCGAGCGGCCATGGCCGCGGCTGTCGGCGACGATCACGGTATGATCCTGCATCAAGTCGATGACCTGATTTGCCCAGATGTCGGCATTGCCCAGCCCGCCGTGGATCAGCAGCACCGTGGGGCCGCTGCCGAAGGTGGCATAATGCATCTCGATTCCGTTCACCGGCATCATCCCCTCGGCGCTGGCCTCGGGCATCGGCGGCGGCTTCGGGATCGACATCCAGCGATCCTCGGCAAGGGCGGAACCGGCAAGAACGGGCAGCGCGATCAGCGCGATGGCGGGCAGAACGGGACGCATGGAAGACCTCGTGGATTGACAGTGGATGGACCGGCAAGGGTCTGGAGCGCCCCGACGGTGGGCGCCGCCTTCCGTGGTGTCAAGGCAATTGGCCCTTTTGCCCCTACCGCTGCCGGAGCATCTTTCCTATAACCCGCGCACCCTCAGCAACGGAGACCCCGATGGCCGGACAGCTTTCTCCCATCGACACCGCCAAGTTCGTCGCTGCCAAACGGGCGGTGGAATATATCGAGGACGGCATGAAGGTCGGCCTCGGCACCGGCTCGACCGCCGCCTGGATGGTCCGCTGCCTGGGTGAACTGATCCGCGAGGACGGGCTGAGCATCATCGGCGTGCCGACCTCGACGCGAACCGCCGAACTGGCCCGGCAGGTGGGCGTCAAGGTGATGAGCCTGGACGAGGCGCGCTGGCTCGACGTCACGATCGACGGGGCCGATGAATACGACCCCGATCTGAACCTCATCAAGGGCGGCGGCGGCGCCCTGCTGCAGGAGAAGATCGTCGCGACGGCCAGCGACCGGATGATCGTCATCGCCGATGCCACGAAGGCGGTCGAGCACCTGGGCGCCTTCCCGCTGCCGGTGGAGGTGGTGCCCTTCGGCTGGCAGACCTCGAAGGCGCTGGTCGAGGAGATGCTCGATTCGCTCGACGTGATCGGCCAGCATTCGACGCTGCGGATGAACCGTGACGCGCCTTTCGTGACCGACGAGGGCAATTTCATCCTCGACCTGCATCTGCAGCGGATCGGCAACCCGCGGCAGCTGAGCCTGGTGCTGAACCAGATCCCCGGCGTGGTCGAAAACGGGCTGTTCATCGACATCTGCGACGTGGTCGTGGTCGGCCATGGCGACGGCAAGGTGGAGGTCACCGACATCAACGAGGGCACGCATGAAGAGGACACGATCCAGTTCGCCGATGCACCCAACCTGTTTGCGGATTTCTGAATGAGCTTCGACTACGACCTTTTCGTGATCGGCGGCGGCTCGGGCGGGGTCCGCGCCGGCCGGGTGGCGGCCGAGGGCGGCGCCAGGGTGGCGCTGGCCGAGGAAAGCCGCATGGGCGGCACCTGCGTCATTCGTGGCTGCGTGCCGAAGAAGCTGATGGTCTTTGCCTCGGGCTATCGCCAGGCGGTGATCGATGCGCAGGAATACGGCTGGGACCTGACCCCGGGCAGTTTCGACTGGCCGCGGTTCCGGGCCCGGCTCGATGCCGAGCTGAACCGGCTCGAATCCGTCTATCGCACCAATCTCGCGCGGCCCGGAACGACGATCCATGACCAGCGCGCCACGGTGGTCGATCCGCATACGCTGCGGCTTGCCGATGGCACCACCGTCACCGCGCGGCATATCCTGGTGGCCACCGGCGGAAAGCCCTTTGTCCCCGATACGGTGCCGGGCGCCGAACTGGCGATGACCTCGAACGACGTGTTCCAGATGGAGGAGTTGCCGAAGTCGATCCTGATCGTCGGCGGCGGTTACATCGCCACGGAATTCGCCTTCATCCTCAAGGGGCTGGGCGTCGAGGTGACGCAATACTATCGCGGCGCCCAGGTGCTGCGTGGCTTTGACGAAGAGGCCCGCGGCCTGGTCGCCGAAGCCATGGGCCATGCCGGGATCGACCTGCACTGCGGCACCGACGTCGAGCGGATCGAGAAACGCGACGGCCAGCTCTGGGTCAAGGCCAGCACCGGGCGCGAGGCCTGTTTCGACAAGGTTCTCTATGCCACCGGCCGCCGTCCCAATACCGAGGGGCTGGGGCTGGAGGCGGCGGGGATCTCGCTGGGCCGCAACGGCGCGGTGCCGGTCGATGCGCATAACCAGACCTCGGTGCCCTCGATCTTCGCGATCGGCGATGTCACCGACCGGGTGCAGCTGACCCCGGTGGCGATCCGCGAGGGTGCGGCCTTCGTCGAGACCGTGTTCAAGGGCAATCCGACAACGGTGGATTACGAGAACATCCCCTCGGCGGTCTTCACCCAGCCGGAACTCGGCGCCGTCGGCCTGACCGAGGAAGAGGCGCGCGAGCGCGAGCCGGTGGACATCTACTGCGCCGCCTTCCGCCCGATGCAGCATGCTTTCATCGGCCGCCAGGAGCGGGTGATGTTCAAGCTGGTTGTCGCCAAGGAAAGCCGGAAGGTGCTGGGCTGCCATATCGTGGCGCCGGGCGCCGGAGAGATGATCCAGATCGCCGCCGTGGCGGTGAAGATGGGCGCGACAAAGGCCGATTTCGATGCGGTGGTGGCGGTGCATCCGACCATGGCGGAAGAGATCGTGTTGATGAAGCAGCCGGTTCGCAGCTATTAGCCACGGGTTGAATTTTCGCCTGTCAGAGCACAGGTTGAGCAGGGATTGATGGGAGCAAGCATACTTATGGCCGGAAACAACGGCGGACCCTGGGGCGGCGGCTCCGGTGGCGGTGGCGGTAACGACGATGACGATGGCAGCCGGGGCGGTCAGCGCCCGCCGGTCGGCGGCGGGCAGGTTCCCGACATCGATCGCATCGTCCGCAAGGGACAGGAACAACTGCGCGTCCTGATGGGCGGCCGCGGCGGCAATGGTCCGCGCGGTCCCTCGAACGGCAGCGGCGGCGGTGGCGGGCCGCAGGGCCCGATCGTCACCCGCGGCACGTTGCTCCTCGGCGGTCTGGCGGCGGTGGCCGTCTGGGTCTTTGCCTCGTTCTATACGGTCAAGCCGGAAGAACAGTCGGTCGAACTGTTCCTCGGCAAGTTCTCGTCGATCGGCAATCCCGGCCTGAACTTCGCCCCCTGGCCCTTCGTCACCGCGGAAGTGGTGCCGGTCGCGGTCGAACAGACCGTCGATATCGGTGTCGCCAAGTCGTCACGCGACGAAAGCGGGCTGATGCTGACCACCGACGAGAACATCGTCGACATCGACTTCCAGGTGGTCTGGAACATCAACGACCCGGCGAAATACCTGTTCAACCTGCGCGACCCGAAGATGACCATTGAAGCGGTGGCCGAATCGGCGATGCGCGAAATCATCGCGGCCTCGGAACTGGCGCCGATCCTGAACCGGGATCGCGGCGTGATCGCCAGCCGCGCCGAGAAGCTGATCCAGGACACGCTGGACAGCTACGACAGCGGCGTGACCATCGTTCGTCTCAACCTCGACAAGGCCGACCCGCCGCGCGAAGTCATCGACGCCTTCCGCGACGTGCAGGCCGCCGAGCAGGAGCGCGACCGGTCGGAACGCGAAGCCGATGCCTATGCCAACAACGTCCAGGCAAAGGCCCGCGGCGAAAGCGCGGCGGTGCTGGAACAGGCCGAGGCCTATCGTGCCCAGGTGGTGAACGAGGCGCTTGGTGAAGCCAGCCGCTTCCTTGCCGTTCTGGCCGAATACCGGAACGCGCCGGAAGTGACCCGGCGGCGGCTCTACCTCGAAACCATGGAAGCGGTGCTGGGTCAGGTCGACAAGGTCATTCTTGACGACAAGGCCGTCGGCGACCAGGGCGTGCTGCCCTATCTGCCGCTGAACGAGTTGGGCCGGACCGCGCGCCCCACCACCTCCACCCAGACCGGAGGCAACTGAGATGCGCCGTACAACCCTCATCCTGCCGATCCTGGCCATCGTCATCGCGGCGGCGCTGTCGTCGATCTTCATCGTGGACGAGCGCGAGAAGGCGCTGGTCCTGCAATTCGGCCAGATCAAGGCGGTCAAGGAAGACCCCGGCATCGGTTTCAAGATTCCGCTGATCCAGGAAGTCGTGCGCTATGACGACCGGATTCAGTCGCTGGATACCGACGAGATCGAGGTGACGCCCTCGGACGACCGGCGCCTCGTGGTCGATGCGTTCGCGCGCTGGCGAATCGCCGACGTGGTCAAGTTCCGGCAAGCGGTTGGTGTCGGCGGTATCGCCACCGCCGAATCGCGGCTGAATTCGATCCTCGTGGCCCAGATCCGGCAGGTTCTGGGTTCGGATCAGGTGACCTCGAACACCATCCTCTCGGCCGACCGTGCCATCCTGATGAGCCGGATTCGCGACGCGGCGCGGGGCCAGGCGTCCAACCTCGGGATTCAGGTGATCGACGTCCGGCTGAAGCAGACCAACCTGCCGGCCCAGAACCTCGACGCGACCTTCGCCCGGATGCGGGCCGAACGTCAGCGTGAAGCCGAGGATGAACGCGCCCGGGGCCGCGAGGCCGCGCAGCGGGTTCAGGCCCAGGCCGACCGCAACGTCGTCGAAATCGTGTCGGACGCCAAGCGCCAGTCCGAGATCACGCGAGGCGAGGCCGATGCCGAACGTAACCGGATCTTTGCCGAAGCCTACCAGCAGGACCCGGAATTCTTCGGCTTCTATCGTTCGCTGACCGCCTATCAACGGGCGCTGAAGGCGGGCAACACGACGCTGGTGATCTCGCCCGACAGCGAGTTCTTTACCTATCTCCAGTCCTCCGGCCTGGGGCAATTGCCGGTCGACAGTGCCGAACCGGTCCGGCCGGTCCAGCCGCGCCCGACCGATACCCCGACGCCCGAGCCGGCCCCGACGCCCGAGCCGGCTCCGGCCCCCGAACCGGCGCCTGCGCCGGCGGAATGAAAACCATGATCCTCGCCCTCGGCCTCGTCTTCGTGGTCGAGGGCCTGATCCTGGCTCTGCTTCCGAACCGGCTCGACGAAATGCTGCGGCTGATCGCCGAGATGTCGCCCGACATGCGCCGGACGCTGGGCCTTCTGGCCCTGGCCACCGGCGTGGTGCTGGTCTGGCTGGCCCGCTCGGCGATCTGAGCCGAAGCCGCCGGTCCGATCCGGACCCCACCCGCTTCACCTTGAAAATATCCCCGCCGGAGGCTGCCTCCGGTCCGGTTCAGCGCACCAGCCGCAATTGCTGGCGCGGTGCCGCGGTGCCCTTGCGCAGCGCCTCGTAGGGGTCTTCCGTGGCCAGCATCATATCGACCACCTGGCGCAGCAACTGCCGGCGTCCGCGGGCCGAATAGAAGCCCCCGGCCACCTGCGAGGTTTCCAGCAGATAGTGCCGATAGTCCCGATAGGCGCGGCTGTCGGGCCGTCCGGGCCGGGCGAAGAACTCGGGCAGGGTCTGGGTCGAGACGAATTCCGGCTTGGCATAGACCGCCTCGCCGAAGACCTTCAGCGGCAGGCCGCGCCAGAGCACCTGCTGCGCGGCAGTGGAATTGACCGTCACCGCGCTGCGGGCATGGTCCAGGAGCTGCGCCAGTTTGCCGCCGCGCACGTAATGGACCCGGCCGGCCACGCCGAACCGCTCGGCCAGGGATGCGATCTCGCGGCGCAGCGGCACCCGGCCATCCTCCAGCGGATGCGCCTTGAAGACCAGGTGGTGATGCTGCGGAGCGCCCTCGGCGAAGCCCCGGACCACCACCTCCAGAAAGGCGTCCATCGACCGGAACGGGGAATGCATCCGGAAGCTGGCATCATGCGCCAGTTGCAGCAGGCAGAGGTGATAGGGAAAGCCGCCGGTCCGGATTCTCCAGGTCGCCACCACCCGGTCGGCCCAGTGCAGCGGCATCAGCCCCAGGCGCCGCAGGTAGAGACGGAACTCCTGCGCCACGCTCTCGGCCCGGTGCGGCCGGAATCCGGCATAGGCGCGATTCCGGGCCAGGACCTGGAAGTGATAGAGCGCCCCGTAGAAGATGTGGTGCCGCATGTCGCCCCAATGGGTCGGCGCCTCGGTATGGTCCAGTTCGGCATTGGCCAGCGCGGTGCGCATATCCTCCACGCCGAGGTCCATCAGGCGCGAATGGCCGTTCGAGCCGTCACGTTCGTAGGTCACCCAGTAGGGCCGCAGATAGCCTTCCTCGAAGACATGCACGGTGATGCCGCGGGTCCGGGCCAGCGCCACCGCCTCGGCATGGATCGGTCTGGTGTCGCCATAGAGCACCAGGTCGGTGATCCGTTTCTCGGTCAGGATTTCGGCGGCACGGGCCGGCCAGGCCTCGGGCGTGTCGCGATAGGGGATGAAGCTGGGCCGGTCGGACCAGAAGACCTCGTCGCCGCGGTTGAACCCGACCCGCCAGACCTCGGCCCCGGCGGCGCGCAGCATCCGGCCGAGGCGGCTGAAGAACGGTCCGTGCGGCCCCTGCAGGAACAGGAAGCGCCGGTCTATCCCGGTTGCGAATGTCATTCACCCTCCGACCCGCATCCATAGCGACGGCCCTTCAGCCTGTCACCCGATCCCGCTTCATCAAAGCCGGAAAGCCGGGCGTTTTGATGGCGGCGCATGGGCAATTGCGCCCGATACGGCGCCACGTCCGGCACCGCGGCGGCTGGCGATGGCGCCCGGGTGCTTGATCTTGCCGGACGCCGGGGGCTACACCGCGACAACAGGTCCAGGGAGACGCCCATGTTCACCGGCATCATCAGCGACATCGGAACCGTGCGTTCGGTCTCCCAGAAGGGGGACCTGCATGCCAGGATCGGCACCGCCTGGGATGTCTCGACGATCGAGATCGGCGCCTCGATCGCCTGCGACGGGGTCTGCCTGACCGTGGTCGCCACCGGCGGCACCCCGCCCGAAGGCTGGTTCGATGTGGATATCTCGGCCGAGACCGTCGCCAAGACTAACATCGGTCGCAACCTCTGGGCGCCGGGCAAGCGGATCAACCTGGAGCGGGCGCTGAAGGTGGGCGACGAACTGGGCGGGCATATCGTCTCGGGCCATGTCGATGGCGTCGCCGAGGTGCTCGAGATCCGCGACGAGGGCGAATCGACCCGGGTCGGCTTCCGCGCGCCCGAGGACCTGGCCCGCTTCATCGCTCCGAAGGGGTCGGTGGCGTTGAACGGCACCTCGCTGACGGTGAACGAGGTCGAAGGGCGCAATTTCGGCGTCAACCTGATCCCGCATACCAAGACGGTCACGACCTGGGGCGAGGTCAAGGTGGGCGATGTCGTCAATCTCGAGATCGACACCCTGGCGCGCTATGTCGCCCGGCTGAACGACTGGGCCGCCTGACCTGGCGGACAGCGGCTGCCGTCGCGGACGGCCTTGCGGAAGGATCGCGCGGAACGGGCCGGGGGAAGACCGGCCGCGGTCGTGCGAAGATGTCATGCCTCCGGCGGGAGCATTGCCACCCCGAAGATGCGCCTGAGCGGTGCCGGGCAGCGGCGGGCCGCCTTGCCTTTCGCCCCGCTCGGAGACTAGAGAAAGCACGGCGCGGGGCGCGACAGGATGATGCGGCCGGCCCTGCCCATAGCCCTCTTGTCGTCCTGGCCGGGTCCGGTCCGGCGATGCAATTCAGCGGGTCCCGTCCCGGGGCGCCGCATGGCCCGGAACCGCCGGGCTGCTGGAGCCAGAAAGACCTTGCTGAAGCATTTCCAGAGCATTCCGCCGGTTCCGATCGCGAGCTTTCTCTTCGTGACCGGCATCCAGGGAACCCGGCCCCTGATTCCGCTCTATTCGCAGCAGATCGGTGTCGGACCGGAGGAACTGGGCATCCTGGTTGCCGTCTTCGCGCTGATTCCGCTTCTGCTGGCGTCGGTCGCCGGATCGCTGATGGACCGCCACGGCATGGGCCGCGCGCTGGTGCTGGGCGGCCTGGCCGGGGCGATCGGGCTGTTGCTGCCCTTCATCGCACCGGGCCGCGCCGGTCTCTATGTCTCGCAGCTGATTGCCGGCACCGGCTTCACCGTATTCATGCTGGCGGCGCAGAACCAGAGCGGCAAGTCGGCCGGCGATGGATGGAGCCGCGAGCGGGCAGTGGCGGTGTTCAGCATGGGCGTCGCACTGGGCAGTTTCGTCGGCCCGTTCATCGGCGGGATCGTCGGCGAGCATGTGGGCTATGACCGTGCCTTCCTGCTGCTCGGCCTGCCGGCGCTGGCGGCCGTCGGCTTCGTGCTGCCGCAGATGCGGGCCGACCGGCTCGAGACCCGGCCCGCAACAGAGGGCGCAGCAGGACCGCGGACGCTGGGCAATCCGCTGCGTGTGCTCGGCTATCATCGCTACATGCTGCGTGCCATCATGGTCAGCAGCCTGATCCTGATGGGCAAGGACCTGTTCGTCGCCTATTTCCCGCTCTATGCGCTTTCGGCCGGCCTCTCGGCCTCGTCGATCGGGATCATCATCGCGCTGCACAATGGCGGCGGGGTCGTGATGCGCTATTTCATGCTGCCGCTGGTCCGGATCCTGGGCAAGGACAGGGTCATCGTCCTGTCGATCGGCTTCGGCGGGCTGGGCTTCCTGGTTCTGCCGCTGTTCAGCAGCCCGGTGGCGCTGACGCTGATCGCGCTGGCCATCGGCCTGGGCCTGGGGGTGGGGCAGCCGCTGTCGATCACCCGCACCATGAACCTGTCGCCGCCGGACAAGATCGGCCAGGTGCTGGGTTTCCGGCTGGCCTGCAACCGCTTCACCCAGCTGGTCACGCCCCTGGCCGTCAGCGGCGTCGTGCTGTTCACCGGGGTGAGCGGGGTCTTCGTGCTGATCGGGTTGGTCATGTCGATCGGAAGCACCCGAATCTCGATCCCGGAAGGCGAGGAGCGGCCAGCCTAGGGCGCGGCCGCGCCGGTCGCCGCCGGGGTCAGAGCAGCAGCTGTGCCATGGTCAGGCCCAGCGTCGCGATGAAGGCCCAGGCGCAGAGCGCCAGGAGGAGCGGCCGCAGGCCGACGCGCATCAGGCTGGCCAGATGGGCCTGCAGCCCGGCCGCCGCCAGCCCCAGCACCAGCAGGAGTTCCGAGACCAGGCGGATGCCCTGGTGGGCGGCGTCGGGGACGGAGACCACGCTGTTCAGGATCACCACCGCCAGGAAGCCCAGCACGAACCAGGGGATCGGCGCCTTGCCCGCGACCCCGTCCTCTTCCCGGTGGCCCAGGCGCATGCTCAGCGCCACGCCCATCGCCACCGGCACCAGCAGCACCACCCGGCCCAGCTTGGTCACGGTGCCGACATTGCCGGCCAGGTCGCCCTGCTGATAGGCCGCGGCGGTCACCTGCGCCACCTCATGCACCGTGGCACCGGTCCAGACCCCGAAGACGGTCGGATCAAGGCCCATCAGCCCGGCCAGAAGCGGATAGGCCACCATCGCGACACTGCCCAGCAGCGTCACCGTGGCGATGGCATAGGCCATGTCCTCTTCCGGTCCGCGCCGCACCGCGTTGATCGCGATCACCGCCGAGGCGCCGCAGATCGAGGTTCCCGCGGCAATCAGCTCGGTCAGGTGTCGCGGCACCCTGAGCAGGCGCCCGAACAGCAGAGTCGCGCCGAAGGTGGCGAAGACGCAGGTCATCACGATGACGATGGTCGTGGTGCCGAGGCTCGAGATGTCCATCAGGGTGATCCGGATGCCCAGCAGCACGATGCCCAGCCGCAATGCGTGCTTGACGAGGAAGCCGGTATGGGTCAGCGCCGCGGCGGGCAGCGGGGCGACATTGCGCAAGGCGATGCCGAGGAGGATGGCCAGCATCATCGAACTGACGCTGGCCAGGGCCGGAAGCTGGTGCAGAAGGATCGCCAGGCCCGCGACCGCGGCGGGCAGGAGAAAGCCGAGGAAGGGCAGGGCGCGCAACCGCGCGGCGGTGGACACGGGGGTGTTCAGGTTATGCATGGGACTCGATTCTCATTGATTGGCGCGAACATCGTCTTGCCAAACAAAAAATAAAAACAAATAATAATCGTATAACCGATCGAAAGTGTCGATGAATTGACCCTTGAGCAGCTACGCATATTCGTCGCGGTCGCGCGTTGCGAGCATGTGACCCGGGCGGCGGGTGATCTGAACCTGACCCAGTCGGCGGTCAGCGCCGCGGTGACGGCCCTGGAACGCCGGCACGGGGTGAAACTGTTCAACCGCGTCGGTCGTGGCGTCGAGCTGACGCCCGAGGGCCGGCTGTTCCAGAAAGAGGCCGAGGCGGTGCTGCTGCGTGCCGGAGAGGCCGAACAGGTCCTGAACGACCTGGTGCGGCAGCCCGGCGGGCTGCTGCGCCTCGCCGCGAGCCAGACCGTGGCAAGCTACTGGCTGCCCTCCCGGATGATGGCCTTCCACGAGTATTACCCCGAGGTTGCGCTGGAACTGACGGCCGGGAATACCGAGACCGTGGTCGCTGATGTAAGGCAGGGCACCGTCGATCTCGGGGTCGTCGAGGGCGAAGTCGCGGGCGACGATCTGGATGTTCTCGACGTCGCCGGTGACCGGATTTCGGTCGTGGTCGGCGCCCGGCACGACTGGCGCCACGGGCAGAAGGTGGGTGCGGAGGAACTTGCCGCGACCTCCTGGATCATGCGCGAGCGCGGATCGGGAACGCGGGCCGAGTTCGAGCGCCGGATCGCCGAACGCGGGGTGGACCCGGGCGCGCTGGATGTGGTGCTGGAACTGCCCTCGAACGAGGCCTGTCTCGCGGCGGTCGAGGGCAGCCTCTCGGCCACCGTCCTGTCGCGTCGGGCGGCGCAGGCGCGGCTGGGCTACGGCCTGTGGGAGGCCGGTTTCGATCTTCCGCGGCGCCGGTTCCGGGCCATCCGGGATCCCCGCCGGTATCTGTCCCGCGCGGCACGGGCAATGCTGGAAATGCTGAAAGGTTAGGCACCGGGCGCGAAGTCTCTGGACGCAAGGGCCGGGCTGCGGTTTGATCCCGGCGTCACACTTGGGATTTCCGATGACCGATCCGCTTCCCGCCCTGGGCCACAACAGGGGGCCGAGCCTGGCCCCGGGCTCGTCCTGGGCCCGGCATTGCTGGACCAGGGCGCGGGCCGAGCTGTTGCCGACCCTGCCGCTGGAGGTGATCCGTCTCCGGGTGGCGCGGGCGCGGGAGATCGGGCTCGACTATCCGACCTATGCGCGGGTCCGGGCCACGACCGGGCGCGACATCGTCGCCTTCCTGTTCTCGACTGAGACTCTGCGGCTGCGGCCGGTGCGGCTCGACCTGCCCTCGGACCGGGCCGGGAAGCTGGCCGAATTGGCCGCCGACCGGCTGTTGCTGGCGGCGCCGGACGTGGCGCCCGAGATGGCGCTGCGGCGCTTTGCCGAACAGGGGGTGACGCTGGCCGGGGCGAGCCCGGCACCCGCCGCCCTGGGCCCCTGGGCCGAGGCGCGGGCGGCGCTGCGGGCGGCGCTCGACCCGCTGAAACTGCCCGGCGACGCGGTGCTGCTGATCGGCGAGGGGCGGCTGCAGCAGGACTGGGCCGAGGCCGGGCACCTGGCCGGGTTCGTTCCGGGCGACAGGTTCTTCGGCGGTGCCGGCGCCGCGACCTGAGCGGGGCCGGCCCCGGCGGCAGCGGGCGCGGCATTGCCGAGGCAAGATGTCGCGCGGTCTCGCGCGCGGGAACCGGGCCGGTTCCGGGGCGTCCCCTCTGGCCAAGGGCGGCGGGCGCGTGTATCCCGCCCGCTGAACCATCAGAGGCCAGCATGACCGATTTTTCCGACGCAATCTCTTCGGTCGACGAGATCATCGAAGACGCCCGCAACGGCCGGATGTTCATCCTGGTCGATCACGAGGACCGCGAGAACGAAGGCGATCTGGTGATCCCGGCGCAGATGGCCACGCCCGAGGCGATCAACTTCATGGCCACCCACGGCCGCGGGCTGATCTGCCTGGCGCTGACCGGAGAGCGGATCGACGCGCTCGGCCTGCCGCTGATGGCGGCGCAGAACTCGTCGCGGCACGAAACCGCCTTCACCACCTCGATCGAGGCCCGCGAGGGGGTGACCACCGGGATTTCGGCGCATGACCGGGCGCGGACCGTGGCGGTGGCGATCGATTCGGCCTCGACCGCCGCCGATATCGCGACGCCGGGCCATGTCTTTCCGCTGCGCGCCAAGGATGGCGGGGTGCTGGTGCGGGCCGGGCATACCGAGGCGGCGGTGGATGTGTCGCGGCTGGCCGGGCTGAACCCTTCCGGGGTGATCTGCGAAGTGATGAACGACGATGGCACGATGAGCCGTCTGCCCGACCTGGTGGCCTTCGCCCAGCGGCACGGGCTGAAGATCGGCACGATCTCGGACCTGATCGCCTATCGCCGGCGGCACGACAACCTGGTGCGCCAGACCCAGAGCCGGAAGATCATCTCGGAATTCGGCGGCGAGTGGGAGATGCGGGTGTTTTCCGACCAGACCCAGGGGGCAGAGCACATCGTCCTGATCCGGGGCGACATCTCGGGGGACGAACCGGTCATGGTGCGGATGCATGCGCTCGACCCGATGCTGGACGTGATCGGCGCCGGCGGGCCGGGCCGGGCGCGGGAATTCGGCGATGCGATGGAGATGATCGCCCGCGAGGGCCGCGGCGTGCTGGTCCTGCTCCGCGATCTGCACATGCGGGTGGCCGAGCCGGATACGGTCTCGCCGCAGACGCTGCGGCAATACGGGCTGGGGGCGCAGATCCTGTCCAGCCTCGGGATCACCGACCTGATCCTTCTCACCAACTCGCCCAAGCCCAAGGTGATCGGCCTCGAAGGCTACGGCCTGTCGATCGCCGGCACCCGCCGGATCACGGAGTAGACCGATGGCCCTGACCGATCCCCACGGCGCCCTGCCGCTGCCGAAGTTCGAAGCGCCGGTGAAACTGCTGATCGTGGTGGCGCCCTATTACCGGGCGATTGCCGAGGATCTGCTGGCCGGGGCGCGGGCGACGCTGGAGGCCGTCGGCGCCGCGCATGAGACGGTCGAGGTGCCGGGTGCGCTGGAAGTGCCCTCGGCCATCGCCACCGCCCTGCGCGAGGCGAATTTCGACGGTTTCGTCGCGCTCGGCTGCGTGATCCGTGGCGAGACCACCCATTACGACACCGTCTGCAACGACAGTTCGCGCGGGCTGATGCTGCTGGGGCTGCAGGGCGCCTGCATCGGCAACGGCATCCTGACCGTCGAGAACGAGGCGCAGGCCGAGGTCCGCGCCGATCCCGCGGGCCAGAACAAGGGCGGCGGCGCGGCGGCTGCGGCGCTGCATCTGATCGCCCTGCGGCGGCGCTGGAGCGGGGTGAAGAACCCGGTCGGCTTCCGCCCCGCCGACGAGATCAAGCTTGCCAAGGGCGGGGACACGCTGTGAGCGCGCCGATGTCCAGGAGTCGTCAGGCCAGGTCGGCGGCGCGGCTCTATGCCGTGCAGGCGCTGTTCCAGATGGAAAGCGCCTCCCAGACCGCCGAATCGGTGATGCGCGAATTCGAGACCCACCGGATCGGCGTGGTCTATGAAGACGCGGAAATGGCCGAGGGCGATCTCGACCTGTTCCGGCTGCTGGTCGGCCAGGCGGTGAACCACCAGGCCCGGATCGACCAGATGACCGACCGGGCGCTGGTCGAGAAATGGCCGATCGCCCGGATCGACCCGGTGCTGCGGGCGCTGTTCCGCGCCGCCGGCGCCGAGCTGGTCGAGGGCAAGGCGCCGCCGAAAGTGGTGATCGTCGAGTTCGTCGATATCGCCAAGGCCTTCTTCCCCGAGGGCCGCGAGCCGAAATTCGTCAACGCGGTGCTCGATCACATGGCCCGCGAGGCCCGGCCCGAGGCCTTCTGATCCGGCCGGGTCCGGTTCGCTGCCGCGGCCATCTTTGGGTCCGAAATACTCCCGCCGGAGGCACCCGCCGGCATCACCGGCGCGCCGGGTGGCATGATGGATCACCGTCCCGGCCTGCGCCCATATGGCGGACCCGTGGCGATCGGCGCCGAACGGTTCAGGCGATCCGGCGCTCGAACATGTCGGTTTCGGGATCGGACAGGCCGGGATGGCGATGGAACCCGGCTTTTTCAAGAACCCTGGCCGAGGCCGCATTGCCCTTGCCGACCCCGGCCCGAAGGGTTCGCGGCCCCGCGCCCCGCAGCGTCGCGACCAGCCCCGCGACCACTTCGGTCGCATAGCCCTTGCCCCAGGCCGTCGGCCCCAGCAGATAGCCGACATGGCAGATCGGTGCCGGCGTCCCGGCCCCATCCTCCGCCAGCAACAGCAGTCCGACGATGGCCCCGGAACCGGTCTCGGCAATGGTGAAGACCGTGCATTCGGCGGCACGGGCGGACATCCAGTCGGCGATCCGGGTCGCTTTGCCGGACAATTGCAATGGCTCGGGGAGAGGAGCCAGGACGTCGGGGGTCAGGATGTCGGACAGGGTCGCCTCCAGCGCCCGGCGCTGCTGCGGATCGGCAATGACGGGCGACCAGTCCCGCAGGGTCAGCCGGTCGGTCGTGAAGCTCTGCATGGGGGCTCCGTGCTCTGCTGGTCGTCGGGGCGCCGGGCGGGCGGTGGCCGGCTGGATGCCCGCTCTCGTCTCATGGCGGATCGGAGCGGGTCGTCAGGCGGAAGCGTTCCAGCTCCTGCGCGGTGAGGATGTAGATTTCCTCGGGCGGGGTTGCCAGCGCCGGTTGCATCAGCCGCAGGTCGATGCCCATCTCGGTGAGGTAGCCGACCACCTCGGCCTGGCCGCGCTGGATGTCGCGCACCGCGAGGAAGGCGGGCAATACGGTATTCTCGCCGAAATAGTGCTGGTGGACCCCGACCAGGGCGCCGTCGGCGACCTCGCGGAGCACCCCGGCCGCCAGGATGTAGGGACAGGCCGACAGGCAGGCATCTCCCGGTTCCATCGCCGTGGACATCCCGGCCGTCCGCACCAGCCGCCCGATCGCCAGCGCATCGCCGACCGAACCTCCGGGAGAGGAGAGCCAGATCCGACGCGGCGGCACCGCCTGTTCTTCCAGCCAGTCGGCAAAGCGCCCGGCATCGCCCTCGGCAATCGCGCCGGTCAGCCGGGCCTCGGGACCGGTCCGTTCGAAGCGCAGCCGCTCGGGCATGTCCTCGAGCTGCGGGAAATGCCTCGTGCCCGGCGGTGCCGGCAAGCGCGGCACAAGGGCCGGGTCATAGCGCCGTGTCTGGTCGCCCGGGGCCGTCGGGGCGGTCAGGTCCTCGACTCCGCGCCCGGCGAAGAGCCGCGGCAGGGTGGCCGACAGGTCATGCGTCACCAGCCAGGCGCCCATCGCCAGCTGCATCACCAGGATGAAGCGGATCGCCTCTCCGGTCCGGGTCCGGGCACGCAGCCGCACCGGCTCAGCCCTTGATCGGCTTGACGGTGGCGCTTTCGGGCCGGGTCTCGGGGCGCGGCACCTCGCGCGGTTCCAGATCGGGGAAATGCGGGCCTTCGCTTTCGGTCCGGGGCAGGGTCAGGTCGGCCTGGCGCAGCGCCGCCAGCGCGTCGCGCAATTCGGCCAATGTCATCGCCTCGCCCGAGGAGACATGCACCCGGCCCGAGCGGATCGCCGACTGGGCGATGGCCAGGATCAGCACCAGCACCGCCGGCAGCAGGTCGATGGCGATGGCGCCGGCCCAGCTGGGCACGAAATTGCGGGCGTAGAGGATCACCGCATCCGCCGCCGAGACCGGGGTATAGGCAATATCCGCCGGCGGCTCCATCGCCATGACCTCTTCCGCCGCGCCTTTCAGGGTCTCGGCCCGGGCCTTGAGCAGGTCCAGCACCGAGCGGATCGTCGCCGCCTGATCGGCGCGGCCGACCTCGGTGCGTCCGTCGAGTTCGGGCAGCACCACGGAATCCGCCAGATCGGCCGCCGCCCGTTGCACCAGCGGCGCCACCGATAGCTGCCGCAGCTCGGTGATCACCCCGGCCAGCCGCACCGATTCCTCGGAGAATTCGACCGAGCGGGCCGCCACCGGTCCGACCGAGACGGTCAGCGCCCGCATCCGTTTGAGGATCGTGTTGCCTTCGGTAAAGGCCGCCTCGACCGCCTCGGTCTGGGCCGCGATCTGGCGTTCCAGCGCGGTCAGCTCGTCGGATTTCTGCCGCAGCACCCGGAACACCGCACCGCGCCCGGCCAGGCCCGAAAGCGAGCCGGCGGCCTCCTGCGCCGAGAGGTCCTCGAAGCTGGTCCGGACCCGGGCCACGTCGCGCTCCAGCGACTGGGCGGCCAGGCTGATCGAATGGGCCCGCTCCAGCGCACCCTGGTAGTCCTGCACCGTCACCGCCAGATGCTGTTCGACCGCCGCCGCCCCGGCCAGTGCCGCGGCGTTCAGCCAGGAGGACATGGCGATGATCGCGCCCGACCCCAGCAGCATGGCGAAGAGCAGTCCGATCCGGGCGCCGAAGGTGCGCACCGCGGGCACCAGCCGCATCATGTAGGACCAGAAGACGAAGATCCCGACAGAGACCGCGATCGAATAGGAAATCGCGGCAAAGACGGAGAGCGCGCCATTGTCGTCGAGCAGCGAGGATACGCCGAGATAGGTGTAGATGCCGCTGGCCGTGGCCAGCACGCCGAGCGCCGCCGAGGTGAAGCTGTCGAGCCAGCCCAGATGGCCCTCGATCTCGCGCGCATAGGCCAGGCCTTCGGACTGGCGGGCGGTCAGCCCAGTGTGGATCTCGGTCATGCCGGGTCGGTTCCCTGTTGGGCCGCGCAAAGCGGCGCGGCAGCGGCGACGATAGAGCCAATCCGCGGTTTCGCCAAATCACGGCGGCGTCGGCGGCGGGGCGCGGGCAGGCAGCGGCGATATGTCCGGCCCGGCGGGGCTTGGACTCACCCCCTCCTGCCACTAGATTCCCATCAGCAAGGGAGAATTGCGATGCCGGAACTGGTTCGTCTCTACATTCGTCACAGCCTGATCGGCTTTGCGCTGGCCGCGCTCTTCGTGGCGCTTCTGGTCGGCTTCGATATCGCCGGGCTGCGGCATCTCGTGCTCGAGACCGACGGCGGCTGGCTGGCAGGACTGGTGATGGTCATGCTGAACGGGATCGTTTTTGCCGGGGTGCAGTTCTCCATCGCGATCATGTCGATGGCCGAGGATCGGCAGCCCCCGGGCGGCGGTCTGCGGCAGGCGATCCAGCGGCTCTGGGTGCCTGCGCCGGCCCCCGGGCAGGTCGCGGTTCCGGTCCGCAACGATCCGCAACCGCGGGGCTGAGCCTCGCCGCGCCCCGGTGGCGGGGCGCATCTGTCTGTGCTGAAAGGGAAAAGTGGCGGAATCCGTAGCATCCGTGTGGGTGTTGCATTCCCGAGGACCCGCTAATGCAGGTGGGCGCCAGGTACCCGGACCAGGGTCCGAACAGAGCCAGCTCCCTCGGAATACTTATAGGCCACCGGAATGGGACCCATCACGCGAAGAGCAGAAACCGCCACCCGTTGAGATAGGGCCGGGCAGGGGCATCGGCAAGCCCTGATCGCACCGGTTTCGCCCGGGGTCGCGAAATCCGGCCGCTTGATTTCTGTTTACCTTTTGTTCACAATTCCCGGATGACCGAGATCCCGCCGTCCGAGCATTCCTCCGGCCTGCAGCCCGGCCAGCTGCTGGCGCGGGGCACCTGTCGCCATCTGATCGGGCATGGCTTCGCCACGGTCGAGGAACTGGTCCCGGCGCCGGGCCTGCGGGTCGATGTGATGGCCCTGGGGGCGAAGGGCGAGATCTGGGTGGTCGAGTGCAAGTCCTCGCGTGCCGATTTCCAGTCCGATCAGAAATGGCAGAACTATCTGCCCTTTTGCGACCGGTTCTTCTGGGCGGTGAGTGCCGATTTTCCGCTCGAGCTGCTGCCCGAGGAAACCGGCCTGATCATTGCCGATGGTTACGACGCCGAAATCCTGCGGGTCGGACCGGAAACCAGGCTTGCCGGTGCGCGGCGCAAGGTGATGACACGCAAATTCGCCCGCCATGCGGCGTTGCGCCTGCAGGCGCTTCGAGACCCCGGGGTCACCGCCGCGGGGCTTTCCCCGGCGGTTTAGCGCCGGGTTTCGGAGCTTTCGGCTTCTTGCCCTTCTGCCGCTCGGGTTTCGCCGCCATGACCCGCGCCTGTTGCGCGGCAAGGCGGATTTCCTCGGCGATTTCCTCGGCCTCTTCCGGTTCGAAGTCCAAGGGCAGATCAATGCCTTCGCCGGCGACGTAGAAGCGCACCATTCCCAGGGTGGTCGGTGCGATCTGAAGATCGGCGGCGATGTCGCTTTCCTTGTCGATGCCCATTGCGGTCCCCTCTGGTCGGCCCGGACTTAAGCCCGCGCCCGCGATCCCGCAAGCCGGAACACGCTTGACCTCGGCAATCGGGCGGTCAGTCTGGGGCCCGAAAGGGGCTAGCGATGAACCCGCCCGAACCGACCCAGACCCCGGCCGCGCTTGACCCGTCGCAGGTGATCCTGCGACCCCTGCGCCCCGGCGATGCCGACTGGCTGATCGCTCAGCACGGCAGGCTCTATGCCCGTGACGAAGGCTTTGATGCCAGTTTCGAGCAGCTGGTGGCCGATATCGTGGCCGGGTTCCTGCGCGACCACGACCCGGCCCGCGAACGTGGCTGGATCGCCGAGGCAGGCGGCGAAAGGCTCGGTTCGATCTTCCTGGTCCGGGCCGAAACGGGGCAGCCGCCCGATACCGCCAAGCTGCGGCTCTTCCTCTTGCTGCCGCAGGCGCGCGGGCTGGGGCTGGGCCAGCGCCTGCACGATGCCTGTCTCGATTTCGCCCGTGGCGCCGGCTATCGGCGAATCGTGCTCTGGACCCATGAGAGCCACCGCGCCGCGACCCGGCTCTATGCCCGCAACGGCTGGACCATGACCGGCAGCCGGGCGACCCGGTCCTTCGGCCGCGACGTGGTCGAACAGGCCTGGTTCCGGCTGCTGTGACAAGGGGCGCGGGGCAAGGCGCGCGCCGGGGCTGCGGGAAGGCGGCAAAGAGGCTTGCACAACGCCGCTGCCGGGGTTAAGTCCCCGAACCGTGCCGCCTTAGCTCAGTTGGTTAGAGCGCTGGATTGTGGATCCAGAGGTCCCCCGTTCGAGCCGGGGAGGCGGTACCACCCCCAGGCCCCCGTTTTCGTGATGTCCGGCGCTGCCGCGCCTCACTCGTCGGTCAGCCGGGCACGCTGGCGCAGCTTGCCGCTCTCGGCGTCATAGACGAGCACCTCGTCGCCCTCGGTCAGCACCAGCACGAATCCCTCGCCCAGCGTCACCGCCCGGGCTTTGACACCCTCGGGCAGGGCGATGCTCTCGGGCAGCAGACGCGGGGTCGGACCGGGGCCCTGGTTCAACCGCCAGATCATCAACCCGATGATCACCACGATTCCGACGATCATCACCGTGGTCAGCAGGGTGACAAGCCAGCGCAGAAGCCGTAGGTTCCGCGCCGTTGCGGCATCCTCCGCAGTTTCCGCCGTTTCGGCACGTTCTGGGGTTTCGTTCATGTCCCGCACCCTGATCCGGGTCACCATCGAAGCCGATCCGCCCGATAGGCTTGATAAGGCACTGGCCCGCGACGTGCCAGAGGAAGCGGCGCTGTCGCGGTCGCGTCTGGTGCGGATGCTGGCCGAGGGCGCGATCAGCCGCGATGGCGTGGTCGTGTCCGACCCCAAGGCGAGGGTCGCCGAGGGCGAGACCTTTCTGATCAGCGTCGAGGAGCCGGACGATCCCGACACGCGGCCCGAGGATATTCCGCTGTCGGTGGTCTACGAGGATGACGAACTGATCGTCATCGACAAGCCCGCCGGCATGGTCGTGCATCCGGCGCCGGGCACCCCGGGCGGCACCATGGTCAATGCCCTGCTGCATCATTTCGGCGGCAACCTGTCGGGGGTGGGGGGCGAGAAGCGCCCCGGCATCGTGCACCGGATCGACAAGGATACCACCGGCCTGCTGGTGGCTGCGAAATCCGACCGGGCGCATCACGCGTTGGCGGCGCAGTTCGAGAAGCACAGCGCCACCCGTGCCTATCTGGCGATCTGCCACGGGGTGCCCGATCCGGGCGACCCGAGGCTGCGCGGGTTGCGCGGTGTCAGCTTCGAGGGTGGCAACGTCCTGAAGATCACCACCCATCTGGTCCGGCACAAGACCGACCGCCAGCGTCAGGCAGTGCTGTTCCACGGGGGCCGCCACGCGGTGACGCGGGTCCGCACGGTCGAGGCTTTCGGCGGCCAGGTCGCGCTGACCGAATGCCGGCTGGAGACCGGCCGCACCCATCAGATCCGGGTCCACATGGCCTATGCCGGCCATGCGCTGGTCGGTGACCAGACCTATGGCGGCCGGCGTCGGGTGCGTGGGGCTCTTCCCGGGTCCGAGGCGGTCATGGCCTTCCCGCGCCAGGCGCTGCACGCCGCGCTTCTGGGTTTCGATCACCCGGTTTCGGGCGAGAGGATGGAGTTCGAGGCGCCGCTGCCCGCCGACATGGCGGGGCTGCTGGAGGCGTTGCGGGGAAAAACCGATTAATTTTCCCTACCGGTCTTGAAATCCTACCGGTAGCATTCCCATATCGGTGTGGAGATGGCTGAAAACCGTAAATCCATGCATCCCGTCCACCGGTCGAATTGCCCGATCAACCTCGCCGTCGAGGTTCTCGGCGACCGCTGGACGTTGCTTGTGCTGCGCGATCTGATGTTTTCCGATCGGCGCCATTTCCGTGCCCTTCTGGAAGGCTCGGTCGAGGGGATTTCGCCCTCGGTTCTGTCGGATCGCCTGCATTCGCTGGTGGCGAGCGGGCTTCTGGTTCGCGAAAGCTGCGAGGAGCACCGGCAGAAGGCGATGTTCCGCCTGACCCCGGCCGGGGCCGATCTGGTTCCGGTGATCGCGGCCCTGGGCGCCTGGGCGGCCAAGCATTGTGATCCCGATCCGGAACTCTGCGATGCCACGATGGCGCTGGAGCAGGGCGGCGAAGAGGCCTTCTACGCCTTCAAGGAACGTCTGCTGGCCGAGGCATCGGCGCCGCAGGCCGCTCCTGCCGAGGCGGAAAAGATGACAAAGGCTGACACAGATGTCCCAACTGCGTGACAACAACGGAACGTTATTGGCATCTGCGCCGGAACCGGCGTCACGCTGCGTATGAGAGGAACAACTGCCGCGCGGACTTGACAGCGCGGCCCCGCACGACCACTTGGAAGTTAATAGGCTTAACATAGGAATGAGGGACAGGATGGCGAGCTACGCAAATCTCCCGGCACCGTCCCCTGAACAGGGGCTCAACCGTTACCTTCAGGAAATCCGGAAGTTTCCGCTTCTGGAACCGGAGGAAGAATACATGCTGGCCAAGCGATGGGTCGATCACGAGGACCCGGACGCGGCGCACAAGCTGGTCACGTCGCATCTGCGGCTCGCCGCCAAGATCGCGATGGGCTATCGCGGCTATGGCCTGCCGCAGGCCGAGGTCATTTCCGAGGCCAACGTGGGCCTGATGCAGGCGGTCAAGCGCTTTGACCCCGAGCGCGGATTCCGTCTGGCGACCTATGCGATGTGGTGGATCCGGGCCTCGATCCAGGAATACATCCTGCGCTCGTGGTCGCTGGTGAAGCTGGGCACCACCACCGCCCAGAAGAAGCTGTTCTTCAACCTGCGCAAGGCCAAGAACCGGATCGGTGCGCTGGAAGAAGGCGACATGCGACCCGAGAACGTCGCCCGGATCGCGCATGACCTGAGCGTGACCGAGGACGAGGTGATCTCGATGAACCGCCGCCTGGCGGGATCGGATTCCTCGCTCAACGCCATGGTCGGCGGTGGCGGCGACGGCGACAGCTCGACCCAGTGGCAGGACTGGCTCGAGGACAAGGATGCCGATCAGGCCGGCGCCTACGAGGAAAAGGACGAGCTCGACACCCGGCGCGAACTGCTGGCCGAGGCGATGTCGGTTCTGAACGACCGCGAAAAGGACATCCTGATCCAGCGCCGCCTGCAGGACGAGCCGGTGACCCTGGAAGACCTCTCGGGCGTCTATTCGGTCAGCCGCGAACGTATCCGGCAGATCGAGGTCCGCGCCTTCGAGAAGCTTCAGGAGAAGATGCGCGAGCTGGCGAAGGGCAAGGGGATGATGGTTCCGGCCTGAGCCGGTTGCCCGGTCTCTCTCGTCAAGACCTGGATGCGCCGCCCCCTCGGGGCGGCGTTTTTCTTGCGGTCGTTCCGTGCCGCCGCCGGCCGGGGCGACGAATTGCCCGAAATGGTCGATCCGCTCTTGGCCCAACAATTCATTTGCCTATGATCGCCCGCGATCAAGGGAGAGAACAGATGTCGAAACCCGTTCGCTGGGGCGTCTTGTCCGGCTCGAACTTCGCCGCCACCACCATGGCGCCGGCGATTCACGAGGCCGAAGGCGCCGTGCTCGATGCCGTGGCCACCGCCGATCCGGCAAAGGCGGCAAGGTTCCAGGCCTTCCATCCCGGCATTCGCGTGCTGCCCGATTATGACGGGCTGCTTGCCGATCCCGATATCGACGCAGTCTATGTGCCGCTGCCGAATTCGATGCATGTGGACTGGACCGAAAGGGCCCTGCGCGCCGGCAAGCATGTGCTGACCGAGAAGCCGATCGCGGTGACGGCGGAAGAGATCGACCGGTTGATCGCGCTGCGCGACGAGACCGGGCTGCTTGCGGCCGAAGCCTTCATGATCGTCCATCATCCGCAATGGCAGAAAGCCCGCGCGCTGCTCTCCGAGGGCGCGGTGGGCCGGCTGCGCCATGTCGATGCCGCCTTTTCGTTCTTCAACGACGATGCCGGCAACATCCGCAACCGCGCGGAGGTCGCGGGCGGCTCGCTGCGCGACATCGGCGTCTACACCATGGGCTCGGTCCGCTTCGCCACCGGCGAGGAGCCGGTCAGCGTCGAATGCAGCATCGACTGGGAGAAGGGCATCGACGCCACCGCCCATGTCGCGGCGCGGTTCCCGTCCTTCACCTATCGCTCGATGACCTCGATGCGGATGTGTCCGCGGCAGGAGGTGATCTTTCACGGCACCGAGGCGTTGCTGCGGGTGCCGGCGCCGTTCAACGCGGCGGTGTTCGGCGAGGAACAGGTGATCCTCGAACGCGCCGACAGGAGCATCGAACGGTTCCGCTTCCCCGGCACCAGGCAATACAAGCTGCAGGTCGAGGCCTTCTGCCGGACAGTCCGCGACGGTGCCGCCTATCCCTGGCGTCTCGAGGACGCGAAGGGCACCCAGGCGATGATGGACCGTGCCTACGCGGCGGCAGGCCCGGCCGGTTGACAAGGATCAAGGCCGGGGCGGCGCGGCTCGCCCATCGTGGTGCCTGCCTGACAAGGAGCAACGCCATGCAACAGGACCTGACCCTGATCATCATCGCCAACGAATCCGAGGCGGCCTTCTATTCCTCCGCCGGGCTCGGCAGGGGGCTGCATCGGCTCTCGGAGATATCCGCCGCCGACTTCGCCGACACCCACCGGGCCCATACAAAACCGATGGGCCGCGGAAAGGGCGGGCCGGCCGGAGAGACGCATGAATACGAGCCGAAGACCTCGGACCGCCGCCTGAGCCGCGAGAACTTCTCGCATCACGTCGCGGAGGCGGCCGAGGAAATCTGGGAGGCCGAGCCCTTCACCCGTCTCTTCGTCGTCGCCCCGCCGCGGATGCTGGGCGCGCTGCGCGACGATCTGCCGGGGTCGCTGACCCGCAACCTGGCGGGGGATCTCGACAAGGACCTCGTGAAGGTGCCGCTTCAGGACCTGCCGGAACACTTCAGGGGGCTGATCGTCCTGTAACCTGCCGGAAGCCGCCTGTTGCACTGGTTCACGCTCCGGCGCATCATGTATCACGGCGGTTTGACGCGGCGCGACATGGCTTTGAGTTGCCACTTGGGTGGTGCTGCGCGATCACTGTCGGGCACACAGCCGGGCTATGCGTTGCCCGACAGGCTAGTATTTCGAGGAGGTTCTCCGTGACATCTCAGGCACTCATCCGCCCAATTGACCGCACCGCGCCACTCAGGGCGCTCTGGCTACTCGCCGTGGCCACGGTGCTGGTCGTGGTGCAGGCCTTTTCCGTCCAGGCAAAGGGCGCACCGGAAAGTTTTGCCGATCTGGCCGACAAGGTCAGCCCGGCAGTCGTCAACATCACCACATCCACCGTCGTCGCTTCGGTGGGCGGGCAGGGACCGATCGTCCCGGAAGGCTCGCCTTTCGAGGAGTTTTTCAGGGACTTTCTCGACCAGAACCCGCCGGGCGGCTCGCCGCGGCCCCGGGCACGGCGCAGCCAGGCGCTCGGCTCGGGCTTCGTGATTTCCGAAGACGGCTACATCGTCACCAACAACCACGTCATCGACGGCGCCGACGAGATCGAGATCGAGTTCTTCTCGGGCAAGCGCCTTGATGCCAAGGTGGTCGGCGTCGACAAGAACACCGATATCGCCCTGCTCAAGGTCAATGCCGACAAGCCGCTGGCGCATGTGTCCTTCGGCGACTCGGACAAGATGCGGGTCGGTGACTGGGTCATGGCGATGGGCAACCCGCTGGGCCAGGGCTTCTCGGTCTCGGCCGGGATCGTTTCGGCCCGCAACCGGGCGCTGTCCGGCAGCTATGACGACTTCCTGCAAACCGACGCCGCCATCAACCGGGGCAACTCGGGCGGTCCGCTGTTCAACATGGACGGCGAGGTGGTCGGTGTGAACACCGCGATCCTGTCGCCCAACGGCGGCTCGATCGGCATCGGTTTCTCGATGGCCTCGAACGTGGTCTCGAAAGTGGTCAGCCAGTTGCAGAAATACGGCGAAACCCGGCGCGGCTGGCTGGGTGTCCGGATCCAGGACGTGACCCCGGACGTGGCCGAGGCAATGGGTCTCGACTCGACCAAGGGCGCCCTGGTGACGGATGTGCCGGAAGGTCCGGCGCTGGCCGCCGGCATCAAGGCGGGCGACGTGATCCTGTCCTATGACGGTGCCGAAGTTGCCGATACCCGCGATCTGGTGCGCCGGGTGGGCGACAGCGATGTCGGCTCGGTGGTCCGGATGGTGGTCTATCGCAACGGCAAGACCGAAACCCTGATGGTCACCCTCGGCCGCCGTGAAGAGGCCGAAGGCGCGGTCCCGGCCTCGGCCCGCCCGGACGCGATCGTGGAAGGCGAGGAACTGGGCATGGACCTGACGCCGCTGACCGATGCGCTGCGCAGCGATCTGGGCCTCGACTCGAGCGTCGAGGGGCTGGTGGTCAGGAATGTCGCCGAAGGTTCGGAAGCGGCCGACAAGGGCATCGCCAAGGGCGATGTCATCGCCGAGGCCGGTCAGCAGAAGGTGCAGACCCTGAAGGACCTGCAGGACCGGATCGCCGAGGCCAAGGACGCCGGGCGCAAGTCGCTGCTGCTGCTGGTCCGCCGCAACGGCGAGCCGCGCTTCGTGGCGCTGTCGGTCGGCTGAGCCGACAACGGAAAGATCGGAACGGGGCGCCTTCGGGCGCCCTTTTTCATGGGCTCAGTCCGGCACCCGCGCATAGGCGACCAGTCCCAGGGACCGCGCCGCTTCGATCGACAGGATGGCGCTGTCCAGCCCCTGCTGCTGGCGCTGATAGCTGCGCAGCGCCAGCCGCGTGTCGGGGTCCATCTTCCCGGTGATCGGCCCGGCATAGAAGGACCGCACCGCTAGCGCCCGCTGCAGCGAGGCGACGAACTCGGGGGTGATCTGGTCCCGGCAGGGGGTCTCGATCAGGATTTCCGCGCCGCCGCCGCTGATCTTCTGATAGGTCGCCTCGCGGTAGATCGCCGGGCTTATCACGGTTCCGTCGGCATCCCGCACTTCCGGGTTGACCAGGACATGGCCCTTGACCGTTTCGAATTCGGTCGGGGTGCGGTCCTGGGCGTAGCAGCTGCCGGGGGCGGCGCCCGGCGGCGGCGGGGCGCTGTCCTCGGCCAGGACCAGCGGCGCCTCGGCCTGCCGCGCCACCGCGGGCGGGGCGCCGTCGGGCGCCGCGCAACCGGCCAGCGCCAGCGCCGCGGTCAGGGTCAGCAGGGATCGGGTCATGCGCCTGTTTCTCTTGCCCGCCTGTCGCGGCGGTTGTTCTTGGCGGCAGGATACGCGGTTTCGACGGGGCCCGGAAGCCACCCGCGACCGGCCCGGCGAACTGGCGCAGCCCGGCCACAGTGGGCGGGCCGCCCGCCCGGCGCGCCCTGCCGGCCTCTTCGGGTCCCAAATACTCCCGCCGGAGGCACCCGCCGTCGCCGCGGGCGCTGCCGCTCAGGGCGGGGGGCCGGGAGAGCTCGCCCCGGGCCGGAGCAGGCTGTCGAGCAGCGGCGAGAGATCCTCGACCCGTTCGGCCAGCACATGCGCCACGCCATGTTCGCGCTGCAACCGCCCGGTGACGCGCAGCAACCGCCCGGCGATGACGGCGCGGCGGAACTTCTCGTAGATCGCCCGCCAGACCACCACATTGGCGGTGCCGGTCTCGTCCTCGAGCGTGACGAAGATCACCCCCTTCGCGGTGCCGGGGCGCTGGCGCACCAGCACCAGCCCGGCCACCGTCACCCTGGCGCCGTTCGGCGGCCGGTCGAGCAGCCCGGCCGGCAGCGCCCGGGGCGGGCGCGGCCAGGCGTCGGGATGAGGCGTGACCGGATACATGGCGAGAGAATACAAGAACAAAAAGGGAACATCAATCCGGTTCCGCCACCGTTCCCGCCACTGGCCGGCCAGGCCCCTCCGCCGCTTCCATCAAGAGCGTGTGCGATCCGCAACGGCAGGCGATACGGGGGGTGGAACCCGGCCCGCGACCGGGCTAGAGACGCAGACGACATTCTGCGGACGGGGCTCATGGCGAAGATCACCTATATCGAATACTCCGGCAAGGAGCATACGCTTGACGTCAAGAACGGACTCACCGTCATGGAAGGTGCGCGCGACAACGGGATTCCGGGAATCGAGGCCGATTGCGGCGGCGCCTGCGCCTGCTCGACCTGCCATGTCTATGTTGCCGAGGACTGGGTCGACAAACTGCCGCCGAAACAGCCGATGGAAGAGGACATGCTCGAATTCGCCTACGAGCCGGACCCGGTCCGATCGCGCCTCACCTGTCAGCTGAAGGTGTCGGATGCGCTGGACGGGCTGGTGGTGCAGATGCCGGAACGGCAGATCTGATGCCCGGTCGGGCGGTCCGGACCACCGTTCTGGCCGCCGTCGCCGCGCTTGCCACCCTGGCCGTCCCCGCCGCCGCCTGCACCGTGGCGCAATGGGGGCTGACGGCCTATCCCGAAAGCGTCGTCCATGATGCCACGACCAGGGGCCACCCGGACCGCGCCTGGTTCGACGGGCCGGTCGATCGCTATCGGCACGGGGTCTTCGGCCGCGAGCACGAGCCGTCGCAGCTCTGGGTCTACGAGGTCGGCAACCATGGTCTTTGCGGCCATGTGCTGACACTCGATTCCGACCATGTCTTCGAGGATCTCGCCCCCCGTCTGGCCGATCTCGACGGCGACGGCAACAACGAGATCATCGTGGTCCGCAGCCATCTGCGGAAGGGCGCGCAACTGGCGGTCTATCGCTGGACCGGGCGCGAGCTGGAGCTGGCGGCAGCCACCGGATACATCGGCCGGACGCACCGTTGGCTGGCCCCGCTGGCGGTGGGCGATCTCGATGGCGACGGCCTGCCCGAGCTGGCCTATGTCGACCGTCCGCATCTGGCCCGGGTGCTGCGGGTGGTGCGGATGCAGGGCGACAGGCTGGTTCCGGTGGCCCGCCTGGACGGCGTCACCAACCACAAGTTCGGGGCGGCAAGGATCGAAGGCGGCCTGCGGGACTGCGGTGCGGGGCCGGAACTGATCGCCGCGTCGGGCGACTGGACGGCCTTGCTGGCGATCCGGTTGACCGCAAAGGGGCTGACGCCGCGCAAGATCGCGGCCGAAACCGGCCCGGCGGCCTTCGCCCGCGCCCTGGCCTGCGAATAGGGCCGCCTCAGACCCCGACCTTCGGCCCCAGACAGATCATCGGTTCCGAGCTTTGCCTGGCCTCGTAGAGCTCGGTTGCGGCGGGATCGTTCTGGAACCGCGCGATCAGCCCGTTGCTGCCCTTCTCGAAGGTCCAGCACTGCGGCACCTCGTTGTTCTCGTAGGTGAAGCAGATCATGCCCTGGTCCTCGTACCAGCTGCCCTCGACGCAATCGTCGCCCAGAAAGGCCCAGCGGACCCGGCGGTTCTTGAGATACTGCTCGATCCCATAGGCGGTGCCGCCGGAATTGTAGGTCAGCGTGCGGCCGGTGACATAGGCTTCGAACTCGGCCCCCGACATTGGCTCCGCGTTGGCCGGAGCGGCCAGGACAAGGGCAAGGATGGTGGCAAGGGCGCGTGTCATGTGACGATCTTGCCAGATCGCCAGTCATCCGGCCAGAGGGCAGGCAGGGGATCGGCAAGGCTTCGCAGGGAAGTGATCCGTCGCGAGCGCGCGCCCGGCCGGTTCAGCCCTGCGCCCCGGTCGCCTTGGTCAGCGCCGCCAGCCGGGGATGCATGACCCGTTTCCACAGCGGCGGCACCATCGCCAGCGCCGCCATGGCGGGCAGCGAGGCGGGCAGCATCGGCTCGGCCCCGGTCCCGGCCAGCCGCAGCGCCGGATAGGGCCGGGCAGGGTGGGCGTGGTGGTCCGAATGGCGCGGCGCGTTCAGCATCAGATGCGTGGTGAACCAATGCGGCGCGTTCCAGCTCAGCTCCGGCCCGACCGGGGCAGGGCGGCCGCCCGCCGACACCGGCCGCGCCAGCCCGTAGTGCTGCACGTAATCCGACAGCAGCAGCTGCATCTGCGCATAGCTCGCCAGCGCCAGCCAGGCCGCCAGTCCGGCCCCGCCCGCCAGCGCCCAGACCAGTGCCAGCCCGGCCAGCGCGCCGAGAGCATAGGTCCGATAGGGGTGCCAGCCGCCGCGCCCCTGCCGCCGCGCGGTCTCGGCCCGCAGCCCCTCGACGAACGATCCGCGCCAGGCCCGCAGTGCGAAATGGTAGAAACCTTCGCCTTTCCGCGCCGTGTTCGGGTCGCTGTCCAGCCCAACATTCGGATGATGCACCAGCCGGTGCGCCGAGGTGTGATGGCCGAAGAGCAGCGAGATATAGACCCACATCCCCAGCCGGAACAGCCGCCGGTCGGTGCGATGGATCAGCTCATGCGCATTCGAGTTCGAGACCTGGCCGAACCACATCCCCGCCGCCAAGGCCACCGCGCCCCTCGCGCCCCAGCCGATCCCGGTGCCGCCCGAAAGCGCCAGCACCGCCAGCGGCAGCAGCACGAAATGCACGCAGGCGAGCACCACCGACAAGCCGTCCGCGGCGGGAAATTCCTGTCCGGCACGGGCTTCGGGCACCAGCCGCACCAACAGGTCCAGCGCCGCCGCCAGGAGCGTCATCGCCAGCAGGGCCGCCAGCGCCCAGTAGCCGCCCAGCACGGCCCCCAGCCCGATCAGCAGCGCCGGGGCCAGCGTCGCTCCGGCAAAGACCGCCATGCCCTGCATTGCCACTCTCCGTTTCCGCGCCGATCATGGCCCTTCGCGGCGGCGCTGAAAACCCCGGCCCGAATCCGCGCCCCCGGCCTTCCCATTCGTCCCGGGAGCGTTTACCTGAGAGCCAATTGAAAGGGCATCGATGGCGTTCTTCAGCAAATTGAAAGAGCGGCTCTTCAAGAGCTCGGCAAAGCTCGAGGAAGGGTTGGAGGCGATCGTTTCGGACGGCGGCAGCGCCGAGGCCGAGGCCGAAGCGCAGGCCGAAGCTCGGGTCGACTCTCCGCCGGACGCGCCGGAAGCGCAGCCGGAAGTGCGCGAAGAGGTTTCCCCGCCCGCTGCCCCGGACGACGCGCCGGCAGACCAGGCGGCCGAGCCGCGCCCCGAATCCCGTCCGCCGCCCGCGGCCGAAGCTCCGCCAGCCCGGCCCGCCGCCGACCCCGAGCCCGAAACCGCCGCGCCGCAACCCGTCGCCCCGGCACCGGTTCCAACTCCGGCAGCCCCGGCCGCCCCGGCCGCGAAACCCGCCGAGCCGGCGAAACGCGGCTTCCTGGGCCGGATCCTCGGCCGCTCGGAAGGGCCGGTCCTGCGGCGCGAGCTGGACGATGCGATGCTCGAAAGCCTGGAAGACCTGCTGATCGCCTCGGACATGGGCGTCACCACCGCCAGCCGGGTCACCGCCAACCTGGCCGAGGGACGGCTGGGCAAGCGGCTCTCGGTCGCCGAGATCAAGGACATCCTCGCCGCCGAGATCGCCAGGATCATGGAACCGGTGGCAAGGCCGCTGCCGATCTACCCGAAGCGCCCGCAGGTCGTGCTGGTCGTCGGGGTCAACGGCTCGGGCAAGACCACCACCATCGGCAAGCTGGCCAGCCAGTTCCGCGCCGCCGGCAAGAACGTGGTGATCGCCGCCGGCGACACGTTCCGCGCCGCGGCGGTCGAGCAGCTCAAGGTCTGGGGCGATCGCGCCGGCGTGCCGGTGCTGACCGCGCCGCAGGGCTCGGACCCCGCCAGCCTGGCCTTCGAGGCGATGACAAAGGCCGAGGCCGATGGCGCCGATCTGCTGCTGATCGACACCGCCGGGCGGTTGCAGAACCGGCAGGACCTGATGGAGGAGCTGGCCAAGATCGTCCGGGTGATCCGCAAGAAGGATCCCGAGGCGCCGCACAACACCCTGCTGGTGCTCGATGCCACCACCGGCCAGAACGCCCTCAACCAGGTCGAGATTTTCGGCGAGCTGGCGAATGTCACCGGGCTGGTGATGACCAAGCTGGACGGCACCGCCAAGGGCGGCGTGCTGGTGGCGCTGGCCGACAGGTTCGGACTGCCGATCCATGCCATCGGCGTCGGCGAGCAGATCGACGATCTGGACGCCTTCGACCCCGAGGATTTCGCCCGCGCCCTAACCGGGGCCGTCGCCGGATGACGGGCCGCGCCTGTGGCGGTCCTTCTTCGGGCCGATGTCTTCGGCCCAGCGAAGGCCGACCAGCACCAGCAGCACCAGCGCCGTGGCCAGGGCTGCCAGCCCGATCTGGCCCAGCCCGCAGGCCAGCCCGATGGCGCTGACCACCCAGAGATCGGCAGCCGTGGTCAGCCCGGTGACATGCCCGCCCGAGGCGAGGATGGTGCCGCCGGCCAGAAAGCCGATTCCGGTGGTGACCGCCGCGACCAGCCGCAGCGGATCGACGCGCAGGGTCGGCCCGCCCATGGCATTCGCGTCGGCGACCACCTCGAAGGCCAGCAGGGCAAAGAGACAGGCCCCGACCGCCACCATGATATGGGTGCGCAGCCCGGCGGGCTTGCGATGCCATTCCCGCTCCAGCCCGACGATGCCGCCCAGCAGACCGGCCGAGAGAAGCCGCAGCAGCATCGCCGTCCAGCTCAGCGACAGCGGTGTCGCGGTCAGTTCGCCCCAGGCATGGCTCAGCATCGCGTTCCCTCTCCCTGAGCGCGGCGGGTGCAGCCGATGACCGAATGGCTTGCCGCGCTGGCCGGCACCCCCGAGGGCGCCCGGCTGGCGACGATCCTAGCCCTGGTCTCGGCCTTTGCCCATGCGGTGTTTGGCGCCCTGCAGAAAGGCCGCCACGACCCCTGGCTGAGCCGCGGCTCGATCGATTTCTCGATCTTCGTCCTGGCCCTGCCGATGGCGCTGTTCCTGGTGCCCTGGCCGACGCCGGCGGGCTTCGCCGTGCTGCTTGGTGCGCTGGTCATCCATTTCTTCTACAAGATGGCGATGGCGCTGGCCTATACCCGCGCCGCCTATACCGTGGTCTACCCGGTGGTGCGCGGCTCGGGGCCTCTGGCCACCGTGGCGGCGGCGGCGCTGATCTTTCACGAGCATTTTACTCTGGTGCAATGGCTGGGCGTCGGCTGCCTCTCGGGCGGGATTCTGGCGCTGGCGGGGCTGAACCTGCGCGGCGTCACCCTGGGCCGGGCGGCGCTGCGGGCGGGGTTGGGATACGCGCTGATCGGCGGGCTGCTGGTGGCGCTCTACACGACCTATGACGCCTTCGGGATCCGGCTCTCGGCCTCGCCCTTCACCTTTCTGGCGTGGTTCTTCCTTATAACCGCCATTGATTTCCCCATAATCGCGGCCCTGCGCTATCGCCGCATGTCCGCGCCCCCGGCCCCCGGCCCGCTGCTGGCCCGCGGCTTTCTCGGCGCGGTGATCGCCTTCGTCAGCTTCGGTGGCGTCATGCTGGCCACCTATCTCGACAAGGTCGGAGAGGCGGCGGTCCTGCGCGAGACCTCGACGGTCTTTGCGGCGGGAATCGGCTGGTTGATGCTGGGAGAACGGGTCGGGGCGCGTCGTGCGGGGCTGATGTGCTTGATCGCACTGGGTGCCGTGATAGTTGAGATGGGAGGCTGATCCAGTGGAGACATCAATGACCGAGCCCAAGCCGGTGCGCAAGCTGAGCCCGACCATGAAACTGGTTCTCGATTTCGGGCCGATCCTGGCCTTCTTCCTGGGCTATGCGCTGTTCAAGGGCCGGGTGTTCAGCATCAACGGCACCGAATATTCCGGCTTCGTCGCCGTCACCGCGATGTTCGTGCCGCTGCTGGTGGCGACGACGCTGATCTCCTGGCGGCTGACCGGCAAGCTGTCGAAGATGAACCTGATGACGCTGGTGCTGGTGGTGCTGTTCGGCGGGCTGACGATCTGGTTCAACGACGAGCGCTTCTTCAAGATGAAGCCGACGATGATCTATGCGATCTTCGCCTTCATCCTGCTGGCCGGCCTGGCGCGGGGCAAGAGCTATCTGGCCATGGTGATGGACGAGGTGCTGCCGATGCAGCCCGCCGGCTGGATGATCCTGACCCGGCGGCTGTGCATCTTCTTCGCCGTGCTGGCGGTCAGCAACGAGCTGATCTGGCGCAACTTCTCGACCGACACCTGGGTGACCTTCAAGACATTCGGGCTGACGCTGGGGGTCTTCGGCTTCTTCCTGTTCCAAGGCAAGCTGTTCGAGACCTATGCGCTGCAGCAGAAGGACGGGCCGGACGAGTGAGTCCGGCATCCCGGTCCGCCCGCCCATCTTTGCCTTGAAAATACTCCGGGGAGCGCGAGGGGCAGCGCCCCTCGCCGGGTCGCTGCGCCGCAGGCGCGGCGAAACCCGCCCTGCGCCGCGGCCGGTCCCCGGGCCTAGCGTGCCGCCGCCGCGACCCGGTTGATCCCGAAGGCCCGTGCCCGCGCTCTCGGGTCGGCGTCGAACAGCGCCGCAAGCTGCTCGGTCATCGCGCCGGCCAGCTGTTCGGCATCGGTGATCTTCACCGCGCGCTGGTAATACTTGGTCACGTCATGCCCGATCCCGATCGCCAGCAACTCCACCTGGCGGCGCTTCTCGACCATGGCGATCACGTCGCGCAGATGCTTGTCGAGGTAGTTCGCCGGGTTCACGCTCAGCGTCGAATCATCGACCGGGGCGCCGTCGGAGATCACCATCAGGATCTTGCGCTGCTCGCGCCGGGCCACCATCCGCCGATGCGCCCATTCCAGCGCCTCGCCGTCGATATTCTCCTTCAGCAGGCCCTCCTTCATCATCAGCCCGAGGTTGGGCCGGACCCGCCGCCAGGGCGCGTCGGCGGATTTGTAGATGATGTGGCGCAGGTCGTTCAGCCGCCCCGGCCCCTGCGGACGGCCCTCGGCGAGCCATTTCTCGCGGCTCTGGCCGCCCTTCCAGGCCCGGGTGGTGAAGCCGAGGATCTCGACCTTCACCTGGCAGCGCTCCAGCGTCCGGGCCAGGACATCGGCGCAGATCGCGGCGATCGAGATCGGCCGGCCCCGCATCGAGCCGGAATTGTCCAGCAGCAGCGTCACCACGGTGTCGCGGAATTCGGTGTCCTTCTCGACCTTGAAGGACAGCGGCGTGGTCGGGTTCGCCACCACCCGCGCCAGGCGGCCCGCATCCAGCGTGCCCTCTTCCAGATCGAATTCCCAGCTGCGGTTCTGCTGCGCCTGCAGGCGCCGCTGCAGCTTGTTCGCCAGCCGCCCCACGGCGCCCTTCAGCGGGTCGAGCTGCTGGTCCAGATAGGCACGCAGCCGTTCCAGCTCGGCCGGTTCGGCCAGTTCCTCCGCGCCGATCTCCTCGTCGAAGGCGGTGGTGAAGACGGCATAGTTCGGATCGGCTTCCGAGACCGGCGGCGGGGGCGGCGGCTCCAGCGGCGCTTCGCCCTCCGGCATCTCGGCCTCGTCGCCCATCTCCTGATCGGCCAATTCGTCGGCCGAGAGCTGCGCCTGCGACGGGTCCTGGGTATCCTCCTGGCTGCTCTCGGATTCGGCATCGGCCTCTTCCGAGCTGTCGTCCTCCTCGCCCTCCGAGTCGGGGGTCTCCTGATCCTCTTCGCTTTCGGCCTGCTCCTGCGATTCCTCGTCCGATCCGTCCGGGTCCTCGCCCAGCTGGTCGCCATAGCCGAGATCGGCGATCACCTGCCGCGCCAGCCGGGCAAATGCCGACTGGTCCTCCAGCATCTCGCCGATCCGGTCCAGCGTGCCGGCGGCCTGATCCTCGATGAAGGGGCGCCACAGCTCCATCACATTGGCCGCGCTCTTGGGCAACTCGCGCCCGGTGGCCAGATGCCGGACCAGATAGCCCGCCGCCACCGACAGAGGCGCGTCCGAGGCGCGGGTCACCTGGCCATAGCCCTTGCGTTCGGCCTCGGCGCCGATCTTGGCGTCGATATTGCCGGCGGTGCCGGGCATGGTGCGGGCGCCGACCGCTTCGCAGCGGGCGGTTTCCATCGCCTCGTAGAGGTCCTTGGCCATCTGCCCCTGCGGCATGTATTTGGCATAGGTGGCATCGTCCTGATGCCGCAGCTTCAGCGCATAGGCATCCGCCGTGCCGCGTGCCAGCAGCACCTCGTCGCGGGTCATCCGGCGCGAGACCTGCGGCAGCCGCACGGTATCGACGGTCATCCCGGGCGGATCGACCGAGTAGCTGACCGTCAGTTCGGGGTCGTCGGCCATGACCTTGGTGGCCTCGGCCAGCGCCTTCTTGAACGGGTCGGCGGGGTTGTCGTTGGGTTTGCTCATCGGGTCCGCCTCGGGTCAGCTTGCGTCCGGCCGGTGCCGCACGGGGTCATGCCCCTCATAAATCACCCCGTCCGGGGCGCGGCAAGGGGCCGCGATGGCGCAGGCCGGTTGTCCGGGCCTGCGCAAGTCCATTAGGCTGGTCCCGACCCAGAGCAAGGAACCCGAACATGACCAGACCTTTCCAGCGGGTCGCAGGCGCCGCCGCACTGACCGCACTGCTCTGGCTTGGCGCGGCCCTTCCGGGGCTGGCAGGGCCCGACTGCGCCAGGTTGATGGCCAGCTTCCGGGTGCCGGCGCCGGGTGCCACGGTGGCGGGTACGCAGGGAATGCGGCTGGCCGGTTGCAGCGCTGCCGAGACGACGATGTTCCGCGCCAATCTGGACGCCGCGCGCAAGGCCGTGCCGGTCCAGGATCCGAGCCGCCTCTACGGCACATGGCTGGGCGACGATGTGCTGGACTATGTCGCCGGGATCGCCGTTCCGGGGCAGGAGGTTCTGGTGATCGGCCCGGGCGAGGGGCCGGGCCAGATCGCGTTCCGGCAATACTGGATCAAGGCCTCGGTGCCCGCGGGGCCCGAGTCGCTCTGGGACGAGACCGGCACCTACCAGGGGCTGCTGGCCGAGGGCGTTCTCGACCCGCAGGGTGACGCGCCGGGCCGCTACGGGGTCCAGCCGTTTTCCGATATGCCGATGATCCGCTACCACCACCCCGTGCTCGAATGGGAGCGTTCGGCCAATCTCGGGGTCTGGCAACGTCTCAATCATTTCGAGCAGCCGTTGACCTTCGCGCTGGCCGGGGAGGTCTTGGTGGCGCAGACGCAAAAGCGCAGCTGGCCCGGCCGCGAGGATACCCCGGCGCTGGTGACATATACCAGGGTGGCCGAGGGCGCGCCGGAACTGGCGCTGTTGATGGTGCAGGTGCTGGAACTCAGCCAGGCAAAGAATTTCGACTGCCTGACGCATCAGATCAGCGAAGGGCAGGGGCCGTTGGTGCAGGCGCTCGCACCGGTGACGCTGGAGGAGGTCCGCGCCAACCTGCTGCGGCAGGTTGCGCTGCTGATCGAGCGAAAGGAACTCATGGAGCAGGCAAGGAACGGCGGCCTGACTGACGAGCAGCGGGACCGGATTCCGGTCGTCCTGGACAGGATGATGGGGCTTTCGGAAGCCGCGCCATTCACGGCGCTGCGCGGGACCGTCCGGAAGGGCACCGTCATCGGCTGCTACGACTTCCCGTGAACGGCTATTCGGCCGCCTGCCGCTCTGCCGCGCCGTCATAGGCGGCCCGTGCCGCCTCGATCCGTTGTGCGTTTTCCAACGTCCATTGTGCAAGGGCGAGGATCGGGCGCTGCAGATCGCGGCCCAGCGGCGTCAGCGCATATTCCACCTGCGGCGGTTTGGTCGGCAGAACGGTGCGGCTGACAAAGCCGTCGCGCTCCAGATTGCGCAGGGTCGAGGCAAGCATCTTCTGCGAAATATCGCCGATATCGCGGCGTAAGGCATTGAATCGTCTGGGTCCCTGGCTGAGCGCGCGGATCACCAGCATGGTCCATTTGTCCCCGACCCGGTTCAGCATCTCGCTGATCCTCGTGCAGGGCCCGGGCTCGTCCGGCGCCCCGGTTTCGTCCGGGTAACCTTGTTTCATCACGGGTCCCTCCTGTCATTCCGGTGCCCTGGTGCGGCGCCGGTGCGTCCTTGCGGGCGAGTCGCCTCTTCACAATATCCGGGTAGTTACGATTCGTAACCATACAACACAAGGAGAGCGCCATGTCCCGCAAACCCCGCATCGCCATCATCATCGGTTCGACCCGTCCCACCCGCTTTGCCGACAAGCCGGCGGCCTGGCTGCTGGACAAGGCCGGGACCCGCGACTGGGATGTGGAACTGGTCGATCTGCGCGACTACGACCTGCCGTTCTTCGACGAGATGGCGTCGAATCTCTGGATGCCGTCAAAGAACCCGAAAGCGGTGAATTGGCAGGAGAAGATCGCCGAATTCGACGGCTACATCTTCATCGTGGCCGAGTACAACCGCTCGATCACCGGGGCGCTCAAGAACGCCCTGGACCAAGCCTACAAGGAATGGAACCACAAGCCCATGGCGGCGCTCGGCTATGGCGGCACCGGGGCGGCCCGTGCGGTCGAGCATCTGCGCAGCATCGCGATCGAGTTGCAGATGGTCCCGACCCGCTCGGCGATCCACATCCTTGGCGCCGATCTGCAGAAGGTGCACCCGATGACCGGCGGCACGGCCGAGATGTCCGAGATCGAGGATCACCTGATGCCTTCGGTCAATGCGACCTTCGACGATCTGGAATTCTGGCTCCGCGCCACCATGGCGGCCCGGCAAGAGGATATGGAAGTCGCTGCCTGAGGCGGCGGGGAGACGAAGGAAAGGGCCGGAGGCATTGCCTCCGGCCCTCTGTCCGTCCGGGATGGCTGCCTAGCCGCAATAGCCCTTGCTGGCCTGGATCGAGCCAATGGGCTGATCGTCGGCGCTTTTCACCTCATAGGCAAAGATGGCCCCGGCTTCGAGCATCGCCTTGGCGGTCTCGTCCTCGCAAAGCGTCCGCTTGACCATCGCGATCCGGTTCTGATGGTAGTCGGGCGAGACCTTGTCCTTGTCCAGCAACGAGCGGATGGTGCGGGTCAGCGTGGTGCCTTCCAGCTTGGCATCCTCATAGCGCGAGAAATCGTCGATTTTCTTGCCCTCGGTCCCGACCTCGTCGGCCAGCCCTTGCAGATAGGCGGTGACCTCCTCGGCTGTGGGCGGAGTCGGTCCGCCGATCCAGCCCTGGCTCTTGCCCAGGAAATAGCCGCCGATGGCGATGACGATGATGACCACAAGGCCAATGATGCCGTTCTTGCTCATTCTGAAATCCGTTCTTCCAACTGGTTTGCCCCGGCCAATGTCGGCCGGGAAAATTTTCTAACTGTGCCCCGCTATAGCACGGGCGCCGGGCATCTAAACCCTTTGCCGGATGAAAAAGGCGGTCATGGACGTTTTCAGGCGCCGGGGACCAGCTGGTCACAGTCCGCGAGAAATGCCTGCGCCAGCTTGCCCGACCCCGCCCGCCCGGCAAACAGGGCATCGCCCAGAAGCCGCCGCTGCTCGGCCTTGGCGGCAACCCGCCAGCCCATCGCGACCTGCTCGGAAACGCCGCTGTCAGGCTGTACCGCCCGCATCAGATCGGCAAACCGGTCGCGGCGCCGGGCCGGAACCTCCGAGGCCGGCCCATCAACCAGCCAGTAATGCTCGGTCAGCGCCGAATAGCGCCCGGCGCAGGTGGCGAAGGCGTGCAACTGCTGCTCGGGCGTCAACGGCGCGGCGCGGGACGGGGCGGGGCCGACCCCGGCGAGGGCGGCGATCAGGCAGGCACAGATTGTCCTCAAACCGACCATGAATGCAGCATGGCCCCGAAAATTGCGCAAAACAATCAGGCAATCTGAAAACTCCTGGGCGCCGTGGCGATCAGGCCGGGTCCTGCCCGCAGAACTCCGCCAGGTCTTTCAGAAATCCGGCGACCGCCTTTTGGTTGCCGGGTGATGCCATTCGGGTGGCGATCTCCCCGGGCGACAGTTTCATGAAATGGAACCTCAGGAACAGGTCTTCGCGGAACCTCTGGCTGACGGTGGCAAGCACCAGCCGGAGCTGCTCCAGCATGTCGTCGCCGCGATGCGAGCAATGCATCAGTACGATCGGCTTGGTGATGATCTCGTCCCGCGACACCAGCCAGTCGATGGCGTTCTTCATTCCGCCGGGGATGGCCCGCACATATTCGGGGCTCGAGATGATGACCGCGTCGCTCCGTTCGATCAGGCCGACGAAATGCGCGACCGTCTCGGGCAGGGGCCCCGCTTCGAGATCCGGCGAAAAGACCGGCAGCCCGGCGACTTCGGCAAAGACCGTCACCTCGTGCGCGGGCCGGGCGATCCGGGCCACGGCGCGCAGCATGGCAGTATTGGTCGAGTCGGCCCGCCCGCTGCCGGAAATCGCGAGGATGTTCATTGGCCGGTGCTAGCGCATGGATCACCGGGCATCAACGGCGGGAGGTTGCCGTGGCGCATCGGGCGAAAAATGGCAAAGGGCCGCCCGAAGGCGGCCCCTGCGTCAGGTCACGAAAGCTGCCCGGCTCAGACCGCAGCGGCACTCGCGGCGCTTTCCGGCAATTCCTCGTCAAAGCAGCGCTGATAGAACTCGGCCACCGTCTGCCGTTCCAGCTCGTCGCATTTGTTCAGGAAGGTCAGCCGGAAGGCATAGCCGACATTGCGGAAGATCTCGGCGTTCTGCGCCCAGTTGATGACGGTCCGCGGGCTCATCACCGTCGAGAGATCGCCGTTCATGAAGGCGGTCCGGGTCAGGTCGGCCACGGTCACCATCTGGCTGATGATCTTGCGGCCCTTGTCGTTGTTGTAATGCGGGCTCTTCGCCAGCACGATCGCGCTTTCGGCGTCGTGGCTCAGATAGTTCAGCGTCGCCACCATGCTCCAGCGGTCCATCTGCGCCTGGTTGATCTGCTGCACCCCGTGATAGAGGCCGGTGGTATCGCCCAGGCCCACGGTGTTCGAGGTCGCGAACAGCCGGAAACTCGGGTGCGGAGTGATGATCTCGTTCTGATCCAGCAGGGTCAGCTTGCCGTCATGTTCCAGCACCCGCTGGATGACGAACATCACGTCGGCCCGGCCGGCGTCGTATTCGTCAAACACGATCGCCACCGGGTTGCGCAGCGCCCAGGGCAGGATGCCTTCGTGGAACTCTGTCACCTGCTTGCCGTCGCGCAGCTTGATCGCGTCCTTGCCGATCAGGTCGATCCGGGAAATGTGGCTGTCGAGGTTGACCCGCACGCAGGGCCAGTTCAGGTGCGCCGCGACCTGCTCGATATGGGTGGATTTCCCGGTGCCGTGATAGCCCTGGATCATCACCCGCCGGTTATAGGCAAAGCCCGCCAGGATCGCGAGCGTGGTGTCGGGGTCGAACTTGTAGGTCGGATCGATCTCGGGAACCCGGTCGCTGCGCTCGGCGAAGGCCTTCACCTTCATGTCGCTGTCCATGCCAAAGACATCGCGGACCGAAATCTCTTCGGTGGGCTTCTGGGGCAGATCGGACATCGGCAGGTTCCTTCGTTTGACGCTGCTTGATTGTCCATTCCGCCGGGCTGTGCAAGGGGGGCAGGCCGTATCCGGAGGGCGCGAGCAGAGGTTTTCGGGCATTCTCCGCCGGTTCGGGGCCAATGGCGCGGATATACCGCACCCTGTCACGTCCGGGCGGTGGTGGCGCCGCCGCCGGCGTTCCTCGTCGGCAAGGCATCGTGAATCAGCCCCGGCTGATGAAGCCCGGGTTCACCACGCCCTTGAAGCAGCGCGGGAAGTAGGGGTAGCTGTCCGTCGCATAGTAGCGGTAGCTGCCGCCGACCATCATCCCGTTGCATTCGTCGAGCGTGCCGGCGCCTTCGACATATTCGAAATCCTCCTCGAAGGTGCCGTCATGGGGCCCGAAAGGCGCGGTCGGCCGGTCGCCGGATTTCAGCCGGTAGGACGAGCTGACCCGCCCGGGCTCGTAGTGAATCTCGAACCCGTCCGGGGCAAAGCCGATCGGGTTGCCGTCGAGCGAGGCGACATAGGCCGGGGATGTCGCGTGGTAGTGATACAGGCCCGAGCGATCGACATGCGCGTTCTGGGCGTCCATGCCCAGCTTGCGCGGCGCGTACATGGCCTGCTGGCGCCAGCCGCTCGACGGGTCGGAACTGAAGCCGCCGCGCCCGTCGGGGTCATAATACCCGGCCGTGTAGGGGCGGAACGGCACGCCGGTGAGCGATACGCCGACAGTCATCAGCCCTTTGGTCGTCTTTCCGGCCAGCTTCGGTTCCGACGGGAAACAGAAGGTCAGATGCTGCTCACGGAAGGCGTTCGGGTTCGCCCTGTTGGGGAAGCGTCCCATCTCGTGGTTCGGCGCGCCATTGGACGAGATGCAGGTCATGTCCCCGCGGGTGGTGATCCGCGACTGGTTGTCATGCGCGGCGGCTGCCAGGGGAAGCAGGCAAAGGAACAGGGCCGATCGGATCATGTCTCTCTCGCGGTTGCCGGTGATCCGTAGCAACACGCGCCGGTGGCGCGTTTCCGTCGCCGCCGGATTCGGGCAGCGACGGCCGCGCCGGGGCCGATCAATCGCGGAAGTTGCGCGAGACCTTGATCTGATCCCAGGCCCAGACAACCTCTTGCAGCCGGTCCTCGTCGGCCCGGTTGCCGCCGTTCATGTCGGGATGAAGATCCTTGACCAGGCTCTTGTACTGCTTGCGGACCTCGGGGCGGGTCCAGTGGTCCTTGGCTTCCAGGATCTCCAGCGCCTTGCGCTCGGTCGGGGGCAGCTTGCGGGTGCCGGTGATCGACTTGCCGGGGTTCTGCGTCGCCTTGGCGCCCAGCACCTCATGCGGGTCCTTGATCCCCAGCCGCGACCAGGCTCGTTGCTCCTCGCCCTTCTTGAAGGGCTTGGTCGGCCGTTCCCAGACCCGGTCCTTGTCGAGCTGCTCCTGGAATTCCTCTTCGGTCGAGCCGTTGAAGAAGTTCCACTTCAGATTGTATTCGCGCACGTGCTCGCGGCAGAACCAGAAATAGTCGTCCAGGATGTCGGGCGATTTCGGCGCCCGGTACTGGCCCGCCTCCTTGCAGCCCGGATGTTCGCAGACCCGTGTCGAGGTCTCGAACGCCCCGGACATGCCCCGCCGTCCTCTGGTCCGCTTCTTCTTGTCAGCCCCGACCGATATGTCGAAACCGAATGGATCGTTTTTTGCCATGTGACCGCCTTTTCGACTCGGACCAGCGAGTTTAGAGGTTTCTCCCGGAACGGGAAGAGGGTAGGGCGCAAGAATGCCGATGAAAGACCAGATCGAGACGCTTCTGAGCGACGCCTTTGCACCGTCGCGGCTGGAAGTCCTGGACGAGAGCGAGAGTCATCGCGGTCATGCCGGATACCAGGAGGGCGGCGAGAGTCATTTCCGGGTCCGCATCGCGGCGCCCGTCTTTGCCGGGATGTCGCGCCTGGCGCGGCATCGGGCGGTTCATGCCGCGCTGGGTCCCGAGGTGATCGGGAAGATCCACGCGCTGGCGCTGGAGATCGAGGCCTAGCTCACTCGCCCGCCAGACCTCCGTTCGCCGGACCCAGACGTGGCGAGGGACCGGGCTCGGGATCGCGGCGGACCGGGACCACGGTGGGTTCCTGTCCATCCGCGGCCTGCGGCGGGCGCGGGGGTTCGGGTGTCGGTTCCGGCACGGGGTCCGGCATCGGCACGACCCGGGGCCGCGCCGGGGCGGGATGCTGCGCCTCGACATCGAGAACCCGGCGAAACACCAGCATGTTCTGGAACACCGTGGTCCGCCCGGTCAGGCCCGAGCGTTCCTCGGCCGGCAGGGTGTCGGTCCGCAGATATTCCCATCCGTCGGCGCCGTGCAGGTTCATCAGGCTGGCCAGGGTATGGGCGAAGCGGTCCTCGGGCGTCTTCACCCCGCGGGCTTTCTCGCCCTTCTTCGGGGCGGGAACGACCTTGTATTCGTATCGCGTCATGAGGCTCTCCCGGGTCGGCTGACCGGGGGGTTCTAGCCGAGACCGGCCGAGTCTGGAAGGGCATCGCCGGGGGAATGGCGCGACTGTGACCGGGTGTCCCCATGGGGACGGGGGGTCAAGAGATTGGAATCGTTGAGAAAGCCGTGGGGACGCCTGTCTTGGTGAATGGGCGGTTAACAGCTGAGGGGCGGGGACGCGCGCGAAGAGGGCTGTGGCGATGGCTGGAGGAATGGCCCACAGGAGACGCCGGTGTTCAGTGCAGCGAACGGTAGCTTCGCGCCCAATCTTACGGATGTTGCATGGCGTCCGAAGGCGCGTGACCTGCGCATTACTGCCAGTCACTACGGCCTCGCCAACACATGACTTTCGTTCGGAGCTTTTCGTTGTTATTTGGAATGTAGTCCGCCACGGGAAACGGACAGGATAGCGCGTTACGCGACTGGCGCTAAAGACTATGGCTTGTCGTCAGTAAATCGAGGTCTCATCTGTGCCAGATGAAAGGGTCCAACAACTCATTGACCAACTCCGTGAGACGGAATTCGTTGAGGTGAAGAACTGGCTCGGCGGCCTTGTTGAAAGCGACGAAAAAGCACGGCTTGCTAAGGAGATCATTGCTCTCGCAAACTCGGGTGGTGGCCATATTTTCATTGGCTTTACAGATGATGAAGGGCAAGGACATCAGCCCATCGATCCAGAGGAAATCGAAGCAAAGGCATTCTCGCAGGATGCCATTGCCGGGATCGTTCATCGATATTGCACGCCAGCTATTCAATGCAGTGTCGAGATTTATCGTCAGACAACAGGTCAAATTGACCATCCCGTAATATCCGTTCCGGCCGCTGGCCGAGTTCCATTGTTCGCATCCAGGCAAAGCCCAGATAACCGAACGCTTGCTAATGGGATCGTTTACGTTAGACGACCGGGTGGAAAAAGTGAGCCCTGCAGGACGCAAGACGACTGGGAGCGTCTCTTGGAGCGACTGGTGCACGCGCGCCAAGATCAACTGATAAACGCGATCAGGAATGTTCTGAATCCAGAGCAAGAATTTACTCCGCCAGCACAAGAACAGGTATTCGAAGACTGGATTCGCGCGTCGCGTGCTGCGCGGGCCGACCTTCTTGCGGATTTGCCAGAAGGACACCCACTGCGTCTTGAAATCGGATACTACGAGGTGGCATTCTCAATCAGGTCATTCCAAGAGCCTGACATAGCTGAACTTAACAAAAACCTCGACCTGAACCGCCCACGGCACAGCGGCTGGGCGCCCTTTGTGTCTTTACATCGGGATGGGATGGCGCCCCGCCCGTCGCGAGATGTGATACAGACGTGGCTAGTTGGCAAGGAAGAGCGTGACCGCGACCCGTTCTACTCCGATTTCTGGCGTCTGTCGGTACATGGCGACGGATATCTTGTGAGGGCGATGCAGGAGGACAACCCAAATTATGGTGCCAACCTAGCGCCTCGCCCTCATCGACCAGGGTTTGATTGGGAACTGCCTATCTACCGTATGACCGAGATGCTCAAGTTGATTGAGTGGCTCGGTTTAACATATGCATCCGTGGATTCCACCTTCCAAATGCGCGTTACATACTTCGGTACCAACGGTCGGAGATTGACACAGCATCGATTGCGCTACATGTTGCATTGCGGCGGCATGGCGCATGAAAACTCGATTACTTCGCAGATTTCAGGACGTGTTGGTGAGATCGCATTGAATACCGAGGAAATGGTCTTCTCGCTGTTGCGCCCGGTGTTTGTTCAATTCGATTTTGCGGAACTGCCGAGGCAGCTCGTTGACAACGTCGTTCAAGACGTCGTGAATTTTCGAGCGTAGTGCATACTTTGACCACAATACGCCGACAACAGACGTTCGAGTAGTTGCGTCGAATGCACACTTCGTCCGCACTGTCGGCTTCTGAGCGCCGCGCAGCGTCAGCCCGATTCCCGTCGCCCATGAGGCAAGACCACAGGCCGATCCCGCAGCCCGCTACAGCCCCAGCTTCTTCGCCACCAGTTCGTTGACCGCCTTCGGGTTGGCCTTGCCGCCGGTCGCCTTCATCACCTGGCCGACGAACCAGCCCGCCAGCTTGGGATTGGCCTGGGCCTTCTCGACCTGGGCCGGGTTCTCGGCGATGACGGCATCCACCGCCGCCTCGATGGCGCCGGTGTCGGTGACCTGCTTCATCCCGCGCTCGGCCACGATCGTCGCCGGGTCGCCGCCTTCGGTATAGACGATCTCGAACAGGTCCTTGGCGATCTTGCCGGAAATCTCGCCGCTGGAAATCAGCTCGACGATGCCGCCGAGCTGCTCGGCCGAGACCGGGCTGTCGCCGATCTCGTGGCCTTCCTTCTTGAGCCGGCCGAACAGTTCGTTGATCACCCAGTTGGCGGCCAGCTTGCCGTCGCGGCCCCGGGCCACGGCCTCGAAGTAATGCGCGTTCTCGACATCGGCGGTCAGCACCGAGGCGTCATAATCGGTCAGCCCGAATTCGGTCATGAAGCGGGCCTTCTTGTCGTCGGGCAGTTCCGGCAGGCTGGCGGCGATGTCATCGACCCAGGCCTGTTCGATTTCCAGCGGCAGCAGGTCGGGATCGGGGAAGTAGCGGTAGTCATGCGCCTCTTCCTTGGACCGCATGGAGCGGGTCTCGCCCTTGTCGGCATCGTAGAGCCGGGTCTCCTGCTCGACCGTGCCGCCGTCCTCCAACAGAGCGATCTGGCGCCGCGCCTCGAAATCGATGGCCTGCTGGATGAAGCGCATCGAGTTCATGTTCTTGATCTCGCAGCGGGTGCCGAGATGCGAGAAGTCCTGGGTTTCCTGGTATTTCTCGTAATCGCCCGGCCGGCAGACGGAAACGTTCACGTCGGCGCGCAGGTTGCCGTTCTGCATGTTGCCGTCGCAGGTGCCGAGATAGCGCAGGATCTGGCGCAGCTTGACCACATAGGCCGCCGCTTCCTCGGGGCCGCGGATGTCGGGGCGCGAGACGATCTCCATCAGGGCGACGCCGGTGCGGTTGAGATCGACGAAGGACATGGTGGGGTCCATGTCGTGGATCGACTTGCCGGCGTCCTGCTCGACATGGATGCGTTCGATCCGGACCTTGCGGGCGGTGCCCTGGCCCATCTCGACCAGCACCTCGCCTTCGCCGACCAGCGGGTGGTAGAGCTGCGAAATCTGGTAGCCCTGCGGCAGGTCGGGGTAGAAGTAGTTCTTGCGGTCGAAGGCCGAGACCAGGTTGATCTGCGCCTTCAGGCCCAGCCCGGTGCGCACCGCCTGCTCGATGCAGTATTCGTTGACCACCGGCAGCATTCCCGGCATCGCGGCATCGACGAAGGCGACGTTCGAGTTCGGCTCGGCCCCGAAACGGGTCGAGGCGCCCGAGAACAGCTTGGCCTCGCTGGAGACCTGGGCATGGATTTCCATCCCGATCACCAGTTCCCAGGGGCCGGTGGCGCCTTCGATGGTCTTCGGGGTCGGCGGGGCAAAGGTCAGGTCGAGCATCTGCGATGGTCCTTGGCGGTGTCGGAGCGTGTTCTAGGCGCTCGGGGCCGGGCGGGCAAGTTCGCTTGCAACGGCGGCCGGGCAGGGGGCGCTGCCCCCTCGGCGCGGGCGCGCCTCACCCCCGGGATATTTGCAAGATGAAGCGGGGGCGGGCGCCGGCTGGCGGACATCCGCTGATCGGCGGGATCGATGTTTGACCCGGAGGGGGCTGTCGGGCCATGAGTCCGGCTGCCGGGATGCTGCCTGCCCGGTCTTGCCGATCTGGACCCATGTTGCCATTTCCCCGCTCCGGCGCCGTCCGTGCCGCAATGCTCGCCGCGATCTGCGCCTTCCCGACCGCCTGCGCCCCCCTGGCGGCGCCCGAGCCCGAGGACAGCTCCCCGGCGATGCGGTGGGACCACCGGCCCGAGGCCGAGCGCTGGACCAACGCGGCGATGCTGGCGATGCAGACCCGGGGGACCTCGCTGCTGACGGTGGTGCCGACGGATATCGACGCCTATTGCCCGGGCTATGAAGAGGCCGGGCCCGAGGACCGGGCCGCCTTCTGGGCCGGGCTGTTCTCGGCCATCGCGAAATACGAGAGCACCTGGAACCCCAAGGCAAAGGGCGGCGGCGGGCTCTATTTCGGCCTGCTGCAGATCCTGCCCTCGACGGCGCGGTCGGTCGGCTGCGATCCCGGCGAGCTTCTGGACGGCGCGGTGAACCTGAACTGCGCGGTGCGGATCGCCGACCGGCGGGTGCGGGTCTCGGACGGGACGGTGGCCTCGATCACCGCCGACTGGGGGCCGATGCACTGGGCCGACAAGCGCGCCGAGATGGCGGCCTGGACCCGCGAGCAGGACTATTGCCAGGCCCGCTAGGGGCGGATCGGTCTTTGCGGCGCGGTCGTTTGATCGGGGTGGTGGTGGTGCGTGCAAGCACGCACCCTACGGTGCCGGCCGGGTCCGTGGGTTCCGGCCGACGCGGGGCGGGTAGGGTGCGTGATTTCACGCACCAAACCGGTGCCGCCGAGCCCGGCCCTAGCGGCCGCCGGTGACGTCCAGCGTGGCGCCGGTCACGTAGGAGGCGGCGTCGGACAGCAGCCAGAGAACCGCTTCGGCGACTTCGCTGGCGGTGCCGGCGCGCTGCATCGGCACCAGCGCGGCCATCCGCGCGGCCCGGTCGGGTTGCCCGCCCTTGCCGTGGATCGGGGTCTCGATGATGCCGGGGCGGATGCCGCAGACCCGGATCGATTCGCGGGCGACCTCGTCTGCCAGCCCGCGGGTCATGGTGTCGAGCGCGCCCTTGGTGGCGGCGTAGTCGACATATTGCCCGGGCCCGCCGAGCCTTGCGGCGACCGAGGAGATGTTGACGATCACGCCGCCGGCATGGCCGTAGCGGGTCGACATCCGGCGCACCGCCTGGCCGGCGACCAGCAGCGGGCCGATCAGGTTGGTATCGACCATCCGGCGCAGGCGCAGGGGGTCGATCTCGTCCAGCCGCGCCGCCTGATCGACGATCCCGGCATTGTTCACCAGCCCGTCGAGCCGGGGGAAGGCGGCATCGAACTCGGCGAACATCCGTTCCACCTCGCCCGGGATCGACAGATCGGCCTGGAGCAGTTCCACCCTGGCCCCGGCCGCGCGGGCCTGATCGGCGACCTCGGTGGCGGCGGCGGTGTCGGAGCGGAAGCCGAGCGCAAGGTCATGGGTCGGGGCGGCGAGACGGGCGCAGGCGGCGCCGATGCCGGTCGAGGCGCCGGTGATCAGAAGGGTCTTGCGGGGCATGGTCTGGCTCCTGTTCTCCCCCGGGCCGGTGCTCAGCCGACCCGGATTTGCAGCTTGATGTCGCGGGGCCGGCCTTCGGCGGCACGCTCGAATGCCGCCACCGAATCGGCAAAGGCGAAGGTCTCGGTGATCAGCGGTTTCAGATCGACCTTGCCGGCGCCGATCAGGGCCAGGGCCCGGTCATAGACATTGGCATAGCGGAAGACGGTTTCCATCCGCAGTTCCCGGGCTTGGGCGGCGACGATGTCGAGCGGGACGGGTTCGACCGGCATTCCGACGAAGACCACCGCGCCGCCGGGGCGGGCGGCGCTGAAGACCGATCCGAAGGCCGAGGGATGGCCGGAACATTCGAAGACCAGATCGGCGCCCCAGCCGGCGGTCTCGTCCATGACCCGGGCGGTGGCATCGCCGGGGGGGGCGATCAGGCCCGGGTAGTGCTGCACCGCTTCCAGCTTTTCCGGCTTCACATCGGACAGGTAGACCCGCGCGCAGCCCCCTGCCAGCGCCGCCAGCGCGACCATGTAGCCGATCGGCCCGGCGCCGATCACCAGGGCCACGTCGCCGGGCGCGATCCGCGCCCGCGCCGCCGCCTGCATCCCGATGGCGAAGGGTTCGACCATCGCGCCCTCGGCAAAGCTCACGCTGTCGGGCAGCCTGTAGGTATAGGCCGCGGGGTGAGTCACCGACCCGGTCAGGCAGCCATGCACCGGCGGCGTTGCCCAGAAGGTCACGGCGGGATCGACATTGTAGATCCCCAGCCGGGCGGCGCGGCTGTGGGGGTCGGGCACGCCGGGCTCCATGCAGACCCGGTCGCCGGGGGCGAGGCTCGTCACCCCGGCGCCGACCTCGGTGACCACCCCGGCGGCCTCGTGGCCCAGCACCATCGGCGCTTCGACCACGAAGGGGCCGATCCTGCCGTGGGTGTAGTAATGCACGTCCGAGCCGCAGATCCCCACGGTATGCACGGCGATCCGCACGTCATCGGGGCCGAGGCTCTGGTCCAGGGCGATGTCGCGGAGCGAAAGCTGGCCGACCCGTTCGAGAACCAGAGCCCGCATGGTCACGCGCCCAGGATTCGGCTGACCATCTCGGTCAGGTCGCGGCTGAGATCGGGGGTGGCGAGAACCCGGCGCAGTTCGGCCCGGATCAGCTCTTGCCGGTGCGCGTCATAGCGCCCCCAGCTGTCGAAGGCCGAGGAAACCCTGGCCGCGGTCTGCGGGTTGATCGGGTCGAGCCGGATCAGCGCATCGGCCAGCAGCCGGTAGCTGGCCCCGGACGGATCGTGGAAGCCGGCAGCGTTCAGCGCCAGCGCCCCGATCACCGAGCGGCAGCGGTTCGGGTTCTTCCAGTCGAAATCCTTGTGCGATTGCAGGGCCCTGGCGGTTTCGGCACAGGTTTCCGGACTGGCCAGCGTGACCTGCATCGAGAACCACTTGTCGATCACCAGCCGCTCGTGCTGCCATTGTTCGTAGAAGGCACGGGTTTCGACCGCTCCCTCGCCGACCGCCAGCAGCGCGGCCCAGGCGGCCTGCTGCTGGGTCATGTTGTCGGCCTTCGAGAATTGCGCCCGGGCCCGCGCCGGGTCGAGCCTTGTCAGCAGGCCGAGCGCCGCATTGCCGAGCGCCCGCTTGCCGGCCGAGGCCGCGTCGGGCGTGTAGGGGCCCTGCACCTGGCAGCTGTCATGGAGCGCCGTCAGCTCGGATTCCAGCGCCCGGGCCAGGGCGTCCTCCAGCGCGCCAACCGCCCGATGGATCGCCAGCGGGTCGGGGGTGGTGCCGGACTGGTGCAGGGTCTGGGCCAGGTCGTCCTCGCCCGGAAGGGCCAGCATCTTGGCGCGGAAGGCGGGATCGAGGCTGTCGTCGGTGATCACCGCCCGCAGCCCCTCGATCAGGTCGGCGTCGGGGGCGGCGCCATCGCGGATCGTCGCCAGCAGGCTGTCCTTGGCCAGGGCCCGGCCCGATTCCCAGCGGTTGAACGGATCGGTGTCATGCGCCAGCAGGAAGGCCCGCTCGGCGGAGGGCACGGCGCGGTCGAGCACCACGGGCGCGGAGAAATCGCGCAGCAGCGAGGGCACCGGGCGGCTGGACAGGCCCTTGAATTCAAAGGTCTGCTCGGCCTCGGTCAGTTCCAGGACCCGGGTCGGCAGGACCTCGTCCCCGTTCGGGTTCAGAAGGCCCATGGCCACCGGAATCACCTGCGGCTGCTTGTCGGGCTGGCCCGGGGTCGGCAGGGTCTGCTGGCGCAGGGTCAGGGTATAGGTGCCGTCGGCATAGCTGTCCTCGACGCTGACCCGCGGGGTGCCGGACTGGGTGTACCAGCGCTTGAACTGGGTCAGGTCGCGGCCGGTGGCGTCCTCGAAGACCTTCAGCCAGTCCTCGATCGTCGCGGCGTCGCCGTCATGGCGTTCGAAATAGAGATCGAGCGCCTTGTCATAGCCTTCCGGGCCGACCAGGCGGCGCAGCATGCCGATCACCTCGGCGCCCTTGCGATAGACCGTGGCGGTGTAGAAGTTGTTGATCTCGGCATAGGCATCGGGCCGCACCGGGTGGCTGAGCGGGCCGCTGTCCTCGCGGAACTGGCCGGCCCGGAGGCCCAGCACGTCGTCGATCCGCTTCACCGGCTGGCTGCGCATGTCGCCGGTGAACTGCTGGTCGCGGAACACGGTCAGCCCTTCCTTGAGGCAGAGCTGGAACCAGTCGCGGCAGGTGATCCGGTTGCCGGTCCAGTTGTGGAAATACTCGTGGGCGATGATGCCCTCGATCAGCTCATAGTCCTTGTCGGTGGCGGTCTCGGGGCTGGCCAGGACATAGCGGGAGTTGAAAATGTTCAATCCCTTGTTCTCCATCGCGCCCATGTTGAAGTCATCGACCGCGACGATGTTGAAAATGTCCAGGTCGTAGGCGCGGCCATAGACGCGCTCGTCCCAGTCCATCGAGCGGATCAGGGAATCCAGCGCATAGTCGCATTTGTCCTCGTCGCCGGGGCGGGTCCAGATGTTCAGATCGACCCGGCGATCCTCGCAGGTGATGAATTCGCCATGCGTGGCCACCAGATCGCCGGCGACCAGGGCGAAGAGATAGGCGGGCTTCGGCCAGGGGTCGTCCCATTCCGCCCAGCCGGGGCCGGAGCCGACCGGATTGCCGTTCGACAGGAGCACCGGCAGATCGCTCTCGATCCGGACCTTGAAGGGCGCCATCACGTCGGGGCGGTCGGGATAGAAGGTGATCTTGCGGAAGCCCTCGGCCTCGCATTGGGTGCAATACATGCCCTTGGAGATGTAGAGCCCTTCCAGCGCGGTATTGGCCGCCGGGTCGATCTCGACCTCGGCTTCCCAGAGGAAGCTGTCGGGCAGCGGCCGGGTGAGGGTGAGGCCGGTCGAGTCGAGCTCGTAATCGCCCGGCGTCAGCTCGACCCCGTCCACCGCGGCGCGGATCAGCCGCAGCTTCTCGCCGTCGAACCGCACCGGGCCGCTGCCGGCCGGGTTGGCGCGGTAGCGGATTGCCGAGGTCACGCGGGTCGCCGAAGGCGCCAGGCGGAAGGTCAGCGCCACCGACTCGGCCGTCAGCGGATAGGGGCGGTAATCGGCAAGAAGCGTCTGGGTCGGGGAATCGTCGCGCATGGGAACTCCGGTCTGGCATCCCCCGCGGCGCGCGGGATGCGCTGGTCTGTTTTCCGGGCGACGTTAGCCCCGCGGGGCAGCGGCAACAAGAAGGGGGGCGCCAGCGGGGGCGGTTCAGTGCATTCCGGCCCGAATATAGGCCTCGAGCTGCTCGGCCACGGTGCCCCAGCCCCGGGAAAAGCCCATCTGCTCGTGCTGTTCGGCGCTCTCCGGGGTCCGGTGCCGGGCGATGGCGGTATAGTCGGTGCCCTCGGGGTGGTCCCTGAAGATCAACTCGGCGGTGAAGCCCAGCCCGGGGTCGCTCGCCGGCTGCCAGTCGGCCAGCATCATGTCGGTGAAGACCAGCGCATGACCGGGATCGACATGCAGGTAGGAGCCGTCATTGGGATAGTCGGCGCCGTCGACATGCATCCGGGTGAAGAACCGGCCGCCGGGGCGCAGGTCGATGATCGCCTCGGTGGTCTTGTGCGGCCTGGGGCAGAACCAGGGCAGCAGCAGCTCGGGCGTGGTCCAGCATTGCCAGACCAGATCGCGCGGCGCCTTCAGGATGCGGCGCAACGTCAGGGTGGTGTCGGCGGTCATCGGGGGCGCTCCTTCATCAGGGTGGCAAGGTGGTCTTCCAGATTGTCGAGCCGGGCATCCCAGAGCGCGCGCTGCTCTTCCATCCAGTCGCGGGCCGGGGCGAGGGCGCCCGGCCGCAGCGCGCAGATCCGGGTCCGGCCCTGTTTGCGGGTCTCGATCAGGCCGCCGGATTCCAGTTTCTTGAGGTGCTCCATGAACGAGGGCAGGGCCATGCCGAAGGGTTCGGCAAGGGCGCCGGCGGGCTGCGGACCGGCCGAGAGCCGGGCCAGCACCGCGCGCCGGGTCGGATCCGCCAGCGCCTGGAACAGCGCGTTGAGCGGGGCGGGATCGGTCATCCCTTTTCCAGCAGCAGATGGCGGGCGTCCGGGGTCGCCAGGGTCCGGGCGATCCGGTAGCCGAGGCCGGGCAGGTCGAGCCCGGGCCAGAGCGCCTCGCCGCCGCCGAGCAGGATCGGCGCCACCGCCAGATGCATCTCGTCCACCAGCCCGCGTTGCAACGCCGCGCGCAGCGTCGCCACCCCGCCGCCAAGCCGGATGTCGAGATCGCCCGCCGCCGCGCGGGCCTGCTCCAGCGCCGCGTCGAGCCCTTCGGCGACGAAGTGGAAGGTGGTGCCGCCATGGTCGAAACTGGCGCGGGGGTGGTGGGTCAGCACATAGACCGGGCAGCGGTAGGGCGGCACGTCGCCCCACCAGCCTTTCCAGTCGTCATTGGCCCAGGGGCCGCGCTCGTGGGTGAACATGTTGCGCCCCATGACCCAGGCGCCGATGCCGTGAAATCCGCGCGCCGCCAGCCGGTCGTCCTCGCCGATCGAGCCGCCGTCCTGGCCAAACATCGTCCGGAAGGTGCGGGTCTTGAAGGCCCAGCGGTGCAGGTCCTGGCTGCCCCGGCCCATCGGATTCTGCAGGTCCTGGCCCGGCCCGGCGCCGTAGCCGTCGATCGAGATCGTGAAGCCGTGAACGCGAAGGCGGGTCATGTCAGCTCTCCTGAGCGGGGAAATGGGTCAGTTCCCAGATATGGCCATCCGGGTCGGCGAAAGCGCGATAATACATGAAGCCGTGGTCCTTGGCGGCGCCATGTTCCGCGCCGCCCTTGGTCGCGGCGGTCTCGACCAGCCGGTCGACATCGGCGCGGCTGTCGATTTGCAGCGCTACCAGCACCTCGCGGGCCCTGGCGGTATCGACCGGCGCCACTCCGGCAAAGCCGCGGAACTTGTCATGGGTCAGCAGCATCGCGAAGGCGCTGTCCGAGAGGATCAGGCAGGCGGCGGTGTCGTCGGTGTAGTCGGGATTGAACGCATAGCCGAGCGCCCGCCAGAACCGCATCGCGGCGGGCAGGTCGGCGACCGGCAGATTGACGAAGATCATGTTAGACATGGGGCGGCTCTGGGATTGATAAGGGCATCTCCTAAGTATTGGGTTTCGCCTGTCGCGGCGATTCGCTCAAGCAAAAATTAGGGGGACGCCTAAGTTTCTAGATCGGGCCGGAATTGGTAACATTTTCCGACCGAAATGGCCGAGAATCGGAACAATCGACTTTTCATCGTCGCGCGGGAGCGCCATAGAAAGGAGCAAACAAGGGGACAGAGCCATGAGTCAGCGGATCGACAGAAACGGATTGCAGGTTGCGCCGGAGATGGTGGCGTTCATCGAGATCGCGGCACTGCCGGGCACCGGCGTGGCTCCGGGCAGCTTCTGGTCGGGGCTGGCCGGGCTGATCGAGGAGTTCGGACCGAAGAACCGGGCGCTGCTGGAAAAGCGCGAGCAGCTGCAGTCGAAGATCGACGCCTGGCACCAGGCCCGCAGGGGCGAGCCGGTGGACCCGGCGGCCTATCAGGCCTTCCTGCGCGAGATCGGATATCTGCTGCCCGAAGGGCCGGATTTCAGCATCGAGACGCAGAATGTCGATCCCGAGATCGCGACCCTGCCGGGCCCGCAGCTGGTGGTGCCGGTGATGAACGCCCGTTATGCGCTGAACGCGGCCAATGCACGCTGGGGGTCGCTCTATGATGCGCTCTACGGCACCGACGCCATGGGCGATCTGCCGAAGGGCAAGGGCTATGACCCCGAGCGCGGCGCCCGGGTGGTGGCCTGGGCCAAGGCGCATCTCGACAGGGTGGTGCCGCTGAAAGGCGCCTCCTGGGCCGATGTGACCAAGCTGGAGGTCCGCGACGGGGCGCTGGTCGTCACCGCCGGGGTCGAGACCGGGCTGGAAGCGGCGTCGGAATTCGTCGGCTACAATCAGGGCGGCGAGAGCCCGTTGCAGCTGCTCCTGCGCGCGAACGGGCTGCTGATCGAAGTGGTGGTCGATCCCTCGACCCCGGTGGGCAGGTCCGATCCGGCGGGGATTTCCGATGTGCGGCTGGAAAGCGCCGTCTCGGCGATCATGGATTGCGAGGATTCGGTCGCGGCGGTGGATGCCGAGGACAAGGTTCTGGCCTGGGGCAACTGGCTGGGCCTGATGAAGGGCGACCTGACCGAGGAGGTCAGCAAGGGCGGCAAGAGCTTTACCCGGCGGCTGAACCCGGACCGGGTCTATCGGACCCCGGAGGGCGGCGAGATCACCGTCAAGGGCAGGGCGCTGATGCTGGTGCGCAATGTCGGCCATCTGATGAGCAATCCGGCGGTGCTGGACGGCGAGGGCCGCGAGGTGCCCGAGGGGCTGCTCGACGCCATGGTGACGACGCTCTGCGCGATGCATGACCTGAAGAAAAGCGACGGCGCCCGGAACTCGGCCGCCGGGTCGGTCTATGTGGTCAAGCCGAAGATGCACGGGCCGGAAGAGGTGGCCTTTGCCGACGAGATCTTCAGCGCCGTGGAAGCCTCACTGGGCCTGCCGCAATATACGGTGAAGCTGGGGATCATGGACGAGGAGCGGCGCACCAGCGTCAACCTCAAGGAATGCATCCGGGCCGCGAAGCACCGGGTGGCCTTCATCAACACCGGCTTCCTGGACCGGACCGGCGACGAGATTCACACCTCGATGGAAGCCGGGCCGATGATCCGCAAGGGCGAGATGAAGAACTCGGCCTGGATCGCCGCCTACGAGGACCGCAATGTCGATATCGGCCTGGCCTGCGGGCTGAAGGGCAAGGCGCAGATCGGCAAGGGCATGTGGGCGGCGCCCGATCTGATGGGCGACATGCTGGCGCAGAAGATCGGCCATCCGCAGGCCGGGGCGACCTGCGCCTGGGTGCCGAGCCCGACCGCGGCGACGCTGCATGCCACGCATTACCATCTGGTCGACGTGATGGCCCGGCAGGACGAGCTGGCCGCCGGCGGGCCGCGCGGCAAGCTGGACGATCTGCTGACGATCCCGCTGGCGCATGGGGTGAACTGGTCCGAGGAGGAGATCGCCGCCGAGATCGAGAACAACGCCCAGGGCATCCTCGGCTATGTGGTGCGCTGGATCGACCAGGGGATCGGCTGCTCGAAAGTGCCGGATATCCACGATGTCGGGCTGATGGAGGATCGGGCGACCTGCCGGATTTCGTCGCAGGCCCTGGCCAACTGGCTGCATCACGGGGTGGTCAGCGAGGCCCAGGTCCGGGCGGCGCTGGAGAAGATGGCGCAGGTGGTGGACCGGCAGAATGCCGGCGATCCGGCCTATGAGCCGATGGCGCCGGGCTATGACGGGGTCGCCTTCAAGGCGGCCTGCGATCTGGTGTTCCTGGGCCGCGAGCAGCCTTCGGGCTATACCGAGCCGGTGCTGCACCGGCGGCGGCTGGAGCGCAAGGCGCAGCATTAGGGCGGCCGGCCCGGCTCGGGCCCCGTCCGGGGCCGTCGCCGGACCGCGTCGGCGGAACGCCTCCGGGGGGCGCTGCCCCCCGGCCTGCGGCCGCCCCCCGGAGTATTTCCAAAGGCAAAGAACGGAGCACGACATGGCAGAGATCACCCTGCGCAAGGCGAAGACGATCATCAAGGCGGCGCTGGCCGAGGCCAAGACCCGCGGCTTCAACCCGCTGGCCGTGGTGGTGCTGGATGCCGGCGGGCATCTGAAGGCGGCCGAGCGCGAGGATGCGACCTCGGCCGGGCGGGCGGCGGTGGCCGAAGCCAAGGCCTATGGCGCGGTGATGCTGGGCATGTCCGGCAGCGCCCTGCGCGACCGGGCCGAGATCGCCCCGCAGTTCGTCTCGGCGGCCAATGGCGTCTTCGGCGGCAAGCTGGTGCCGGTGCCCGGCGGGGTGCTGGTCAGGGATTCCAAGGGCGCGCTGATCGGTGCGGTCGGGGTTTCGGGCGATACCTCGGACAACGATGCGATCGCGGCCATGGCCGGGATCACGGCGGCGGGGCTGGTCGGCGAGGTCTGAGGCCGCGCCGGCGCCTTCTAGAGCGCCCGGGCGCCGATGTCGCGGCGGTAGAAGCCCTGCGGCCAGTCCACCGCCTCGGCCATCGCATAGGCGCGCTCCCTGGCCTCGGCCAGGGTGGCGCCGCGCGCGGTCAGGTTCAGCACCCGGCCGCCATTGGCCAGCAGCCGGGCGCCGTCGCGGCGGGTTCCGGCATGAAAGACGATCTGCGAGCTGTCCGCCGGGATCGCCTCCAGCCCCTTAATCTCGGAGCCTTTCTCATACGCGCCGGGATAGCCCCGGGTCGCCATGACGACGGTCATCGCATGGTCGTCGGCCCAGTTGACCCGCGCCCCGGACAGCCGGCCGCGGGCCGCCGCCTCGATCAGGTCGAAGGCCTGGGCGCCGAGCCGCAGCATCAGCGCCTGGCATTCCGGGTCGCCGAAGCGGGCGTTGTATTCGATCAGCCGCGCCCGTCCGTCGCGGATCATCAGCCCGGCGTAGAGCACCCCCTGATAGGGGGTGCCGCGCCGTGCCATCTCGGCGAGCGTGGGGCGGATGATCTCGGCCATCACCTGGTCCTGGATCGCCGGGCTCAGCACCGGGGCCGGGGAATAGGCGCCCATGCCGCCGGTGTTCGGGCCCTGGTCGCCGTCGAAGGCGCGTTTGTGGTCCTGCGCGGTGCCGATCGGCAGCGCGTCGAGCCCGTCGCAGAGCACGAAGAACGAGGCTTCCTCGCCGGTCATGAATTCCTCGATCACCACCTCGGCCCCGGCATCCCCGAAGGCGCCGCCGAGAATGTCGTCGACCGCCGCCAGCGCGGTGTCGAGATCCATGGCCACGATCACCCCCTTGCCGGCCGCCAGCCCGTCGGCCTTGATCACGATCGGGGCGCCCTTGATCCGGACATAGGACCGGGCCGAGGCGGCATCGCTGAACCGCGCCCAGCCGGCCTGCGGCACGCCGGCGACCTCGCAGACCTCCTTGGTGAAGGCCTTGGACGCTTCGAGCTGGGCCGCCGCCGCCGAGGGGCCGAAGACCGCGATGTCCAGCTCGCGCAGCCGGTCGGCCACCCCGGCGGCCAGGGGCGCCTCGGGGCCGATCAGGACGAAATCGACGGCGTTCTCCTCGGCGAAGGTGGCGACCTGGCCGGGGTCGAGAATGTCGAGATCGGCGCATTCGGCGATCTCGGCGATCCCGGCATTGCCCGGCGCCACGATCAGGCGGTCGCATTTCGGGTTCTGCTGCACCGCCCAGGCCAGGGCATGTTCGCGTCCGCCGCCGCCGAGGATCAGAATGTTCATCGTGTCGCCTCCGGTTTTTCGTGCCTTCTAGAGCATAACCGGCGCCGACGGGAACCGTCCGGCGGCGGGAATCTGCGGCGGCGGGGCAATCGGCCGGTCTGCGGGCGTGTCGGGGGATTGACGCAGGGGCTTTTGCCGACATGGTGTGACCAAGCCATCCTTACCGAAGGTCTTGCCATGCTGTCCCGTCTGCTTTCCGCCCCGATCGTCGTGCTTGCCCTGGCCGCACCGGCGCTGGCCGAGGTCTCGGCCCGCCATTTCCCGGCCGCCTTCGAGGCGCTGGACGAGACCCAGCGGCGCACGGTGCAGCAGGAGTTGCAGACCGCCGGGCTCTATGGGGGCAGCATCGACGGGCGCTACGGGCCGGGGACCGAGCGGGCGCTGATCCAGGCCGTCGACCGGATCGTCGGGGACGGGTTCCACGGCATCGCGATCTTTCTCGACACCGAGGCGGATGCGATCTCGTTCATGTTCACCCTGGCCGAGGGCGGCTATTCGAAATGGCTCTATGGCGAGGGCGACGAGAACGACGGCGGTTGAGCGGCGGTTGAAACGGCCGCGAAAGCCGGTCAGAAAGGCGCCATGTCCGACCTCTTCGAAGACGATGCCTCTCCCGACGCCGGCCCCGGCGGCAATGCGCATGAATTCTCGGTCGGCGAGATTTCCGGCGCCGTCAAGCGGCTGATCGAGGGCGAATTCGGCCAGGTCCGGGTGCGCGGCGAGGTGGGGCGCTGCGTTCTGGCGCGGACCGGGCATCTCTATTTCGATCTCAAGGACGACCGCGCGGTGCTGGCGGCGGTGTCCTGGAAGGGCCAGGTCGCCCGGATGAGCGTCAGGCCGGAAGAGGGGATGGAGGTCGTCGCCACGGGGCGCCTGACCACCTATGCCGGGCAGTCGAAATACCAGCTGATCGTCGATGACATCCGCCCGGCCGGGGCCGGGGCCCTGATGGCGATGCTGGAAAAGCGCCGCGCCGCCCTGCAGGCCGAGGGGCTGTTCGATCCGGCGCGCAAGAAGAAGCTGCCCTATCTGCCCGAGGTGATCGGGGTGGTGACCTCGCCCAGCGGGGCGGTGATCCGCGACATCCTGCACCGGCTGCGGGACCGGTTTCCGCGCAAGGTGCTGATCTGGCCGGTGGCGGTGCAGGGCGAGAAATGCGCCCCGGAAGTGGCCCGCGCCATTGCCGGGTTCAACGCGCTGAGTCCCGGTGGCGCGATCCCGCGGCCCGATCTGATCATCGTGGCGCGGGGCGGCGGCTCGATCGAGGATCTCTGGGGCTTCAATGAAGAGGCTGTGGTGCGGGCGGCGGCGGCCAGCGAGATCCCGCTGATCTCGGCGGTGGGCCACGAGACGGACACCACGCTGATCGACCATGCCGCCGACGTGCGGGCGCCGACGCCCACCGCGGCCGCCGAACTGGCGGTGCCGGTGCGGCTGGAGCTGATGGCCTGGACCGCCGAGCAGGGCGGGCGGCTGCGCCGGGCGCTGACCCGGGGGCTGGCGCAGCGCGGCCAGCGGTTGCGCGACCTCTCGCGGGCCCTGCCGCGCCCCGACAGTTTGACCGAAAACGCCCGGCAGCGGCTGGACCGGGCCGATGCCGGGCTGGAGGCGGCGCTGACCCAGATGGTGGCGATGCGCCGCCTGCAACTGTCCCGGACCGCCGGGAAGCTGCATCCGGCGCTGCTGACGCAGCGCGTCGATGCGGCCCGCAGCCGGCTGGCCGAGAAGGCCGGACTGCTGCCGCGGGCACTGACGACGCTGACCGAACGGCGCGGGGCGCGGCTGGACAGGGCGGCGGCGCGGTTGCGCCCGGCGGGGCTGGAGCGCGATCTGGCCCAGGCCCGGCGCAACCTGACCGGCTTGATGCAACGGCTGCGCAGCGCCGCCCGCAATGCCGAGGACCGACGGGCCCGCAAGCTGGAGGCGCTGGAGCGGTTGCGATTGTCGGTCGGATATACCGAGACCCTGAAACGCGGCTATGCGGTGGTGCGCGGCGATGGCCATGTCGTCACCACGGCCGAGGCGGCGGGGGCCGCGACGGCGCTGGAGATCGAGTTCCGCGACGGCCGCCTGCCGGTCGCGGGCCGAGGCGCCACGCCGCCGGCTGCGCCGAAAAAACGCGGCAGGGGCACGCCCGACGATCAGGGCAGCCTGTTCTGACCGCTCCGTGCCGCGGCGGCGTTGGTCCTGGAGATATCCCCGGGTGGCGGCGCGGCTGCGGGGGCAGACGGGCCCTGCGACGCTCGGGACCGCGCGCGGCTCAGAAGGCGCGGAAGGTCATCGTTGTGAGCGACCGCTCGATCCCCTCGATGTCGAGCAGGTTCTCGTTGATGAAATGGCCCACATCCGCCTCTTCGGGGATGTAGAGTTTCAACAGCAGGTCATGCTCGCCACTGGTCGAATAGAGTTCGGAATGGATCTCGCGGGCGATGATCCGTTCGGCGACCGCATAGGTGGTGCCGGGCTTGCAGCGAAGTTGGACGAAGACACAGGTGCTCATGGCGGCAACGTTGGCACGAAGCCGCACCGGGACACAATATGCCATTCGCAGGAACCTGCGTCTTGGCAGGGGAGGGCGCCGGGGCTAAGACACCGGCAGCCAAGCCCGGAAGGCCCGAGATGCGCAGAGCCGAGATCGCCCGCAAGACCGCCGAGACCGAGATCACCGTTGCGGTGGATCTCGATGGCAGCGGCCGTTACGCCAACGCCACCGGGGTCGGCTTTTTCGACCATATGCTGGACCAGCTGTCGCGGCATTCGCTGATCGATCTGACGGTGAGCGCCAGCGGCGATCTGCATATCGACGATCACCACACGGTGGAGGATTGCGGGATTGCGCTGGGCCAGGCGCTGAGCAAGGCGCTGGGCGACAAGCGCGGCATCCGGCGCTATGGCGAATGCCACCTGGCGATGGATGACACGCTGGTGCGGGCGGCGCTGGATCTCTCCGGCCGGCCCTGGCTGGGCTGGGGCGTGGAGATGACGGCGCCGAAGATCGGCACCTTCGACACCGAGCTGGTGCGCGAATTCTTCCAGGCGCTTTCGACCCATGGCGGGATCACCCTGCATGTCGATCTGCTGCGCGGGATCAACAGCCACCATATCGCCGAGGCCGCCTTCAAGGCCGTGGCCCGGGCCCTGCGCATGGCGGTGGAGCCCGATCCGCGGGCCGGGGATGCCCTGCCGACGACCAAGGGCGCGCTCTAGGCGGGCAGGGCTGCGGGGACCGGGGCCTTGTCGCGGCGCAGCAGCCATTCGGCCAGCAGCAGATTCGGCACCCAGCAGGCCCAGGCGATCACCGTATAGGCGCGGTCGAAATCAAAGCCGAGCAACTGGCCCAGCGGCAGGTAGAGCCGCAGGGTGACGGCGGCGAAGGTCAGCGCCGCCGAGCGGATCATCCAGCGCCGATGCGCGGCGAAACGGCGTGCCCTTGCCTGCCAGACCCCGGCGGCGGTGCTTGTCAGCCAGAGCAGGCCGAGCAGGAAGAAGCCGCTGGCCGCGACGGGACCGGCCTTGCTGTGCCAGGCGAGGCTCAGCGCGCCGAGCCCGGCCAGCAGGATCGCCAGCGCATAGGCACGACCGATCCGGCGGTGCAGGGCGGGGCGCCGGGAACGCAGGCCTTTCCAGAACTGGAACGGCATCAGCGCCAGTGCCAGCGGCGCCAGCCCGACATGGGCGAAGAAGGCCAGCGGATGCGCGATGGCGTGATACTCGACGAATTCCATCGAGGCATGGACGCCGAGAACCAGAAACCGCCAGGAGACCAGCGCGATGCCGAGCGACAGGAGCCAGAACAGGGTGCGGCGGGCATGGGTCAGGGGGATCATCCGAAGGCTCCGATTCGGTTCAGCTTGACAGTGTAAAGATCACGTTGGCTTTACACTGTCAAGTTTCACCCTATCCTGTGCGGCATGAGCAAGGCACCAACACGCAAGCAACACCATCATGGCGATCTGAGGCAGGCGCTGATCGAGGCCGGCATGGCGCTGCTGGCCGAGGGCGGGCCCGAGGCGCTGACCCTGCGCCGCTGCGCGGCGCGGGCCGGGGTCAGCCACGCCGCGCCGGCGCATCACTTCGACGGGCTGGCGGGCTTGCGGCAGGCAATTGCAATGGAGGGGTTCCGGATCTTTCGCGAGACGATGGAAGCCGCCGCTGCGGCCGGGCCGCAGACCCCGCGTGCCCGGCTGCGCGGGGTCTGTGCCGGCTACCTGGAGTTCGCGATCCGGCATCCGGCGCTGTTCGACCTGATGTTCGGGTTCAGCGCCTCGGAACTGCCGCCGCCGCGCAAGGACGAGCAGAACAGCCTGGCCTATCAGACCCTGCGGCAGGCCTGCGCGCCCTTTGTCGGCCCCGGGCAGGACCCGGCGGCGATCGAGTCGCAGGTCTGGTCGCTGGTGCATGGGTTCGCGACGCTCTACCTGTCCGGGCGGATGCGGTTCAATGCCGGTTCGGCGGCGCCGCGGGCGCGCTTCGACGAGGTGATGGCGCTGCTCGACCGGATCGGCACCGACCCCGCCGCGTGAGCCGGGACTTGGATTTCCCGGCGATTGCTTCTAGTCAGCCGGGGCAGACCAGCCATGGGGTGCCTGAGAATGCTGACCGCACTGATCGACTATGATTCGGGCAATCTCCATTCGGCCGAGAAGGCCTTTCAGCGGATCGCGCGCGAGACCGGGGCGGGCGAGGTGCGCGTCACCTCGGACCCCGAGGTGGTGCGCCGTGCCGACCGGGTGGTGCTGCCCGGCGACGGCGCCTTTCCGGCCTGCAAGCGGCAGCTGATGGATTACACCGGCCTCTTCGAGGCGCTGGACGAGGTCGTCACGCGGAAGGCGCGGCCGTTCCTGGGGATCTGCGTCGGGATGCAGATGCTGGCCAGCCGGGGGCTGGAATACGAGGAGGTGCCGGGATTCGACTGGATCGGCGGCGAGATCGTCAGGATCGAGGGACAGGGGCCGGAGGGGCCGCTGAAGGTGCCGCATATGGGCTGGAACGATCTGGTGGTGGATCGCCCGCATCCGGTGCTGGCCGGGATCGGGACCGGGGACCACGCCTATTTCGTCCATAGCTACCAGTTCCGGCTGGCCGATCCGGCGCATCTTCTGGCGCATGTCGATTACGGCGGCCCGGTGACGGCCATCGTCGGGCGCGACAATATGGTCGGCACCCAGTTTCACCCGGAAAAGAGCCAGGCCACCGGATTGCGGCTGATCGGCAACTTTCTGCGCTGGCGGCCCTGAGCGATGCCGGGCGGGCCGCGCGATCTGTCGGCGGACCAGCTGGGGGCGATCCTGACCGAGATCGGCGAAGAGATGTCCGAACGCGAGGATCGCGGCCGGGTGGCAAGCTATATCCCGGAGCTGGCCGGGGTCGATCCGGCGCGGTTCGGCATGGCGCTGGCGCTGCCCGACGGGCAGGTGCTGAGCACCGGCGATGCCGCGGTCGGCTTTTCGATCCAGTCGGTCTCGAAGGTCTTCGCGCTGGCCATCGCACTGGGGCGGCTGGGCGATCAGCTCTGGGACCGGGTCGGGCGCGAACCTTCGGGCAATCCGTTCAACTCGATCCTTCAACTCGAGCATGAGAACGGTATTCCGCGCAATCCCTTCATCAATGCCGGGGCGATCGTCGTCACCGACGCGATCCTGACCGGGCATCCGCCGAAGGCGCTGCTGGGCGAGATTCTGGACTTCATCCGCGACGCGGCGGGCGACGAGAACATCCATATCAACGAGGCGGTGGCGCGGTCGGAGACCGAGACCGGGCATCTGAACATGGCGCTGGCGCATTTCATCGCCGCGCATGGCAATCTGCGCAACCCGGTCGAGATGGTGCTGGGCGCCTATTTCCACCAATGCGCCATCGAGATGAGTTGTGTGCAGCTGGCCCGGGCCGGGCGGTTCCTGATCGCCGCGCCGGGGGCGCCGCGGATCGTCTCGCTGGCGCGGGTGCGGCGGATCAATGCGCTGATGCTGACCTGCGGGCATTACGACGCCTCGGGCGATTTCGCCTATCGGGTCGGGCTGCCTGGCAAGAGCGGGGTCGGCGGCGGCATCCTGGCGGTGGCTCCGGGGCGGGCGGCGATCGCGGTCTGGTCGCCGGGGCTGAACGCGCGGGGCAATTCGGCCCTGGGGTCGGAAGCGATGGAGATGCTGGCGAAGCGGACCGGCTGGTCGGTATTCGGCTAGGGTCGGGCCTTTCCTTTGCCCGGCCTCCCCGTCGTGCCGGCCGCAGCCCCGTGACGGCGGTCCCGCGAATGCCGGTTAGGCCTACTCGGGCGGCGCGAAGATCATCACGTCCAGTTCGTCGCCCGGGGTGAAATCCTTCACCGTGGCCTCGAACCGGGTCGGGCCGGTCTTTTCGATGCCCTTGAAGCACAGGCTGATCTGGTTGTCGGTGCTGCCCTTGTCGAGGATCAGGTGGAAGGTTCCGATCGGCCCCCGCCAGTTCGCCCCGGTGGTCAGGATGTAGCGGATGTTGGTCGCCAGAAGCATCCCGTAGGGCGCGCCCGCCAGCTTCTTGCGCAGCGCCGAGATCTCGCCCTGGCTCATGCAGTAGTCGGCGGGGTCGAATTCGACGAAATCCGGGCCGCCGACAAAGAAGGCCCCGGCCATCGGGCTGTATTCGTGGCGGATATGCACGGTCTTCCCGGCGGGAAAGTCCTGGGTCCAGTAGTAGCTGGCATGGATGGTCCAGAGCGGCGCCGGGTCAGAGCCGTCATACCAGCGCGCCGCGCCCAGCCGTTCCAGCTCGGCGCGGCCCTCTTGCGGCACCGCCCTGAGCGCCGCCATGACCATGTCGTAGTCGAGACTTCCGACCGGGATGCCGTAGCTTTCGAGCAGGCGGGTGATGTCTATTCCGTTGCGCAGCGCCTTGATCTCGAGCGCCGGGTAGAGCTCCTGCCCATCGGACCAGACCCGGAAGCCGATCCGCGCCGAAACCGAGTCGCCCGGCCCGCCCAGCCGGTCGGCGCCTTCCCAGGCGAGATCGTAATCGGGCAGCGGAAAGGCCACCAGCGTCGTGGTCCCGGCCTGTTCGGCGCTGCGAAAATCGTAATCGACGGTGATCTTCCCGGCCGAGACGAACAGGGTTTCGGCCAGCAGTTCGACCGGGGCGTCACGGACCAGCCGAAGCCCGCCGGCCTCCATCACCGCAACCGAATCGTTGCCCCGGACGGGCCCGGCCAGCAGCGCCATCGCCGCCAGCATCCCGAACATCCCCTGCCTGATCCGCATCGCGTCCCCCGATCTGCCGCGGCCAGGCGGACATCAAAGGCCAGCCCCGACCATGACACCGATCAAACACCGGCAGGACGCGGCTGTCTACTTCACCCGGGTCCAGTTCTGCTTCTTGCAGATCGGCCCGATGCAGCCCGAGACCTTCAGCGTGTCGCCCGAAAGCTGCATCTTCGAGCGATAGACCTTGCCGGTCGAGGGCTGCCAGATCTGCCCGCCCGAATAGGAGCCTCCGCCATCGGCCCGCATGTCCCAGACGATCTTCCTGCCCAGGTTCTCGGACTTGTACTCGCCGGCACTGTTGAAGGTGTTGGCGATCACCCCGCAGAGCCTGTCGCCGCAGGGGCCGAACCGGACATGCGCATAGGCGCCGTCATCCACCTCGGTCTTCCAGAGCCCTTCGACCGGATCGGCAAGGGCGGCCAGCGGTGCCAGGGCCAGGCCCAGAACCGCCACCAATATGCGTGTCATCTTGGTCATCGTTCGTCTCCAGATTTGGCACAGTCTGTGCGGCGCGCGCCGTTGCGGCAAGTCTGACGTTGGGTCTGGGCCGTGGCGCCGGTCCGGGCGGGTGGCCCGGGCGGTTGCCGCAGCGCCGGCTTTCTGCCAGAAGCCGCGCGAACCACAGGGAGTGCCCGCCGATGATCCTCTATCCCGCCATCGACCTGAAGGACGGCAATTGCGTGCGGCTGCTGCGCGGCGACATGGCGGCGGCGACGGTGTTCGGCACCGATCCGGCGGCGCAGGCGCGGGCCTTTGCCGAGGCGGGCTGCGCCTGGCTGCATCTGGTCGATCTGAACGGCGCCTTCGCCGGCCAGCCGGTGAACGCCGCGGCGGTCGAGGCGATCCTGGCCGCGGTCAAGGTTCCGGTGCAGCTCGGCGGCGGCATCCGCGACATGGCGACGATCGAGCGCTGGCTGGACAGGGGGCTGGCGCGGGTGATCCTGGGCACCGTGGCGGTGGAGAACCCCGAGCTGGTGCGGGCGGCGGCGGCGGCCTTTCCGGGCCGGATCGCGGTCGGCATCGACGCCCGCAAGGGCCGGGTGGCGACCCGCGGCTGGGCCGAGGAGACCGAGGTCATGGCGACCGATCTGGCGCGCAGCTTCGAGGATGCCGGGGTGGCGGCGATCATCTATACCGACATCGACCGCGACGGCGCCATGCAGGGGCCGAATGTTGCCGCGACCGGGGCGCTGGCCCGGGCGGTGCGGATTCCGGTGATCGCCTCGGGCGGAGTCTCGTCGCTGGACGATCTGCGGGCGCTGGAGGCCACCGGGGTGATTGCCGGGGCGATCTCGGGCCGGGCGCTTTATGACGGTGCGATCGACCTGGCCGAGGCGCTGGCGGTGACCGGCGGCTGACCTCCGTCGCGGCGGCGGCGAACCGCGCGCCACAGCAGCCAGAGCCAGCAGCCCAGACCAAGCGATCCGGTGATCAGGGCGATCGGGATGTTGACCGGCAGCCCGCCGATCCGCTGCGCCTGTCCGGCCAGCAGCGCGGTGGTCAGCGGCGCGATCAGGAACAGCAGATGCCGCCAGGCCGGCACCGGCCTGCCCAGGTCGAGCGGCCCGGCATCGCCGAGCCGCCAGATCATCCAGCCGGTCATCAGGATCAGCGCCGGGCAGCTCAGCCGGATCGGCGACGGCGCCGCCATCGCGTCCAGGAGCCAGAGCGCCAGGGCCAGGATCGGCAGCACCCGCAGCGCCCAGCGGGGCGGGCGTTGCAGCGGCGTCAGCCGGTCGAGCAGGATATTGGCCAGCGGCACCGCCAGCCCGGTTCCGGCCAGATAGAGCGCGATGGCGCCGCTGCCCGGCATCGGCCGCTCGGCGGGCCAGTATTGCGCCCAGATGCCGCCGAAGAGGCCCAGCAGCAGCCAGCCGAGGCCCTGGCGCAGGGGGCCCAGGACGGCGCCGCTGCGGGCCAGCCAGACCAGCGCGCCGCCGGTGATCAGCGCGTGCCAGGCCAGCGGGGTCCAGACCAGCTGATAGGGGAAGGCGTCATACATGGTGCCGACGATGATGCCCTCGGCGACGAATCCCAGGAGTGCGCCGCCCAGGAAGGCGCCGCGCCAGCCGCCCAGCCCGAAGCGGAGCAGGGTGCCGAGCGCCAGCCCGGCGGTACAGGAATAGGCAAGCCAGATCAGGCCGAGGTCGAGCGCCGCCACCGGCGTCGGCGGGGCCGACCAGAACAGGAATTCCGAGCCCCAGACCGCGATGGCGCCGAAGCCGAGGCTGGCAAGAATGAACTGCAGGATGCGCATGGGTGCAGACTGGCATCCCTGCCGGCCCGGTTCCAGCCTTCGCGATGCCGCAGGCGGGCGGCGGCCGCGATCGACGGCCCCGTGCCGTCCCTGCACATCTGCGCGCGGATGGCACCGCGGCGGTGGCACCTCGGAAAGTTTTCCGCTAGGTCGGGCGCGAAGGACGGAGCCATGCTGAAGACCCGCATCATCCCCTGTCTCGACGTGGCCGATGGCCGCGTGGTCAAGGGCGTCAATTTCGTCGATCTGGTCGATGCCGGCGATCCGGTGGATGCCGCGCGCGCCTATGATGCCGCCGGGGCCGACGAGCTGTGCTTTCTCGACATCCATGCCACGCACGAGAATCGCGGCACCATGTACGACCTGGCGACCCGCACTGCCGAGCAATGCTTCATGCCGCTGACCATCGGCGGCGGGGTGCGGACCCCCGAGGACGTGCGCGACCTGCTGCTGGCCGGGGCCGACAAGGTCTCGTTCAATTCCGCCGCGGTGGCCGATCCGGATGTGGTGGCGCGGGCGGCGGACCGGTTCGGCTCGCAATGCATCGTGGTGGCGATCGACGCCAAGACGGTGGCGCCGGGGAAATGGGAGATCTTCACCCATGGCGGGCGCCGGGCCACCGGGATCGACGCGGTCGATTTCGCCCGCAGGGTCGCGGCCAGGGGGGCGGGGGAAATCCTGCTGACCTCGATGGACCGCGACGGCACCAAGGCCGGCTTCAACCTGCCGCTGACCCGCGCCGTGGCCGATGCGGTGTCGGTGCCGGTGATCGCCTCGGGCGGGGTCGGGACGCTGGATCACCTGGTCGAGGGCGTGACCGAGGGCCATGCCAGCGCCGTGCTGGCCGCCTCGATCTTCCATTTTGGCACTTTCTCGATCTCCGAGGCCAAGGCCCATATGGCGGCGGCCGGCATTCCGATGAGGCTGACATGAGCCGCGAGACCGCCCTGGAACGACTTGCCACCACCATCGCCGCCCGCAAGGGCGCCGATCCCGAGACCTCCTGGACCGCGAAGCTGCTGGCCCGGGGCCCCGAGAAGGCGGCCGAGAAATTCGGCGAGGAAGCGGTCGAGGCGATCATCGAAGCGGTGAAGGGCGACCGGGCCCGGCTGACCTCGGAAGCGGCGGATGTGCTCTATCACCTGCTGGTCATGCTGGCGGCGCGCGACGTGACCCTTACCGAGGTGCTGGCAGAGCTGGAGCGCCGCGAAGGCACCTCGGGCATCGCCGAAAAGGCCGGACGCAGGGGCTGACGGCCCGCGGCCGCGGACCGGTCATAGCATCCGTCTTCCATCTTTGGGTCGGAAATACTCCGGGGGTCCGGGGGCAGCGCCCCCGCGGATCGGCGCGCCGGGCGCGTCGATCCCGACCCGCCTCGCCGGGCCGACCCGCGCTAACCGGCCCCGGCCTCACCGCATCCAGAGCCCGGCCTTCCTCAGCCGGTTGCGGATCATCTGCTCGCGCTTCGGCAGGTGCTCGCGGTCGAACAGCGCCCGCGCCCTGGCGCCGCGGCCCTGGTAGACGGTGCGCAGGATCGGTTCGTATTCCTTCAGCACCTTCTTGACCCGGTTCGGCGCGGTCACGGATTCGAGCATCTGCACCACGGCATCGGATTCGCGGGCATAGAGCATCGGGAAGGTGCGGTAGTGGCAGGTCACGTCGCCGTCGAGACCGGCCAGCTCGGGCCCCGGGCGGCCGCCGCCGAAGGAATGGATCACCAGCGGCAGCACCGCCTGGTCGAGCCAGGGGTCGAGCGGCTGGCAGATCAGCTCTGCCGGCGGGTCGTCGCGCAGCGCCACGGCCCAGTCGAGAAAGCGCCGCCCGAAGGCGGCCGGATCGGCGCCGAAGAACCAGCCGGCGTTGAAATAGAGATAGCGGGCCCAGTATTCCTCGGGCTGGCTCCGGTCGATGGTCGGCTCGATCTCCAGCCCGAAGCGGTTGTAGAGCGCCCGCCAGATCGCGTCGTAGCCGGGGCCGTAGAGCTCGATCCGCGGCCAGGTGCCCTCGCGCCGCATCGAGGCCGAGGGCCGGTCGAAGTCGAACCGGATGTCCGACAGCTTGCCGGTGATCAGCGTGTCGGTGTCGAGAAACAGGAAGGGCTCGCCGGGCGGCAGCACCGAGAGCGCCTCGATCTTGTTGCCATGGGGATAGCTCTGGCCGAAGGCCCGGCTTTCGAAGGGCCGCAGTTCGGCGCCGAAACCCTCCAGAAGGGCCAGCAGCGGGGCTTGCCGCGGGGCCGGGTCGATGTCCCATTTCGGGCCGCGCACCGGATGTGCGACGATCAGGCGGCCGGGAAACCCGGGATCGGCGGCGCGCAGCGACGCGGCAAGGATCACCGCCTCATAGGCCAGGCGGCCATGCTGGGCGACGATCAGCAGATTGAAGGGTTTTGCCTTTTTCGGCTTTGCGGTCATACTGCCCCTGCCGGTGCTTTCCGGCAGTATATTCGGATGCGGCACATGACGAAAGCTGCATCGCCCGACCATTGGAGCCCGTCATGGATATTCTCTTCTATCTCATTTTGCTGGGGGCCGGCCTGTCCGGGGCCGCGAACTCTTCCAGCCAGGACTACGCATATGAACCGCCCGCCAAGGTGCAGGAAGCTCCCGAGGCTCCGAAACCCGAGCTGCCCGACATCGCCGAGATTGCTCCGGAAACGCCCGAGGCCCCGGTGGATGACGCGCCCGACATCGCCGCGGTCGAGCCGGAAGCGCCGGCGCTGCCCGATTTCGGCGCTGCGCCCGAAGAGGCCGGCGATCCGGGCTGGTTCGGCCCCGACCATGGCGGCTACGTCGCCGAGAACCTCGATCCGACCGGCAAGATGACCACCGCCGCCGAGATCAAGCCGATCCTGACCGTGACCAAGGGCCAGTGGCTGGCGGTGCGCGACTATGACGGGCAGGACCTGCTCTATTTCACCAATCTGCTGGCCTGGCGCTGCGGGGTCTTCGAGATCCGCTATGCGGTGAACGACGGTCCAGTGCAGATCTTCGAGGCCGAGCCCTGCTATGACGACGAGGCGGCGCCGAATGCGCTGAAGCTGGAAGACAGCCTGCCCTATGTGGTCCTGCCGGCCGGGTCGGTGGCCAGCGTCCGGGTCGAGGTGCTGTATGACGATCTCAGCGTCGACAGCGCCGAATACGACCGCGCCGCGATCGAGATCAACTGATGGCCGGGGAGGTATCGCCGCCGCCCGGGCTGACCCCGCCGCAACAGGCCCTGTGGTGGCTGGAGCGGGGCGGGCTGTCCCTGGGACCGGAATGGGAAAAGGCGCATGCGATCTGCCAGTCGAACGAGGGCGATCCGGCGCATGACCTGGTGCATGCGCTGGCGCATCTGATCGAGGGCGACCTGGGAAATTCCGACTACTGGTATCGCCGCTCGGGCGATGCGCCGGTCAGCCGCGACCCGCATGCGGAATGGCGGCGGATCGCGGATCGGTTGGGTGGGCCGGCCCGGCAGGACTAGACCGGCCGGACATCCCTAGCTCTGGAAATCGACGCTGGTGATGAGGTTGTTCTTGTCGGCCTGGCAGGTGTAGGTCGAGCCGTTGACCGAGGTGTAGATCTTTGGTCCGATTGCGGTGTTGACGGTGCCGGTCACTTCGACCTCGTCGGCCGACATGCCGGTCTGCGTGGCGACCGCGGCGGCGCAGCTCTGCTGCACGGTGGGCGGGCCGGGCGGAGCGCAGGCGACTAGGCCGATCGCGGCAAGGGCAAGGCAGATGGTCTGGGTTGCGGTCATCGAAAATCCCCCAAAGGTGAAAATGGATCGTGACGTAACGATAACCGATCCGGCCCGAAGCGGCCAGTGCCTGCCGCCCGCAGGTGGCAGGCTTGTGCCGGTCGCGATGCGGCGCGGCGCCGGCGGGATCAGTCGCGGGTCCGCGCCGCGATGGCGGCGGCGATCCGGGCCCGGACCTCGGGCGGCTGTTCGCCGATCGCGTCGCGGAGCACGGCCAGGTCGTTCCTTGCGGCGTGGAGCTGGTCGATCAGGCTGATCACCACAGCCAGCGCCTCGGGCTCCATGTCATAGACATCCGCGAATTCGCAGAGCAGGTCGAGCCGGGCCAGATCGCTCTTGCGGAAGACCGGCCCGGTCGCGCTGCGGGTCGGCACCACCGCCTCGGCCTCGACCAGGGCGGTCAGCCGGGTCCGGGTCAGCCGGGCCACCAGCGTCAATGTCTGTTCTTCGGAGTAGATCTCGGTCACCGCATCGCCCCCTTCAGCAATTCCTTGCGCGGGTCGTCGTTGCGACCCTTGCGCCACTCCTCGAGAAAGGCCGCCAGCTTCGGATCAGGCGCCTTCGGCACCACGATGCTGAGCGTCACCAGCTGGTCGCCATGGCCGCCCTTGCGCTTGACGCCGCGGCCGCGCAGCCGCAGCACCCGGCCCGAGCTGGCGCCCTTGGGTATCGTCAGGGCGACGGTGCCCTTGATCGTCGGAACCTCGACCTTGGCGCCGAGGATCGCCTCGTCGATGGTGATCGGCAGGGTGATCGCGATGTCGTCCCCTTCGCGGCGGAAGACCTTGTGCGGGCGGACCGAGACCGTCACCAGCGCATCGCCGCGCGGGCCGCCGCCGAAACCTTCGCCGCCCTTGCCGCGCAGCCGCAGGGTCTGGCCGTCGCGTAGCCCTTCCGGGATCGTCACGTCCAGGGTGTTGCCGTCGGGCAGGGTGATCCGCGAGGTGCCGCCGCGCACCGCGTCGAGAAACGGAACCTCGAGCGCATAGCGGTGATCCGGCCCCGGCGCCGAGAACCCGGCCCCGAAACCGGAACCGGCGTTGCTGTGGCGCTGGCCGGCACGCTGCCGGAAGAATTCGGCAAAGATGTCGTCCGGGTCCATCCCCGAGAAATCGCGCGGCCCGCCGTGGGCCCCGGCTCCGGCGCCGGGCGATCCGGCGAAGTCGCGGTAGTAGTTGCGCTGCGGCTTCTCGTGGCCCTCGGCGTCGATCTCTCCGGCGTCGTAGCGCGCCCTCGTTTCCGGGTCCTTCAGCAGGTCATAGGCCGCCGAGACCTTCACGAAACGCGCCTCGGCTTCGGGATCGTCGGGGTTGATGTCTGGATGGCTGGTGCGGACCAGCTTGCGATAGGCCGATTTGATCTCGTCCTGAGTGGCCGAGGGTTTCAGCCCGAGAGTGGCATAGGGATCAAAGTCCATTGGGTCGGGTCTTCTCTGAACTTGCGCCCGTCGGCGAGAGCGGGCCTGTCGCGTCTTGGAACCACAGCCAGGGTAGCCCGGCTCTGATCGAGGTCAATCCGTCGCGAAAATCTGCGGCGCCCGGTTCGCGTACCCGGGCATTCCGGCAGATCGCCGCTCTGGCGCGTCCGGGCCGTCGGGGCGGGATTGGTCAGCCTCGCGCCGCTTTGGCCGGTTTGGCGCGCTTCTTTCTGGCCGGAGCCGGTTCGGCCGGTCCCGACGCCTTTTGCGCGGCTTCCGACGCGTCGCGCTCAAGCCGGGCGGCGCGCAGGCGCTTGGTCTTGGCGAGCCGGGCCTTGGTCTCGGCCTCGATCAGGGCCTTCGAGGCTTCGTGAATCCGGTCGGCCACGCTCTGGGCGCGGCTGGCACCGGGGGTTGGTTGGCGAAAGGCCCGATTTGCGCGGTCGGTCTGAAGGTTGGTTGTGGTCATCATGTCGTCTCCATTCTGCTGGCGTCATCCCGGCAAAGCCCCCGGAACCCAATGGGCCGGGCACCGGGAGGAGTGAACCAGTCTGCGTCAAGGCGGCGCGGTGTGTCTCCGGGCTGACCGGAGGCGACAGGCACCATTGCGGACCCTCTCGTGCCGCGAAGGGGCGGCGGTCCGGCGCGGTCGGGAAGACCCGGGGCACCTACCACATATGGTGGCTCCTGGCCGAAAAACAAGCGCGCGATGGTCCGGCGGGGGGCCGGTGGCGGCCGTCAGGGACGCTGCGACGGATCGTCGCCAAGGCCGGTATTCCTGTCATGATCAGCCCCCTACGGTTGCGGCAACGGGGGGCGGGCCTTAGCTGAGGCGGGCGTGCGAACTCCTGAAGTTGCATTGTCGATGGAGTAGACGAAATGATCGAAGTTGAAACCAAGGACGGAATCGTCGTCGCGACGGCGAAGGGCGAAGTCACCGCGGATGATTACGAAAAGACCCTGGTGCCGGGGATCGAGGCGGCGATCGCGGCGCATGGTCCGGTGCGGATGCTCTATTGGTTCGGACCCGAGTTCACCGGCTTTTCGGCGGGCGGGGCCTGGGCCGACATGCGGCTCGGGATGCGGCACTTGCGCGATATCGAGCGGGTGGCGGTGGTGACCGACAATCACGTCATGGGCGCCACCGTGCAGGCCTTCGCGGCGGTGCTGCCGATGGCGGTGCGGGTGTTCGGCGATGCCGATATCGCGGCGGCGAATGCCTGGCTGGTGGCGGACGACCCGGCGAAGGGCTGAGCCGACGGCGGCCTACGGGCCGACTGGCGCGCGGTCGGCAAAGACCGGTCCGACCCCCCGTGCGCGGATCTCGGACCCGTCGCGGAGCAGGAACAGTGCCGAAAGACCCAGGCCCCGCGCCAGTTCGCTGCCCGCGTCGGGGCCGGTCACCATCAACGCGGTAGCGAAGGCATCGGCCAGCATGCAGCTTTCGGCCACCACGGTCACCGAGGCGGGCGGCTCGGCCAGCGGTCCGCCGCGTCGCGGGTCCATGGTGTGCGACAGGCGGTGGCCGCCGATCTCGACCCAGTGCCGATAGTCGCCCGAGGTGGCAACGGCGGCATCCGAGAGTTCGAGCACCGATTGCAGGGCCCGCGTTCCGTAGAGCGGCGCCTCGATCGCCACCGGCCAGGCGCTGCCGTCGGGGCGGTGGCCAAGCGCCACGACCTCGCCATCGACCGAGAGCAGGGCGTCGGTCAGCCCCAGGGCCTGTGCCGCCCCGGCCATGCGATCGACGGCATGGCCCTTGGCGATCCCGTTGAGGTCGAAGCGCACCGGCGCGTGTTTCCGGGCGCGCCGGTTGGCCGGGTCAAGCTCCAGCACCTCCCAGGAAGGCCGTTGCCGCTGGCCGAGCGCCGCCCGGATCGCGCCGGGATCGGCGGGGTCGGGACCGAATCCCCAGGCCGAGACGGCGGCGCCGACGCCGATCTCGAAGGCGCCGGCACTCTCGCAGCCGACCGCCAGAGCGGCCCCCAGAACGGTCAGCAGCGACTCGGGCAGGCTGACCCAGTTCTCCGGCGCGGCGGCGTTGAGCCGGTTGAGTGCACTGCCGGGTTTCCAGAGCGACATCTCGGTATCGACCTCTCGGACCGCATCGGCGAGGGCCTGCTCCAGCGGGGTGCGGTCGAAGCCCTTCGGGACGAAGCACAGGGCGGCCCAGCGGGTGCCCATGGTGGCGCCGTTCAGGGCCAGGCGGTCCAGATCAGAAAACGTCCTCGACATAACGCCCCTCCCGTTTCAGCGCGACCGGGTCGATGGCGAGGGGGGCGAGGATCTCGGACAGCGCCCGGCCGACGCCCTGCGCCATCTCGCGCCCGCCGCAGACCATGATCCGGGCGCCGCTGGCGACCAGTTCGGCGATCCGGGGGCCATCGGCGCGCAGCGCGTCCTGGACATAGCCGCGCTCCGGCCCGCGCGAGAAGACGGCGGCGGCGCTGTTCAGCCGGCCCTCGTCCTGCCAGCGGGCGAGGTCGTCGCGATAGAGGAAGTCGCTCTGCCGCGACCTGTTGCCGAAATAGAGGTGGATCGGCCGCCGCCTGTGGTTGTCGCGGACGAAGCCCGCCAGCGGACCGATACCGGCGCCTGCGCCGATCAGGATCAGCGGCGAGGTGCCCGGGCCGGCATGGAAGGCGGGGTTGGCGCGGACAAAGGCGGCGACGGATTCGCCCGGTTGCAGCGCGGTAAGCTGGCCCGAGCAGAGACCGCCCGGCATCCGCCGCACGACGATCTCGACGAAGCCGTCGCGGGCGGAGGACGCCAGCGAATAGTAGCGCGGCCGGTCATCTCCCCTGGGCACGATGCCCAGCAGGTCGCCGGGCGCGAAGCTGCCGAAGCCCCGGTTCAGGAGACGGTCCAGAGACCGGCGCCAGAGCCCGCGCCGCGGCAGGGCGAAGCGCAGGATCGAGACCGGGGCCTGCACCTCGTCGCCGTGATCGTCGCGCGACAGCAGGGTCAGGGTCTCGCTGGTCTCGCCCGTCTCGACCGGCCCGAGCCTGAGGTCGAGACCGGTGGCGGCCGAGAACGCTTCGCCCCAGCGGTGGAAGTCGCCGGACGACTGCCTGTCGACGCTGCCGGGCGGGGCAAGCTCGCGCCAGCCGGCCTCCAGCGCGGCCTTGCGGATCGTCTCGGCATAGGCGCAGAAGGCATCGAAGCCGCGATCCCCGAAGCCGAGGATGGCAAAGGGCATCTGCGGGGCGGGTGTCGTCTTCAGCCGGTCGAGAAACCCTTTGGCCGAGGCCGGGGCATCGCCGTCGCCATAGGTCGCGGCGAAGATCACCATGCGTTCGGCTTGGGGATAGCGGTCCGGCGCATAGGAGGACAGCGGCCCGACATGGACCGGCGCGCCGGTGGCGGCCTCGATGGCCTCGGCGGCTGTCCGGGCAAAGCGCCAGGTGGTGCCGCCTTCGCTGCCGACCAGAAGGACCGTGCGGGCGGTTTCGGGGGGCGCGCTCTGGCGGCGGCCCCGGCCGGTCAGCCAGACCAAGGTGCCGGTGCCGGCCAGAACCGGCACGCCGAGGGTGCCGAGTCCGAGGATCAGGCCCAGCCAGGCCGCGCCCTGTCCAGTGTGCAGCAGGTGGACCCAGTCCATGATCCGGTCGGACAGGCTGCGGGGCACCCAGCCGGTGACGTCACCGGTGCCGGGATCGACATTGCCGACGCCCTGATAGGTTTCCAGCAGATAGGCTCCGGCCGGATCGCCCTGGCGTGGCAGGTCGAGGCCGATCAACTCCGACACCGGGACGTCGAGCCCCGGCAGCAGCGCCGCATCCCGCGCCGCTGCACCGCTGGCGGCGGGCATGGGCGGCACTGCCGGGTTGTCGGGAACCAGTCCGAAGGTCGCCGCCGACATCCAGAGCGCGGTCAGGGTGCTGAGCATCACGACCGGCAGTGCCAGCCGTCCGAACCAGAGATGCCAGCGCCCGGCGCCGCGTCCCCGGGCGGGCCGGAACAGCGCCGCCCAGCCTCCGGCACGCCGCACCGCCAGCCCGATGCCCGAGACGGCCAGCGCCAGCAGGGCCAGACTCGACAGGGCCACGACGATGCGGCCGGGATCGCCGGTGAAGAGTTGCCGGTGCAGGGTCTCGATCCAGAGTTCGGTGGCCGAGGGGGTGGTCGGGCCCAGCAAGGCGCCGGTTGCCGGGTCGATGCCGGTCTGCATGAAGCCGTTGTCGCCAAAGCCGATCGCGGTGATTTCGCCGTTTGTCGAACGCTCGATCCGGGTGGTGCCGGGCAGGGCCTGCACGACCTGACTGGTCAGTTCCCCCACCGAGAGGCTGGACGGGCCTTCGGCCTGGAGCGGCGGAAACAGCGACAGCGCGACGCCGCTGAGGGAGACGACGACAAGCACGGCCGCGGCGGGCAGCGCGACCCAACGGTGGAGGACTCTGAGCATCGGTCCGGCGCCTTACATCGCGTATGAAAAGGACTCGATATAGCCGCGCCCCGAGACCGGCTTCGAAGCGCCCTCGCGGGTCAGCGGCAGGACGATCTCGGAGGGGCTGGCCGGGTAGTGCTCGACGGCGGCGTCGATATGCAGCGTGTAGCCGGCATCGAACAATGTGTCGGCAAGGTCGAGCGTCACGGTCAGGGTCCGGCCCGAGCCGACGCTGGCGCCGGTGATGCCGCTGATTTCGTTCATGTCGCCGCCGGAATAGCGATACCAGTCGGTCAGGTCGGGAATGTAGCGGGCCTTCGATGCCGCCATCCAGAGCGTGCCGACATAGGCGCCTGTCTGGTCGGTGACGTAATAGGCCAGGAAGGCCGGCTTGCCGCCGTAGTTGCGCAGCTGGGTCTTCAGGGTGACTTCGGTGGCGCCGGCCAGCGAGGGCGCGGTGAGCGCGGTGGTCAGGGCGAGTGTGGCGAGGAGCGGTCTCATCTTGGTCTCCGGATGGTCATCGGGGGTGGGGCGGCGGTGTGCCGCCCCGCCGGGTCAGTTCACTTGCGCCTTGGGCGTCATGCCTTTGCCGAACAGGCCGTTGTCCGGCGGCGGGCCACCATTCTGCATGCCGCGCTGCTCGCAGCTGCCGGACCCGCGCGCGCCGCGTTCGTCATCATCGTCGTCGCCGCAGGCGCGGTGCTCGTGATCGCCGCCGCGGCCGGCATGGTCGCGGTTGTGGTCGTGGTCGCGGCCGCCATGGTCGTCATCGTCCTGGCCGAAGAGCCAGCCGAAGGCGCCATGGCGCTCGCCATGTGCCTCGCCTTGCCGGACCGGGATCACCCTTTCGTCCGGGGACGCATCCTGGGCCAGCATCGGCGCGGCCAGCGCGGCGCCAAGGGCAAGCGCAACCGCGCCACCCGTCAGAAGAAGTTTCATCGCAAAGCTCCTGTCTTGCGGTTCCTGTCTGGAGGCTTTGTCGCCGCTGATCCTGTCGGCCACCTGACGGGCGCGCGAAAAATGCGTCAGCTTCCCGTCAGCTTCCGGCGGAGGAAATTGCCGGGGCGACGGGGACGGTTCAGCTTCCCGTCAGCCGGCGCTGCTAGTAGTCAGGACGAAACTCCCAGGGATCGACCCTTCCATGCGCGTTCTGTTGATCGAAGACGACGCGGCGCTCGGCGCCGCTGTTCGGGACCAGGTCCGGGCCGACGGCCATACGGTGGACTGGGTCACGCGGCTGGACGATGCCGGGGCGGCGCTGAAGGCGGGCGGCTTCGAACTGGTGCTGCTGGACCTGATGCTGCCGGACGGGCGCGGGATTCCGTTCCTCAAGGCTTTGCGGGCCGAAGGTGCGGTGGTGCCGGTGATCATCCTGACCGCGCTCGACCAGGTGTCGGACAGGATCGACGGGTTGAACGCCGGGGCCGATGACTATCTGGTCAAACCCTTCGACCTGACCGAACTGTCGGCCCGGATCGGCTCGGTCGCACGGCGCTATACCGGCAATCCGAACCCGCTGATCACCCTGGGGCCGCTGTCCGTCGATCTTGCCGCGCGGGTGGTGAAGAAGGACGGGCGCAAGGTGCAGCTGACGGCGCGGGAATGGGTGCTGTTCGAGGCTTTCGTGCAGCGTCCGGGCCGGCTTCTGTCGAAGCCGCAGCTGGAGGAACGGCTCTATTCCTTCGACGACAGCGTCGAGAGCAACGCGATCGAGGTTCATGTCAGCCGGTTGCGCAAGAAGCTGGGCCGCTGGGTGGTCCAGACCGAACGCGGGCTGGGCTATCGGCTGGGCACGCCATGAAGGCGGCGCGCTCGCTCGAACTGCGCATCGCGGTGACGGTCGGCATCGCGGTGACGCTGCTCTGGGTCGCGGCGGCGACGCTGACCTGGCGGCTGCTGGATGACGAGATGAACCAGCTCTTCGACCGCGACCTGAAGAACACGGCGCAGAGGATCCTGCCCCTGGTGCTGCGCGACGAAGGACATGACCGTCCCCGCGACGAGGACCGCGAGGAAGAGGACCGCGAGGAACATGACGGCGACCGGAAGGGCCATGATCACGAGTTGGTCGAGCGGCTCGGCGACGAGGAGGAATACGTCGATTACGTGATCCGCAACCGCTCCGGCGACGTGCTGCTGGCCTCGGCCGGCGCCGATCCGGCGCAGATACCGGACCGGAAGGGCGAAGGGTTCCTGTCCACCGCCAGCCATCGCATCTATTTCGCCCAGGCCGCCGACGGGCGCCTGCGCATTGCGGTGGCCGAGCCGCTGGACCATCGCCGCTCGGTGGCGCGGGGGATGCAGATCTGGCTGGCCCTGCCGCTTCTGGTGGTGATCCCGCTGACGCTGGCGGCGATCCTTCTGGCGGTCCGGCGCAGCCTGCGGCCGGTGGCGGGGCTGCGGCAGGCGCTGGAGGCGCGGGGGCCGCGCAATCTCGGCCCCGTGGATGCGGCCGAACTGCCCACGGAACTGCAACCGATCGCGCAGGGCGCCAACAGCCTGCTGGCGCGGCTGCGCGCGGCCTTCGAGGCCGAGCGGAGTTTTGCCGCCAATGCCGCGCATGAGCTGCGGACCCCGATTGCCGGGGCGATTGCCCAGGCGCAGCGGCTGAAGACCGAAACCGGGGACAAGGCCGCCGCCGAACGCGCGGGCGAGATCGAGACGGTGCTGAAGCGGCTGAACGTGTTGTCGGTGCGGCTGATGCAGCTTGCCCGCGCCGAAGGTTCGCGGCTGCGGACCGGCACCGCGACCGACATGGTGCCGGTGCTGCGGATGATTGCCGACGATTTCGGCCACGGTGACGACGCCGACCGGATTCAACTGCATCTGCCGGAGGGGGAGGTGCTGTCCGATCTGGACCCGGACGCCTTCGGCATCCTCTGCCGCAACCTGATCGAGAATGCTTTGCGCCACGGTGCGGCGGGGGCGCCGGTCGATATCCGTTTCACCGGCGAGGGCGTCCTGACGGTCGAGAACGATGGCCCGGTGATCCCGCCTGCCGACCTGGAGCGGCTGACCCAGAGGTTCCAGCGCAGAGCGGAGTCCGGCGAAGGCAGCGGCCTGGGGCTGGCCATCGTCCGGACCATCGCGGAGCGGGCCGACGGGGTGTTGAGCCTGGTCTCGCCGGTGCCGGGCAGGGCCGGCGGGCTGTCGGTGCGCTTTGAGTTGCCGCATGCCGATGCGGCCGGGGACAAGCCGTCGGCCTGAGGGGGCGGGGAGCGCGCTATTCCGCCGCGAGTGCCGGCCCCGGTTCCTGCCCGTTGCGCCATGCCGCGCGGAACCCGCTCGGCGTGCAGTTCCTGATCCGCGCGAAGGTCCGGTTGAACATCGACAGGTTGCCGAAACCGACATCGGCGGCAATCCGGGACACCGGATCGTTGCTTTCGATCAGGCGGCAGCAGGCATGGCCGATGCGCAACCGGGCGACGTAGTCGCCGAAGGTCATCCGGGTGTGGCGGCGAAACATCCGGTGAAAGCTGGATTGGCTCGCGCAGGCCATTTCGGCCAGGGCGGCCACGGTCAGCCGCTCGGCATAGTGGTGGTGGATGTGGTCCAGAACCCGGGTGAACCGGGGGTCGGCGGCCGGCAGGTGACCGGTCGGCGGCGGCGCGGTGCCGATTGTCTCGGCGCCGGTATCGCGGGCGATCTCGTTCAGGGCCTGCAGCAGCAGGATCAGCCTGTCGGCGGGCAGGGCGCCGCGCATCGCGCGCATCCGCTCGGCCACCCTTTGGCGCGTCGGGGGCGAGAAGCTGACCGCCTGGACGCAGCCGGCCAGAAGCTCCGAGACATGGCTGAGCTCGGGCAGCGTCTCGGCAAGCCGCCCGATCCAGTCCGGCGAGAAACAGGCGACCAGCGCCATATGCGGCTGGTCGGCCCGCAGCCGCTCCCGCGAGCGCCAACTGTGCGGCACGTTCGGGCCGATCAGGACCAGATCGCCATCGTCATAGGGGCCTACGTGATCGCCGACGAAGCGGTTGCCGCGGCTGTTCAGGGTCAGGGTCAGTTCGAACTCCGGGTGCCGGTGCCATTCGAAGGGGATGCCGTCCGTCAGACGCCGGTCGAGAAAGAACCACGAGGCGCCCGGTTCCGGCACCAGCGTCTCGAGAAAGGGCCGGGATCTGAACATTTCTCTCACCCTTCTCGGGAAATCTGACAGTTTCGTATCGGAATCTGAGCCAATCGGCAAGCGATCGTCAGCGGCGGGCAGGCTATGCAGGACGGGGATAGGAACAGGAGGACGAAGATGAGCGGCGAAACAGTCACCCCCGAAACCGGCGTTGAAGAGGGCCGGGGCAGCCATTCCGGCGCGCCCGCCGATGCCTGTCCGCTGGCCCGGATCGAAAAGACCTTGCCGCTGCGGGTGCTCAGCCCCGAGGACTGGCGGCACTGGCAGAGCCGCGGCTTCGTCGTGGTGAGACAGGCGGTCCCGCGCGAGATGGCCGATGCCGTGGCCGAGATGCTGTGGCAGTTCCAGGAAATGGATCCCGATGATCCGGGCACCTGGTACAAGCCGCAGCTTCGCGAGATCAAGATGAAGGAGCTGAACGGCACCGGCATGGTCGAGGTCTACAACCACCAGAGCATGTGGGATGTGCGGCAGTATCCGCGGGTCTATGACGCCTTCGTGGACATCTGGGACCGCGAGGAGCTCTGGGCCGAAATCGACCGGGCCAACCTGAACCCGCCGAACCGCGCGGCGCGGCAGCAGAAGCGCAGCCAGGGGTTCATCCATTTCGATGTCGATATCTCGCAACGTCCGCTGCCGGTCGCGGCGCAGGGGGTTCTGTCGCTGCGGCGGCAGGGCGGCGAGATTGGCGGCTTCCAATGCGTTCCGAGCGTCTTCGCCGAGATCGACGACTGGTGGGACCGGCAACCGCCCGGGTCGGACCCGTTCCGGCCGGACGTGACCGGGCACGAGATCGTCAATGTCGATCTCGAAGCGGGCGACCTGCTGATCTTCAACTCCCTTCTCGCCCATGGCGTGCGGCCCAATGTCTCGGAACGGGACGTGCGGATGGCGCAATATGTCTCGATGTTCCCGGCCGATCCCGGGGACGAGGCGCAGCGGCAGGAACGGTTGCGCATCTGGTCCGAACAGACCCATCCGGTCGGCGATCCCTTCCCCGGCGACCCGCGCGAATTCGAGCGCCGGAACTTCCCGAGGGCGCAGCTCGATGCACTGGGGCGCAGGCTTCTGGGGCTCGATCCCTGGACCTGAGGGCAATCGCGCCGGGTCTGGGGCCGTGAAGGCGGAAAATCCTGCAAGTCCGGGGTTTTCCGGGCCTGGCTTCTTCCTGCCGTGCCGTTGTTGGGTTACAGCGGCGCGGCAAGGGATCGGCAGCGGTTCGACCTTGCTTCCATGGCGAATGAGGAGACCGAACTGATGTCTGAAGGCGAAGCGCCGGGCGCGCGAGGAATGTCATCCCTGACGATCGAGGATGTGGTCTGCGTTCCTCTGGTCGGCGAAAGCCCGAAAGGCGGTTGGAGCAACGAGATTCAGCCCGATGACTCGATTCATGCGCTGATCGCGGTGCATACCGCCGGGGGGGCGAGCGGCTATGGCTCGTGCTTCACCGACGGCTATCTTGCGAAGGAGGCGGTGCGGCAGTTGCGGCCACTGCTGATCGGAGAGAACGCGGCCGAGGTCGGGCGGCTGACCGAGACCCTGCACCAGAACAGCTTCTGGATGGGGCGCGGCGGGACGCTGACCCATGCGATCAGCGGCATCAACATCGCGCTGTGGGACCTGCTGGGAAAGGCCGTCGGCCTGCCGGTCTCGGTGCTGCTCGGCGGCCGCTACAAGGAGCGGATCGAACCCTATGCCTCGCTGCTGATGGATGAGCCGGAGAAGATGGGCGATGTCCTGTCGGGCTATGTCGAGCAGGGCTACCGCGCCTTCAAGATCGGCTGGGGCCCGTTCGGGCGCAGCGGGTCATATGCCAGGGACGAGGCGATCATCCGGGCGGCGCGGGACGTGTTGTGCCATGGCGAGCATCTGATGGTCGATGCCGGGGGCAGCGATGCCTTCTGGCCGAACCGGCTGAAATGGGCGATGCGCACCGCCGACATGCTGGTGGATTACGAGGTGGACTGGTTCGAGGAAGCGCTCCAGCCCGATGATCTGGAAGGATTCGTCGCCCTGCGCAACTACAGCCGGGTTCCGATCAGCGGCGCCGAGGTGCTGACACGCTGGCAGAGCTTCCGGCCCTTCATCGAGGCCGGGGCCTTCGACATCATCCAGCCCGACGTCACCAAGGTCGGCGGGATCACCGAACAGCGCCGGATCGTGGAAATGGCCGAGCAGCATGGCGTAGCCTATGTCGGCCATGGCTGGAACACCGCCCTGGGTCTGGCGGCCGATCTTCAGATGGCGGCGGCTTTCGCCAATACCCCGTTTGTCGAATACATCGGCGGCAGCCGCTATGTGGACGGCATTCTGGAAACGCCCTTCACTCTGGATGCCGACGGGTTCCTCGACATTCCGGCGGCACCCGGTCTTGGCGTGACGCTGGATTCCGGCAGGCTGGACGGAATCGCCGTGGGGCTGGAGGCGCTGCGCCTATAGCGGCGCGGCAGAGACCGAATAGTCGACGGGGACCGGGGCCTGCGGGGTGATCTGCACTGCGGTCCGCAGGCCCCGCCGGTTCAGCGGGTTGGGGGCGGTCGAGATCGCGTCGGCCAGATCGAAGGCCGCCGCCAGCGGTTCGACCCCGAGCCCGCGGTAGCGCCCGTTGAACGGTGGGTCTTCGGCGCCATGGTCGCTGATCCAGAGCATGAGCGAAGGCAGTATCTCCCGGTCCCAGTCCAGCGTCACCGCTGCCCGGTCCTCGAGATAGCGCAGCACCGCCGGCCCCGTCGCGCCGCCGAGCAGCAGAACCTCCTCGACCTCGCCAGCTGGCGGCAACCGGCCGAGGTCGGTGGTGCCGCCCGGTGCAGGGACCTCCGACAGCGAAGTGAAATCGCGGTTCGGCAGGGCGCGGGTCTTCCCCGGCGGGATCAGTCCTGGGTAGGTCTGGCCGAGCTCGAAGCCGGCATCGATCTGCAACTGGCCGGGTGTTTCGGGCAGGCGGAAGATCGGATGCAGGCCGACCGAGACTAGGGCCGGGCGTCGGGCATGGATCTCGAGCCGGAAATCCAGCGCCGGGCTGCCGTCGCGGCCGGAAACATGACGTTCGAGACGGGCGACAGGGGAGTCCTCGTCATAGTCGAGCCGCATGTGAACGGCGCCGTCGGCGCAGCTGACGACCTCCCAGTCGCGATCCGCCGAGGGGCCGTGGTCGGTCGGGTTGCAATGGCTGCCGGCGCAGCGCCGCCAGTCCTCCGTCATGCCCTCGGGCGGGGGGCTGGAGCCGAAGGGGACGCCGACAAACTCCCCGCCCAGCTCGCGCAGATGGCCGACGATGGCCGGGTCGGTGATCGTGCCCATCCAGTCGGCCCGCGCAAAGGGGCGAAACCTTTGCCCGTCCAGGTCGAATTCGGCCCAGGCCAGCATTCCGGCCGTGGGCAGGACGGCGAAGCGGCCATGCGACCAGCCGAGTTCGCGTTCGGCAGTCATCAGGCGGGAAGCTTCAGGACCGGGGCAGGCGGACCCGCCACCTCGGCCCGCAGGGTGAAGAGACTGCCCGAGAGAGGCGCCTGGGCCAGGGCCCCGGCGTCCAGATCGACGCGGGCGGTGGTGATGAACAGCTGCCGGTTGTCGTCGCCGCCGAAGCAGAGGCTTGTAACCAGCGGCACGGGCAGTTCGACGCGGGCCTGCAGGGTGCCGTCCGGAGCATAGCGGCTGACGCAGCCGCCGCCCCAATGTGCGACCCAGAGGCAGTCCTCGTTGTCGAGCGTCACCCCGTCCGGAAGGCCCTCGTCCCTGGTCATCTGGACGAAGAGGCGGCGATCGAGGAGGCGGCCCTCGGCGTCGATCCGGTAGGTGTGGATCCGGCCCTCGGTGCTGTCGCTGAGATAGAGTCGGTCGCCGGCGCCGGTGATCGCCGGCCCGTTGCAGACGGCAAGACCGGCATCGACCGGCACCGCCCTTGTTCCGTCCATGCGAAAGAGAATGCCGCGCGGCGCGCTTTCGCTGTCTTCCGCGGTTCCGATCCAGAGCCGCCCCAGACTGTCCACCTTGCCGTCGTTGTAGAACAGGTGCGGCAGCGAGTGCAGCGGGTGGGCGAAGGGGGTGGTCTTGCCGGTGGTCCGGTCCAGCAGCACGATCCCGTCCTTGCAGCTGACCAGCAGCATGCCGGGCTGGCTGGTGGCCATGACCATGCCCAGCGGTGCCTGGCCGGGCACGGCGATGGTCTCGGGCTGTTCGGCGCCGGGGGGCAGGATGTGCAGCCGGCCCTCGACCGCGTCGATCCAGGCAAGCTCGTTGCTGCCGGGCAGGACGACGGGTGTTTCGCCCAGCGTGCAGTCGATCCGCAGCAGCAGCTCCGATTCCATCTCCGCGATCCTCAGAAGGTGGCCGAGACGCCGCCGTCCACCAGCATGATCTGGCCGGTGACATAGCGGCAGTCGTCGGAGCAGAAGAAATAGGCCGGTCCGGCGATGTCCTCGGGCAGCCCGGCGCGGCGCAGGGGAATGCGGCCGTATTTCAGGTAGATGTCCTGGAACCAGTCGGTCTGGTGCTCGTGCCCCGAGCCGTCCGGAAGTTTCGCCATGTCGGTGTCGATGAAGCCCGGCGCGATGGCGTTGACCACGATGCCTTCGGGCGCAAGGTCGCAGGCCAGCGCCCGGGTGAAGTTCACGATCGCCCCCTTGGCGGTGGAATAGGGGATCGCGTCCACGCTGCCGCGCATGCCCATGATCGAGGCGATGTTGAGCACCCGCTTGGGCGCCTCGCCCTTGCGCAGCAGATCGAGCATGGCGCGGGTGACGCGGATCGCGCCGTGCTGGTTGATGTTCATCACGTCGAGATAGTGGTCCATCGTCAGCGCGTCGAAGCCGGTGGCGTCGAGGATCGAGGCGTTGTTCACCAGGATGTCGCAGCGGCCGTGGGCTTCGGCGATGGAATCGCACATCGCCGCGACCGAGGCGTCGCTGCCGATATCGACGGCCAGGGCCGAGACATCGCCTGTCAACTCGGCGGCGCTGGCCTCGGCCAGGTCCTGCCTTATGTCGGCGATCAGCACCGAAGCGCCTTCGGCGGCGAGACGGGCGGCAATGGCCTTGCCGATTCCCCTTGCCGCCCCGGTGACCAGCGCGACGCGTCCTGCAAGTGTTCTGTCAGTCATTCTTCTTCCAATGTGCCACGGGGGTTGAGCCGCAGGGCCACGATCGCGGCCAGGGTGATCGAGACCCCCAGGACGATCGTGACCAGGGCGTTGATCTCTGGCGAGAAGCCGACCCGCATCATGCCCCAGAGCCGCAGGGGCAGGGTGGTGGTGTCGCCCGCCAGGAAAAAGGTGACGAAGGTCTCGTCGAAGGAGATCGTCAGCGCCAGCACCGCCCCGGTGACGGCAGCCGAGCGCAGTTGCGGCCAGATCACCCGCGCGAAGGTCTGCCAGCGCGTGGCGCCGAGATCGGCCGAGGCCTCGATCATCGAGCGCGGGATGGATTGCAGCCGCGTCAGCACCAGCCGGTAAAGGATGGCCAGCACCAGCGCGACATGGCCGATGGCGATGGTCGCGGTGCCGCGCGGAATGCCCAGGCCGTTGAAATAGATCAGCAGCGACAGGCCGGTGATGATCGGCGGCATCAGGAAGGGAAGATAGACGAACAGTTCGAGCAGCCGCCGCATCATCGCGCCTTCCCACTCGACATAGAGCGCGATGGCGATGGCCAGGGCCGTCGCGATGGCGACCGAGATCAGCCCGACGATCAGCGTCGTCTCGACCGCGTTCAGCACCGAGGTATTGCCCAGAAGCTGACCATACCATTGCAGGCTCGCTTCGTTCCAGTGGACGCCGTTGCGGTCGGTGGGCACGATCGAGAAGATCGCCGAGATCAGCACCGGCGTGTAGAGGACCAGGAAGGTGATGACGGTCAGGCCGCCCAGCACCCAGTCCACGCTCCGTTCTGCAAGGGATTTGCGCATCTATCTCTGCCTCGCGGCCATGAATGCTGCCAGGCCGATCACGGCCAGGGCGAAGAGGAACATGATCACCGCCAGCGCCGCGCCGAAGGGCCAGTTGTAGGCCAGTCCGAACTGCGACCAGATCACCCGTCCAAAGGTGAAGCCGTTCGGGCCGCCCACCATCTGCGGGGTGATGTAGTCGCCGAGCGCAAGCACGAAGGTGAACAGCGCCCCGGCGGCGGTTCCGGGCAGGCTGAGCGGCAGCACCACGCGCCAGAAGGTGGTGCCGGCACCGGCGCCCAGATCGGCGGAGGCCTGGGTCAGGCTTTTCGGAATCCGCTCCAGCGTCAGGAAGATCGGCAGGATGACGAAGGGCAGCAGGATCGTCGCCATGGTGATCAGGATGGCGGTCCGGTTGTAGAGGAACAGCGTGCTCGGCTGATCGAGAATTCCGGTGAAGACCAGGAACTTGTTGAGAAAACCGTTCAGCCCGAGGATCGAGCGCATCGTGTAGATCTTGACGATATAGCTCATGAACAGGGGCAGGATCAGCAGCAGGAGCAGCAGATACTTGATCCGCCCGCGCAGCCGCCAGATGAAATAGGAGACCGGATAGCCGATGGCGATGCCGATGCCGGCGACCGCGGCGCAGAGGCCGATGGTGAACAGGAAGGTGCGCCAGTAGGCGTCGTTCTCGAGGAACCCGGCGTAGTTGGCCAGGGTCGCGTCGGGAACGATGACATTGTCGGAGACCCGCCAGAAGGACATGACGAAGAAATTGCCGATGGGCAGCACCACCAGCAGGAGCGGCACCGAGGCGGCGAGCGCGAAGAGCAGCAGGCGACTGGTGCGCGAGGTCATGGGGCCTGCTCCGCGGCCTTCTCGACAACCGCGATGTCGTCGCGCCGGATCCAGATGCTCTGCCTGGCGCCGGGCGCGGGCGGGGTCTGCCCCGGCTCGCTGGTGATCCGGGCGGTGAAGGGCGTCTCGATCCCGGGCAGGCGCAATGTCATGTCGCTGCCCGCGCCGGCGAACTCGACCGAGAGAACCTCGGCCTCGGTTTCGAGCGCGTTGTCGCGCGGGCTCAGCGAGATGAGTTCCGGGCGCACCGCCATGAGAACCCGGCGCGGCGCCGCCTCCACCCCGTCGGGCCGGGCCGTCGCGCCCATCGGCGTGACCAGGCGGCCGTCGGCGTCAATATCGGCTTCGCAGAGGTTGTTGTCGCCGATGAAGCTGGCGACGAAGCGGGTGCGCGGACGATAGTAGATGTCCTTCGGCGAGCCGATCTGTTCGACCGAGCCCACATTCATCACCACCATCCGGTCCGACATCGTCAGCGCTTCCTGCTGGTCATGGGTGACGAACAGGAAAGTGGTGCCGATCTGGCGTTGCAGGTCCTTCAAAAAGCCCTGCATCTGGCGCCGGAGCGCGGCGTCGAGCGCCGACAGCGGCTCGTCCAGCAGCACGATCCTGGGCCGGCAGACGATGGCGCGGGCCAGCGCGACCCGCTGCCGCTGCCCGCCCGAAAGCTCGGCCGGCGAGCGGTCATGGAAACTGCCGAGTCCAACGGTGTCGAGCGCCTCCTGCACGGCCCTGGCGATCTCGTCCTTCGGCATCCGCCGGATCGACAGGCCATAGCCCACGTTCTTTGCCACCGACATATGCGGAAACAGGGCATAGTCCTGAAAGACCGTGTTGAACGGACGCTTGTTCGTCGGCACCCGGGCCAAGTCCTGACCGTCGAGAAGGATGCGGCCGCCGCTGGGCTGGGTAAAGCCGCCGATCATCCGCAGGATCGTCGTCTTGCCCGACCCGGAAGGTCCGAGCAGGGTCAGGAATTCGCCGTCCTTGATCTCCAGGTCGATCGGGCGCAGGACTTCTACCGTGCCATAGCTCTTGCTCAGGGCTTCCAGCTGCAGGGCCATGGTTCAGGCCACCGTGAACTTGCGCATGACGTCGTAATCCAGCTCGACGCCGAGGCCGGGCTTTTCGGGCAGGCTCAGGGCGCCGTCGACAAGATGCAGCTCTTCCTGCGCCAGCTCGCGCCGCAGCCGCTCGACGCAGAGCTGGGGCGGCAGGTATTCGATGAAGCTGCAATGGTTGGTGACGAAGGCCAGATGCGCGGTGGCCGAGATCGAGATGCCGGTCTTCCAGCAGTGCGGCACGATCTTCAGACCACGTTCGGCGGCCATGTCGCAGACGATCTTGGCTTCGCCGATCCCGCCGACGCGGCCGACATCGGGCTGCGCGACCTGGACCTTGCCGATATCCATCAGTTCCTTGAATTCGTATCGCGTGGCCAGCCATTCGCCGCTGGCGACCATCGTCGGCGCCTGCTCGCTGACCTTGGCGAGGGCTTCGACATTGTCGGCCGTGATCGGGGTCTCGAGGAAATAGAGATCGAACTCGGCCCAGTCCTTCACCGTGGCCAGGCAGGCATCGGCATCGTCCCAGAGATACTGCACATCGACCATCAGCGTGATTTCGGGGCCGACGGCCTTGCGCACCGCTGCGACGACTTCGGTATGCTTCTCGAACGGTTCCCGCATCCCCGAATGGGCATAGGGGCCGTTCATCGTGACTTCGCTCTTCATCGCGGTAAAGCCGAGCGCCTTGGCGTCGAGCGCCGATTGCACCAGCGCGTCGCGGTATTCCTCGAAACTGTGGCCCGCCGGTTGCAGCGAGGCATAGGGGGTGACGCTCTGCCGCGTGGCGCCGCCCAGCAGGGCGTGGACCGGCTGGCCCATGGCCTTGCCGCAGAGGTCCCAGAGCGCCATGTCGATGGCGCTCATCGCATGGATCACCATCCCGCGCCGCCCGTTCATCGCGGTGCCGGTATAGATTTGTTCCCAGAGATCGCCGATCCGGAACGGGTCGGCGCCGATCAGGATCTCCTTGATCGCCTGGCCCATCGTATGGGTGCCGGGCGCCTCGATCACCGCCTTCGCCATCCAGGGGTTGGCGTCGCATTCACCGATCCCGGTGACCCCGCCGTCGGTATGGATCAGCACGACGAGGCTGTCCTGGGCCGAGGACGTGAAGCTGGGATCGTAGTCCGGCGCCAGGAGGACGTGGCATTCCACGTCGGTGATCTTGAGATTCGGCGCGGGCGAGGAGAGCACCGGAGAGACGGTTTTCATCGAATGGGATCCGTTCTTCGCTTGAAGGATCGGTGGCGGGGAGCCCCCGCCACCGCAGGTCTGTCCGAAAGGCGGTTCAGAGCGCCGCCTTGACCTCGTTCCAGACCGTGACGCGCTTGTCGAAGTCTTCCGGGGCTTCCAGGAAGACAAGCTGGTCGGCATAGGTGAAGCCGTTGCGCGTGTTGGCCTCTTCGTTGACCGCGTTGCCGTAGCTCTTGTCGTCGGACAGGATCGTGCCGACCTCTTTCGAGAGGCAAGCGTTGACCCAGGCATAGGCCAGGTCCACGTCTTCCGCCCCGGCCGAAACTTCCCAGCAATCCAGCCAGCCGATGGCGCCTTCGGACGGGATGGCCATCGCCGCATCGACGCCCAGGTCGCGCAGGCCGGCGACCTGCGGTTCGCCCATCGAGAACATCGCCTTCACGCCCGAGTTGGCGAAAATGTTCACGCCTTCGTCGAAGCCGGCGAAATAGGTCAGAAGCAGGCGCTTCTGCGCGATCAGCTTTTCCTTGACCATGTCGAACTGCGCATCGGTCAGGTTGAACGGGTCGTCGAGGCCCAGAACCATGGCGGCGAGCGTGACGCTGTTGTTGGCGTCGTCCAGCGCGATCAGCTTGCCGGCATTGGCCGGGTCCCACATCACTTCCCAGCTTTCCGGGGCGGCGTCGAACTGGGCCTTGTCATAGACCAGCGGCAGCGAGCCCCAGGCGAAGGGGATGCCGTATTGCTTGCCGTCGCGCATCAGCACTGGAAGGTCCTGGAAGGCGGGGCTGAGGTTGGCGGAATTGGGAATCTTGGCCAGATCCAGCGGCGCGATCAGCCCGGCGCCGATGTAGCGGTCGAAGCCCGAGGTATCGACCGAGATCAGGTCGAAGTCGGCGCCTTGCGAGCCCTGCATCTTGGCGAACATCTCGTCGACCGAACCGGCGTAGGAAATCGAGACGTCGGCATCGAACTCTTCCTTGAACGGGTCCAGCCATTCCGGCTCGGCATAGCCTTCCCAGCACAGGATGCGCAGGTTGCGGCTGGCCGCGAAGGCCGGCCGGGCGATGAACGGCGCCGACAGGGCCGCCGCGCCGGTGGCCAGGGCATGGCGCCGCGAAATCGCGGTCGGCATGGCCCGTCTGGCCCCGCCCATGTTCTCTTGTTCAGACATCTGTAAAACTCCCTTGCTTGTTTTCTGGTCTGGTTACGGTCACTTCTCGGACAGCTTGCGGTACATCCGGGCACCGGCGACATGGGTCTCGATTTCCGCGTCGAGCAGGTCGAGATCGCCAGACTGCAGCACTTCGACATAGCGGTGGTGCTCGGGGATGATCCGCTCGTAGTTGTCGTCGCGGTCGGTCTCGATGGCGAACATGATCAGCACATGCCGCTGGATGGCCGACCAGAGGGTCGAGAGAAGCGGACTTCCGGCGATATCGAAGACGGTCTGGTGAAAGGCGGTGTCGGCGCGGTGAATGCCGTACCAGCCGTTGCGCGGGTGGTGGGCCTCGTGCTCGATCTCCAGAATCCGGTCGCTCAGCAGTTCGAGCGGATGCGGATCGGTCTTGAGCTTTTCGGCGACCAGCCGGGCCGCCAGCCTTTCGACCGCGACCCGGGCATCGTGAAGCTGAACCCCCCAGGCCTTGTCGAAATTGGCGACATGCATGCCGCGGCGCGGCTTGGGCACCACGATCCCCTGGCTGGCGAGAATGCGCATCGCCTCGCGCACCGGCACCCGGCTGACGCCCAGGCTTTCGGCCAGTTCCGTTTCGACGAGTTTCTGGCCCGGAGCCAGTTTCTGGCCCGCGATGGCTTCCACGATGTGATCGGCGACCCGGTCGGCGAGGGCCCGTTCCCGCAGCGGCGGGATCGTCGATTCCGGGATCACCTTCGGTTCCATAACGGATTCTGCGTCCATACTTATTGTATACAAAAATTCAATTAGCACGACGTCTTGATTCGGTCGAGCATTTTGCTAGCCGCTGCCGCGAAAATCTTGGGCAGCCGTCGAGGGCGTCGATCCGGCGGCGAGGGAGGAAGGCGAGCTGGGCCAGGGAGGGCGCGGTTTCAGGCGGGTGCGTGTGTCATGGGGCGCTTGCCTTCGCGGTCCCGCCGGAAAGGTATCGCTGCCCTTCTGTGACAGCAGATTTCGTAACACCCCGGTCAGGTGAGTTCCCTTGGTATGTTCCAAATGGCGACCTTTTGGTGGCAAGATATGGTTGCGCTTCAATGCCCGGGCGAACAAACTCGACCGACGAGCCGACATCAGAAGTTGGTCGCCAGGGGGGGAGATGCAGTTTGGCATAAACCTGCTTTGTCTGACGGATGTCCTGTCGGATGAGCATGATGCAGCACTCGAGACGATCATTGGTCTGGGCTACGACGGGGTCGAGGTTCCGGTGCTGTCCGGCGATCCCGAGGGCTATGCCCGGCTGGCCAAGAAGCTGGACGGTATCGGTCTGCGCCGTTGTTGCACCGCGATCATCCCGGATGCCGATGCCAATCCGTTGAGCGCCGATCCGGCGGTGCGCAAACGCGGGCTGGCGCATCTCGACTGGATATCGGATTGCGCCGAGGCTCTGGGGGCCGAGAGCATCGGCGGGCCGTTCCACGCGCCCCTCGGCGTGTTCACGGGGCAGGGACCCAGCGAAAGCGAGATCGCCCACGGCGCCGAAGCGCATCACGCGATGGCCGAGCGTGCCGCGCGAAACGGCATGGTGCTGAGCCTTGAAGTGCTGAACCGCTTCGAGACCCATTTCCTCAACACCGCGCAGCAGGCCAAGGCCTATGTCGCGCGGGTCGATCACCCGGCCTTCGGCATCATGTACGACAGCTTCCACGCCAACATCGAAGAGCGCGACCAGGTGGCCGCGATCACCGAACTGGGCCGCGCGATCAACGTCTTCCATGTCTCCGAAAATGACCGGGGCATTCCCGGGCGCGGGCAGATCGACTTTCCGGCGCTGTTCCGGGCGATCCGCGCCACCGGGTTTGACGGCTGGGTGACGGTTGAGGCGTTCAGCGCGGGCCTGCCGGGCATCGCGGCGGCAACCCGCGTCTGGCGTCCGCTGTTTCCCGATCACGAGACGCTGTTCTCGGAAGCCATCGCCAACATGCGCCGATGGTGGGACGAGGCCGCCTGATGCAAGCTGCGCCCGCAACCGCCCCTCCGGCCCTCCAGATGACCGGGATGACCAAGGTCTTTCCCGGTGTCCGGGCGCTCTCCAATGTCGATCTGACCTGCCACGCCGGCGAGGTCCATGTCCTGGCCGGAGAGAACGGCGCCGGGAAATCGACGTTGATCAAGATCCTGTCCGGCGTCTACAGGCCGGACGCCGGCAAGATCGTGGTGAACGGGCAAGAGGCCGTCTTCCGCCATCCTTTGGAAGCACTTCGCGCCGGCATTTCGGTGATCTACCAGGAGTTCTCGCTGCTGCCGGATCGCACGGTGGCACAGAACATCTTCCTGGGGCGCGAGATCCATCGCCGGGGCCGGCTGGATCACGCCGCGATGAACGCCAGTGCCCGGCAGACGCTGGAGACGCTGGGCGTGCATGGGCAGATCGCGCCCGAGGCCCTGGTCAGCGATCTGGACGTGGCCTCGCAGCAGATGGTCGAGATCGCCAAGGCGCTGTCGCTGGACCCGCAGGTCCTGGTGATGGACGAGCCGACCGCCGCGCTGAACCCGACCGAATGCGCGGTGCTGTTCGAGGCGGTGGACCGGCTGCGGGCGCGGGGCTGCGCGATCATCTACATCACTCACCGCATGCACGAGGTGCAGCGCCTGGCCGACCGGGTCTCGGTGCTGAAGGACGGTGAACTGTCGGCCCATTTCGACAGCCTGCCCGAGCCTTCGGCCATCGTCCGTGCCATGGTCGGACGCGACATCGACACCTTCTTCGCGCCCCGGGCGACGTCGGACCAGATCGGCGACGTGCTGCTGGAGGTCCGCGACGGCGGTAATGCCCGGCTGGACGCGATCAACTTCACCCTGCGCCGTGGCGAGGTTCTGGGATTTGCCGGTATCCAGGGGGCCGGGCGGGCGGCCCTTGGAATGGCCCTGTTCGGAGACACGCCGCTGGAGCGCGGGCAGGTCATCCTGCGCGGTCAGCCGGTACGGATCACCTCGACGCGCGACGCGATTGCCGCCGGAATCGGCCTGTTGCCCGGGGATCGCAAGGCCGAGGCTCTGGCCCTGGAACAATCGGTGCTGGACAACGGGATGCTCAGCGCCCGCGCCCTGGCCCGGCTGCTCGGGTCTCACCGCTCGAACGGGTTCACCAATACGGGCAGGATGAGCGGTCTGCTGGACAAGATGGAGGTCCGCGCTCCGGACTACGAGGTGGCGATCGGCTCGTTGTCGGGTGGCAATCAGCAGAAGGCGATCGTCGCCCGCTGGCTGGCGCTGGCGCCCGAGGTGCTGATTTTCATCGAGCCGACGCGCGGCATCGACGTGAACGCCAAGGCCGGAATTTACCAGTTGATGCGCGATCTCGCCATCGGCGGGGCGGGGATCATCCTGATCTCCTCGGACCTGCCGGAAGTCCTGGGCTGTTCGGATCGCATCGTGGTCATGCGCGACGGCACCGTCGCCGGAGAATTCGGGCCCTCGCCATCGGAGACAGAGGTCATGGAGCTGGCAACCTCGGCCAGGCACGCGGCGGCATGAGCATCGTGATTGCCCCCCTGAAGCGCATGTTCGAAAGCCGCCGGTTCGAGCGAAACGCGGCTTTCTACCTGCTGTTGCTCGCCGGCCTCGGCTATGTGCTGATCGCGGTGGCGACGGGACAGATGCAATACCTGACCCTGGACAACCTGGTGTCGATCCTCGGGCGCACGGTCGCGTTGGGCATCACCGCCATCGGGCAGACCTTCGCGATCCTGATCGCCTCGATCGATCTGTCGGTTGCCAGCCTGATTTCGGCGGCTTCGGTTCTGGCCTCGGTGGTGATGAACGGCGATCCGGGCATGATCGTGCCGGCAATCCTTGCCGTGGCGGTGCTGGGGGCGGTCGTGGGGCTGATCAACGGCGTGTTGATCGCCTATTTCGACGTGAACCCGCTGATCGCCACGCTGGCCATGAGCCTGATCATCCAGGGCATCCTGTCGGCCTTCGTCACCAATTTCGCCGGCGACGTGCCGGAAGGCTTCCAGGTCTTCGCCTATGGCACATTCGCCGGCGTTCCCTATGCGCTGATCCTGATGCTGTTGTTGGCCTTGGGCGCCTGGTTCGTGCTGCGGCACACCCGGTTCGGGGCGAACATCTATTCGGTCGGCGGCAATCCGGCGGCGGCGCGGTCGGCGGGCATTCGCACCAGCCGGGTCATCATCTCCGCCCATCTCATCTGCTCGCTCTGCGCGGCGCTGGCCGGGATCTACCTGGCCTCTCGCCTGCGGGCCGGGGCGCCGTGGATCGGCGCCGACGGGGTCTATGACCTGGAGAGCATCGCCGTGGTGGTGATCGGCGGCACCGTCCTGTCCGGCGGGCGCGGCGGCATCTGGGGGACCATGGCGGGTGTGATGATCTTCTCGTTGCTGGATTCGATCTTCAACCTCACCGGTGTCGATGCCTTTGTGAAACAGGTCCTGCGTGGGGTGATCATCGTCGGCGCCGTCGCGCTCTATTCCTATCGTTCGGGGAGGATTGCGGCATGAGCCTCGCCCCCGCATCCGAAAAGCCTGGTCGCAGCCGCTGGGCACAGATCAACCCGGTCTATTTCGTCCTGCTCGCCCTGCTGGTGCTGATTGTCCTGCAGAACCCGAGGTTCGCCGAGCCGACGGGCTACATGAACTTCCTCAAGCGGGCCGCGCCGCTGGCGATCCTCGCCGCCGGGCAGCTCTATGTCATCGTCTCGGGCGGTTTCGACCTTTCGGCGGGATCGCTGATCACGCTGGTCGTGGTCGGCTCGTCGATGCTGACCAACAACGACCCGAATGCCACTGCCTGGGTCATCGCGGTGATGTACGCGATCGGCGTGGTGGTGGGCTGCGTGAACGGGCTGGTCGTCACGGTGCTGAGGGTGCCGTCGCTGATCGCGACTTTGGGAATGATGATCTCACTTGGCGGGCTGTCCATGATGTGGTCCGGAGGGTCGCCGCGCGGCTATCTGCCGGATACATTCCGCTTTTTCGGACGGGCGCTGATCAGGGACGTGCCGGTGATCGGGCTGCTTCCCATCGCGGTGATCGTCATGGTGGTGTCGGGCCTGCTGTTGTGGCTGCTGATGTCGCGGACCAACCTGGGCCGGATGATCCATGCCCTGGGCGACAACCCGCGTGCCGCGCAGCTGGCCGGGGTGCCGGTGCTGCCGGTCAGGCTCTCGGCCTTCGTGGTTTCGTCGCTTTCCGCGGTCACGGCGGGAATCCTGCTGGGCGGCTTTGCCGGGGTCTCCACCGATGTCGGCACCGGCTACGAGTTGCAGGCGATCACCGCGGCGGTGCTGGGCGGTGCGCAGCTGCTGGGCGGGCGCGGTTCCGTTCCCGCCGCCATCGCCGGTGCGCTGACCCTTCAGGCCATCTTCACCCTGCTCAATTTCATGGGATTTCCCCAGCCGCTCCGGCAGGTGGTGCAGGGCCTGATCCTGATCGCTGCCGTGGGCCTGGCCGCCTATCGCAAGAAACAGGGGGCGGGATGACATATCGCGCCGCCACAGGAATTTCGCTCGGAAGGGACCGATGGATCGGGACCGCGCGAGATACCCAGTCCGTCAATTTCAGGGAGGAAACGACATGAAGAAGATCACGAAAGTGGTTGCGGGGGCGCTTGTTGCCCTTGCGCTGCCAAGCCTCGGCCTGGCGCAGAACTACGACGATCCGGCGGAATTCGCCAAGAGCCTCGCGCAGCTCAGCGCGACGCCGATGGGGCCGGAAGGCGAGCCCTGGCTGCAGTATCTGGAAGACAGCATGGTTGACACCAGCCAGTATGCCAAGGACGGCCCGGCCACCGTCTGCTTCTCGAATGCAGGGGTGAACAACGCCTGGCGCGTCGTCGGCTACACCAACATGACCGAAGAACTTGCCCTGCATGACAACATCGGCGAGTTCATCCATCTCGACGCAGAGGGTTCGGACGACAAGCAGATCGCCGATATCGACGACCTTCTGGCGGGCGGCAAATGCGACCTGCTGATCGTGTCGCCGAACACCACGGCGGCGCTGACCCCCGCGGTGGAAAAGGCCTGCGAGCAGCTTCCGGTCATCGTCTTCGATCGTGGCGTGAATACCGACTGCCCGGTGTCCTTCGTGCATCCGGTCGGCGGTTATGGCTTCGGCATCCAGGGTGGCCAGTTCGTGGCCGACAATACCCCCAAAGGCGGAAACGTGCTGATGCTGCGCATCCTGCCTGGCGTGGACGTGCTGGAGACCCGCTATTCGGCCGGTCGCCACATCATGGAAGATGCCGGCCTGAACATCGTCGGGGCCGAGTTCACCGACGGTGACAATGCCAAGACGAAATCCATCGTCGAGGACTACCTGCAGCGTGGTGATATCGACGCGGTATGGATGGATGCCGGCGCGACTGCGGTGGCGGCGATCGAGGCGTTCGAGGATGGCGGCTATGACATCCCGGTCTTCGTGGGCGAGGACCAGCAGGACTTCCTACAGAAATGGGATGCTCTCGGCCTGACCGCGATTGCGCCGACCTATCCCACCTACCAGTGGCGCACGGCGATCATCGCCGCCAGCCGGGTGCTGAAGGGCGAGGCGATCCCCGGTCCGGAGTGGGTTCTGCCGCAGCCGGCGATTACCCAGGACACGCTGGCCGACTACATCGACGTCACCATGCCGCCGCTGCACTACGCGATGTGCGGCTGCGAAGGCATGGCGAACTATCCGCAGGCCTGGGGCGGCAAGTAAGCCGCGCCCGGCGCTTGGGTCGGAAAAGGTCGGGGCGCTCCATTCGGGGCGCCCCGTTTCATTCCGCTGCCACCATCCGCATCAGCGCCTGGCCGAGAGGGTGCTGCGGATTGCCCAGTTCCAGAACAATGTTCATGTGGTTGCATCCCGCGACCTCCAGCAATCGCCCGCTGTCGCCCAGATGGGCCGCATAGGCGCGGGCCTGATCACGGAAGGGGGGCGTCTCGTCCGCGCCGAAGGCCAGCAGTCTTGTGCATCCCGGTAGCAGGATGGCGGTCATCGGTGACCAATCGGCCACCTCTTCCGGGGTCAGGGCGATTTCCGGTTGCAGGAAAGAACTCGGGATCGGCGCCAGGTCATAGATGCCCGACAGCAGCAGCATTTCCCGGGGAATGCGGGGCAGGGGCGGCTCGGCCGTTGTCCGGGCGGCCAGCCAGCTTGCCAGATGCCCGCCCGCGGAATGGCCCGACACGGTGATGCGCTTCGCGTCGCCGCCGAAGTCCCCGGCATGGTCGGCCACCCACGCGAAGGCCGCGCGGCACTGGGCCACCAGATCGGCCAGACGCACGGCGGGCATCAGGTCGTATTCGACCAGCACCGCGACACCGCCCGCCGCGATCACGGGTTCCGCGACAAAGGCATAGTCCTCCTTGCGGCCGGCCCGCCAGTAGCCGCCATGGATGAAGATGTGAACGGGGCGCCCGGAAGCTGCCCGACCGTCCCGGATCACATCCAGGGACTGCCGATCCCCCGACCCGTAGACGATGTTCCTTGTCACCGACCAGCGCGCAGAGGTCGCGGCGCTCAGCCGCGCATAGGTTTTCGAAATCTCATCGAATTCCGGGACATAGTCGCGGATCTTGAAGTGGTCTTCATGCATTTCCCGGTTCCGTGTCAGCAGGCCCGTCGCCCAGGGCCCGGCAGGCACTTTCAAGACAACCCCGGGCATATGCAAACGCTTCGATCCGCGGCTGCCGGCTCCAGCCAAGCGTGATCCAGCAGGCGCCGGCCTTTTCGGGCAGTTGGACCTCGGCCTCGATCTGGTGCTTCACGCGCTGGTGCTGCGGCGGAAGGCGCAGGATTTCGGTGGGGCCGGCCTGTTCCGTTGCGGCCCTGAGCGAAACCGTCGCGCCGGTCTCCTGGCGCAGCCACAGCAGGACCGCCTCGGCACGTTCGGCGATCCGGGCCAGGCCCAGCGGCGCCAGGCCCAGGGCGAAGGCCTTGGGGGCGAGCAGGCACCTGCCGCCGGCCAGCCGTCTGAGAAAGCCGGCGCGTTCCAGCTTGCCCAGAATCTCGATCGTGCCGGTGCGCGCCAATCCGCCGCGCGCGCAGATTTCCCCGAGCCGAATGCCCGGATGCTCGGCGACCAGGAACAGGATCCGGGCCAGATGACGGATGCCGGTCGCGTCAGCCATGCGTTCCGGCTCCGGACTGCCGGGCCAGCTGGGCGGCCGATCTGTTGTAGCTGTTGCCGGGATAGCGCACCCGGAAACTATGCGGGTCATAGGCGCGGCTGATCCCGGACTGCAGGATGAGCTGATCGGGAAGATCCCAGCGGACATGGTCTTCGAACAGCATGGTGGAGCTGACGGAACGGGTGGAATCGCCCCGGGTGACAATGACATCCGAGCGCACGGATATGGTGCGGGGAACCGGGCTTCCGCGCAATGCGCTGAACAATGTCTCGATCCCGACCAACCCCATCGACGGCGGATAATCGACCGCCACCATCCGGACGTCGTTTTGCAGGGCCAGCTTGTACACCTGATTGAGGTCGCCGCCAGTGTGCGGAGGAATGTCCCTTCCGGAATAGCCAGCCGCCAGATAGGCCTGAAGCGAGCCGACGCCCTGCAAGCCGCTGTCGGACCAGACACCGTCGAAGGGGCGCTCGCGGGTCCGCAGGTGGCTCTCGACACGGGATCGTGCGATTTCCGGCCGCCAGTCCGTCCAGTGGCAGGCGGTGATGCAGATATCCGGGAACCGGCGGAAGACCTCTTTGGCGGCGGCAAGGCGCGCGATTGCCGGCGCAGCCCCCCGCTTTCCGGGCAGGAGCAGAACCCGGCCCCTTCCTTGCAGCGTCTCGGCCAGCCAGAGCGCGGTGACATGGCCGATGAGCTGGTCGGAGCTGTTGACGAAGCTGTCAAAGGCGCGAAACCCGCCGATGGCCCGATCGACCAGCACGACACGGACGCCGCGGCGGACGGCATTTTCCAGTTCCGCTGCGATCAGCGGCGAGTTTTCGGCGCTGACCAGAAGCCCGTCCGCCCCGTCCTCGACCAGGGACCTGATCTGAAGGCTCTGCAGTTCGGCATTGTCGTCGGCGTGACGGATCGCCAGCCGATCCAGGGCATCGCCCAGGCCGCCGGCCCCGTACTCGATGGAGTGCACCAGGGCCATGCGCCAGTCATTGCCCAGCGAGGTGTTGGAGAAACCGATGTGGAAGCGGCGCCGGTTCGTCGGCCTCGCCCGACCAAGCGACAGAACCGGAGACGCGGGGAAGTATCCGGGGATCACCTTCGGGAAGCCCGTCCGGACCGAGACATCCCGGGTACTGCGGCGCTGGAAATCGGTGTAGACCTGCTTGGCATAGGCCTTGCGCAGGACAGAGGCCTTGTCACCGGTCGCGATCCTGCCGCGCGACAGCGAGACCAGCCCGGACTCGGCCAGGACCTTGCCGATGCGGTGCAGGCTGGTGCGCGGCACGCCCGTGATGTTCCGTGCCTCCTTTGTGCCGATCGCGTCTTCCCCGCATTCGGCCAATGCGCTCAACAGGGCAATCGCGCCGTCCACGCCGTTCTGACGATGCCTGCCCAAGCGCGCAATCCCTTCCCGGAAGCGTTAGTCCCTGATTGTTCCAAATGGCGACCTTGTCACAATCAATGCGGCTGGCCCCGGTGTCAAAGCCAAAATAGGCTTTCGGCAACGACAGTTGCGGCTTTTTCACCGCTGACATCGACAACCGGGAGGAGTTGGAAATGGGGTCATACCTGATCAAGAACGCGACCGTGTGGGATGCGATCGATGACCAATCCTACAAGGGCGAAGTCCACATCGAAGGCAACCGCATCAAGACCGTTGCCCGCGGTGCGGACCAGATTCCCGAGGACCGCGCAGAGACCGTGATCGACGCCGAGGGCAAGTTCCTGATGCCCGGCCTCGTCGAAGGCCATTGCCACCTGTCCTTCTGCGGCCCCTCGCGCAATCAGGACCTCGGCGAGATTCCTCCCGAGGAACACATGCTGGAGACCTGCCGGGCGGCGACGCTGATCCTGGATCACGGCTTCACTTCGGCATGGTCCGCTGCCTCGGCCAAGATGCGGCTGGATGTGGTTCTGCGTTCGGAAATCGAGAACGGGTATGTGGCAGGCCCCCGCTACCGCGCGGCGAGCCCCGAGATCACCACGACCGGCGGTCTGGGGGACGAGCGCCAGATGCACATGAATGCCGAGAGCTTCGGCTGGCTGGCGGACGGCCCGACGGAAATCCTGCGCGCGGTTCGGCTCTGCTGCCGGGAGAACGTGGACAACGTGAAATTCAATGTCTCCGGCGACGAGTTCGTCAGCCATGCCCGGGCCGAGATCATCTCGATGACGGAACTCGAACTGACCACCGGCGTCAAGGCGGCCCATGACTGGGGCAAGATGGTCGCCTGCCATGCCCGCGCGGCGGAATCGGTCAAGCGATCGGTTCGGGCAGGGGTGGATTGCATCTACCATTGCGATTTTGCCGACGAAGAGGCGCTCGACATGCTCGAGGCGGCCAAGGACCGGGTTATCGTCGGTCCCGCCTTCGGGCTGGTTCACAATTCGGTCTTCGAAGGCGATGCGGTCGGATTGACAAAGGATGTCGTCGAAAAGATGGGCCTGCCGCGCAAGCTGGAACACACCTGCGCCACCTATCACGAGATGCGCAAGCGCGGCATGCGGGTGGTGGTCGGCGGGGATTACGGGTTCACGATCACCCCGATGGGGCAGAACGCGCGCGACATCGGCCATTTCGTGAAGTTCTTCGGCTATTCGCCGGCTGAGGCGCTGAAATGCGCCACCGAGGTCGGGGCGGAGCTGATGGGTCACAAGGGCGAGCTGGGGATCATCAAGGACGGGGCGTTGGCCGATGTCCTGCTGGTCAACGGAAACCCGCTGGAAGATCAGGCCTGCCTCGTCGGCCCGGACAAGTTCGCCTTCATCATGAAGGACGGCCTGGTTCACAAGGACTGGCGGCGTCCTGGTATGAGGTCGGAGCTTCTCGCCTGAGGTCGGTCGCTTGGCCCGGCGCGCGCGGACCTGACGGGTGCGGCTCCGTCCCCCTCCGATCATCGCTTTGATGTTCGTGCGACCGAGGCCGGAACATGCCCGACTGGCCGGGCGGGCGGCGCATGTGCAACTCTGACCCGATAGCCGATTGTTGCGGGACTTCCTTCCTGCCGGACGATCAGACCGACGGAACGCGTCCGCAGCCGCGTATGGCATTCGACGTCCTGGCAAACATCGGAGCTGACATGAAGACGCATTTCCTGGCCATGTCCATCGTGGCCCTTTCTTCCACCGGCGCGTACGCCGAGACCTTCTCGGCCGATGTCTGGGCGGACAACTGGTTCGAGTTGCGGGTCGATGGCGAAACCGTTGGCGAGGACAGCGTGCCGATCACCACGGAGCGGTCCTTCAATGCCGAGAGCTTTGTCTTCGAGGCCGAGCGGCCCTTCGTCCTTGGCCTCGTCGCGAAGGACTTCAAGGAGAACGATACCGGGCTCGAATACATCGGCACGGGCCGGCAGCAGATGGGCGACGGCGGCGTGATCCTGCAGATCAGGAATGCAGCCGGCGAGCCGATTGTCGTCAGCAATGCCGACTGGCAATGCCTCACGATCCATACCGCCCCGCTGGACAAGTCCTGCGAGGACCAGCGCAATCCGGTGGCGGGGGAAGGGGCCTGCGCCTTCGACGTCTCGGAAGAACCGGAGGGCTGGGACACGGCGGCGTTCGACGCCGCTTCCTGGCCGCAGGCCGACGTCTACACCGAGGCGGAGGTCGGCCCCAAGGCCGGTTATGATGAGATTGCCTGGGCCGAGGATGCCAGGCTGATCTGGGGCCCCGACCTCGAACAGAGCAATACGGTGCTCTGCCGCCTGATGGTCGAGTGACCTCTCCCCGCGGACCCGAACCCAACGGACGCTTGGCCATGACCCGGAACGCGCATTCGCAGCGCGTTTCGCCCGGCGTGGCATCTGCATGCTTTCCCCCACGAATGCCGTTTCGGGGCCAATCCTGGCGTCGGATCGGGAAGGGACCATTTCCCTCGGCGCAATCTGACAGGACCGCCTATGCGCGCGCCGACCGTCCGCTGCTGCCGGAGGCCGGGCGGGCAATTCCGTGCCTGCATCCGCCCGCTCGTGCCTTGACCCCATTTGTGAAGTGAAATACTACCCTGCCAAGGTCTGCGGGCGTTGTGTAATGGTAAGACCTCAGCCTTCCAAGCTGATGACGCGGGTTCGATTCCCGCCGCCCGCTCCAGCCGACTTGCCCCTCATCACGCACTTGTTTCCGCTGCCCGATCCGGGTCGTGCAGCAATTCGTCACAGGCCGGTTGCGGGCCCGGCGGGGGGCGCATAAACCGGGGCCGACAGCGGACGGGACGGTTTCGATGAGCGCACGCGATGTGAATGCCGGCAGCGAAGAGCGTGCCAAGTCGAAACGTGTGGGCGCCCTGGCCGGGCTCTGGCCCTTCGTTGCCCCCTATCGCGGCATGCTGGTTCTGGCGCTGGTGGCGCTGGTCTTCACCGCCGCGATCTCGCTGATCCTGCCGCTGGCGGTGCGCCAGGTCGTCGATGCCTTCCAGGCCGAGGAACTGGTGCTGCTCGACAGCTATTTCGTCGCGGCGCTCGGCGTGGCGCTGGCGCTGGCTCTGGGCACCGGGCTTCGCTACTACCTTGTCACGAGGCTGGGCGAGCGGGTCGTCACCGACATCCGCAAGGCGGTGTTTGCCCGGGTCGTCGGGCTGTCGCCCGCGTTCTACGAGCGGATCATGACCGGCGAGGTGCTGAGCCGGATCACCACCGACACGACGCTGATCCTGTCGGTCATCGGCTCTTCGGCCTCGATCGCGCTGCGCCAGATGCTGACCCTGATCGGCGGGCTGGCGCTGATGATCTTCACCTCGGCAAAGCTCTCGGGGCTGGTGCTGCTGATCGTGCCGGCGGTGGTGGTGGCGATCGTGGTGCTGGGGCGGCGGCTGCGCAAGCTGAGCCGGGAGAACCAGGACTGGATCGCCGCCAGTTCGGGCAATGCATCCGAGACGCTGTCCAGCGTCCAGACCGTGCAGGCCTTCACCCATGAGGCATTGAGCCGCGAGACCTTCGACGATGTCAGCGAGCAGAGTTTCCGCATCGCCCGAACCCGGATCGCCACCCGGGCATTGATGACGGTGGTCGTGATCGCGGTCATCTTCTCGGGCGTGGTCGGCGTGCTGTGGATCGGCGCCCGCGACGTGCGGGCCGGGGCGATGAGCGTCGGCCTGCTGGTGCAATTCGTGATCTACGCGATCATGGTCGCCGGCTCGATCGGGGCGCTCAGCGAAATCTGGGGCGAGTTGCAGCGCGCCGCCGGGGCGACCGAGCGGCTGGTGGAGCTGCTGAACGCCGAGGACACCGTGCGCGATCCGGCCACGCCCGTGGTGCTGCCGCGCCCGGTGCGGGGCGAGATCGTCTTCGAGGATGTCGCCTTCCACTACCCGACCCGGCCGGAGCAGAATTCGCTCGACGGGGTCAGCTTCCGGGTCGCCCCGGGCGAGACGGTGGCGCTGGTCGGCCCATCGGGCGCCGGCAAGACCACGGTGATCCAGCTGCTGCAGCGGTTCTACGATCCGCAGGCCGGACGGGTCCGGCTGGACGGGGTGGATCTGCGCGACATGGCCCGGGCCGATTTCCGTCAGGCCATGGCCCTGGTGCCGCAGGACCCGGTGATCTTCGCCAGCACCGCCGCCGAGAACATCCGCTTCGGCCGTCCCGACGCCAGCCAGGCCGAGGTGGAAGAGGCGGCCCGCGCGGCGGCGGCGCATGAGTTCCTGTCGGAACTGGCCGATGGCTACCAGACCATGGTCGGCGAGCGTGGGGTGATGCTCTCTGGCGGGCAGAAACAGCGCATCGCCATTGCCCGCGCGATCCTGCGCGACGCGCCGGTGCTGCTGCTGGACGAGGCGACCAGCGCGCTGGACGCCGAAAGCGAACGTGCGGTGCAACTGGCGGTGGACCGCATGGCCAGGGGCCGCAGTACCCTGATCGTGGCGCACCGGCTGGCGACGGTGAAGAAGGCCGACCGCATCCTGGTCTTCGAAAAGGGCCGGATCGTCGCCGAGGGCACGCATGATTCGCTGGTTGCCGAGGGCGGGCTCTATGCGCGGCTGGCGCGGCTTCAGTTCACCGATGGTGCGGCGGCCTGACGGCGGCGAATGACGCGACGTGTCGGCGGCAGCCCCCTTGCCCGTTCCTGCCTTTCCTCGCATCCTCTCGCCGGAAGACCCGGTGACGGGCCGTGGGGAGGACGGATATGAGCCGGTTTGCCAGTACCGCAGATGTCGAAGCAATCAACAACGAGATGCCCTGGCAGGATCGGCCGGTCGCCGAGACGCTGCATGCGCTGATGGCCCAGACGGCGGCCCGGCATGGCAGCCGCAACGCGTTGAGTTTCCAGCTGGAGTCGGGGCCGAAGGATGCCGCCGAGACGCTGACCTGGGCCGATCTCTATGCCCGGAGCTGCCAGGCCGCCAACATGTTCCGCAGTCTCGGCATCGGTGAAGGCGATGTGGTGGCCTTCCTGCTGCCGAACTGCACCGAGACCGCGACGACGCTGCTGGGCGGGGCCATTGCCGGGATCGTCAACCCGATCAATCCGCTGCTGGAGGCCAACCAGATCGCCGCGATCCTGCGCGAGACCGGCGCCAAGGTGCTGGTCACGCTCAAGGCCTTTCCCAAATCGGACGTGGCGCACAAGGCGGCGCAGGCGCTGTTGAACGCGCCCGAGGTCGAGACCGTCCTGGAGGTCGATCTGAACCGCTATCTGAAGCCACCGAAGAGCTGGATCGTGCCGTTCCTGCGGCCCAAACATGCGGTCCATCACCGGGCCAAGGTTCTGGACTTCGCTACCGAGATGCGCAAGCAGCCGCCGACCCTGGCCTTCGAAGACAGCGCCGGCGACCGGGTCTGCGCCTATTTCCACACCGGCGGCACGACCGGCATGCCCAAGGTGGCACAGCACCAGTATTCGGGGATGGTGTTCAACGGCTGGCTGGGGGCGACGCTGCTGTTCCGGCACACCGACGTGCTGTTGTGTCCGCTGCCGCTGTTCCATGTCTTCGCCGCCTATCCGGTGCTGATGTCGGCCATCGTCTCGGGCGCGCATGTCGTCCTGCCGACCCCGCAGGGCTATCGCGGCGACGGGGTATTCGACAATTTCTGGAAGCTGGTCGAACGCTGGGGGGTGACCTTCATGATCACCGTGCCCACGGCGATCTCGGCATTGATGCAGCGCCCGGTCGATGCCGATGTCTCGACCATGCGGATGGCGATTTCCGGCTCGGCGCCGCTGCCGGTCGAACTCTACCAGCGCTTCGAGAAGGCCACGGGCGTGCAGATCGCCGAGGGCTACGGGCTGACCGAGGCGACCTGCCTGGTGTCCTGCAACCCGGTCGACGGGCCGAAGAAGACCGGCTCGGTCGGGTTGCCCTTGCCCTATTGCGACGTGCGCATCCTCCATTGCGATGCCGAGGGCAACATCATCCGGGAATGCCCGGTGGATGAAGTCGGAGAGATCTGCGTCTCGACCCCCGGCGTGTTCGTGGGGCGGACCTACAGCGAATCCGACAAGAACAGCGACCTGTTCGCCGACGGCAAATGGCTGCGCACCGGCGATCTGGGCCGGCTCGATCCCGATGGTTATCTGTGGATCACCGGCCGCGCCAAGGACCTGATCATCCGTGGCGGGCACAACATCGACCCGGCGATGATCGAGGACGCGCTGATGGCGCATGAGGCGGTGGCCTTTGCCGGCGCCATCGGCCAGCCCGATGCCCATTCCGGAGAGCTGCCCTGCGCCTATGTCGAACTGGTGAACGGCGGGACGGCCACGACCGACGAGCTTCTGGCCTTTGCCAAGGCAAGGGTGCCGGAACGCGCCGCGCAGCCGAAATACATCGAGGTTCTGCCCGAACTTCCCAAGACCGCGGTCGGCAAGGTGTTGAAGAACGACCTGCGCAAGCTGGCGATCGCCCGGGTCTATGGCGCGGCCCTGGCCGAGGCCAAGGTCGGCGCGGAGATCGGGTCGGTCTACGAGGACAAGAAGCGCGGGCTGGTGGCACGCCTGGTGCGGACCGGAGAGGTTTCGGACGAGGATGTGGCGCCGGTCCTGGGGGTCTTCACGAGGCCCTGGGAATGGGATGATGCGGCGCGTCCCGCGGATGACTGAGCCCGGCCGGGCGCGCGGCATTGGACAGGCATGCGTCAAGCGCCTAGATTGCCCGCTGCAACGCCCGGGTGAAGCCCCGGGCGGATCGGAGGGATGATGCCGGAAGATGGGGCAGGCGGCTCGGCTGTCGATACCACCGTGGCGCGGATCCGCGCCCTGATCGCGGACGAGGGTCTGGGAGTCGGGGACAGCCTGCCGACAGAACGCGAGCTTTGCGAACGTTTCGCCACCAGCCGCAACACGGTGCGCGAGGCGATGCGCATTCTCAAGGCCTATGGCATCGTCGATGTCCGGCCCAAGGTCGGCGCCACGATCATCGACAACCGGATGAGCCAGGCCTTCGAACAGTTCAGCTTCAACCTGATGGAACTGTCGGACGAGACCTTCTGGGACATCCAGAACTTCCGCCGCCTGCTCGAGGTCGGCTCGGTCGAGACCCTGCTGGAAAAGATCACCGATGATGACCTGGCCGAGCTGCGGGCAATCAATGCGCAGATGCAGGAGGCGGGGGACGTCGATGCGGCCTCGGAATGCGACTTCCGCTTTCACACGAGGCTGCTTGCCGTCCTCGGCAACAAGGCGATCCTGGATGTCTACCAGATCATGAAGCCGGTGACGCTGAGGATCATGAAGAACGGCAAGACCCGGCGGACCTTCGAGACCAGCACCTTCCGCGAGCATGTCGATGTGCTGGACGCTTTGCAGGCGCGGGACCGGCTGGCCTATCAGTACCGGATGAAGGTCCATCTGGAATCCGGCGTCACCTATCTGGAGCAGCGCGCCGCCGAGGCGGGGTCCGGAACCTAGAGCGGGATCACGTCGACCTTCTGGCTGGTCTTCTGGCTGCCCGAGGCGCGCAGCTGGCCGCGGATCGGCGCGACATCGGCATAGTCGCGGCCCAGGGCGGTGACGACATGGTCCGAGGCGACCAGCAGATCGTTGGTCGGATCGAACTGCACCCATCCCATTTCGGTTCCGCACCAGGCCTGCACCCAGGCATGCATGGCGTCGGCCCCTTCCAGCCGCTCGGTCCCCGGCGGCGGGATGGTGCGCAGGAAGCCCGAGACATAGCCCGCGGGCACCCCGATCCCGCGTAGGCAGGCGATCATGATGTGGCTGAAGTCCTGGCAGACCCCGCGCCGGGCCTTGAACGCCTCGTCGGCGTCGGTGTCCACATCGGTGGCCTTGGGATCGAAGGTCATGTCCCGATGCAGCGCCCGGCCCACCGCCTGCACCGCCTGAAAGGCCGTGAGAGGGCCCGTGCCGGCCCGGCTCAGCGCCTCGCGCGCATAGGCGGTCATCGCCGGGTTGGTCTGCACCCGGTCGGAGTTCCCGGTGAAGTGATGCGGCGATCCCGGCGCCAGGTTGCGGGCCAGGGCCAGATCTTCGCCCAGCCGTTCCAGAGCCGGGGACAGGTCGAACTGCGGTGCGGTGGCGGTGCGCTGGACCCGGGCCTGAAGCCGGAAGGTGACGCCGCTGATCGGCCGGTCATAGGCGATCTCGGTCCGGGCATTGCCGAAGAAATCGACTCCGTCGCGGCGGTCGTCGGGGCGCGGGTCGATCGAGACTTCACCCGCCACAAGCTGCTGCTGGTTCTCGAGGTTCAGCGGCAGCAGGCGCAGCACATGCCGGCCCATCGAGGCGGGCTGCTCGTAGCGGTAGCCGAATTCCAGCGCGATATCGTAGAGCTGTGCCATCTCAGGTCAGATAGGCCGCGGTGAGGCCGTCGGAAAGCTCGGCCAGCCGGACCCGCATCCGCAGAAGCCGCCGGGGCGTCACCTGATCGGGGGTCAGCACCGCCAGATCGGTATGCAGTTGAAGCACCTGCCGCGACAGGGGCGACATCTCTCCCTGTATCACCGAATTGGGCAGCATGGCGATCTGATCCTTCACTTCGGAAAGCTGGAACAGCACCGAACGGGGGTTCAGGCTGTCCAGGGCCAGCAGATCGATCACCGTGTTGCGGTTGGTCTCGACCGAGAAGCGGCGCTTGTGGGTCATCACCGAGTCGCCGATCTCGACCGCCACGTCGAGACTGCCCTCGGGCGCGTCGGGGGCGGCCAGCCCGGCCAAGGTAACGCACATCCGGTCGGCCCGTTCCAGCGCCCGGCCGATCGACAGGAAGCGCCAGCCGAAGAAGCGATACATGTTCTCGTGCACCAGCCCGGTGAAGCCTGCCGTCTTGCGCAGCAGCACCGACATCGCCCGCGCCGCGTCGTCGCCGGGCTGCACCGAACCTTCCATCCAGCGCACCGTCTTGGCCAGATCGCGCAATGCCAGCCAGCCGTCGATCGAGAACCGGTCGCGGACCTTGCCGGCGCAGCCGACGGCGGCCTCGACCTGTTCGTTGATCTGCGGCGGGATCGGATGCTCCAGATCGGCGCCGCTCCTGGTCAGATGCTCGCCCAGATGGTCGAGCAGCGGGGTCGATTCGAGCCCGGTCTCGGCCATCCTGAGGTGATAGCAGCGCATCTGCCGCATCAGGCCTTCGCCGCGCTCCATGTAGCGGCCGAGCCAGAACAGGTTGTCGGCGGCGCGCGAGGGCAGGGTGCCCTGCGAGCGGCGGACATAGGCCCCCGGCGCCGGATGGGCCAGGCTGTCGGTGGCCACGGCGTGATCCGAGACGATCCAGACATCGGCGACGGAGCCGCCGTTGCGCATCGCCAGCGCGGTCGCGTCCTCGGTCCGGCCGATCCGCGCATAGCCCCCCGGCATCACCGTCCAGCCCTGCGGGGTGCGGGCGGCGAACACCCGCACCGTCATCGGGCGCGGCACCAGGCGACCATCTTCCCAGGCCGGGGTGGTCGATAACGTCACCGCCTGCTGGCCGACCAGGTTGGGTGCCTCCTCGTCCAACCAGGCCTCGACCGAGCTTCGCGCCTCGCCGCGGAAAGCGCCACCGAGCGCGGTGGTGTCGTCGATCTCGAAGGGCAGCGAGGTCGAGAGCGCCGGGCCGACCATCATCTGCGCGGTCTGTGCCTTGACATGGGCCAGTTCCGTGGGCTGGCCGCACCACCAGGTGGCGATATTGGGCAGCAGCAGCGGCCCGCCCAGCAGCTTGCGGGCGATCGCCGGCAGAAAGGCCAGAAGGGCGCGGGTCTCCAGCACGCCCGAACCGAGCGCATTGGCCATGGTCAGCGTCCCGGCCCGGATCGCCCCGACCATTCCCGGCGTCCCGAGTTGCGAGCGGGCGTCGAGCTCCAGCGGATCGGCGAAGGCGGCGTCGAGCCGGCGCCAGAGCACCGAGATCGGTCGCGGTCCGGAAATGGTGCGGACCATCAGCTGGCCATGATCGACCTTGAGATCCTCGCATTCGAGCAGCAGGAAGCCGAGATAGCGGGCGATATAGGCGTGCTCATAATAGGTGTCGGTATGGCTGCCGGGGGTCAGGATCGCGACCCGTCCGTCGCTGCCGCCGGTCATCCCGTTCATCGCGTCGCGAAAGCCGCGGAAGAAGCCGGCCAGCCGCTGCACGTTGGCATGGGCGAAGAAATCCGAGAATACGCGGCTGGTCGCCACCCGGTTCTCTAGCGCGAAGCCGGCCCCGGACGGGGCCTGGGTCCGGTCCCCGAGGACGAACCACGAGCCGTCGGGTGAGCGTCCGACCTCGAAGGCCAGCATGTGCAGGAAATGCCCGCCGCGCGGGGTGACACCGACCAGCGGCCGCAGCCATTCCGGGTTTCTGGCGATCAGCTGCGGCGGCAGCAGCCCGTCCGAGACCAGCCGTCCCGGCCCGTAGAGATCGGCCATCACCTGTTCCAGCAATTCGGCGCGCTGGACGATCCCGGCCTTCAGGCTGTCCCATTCGGACTCGGCGATCAGCACCGGAACATGGCTCAGCGGCCAGTCCCTTTCGGTCGAGATGCCGCCGCCGTTCTGCCGGAAGAACACCCCGGCGTCGCGCAGATACTGGTCGCCATGGGCAAAGCGGTGCAGCACCTCGTCATCCGAGAGCCGCGACAGAAAGCTGATCAGCCGTGACCAGACCGGGCGCAGCTCGCCACTACCGGTCAGCAGTTCATCCGCGACCCCCGGGTGCGGGTGATAGTCGCGCAGCAGGTCGCGGCTGGAGTCGGGCAGCGCAGAGGCCATGTCACAATCCGTCGGGGCGCCTGAGATCGAGCGTCATCGGAAACTCGGGATGCGGCCGGTCGTCGGGCATTGGGTAGCTGCCGGCGGTATGGCCGGTCTTTTCGAACCGGGCAAGTCGCCGCGCTTCGGCCTCGTTGCCGTTGACCGGGAAGGTCTCGTAATTGCGTCCGCCCGGATGCGCGACGTGATAGGTGCAGCCGCCGAGTGCCCGGCCGGTCCAGCTGTCGTAGATGTCGAAGGTCAGCGGCGCATCGACCGGCAGCACCGGGTGCAGTGCCTCGGCCGGTTGCCAGGCCTTGAACCGCACCCCGCCGACCGCGGTTCCGGCCGCCAGTCCCGGGGTCAGCGGCACCCTGCGCCGGTTGCAGGTCACGATGTAGCGCTCGGGGTCGGTGGTGGTCAGCTTGACCTGGAGACGTTCGACCGAGCTGTCGGTATAGCGTACCGTGCCGCCGATCGCGCCCTTTTCGCCCAGCACATGCCAGGGTTCCAGCGCCTGCCGCAACTCCAGCCTGGTGCCTTCGTATTCGACCTCGCCACAGAACGGAAAGCGGAACTCGGCCTGGGCCTCGAACCAGTCCGGGCGCAGTTCGAAGCCATGCGCCTTGAGATCGGCCAGCACGTCGAGGAAATCGGCCCAGACGAATTCGCGCAGCATGAAACGGTCGTGCAGCGTGGTACCCCAGCGGGTCAGCTTGCCGCTCAGCGGGGCCTGCCAGAACCGCGCGATCAGGGCCCGGATCAGCACCTGCTGGGCCAGGTTCATCTTCGGGTCCGGCGGCATCTCGAAGCCGCGGAACTCGACCAGACCCAGCCGGCCGGTGGGGCCGTCCGGGGAGTAGAGCTTGTCGATGCAGATCTCGGCCCGGTGGGTGTTGCCGGTCACGTCGATCAGGATATTGCGCAGCAACCGGTCCACCAGCCAGGGTGGGGCAGAGCCGCCCGAGGCGGGATCGGGAATCTGGCCGAGCGCGATTTCCAGCTCGTAGAGCGTGTCGTGCCGGGCCTCGTCGATCCTCGGGGCCTGCGAGGTCGGGCCGATGAAGAGGCCCGAGAACAGGTAGGACAGCGAGGGATGCCGCTGCCAGTGCAGGATCAGGCTGGCCAGAACGTCGGGGCGGCGCAGGAAGGGCGAGTCGTTCGGCGTCGCGCCGCCGACCACCACGTGATTGCCGCCGCCGGTGCCGGTGTGGCGGCCGTCGATCATGAACTTGTCGGCGCCGAGCCGGCAGGCGCGGGCCTCTTCGTAGACCGCCATCGTGGTCGCCACGCAGTCCTCCCAGCTGTCCGCCGGGTGGATGTTCACCTCGATCACGCCCGGGTCCGGCGCGACGCGGATGACGTTTATCCTGGGGTCATGCGGCGGGGCATAGCCTTCGATATGGATCGGAAGGCCCATTTCCGCCGCCGTGGCCTCGGCCGCCGCGACCAGTTCCAGATAGTCCTCCAGAGCCTCGACCGGCGGCATGAAGACGCAGAGCCTTCCGTCGCGGGGTTCCACGGTCATCGCGGTGCGCACCGCGCCGCCGACCGGGCCGAGTTCCTGCTCGATCACGTCCTGGGTCGGGCCGGTCGCGGCAGGGGCAGAGACCGGCTGCTGGCGGTCGGCCGAGACCTCCGGCGTTTCCGGCTCGGACGCCTCCGGCGCGGCGGCCCGGAAGCTGTCGAAATCGGGCAGGGTGCCGCGCGGCACGGTCGGATCGACGATATAGGTGTAGGGGAACTGCGAGGCAGGAACATGCGGCAGTGCGCCCAGCGGGATCCGGTAGCCGACCGGGCTGTCGCCGGGTACCAGAAAGACATGGCCGCGCCGCAGCTTCCATTTCTCGCTGCGCCAGCCATGCCCCGCCGCCCGGGATTGCCAGCGCTGGATCGGCAGCACATGGCCCGAAGGCTCGGTCAACCCGCGGGCAAAGACCCGGGCGATGCGGTTGCGCTCTTCGGGGTCTTTCAGCCTGGAGTTTTCCGGGGTCACGTTCTCGGGCAGGTTGCCTTCCTTCAGCACCCATTCGGCGGGGTCCTCGAAGGCGGGCACCACGTAGTCGGGTTCGATTCCCAGCTTTTCGGCCATTCCGGTCAGTAGCTTGCCGGCATCTTCGGCGGTGGCTCCGGTCGCGGCGCCTTCCTCGGCGATCAGCCCGGCGTCCTTCCAGATCGGTTTCAGGTCGCGGCGCCAGTAGAGCGAGAAGGTCCAGCGCGGCAGGGTCTCGCCCGGATACCACTTGCCCTGGCCATAGTGCAGGAAACCGCCCGGCGCGAAGCGGTCGCGCAGCCGCCGGATCAGCTTGTCGGCCAGTCCGCGCTTCATCGGACCCACGGCGGCGGAGTTCCACTCGTCGCTCTCGAAGTCATCGACCGAGACAAAGGTCGGCTCGCCGCCCATGGTCAGCCGCACGTCGTTGGCGCGCAGCACCTCATCGACCTTGTGGCCCAGCCGGTCGAGCGCGGCCCAGCTTTCCTCGGAGAACGGCTTGGTGATCCGGGGATGTTCGGCGGTGCGGGTCACCGTCATGTCGAAGCCGAAGTTCACCTCGGCATAGGAAGCCATTCCGACGATCGGCGCGGCATTGCGGTAATGCGGCGTCGCGGCCAGCGGGATATGGCTTTCGCCGGCCAGCAGCCCCGACGTTGGGTCAAAGCCGATCCAGCCGGCGCCGGTCAGGTAGACCTCGACCCAGGCATGCAGGTCGGTGAAATCGTGATCCGTGCCCGAAGGCCCGTCGAGCGCTTCCAGATCGGGCTTCAGCTGGATCAGGTAGCCCGAGACGAAACGCGCCGCAAAGCCCAGGTGCCGCAGCACCTGGACCAGCAGCCATGAGGAATCCCGGCAGCTTCCCGTTCCGGCGATCAGCGTTTCCTCGGGGGTCTGGACGCCGGGCTCCATGCGGATCACATAGCCGACGGCCTGCGCCACCCGGGCGTTCAGATCGACGAGGAAATTGACCGTGTTGTCGGCCTGACGCGGGATTTGTGCGACGAATTCGGCCAGCCGCGGCGTTGCCGGCTCGGGTTTGCGGTAGATCGACAGGTCGTCGCGCAGCTCTTCGGGATAGTCGAAAGGGAAGGCCTCGGCGCTGTCGTCCACGAAGAAGTCGAACGGGTTGTAGACCGTCATGTCCGCGACCAGATCGACCTCGATCCTGAACTCGCGCACCGGCTCGGGGAAGACGAAGCGGGCCAGCCAGTTGCCATAGGGGTCCTGCTGGTGGTTGACGAAATGTTCCGCCGGCGAGACCTTCAGCGAATGCGAGATGATCCGCGTCCGGCTGTGCGGCGCGGGCCTGAGCCGGATGATTTGCGGTGACAGCGTGACCGGACGGTCATAGCTGTAGGACGTCATGTGATGGATCGCCGCGGTGATCGCCATGGAGGCTCAGCTTCCGATGTTTTGCATTGCAGTACAGCTTTGCAAATGCGGGGCCTTTCGGCCAGCTTATTCGCCGTTTCGCGGGCTGCCGTGGCGGAAATGGCCGCCGACGAAGCAGCCGCAGAGCATGTTGCAATCTCGAAGAACAGTCTTGCGATGCTGCTCTCCTTACGGTAGAGCGGAGGTCAGGGGGGGTCGTCATTTAAGCGAGCGACCCTATGAATAACATGCCTTTTGCGGCCATTGCGTCGCGCAAGACCAGTACAGTACAAGCTTCTGATTTCCCGAGTTTCGGCTTCTCATCTTGCGAAAGTCGGCGCGTAAACCATGTCGGTCCCGGTGATGGATGGTGTCTGGGACGTCTGGGCCGCTTTGGCCGGGACGAGTCGGCCACGGCGACCGTCGAATTCGTGATCTGGGCGCCGACGCTGATCTTCATCGGCGTGGCGATGTTCGTGCTCAGCTACTACATCGCGACGATCAGCGAAGTGCAGCAGGTGGTGCATGGCATGGCCCGGGCCAGCATCGGTCTCGTCAATGGCGGTTGGCAGACCTCGGATCTCTGCGAGCAATTGGGCGAGGACGTCATGCCGCGGCTGGTGTCCCAGATGGCGGTGGTGGACCTGGATCGGTTTGCGCCGATGACCGCCTGTCCCGGCCAGCCCGATGCGACGGACTTCTTCACCCTGTCCGTCAGCTACGACTTGCGCGGCAGTTCGCTGCATTCGCTGGGCGCGCTCTTCGGGCTTGATCTGGCAGAGATCACGCGCAGCTCGACCATCCAGCTCTGATCGCGACAGACCTTGCCAGTCAGAACCCAGCAATGAGCAGCCGCAGCGACTTCCGCGTCATTGCCGGGCCGTCCCGACGGGCGGCGCGGTTCGGGGCCGATCAGGCCGGGTCGCTGTCGGTGTTGATGCTGTTCCTGGTGCCGGCCATCATCCTGATCTTCGCGGCGGCGCTGGACATCTCGAAGCTCAATGCCCAGCGTCGCTATGTCCAGGCCCAGGCCGATCTCGCGGCCCTGAGCGCTGTGCGGCACCTGCCTGACTCGGCGGATTCACGGGTGGTGGCGGGCAATGTCGTCTGGCGCAACGGGCAGTACGGACCGGTGACGCTGACCGCCGATGACGTGGTGTTCGGCAATTTCATTCCCGGCTCGGGTCTGCAACCGGCGGCGGATCAGGCGGCGGATCACGGGCTGGATGCGGTCGATGTGACGGTGCGGTCGCGGTTCCACCCGATCCTTCTGGCGGCGATCCTGTCGGACCGCCAGCTCTGGGTCGTGCAGCACGCGGTGGCGACAAGGCGCGACACCGCGGCCTTCACCCTGCGCAACAGCCTGTTGCGTTTCGACAGCAGCGACTCGGTTCTCGACGCGATTCTCGCTGATGAACTCCAGATGAACGCGAGCCTGCTCAGCTACGAGGGGCTGGCGACGACCTATGTGTCGGCCAGAGAACTGGCCGGCCTGGTCAATTTCGAAACCGGGATCGAGGTCCTGACCTTCTCGGAGCTTCTGGATGCGCAGCTGAGCTATCATCAGCTGCTTGGCGGGCTGGCGCATTTCGGTTTCCTTCCGTTGGGCGCTGTCGGCACAACCCCCTTCGGCACGATGCGGCTGGGCGATATCCTGTCGATCTCGCCGCAGGTGACATCTCTCTATGTCGAGCGCAGCCTGCCCGACCTGCGGGTCTCGGTCTTTGATCTGCTTCTGGCGGCGGCCAACCTGTCGGGCAAGAACACCCATCACCTGCTGAATGTCGGCGCCGGGTTGAACGCTGCGCCGCTGGCGGACCCGGCGCTGGAACTGGATCTGATCGATCCGGGGGTGACGGTCTTTGGCCTGGTCAACGGGACCGATCCGCTGATTGCCGAAGTCGCCCAGATCCGGCTGGACGCTTCGGCGTCATTGGCCGGACTGGCCGAGATCGAGCTCGAGTTCCAGACCGCCGCGGCGACGGCCGAGCTTCTGTCGCTGAATTGCGATGCCTCCAGCCCCGAGGATATCCTGGCCCGGTTCCGGGTCGAGATCGACCCGGCGACGCTCTATCTGCACACGGCACTGCTGTCGGCGGTCGGCGGCGAGACGCATGCGCAACACGCGACGATCCCGATAGCCGGCAGCGAGCAGTTCATCGATCTGCGGCTTGATCAGGTCGGGGTGCCGGTCCCGATCGACAACCAGATCACGCTGTCCGCCGTGGCCACCGCGCTGTCGCAGCTTCTGACCGACACCAAGACCGATGTCGAGGCGCAGCGCAGCGGCCTGGGCGGGTTGCTGAGCCCGCTGCTTGCCGTTTTGCTGGGGCAATTGAATTCGCTGGTCTCGACCCTGGGCAGCACCATTGCCGATTTCCCGCTGATTGACGGCGCCGCGCAGGCCCTTCTGGACCTGCTCGGCCTGCGCGTCGCCCCCGCCGACCTGATCTTCCACGGCTACGGCTGCAGTTCGGCGCTGGTGCAGTAGGGGCGGCGAAGGCCGGAATTGCGACCCCCGCCGTGTTCCGCGATCCTGCGTCATGGGGCCACGTTCTCCGGGGTGTTGGCCTCTGCATCGAACGGGTCTGTCGCACAATACGGAACGAGTTTCGCGCCTTGGTTGTGCGTGCCGGTGGGGCCGTGGCTTTTTGCAAATATTGTTGCAGATTGGCCTTTTCATGGCATGGGTTTTGGATACTGTTGTCTCCACAAGGAAAATCCTGGGGGTGGGATCGGGTTCCGTTTGCCGGGCCCGGTGGTTGCGGTCCGATGTCCGCTTGCCCCCGAAATCGTTCGAGAGCGGATGATTGCCGCTGCCAATGTCTTCAACAGGAGGGACCATGACCTTTTTCGCTAACCTGACACGGGCCGGGACCATCGCCCTGTCGGTCTGGGCGGTAGCGCCCATGCTGACGCAGGCGGTGCAGGCCGAGACACCCCAAGACACGCTGGTGGTCGGCAAATCCGCGGATGCGGACAACCTCGACCCGGCGGTCACGATGACCAACAACAGCTGGACGATCACCTATCCGGCCTACGAGCGGCTGGTCCAGTTCAAGGTCGAGGACGGTCGCGGGCTGACCGAGGTCGAGCCCAGCCTGGCCGCCTCCTGGACGACCAGCGAGGACGGGCTGACCTGGACCTTCAAGCTGGCTCCGGGCCACATGTTCGATGACGGCACCCCGGTGGATGCGGCGGCGGTGAAAGCCAGTTTCGATCGGCTTCTGGCGGTCGGCAAGGGCCCGTCCGAGACGATCGGGCCGGTCGCCGAAATCCAGGCACCCGACGCCGAAACCGTCGTCTTCACCCTCAAGGAGCCTTTCGGGCCCTTCCTCTCGGCGCTGGCCACCAACGGCGCGAGCATCGTCAACCCGAGCTTCGCCGAGCACGAGAAGGACGGCGATCTGGGGCAGGCCTATCTTGCCGAACATACGCTCGGCAGCGGACCCTACCGGCTGGAAAGCTGGGAGAAGGATCAGCAGTTCGTCTTGGTTCCCAACCCGCATTACTCGGGGCCGAAGCCGGCGCTGTCGAAGATCGTCGTGAAGGTGATCAAGGAAGCCACGGCCCGGCGTCTGCAGCTTGAGAACGGCGACATCGACATCGTCGAGGAACTGCCGATCGACCAGCTCGACACGCTCAAGGGCACGGAAGGCGTGACCGTCGTCGACGAGCCGAGCTTCTATGTCACCTATCTCTATCTCAACAACACGCATCCGCCGCTCGACAACCCGAAGGTGCGCCAGGCGCTGTCCTATGCGGTGGACTACCAGGGGATCATCGACGGCATCCTTCTGGGCCGTGGCATCCAGATGCAGGGGCCGGTCCCGGTCGGCATGTGGGCCCATGACGACAATGCAAAGCAGTACAACTACGATCCCGACAAGGCGCGGGCGATGCTGGAAGAGGCCGGGGTCAAGGATCTGTCGCTGACCTTCGTCTATGCCAAGTCCGACCCGAACTGGGATTCCATCGGGCTGGTGCTGCAGCAGTATCTGGCGGATATCGGTGTCGAACTGGTCCTGCGCGAGCACGCCTATCCGACGATGCGCGAGAAGCTGAACACCGGCGATTTCGACATCGCGCCCGGCAACTGGACGCCGGACTATGGCGATCCGTCGATGTTCATGAACTACTGGTTCGACTCGCGGCTGCATGGGCTGGCGGGCAACCGGGCCTTCTACACCAACCCCGCCGTCGACGAGATGATCCGCACCTCGGTCAACCTCACCGACCAGAGCAAGCGGGAAGCGCTCTATCTCGACGCGCAGAAGCTGATCATGGAAGATGCGCCCTATATCCTTCTGTTCCAGAAGAACTACACATTCGCGATGCGCGATAACGTGAAGGGCTTCGTCTACAACCCGATGCTGCTGCAGATGTTCAATTTCGAAAGCATGTCGAAGTAACGAGCAGCCACCATGGACGGTGAAACCCGGCGGGCCGTAGCGCCCGCCGGGACTCGCTTTGCCCTCTCCCGAACCGGATTACCGAATGTCTCTGGCCAATATCATCCGACGCAGGTTGCTGCTGCTGATCCTTGTCGTTTTCGGGGTGACGCTGGTCACCTTCGCCATATCGCACATGATCCCGGGCGATCCGGCGCGGATGATGGCCGGCGAACGCGCGTCGGACGAGATCGTCGAGAAGATGCGCGAGAACCTCGGACTGAACAAACCGGTCGCGGTGCAATATGCGATCTATGTCGGCCAGATCGCGCGGGGCGATTTCGGGACCTCGATCCGGACCCAGCGGCCGGTCATCTCGGACATCAAGAAATTCTTCCCGGCGACGATCGAACTGGCGCTGGCCGCCATGCTGTTCGCGATCATCGTCGGCGTGCCCCTGGGGGTCATATCGGCGGTGTCGAAGGATCGGCTGATCGACCACCTCAGCCGAAGCATCTCGGTGGTCGGCATCTCCACCCCGGCGTTCTGGCTGGGGCTGCTGATGATCCTGGTCTTCTACGGCCAACTCGGCATCCTGCCCGGATCCGGGCGCATCGACGGGGTGATCGGGCCGCCCACGACCATTACCGGTTTCTACACCATTGATGCGGCGCTGACCGGCAACTGGCCCGCATTCAAGAGCGCGGTTCAGCATCTGATCCTGCCCGGCCTGACCCTGGGGTTCCTGCATCTGGGCGTCGTGACCCGGCAGATCCGCTCGGCCATGCTCGAGGTCATGAGCGAGGACTACGTCCGGACCGCGCGCGCCAGCGGCCTGTCCCGCCGCCAGATCATCTATGGACATGCCCTGCGCAACGCGCTGATACCGTCGATCACCATGATCGGGCTGGCCTTCGGCGATCTTCTCTACGGCGCGGTGCTGACCGAGACGGTCTTTGCCTGGCCCGGAATGGGGGCCTATGTGGTGCAGTCGATCTCGTCGCTGGATTTTCCGGCGATCATGGCTTTCACGGTGGTCGCCTCGACCGCCTATGTGCTGATCAATCTCTTTGTCGACCTGATCTACATGGTCCTCGATCCGCAGATCAGGGAAGTGGGCTGAGCATGGCACCAGACGCAAATCCGCATCAGGCAACCGTGGCCGACGGCACGCCCGACCCCGAGACCGAAGCGGCCGGCGGCGGGCTGGTCGACTGGGCCTATGTCCTTCACCAGCTGCGCAGCAGTCCGCTGACGATCGTCGGCCTGTCGCTGATCACCCTGGTGCTGTTCACCATGGCCGCCGCACCCTGGATCGCCCCCTACGATCCCAATAGGATCGACCTGACCAGCAGGCTCGCCCCGCCCAGCCTGAAACACTGGATGGGCACCGACCAGATCGGTCGCGACCTGTTTTCGCGGATCATCTGGGGGTCTCGGGTCAGTGTGAGCATCGGCTTCGCCATCGTCGGAATCTCGATGCTGATCGGCACCGTGACCGGCGCGTTCTCGGGCCTGGTCGGCGGGCGGACCGACAGCATCATCATGCGCTTCATGGACGTGCTTCTGTCGTTTCCGTCCTTCGTCATGGCTATGGCGCTGGCCGCCGCGCTCGGCCCTGACCTGATCAACGCCATGCTGGCCATCGCGGTGGTGCGTATTCCCTTCTACGTGAGGCTGGCGCGAGGCCAGGCGCTGTCGCTGCGCGAGCGGCCCTATGTCAAGGCGGCCGTCACCTTCGGCGCGACGAGAATGCAGATCGTCCGGCGCCATGTCGTGCCCAATGCCATGGCGCCGATCATCGTTCAGAGCACGCTGGACATCGGCAGCGCGATCCTGACCGCGGCGGCGCTCAGCTTCATCGGCCTCGGGGCGCAACCGCCGACGGCGGAATGGGGCGCCATGGTTTCGGCAGGGCGCGACTACCTGCTGGACCAGTGGTGGTACGCGACCTTCCCCGGTCTGGCGATCCTTCTGACGGCGGTCGGTTTCAACCTTCTGGGCGACGGGCTGCGCGATATTCTCGATCCGAAGCTGAGGGCGCGGTGAACATGGAGCAAAACCCGTCTCCGGTGGTCGATATCGACCATCTCAGTCTCAACTTCCAGACCTACCGCGGCGCCGTGCAGGCGCTTGACGACGTGTCGCTGCAAGTCCGGCCCGGCGAGATCGTCGGCCTTGTCGGCGAGTCGGGCTGCGGCAAGTCGGTGCTGGCGATGTCGACGATCCGTCTGTTGCCGCCGCAGGGGGTCGAGGTTCCCTCGGGCCGGATATCGGTGCTTGGCCGCGATATCCTGGCCTCCAGCGAGGCGGAGATGGGCGACTTCCGCGGCCATCAGGCTTCGATGGTCTTTCAGGAACCGATGAACGCGCTGAACCCGACGATCCGCGTCGGGCGGCAGATCGTCCAGGTGATCCGCCGCCACGAATCCGTCAGCCAGGAGCAGGCGACGGCCCGCGCGGTCGAGCTGCTGCGCGAAATGCAGGTGTCCGACGCCGAGCGCATCATGCGGAACTACCCGTTCGAGCTCAGCGGCGGGATGCGGCAGCGGGTGCTGCTTGCCATGGCGTTCTCGTGCAACCCGCGGGTGCTGATTGCCGACGAGCCGACGACGGCGCTGGATGTCACCGTGCAGGCGCAGGTGCTTGCGCTGCTGCGGACCAGGGCCAGCGAGCGGGGCGTCTCGGTCCTGTTCATCACCCATGACCTGGCGGTCGTCGCGCAGCTCTGTGACCGGGTCTATGTCATGTATGCGGGCAAGATGGTCGAGGAGGGCTCGACCCGCGACGTTCTGAAGGCGCCGCGCCACCCCTATACGCGGGCGCTCCTGCGCTCTCTGCCCGAGTTCGCCGAGCCGTTGCACCCGCTGGCCTCGATCCCGGGAACCGTGCCCAACCTGATTGCGCCGCCGGGGGGCTGCCGCTTTCGTCCGCGCTGCGCACATGCCTTTGACAAATGCCTGAAACAACCGCCGCTGGAGCCGGGCCCCGACCACCCGGAGCACAAGGTCGCCTGCTGGCTGCCCGAGGGCACAGCCGATGCGGCGCAGGCCGATACGGCAGAGCCGGAGACCCGGCGCCAGACGGGCGAGACGCTGATGCGGCTGGACCAGGTGTCGGTGCGCTTCGATGTCGGCACCAACTGGCTGGGCAAGCCGCGCGGGCAGGTCCATGCGATGACCGATGTCACACTCGACATCCGGCGCGGCGAGACCATCGGCATCGTCGGGGAATCCGGCTGCGGCAAGAGCACGCTGGCCCAGGTCGCGATGGCGCTGCGCAAGCCCAGTTCCGGCAAGGTCCAGTTCGACGGCCAGGACTTGAGCGCGGTCGAGGCCTCGGCAGAGCGCCAGCTGCGTCAGCGCTTCCAGATCGTGTTTCAGGATCCGCAATCCTCGCTCGATCCCAGGATGCCGGTCTGGTCGCTGATCAGCGAACCGTTGGCGGTGCGCGAGCGGCATCCCAGGTCATGGCTGAAGGCCCGGGCCGGAGAACTGGCCGAAACGGTCGGAATCCGCGCCGATCAGCTCGACCGCTACGCCCATGAATTCTCGGGCGGGCAACGCCAGCGGATCGCGATCGCCCGCGCCCTTGCCCTGTCGCCGGATCTGCTGGTGCTGGACGAACCGACCTCGGCGCTCGACGTCTCGGTGCAGGCCCAGATCCTCAACCTTCTGATGGAGTTGCAGCGCAATCTGGGGCTGACCTATTTGTTCGTCTCACACAATGTCTCGGTCATCCGGCACATCGCGGACCGTGTCGCGGTCATGTATCTGGGCGAAATCGTCGAGCTCGGGACCGCGGCCGAGGTTCTGGACGACCCGGTGCATTACTACACCCGAAGCCTGATCGCCTCGGTCCCCCGGCTGGACGGCGACGCCCGGACCGGGGCCGCCGCCGGGTTCACCGAATTGCCGAGCAACCTTAGCCTGCCCAAGGGCTGCTTCTTTGCCGACCGCTGCCCGGCGCGAACCGGGGGCTGCGAGAAACGGCAGGTCCTGGCGCCGGCCGGGGCGGGCGCCGACCGCCTGGTCCGCTGCCATCTTGCACAGGGCTAGGCGCGCCGGAACGTCGCGTCGAACACTCCGGCCGTTGGAGGCCGAGGTGCGGCGAAGGCCGGCCCGGTCAGGCGCCGTCCTTCAGCAGCCTGGCCAACCGGGCGGCGATGTCGTCGGGTGCCGCTCGGGTCCAGCTCGCGTTGATCTTCAGCGTGACCTTGCCCGAAACCGCCGGGGTCAGTTTCAGGCCGCTGGCCCGGGTCTGCTCCCGCGCGGCCCGGGCCGTGGTCGCGGCCCGTCCTGCCGCCACCCTGAGCGCGTTGGAGTCGTCCGGCAGCCGGCCCGCCTCGATCCCCAACCCGCCAAGCGCCGCCGCCACCGCCTCGCCGGCCGCGCGGGCCGCTAGCCATTCGGCGTCTTGGCGGGGCAGGGCGTCGAGCGCCAGAAGCGCCGCGGGCCACATCTGATACAGCCCGCCCCCGAACCGGCGACGGTCGTGAAAGAGCCCGTCCAGCGCCTCGGCCGGCCCGGCCAGCACCGCGCCGAACGGGGCGGTAAGGTACTTGTAAAGCGAGACATAGACGAAGTCGTAGGGGGCGCCGATCTCGGCCGGGCTGCGGCCGGACCATGCGGATTCGATGAAGATGCGCGCGGCGTCGAGGAACAGCGGAATGCCCTCGGCCCTGGCCAGCGCTTCGACTTCGCCACGCGCTTCGGCGTCGAACATCCGGTTCGCCAGCCTGCGGTTCGGGGTCTCGATGCAAATGCCGCCGAGACGGGACCGGACCCGTGCCGATGCGGTGCGGGCGATCTCGTCCCGGACCTGATCGGCGGTGAAGCTGGCGCCCTCCGACAGCAACGGCACCATCGTCACCCCGGCCTGGGTGATGTTGTCGCCGGCGTCGTTGAACAGATGGCTGTCGCGATGCACTACCACCCGCGCTCCGGTGCCCGGCGCCATCAGCCGCATGGCCAGCATGTTTGCCAGCGTGCCGGTCGGGAACATCACTGCGCGCTCCTTGCCCAGCAACTCGGCAATGCGGGTTTCCAGCTCGGTCACCGGGCCGCCGTCGCCGTAGTAGTCGGCCTCGACATCGCCGGCCGCGGTCAGCCGCGCCAGCGCCGCGCCCATTTCCTGCGGCGAGAGGCCGACACCGTCATCGGCCATGTTGATCATCGGGGCGCTCATCCTGCCGACCTTTCCAAGGCTTCGGGGAAATGGGCGCGGAGGCCGGTAACGATATCGTCCACCAGAGCCGCCACGATCGCCGCGCCTTTCTCCTTCGTTGCCAAGGTAGCATCGCCGCGAATGCCGGTGGCGGTATAGTCGCGGCCGCTCTCCGGATCGCCCGAAAAGACCCCGGGGATGTAGAACTTGCTTGTCGGCTGATCCAGCGCATGGCCGTAGTCGGTCACCAGCCTGTCGGTCCGGACCCGCTTCTCGTCGAGTTCCAGGATCACCGAGGTTTCCCATTCATCGCCATGACCGCCCAGCTTCTGGCCCAATAGGGCCTCGACCTCGCGGGCCATGAAGCGGATATGCGCGACCGCGACCCGCACCCCGGTCCGTTCGAAGAACTCGCGCACGACGTTGGTCACCGTCGCTTCGGTCGAATAGCCGGTGTTGTAGAGCACCATGTTCCGGACCCCCTGGCGGTGAAATCCGGTCAGGATGTCGTCGAGCAGCCGGCCGAAGGTCTCGGGCGACAGGTGCTGGCTGCCGGGATAGTCGCGAAACGCCGGATAGTAGCCGAACTGGACCACCGGCGCGGCGACCACGGGGACTTCCTTCAGCACCCGGTCGGTGACCAGCCGGGCCAGCAGATAGTCGGTGCAGAGCGGCAGGGCGTGGCCATGTTCCTTGGACGCCGCGCCGATCGGGATCATCACCACCGGCTCGCGGTCGAACCAGGTCTTGGCCTCGGGCCAGGTCAGGTCTTCCAGCCATACACCTTGCATCATCTGTCCTTTCGTCGGTCGGGATCGGTCTCCGCGCCCATCGGGCCGGGGTTATGGCAGGCCGCATGATGTCCGGCGGCGCGTTCTGCCAGGTCGGGGCGGCGTTCGCGGCATTGCGGCTGCATGCGCGGGCAGCGCTGGTGAAAGGCGCATCCGGGCGGCGGGTGAATCGGGTTCGGGATTTCGCCGCCGGGCACCTCGATCCGGCCGCGTCCGGCGCCGGGCTCGGGGATCGCGGCCAGAAGGGCCTGCGTATAGGGATGCTGCGGTGACTCGAACAACTGCTCGGCGGTCCCGATCTCGACGATGCGGCCGAGATAGAGCACCGCGATCCGGTGGCAGAGAAACCGCACCACGCCGAGGTTGTGGGAGATGAAGACCAGCGCCACGCCGGTCTCGGCCTGGATCCGGCGCAGCAGGGTCAGGATCTGCGCCTGCACCGAAACATCGAGCGCCGAGACCGCCTCGTCGCAGACAATCAGGCGGGGCTTGGCGGCCAGGGCCCGGGCGATGCCGATCCGCTGACGTTGACCGCCCGAGAAGGCATGTGGAAACCGGGCCCCGTGTTCGGGCGACAGGCCGACGGTCTCCAGCACCTCGGCGACGCGGTCGTTGATCTGACGGCGCGGCATGCCCTGGTTGACCAGCGCCTCGGCGACGATGTCGCGGACCCGCATCCTGGGATCGAGCGAGGAATAGGGGTCCTGGAAGACCATCTGCATCTCGCTCCGCAACCGCCGCAGGTCCCGGCCCTCGACCCCGGTGATGTCCCGGCCGTCGAAGGACACCTGGCCTTCGCTGGCTGTCAGAAGGCGCAGCATGATCCGGCCCAGCGTGCTCTTGCCCGAGCCGCTCTCGCCGACGATTCCCAGGGTTTCACCCGGCGCGACCGACAGCGACACGTCGGCAACCGCCGTCAGATGCGCGGTCGGGCGGCCCAGCATGTCGGAGCCTGCGGCGAAGCGCTTGGTGACGCCATCGAGCGACAGGAGCGCGGTCATGCCGGTTCTCCGGTCAGGCGACCGATCTGGTCCGGGCGGATGCAGCGGGAGAGATGCGCCGGGCCGATCGCGGCCAGCGCCGGCGGGGCGCTGCGGCAGGCCTCGATCGCCAGCGGGCAGCGCGGGGCAAAGCGGCAGCCCCGGGGCAGGCGATTGGGCGGCGGGGCCGAGCCCGCAATCACCGGCAGGTCGGCCTGTGCAGCACGCGCGTTCGGGATCGCCCGCATCAGCAGGCTGGCATAGGGATGGCCGGGGTTGGAGAACAGCCGGTCCACCGGTGCCGTCTCGACGACCTCGCCGGCATACATCACCGCCACCCGGTCGGCATAGCGCGAGACCACTCCCATGTCATGGGTGATCAGCAGGACGGCCATCCCGGTCTCGTCCCGCAGGTCGAGGATCAGGTTCAGGATCTGCGCCTGGATGGTGACATCCAGGGCCGTCGTCGGCTCGTCCGCGATGAGCAGCTTCGGATTGCAGGCAAGCGCCATGGCGATCATGATCCGCTGCTTCATGCCGCCCGACATCTGGTGCGGATAGTCGCGGGCCCTGGATTCGGCGGCCGGAATGCCCACCCGGTCCATCAGCGCCACCGAGCGGCGTCGCGCCTCTTCGGCCGGGATGCCATGTTCGGTCATCGCCTCGGCGATCTGGTTGCCGACCCGGCGCACCGGGTTGAGGCTGGTTCCCGGCTCCTGAAAGATCATCGCCATCTCGGGGCCGCGCAGCGCCCGGAGGGCCTGCGGATCGAGACCGGTCAACTCGCGCCCGGCCAGTCGGACCGAGCCGCGGTCGATCCGCCCCGACGGCCCCAGCAGGCCCATCGAGGCCAGCGAGGTCACCGACTTGCCCGAGCCGCTTTCACCGACCACGCCCAGGATTTCCCCCGGCGCCACCGACAGCGACACGTCGCGCAGCACCTCGGTCCAGCCGCGGGCGCCGCGGAACGAGACATGCAGCCCCTCGATCTCCAGCACCGCGCTCATCGCCGCGCCCTCGGGTCCAGGACATCGCGCAGCCCGTCGCCCAGCAGGTTGAAGCCGATCATCGTGATCCCGAGCGCCAGGCTGGCCGAGAGCGCCAGATGCGGATCGCTGCGCAGATGCGGCAGCCCGTCGCGGATCATTCCGCCCCAGGTCGGTCGCGGCTCCTGCACCCCGATGCCGAGGAAGGACAGCGTCGCCTCGGCCATGATGATCAGCCCGACCCCGAGCGAGGCACGGATCATCAGGGGGGCCGCGATGTTCGGCAGCAGGTGGCGCAGCATGATCCGCCAGGTCGGTGTCGCGCAGGCCAGGGCCGCCTCGACATAGGTCTCGGTCTTCACCTGAAGCACCAGCGAGCGCGCCAGCCGGGCGATGCCGGGCCACCAGACCAGCGACAGGGCGACGATCACGGTGGCGGTGCCGGGCCCCATGACGGCGGCGACGAGGATCGCCACGATCACCTCGGGAAAGGCAAAGATCACGTCGACGGTCCGCATGATCAGCCCGTCGCGCCAGCCGCGATACCAGCCGGCGATCATGCCGGCGGCGACGCCGATGGTCATGGTCATCGCCAGCACCGTCAGGGCGACCAGCATCGAGACCCGGGCGCCGCTCACCAGCCGGCTCAGCACGTCGCGGCCCAGCTCGTCGGTGCCCAGAAGATGCGCGCCGCCGGGCGGGCGCCAGTTGTCGAGGATATTGACCTCGGTCGGGTCGTAGGGTGCCAGCCAGGGCGCGAAGATGGCCACGATCAGCACCGCGCCGACGATGGTTCCGCCGATCATCGTGTTGCGGCTGCGCAGCAGGCGCAGTGCCAGGTCGGACCCTTCCGGCGGGATGTCCTCGACGCTGCTCATGCCGTGTCGCCCGCCAGCCGGATGCGCGGGTCGACGACGCCGTAGAGCAGGTCCACCGCCAGATTGACCAGGGTGAAGATCGCGGTGAAGAGCAGCACGATGGACATGGTCACCGGATAATCCCGCGCCAGGACCGAGTCGATCGCGATCCGGCCCAGCCCGGGGATGTTGAAGATCGTCTCGACCACGAAGGCCCCGGACAGCAGCCCGCCGAAGATGATCCCGATCGAGGTGAGCAGCGGCACCAGGGTGTTGCCCAGGGCATGGCGCCAGATCACCAGCCGCTCGCGCACGCCCTTGGCCCGGGCGGTGCGGATGAAGTCACGCTCCAGTACCTCCAGCATGTAGGTCCGGGTCAGCCGCGCGACCACCGCCATCGGCGGGATCACCAGCACCAGGATCGGCAGCACGAGCTGATCGGGCCGCCCCCAGCCGGCCACCGGCAGCAGCGCCAGCTTGACCGCGAAGAGCCAGACCAGCAGCGAGGCCAGCGCGAAACCCGGGATCGAAATCCCGGTGACCAGGAACAGGATCACCCCGGTATCGGTCCAGCTTCCGGCCCGGGTCGCGGCCAGGATGCCCAGTCCGACGCCCAGCGGCACCGCCAGTGCCAGCGCGATCAGCGCCAGCACCGGGGTGATCCGCAGGCCACCCGAGATGACATCGAAGACGGTGCTGCCGACATAGCGGTAGGACAGGCCGAAACTGCCATCCGCGATGCCGCCCAGATAGGTCAGCAACTGCGTCCACCAGGGTTGGTCCAGCCCGTAGTCCGCCCGCAGCCGCGCCGCCAGTTCGGCATTGCCCGACTGGTCGCCCAGCATCATCATCACCGGGTCGCCGGGCACCAGCCGGACCGCGAAGAACGTGACCAGAACCGCCACCGCCCAGACCAGGCCCAGAGCCGCAAGGCGTCGAAGCGAATAGTTCAGCATTGTGGGTGGCGGTGCAGGGTCATTCGGCCTTGGTCACGCCTTCGAAGGGCAACATGCGGAACGGGGTCAGCCGGATGCCCTCGACTCCGGGCTTCACCAGCAGGACCTGCAGCCGCAGTGGCTTCGGGCACATGCCCCAGTCGTCCAGCAAGAGCTTCTCGGCCGCGTGGTAGATCTCGTAACGCGCCTCGGAATCGGCGGTCTGTTTCGCCTGTTCGATCAGCGCGTCGTAATCCGGATTGCTGTAGCCCTTGTTGTAGGGGCTCTTGGAGTACCAGAGGTCGAGCAGGAAATTCAGCCCGTCCGGGTAATCCGCGCTCCAGCCCCAGGGGAAGAAGGCGATCTGCTGCGAGTTCATCCCCTTCAGCATGGCGCCGCGTTCCAGAACCTCCAGTTCGACCGGGAAGCCGACCGCCTGCCATTTCGAGACCATGTAGAGGTCTTCGGTCTTGTTGTTCGCGGTGTCGTTCAGCTTCAGCGGCGGCAGGCCCGCGCCCTCGGGATAGCCGGCTTCGGCCAGCAGCGCCTTGGCCCGCTCGGGGTCGTACTTGATCTCGGCCACGTCGGGGCTGTAGCCCGCGACGCCGGGGGTGATGGCGCCGTAATGCGCCTCGCCCGCGCCTTCGTAGAGCCCCTCGATCATCTCGTCCTGGTTGTAGCTGATGCAGACCGCCTCGCGCACCTTCACATCCTGGAAGGGGGCGTAGTGATCGGGGTTCATGGCCACATAGCGGACCTGCGCGGTGGGCGAGGTCATGATCTGGTCCTTCAGCCCGGCGTCCGAGAAGATTTGCCGGTTCAGGCTGGAATCGGCGCGCAGCACGTCCAGTTCGCCGGTCTCGTACATCGACAGCGCGGTGCTCATCTCGGGGACGATCATGAAATGCACCCCGTCCAGCTCGGGGGCGCCGCGCCAATAGTCCTCATGCGCCACCAGATGCACTTCCTGACCGCGGCTCCACTCGTCCAGCTTGAACGGGCCGGTGCCGGCCGAAACCGTCGTCAGCCAGTCCGGCCCGGCCTCGGCAGCGACTTCCGAATCGAAGATGTAGAGCGGGTAGAGCGGGAACAGCACGTCCGGCGCATCAAAGCTGATCTCGACCGTGTAGTCGTCGATGATCCTGACCCCGGACAATTCGGTCGTGCTGCCGTCCTTCACCTTGTCGGCGCCGGCCACCAGCTCGGCATAGCCGGCATTCAGGCCGCCCTTGTTTTCGGGGATCAGCAGCTGTTCCAGCGTGGCCTTCACATCCTTCGCGGTGAACTCGCGCCCGGAGTGGAACTTGACCCCTTTGCGCAGGTGAAAGCGGAACCCCATGTTGTCGGCCAGCGGTTCCCAGCTTTCGGCCAGGGCGGGGATGACATTGCCTTCGGCGTCGATGGCCGTGAAGCTCTCGTAAATCTGGGTCAGGACATCGCCGGCGACCAGTTCGGAATAGGTGATCGGGTCGAGCATGGCCGGATCGGCCGGCAGGTTGGTCGTCAGTTCGGCGGCCAGCACCGGGCTGGCAAGCATCAGGCCGGCAATCAGGCCAAGGGTCGTGCTGCTAGGACGCATCTGTCTCTCCTGTCGGTTATGTTCCGCGGTCTTGCGCCGGCGGACTTCGGTCGATGAATATCGGTCTGGCGTCGGGTCATGCCGGCACCGAGAATGATTCCTCGCAAAGTCTAGGCGGCTTGTCGGCGCACGACAATATGCATATGCATTTGTAATCCGCCCAAGTTTTGGGCGCCGGATCGGGGCAGGAGCATGGGCAAGGAAAAAGGCCACAGATGACGGGCGAACGCGCCACCGCAGTTCACACGAGGATCCTGCAGGACTTCGAGGTGAGGATCCTCTCGGGGCAATGGCACAGCGGCTACCGGATCCCGACCGAGCACGAGATCGCCGCGAGCTACGGCTGTTCGCGTCCCACCGTGGCCAAGGCGCTGATGCTGCTGGAGCAGAAAGGCATGATCGAGCGCCGCAAACGCGCGGGCACCTTCGTCAAGCGACCTCCGGCGCAGTCGATCATCCTGCAGATTCTCGATCCGGCCTCGGACATCGAGGCCCGCGGCCAGCGGCACACATTCGAACTCACGGCACGGGAACAGCGCCCGGCCGGACCTGGGGACCGGCGCCAGCTGCACCTGAAGCGCGGGCCCGTGCTGGAGGTCACCACCCTGCACCGCGCCGACGGGGTGCCCTATTGCCTGGACCGGCGGCTGTTCAACCTGTCACTGCTGCCCGAGGCGGCAGAGGTCGATTTCGAGAAGGTCGAGGCGGCTGGCTGGCTGATCGACCGGCTGCCCTGGCGCCGCGGCGACAACCTGATCCGGGCGATGGAGGCGGATGCGCGGCTGGCGCAGGCGCTGGACGTTCCGACCGGGGCGGCGCTGCTGGTGATCGAACGCATGGTCCATGTCGGCGAAGGGCAGGTGGCGCACGGGCTGGCCTGGTATCCGGCGGCGCAGGTGGAGCTGAAGTCGCACTACCGGACCGGCCTGCCGGGCCCCTCGGGTGCGCCGTCCGGCGGGGGCTGAGGTCCGGCCACCTGTGCTGAGGCGGGGAACGCCTGGCCATCGGGAGGGGAGTGCCGACACGGACCGGCAGCGCCTCCATCCATGCCCTCCAGTGTCTTGTCGGGCGGTGAACGATCTGCCGGGCGGCCCGGCCTGCCGCTTCGATCAACTTCGGAACCGTGCCGGAAGAGCTCTGGCCAATGCCCGGCCGCAGGTTCGAAAGGGGGCGCAATGGGTGGCATGTCTCGGTGCCGGCAGCCCATTCGACCCGTCGAGGGTCGGACGGCGGGCATGCCTTTGGCACAGGCGCGGCACCGGCAAATCATGGGGTAAGATGGTGGGCGACCCTGGAATCGAACCAGGCGTGGGTCTCCCCGGCGGAGTTACAGTCCGCTGCCGCACCTTGCAGCTCGTCGCCCTTGGCCGGGGCGGACCCGGCGCGAGCCGGGGAATAACGAAGGGTTCGGGGCGGGTCAATGGGGAACGGTACGAAGACTTCCGGCGATGCGCGACTTGTCCGGGGTGGGCGCCTCCGGCGGGAGTATTTGTTCCCCGAAGATGCGACCGGGCCGCGGGGCGGGCAGGGCCGGGCTTTTCGCGGCGGACGGCAGCGGGTAGAGGAGGGGCGAACAGCGGGGCGTCAGCATGCAGAAACCGAAATGGGTGATCCAGAAGGAACGCGCCGAACGGGCCGAGTCCCGGGCCACGGTCTGGCTCTTCGGCCTGCATGCGGTGCGCGATGCGCTGCTGAATCCACGGCGCGAGAAGCTGCGCCTGATCGTCACCAAGAACGCGCTCGACAAGCTGGGCGAGGCGGTCGCGGCCTCGGGGCTGGACCCGGAACTGGCCGACCCGCGCAAGTTCCCGGCGCCGCTGGACGAAGGTTCGGTTCACCAGGGCGCGGCGCTGGAGGTGCGGCAGCTCAACTGGGGGCCGCTGGACGAGATCGCGGTCAATGCGCAGCTGCTGGTGCTGCTCGACCGGGTCACCGATCCGCATAACGTCGGCGCGGTGCTGCGCTCGGCCGAGGTGTTCGGTGCCGGGGCGGTGATCGCGCCGCTGCGCCATTCCGCCCCCGAGACCGGCGCCCTGGCCAAGACCGCCAGCGGTGCGCTGGAGCGGCAGCCCTATCTCCGGGTCGGCAACCTGGCCGAGGCGATGACCCGGTTGCAACGCATGGGCTATGTGCTGATCGGGCTGGACGGCACCGCCGAGACCGAGCTGGGCGCGGCGCTGGACGGCCTGTCCGACCGGCCGGTCGGGCTGGTGCTGGGCGCCGAGGGGCCGGGGATGCGGGAAAAGACCCTGGCCACCTGCGACCGGCTGGCGCGGATCGGGGCGGCGGGGGGCTTCGGCTCGCTGAACGTCTCGAACGCGGCGGCGGTGGCGCTCTACGCGGCGGCGCGGCGGTAGCGCGGCGTCTCGGCGCTTCACATCCTGGGGAGCGGGGCTATCGGCAGCGCCGCTGCCGGTGCATTGTGCCATCGGGTCGCGGGATATCCGCCTGATGGGAGTGCGAGATGCAGCGCCGAACCTTTCTAGCCGCCGCACTGGCCTGGCCGGCGGGCCGGGCGCTGGCAAAGGCGCCGGCCCTGTTTTCGACCGGCGGCCTGGCGATCCATGGCTATGACCCGGTGGCCTATTTCACCGACTCGCGGCCGGTGCAGGGCGATCCGAAGATCGCGCTGAAATGGGGCGGGGCGATGTGGCTGTTCGCCAGCGTCGGGAACCGCAGCGCCTTTGAGACCGATGCCCGCGCCTATGCCCCGCAATACGGCGGCTACTGCGCCTACGCGATGGCCCAGGGCGCAGTGGCGACGACGGTTCCCGAGGCCTGGACGGTGCATGAGGGCCGGTTGTTCCTCAATTTCTCCACCGGGGTGCGCCGGATCTGGCGGCAGGACATTTCCGGCAATATCCGCAAGGCCGACGGCTTCTGGCCCGAAGCGCTGAACGGCTGAGCAGAATGACGCGAAGTTCACATGTCCTTTACATTCCCTTTTTAATTCTGATTCACCACCTACGTAAGTAGACAGGCGCAGGTCTGGAACATCTGCGCTTCCCTTCACTGTCCCTCGTTCCGCAACTGGCGCCCGGCGAACCGGGCGCCTTTTCTTTTGGAATGGCCGCGGCGTTCCGGTGCTTGCTCCCTTCCGCACAACCTGTAGCCTGAGCGTAACCGTCACCGGAGCTTCCGCCATGCGCAGCCTGCCGATCCTTGCCTCAATCCTTGCCGCCGCCCTGGCCTTGCCCCTGGCGGCAGCCGACACGATCGTGTCGCACGGCATTTCGCCCTTCGGCGATCTCAAATACGGCCCCGGGTTCGACCATTTCGATTATGCCGATCCCGCGGCGCCCAAGGGCGGCACGATGAGCTTTCGCGGCACCGCCGCCGCCGGGACCTTCGACAGCCTCAGGGCCTTTGTGCTGGCCGGCACCCCGGCGCAGGGGCTGGGGCGGGTCTATGACACGCTGCTTGTGCCTTCGGCGGACGAGTCCGGGGCGCTCTACGGCCTGCTGGCGGAAAGCCTGGAATATCCCGAGGACCGCTCCTGGGTGATCTTCACGCTGCGGCCCGAAGCGCGGTTCAACGACGGCGTTCCGGTGACGCCCGAGGATGTGGTCTGGAGCTTCGAGACCCTGCGCGACAAGGGCCATCCCTATTACGGCATCGCCTTCTCCGGGGTCGAGAAGGCCGAGGTGCTGGATGGCAGCCGGGTGAAATTCACCTTCAAGGCCGGGGCCCGGACCCGCGACCTGCCGGGCGAGATCGGCCAGATGGAAGTGCTGCCGAAGCATTTCTACGAGGGCAAGGATATCGCGGCCTCGTCGATGGAACTGCCGTTGGGCTCGGGGCCCTATGTCGTGGACCGGGTCGATCCGGGGCGCCAGATCCGCTATTGCCGGGCGCCGGATTACTGGGGGGCCGACCTGCCGGTGAACCGGGGCCGGAACAACTTCGACTGCTATGTCTATGAATATTTTGCCGATACCACGGCCGCCTTCGAGGCGCTGAAGACCGGCACCTATCTGTTCCACGAGGAATATTCCTCGGCGCTCTGGGCCACGGCCTATGATTTTCCGGCGCTGGCCAAGGGCTGGGTGAAGCGCGAGGAAATCCCCGATGGCCGGCCTTCCGGCACCCAGGGTTTCTGGTTCAACCTGCGGCGCGAGAAGTTCCAGGACATCCGGGTCCGCGAAGCCATGGCGCTGATGTTCAATTTCGAATGGTCGAACGAGACGCTGTTTCACGGGCTCTACAAGCGCACCGACAGTTTCTGGGAAAACGCCGCCGCGCTCGAGGCGACGGGCCTGCCCGAGGGCGTCGAACTGGCGGTGCTGGAGAAATTCCGCGACCAGCTGCCGCCGGAAATCTTCACCGAACCGGCCTATGTGCCCCCGGTCTGGAGCACCCGGCAGGTGGACCGCGAGGCGGCACGGCGCGCGTCCGACCTGCTGACCGCCGCGGGCTGGGTGGTCGGTGCCGACGGGCTGCGGCGCAACGCGGCGGGAGAGACGCTGACCGTCTCGTTCCTCGACGACAACCCGGCGTTCCAGCGCATCGTCGATCCCTACATCCAGAACCTGCGCCAGATAGGAATCGACGCGCGGCTGGAGATGGTCGATGCGGCGCAGATGCAGGAGCGGCAGCAGAATTTCGACTATGACATCACCTCGGCGCGGATTCCGATGTCGCTGAGCCCCTCGGTCGAACTGCGGACCATACTGGGCAGCCAGGGGGCCGCCGCGCCGGGCACGCTGAACGTGGCCGGGATCGCCGATCCGGTGATCGATGCGCTGATCGAGCAGGTGATCGGGGCCGAAACCCGCGAGGAGATGCAGGCCAATGTCCGGGCCATCGACCGAATCCTGCGGGCCCGGCATGTCTGGGTGCCGAACTGGACCCGCGACAGCTACTGGGTCGCCTATTGGGACATTTTCGGCCGCCCCGCCATCCAGCCGCCCTACAAGCGCAACGAGGATTTCTGGTGGGTCGATCCGGTCAAGCTGAAGGCCCTGCAGGACATCGGAGCATTGCGATGAGCGGCTATTCCGACGATCTGCTGCGCCAGGTGCTGCAGCGGACCAGGGTCGTGGCCATCGTCGGGGTCTCGATGAACCCGGTGCGGCCGAGCTATTTCGTCGCCCGCTATCTGGGGCTGAAGGGCATTCGGGTGATCCCGGTCAATCCGGGCCATGCCGGAGAGATGCTGTTCGGCGAGGTCATCCGACCCGATCTGGCCTCGATCCCCGACGCGGAGAAAGTGGACTTTCTCGACATTTTTCGCCGATCCGAGGCCGTTCCGGGCATCGTTGATGACGCTTTGCGACATTTGCCGAATCTCAAGACCATCTGGATGCAGCTGGGGGTCGAACATGCCGAAGCCGCCGCCAAGGCCGAGTCGCGGGGTATCACGGTGATCCAGAACCGCTGTCCCAAGATCGAATATCAGCGGTTGTTCGGCGAGCTGCGCAAGGCCGGGTTCAACACCGGGGTGATCTCGTCGCGGCTCTGATCCGGGCAGGGGGCTAGAACCAGGCCGAGAGGACGTTCAGCGGGAACCGGTTGCTGTTGTAGAGGACCGAGGCCAGAACGAAGACCAACACCCCGCCACCCATGCGCCGAAGCCCGGGACGCCAGACATTCCACCAGCGTGGCGGCTGGTAACCGGCCTTGCGGCGCGTCCGCTGCGGCACCACGAAGGCGGTCTGCGTGTCGCGGACGAAGCGGGCGCCGCCAATTGCGAACAGCACCGTGGCGATGGCGAAGAGGGCCTGCGCGATCCCGGTCTCGATGGCGCGCCGGGGCGAGTCGCGCAGCGCCAGTGGAATCAGTTCCTCGAACAGCATCGAGAACAGAACCGACAGGCCCAGCAGGCTCAGCGATATCCGGATGAACCAGCGCCGCCAGCCATCGCGCATCCCGATCAGCCAGAGGACCAGCCCCATCACTCCGGCAATGCCGACCACCGAGGTGGTCGCGGTCCACCAGACGCTGTCCAGATAGGCGTTGATTGCTTCGAGCAGCGGCTTTCCTCCGGTCCCCGTGCCAGACTGTCGGATTTGCCGCCGCGGAACAAGGTGGAGAGACGCCCGGAAAGCAGAAAGGCCGCCCGGGGGCGGCCTCTGTCTGGTCAACCGTGGGGTCCGGTTGGTTTTGGAGCGGGCGATGAGATTCGAACTCACGACCCTAACCTTGGCAAGGTTATGCTCTACCCCTGAGCTACGCCCGCATCCGAGAGTGAGCGGTGAAATAATGAACCCTGCCGCCGCCCGCAAGAGGAAAATTGCAGGCCGGGGCGAGAAAGCTGCATTCCCGCGATGTCAGTCCGGTTTTCGGCCGATCTTGTCGTGCTTTTTCTGGCGCCAGAGGTTCAGCGCCTCGACCCCGCCGGCGAACACCATGGCGGCATAGATGAAGCCGCGCTCGATATGGTTGTGCAGCCCGTCCGCCACCAGCGCCATGCCGACCATCACCAGGAAGGCCAGGGCCAGCATCTTGGTTGACGGATGATCGGCCACGAAGCGGGCAATCGGTTCGGCCGCAACCATCATCACCGCGATGGCGACCATCACCGCCGCGATCATCACCGCGACCTCGTCGGCGATGCCGACGGCGGTGATCACCGAATCGAGCGAGAACACCAGGTCCAGCAGCATGATCTGCACGATCACCGCGCTCAGGGTGGCCTTGGCCTTGGCCGAGCCGGGGTCATGGCTGGCGCCCTCGACCTCGGCGAAAATCTCGGTCGTGGCCTTCCACAGCAGGAACAGCCCGCCGCCCAGCAGGATCAGGTCGCGCCAGGACAGGCCCAGGCCGAACAGCGTGAACAGCGGCTGCGACAGGGTGACGATCCAGGTGATCGAGAACAGGAGCAGCACCCGCAGCACCAGGGCGCCGGTCAGCCCGATCATCCGTGCCCTTCGGCGTTTTTCCGGCGGCAGGCGATCGGCCGCGATCGAGATGAAGATGACGTTGTCGACGCCAAGCACGATTTCCAGAACCGTGAGGGTCAGGAAGCTTGCCCAGATGGCGGGATCGGTCAGCAGGTCCAGCATGTGCCCCTCGGGTATGGTTCGGGCGCATATAGGTATGCGGGCGCCGCTTTGCTATGCCATGTCGTAGCCCGACAGCGCCGAGCCGGTCGCCAGAACATCCTCGGAATGGACGATGACCTGCCCCGGCCCCAGCAGCACCACGCCATAGGCGCCGGGCTCGTCCACCGAGAGGGTGGAATCGTCGCTGACCAGCTCGAGCGGCCCCTGATGGCAGGTGCCCTTCAGCACCGTGAAGGGCAGACCGCGCATGGTGCCCGAGACGGTGCGATGCAGATGGCCGAGGATCAGATGCGCCGGGGCGTCATGCGCCAGCAGCCGATCGACCAGCGCGGCGCCGTCCTCGAGCAGGATCGAATCCATCGCCGGCAGGCCGGTCGGCATCGGCGGATGATGGGCGCAGACCAGGACCTGGCGGTCCCGCGCCCCGGCCAGGGCCGAGTCGAGCCAGGCCAGCCGCTCCGGCCCCAGCCGGCCCAGGTGGGTCCAGCCGAAGGGCGGACCGATCAAGGTGTCGAGCGTGATCAGCCAGGTCTCGCCGATGTCCCGCACGTCCTGCACATGGCCTTCGGGCGTTGCCGGCGCCTCGGGGAACACCGTGCGGAAGGCGTCGCGGTTGTCGTGATTGCCCAGCATCGGGATCACCGGCAGCGGGCAATCCGCGAGAACCGCGCGCAGGCGCTGATATTCGGCCGGTTCCCCGGCATGGGTCAGGTCGCCGCAGAGCACCAGCGCCTCGGCATCGCCGTGTCGGGCCAGCGCATGGGCCAGCGCCTCGGCCAGACGTGCGCCGGGGTCGAGACCGATGATCCGCTGTCCCTCTGCGCGGATGTGCAGATCGGTCATCACCAGCAGTTTGCGCATCGGTCCCTCCGGGCTATGCGCACAGGCAATCCGCGAATTGCAGAAGTTGCAATGCCTCCGGCGAGGATAATCGCCAGGCGCAGGGCTGGGGCCTGTTCCGGCCGTCGCCACCACCCGTCGCCGGTGGACTCTGACCCGGCCTCGGCCCTATCTTCGGAAACCGCCTGACCCCGAGTCTGTCCATGTCGCTTCCACCCGGCTTCCTTGACGAATTGCGCAACCGCACCTCGCTGGCCCGTGTGGTCGGGCGCAAGGTATCCTGGGACATGCGCAAGTCGAACCAGGGCAAGGGCGACTTCTGGGCGCCCTGTCCGTTCCACCAGGAAAAGAGCGCCAGCTTCCACGTCGATGACAAGAAGGGCTTCTATTACTGCTTCGGCTGCCAGGCGAAGGGGGATGCGATTTCCTTCGTCCGAGAGACCGAGAATGCCAGTTTCATAGAAGCGATCGAGATTCTGGCGCGCGAGGCGGGGATGACCGTGCCCGCCGCCGATCCCCGGGCGCAGGAGACCGCCGACCGGCGGACCCGGATGGCCGAGGTGATGGAACTGGCGGTGCAGCACTACCGGCTGCAACTGAAGACCGCCGCGGCGGCGCAGGCGCGCGACTACCTGGCCGGGCGGGGCCTGGGCGAGGCGGCGCAGGAGCGGTTCGAGATCGGCTTTGCCCATGACAGCCGCCAGGGCCTGACCGCGGCGCTGAAGGCCAAGGGCGTGGCGCCGGAACTGATCCTCGCCTGCGGGCTGGCGGCAGAACCCGAAGGCGGCGGTGCGCCCTATGACCGGATGCGGGGAAGGATCATCTATCCGATCCGCGACGCGCGGGGCCGATGCATCGGTTTCGGCGGCCGGTCGATGGACCCGAATGCGCGGGCAAAATACCTGAACTCGCCGGAAACCGAGCTCTTCGACAAGGGCCGCAGCCTCTACAACCTCGCCCCGGCGCGGGCGGCCGCCGGCAAGGGCAAGCCGTTGATCGTGGCCGAGGGCTACATGGACGTGATCGCGCTGGTCATGGCCGGGTTCGAGGCGGCGGTGGCGCCGCTGGGCACTGCCGTGACCGAAGAGCAGCTGCGGCTGATGTGGCGGATCTCGGACGAGCCGGTGATCGCTCTGGATGGCGACGCGGCGGGGATGCGGGCGGCGCTGCGCGTCATCGACCGGGCGCTGCCGCTGCTCGAGGCCGGCAAGGGGCTGCGCTTTGCCATCCTGCCGCAGGGCCAGGACCCCGACGATCTGATCCGCGCCGGCGGGCCGGCGGCGATGCAGGCGGTGCTGGACGCGGCGCAGCCGATGGTGGCGTTGCTCTGGCAGCGCGAGACCGAGGGCCGGAATTTCGACAGTCCCGAGCGCAAGGCGGCGCTGGACCGCGACCTGCGCGAGGCGCTGAAGAAGATTGCCGATCCGTCGATCCGGCGGCACTACGGCGACGAGATCAACCGCTTGCGCCAGGCCCTGTTCCGCCCCGCGCCGCCGCCGGGCCGCAGCTTTCCGAAACCCGCGTCGGTCGGGGGCAAGGGCGGCCGCTGGCGGCCCAACCATGTCGAGCCGGTGCTGGCCTCGACCCGGATGTCGACGCTGGCGGCGCTGCCGGAAGGTGCCGAGGACCGGCTGCGCGAGGCTCTGGTCCTGGCGGCGCTGCTGCGGCACCCCGACCAGATCGCCGAGTTCGAGGACCGGCTCGCGCGGCTCGACATGATGGACCCGGATCACGAGGCGCTGCGCGTGGCGCTTCTGCGGCATGCGCATCGGGCGGAGGGGCTGCGCGAGGCGGTCACCGGGGAGCTTGGCGCCGAGCCCCTTGAACGGCTGTTCGCCGACCGCCATATCCGCATTGCTCCGGTGCTGCGGCCAGATGCGGATCAGGAATTGGTGCGCAATTGTCTGGCCGAAGAACTGGCAAAACTGGCCGCCCGCCGCGCCATGATCCGTGAACTTGGAGATGCCGTGCAGGATATTGACGCGCTGCCCGATGAGGGGCTGACCTGGCGCCTGACCCAGGCGGCCGAGGCCCGCAACAGGGCATTGCGGGCCGAGGCCGAGGACCGGACCGTCTACGACACCGGGGAAAACGGGGCCCCGGTGAGCCGCGACGAGAAGGCCGCATTCGAGCTGCTTCTGAAGCAGATCGCGGGCACCAGGGAACGCCCGCCCGAGGATTGACTTCGGGGGTTTCAGACGCAGGTAAGTAGGGCCGGGTTAACTGAGTGCGAATCACTGATTCGCGTAGTATGATTCGGAGAAGAGTGATTCGGTGCGTGATTCGCCAAGGCGGTGCGCCCCGGGCCGACGCCGACCGAAGACTGCCTGCGACCGAGACCAGACCGACCGAACCGACGCCGACCGAAACGACACGCGACCCCGCCCCAGACCGACCCCGCCAAGGAGTGCCGCATGGCCAAGGACATCGACGAGCAGAAGCCGGACGAAAACGACGCCGAGCCGATGCTGGACATGAGCCAGACCCAGGTCAAGAAGATGATCGCCGACGCCCGCGAGCGTGGCTACATCACCTACGACCAGCTCAATCAGGTTCTTCCGCCCGAACAGGTCTCGTCCGAGCAGATCGAGGACGTGATGTCGATGCTGTCGGAGATGGGCATCAACGTGATCGAGGATGACGAGGCCGAGGAAGAGGAAAAGCCCTCGACCGAAGTCGTCGAAGCCTCGACCTCGCGCGAGGTCGCGGTGGCCACCACGACCACCGAGACGCTGGACCGGACCGACGATCCGGTGCGGATGTATCTGCGCGAGATGGGCAGCGTCGAACTGCTCAGCCGCGAGGGCGAGATCGCCATCGCCAAGCGGATCGAGGCCGGCCGCAACACGATGATCCTCGGGCTCTGCGAAAGCCCGCTGACCTTCCAGGCGATCACGATCTGGCGCGACGAGCTTCTGTCGGAAGACATCCTGCTGCGTGACGTGATCGACCTCGAGACCACTTTCGGCCGGAGCATGGATGGCGACGAGATCGAGGAATCGCCCGTCGGCTCCACCCCGGACTCTCCGGCGGGAAGCCCGCCCGCGGCCAAACCTGCGCCCAAGCCCGAGGCCAAGGCCGAGACCGGCGAGGACAAGCGCGAGCTGGATGCCGACGGCAATCCGCTGGGCAATGACGATGACGACGATGACGACGAACAGGCCAACATGTCGCTGGCCGCGATGGAAGCGGCGCTGAAGCCGCAGGTTCTGGAAACCCTGGCCCGCATCGCCGCCGACTATTCCAGCCTCGCCGAGATGCAGGACAACCGGATGTCCGCGACGCTGAACGAGGATGGCAGCTTCACCAAGGTGGACGAGGCCGCCTATCAGAAGCTGCGCTCGGAAATCGTTCTGCTGGTCAATGAACTGCACCTGCACAACAACCGGATCGAGGCGCTGATCGACCAGCTCTACGGGATCAACCGCAAGATCATGTCGATCGACTCGGGCATGGTGAAACTGGCCGACCAGGCCAGGATCAACCGCCGCGAATTCATCGAGGAATACCGGGGCTACGAGCTGGACCCGACCTGGATGGAGCGGATGGCCCAGAAATCGGGCCGTGGCTGGAAGGCACTGATGGAGCGTTCGGCCGACAAGGTCGAGCAACTGCGCGCCGAAATGGCCCAGGTCGGGCAATATGTCGGCGTTGACATCCAGGAGTTCCGCCGGATCGTCAACCAGGTCCAGAAGGGCGAGAAGGAGGCCCGGCAGGCCAAGAAGGAAATGGTCGAGGCCAACCTGCGGCTGGTGATCTCGATCGCCAAGAAATACACCAACCGCGGGCTGCAATTCCTTGATCTCATTCAGGAAGGCAATATCGGCCTGATGAAGGCGGTGGACAAGTTCGAGTATCGCCGCGGCTACAAGTTCTCGACCTACGCGACCTGGTGGATCCGTCAGGCGATCACCCGCTCGATCGCCGACCAGGCCCGCACGATCCGGATTCCGGTGCACATGATCGAGACCATCAACAAGCTGGTCCGCACCGGCCGTCAGATGCTGCACGAGATCGGCCGCGAGCCGACGCCGGAAGAACTGGCCGAAAAGCTGCAGATGCCGCTGGAGAAGGTTCGCAAGGTGATGAAGATCGCCAAGGAGCCGATCTCGCTGGAGACCCCGATCGGCGACGAGGAGGACAGCCAGCTTGGCGATTTCATCGAGGACAAGAACGCGATCCTGCCGCTCGACAGCGCCATTCAGGAGAACCTGAAGGAAACCACGACCCGGGTGCTGGCCAGCCTGACCCCGCGCGAGGAGCGGGTCCTGCGGATGCGCTTCGGCATCGGCATGAACACCGACCACACGCTGGAAGAGGTCGGCCAGCAGTTCTCGGTCACGCGGGAACGGATCCGGCAGATCGAGGCCAAGGCCCTGCGCAAGCTGAAGCACCCGAGCCGGAGCCGGAAGCTGCGGAGCTTCCTGGATCAATAGAAGGGCAGTGAAGTCATTCACTCTCGATTGGAATTGCGCACTTGCCGTTGAGGCTGGTGAGGAGCAAGGGGCGTTCGTCAGGCGATTGGTGGAACTTCATAGGCGCGGCTTGGCAGACGTCGCTATTACGACTGTGTCTGCTTCTGAATCGCTGAAGGGCTCAAAGAAATTTCCCGCGAGCGCCGCTCAGTTTCGCAAGCGGATTACCAACCTAGGATGGGATGATTTGCGCCTATTGCTTGGCCCGGCTGTAGTTGGCCTAACCTATTTGAATATGTGCAAAAATGTTGGCGAAACCTTTGATAGTGAGCGCCAAGCAATATGGCAGGCACTTGCCCCGTCTGTCGATCGTAGGCTTCCGGATGGCATTGAAGATCAAGAGCTATGGTCTCCCAAGCTCAGGAAATGGCGGAATGTCTGGTGTGATACTCATACACTCTGGACGCATATCGACAGCGGTCGCGACGTATTCGTGACAACGAACACCAAAGATTTTCATGCGAACCATGAGAAGTTGAAACTACTTGGTTTGCGAGACGTCGCGACACCTGAAGTCGCAGTTGATCTGGTTTAAGGGTATGGTCTTGGGCAACGCGCAGTAGAGTGCGTGATTGCGTACGGGGGCTTCGACTACTCCGCCTTCTCCCGCAACCACTCCGCCAAATCCCCGTCCTCCATCACCCCCCCCGCGCGCAGCGGATGATGATCTGGCCGACCTCTTCGGTGTCCCAGGGTATCGAAATCCCGTTCAGGTCCAGACAGACATCCATCACCCGGAAGGCTGTCCGCTTGTGGGCGTCGTTGAAGCAATGCCCGCGCGCAATCGCCACCGCATAGGCCGCCGCCAGGTCGAAGGCATCCTCGACCATGCCATAGGCGATGCGGTTGTCGATATGGGCGAGGATAACAGCCAGCGACTTGTACCTTGCCCGGCCCGCCAACTCGCCGGGGTTCAGGACCGCGTCGTGGATCACCTCCACAAAATCGGGCGTCAGCAGACGCAGGGTCATTTGTCTTTCAGGTAGTCCAGCACCGGCTGGGCCGCATCCCGGGTCCGCTCCAGGCTCTCCTTCACCTCGTCCAGCGTCGGCGCCCGATGCTCGACCTGATTCACGGCCTCGTTCGGCACCAGGTAGCCCACCACCGCCGAATTCTTCAGGATCGCCACCGGCTTGCCGCCGGAGCGGGCCAGAACCTTGTGCGGTACGCGCAACTCGGTGATCGTGGCGATATGGGGGGGCAGCAGGCGTGCCATGGAGTCTCTCCGGTAATGCGTAACAAAATACGCATTCGGATATACATTCGTGCAAGCTCTCCTTCGTGCCCTTTTCATCGGGTTCGGAATCGTCGATCTTCCGACAGGCAAACAGGAGACCGTTCATGTCCATTCTCTCGCGCCTGTTCGGTGGCGGCAGCGCCCGGAAATCCGCGCCGGACCCCGAAACCTACAACGGGTTCACCATCACGCCGACGCCGGTTCGCGAGGGCAGCCGGTTTCGCCTCTCGGCCCGGATCGAGGCGCAGGTCGGCGAAGAGACCCGCACCCATACCTTGATTCGCGCCGATATGCTGGACAGCGAGGAGGCGGCGGTCGAGGCCAGCCTGCGCAAGGCGCGCCAGGTGATCGACGAGCAGGGCCAGGCGCTGTTCGACTGACACCGCCCGCGACCCGGCTTGACGCGCGGCGGCCAATCCCCCACACCCGGCCGATGAGCCAGAAATCCATCTCGCCCCTGACCCGCGCCCGCGCCGTCGAGACGATCCGCCTTCTCGCGCAGGCGGTGCAGGCGGGCGAAACCGCCGTCACCTATTCCGATTTCGCCACCCGGCTCGGCCTGTCGCGGGTCAATCCGCAGGGGCTGGCCAGCTATCTGAAGGAGGCGGCGGCGATCTGCGAGCGCCACGGCCTGCCGAACATCGCCACGCTTGTGGCCACCAAGGCCAGCATAGATGCCGGCGCGCCGATGCCTTCCGAGGGCAAGTTGACCGACAGTTTCTATGAAGCGACCGGTCTCACTGCGCAGACGGTGCCCGCCGAACAGGCCCGGGCCCGGGCATTCGACTGGGCGGCGGCGGATCTCTCCGGGCTCGAGGCCGAGCGCGACCGGGGCGCGGGTCCCGACACTGCGGCGGCTGGCGACGGGGGCTGAAACCTGCGCCCCGCGGACCCTTTCGACAGTTTGATTGGCAATCGGCTCTGCCGCCCCCTAGATTCAGGTCAAGCCGAAGGAGTATCCACCGATGTCATTCCCCCGCACCGCCGCCCGCTTGCTTGCGCCGCTCTGCCTGAGCCTGGCCGCCGCCCTGCCTGCCGCCGCCTTCACCGCCGAGAATGGTCTTGTCGTTTCGAGCAACGGCGGGGTGATCTCGGTTCCCTTTCGCGGCAAGTCCGGCGCCACGGATTTCTGGTGCGCCGCCGGGGATTATGTGATCCGCGGTCTCCACATGGCGCCGACCACGCGGGTCTGGCGGCTCAGCGAGCCGCCGCGCGGCAGCGGCGAGGGCATCGATTTCGCGCTGTCGCCCGACGGGGCCGCATCCTCGACCGGACTGGCCAAGCTGGGCGGCGACCCGGCCAGCCTGACCGCCGCCCATGCCCAGTCGTTCTGCAAGCGCGGGCGGATCCTCTGGGACTGGGACTGAGCGTTCAGGCCAGATAGCGCCCGAACCATTCCAGCGTCCGGTCCCAGGCCAGTTCCGCCGCCGCCTCGTCATAGCGCGGGGTGGAATCGTTGTGGAAGCCGTGATTCACGCCGGGATAGACATGACCTTCATAGGTCACGCCCGCCGCCTTCAGCGCGGCTTCCCAGGCCGGCCAGCCCGCGGTGATCCGCTCGTCCAGCTCGGCATAGTGCAGCAGCAGCGCCGCCTTGATCTTCGACGCCTCCGCCGCATCCGGCTGGCGCCCGTAGAATGGCACCGCGCAGGCCAGTTCGGGATAGGCCACGGCCGCGGCATTGCAGACCCCGCCGCCATAGCAGAAGCCGACGATCCCGGTCTTCCCGTTGCCCTCGGGATGCGCCATCAGGAACTCGACCGCCGCGAAGAAGTCGTTCATCAGCCTGGTGCCGTCCACCGTGCGCTGCAGCTCCCGCCCCTTGTCGTCATTGCCCGGATAGCCGCCGACGCTCGACAGCCCGTCCGGCGCCAGCGCGATGTAGCCCGCCTTGGCGACGCGGCGCGCGACATCTTCGATATAGGGGTTCAGGCCCCGGTTCTCGTGCACCACCACAACCGTTCCCGGCCTGGCGGCCGTTTCGGCGGGACGGACCAGATAGCCACGCACCTCGCCATGGCCGTTCGGTGACGGGTAGGTGATGTATTCGGCATTGATCGAGGGATCGGTGAAACTGACCTGCTCGGCGAGAGCGTAGTTCGGCGACATCATCGACAGGATCGCCGCCGCGGTCAGCCCGCCGACCGCGAACTTGCCGGCCCGGTCGAGAAACTCGCGCTTGGTGATCCGGCCATGGGCGTAATAGTCGTAGAGTTCGAGCAGTTCCTGGTCGAAGTCCTTCGCAGTCATACGTGTCATGGCAGCCTCCCTGGGGTGTCGTAGGGTAAGGCTAACCCGGGCGGAGCGATCCGCGACATGACATTCTTGTGTCCGCGCGGATCGGCGGGCACTCTGCCGCCGATGCACGGAACCCTGATGATCCCCACCCAAGGCCCCGGCCTGCACGAATTCACCGACCGCGTCGCCGACTGGCTGGCGGGGCAGGGCGACGGGCTGCTGACCGCCATGGTCCGCCATACCTCCTGCTCGCTGCTGATCCAGGAGAATGCCGATCCGGATGTGCAGGGCGATCTTCTGGCCTGGCTGGAGCGGATCGCGCCGCCGGCCGACGCGCCGTCGATGCGCTGGATCCGGCATCGCTCGGAAGGGCCCGACGACATGCCGGCCCATCTCAAGGCCGCGGTGCTGCCGGTCAGCCTTTCGGTCCCGGTCCAGGCCGGGCGGATGCGGCTGGGGACATGGCAGGGGCTGTATCTGGTCGAGCATCGCGCCCGCCCGCATCGCCGCGAGGTGGCGCTGCACTTCCGCCCCGATTGAGCCTCGCGCGGGGCGCGGCTGTGACTCGGATGACACCAAAATGGCCCAACATCTTGGGCGCGCGGTGCCCCCTACCCAAATCCTAGCGGCGGCCCTATAGTCGCAGTAGATATCATGCCTTCAGGCACGAGGGAGAGGTTATGCGCTGCCCGTTTTGCGGAAACGTCGATACGCAGGTCAAGGATTCCCGCCCCGCCGAGGATCATGTCTCGATCCGCAGGCGGCGGTTCTGCCCGGCATGCGGCGGTCGTTTCACCACCTATGAACGGGTGCAGCTGCGCGACCTCGTGGTGATCAAGTCGAACGGCCGGCGCGAGGATTTCGATCGCGACAAGCTGGAACGTTCGGTGCGGATCGCCCTTCAGAAACGGCCGGTCGATCCGGAACGGATCGACCAGATGATCTCCGGCATCGTCCGGCGGCTCGAAAGCATGGGCGAGACCGACATTCCCTCGAAGACCATCGGCGAGATCGTGATGGAAAGCCTGGCCCGGATCGACACCGTGGCCTATGTCCGCTTCGCCTCGGTCTATCGCAACTTCCAGGCCGCCGATGACTTCGACAAGTTCATCGACGAGCTGCGCCCGGGCGGCTCGCTGGACGAGTGACCGGGGCCGCAGACGCCCGCCACATGGCCCATGCCCTGACGCTGGGGCGGCGGGGGCTGGGAAACTGCTGGCCCAATCCCGCGGTCGGCTGCGTCATCACCCGCGACGGGCGCATCGTCGGCCGCGGCTGGACCCAGCCCGGCGGCCGGCCGCATGCCGAGGTGGTGGCCCTGGCCCAGGCCGGAGAGGCGGCGCGCGGCGCCACCGCCCATGTCACGCTCGAACCCTGTTCGCATACCGGAAAGACCGGCCCCTGCGCCCTGGCCCTGGCCGAAGCCGGGGTGGCCCGCGTGGTCATCGCCACCGCCGATCCGGACACCAGGGTGAACGGGCAGGGCCTGGCGCTGCTGCGCCGCGCCGGGGTTGCGGTCACCAACGGGGTGCTCGAAGCCGAGGCGTTGGAGGCCAACCGGGGGTTCTTCCTGCGGATCACCGAGAACCGGCCGCTGCTGACGCTGAAACTGGCCACCAGTTTCGACGGGCGGATCGCCACGGCCTCTGGCGAAAGCCGCTGGATCACCGGGCCCGAGGCGCGCCATGCGGTGCACGGGCTGCGGCATTGCCATGACGCGGTGCTGGTCGGCGGCGGCACGGCGCGGGCCGATGACCCCGGTCTGAACGTGCGCGGCTATGGAGCGGTGCGTCAGCCGGTGCGGGTGGTCCTGTCACGCGGGCTCAATCTCGACGAGACCGGCAAGCTGTCCCGCACGGCCGGCGAGCAGCCGCTCTGGCTGATCCACGGCCCGCATGCCGACCCCGACCGTATCGCCCGCTGGACCGATCGCGGCGCCCGCTGCCTGGCCTCGGGGCTCGGCCCCGACGGCCAGCTCGATCCGCGCGCGGCGCTGGAAACCCTGGCCGGGGAGGGGCTCACCCGGGTCTTCTGCGAGGGCGGCGGCAGCCTCGCCGCCAGCCTGCTCGGTGCCGGTCTGGTCGATGAACTGGTCGGCTTCACCGCCGGCCTGGCCCTGGGCGCCGAGGCGGTGCCCGCCATTGCCGCGATGCGCTTCGAACATCTGGCCGATGCGCCACGCTTCCGGCTGGTCGAGTCGCGGCGCTGCGGGCCCGACGTTCTGCACCGCTGGCGCCCGCTCTGACCCCGAGAGTCCGGCCGCTCGGCTTTACCTTGGAAATATCCCGGGGGTGAGGCCGCAGGCCGAGGGGGCAGCGCCCCCTTGCATCTCCTGTCTCCCGGGGCGCGCCACAGCCATCCTCACCGCCAGAGCCAGGCGTATCCGGCCAGCCAGCCCTGAAGTCTGGCCAGCAGCCGCAGCCCGGGCCCGCCGCGCGTCAGGTCGGGGTCGGCCAGCCGCTCGGCCGCGACCTCGGGCGGGCAGGGCTGGCCGGTGACCGGGTCGTGGTAGCGCGGATAGTCGATCAGCACCGCATGGATCAGCCCCTGCAGCACCGGCCGGGCCCGGCGGCGCGCCGTGGCGGGCAGCAGCCCCGTGGTCAGATCGGTGGTCAGCCCCCATCCGGCATAGAAGGGCATCCCGAGACAGGTCACCGGCCTGGCGCGGATCAGTGCCTCGAACCCCAGCAGCGAGGTCATGGTCCAGACCTCGTCCGCCGCCTCGATCAGGGCCAGTGGATCGGCGTGGTCCAGCACCAGATCGGCGAATTGCAGCGCCTCCTCGGGGCGGAGCTTGCCGGGCCGCAGCCCGGCCTCGACATCGGGATGCGGCTTGTAGAGGATCACCGCCTCGGGATGCGCCGCGCGGGCCGCCTGCAACAGGCCGATATTGCTGCGCACCGTGCCGCCGCCGTGCAGGACCGAGGCGTCATCCTCGACCTGGCCCGGCACCAGCAGGCGGTGGCCTTCGGGCAGTGCCGGCAGGTCCGTTGTCGCGAGGTTGTATTTCGACACCCGTGCCGCAATCAGCCGGCGCCGCAGCGCATCGGCCCGGGCCAGAGCCACATGCGGCAGATCCACCGAGGCGGCGATCAGCCGTTCCAGCCGGCTTTCGCGGGCCGGGTCGTAGTAGATGCCGAGATCGTCCAGCACCAGGCTGAGCGGCGGCACCAGATCGGCGCCCAGCCCGCGCGAGCGCAGGAAGCCGTCCTCGACCCGGATCGCTCCCTCGGGCGCCTGATCGGCCTTGCCGGCCCAGACCAGCGCCTTCCGATCGGGAACCGGCGCGGGTGTCCGCGGAAAGACCATCGGCACCTCGCGACCCAGCATCTTCTGCAGCGGCGCCCGTTTCCAGGCCCGCATGCCATAGGCGGCATAGCCCTGATGATCCTCGCGCCAGCCGCGGGCCAGTGCTTCCAACGTGTCCACCGCGGTCTCGAAACTGCACAGCCGGTCGCGGTAGGGGTCGTACCAGGTCGGGTAGAGCAGCATCGCCCCGGCAAAGAGCTGCGCCCGGGTCAGCTTGCGTTCGCGCCGCGGCACAGGGTTCTCGTCCTGGGTCAGGCCCCAGCCGGAATAGAAGGGCTGGCCGAAGACCCTCGGCTTGTGGCCGGCCAGGATCGCCTCGAACCCCAGCTGCGACGAGACGGTATAGACCGCCAGGGCACCCTCCATCAGCGCCCAGGGGCTGACCGGATCGGTCAGCAGGCTGATATGGCCGCCGGCATCCTCGGGGCCGAAATGTCCGGGGCGCTGCCCGGCCGCGGTCTCGGGATGGGTCTTGATGACGATCTGGGCACCGGGATGCTCTTCCTGCGCGAAGACCAGCATCTCGTGAAAGGTGCCGGCATCGGCGGCGCCGCGGCTGATCGAGGCATCACCGCGGGTCTGGTCGATCACCAGCACATAGGGCGCCTCGGGCAGGGCGGCCGAGGTGTCGAAGGCGTTGTATTTCGACAGCTGCGCGGTCTTGAGGCGGAGGATGCCGTCCCGGGCCCGACCCAGCAGCGCGGCGTCGTCCAGCGGTGTCTTGACCAGCAGGGTCTCCAGGTCCGAGGGGCGGGAGGAATCGAAATGGACGCCGCTCCGGTCCAGCACCAGGCCCAGAGGCGGCTCGCCGCCGTCACGGCCGGGCCGGATCGAGCGCAGGAAGGCGTCCTCGACCCGCAGCACCGGCGCTTCGGTCCAGCCGGCCACCGTCTCGCCTCGCGGTGCGGTCGGCGAGTGACCCCAGACCCCGACCCAGTCGCCCTCCTTCGGTGCGCCCAGGCGGATGTCCCAGCCCGCGAGTTCCAGGATGCGCCGCACCCGTTTCTGGGTCAGGAAGCCGCCGTTGTAGACGTAAAGACGCCGGGGAGTTTCCTCCCCGGCGCCGGATCGCCCCCGATCAGGGGGCGACATCAGTTCCCCGCAAGCGTGTTGACGGTATTCGCGGTGCTCAGGGTGCCGGTCAGGGCGTTCAGCACCTTGGACCACTGCACGAAGGGCGCTTCGGTCACATAGACGGTGTCGCCGTCGCGGATCACGAAATCGCGGGCCATGAACACGCCATTCGGTTTGGTCAGGTCGAGCACATAGATCATCCGCTGGTCGCCGATCAGGTCGTCGCGGCCCAGTACCGCACGGGCGATTTCCTGCGGCTCGTTGCGGAACACGAAGACCCCGGTCGGATCGGCGGTGCCCGATTGCAGCCCGCCGACCTGGGCGATCGCCTCGATGGCGCTCAGCGTCTGGGTCGTGAACGGCACCCGGTTCTGTGCGCCGGTGGCGCCGAGGGCGGTGAAGGCGCGGGTGTCTTCTTCGACCAGAATCCGGTCGCCGCTGCGCAGGGCGATGTCGAAACGGGGATTGTTGTAGAGATCCTTGTACCAGATCTTGCCGACCTTGTTGCCGCGAATCACCGAGACCTGGGCGATTTCCGGCGGGATCGTCACGCCGCCGGCCCGGGCGATCATCGCGCTCAGGGTCCGGGTCGGGCGTTCGATGGCAAAGACGCCCTGGCCGCCGACCGCGCCGGTGATCGACACGGTGGCGCCGTCTCCGGCAACCCGCCGCACCTGCACCTGCGGGTCCGGGGTCTGGGCATCCAGCTTCTCGGTGATGATCCGCCGCACCGTCTCGGGCGAGTTGCCGGCGGCATGGATGCGGCCGGCATAGGGCACGAAGATGTTGCCCGAGCCATCCACCTGGATTTCCTCGAGCACGGTCGCATTGGCGCCCTGCGGGGCCAGAAGCCCGTCATCGACGTTTTCCCAGACCGTCAGCGACAGCGTGTCGCCGGGGCTGATCGTGTCCGAGCCGAGCTCACCGGCGCCGGTGAAGTCCGAGGAGAAGCCGAGCGCCGGGATCACCGCCGTGGCGCGCGTCACACGGTCGTCCACCGCGACGACGAAACTGTCGCCCTTGCGCTGCACCGAGCCTGCAAAGATTTCGCGCTTGTTGGGGCCGGATCGCGGCAGGCCACAGGCCGCCAGGGACGCGACAAGGACCAAAAGGGCAGCATAGCGCGCCCTCCGAGAGGTCAAACTTTTCACTGCTCGGTCTCCTCGACCTGTTATTCTGCCTCAAGTTTTTTCCAGAAACCTACCGAAACAATGGAGCTTTTGCCAGTCCGGCCGTTGTCGGGCCATGGTGGCGGTTCGGCGGTGTTGCGGTGATGACGCGGTGTCAGGGCGTGATTCCAGGGCTCTGGACCTGGTGATTTGCGACCCCGGGGGCCGATGCGGTGGGCAGTGGCGCAGGCCCCACGACATCGGCAAAGGGGCCGCTCTGCGTTCCCCGCTGCCGGTCGCGGGCGGCCCGGCGGGTGCGCTTCGGCGGCATCCTGCCTGCCCCGTCATGCATCGCGCCGCAGCGTCGCACCGCAAACCGCTTCAATTATTGACGAATTCATGACAGAGTGCGTCCACGCGAGAGCGACGAATCGCTCCGCATGGACAAGTTATGAAAACCGAAGGAACGATCTGGGCCGAGTGGCCCACACTGCTTTTGCTGGCCTGCTGTTATGTGCTCTGGATGCTGGGCACGACCTGGCTAGCGGCGCTCTGGCTTCCATTGGGGATGGTCGTGACCATCGCCGCGACGGCGCTGCACTCGTCGCTGAGCCACGAGATGATCCATGGCCACCCGTTCAAGCGGGCAGGGTGGAACGAGGCGTTGGTGTTTCCGGCGCTGACCCTGGTGATCCCCTATCGCCGGTTCCGCGATACCCATCTGGAGCATCACCTCGACGCCAATCTGACCGACCCCTATGACGACCCCGAGTCGAACTACCTGGACCCCGGCGTCTGGGAACGGACCCCGCCAGCCCTGCGCGCCCTGCTGCGGTTCAACAACCGACTGCTGGGACGGCTGCTGGTCGGGCCGCTGGTCGGCACCGTGGCCTTCATCCTTTCGGATATCCGCAAGCATCGCGCCGGAGACCCGCGGGTGGTTCAGGGCTGGCTCTGGCATATCCCGGCGCTGTTGATCGTGCTGCTGTGGCTGGGGTTCGTGGCGCAGATGCCGGTCTGGGCCTATCTCTTGTCGGCCTACGCGGCGCTGTCGGTGCTGAAGATCCGCACCTTCCTCGAGCATCAGGCGCATGAGCGGGTGCGTGGCCGCACGGTGATCATCGAGGATCGCGGGCCGCTGGCGCTGATCTTTCTGAACAACAACCTGCATGTGGTGCATCACATGCATCCCAGGGTCGCCTGGTTCCGGCTGCCGGGGCTCTATTTCTCGAATCGCGACCGTTATCTGGCCCGCAACAACGGCTACATGTACCGCAGCTACGGCGAGGTTTTCCGCCGTTATCTGCTGCAACCGAAGGATCCGGTGCCGCATCCGCTCTGGCGTCGCCGCTGAGGGTATGAAATAGCGGCGCCGTCATGGCGTTGTGGATTCCCATTTCCCTGGCGGCGGCGCTGGTGCAGACCCTGCGCTTCCTGCTGCAACGGCGGCTCAAGGCTCTGGGGCTTTCGACCGGCGGCGCCACCTTTTCCCGCTTTGTCTTCGCCGCGCCGCTGGCCTGGGCGCTGGTCCTGCTGATGATCGCTCAGGGCCGCGACTGGCCGGTGCCGGGGCCGGCCTTCTGGACCTGGGCGGTGATCGGCGGATTGGGCCAGATCCTCGGCACCTATTGCACCGTGTCGCTGTTCTCGATGCGCAATTTCGCGGTCGGCATCGCCTTCACCAAGACCGAGACGGTGCAGGTGGCGCTGTTCTCGGCCCTGTTCCTGGGCGAGGCGGTCTCGGCCGGCGGTTTCCTGGCGATCCTGATCGGTGTCGTCGGGGTGGTGCTGCTGTCCTGGCCGAGAGGGGCGAAGGTCCGCGGCGTGATCTGGAACCGGACCCTGGCCCTGGGGCTGGTCGCGGGGGCCAGTTTCGCGCTGGCGGCGATCGGCTATCGCGGTGCGGCGCTGACCCTCGGGGCGGATGACTATTTCTTCCGGGCCGCCTTCACCCTGGCCTGCGTCACCACGACCCAGACCGCGATCATGCTGGTGGTCCTGCGCCTGGCCGAGCCCGGGACCCTGGGCAAGGTTGCCCGCTCCTGGCGGGCGACAGCGCTGGTCGGCCTGACCGGGATGCTGGGCAGCCTGGGCTGGTTCACCGCCTTCACGCTGCAGAATGCCGCCTATGTCCGGGCCTTCGGCCAGGTGGAACTGGTCTTCGGCCTGGCGGCGGGTGTGCTGTTCCTGGGCGAGAAGGTGACCCGGCGCGAGCTGGCGGGCATGGCCTTTCTGGGGATCTCGCTGCTGGCGATCGTGCTGGCCAGCTAGCGATTTCGCCCCGGGCTGCGCCCGGGCCGACCGCCGGGCGGGGCGCTGCCCCTCCCGGACCCTCCCCGGAGTATTTTCGAGGCAAAGAGATGCGGGTCAGAGCGCCCGGCCGCCGAGACGCAGGAACAGGCTTTCCTCGTCGTCGTTGCGGAAGAAGGGCACCGTCTTGGGCGGGGCCAAGGAGGGCAGGGCGGCCGCGACCTCGGCCAGCACCACCTCGGTGATGAAGGGCAGGTTGAAGCGGCGGGCCTCGGATAACGGCACCCATTGCAGGGCCGAGAGCTCGTCGGACGCGCGCGAGAAATCATCCGGGTCGCCGGCCAGCTGCGCCGCGTCGGTCAGGAAGAACCGGGCGTCGAAGCGGCGCGACCGGCCCGGCGGGGTGATGGCGCGGAAGACGAAGCGCAGGCTTTCGGCCGAGGGGCGCAGGCCGAGGCGGGCGAAGTCGCGCCAGTCGGGGGGCGGATCGGGCCAGTGGCCGGGCCGGCCGAGCGCCAGGCCGGCCTCTTCCCACAATTCGCGGATCGCCGCCGCGGCCAGGGCGTCGGCCAGCCCTGCGGGCGCCCTGTCGGTCAGGGCGGCGGCGCAGGTCGCGGGCAGCGGGGCGCTCAGGGGCACCTCGGCATCGCCCGGATCGACGGCGCCGCCGGGAAAGACGAACTTGTCGGGCATGAAGGCCGCCGCCTTGCCGCGCTGGCCCATCAGGACGCTGGGCGCCGGGCCCGCCGGGTCGCGGATCGCGATGATCGTCGCGGCATTGCGGACCGGCACCGGATCGGCGGCGGGCGAAGTCTCGGAACGGACGGGCAAGCGGATCCTCCGGCGTCAGGCCGGGGAACCGCCGAATCCATGCATGCGCTTGGCCCATTGCACGGCGACGATCAGCCCCTTCAACCTTGGCAGAAGGTAAAGCGAAAGTCCGACGCAGCCAATGAGGAACAGCGAGGCCAGCACCAGCGGATCGGGCCGGAACTTGATGAAGGCGATCAGCAGCGCCGGCGACATGATATGGCCGACGATCAGGATCGTCAGATAGGCCGGGCCGTCATCGGCGCGGTGATGGTGCAGATCCTCGCCGCAGGCCGGGCAGGAACTCCGCACCGACAGATACCCCTTGAGCATCGGTCCGGCCCCGCATTTCGGGCAGCGGCGGGCCCAGCCGCGCAGCAGCGCCGGGCGAAGGGGACGATTTGTGGAGTCAGATTGCATCGGAAAGGGTCCAGCTAAAGGTCAAAGGCAAAGATGGGGCCGGGGCCCCGGGATGTCACCGTGCCAGAATGTCGCAAAATCATGAAGCCCTGACGAAACCGTGATGATCGGGAAATGACTTCCGGCGACGGAATCCGGGATCCGGCGCGTTTTCACCTCAGATCGCGCAGAGAACTGCGGATTTTGGGTAAACGAAACTGGAGAGCAATGACATGACGAAAACGAAACTCGTATCCGCACTGGCGGTCTTTGCCGTTCTGGGAACCGCCTTGGCCTCGACGGCACAGGAAGCCGGTCCGAAGGGCCCGGGCATGGGCGGCCGCGACGGTGGCCCGATGGCCGGCATGGTCTGGGAGCAGCTCGACGCGAATGCCGATGGTGTGGTGACCTCCGATGAGCTCGCCGCGGCCGCCAAGGCCCGCTTCGATGCGGCCGACACCGATGGTGACGGGTTCATCTCGCAGGACGAGATGGTCGCCGCCGCCGAGGCCCGTGAAGCCGAGCGCCGCGCCGCGCGTCGCGCCGAGATGGCGCAGCGGATGTTCGATCGCCAGGACGACAATGCCGATGGCAAGCTCTCCGCGGACGAGATGCGGGTGGCGCGGGCCGGTGAAGGCTTCCTGAAGCGCTTTGATGCCGATGGCGACGGTTCGGTCAGCAAGGCCGAATACGATGACGGCCTCGCCAAGATGGCCGGCAAGATGGGCAAGCGCGGCAGCAAGGGCGGACATGGCGGCAAGGGCGGACATGGTGAGCGCCGCGGCGGCTGACGCCGGGCTCTGGCCGGCGACGGAGTTACTGTCCCGCAAGGACGGTCGCCGTCGGCCAGGGTTCGCAACCGAAACGGGGCGGGGCATTTGCGCCCCGCCCCGCAACCGGGTAGCAGCCTCGGATATGAGCGTACCGGATTCTGCCGAGATTGCCGCCGAGGCGGAAGCCAGCGACGAAGTGTTGCTGGTGGCCTTCGGCAATGGCGATGTCTCGGCGGCCCGATTGCTGACGGCCCGACTGGCGCCGAAGGTGCTGCGCTATGCGACGCGGCTCCTGGGCGGTGACCGGGCCGAGGCCGAGGATGTGACCCAGGAAGCGATGCTGCGGCTGTGGAAACTGGCGCCGGACTGGCGCCAGGGCGAGGCCAAGGTGACAAGCTGGCTTTATCGCGTGACGGCCAATCTCTGCACCGACCGGCTTCGCAAGCGGCGCTGGCAGGGGCCGGGGCTGGACCAGATCGCCGAGCCCGAGGACGATGCCGTTTCGGCGGCGGAAATGATGGATGACCGGGCCCGTGTCGAGGCGCTGGACCAGGCCCTCGCCGCCTTGCCCGAACGGCAGAGGCAGGCCGTGGTCTTGCGCCACATCGAGGGATTTGCCAATCCCGAGATCGCGGCGATCATGGACATCGGTGTCGAGGCGGTCGAAAGTCTGACGGCGCGGGGAAAACGTGCGCTGGCCCGGGCTCTGGCCGGACGGCGCGAGGAGTTGGGTTATGGCTACTGAACAACGGAATGGTGTGACCGACGACCAGCTTGACGCGTTCTTCCGTGTCGGGCGGGAGGATGGTGCCGCATTGCCCGAAGGGCTGTTCGCCCGGATCATGGCGGATGCCGAGGCCGAGGCAACCCGGCCCGGATCGGTGGCGCTGGCCTCTGCCGCTCCGGCAGCAGAGACGGCGCCACGCGTCGGTCTTCTGGCCGGTCTGCTCGCGGCGATCGGCGGCTGGCCCGCGATGGCCGGGATGGCGAGCGCCGCGATGGCCGGGCTCTGGCTCGGCTTTGCCAGCCCGAGCACGCTGGACGGGGTGATCGGCTTCGGTTCGGAATACACGGTTGGTGATTTCATGCCTTCGCTTGATCTGGCCGAGGACGGCTGAAGATGACCCAGACGCAACAAGATACAGCGGCCCGGACCCCGCCGGCCGGTCGCGGCCTCCGGATCGCGCTGGCGGTGTCGCTGGCGCTGAACCTGCTGGTGGTCGGGCTGGTTGCCGGTGCCTGGCTGGGCCGCGACCGCGACCGGCGCCCCGATACCGCGATGGCGGACATCGGCCTTGGTCCCTTCATCCAGGCCCTGCCCGGCGATGAGCGGCGGGCCTTCGGCAAGGCGCTGATCGAGCGCGCGGGCAATCTGCGGCAGAACCGCGAGGAGCTGCGCCAGCAGTTCGACGTGTTGCTGGACGCGCTGCGTGCCGAACCCTTCGAGATCGACGCGGTTCGGAAGGCGATCGACGCCCAGAAGGCGCGGCTGGACGAGCGGCTGAAGATCGGTGAAGAGCTGTTGTACGAGCGGCTCGAGACGATGAGCCCCGAAGAGCGCGCCGGATTCGCCGATGCCCTGGCGCGCGGCCTGAAACGCAAGCCGCGGTTCCGCCCGGACCCGCCACCGCAGCCCAAGGGCTGAGCCGGCGCTCAGGCCGCCGGCCGACCCACGGTCACCGTGTTCCGACCACCCGCCTTGGCGACGTAGAGTGCCCGGTCGGCCCGGTCATAGGCGGCCCCGACGGTTTCTTCCGTGCCGCTGCACAGGCAGAGCCCGACCGACAGTGTCACATAGACCCGGACCCCGGATTGCAGCGTCACCGGCCTGGCCTCGATGATCCGGCGCAGCCGCTCTGCGGCCTTCCTCGCGGGGGCGAGGGCGCAATCGGGCAGGGCAACGAGGAATTCCTCTCCGCCGATCCGGCCCAGCAGGTCGCCGTCGCGCATGTTTCGGGTCAACCGCCGCGCCACTTCGCACAGCACGATATCGCCACCGGCATGGCCATGCGTGTCGTTGATCCGCTTGAACCGGTCGATGTCCAGGATCATCAGCCCGTAGGGACGATTCCGCAGCTTTGCATCGCGGGCCATCGCGGCCAGCCGGGCAAAGGTGGCGCGTCGGTTCAGCAGGCCGGTGAGCCCGTCGGTGGCGGCCAGCCGCAGGCCCTCGGCCAGGGTGCGCCGCCGCCGTTCTCCGGCGCGCTTCTGCCGCAGCCGGGCGCGCAGCCGCAGCACCAGCTCATCGGCGTCGAAACCGCCCGAGAGCACGTCCCCCGCGCCGAGGTCCAGCGCCATGATGTCGAATTCCGGTTCCTGCCCGCCGCCGACCACCAGCACCGGGGAAGACCGGGTGTCCTGCCGGACCCGGAGCTCGGCAATCAGCCGCAGATCGGTCAACCGGGCCTGTTCCGCCCCGATCACGAAGATGTCCGGCTTCGGCTCCTGCCGCAGCCGGTCGAACAGGGTCTCTGGCCGGTAGATGGCGATCCGGTCGCGAATACGGCCGTCCAGCGCGGCTTTCCAGCGCAGCGCGGCGGTGCGATCCGTGTTGACGATCCCGATCAGCCCCGGCGGCTGCGGGCGCAGGGCGACATGCGCCTCGATCGCCAGGGATTCGACATCCACCGGCAGCTCGCGCGGCAGGTCGCGCAGCAGCGAACGGACGCGCGCCAGCAGGGCGGCGTCATCCAGCGGCCGGGCCAGGTAATCCGCCGCCCCGGCCGCCAGAAACTTCAGCCGCGCTTTCTGGCTGGGTCTGGAGCCGACGACGATGATCGGCAGATCGGCGCGGGCCGGATCGCCTGCAAGGCTGCGGCAGAACCGCCTGGCCCCGCCGGGTCCGTCGATCCGGTCCGAAAGGATCAGCAGTCGCGTCTTGCCCTCGGCCAGCGCGATCCGCGCCGCGGCCGGACCCGGGGCCAGCGCAACCTCGTAGCAGGCCGCGGTCAGCTTGGTCTTCAGGTTGATCCTGTCGGTCGCATCGTTGTCGACGATGAGCAATCGATCCGGCATAAGGCTCCAGGGGGTAAGCATGTGAATGTGTGACTATTCCCCGCGAGAGGTTAACAAAGCGTTTAGCTTGGTTAGGGAGTTCTGAAGATGCGGCGGGAAGATGCCGAAGTGGTCGCGCTTCAGGTCCTGGCATGGCTGGCCGGAAACGACGAATTGTGGCCGGTGTTCCTGGGCTCGACCGGTGCGACGGGCGATCTGCGGACGGCGGCGCAGGATCCCACGTTCCTGGCGGCCCTGCTGGACTTTCTGACCCAGGACGACGCCTGGGTCATGGCGTTCTGCGATGCCGAAGGGCTGAGTTACGAGACCCCGATGGCCGCACGTCAGGCGCTGCCGGGCGGCGGCATGGTTCACTGGACCTGAACCGGGCCGAGGATAAGGCTTCCTTCAACTGTCCTAAGAAGAGGTGAAATTCCGCCTCGCGACTCGCCCGTTCCGGGCGGGACGGTCCTAGAGACCCTGCATCGCGTCGCCGCCGCGTGCTTTGGCCAGCAGCCGTTCCAGCTCGCGATGTTCGTCGGGGGTCAGCCGGGCCGCCATCACCCGGTTGTTGGCGATCGCCAGCGGCGTGCCCTCGTCCAGCCGCTGCCGGCCCTTTGCGGTCAGCCCGACCCGGGTGGTGCGCCGATCCGCGGTGCCGTTCTGCCGCGACACCAGCCCCGCGGCCTCCATCTGCCGCAGCGCGCGCGAGGTTGCGGTCCGGTCGATGCCGACGAATTCGGCGATGTCCGAGGGCTGGGTCAGCGCCTCGTTTCCGACCGCCAGCAGGATGCACCAGCTGATCCGGGTCAGGCCGAGCTTCTTCAGCCCCTCGTCCAGGCGCCGCTCCTGAATCCGGCTGGTGACGGAAAGCTGGTAGCCCAGGGATTGATGCAGGCGATAGGGCGGCAGTCTGTTCATGCGCCGATCCTGTAAGGCGCGCCGGGGGCTGTCAACTCTGCTCGACCTGTGCCAAACAGCAAAAAAACATCGAAGATGCGGCGGGTTAGCGGCCGGTTCGATGGGATACCGGGAGGCGGAGGATGACATTGCACGGGCTGCTGTTCGACAAGGACGGGACCTTGTTCGATTTTGAGGCGACCTGGGGCGCCTGGACCGCCAAGCTTCTGGCCGATCTGTTCCCCGGCCCGGTGGGCGCCGAGGTTGCCGAGGTGCTGGGCTTCGATCCCGGGACGCTGCGCTTTGCCGCGCACAGCCCGGTGATCGCCGAGACGTCCGAGCAGGTGGCCAGCCTGATCCTGCCGTTCCTGCCGGGCTGGGAGAAACCGGCCCTGATCCGGCACATGAAGACCGAGGCGGCCGGAACGGCGCTGGTGGCGCCGGTGGACCTGCAACCGCTGATCGCCGATTTCAGGGCTCGCGGGCTGGTGCTGGGGCTGGCGACCAACGACGACGAAAGCTCGGCCCGGGCGCATCTCGAGACCGCCGGGATCGCCGGGAGTTTCGGCTTCGTCGCTGGCTATGACAGCGGCTGGGGCGGCAAACCTGCGCCGGGGCAGGTGCAGGCCTTTCTCGACTGGTCGGGGCTGGCGCCGGGCAGCGTGGCGATGGTCGGGGACAGCCTGCACGACCTGCACGCCGGGCGCGCCGCCGGTTGTCGCACGGTGGGCGTGCTGACCGGCCCGGCCACCGCCGAGGCGCTGGCGGGGGAGGCCGACGTGGTGCTGCCCGACATCGGCCATCTGCCGGGCTGGCTCGACAGCATCGCCGCCGAGGGTTGAGGCTCAGGCCGCGGTGCCCGCCGGGGCGCGGTGCTGCTCGGCCTCGCTGCGCCATTGCGTTTCGGGCAGGCGGGTATAGATGCCTGCGTCGCGCGTCATCATCCGGTAGCCGATGAACTCGCGCCGCAGGGTGGCGGTGTCGGGATGGACCTCGGCCAGACGGGCGTTCAATTCCTTCTCCGGCAGCACCTCGCCATCGGCGAAATTCCGGGCGATCTGGGCCAGGACCACCCGCCGCTTGCGCCGCGAGGCGGGCAGTTCTGTCAGTTTGCCATCGCGCAGATAGGTCGCCAGGACCTTTTCTTCCCAGGCGGCTTCGGCGCTTTCGGGCGCGCTGTCCGCTGCGGCGACGCTGGCGAAGAGGTCGCGGCTGAGCCGGCGCAGCGCTTCTGCATCCAGCGCATAGAGATGCCTTGTCCCGTCCTGCGTCATGCTCACCAGTCCGGCGGACTTGAGCCGCGCCAGATGGTGCGAGACGGTCGGCTCCTTCAACGCCAGCGCCGCCGCCAGCGCCTCGACCGAGGTCGGAGCCTGGGCCAGCAGGCCCAGCAGCCGCAGGCGGCTTTCGTCGGCCAGCACCTTCAGCAGTGCCAGCAACTCGGCAAGTCGGCTGTCATCGGTCATGAAGAACTCCTTCGGCAGCAATCTAATTAGACGTGTATCGAAATTAAATGTGGCCGGCAAGCCCCACCCGATCGGCGACGGGGCCGCCGGATGAGCCCACAGGTCGGAAAGCGACCATTCACGTCGCCTTCCGTCAGGCGAGCGGCCCGTCGTCACACCATTGTCGGGGGACGACAGCCCAAGGAGAGCCGCATATGATCGAGGACCAACCGCGCCGCAGACGCCATGGCGGACGCTCTGGCAATGCCCGCCGGTCCAGCAGCTTCCAACTCGACCAGATGCCCTGGCGCATCCCGGTCAATACAGACCGCCCGACCGAACCGCTGGATGAAGAGGGCGTGGCGCGGATCCACGATGCCGCGATGCGCATCCTCGAAGAGATCGGTGTCGAGTTCTACCACGACGAAGCGCTCGCTCTGTTCAAGAAGGCCGGCTGCACCGTCGAGGGCACCAATGTCCGGATGGGCCGCGACTGGGTGATGGAGATGGTCGGCAAGGCGCCGCCAAGCTTTACCCTCACCCCGCGCAATCCCGACCGCGCCGTGACCATCGGCGGCAAGCACATGGTCTTCGTCAATGTCTCCTCGCCGCCGAACTATTTCGACCTCGAAACCGGCAAGACCCCGGGCACCCGCGAGCAATGCGCCAACCTGTTGAAACTGACGCAGTATTTCAATTGCATCCATATCGCCGGCGGCTATCCGGTCGAGCCGGTGGACGTGCATGCCTCGGTCCGGCATCTCGACGTGCTGTTCGACAAGCTGACCCTGACCGACAAGGTCTGCCACGCCTATTCGCTGGGCAAGGAGCGGGTCGAGGACGTGTTCGAGATGGTCCGGATCGCCGGCGGCCTCAGCCATGAGGAATTCGAGGCGACGCCGCGGATGTACACCAACATCAACTCGACCTCGCCGCTCAAGCATGACACGCCGATGATCGACGGCTACCTGCGCTGCGTGCGGCGCGGGCAGGCGGCGGTGGTGACGCCCTTCACCCTGGCCGGGGCGATGGCGCCGGTGACGATGGCGGGGGCGGTGGCGCAGTCGATCGCGGAGGGGCTCTGCATCATCGCGCTGGCCCAATATGTCCGCCCCGGCGCCCCCTGCGGCTTCGGCACCTTCACCTCGAATGTGGACATGAAGTCCGGCGCTCCGGCCTTTGGCACGCCGGAATACATGCGCGCCACCCAGATGACCGGGCAGCTGGCGCGGTTCTACGGGCTGCCGCTGCGCTCGTCGGGGTCCTGTGCCGCCAATGTGCCGGACGGGCAGGCGATGTGGGAAACCTCGAACTCGCTCTGGGCGGCGGTGCAATCGGGGACCAACATGGTCTATCACGCCGCCGGCTGGCTGGAAGGCGGGCTGATCGCCAGCCCGGAGAAATTCATCATGGACTGCGAGGTGCTACAGCAGATCGAGCGCTACTTCGAGCCGGCAACCTATGCCTCGACCCCCGAGGACCTGGCGGTGGACGCGATCCGCGAGGTCGGCCCGGCGGGGCATTTCTTTGGCACCAGGCATACCGAGGAACGCTACGAGAAGGCCTTCTATCAGCCCTTCCTGTCGGATTGGCGCAACTATGAAGGCTGGCGGCTCTCGGGCGCGGTCTGGACCGCCGAGCGGGCGCACAAGATGTTCAAGGACATCATCGGCAGCTTCCAGCCGCCTCCGATGGACCCGGGAATCCGGGAAGAGCTGGAGGCCTTCGTTGCCCGCCGCAAGGCCGAGGGCGGCGCCCCGACGGATTTCTAGCCGCGGGTCGCGCGGGGCCGTCATCGCCCGCCGAATTTGCTGTCGCGCCGTCACGGGCGTGGTAATCTGCACCCGGGCCGGCGGGCCGGGCGTCCTGTGACGCCGGGCCGATCCGCTGCGCGGGCCCGGTCCGGCCATGGTTGCCGGACCTTCCTGCGGACAGGACGTTCATCATGGCTGATCGCCAGCAACGCGGTAACAAGGAAGCCAAGAAACCGAAGAAGGAAAAGGCCAAGCCGCCGGCAAGCGGCTCGGCTCCGACCGACGGGTTGAGCATTTCGAAGATGCAGGGCAAGGGCAAGAAATAGCCTCGACCCGACACATGGGCCGGAGCGGTCGCGCTCGGCCCGTGTGTCAAACCGATTTCCCCGACTCCATATCCTCTGTCGCGCCCCGATCCGTCCGGTCGGTGCCGCGCCGTTTCGCCTGACCGAAGACCCCCTGTTCGCGGCGCCATTCCCTCTCCGGCCCCGCATCCCGCTGTGGATTCCTGCCGCGATCCCAGCTATGCCCTCGGCCGAAGTCCAGGGGCAGGAGGCCACTATGGCGGTCGGCATATTCGATTCGGGTCTTGGCGGGCTGACGGTTCTCGAGGCCGTGGAAAAGCGGTTGCCGGAGGTGCCCTTCGTCTATTTCGGCGACAACGCCCATACGCCCTACGGGGTGCGCACCGCCGACGACATCTACGAGCTGACCACCCGGGGCGTGCAGCGGCTCTTCGATGCCGGTTGCGATCTGGTGATCCTGGCCTGCAACACCGCCAGCGCCGCGGCCCTGCGCCGAATGCAGGAACGCTGGGTGCCGGAGGACAAGCGGGTGCTGGGCGTCTTTGTCCCGCTGATCGAGGCGTTGACCGAACGGCAATGGGGCGACAATTCCCCGCCGCGCGAGGTGGCGGTGAAGCATGTCGCGCTGTTTGCCACCCCGGCCACGGTGCGCAGCCGCGCCTTCCAGCGCGAGCTGGCCTTCCGTGCCATCGGCGTCGATGTCGAGGCACAGGCCTGCGGCGGCGTGGTGGATGCGATCGAGGAAGGCGACATGATCCTGGCCGATGCGCTGGTGCGCAGCCATGTCGAGGCGCTGATGCGCAAGATGCCGGAACCCGACGCGGCGGTGCTGGGCTGCACCCATTACCCGATCATGGCCCAGAGCTTTCAGGAGGCCCTGGGGCCGGATGTGCGGGTCTTCAGCCAGGCCAGCCTGGTGGCCGACAGTCTGGCCGACTATCTGTCGCGCCGCCCGGCCATGGTCGGCCCGGGGCAGGAGCGGGCCTACCTGACCACCGGCGATCCCGACCGGGTCGGCCGTCAGGCGACCCGGTTCCTGCGGCGAAAGGTCGAGTTCCGCGCAGCGTGATTTGTGATAGGCAGGCCGCGGCCCTAAATTGGGCAGAGGAGGCCGCATGACCCAGACCGAGATCAATCCCGCACCAAAGCCCCGCCTGCCGGGAAGCCGCGGGATGCTGGGCCTGAAGAAGCGCCGTCGGGTGCAGATCATCCTGCTGGCCGTGGTCGCGCTGGCCCTGTCCACGGCGCTGATCGGCTATGCCATGCGCGACGGGATCAACTTCTTCCGCTCGCCGACCCAGGTGCTGGAAGCCCCGCCCGGCCCGGCAGAGGTGTTCCGGATCGGCGGTCTGGTCGAGGAGGGCTCGCTGGTGCGCGGCGAGGGCACCGAGGTGAGCTTCCGGGTCACCGACATGAATGCCTCGGTCCCGGTGCGCTATTCCGGCGTGCTGCCGGACCTGTTCGGCGAAGGCGAAGGCGTGGTGGCGATGGGCCGCTATGACGGCAGCAGCTTCATCGCGACCGAAATCCTCGCCAAGCATGACGAAAGCTACATGCCCAAGGAAGTGGTGGATGCGCTGAAGGATCAGGGCGTCTATGTTGAGCCCGAGAAGTAGCAAGGGGCAGGGGATCGGTGCAGGGTGCGTGAGATCTCGCATCCTGCGGTCCCTGTAGGGTGCATGTTCGCAGGCACCACCTTCCCCGTCTTTCCCCCGTCTTCCGCCGCAGCGCACGTTCCCTTGCCGGCCTGTTAACCACACCGGCGCAGTCTGGACCCCGTTTCAGGACGAATGGAGGTCCGGATGCTCTCGGTGGAGCGGATTGCCGATCAGATCATCGCCCGCGAAGGCGGCTATGTGGATGACCCCGACGACCCCGGCGGGGCGACGAAATACGGCGTCACCATCGGGACGCTGCAACGGCTCGGCCGCGACCTGGACGGCGACGGGCGGGTCACCCTTGCCGATCTGCGGCGGCTGGGCCGGGCCGATGCCCGGGAGATATTCCTGCGAGACTACTACCGCCGCCCCGGCATTGACCGGTTGCCCGAGGTGCTGCGGCCGCCGGTCTTCGACATGTATGTCAACGCCGGCGCCAATGCGGTGAAGATCCTGCAGGCATTGCTGAACGACATGGGCCAACGGCTGGCGGTGGACGGGCTGATCGGGCCGCAGACCATCGCCGCGGCCGATCTGGCCTATCGCATCGCGCCCGGGCATCTGGCCGATGCCTACGGCATCGCCCGGCGGAACTGGTACTACGCGCTGGCCGATGCCCGCCCGGCGTCGCGCAAATACGTCCGGCGCCGCGACGGCGGCAAGGGCGGCTGGATCCGCCGCGCCGAGGCGTTCATCAGCCCGCGTTACCGGCTCAGCGAGGCGGAACATGCAAGGAGGGTCGCGGCATGGGGCTGATCCGGGACCTGTTCGCGCTGCTCTTCGGCTCGGGGCGCAATCTGGTGGCGGAAACCGCCGAGGTCTTCCGGCCCAATGCCGAGGCCCAGGCGGGCCGTGACGCGGCGCAGGCGCAGGCGGCGCTGGCCCAGTTCGGGGCCGAGTTCCTGGCGCCGCCGCGCCCCGGCCGCTTCGACCGGATGATGGACGCCCTGAACCGGCTGCCCAGGCCGATGCTGGCACTGGGCACCGTCGGCCTCTTCGTCAGCGCCATGACCAACCCGGTCTGGTTCGCCAGCCGGATGCAGGGCATCGCCCTGGTGCCCGAGCCGCTCTGGTGGCTGATGGGGGCCATCGTCAGCTTCTATTTCGGTGCGCGCCATCAGGCCAAGGGGCAGGAGTTCCAGCGCTCGATCGCCGAGACCCTCAGCCGGACCCGCGAGGTCGGCGCCAATCTGGCGGCGCTGTCGGCCTTGCAGGCGGGGTTCGGACTGCCGCCGGGCAGCCTGGGCGACCCCGAGGCCGATCCTGCCGCCGCTGCCGCCGAACGCGCGGTACGGGCCGGGGGCACCAATGCGGCGCTGGACGACTGGCGCCAAGGCCTGGCGGGGGGCGTGGATGCCCGATAGCCTGTGGCTGCCGCTGCTCACCGAACACGGGCCCTGGGCGCTGATGGTCTTCTACCTTCTCTGGCGCGATCAGCAGAAAGAGGCGGCCACCCGCGAGGTGCTGAACCGGAACTCGGTCGTTCTGGCCGAGATCACCACACTTCTGCGCGAGCGTCTGCCGCGTGGCGCCGGTTGAGGAGGCCGTGATGCGCAAGAGATTTAAGACCGTCTGGATGGGTCGCCGGTTGCGGCAGGCCTTTGCCCGCAACGCCCGGATGGTGGCCGAACTGGACCGGCTGCTGCGGCACCGGGGCCTGCCCGGGCCCTGACCCCAACGGCGCTGCGACCATTTGTGTAGCGCCCCGGAACCACCGGGCCTTTCGCCGTGGCGGGCGGCAGCGTAGACTGCCGCCATGATAGCTGAATACGGACATTTCGCGCTGGTGCTGGCCTTTGCCGTGGCGCTGGTTCAGACCGTGGTGCCGATGATCGGGGCGCAGAAGCGCTGGACCGGCTGGATGGCGGTGGCGGAACCGGCGGCGCTGATCCAGTTCGTCGCCGTCGTGGTGTCCTTCGGCGCGTTGATGCATGCCTTCGTGACCTCGGATTTCTCGGTCGCTCTGGTCGCCAACAATTCGAATTCGCTGAAGCCGATGCTCTACAAGGTCACCGGCGTCTGGGGCAATCACGAGGGGTCGATGCTGCTCTGGGTGCTGATCCTGACCCTGTTCGGCGCCGCCGCGGCGCTGTTCGGCGGCAATCTTCCGGCGCCGCTGCGGGCGCGGGTGCTGGCGGTGCAGGGCTCGATCTCGGTGGCCTTCCTGGCCTTCCTGCTGCTGACCTCGAACCCGTTCCTGCGGCTGGCCAACCCGCCGCTTGACGGTGCCGACCTGAACCCGCTGCTGCAGGATCCGGGCCTCGCCTTTCACCCGCCGTTTCTCTACCTCGGCTATGTCGGTCTCAGCATGGCCTTCAGTTTCGCCATCGCGGCGCTGATCGAGGGCCGGATCGACGCCGCCTGGGGCCGCTGGGTCCGGCCCTGGACCCTGGCCGCCTGGATGTTCCTGACCGTCGGCATCGCGCTTGGCTCCTGGTGGGCTTATTACGAGCTTGGCTGGGGCGGGTTCTGGTTCTGGGACCCGGTCGAGAACGCCAGCTTCATGCCCTGGCTGATCGCCGGTGCGCTGCTGCATTCGGCCATCGTGGTGGAAAAGCGCGAATCGCTGAAGGCCTGGACGGTGCTGCTGGCGATCATCGCCTTCGGTTTCTCGCTGACCGGCACCTTCATCGTCCGTTCGGGCGTCATCACCAGCGTGCATGCCTTTGCCAATGACCCCGAGCGCGGGGTCTTCATCCTGGCGATCCTGGCCTTCTTCCTGGGCGGCGGGCTGCTGCTTTTCGCGGCGCGGGCCGGGGCGATGGAGGCCAAGGGCGTCTTTGCCCTGGTCAGCCGCGAGTCGGCACTGGTGCTGAACAACATCCTGCTGGTCGTCTCGGCCTTCGTGGTGTTCACCGGCACGCTCTGGCCGCTGTTCGCGGAGTTCGCCTGGGGCCGGAAACTCTCGGTCGGCGCGCCGTTCTTCGAGGCTGCCTTCACACCCTTCTTCGTCGTTCTCGCATTGGTTCTGCCGGTCGGCGCCCTGCTGCCGTGGAAGCGTGGCCGGCTGGGCCGGGCGTTGTGGCAGCTGCGCGGGGTTCTGGCGCTGGCGCTGGCGGCGGCCCTGGCGGCCTGGGTCTGGGGCACCGGACGTTCGGCCCTGGCGCCGGTCGGGGCCGGGCTGGGCGTCTGGCTGATCGGCGGGGCGCTGCGCGATCTCTGGCTGCGCTGCGGGACCGGGGGGCTGTCGCGGCTGACCCGGCTGCCGCGTGCCGATTTCGGCCGGGCGCTGGCGCATGGCGGGCTCGGCATCACCATCTTCGGTGTTGCCGCGATCACCGCTTGGTCGGTCGAGGATATCCGCGTCGTGCAGGAGGGAGAGAGCTTCACCCTGGGCGGCTATGAGCTGACGCTGGTCGATGTGAGCCAGGGGCAGGGGCCGAACTACGTGACGACCAAGGCCGATGTGCTGGTCAGCCGGGACGGGACCGAAATCGCGCATCTCTATCCCGAGAAGCGGGTCTATCCGGTGGCCGGGATGCCGACCACCGAGGCCGCGATCCGGAGCCGTCCCTTTGGCGATCTCTATGTCGTCATCGGCGATGCGCAGGCCGATGGCGGCTGGGCGGTGCGGACCCATATCAAGCCCTTCGCGATGTGGATCTGGGGCGGCGCGATCCTGATGGCCCTGGGCGGGCTGGTCTCGCTTCTGGATCGCCGCTACCGGGTGGCCGCCGGGGCGCGCAAGCCGGTTCCCGGCGGGGTGCCCGCCGAATGAGGCGGCTTGTCCTGATCCTGGCGCTGCTCTGGCCCCTGGCCGCCGCGGCGGTGACGCCGGACGAAATGCTGCCCGATCCGGCGCAGGAGGCGCGGGCGCGCGAGATTTCCCGCCTGCTCCGCTGCCCGGTCTGCCAGGGCGAGACCATCGACGATTCCGGCGCCGATATCGCCGCCGACCTGCGGGTGCTGGTGCGCGAGCGGATTCTGGCCGGCGACAGCAATGAAGAGGTGATCAAGTATATCGTCGATCGCTATGGCGAATATGTGCTGTTCCTGCCGCCGGCCAGGGGCGTGAACCTGGTGCTCTGGATCGCCGGCCCGGTGATGCTGTTGCTGGCGCTGATGCTGGCCTGGATGGCCGCCCGGCGTCGCAGGGCCAGCGCCACGCCCTCGGAGCTGAATGCCGAGGAACAGGCCCGGCTGGAGCAGATTCTGAAGAACTGACGGGCCGTTTCGCTTTCCTTCCCGGGCGCCGTGCCTATCGTGGCGACACCAGAAGGGGACGACAATGCAGTATCAGACCATCCAGACCAGCCTGGCCGACGGCGTGGCCACGATCACCCTGAACCGGCCCGAGGTGATGAACGCGCTCAACACCCAGATGCGGGCCGAGCTGCTCCATGCCGTCAGGGAACTCGGCGCGGCTGCGCGGGTGCTGGTGCTGACCGGCGCGGGCCGGGCCTTCTGCTCGGGGCAGGACCTGGGAGACCGGGTGACCGCCGCGGACATCGACATGGAACGGACGCTGCGCGACGAATACGAGCCGCTGATCCGGGCGATTACCGATTGTCCCGTGCCGACGATCTCGGCGGTGAACGGTGCCGCGGCGGGGGCGGGGGCCAATCTGGCGCTGGCGGCCGATGTGGTGATCGCCGCCGAAAGCGCGGTCTTCCTTCAGGCCTTCACCCGGATCGGCCTGATCCCCGACGCCGGCGGCACCTATTGGCTGCCGCGGCAGGTCGGCTTTGCCCGCGCAATGGGCGCGGCCCTGTTTGCCGAGCCGGTTTCGGCGCGCGACGCGCAGGCCTGGGGGATGATCTGGGAAGCCGTGCCGGATGCTTCGTTCGAGGCCCATGTCGCCGCGCGGGCCGGCAAGCTGGCCAAGGGGCCGACACTGGCCTACCGCCATCTGAAGGAAACCCTGCGGGCCAGCCTTGGCAACGATCTGGAAACCCAGCTGACGGTCGAGGCCCATGCCCAGGGCGCCTGCGGCCGCAGCCGCGACTTCAAGGAGGGCGTTCTGGCCTTTCTGGAAAAGCGCCCGGCGAAATACGAAGGGCGCTGATCCGGGCCGGCCTATCTCGGGCTGCGCACCCCGTAGCCGACGCTTCCTGAATCGGATTCGTAGTGATACTCGACCCCGCCATCGTCGCGGCTGACCACATCGGTCACCGTCGCGTTGAAATAGTCGTTGGGTCGGCAGTTCACCGAATAGTCGGACTCGCAGATCTGCGACGAGAACCGGCTGCCGTCGAACTCGATGAAGCCCAGCGTGCCGCAGAGATAGCCCCCGACCTCGAAATTGCTGCCGCCGACGCCGTAGAAGGAATACCAGTTCCAGACCGCTTCGGCCGGCCGCTCGCCCCTGTCGTAGGCCGCGCAGGGATGCGTCGCCACCTTGTCCGATGTGCCCGGCTCGAACCCGGTGCCTTCGCCGGCGATGACGTCGGGGTCATCCAGCCCGCCGCCACCCGAGCCGCCATTCCCGCCCGCGGCTCCGGCATTCCCGCCCGCCGGCACCGGGCCGCGGGTGCTGCGCGGCGGTGGCGGGGGCGGCGAGACCAGATTTGCCCCGCAGACCGGCAGCCCGGCATATTGCCCGATGGTGAAGTCGTAGTTCCGGAAATTCGTGTCGATGTGGTAGTCCATCGCGTCGAAGAACAGGTCGTAATACTCGAAGTCCTGGGTCCGGTTCCGCACCAGCGCATAGGCGTTGTCGCATTTCATGCACTCGTGCTGCCAGTCGTGATTGTTGTCGAAGAAATCGTCGATGTAGAGCATCGCATGGCTCATCACCCCGACGATCCTGAAGCAGTCGTTCCAGTTGCTGATGCAATCCTCTCCGGCGTCATCCATCGCGGAGAGCTCGGTCCGAACGTCGAAGAGCATCTTGTCGGCCCAGTCCAGCCGGTCCGGTATCTCGCATCCCGGAGCCGAGACCTGGGCGGTAACGCTGTGGCTCACAAGGCAGAAGCTCAGGGCGAGGGCGGCGGGGCGCAGCTTGGGCATGGCGTCTCTTCCGGCAACGGGGATGACCGCCCCCCATGTGCCGTCCGGCGATGCCCGGACCGTCAGACGCGATCGTTGATTGACGCAGCGTAACCCGTAAGCCCGCCCCTGCCAAGAAAATCGCGCTGGCCGATCCGCGCAACGCAAAAGGCCCGGAGCGATGCTCCGGGCCCTTGTGTTCGTCAGGCTGTCGCGGCTCAGCGCCGTTCGACATCCACGTAATCGCGCCGTCCCGGGCCGGTGTAGAGCTGCCGCGGCCGGCCGATCTTCATCTGCGGGTCCGAGATCATCTCCTGCCACTGGCTGATCCAGCCCACGGTCCGCGCCACGGCGAAGATCGGGGTGAACATCGAGGTCGGGAAGCCCATCGCCTCCAGGATGATGCCGGAATAGAAATCGACGTTCGGATAGAGCTTCTTCGAGATGAAATACTCGTCTTCCAGCGCGATCCGTTCCAGTTCCTTGGCGACCTGCAGCGTCGGGTTGTTGTGGATGCCCAGAAGCTCCAGCACCTCGTCCGCCGATTGCTTCATCACCTTGGCGCGGGGGTCGAAGTTCTTGTAGACCCGGTGGCCGAAGCCCATCAGACGCTTGCCCGAGGTCTTGTCCTTGGTCTGTTCGATATAGTCCGGGATATTCTCGACCGTGCCGATCTCGCGCAGCATTTCCAGCGCCGCCTGGTTGGCGCCGCCATGCGCGGGCCCCCAGAGACAGGCGATCCCCGCCGCGATGCAGGCAAAGGGGTTGGCGCCCGAGGACGAAGCCAGCCGCACCGTCGAGGTCGAGGCATTCTGCTCATGGTCGGCATGCAGCATGAAGATCCGGTCCATGGCGCGTTCCAGCACCGGATTGACGACGTAATCCTCGGCCGGCACGGCAAAGCACATGCGCAGGAAATTGGCGGCATAGCTCAGCGAATTGGCCGGATAGACGAAGGGCTGGCCGATCGAATACTTGTAGGCCATGGCGGCGATGGTCGGCATCTTGGCGATCAGCCGGAAGCTGGCGATCTCGCGCTGGCGCGGGTCCGAGATGTCGGTCGAGTCATGGTAGAAGGCGCTCATCGCGCCGACGACGCCGACCATGGTGGCCATCGGATGCGCATCCCGCCGGAAGCCCCGGAAGAACATGTGCATCTGCTCGTGGATCATCGTGTGCCGGGTCACGGTGGTCTCGAAATGCTCGAGCTGCGCCGCGTCGGGCAGATCGCCGTAGAGCAGCAGATAGCACATTTCGAGGAAATGCGATTTCTCGGCCAGCTGGTCGATCGGATAGCCGCGGTGCCACAGCTCTCCGGCATCGCCGTCGATATAGGTGATCGCCGAGTCGCAGGCGGCGGTCGAAGTGAAACCCGGGTCGTAGGTAAAGACATTGCCCTGGCTGTAGAGCTTGCGGATGTCGATCACATCCGGGCCTTCGCTGCCTGACAGGATGGGCAGCTCGACCTGCTTGTTGTCAAAGGTCAATGTCGCGCTCTTGTCCGTCATTCCTGTCTCCTTCACCATCAACCGGATCGGTCAGCCCGCCGAGTCTTGCAGCCGGGCGAGTGTTTCGTCGCGGCCTAGAACCAGCATCATGTCGAAAACGCTCGGGGTCGCGGTGCGACCGGCCAATGCGGCCCGTAACGGGCCCGCAAGGACGGCGAATTTGAGGCCCCTGGCGTCGTTGAAGCGGGCAATTTCCGCCTCAAGCGTGTCTCGCATCCAGCTAGCAGTTTGCAGGTGCGGCGTCAATTCGGCCAGCAGCGCGCGGGCCTCGTCGGTCAGAAGTGCGGCCGCCTTCTCGTCCGGCTGCACCGGCCGCTCGACCAGACAAAACCGCGCTTTCTCAATGAGGTCGATATAGGTCTTCGCCCGATCCTTCAGGCAGTACATGGCCCGGCCCAGCCGCTCGACCTGGCCGTCGTCCAGCGGGTCGCGGCCGGTCGCGGCCAGGAATTCCTGCACCTGCGCAACCAGCGCGGCATCCTCTGTGGCGGCGATATGCTTGCCCGACAGGTTGTCGAGCTTCTTCGGGTCGAGCCGCGCCGGCGCCCGGTTGATTCCGCTCAGGTCGAACCAGTCGCGGGCCTGCGCATCGGTAAAGAATTCGTCATCGCCATGGCTCCAGCCCAGCCGCACCAGGTAGTTGCGCAGCGCGGCGGCGGGATAGCCCATCGCCTGCCAGTCCTCGACCCCCAGGGCGCCGTGCCGTTTCGACAGTTTCTTGCCGTCCGGCCCGTGGATCAGCGGGATATGGGCCCAGACCGGCACCTGCCAGCCCATGGCATCGTAGACCAGCATCTGGCGGGCGGCGTTGTTCAGGTGGTCATCGCCGCGGATCACATGGGTCACGCCCATGTCATGGTCATCGACCACCACGGCGAGCATGTAGGTCGGGCTTCCGTCCGAGCGCAACACGATCATGTCGTCGAGTTCCGAGTTCCGGATCGTCACCTCGCCCTGCACCTGATCGCGGATCACCGTCACGCCGTCCTGCGGCGCCTTGATCCGGATCGCATAGGGCGCGTCGGGATGGGTTGCCGGATCGGCATCGCGCCAGGGCGAACGGAACAGGGTCGAGCGGCCCTCGGCCCGTGCCGCCGCGCGGAAGGCCTCGATCTCGTCCTGCGTGGCAAAGCACTTGTAGGCAGAGCCACGGGCCAGCATCTCGCGCGCCACGGCGGCATGCCGCTCGCGCATCGCCCATTGGCTGACCGGCTCGCCATCCCAGTCGAGTCCCAGCCAGCGCATCCCGCGGACGATCGCCTCGGCGGCTTCCGGGGTCGAGCGGACCCGGTCGGTATCCTCGATCCGGAGCAGGAACCGGCCGTTCCGGCCGCGCGCGTAGAGCCAGTTGAACAGCGCCGTGCGGGCGGTGCCGATATGCATGAATCCGGTGGGCGACGGCGCGATCCGTGTCACCACCGGGGCGTCGGGCGGGGTCTGGGAAGCTTGGGACACGGGCGGCATTAACCTTTCAGTAACCTTGGCAGGCGCAGGTTGTGGCCCGGGTCTAGTCAATGATGTGAGGGGTGACAAGGGTGCGGGCCGCCGGCTGGCTTCGGGCGGGGATCGAGGCGCAGAGGGGCATGCTCCTGCCCTGGGTGCCGGTCTGGCTCGGTGCCGGGATCGGATGGTATTTCCATTTGATGTCAGAGCCTTCCGCGGCAGAGTTGATCCTTGCCGCAGGGGCGGCCTGCCTGCTGGCCCTGGGGGGGGCGCACGGGCGCCGTGGCCCGGGGATACTGCTCCTGGCTCCGGCCCTGGCCTGTGCCGGGCTGGCCCTGGCCGGGGCCCGGGCGCATGGCGTCGCCGCCCCGGTGCTGGGCTTTCGCTATTACGGCCCGATCGAGGGACGGGTGATCGCCATCGACCGCTCGGCCTCGCAGGCGCTGCGCCTGACGCTGGACCGGGTGGTGCTGGCGCGGATGGCGCCCGGGCGTACCCCCGAACGGGTCCGGGTCAGCCTGCACGGCCCGCAGGGCTACGTCACGCCGGTTCCGGGCATGCTGGTGATCGTCACCGGCCATCTGTCTCCGCCGGAAGGGCCGGTCGCGCCACGGGCCTATGATTTCCGACGTCAGGCCTGGTTCGACCGGCTGGGCGCCGTGGGCTATACCCGCACCCCGCTGCTGATGCTCGCCCCGCCCGAGCCGGGGCCCGATCTCTGGTTCGGGCGGCTCCGGATGCGGCTCTCGGCGCAGATCCGGGCCGGGCTGCCGGGCCAGGCCGGGGCCTTTGCGGCGGCGATCATGACCGGGGACCGTTCGGCGCTGAACCGGCAGACCTCCGAGACCCTGCGGGGCGCCAACCTGTCGCATCTGCTGGCGATTTCGGGGCTGCATATGGTGCTGCTCTGCGGCACGGTCTTTGCCGCCCTGCGCTTCGGGCTGGCGCTGATCCCGGCCCTGGCGCTGCGCTGGCCGCTGCGCAAGCTGGCGGCGGCCGTCGCGCTGGCGGCGGGGCTGTTCTATGACCTGCTCTCGGGCCGCGCGATCCCGGCCGAGCGGGCCTGGGTCATGGTCGCGGTGATGTTCGGCGCGGTGCTGGTGGACCGGCGGGCGATCTCGCTGCGCTCGGTCGCCCTGGCGGCGCTGGTGGTGCTGGTGACGCGGCCCGAAAGCCTGACCGAGCCGGGGTTCCAGATGTCCTTCGCCGCCACCGTGGCGCTGGTCGCGGCCTTCGCCGGGCTGCGGGCCTGGCGCGGCTGGCGCCCGCCGCGCTGGAGCCGGCCCGCCGTCACCGTGCTGATCGCCTCGGCCGTCGCCGGGTTGGCCACGGCGCCTTTCGCGGCGGCGCATTTCAACCGGATCGCCGATTACGGCCTGTTGGCGAACCTGCTTTCGGTGCCGCCGATGGGGGCGGCGGTGATGCCGTTGGCGGTGCTCTGGGCGGTGCTGGCGCCGCTTGGCCTGGGCGGGCCGGTGCTCTGGCTGATGGGCTGGCCGGTGCGCTGGATCCTCGGGGTCGCGGCCTGGGTCGCCGGGCTGGAGGGGGCGGTGACCCCGGTTCCGGCGCCGCCCGGGGCGGTGCTGCCACTGATCGCCGCCGGCGGGCTGATCCTGGCCTTGTGGCAGGGCCGCGGGCGGCTGGCCGGTCTGGCGCCGCTGGCCCTGGGGCTGCTGCTCTGGACCCAGGTCGAGCGACCGGCGCTGCTGGTCGCGGGCGAGGGCGCGCTGCTGGGGCTGATGACCGAGGAGGGGCGGGCGCTGTCGAAAGCCCGCGGCCAGGGGTTCGCGGCGAAGAGCTGGCTGGAAGACGATGGCGACCGGGCGACGCAGGACGCTGCGGCGCGGCGGCCGGGGATGCGGCGCCTCGATGGCGAGGTCGCGCTGCAGGTCGCCGGGCTGCGGCTGCGCCAGTTCTCGGGACGCGGCGGGGCCGAACGCGCCGCCGCCGCCTGCGGCAGCGCCGATATCCTGATGCTCACCGGCCCGGCCCCCGAAAGACCCGCCTGCCTGATCTGGGACCGCGCCCTGATGCGCGCCACCGGACCGCTGGCGATCTGGGTCACGCCGGACGGGCCGCGGATCGAGACCGTCGCCGGGACCGCCGGGCGGCGGCTCTGGACCCCGCCGGCGAACCGGCTGCCCAGGCTCCTGATGCCGGCCGGGATGGCGGCCCGGGCCCGGGTGCCGACCGGGGAGAGGATGCCCTGACCTCGCGCCTGCGGCAGGCCGGGGCCTCCGGCGGGGATATTTGAAAGATGAAGCCGGCGGGGTGCGCGAGACAGGCGCGGCCGGTTGCCCGATGGCGGCCGGCGCGCCGTGCCTAGTAGCTGCGGATCAGCCCGACCAGGCGACCCTGCACCTTGACCTGATCGTCACGGTAGACCCGTGTCTCATAGGCCGGGTTGGCGGCCTCCAGCGCGATCATCCCCTGGCGGCGGCGGAACCGCTTCAGCGTCGCTTCCTGATCCTCGACCAGCGCCACCACGATATCGCCGTTGTCGGCGGTCTGGGTCTCGCGGATCACCACGATATCGCCGTCGTTGATCCCGGCCTCGATCATCGAATCGCCCCGGACCTCCAGCGCGTAGTGCTGGCCCTGGCCCGAGAGCATCGAGCCGGGCACCGCGACATGATGCGAGACCTCGCTGATCGCCTCGATCGGCACCCCGGCGGCGATCCGGCCCAAGACCGGCAGTTCCATCGCCGCCGCAGCCTCGACCGCCATGGCGCCGCGCGGCGGGCCCGCGGCGGGGCGGTCGCCCTCGATCACCTTGGGCGAGAAGCCGGATTGCGCCGCCGTCGCCGAGAACCCGGGCCGCAGCATCGCGTCGGGCAGCTTGACGATCTCGATCGCCCGGGCCCGATGCGCCAGCCGCCGGATGAAGCCACGCTCTTCCAGGGCGGTGATCAGCCGGTGAATGCCGGATTTCGAGCGCAGGTCGAGCGCATCCTTCATCTCGTCGAAGGAGGGCGGAACCCCGTCGCGATCCATGCGTTTCTGGATGAAATCCAGCAGTTCCAGTTGCTTGCGGGTCAGCATGCGGGGCCTCCGACAGGGCGTGTTCGGGCTATGTTCTACACCCGTTCCCGTTGTGTGTCAACGGCGTCGGTCGGCTCAGAAATCGATGTACTCGACCAGATCGCCCGCGGCGGCGGCGGGGGCATTCGGGGGCCGGACGATCAGCGCCTCGGCCCGGGACAGGATCGACAGCAGCGAACTGTCCTGGCGGTCGAAGGCGGCGATTCCGTCGCCGTCGCGGCGGGCCCGCATGTAGTGCTCGCGCGGGCCGTTGGCGGCCAGCGATGCGGTCAGCCTGGCCTTGCGGCGCGGCACCGGCCGGGCCGGCAGACCCTGCATCACGGCCAGCAGAGGCTGCACGAAGATCACCCCGCAAACCATTGCCGAAACGGGATTTCCCGGAAGACCGACCAGGACCGATCCGGACATCCGCCCGGCCATCAGCGGTTTGCCGGGGCGCATCGCGACCTTGTAGAAGGCGGTCTCCATGCCCAGGCTCTGGGCCACCGGGCCGACCAGGTCGTAATCGCCGACCGATGCGCCGCCGATGGTGATGACCAGATCGGCGCCGCGGGCCAGCTCGAAGGCCTTGGCGAGCGCGGCTTCGGTATCGCGGGCGATCGGCAGCAGCCGCACCTGCGCCCCGGCCCGCTGGAACAGCGCCGCCAGCCCGTAGCTGTTGGAAGCGATGATCTGGCCGGGGCCGGGCGTTTCGCCGGGCTGCACCAGTTCGTCTCCGGTGGCGATCAGGGCCACCTCGGGGCGGCGCCGGACCGGCAACACGGGGTGGTTCATCGCGGCCAGCAGCGCCACGTCGGCGGGGCTGAGACGGCGCGGCGCGTCGAGCGTGTCGCCGGTCGAGAAATCGGCACCGGCCGGGCGGATGTTGCTGTCATCTCCGATGCTGTCGCCGAGGGTGATCTCGTCTGAAGTTCGGCTCGTATCTTCCTGGATTACAACGAAATCTGAATCCTGCGGCACCGGTGCGCCGGTGAAGATGCGGACCGCTTCGCCGGGGTTCAGCCGGCCGCTCCAGACCGCGCCGGCCGCAGCCTCTCCGACCACCTTGAACCTGGCACCGGGCGCCACCTCGGCGCGGCGCAGGGCGTAGCCGTCCATGGCCGAGGCGGCGAAGGGCGGCTGGTCGCGGCGTGCGGCGAGCGGCCGGGCCAGCACCCGCCCGGCGGCCTGCAGCAGTGGCACCTCTTCCACCCCGGTCGGTTCGGCCAGTGCGAACAGCTTGTCGAGAGCTTCGGAAACCGTGATCATTTCGCTTCGTAACGTCCTGATTTTCCGCCGTCTTTCAGGATCAGGCCGATCTCTCCGATGACCATGCCCTTTTCGACCGCCTTCAGCATGTCATAGACCGTCAGGCAGGCCACCGAGACCGCGGTCAGCGCCTCCATCTCGACCCCGGTCTGGCCCGAGGTCTTGACCGTCGCCTCGACGGTGACGCCATCTTCGTCGGTGCCGAGGTCCAGCGCCACCTTGGTGATCGGCAGCGGGTGGCAGAGCGGGATCAGCTCGGAGGTGCGTTTCGCCGCCATGATCCCGGCCAGCCGCGCCACGGCCAGAACATCGCCCTTTTTCGCGCTTCCTTGTTTCACGATTTCAAGGGTTTCCGGCGACATCTTCACGTGGCCGCGGGCCACGGCCAGCCGGTCGGTGACCGGCTTGCCGGAGACATCGACCATATGCGCCTGACCGTCGCCGTCGAAATGGGTGAGCCCGCTCATGCCGGCACCGGGGCGGCGAGCAGGGCGCGGGTCGCGGCGGCGACATCGGCCTGCCGCATCAGGCTTTCACCGATCAGGAAGCGGCGGGCGCCGACCCGGGCCATCCGGGCCAGATCGGCGGGGGTGGAAAGACCGCTTTCCGCGACAAGGCTGCGATCCGGTGGCAGATGCGGCGCCAGCGTCTCGGTGGTGGCGAGGTCGGTGGTGAAGCTGTGCAGGTCGCGGTTGTTGATCCCGATCAGCGGCGAGGCCAGGCGCAGGGCGCGGTCGAGCTCGGCGCGGTCATGCACCTCGATCAGCGCATCCATCTGCCAGTCGCGGGCCGCGGCCTCGAGTTCGGCGGCCTGGGCATCCGAGACCGAGGCCATGATGATCAGGATTGCATCGGCGTGCAGCGCCCGCGATTCGACGACCTGCCAGGGGTCGTAGAGGAAATCCTTGCGGATCGCCGGCAGGGCACAGGCGTTGCGGGCGGCGGCGAGAAAGGCATCGTCGCCCTGGAATGACGGCGCGTCGGTCAGCACCGAGAGGCAGGTTGCGCCGCCGGCGGCATAGGCGGCGGCCAGCGCCGGCGGGTCGAAATCGGGGCGGATCAGACCCTTCGATGGCGAGGCTTTCTTGATCTCGGCGATCAGCCCGTAGCCCTTGGCGGCGGCATCGTCCAGCGCCCGGGCAAAGCCCCGGACCGGCGGCGCGGCGCGGGCTTCGGCCTCGATCGCGGCCAGCGGCCGGGCGGCCTTGCGGGTGGCGATCTCCTCGAGCTTGTAGGCTTTGATCTTGTCGAGAATGGTTGGCATCGGCTCGGTCCCAGGCATCTGCGTCCTGTCTAGCCCCGGTGGCCGGGGATGGGAAGGGAATCGGGGCCGAGGCCCGGACAATGCATTGGCCAGGGGGGAAGCCGTCCTGGTGGAGGGGTGGCGCGTGAAATCGCGCGCCCTGCGTGGGCCGCTCCGCAGGGCGCCGGTCAGGCCGACCAGTCGATCGGCGCCTCGCCCCGGGCCTCCAGCCAGGCGTTGACCCGCGAGAAGGGGCGCGAACCGAAGAAGGGATCGGGCCCGGCACGGGCGCCCAGCGGCGAGGGGTGCGAGGAGGTGATCCGCAGATGTTCGTGGCCGCTGATCGCCGCGCCGGTCTTCTGGGCCTTGCGTCCCCACAGCAGGAAGGCCCGGGGGTGCGCCGAGAGGCTTTGCAGGATGTCCCGGGTGAGCGCCTGCCAGCCCAGTCGCCTGTGCCCGTCGGCGGCGCCTTCCGGCACGGTCAGGACGGTGTTCAGCAGCAGCACGCCCTGCGCCGCCCAGCCGCGCAGGTCGCCGTCATCGCGGACGATCCCGAGATCGTCCCGCAACTCGCGAAAGATGTTCTTCAGCGACTTCGGCAGCGGGGTTCCGGGCGCGACGGAGAAGGCGAAGCCATGCGCATGGCCGGGGGTCGGGTAGGGGTCCTGTCCCAGCAGGACCACCCGGACCGACCCGGGCGGGGTGGCTTCGAGCGCCGCGAAGACCTGTGCGGCAGGCGGCAGGACCGGGCGGGGATCGGCGGCGAGCCCGGCCTCGACCTGTGCCAGCCCGTCCCGGAAGAACGGCAGTTCGGCCCAGGCGCCCAGGCGGGAGAGGTCGAACATGCGCGGTCAGTCGGCGGCGGCCGAGGTGATCCGTGCCAGCGCCGCGACCTTTTCGCCGGCCCGGCCCGAATCGATCGCGGCGATTGCCTGCTCGACACCGGCCTTCAGGTCCGGCGCCACCCCGGCCACCACCAGCGCGGCGGCGGCATTCAGCAGCACCGCATCGCGATAGGCGCCCGGCGCGCCGCCCATCAGGGCGCGGAAGGCGGCGGCATTGTCCTCGGGCGTGCCGCCGACGATGGTCTCGAAGGGATGCACCGGCAGGCCGGCCTCTTCGGGATGCAGTTCGCGGTCGGTGACGGCGCCGTTCTTCAGTTCCGACAGATAGGTGACGCCGGTGATCGAGATCTCGTCGGTGCCATCGCCGCCATGCACCAGCCAGGCGGATTCGGAGCCGAGCGCCAGCAGGGTTTCCGCCATCGGCCGGATCACGGCGCGCGAGAAGGCGCCGGTCAGCTGACGCCGGACCCCGGCCGGGTTGGTCAGCGGACCGAGGACATTGAACAGGGTGCGGGTGCCCAGCTCGACCCGGGTCGGGCCGACATGGGCCATCGCCGGATGATGCATCGGCGCCATCATGAAGCCGATCCCGGCCTCGGCCAGCGCCCGCTCGACCACATCGGGGCCGACCATGACATTGATGCCCAGCTGGGTCTGCACGTCGGCGGTGCCGCTCTTGGACGACAGGTTGCGGTTGCCGTGCTTTGCCACCACCACCCCGGCGCCGGCCACGACGAAGGCGGCGGCGGTCGAGATGTTCAGCGTGTGCTTGCCGTCGCCCCCGGTGCCGACAATGTCCATCGCCCCCTCGGGGGCATGCACGGCCCGGCACTTGGCGCGCATGACGCGGGCGGCGGCGGCGATTTCGGTCACGGTCTCGCCACGGGTCCGCAGCGCCATCAGGAAGCCGCCGATCTGGCTGGGCGTCGCCTCGCCCGACATCAGCGCATCAAAGGCGCGGGTGGCTTCGGCATCGGTCAGCGGCCGGTCGGCGGCGGCGCCGATCAGGGGTTTGAGGGACTCGCTCATGCCGGGACCGGCACGCGGTCGAGGAAATTGCGCAGCAGGTGATGTCCATGCTCCGAGGCGATGCTTTCCGGGTGGAATTGAACGCCTTCGATCGGCAGCGTCCGGTGGGCCAGACCCATGATCGTTCCGTCCTCCAGTTCGGCGGTGATTTCCAGGCAGTCGGGCAGCGACTCGCGCTCGACCACCAGCGAGTGGTAGCGGGTGGCGTGGAACGGCGAGGGCAGCCCGGCAAAGACGCCCTTGCCGCCGTGGGTGATGGTTCCGGCCTTGCCGTGGACGATTTCATGGCAGCGCACCACCTTGCCGCCGAAGGCCTGACCGATGGCCTGATGGCCCAGGCAGACGCCCAGCATCGGGGTTCCGGTCTCGGCCGCCGCCAGTACCAGCGGCAGGCAGATGCCTGCCTGATCCGGGGTGCACGGTCCGGGTGACAGGACGATCCCGGCGGGCTTCAGCGCCATCGCCGCCTGCACGTCCAGCGCGTCGTTGCGCCTGACCACCACATCGGCGCCGAGTTCGCCAAGGTAGTGAACCAGGTTGAAAGTGAAGCTGTCATAGTTATCGATCAGCAGAAGCACGCCCGTCTCCGTTCTTATGGGGTGAAGAGCGCCCCGTGTCGGGCTATACATGCGGGAAGCGCCACCCGGGGGTCAAGCCCGGGCAAGACGCGCAATGATGAGGGAAAGGGCATTCGGGCCATGGGACGCGAGATCATCAAGGGCGTGGCCTGGGGGATTATCGTCATCGGATTGATGATCACCGTGGTTTCGCTGATCGCGCCGCAGCCGCTGACACAGGATGATGTCGCCGCGCTGACCGGCGCCCCGGTGACATCTGACGAAACGCCGCAGGACGCCGCGCCGCCGGTGGCCGCAGCCCCTCCGGCCGGGCCCGAACCCGACTCTCCGGTCCTGCCCGAAGCCGCGCCCGAGCCGCCGGCCGCCGCGATCGCGGAAGCTGACGCGCCTGTGCCGGATCAGCCGGAGGCGGAGCAGCCCGTGGCTCCGGTCGCGCCCGTGACACCGGGCCCGCAGGCCGAAGACGATCCGGCCGAGGCCCCCGCCGCCGAGACGCCGGCCGGGCAAACCCCGGCACCCGAGGCACCTTCGCCCGTGGTGGCGCCGGAACCGCCGGCCGGCGAGTCCCCCGATGCCGCCGAGAGGCCCGAGGGGCCTGCGACCGAAATCGCGGCGCTGGAGCCCCCGGTCGCGGAAACACCCGCTCCGGTGGTCCCGGCGCCCGAAACTCCGGCGCCGAAGGCGGTGGTTCCCGGGATGGCGGGCCGGGAGAGCCCGGAGGCCGAAACCTCTGCCGAAGCCCCGGCGGCCGATCTGCCCGCCGCGGAAGCGCCTGCCCCGGAGATGCCGGCTGCCGATCCGCCTGCGGCCGAAGAACCGGCTGCCGAAGCACCCGCGACCGAAGAACCGGTTGCCGAGGCACCCGCCGATGAGGCCCCTGTGCCCGAAGTTGCCGATGCGGCCGAAGCCCCGGGCGCGCCGGGACCGACGGTGGCCGATCAGGTCGAACTGCCGCCAGGGGCCGAGGCGCCGGGCGATGCGGTGGCCGATCTGCCGGGGGGCGATCCGGCCGCGGGGCCGCGCGACCGGCCGGTCAAGCCCTATGCCGCCACGACAAGGGACCCCGAGCTTGCCGATGCCACGCCGGCGGGCCGGCCCGCGATCGGTGCGGGTATGCCCGAGGGGCCGGATCTGGCCGCGGCGCCCGAGGTTGCGGCTCTGCCCGGTGCCATGCCGCCCGTCGCGCCGCCGGTGATGCCGCAGGCCCAGGTTCCCGCGCTCCCGCAGACCGCCGAAGCCGAGATCGACCCGATGCCCGCCGAAGCACCGCCCGCCGCGCCGCCCGCGGCTCAGCCGGTGGCCGAGGCGCCCGACCTGGCCGCGCCCGATCCGGGGACCGGCGCACCGGCGATGCCCGGCGGCGACCTGGCCGCCCTGGCGCCCGGTGCCGCACCGCCGGCCCCCGCCGCCCCGGCGCCGGATCGCGTGGCCAGTGCCGACTCGGCCCCCGACCCCCTGCCGCAGCCGCCTGCCGATGCGCCGGTGATCGCCTCGGAGCCCGTCGATCCGCCCGTCGCGCCGGCCGAGGTCGCCGATGCCGGGCCGCAGCCGGGCGCCGAAACGGCGCCGCCGCAGGCCGGAACCGCCCCGAAAGCCGACACCCCGGCCATGGCGCCGGAACCGGCGCCCGAGACCGCCGAACCGCCTGCCGCTCCGCCGCCGCCGGGCGTCTCGCCCGAACCCGGCCCGGCCCCGCAGCCGCTGCTGCCGCCCGGGACGGCGCCGGTCGGGAATGACAGCCCGCCCGAGCCGGGCGCGGCCCCGGCCGTGGTGGCGACCCCGGGCATCGATCCCGCCCCGGTGGCGCCGGAACCGGCGCTGGTCGAACCGCGGGAGCCGACCCCGGTCCTGCCGCTGCAGAGCGAAGGCGCCGGGCCGGTGACGCCGGGCAGCCGGATGCCGGGCAAGCGGGTGGGCCGTCTGCCGACCCTCGGCGAGACCCCGGCCGAGCCGGCGCCGGAACCGGATGCGGCCGCTGTCGTGGCAGAGGACGCGGGGCAGGGCCCGGCGCTCGACCGCTTTGCGCGGCCCTTCGACGGCACCGATTCCCGGCCCCGGCTGGCGGTGGTGCTGATCGACGATGGCGCCTCTCCGATGGATCCCGCGACGCTGCAGGCGCTGCCCTTCCCGGTGTCGATCGCCATTGACGCGACCCGCGCCGATGCGGCCGATCTGATGCGCGCCTATCGTGCCGCGGGGCAGGAAGTGCTGGCCATGGCGCCGCTGCCTGCCGGGGCCGAACCGACGGATGTGGCGGTGGCGATCGACGGCTACCTGACCGCGCTGCCCGAGACCGTCGCGGTGATCGAGGCGGTGCCGGGCGGGCTGCAGCCGGGCCGTCCGCAGATCGAGCAGCTCGTCGCCAGCCTGGGCCGGTCCGGCCACGGTCTGGTCAGCTATCAATCCGGGCTGAACTCGGCCAGCAAGATCGCCGCCAGAGAGGGGCTGCCCGCCGCCGAGGTCTATCGGGTGATCGACGACAAGAGCCAGTCCGAGGCCGCGATCCGGCGCCTTGCCGATCAGGCGGCGTTCCGGGCCGGGCAGACGGGGGGCGTGGTGCTTGTCGGGCATCTGCGGCCCGAGACCCTTGCGGCCCTTGCGGCGTGGAGCACCTCGCCGCGTGCCGCAACGATCGTCCTGACGCCGGTATCGGTGGTGCTGAAAGGGGAGTAGCCAGGCCAGACGGGCCGCCGAACGGCAGCCCGTCGCATGGCGTGCGGATCAGTCGTCGCGCCGATGGCCCGGCGCCGTGCGGCCGGGCCCGGCTGCGGTCAGTTCTTCTTCATCGGGCAGGTCGAAATGCCCATCAGCGAATAGAGCGGGCAGGTCCCGAGCAGCCCGGTCAGCAGCGGCACCACGCCGATCAGCAGCAGCCAGCTCATCGACCAGGCCGGGCCGAAGAAATAGAGACCCAGCATCACCAGCCCCACCAGAACCCGCAGGATCCGGTCGGTGCTTCCTTCATTGATCTTGAACATCTCGCACTCCTCATGATGGCCGATCCCCGAGGGACGGCACTTGATGAGGGTAATCTACCCCATCCGGTCCGCCGCCGACGGTGACTAGGTCACCAAGGCGGCAAGAAGGCCGGGGCTAGGAGTCGCGCCCGCGCGACTCGAACCTTGGCAGCATGGCCGAGAAATCCCGGCCGCTGCCGTCCTCGTCCTCGACGAAGCGGCGGTAGAGTTCGCGCGCCTGGGTGCCCAGTGGCGTGTCGGCATCGGCAGCCTCGGCCGCCATCTGTGCCAGGGTCAGGTCCTTCAGCATCAGGTCGGCGGCGAAACCGGGCTTGTAGCCGTTGTCGGCGGGTGAATGCGGGCCGATCCCCGGCGCCGGGCAATAGGCATTCATCGACCAGGACGAGCCCGAGGAGGTCGAGACCACGTCGAACATCTTGTCACGGGCCAGGCCAAGCTTGTCGGCCAGGGCAAAGGCTTCGCAGGTGGCGATCATCGTCACCCCCAGGATCATGTTGTTGCAGATCTTCGCCGCCTGTCCGGCTCCCGCCTCGCCGCAATGCACGGCCTTGCGGCCCATCACATCGAACAGCGGCGCGACCCGGGCGAAATCCCTGTCCGAGCCGCCGACCATGAAGGTCAGCGTCCCCGCTGCGGCGCCGCCCGTGCCGCCCGAGACCGGCGCGTCGAGCCAGCCGAGCCCGGCCTCGGCAGCCTGCGCCGCCACCGCCCGCGCCGAATCCACATCGACGGTCGAGCAATCGCAGAGCACCGCGCCCGGCTCCATGGCCGGGATCACCTGCGCCGCGACCTTCCGCAGGATCTCGCCATTGGGCAGCATGCAGATCACCACCTCGGCACCTTTCGCCGCCTCTGCCGCCGAGCCCGCGGCCGAGACATCCTCGGGGCAGGGCGCCAGCGTGTCATAGCCCATCACCTGATGCCCGGCCTCGGCCAGGTTGGCCGCCATCGGCGCGCCCATGTTGCCCAGGCCGATAAATCCGATCTTCATCTCATGTCCTCCCGAATGCCGCTCACAATTCCAGTTCCTGTTTCCCCAGGGGCGCCAGCATCGCCGCCACCTCGGCCTCGGTCACGCCGCCCGGCGCGTGCTGCCAGCGTGGATTGCGGTCGCGGTCGATGATCTGGGCGCGGATGCCTTCGGGGAAGTCCGGCCCCTCGGCGGCGCGATAGGTAAAGCGATACTCCTGCTTCAGCGCAAAGCCGATGTCGTCCGCATCCCTTGCGTTGCGGATCATCTGCAAGGCCGAGGCCAGCGACAGCGGCGCGGCGCGGGCGATGGCCTTGAGCGCCGAAGCCGGCAGCTCGCCATCCCATTTGCCCAGCCCTTCGACGATCTCGGGGACCGTCGCGGCAGAGAAGACCAGGTCGATCAGGTCCTGGCTCAGCGCCATGGAGGACAGCGGCGGAGGCACCGCGGCGCGGTCGATCTCGCCCGGGTCGCCGGTCTCTTCCAGCCGGGCAATCAGCGCCGGCCAGGCGCTTTCGTCCAGCAGGTAATCGGCGAAGCCGGCGTGGATCGCGTCGCCGGCGCCCATCCGCGCCCCGGTCAGGCCCAGGTATTCGCCGAGCCGCCCCGGCGCCCGGGCCAGCAGCAGGCTGCCGCCGACATCGGGGACCAGCCCGATGCCGCATTCCGGCATCGCGATCCGGCTGCTTTCGCCCACGATCCGGTGCGAGCCGTGGCAGCCGATCCCGACCCCGCCGCCCATGGTGAAGCCCTGCAGGAAGGCGGCGACGGGTTTCGGATAGTGAAAGAGGTAGTGGTTCAGCCGGTATTCGTCGGCCCAGAACCGGCGCGGCTCTTCCGGGCGCCCGTCGCGCATCGCGTGGTAGATGCCCTCGATATCGCCGCCGGAACAGAAGGCCCGCTCGCCCTCGGCGTCGAACACCAGCATCGCGACCGAGTCATCCCCGGCCCAGTCGCGCACCGCCGCGTCGATCTGCCGCGTCATCTCGTGGGTCAGCGCGTTCAGCGCCTCGGGCCGGGTCAGGGTGATCCGGCCGACCGCGCCGCGCCGTGCAATCCGGACTCCGCTCATGTGTCCGCCAACAGATGCCGGGCGACGATCACCCGCATGATCTCGTTCGTCCCTTCCAGTATCTGATGCACCCGCAGGTCGCGCACCAGCTTCTCGATCCCGTAATCGGCCAGATAGCCATAGCCGCCGTGCAGCTGCAGGCATTGATCGACCACCCGGCTGCCGGCCTCGGTGACGAATTTCTTCGCCATCGCGCAATGCTTGGAGGCATCGGGCGCCTGCTGGTCCAGCTTCCACGCCGCCTGGTAGAGAAACACCCGCGCCGCCTGCAGCTCGATCTCCATGTCGGCCAGCCGGAATTGCAGCGCCTGGAATTCGTCGAGCCGCTGCCCGAAGGCCTTGCGTTCGGCCATATAGGCCAGCGTCGCCTCCAGCGCCCCCTGCGCCGCGCCCAGCGAACAGGCGGCGATGTTCAGCCGCCCGCCGTCGAGCCCGGCCATGGCATAGCTGAAGCCGCGCCCTTCCTCGCCCAGAAGATCGCCCGCCGGAACAATGCAGCCGTCCATCTGCACCGCCCGGGTCGGCTGTGCCCGCCAGCCCATCTTGTCTTCCAGCCCGCCGAAACTCAGCCCTTCGGTGCCATCGGCCAGCAGGAAGGCCGAGATGCCCCTGGGGCCGGCGCCGCCCGAGCGGGCCATCACCAGATAGGCGTCGGAATAGCCGCCGCCGGATATGAACGCCTTGCTGCCGCTCAGCGCCCAGCCGTCACCGGTCCGCTCGGCCCGCGTGGTCAGCGCCGCCGCGTCCGACCCCGATCCCGGCTCGGTCAGGCAGTAGGACAGCACCTTGGCCATCGGGACTGCCTCGGGCAGCCAGCGGGCCTTCAACTCGTCGCTGCCATAGCGGTCGATCATCGCCGCGCACATGTTGTGGATCGAGAGGAAGGCCGCCACCGCCGGGCAGGCATGCGAGAGCGACTCGAAGACCAGCACCGCATCCATGCGCGACAGGCCCGCACCGCCCGAATCTTCCGAGACGTAGAGCCCGCCAAAGCCGAGGGCGCCGACCTCGGGCCAGAAGTCCTTGGGTATCTCGCCCTTCTGTTCCCAGTCGCGGGCATGCGGCGCGATCCGTTCGGCGCCGAAATCCCGCGCCATGTCGCGGATCGCCTCCTGCTCTGCCGATAGCGCGAAATCCATCCTGGCCTCCCCGTGCCGGCCTACATCCGAAGCCGAGTGTAGAGCTTCACCGGCTGGCGGCAAGCGTCCAGCGGGTCGCAGGGCCGGGCGAAGCGCCGAGCGGGGCGCACTATTTCAGATGTTTCCCGGCTTCCTTGCGGGCAAAGCCCTTCATGCCGGCACCGTGGCGGTCGAGAAAGGCCCGGACCCGGTCGGGCGCATGTTTGGACAGGTCGCGCAGCCACCAGGCCACGGCCTTCTGGATGAACCAGTTGCGGTCCGCGACCAGCCCGGCGGCCCAGCCGAGAATACGCTCGCGGGCGTCCAGTTCGGCGGGCTTGGGATTGGGCAGCTTGGCCCAGGGCAGGGTCATCACCAATGCCGCCCGCCGCGACCAGAGGTGATCGCGGGCCAGCCAGGTCTCGACCTCGTCAAGCCGCGTCGGATCGGCCAGCAGCCGCCGCCCGCCGGCGCTTGCGGTGTGGTCGGCGATCGCCCAGCTGTCGAACTCGGCCACCCAATCGGCAATCTGCCGCCAGACCTCGATATCCGGCGTCATCCTGGCCTGGGTCAGCAGCTTCGCCGCTCCGACCCGGGCCTCGAACACATTGGTGCTCCAGAGCCCCCGGGCCAGGGCCACCCGGTCCGGCACCGTCATCTCGCGCCGCCAGCCCTGGGTCAGCGCGTTGAGATCGGGCATCGCGATCCCCAGATAGGGGCGGGCAACCTTGTGATAGGCCTCCATTCCGCGGGCCCGTTCGGTGTCGCCCAGGGCGGCCATCTGGTCGAGCGCCTCTTCCGGGGTCAGGACCAGTCCGGCCACGGTCATTCCACCGTGACCGATTTGGCTAGGTTGCGCGGCTGATCGACATCCGTGCCCTTGGCGACGGCGGCGTGATAGGCCAGCAACTGCGCCGGGATCGCATAGAGGATCGGCGCCAGGAAGGCGGGGACATCGGGCATGACGATGGTCTGCCAGACGCCCTCGCCGGCGATCTCCGCGCCTTCGGCATCGGTGATCAGCAGCAGCTTGCCGCCGCGGGCCATCACCTCCTGCATGTTCGAGACGGTCTTTTCGAACAAGGCGTCGCGCGGTGCCAGAACCACCACCGGCGTCACCTTGTCGACCAGGGCAATGGGACCGTGCTTCAGCTCTCCGGATGCATAACCTTCGGCGTGGATGTAGCTGATTTCCTTGAGTTTCAACGCGCCTTCCAGGGCCAGAGGATAGATCGCGCCACGGCCCAGGAACAGCACGTCGCGGGCCTCGGACAATTGCCGCGCCACGGCCCGGATCGTCGGCTGCGCGTCCAGCGCCAGGTTGATCAGCCCGGGCAGCGCCCGCAGGTCGGACAGCCGGTCGGCCAGGGTCGGGGCGTCGAGCCGGCCGAGGTCACGGCCCGCCTTGAGCGCCAGCAGCACCAATACGGTCAGCTGACAGGTGAAGGCCTTGGTCGAGGCGACCCCGATCTCGGCCCCGGCATGGATCGGCAGCACCAGGTCGCTTTCGCGCCCGATCGAGCTTTCCGGGACATTCACCACGGCGGCGATCTTCGCGGCCTTTCCGGTCATGTAGCGCAGGGCGGCCAGGGTGTCGGCGGTTTCACCCGACTGGCTGACGAAAATCGCCAGGGTGCGCGGGGTGACAGGTGGCTCGCGATAGCGGAACTCGCTGGCCACATCGACCTCGACCGGCAGGCCGGCGATCTGTTCGAACCAGTATTTCGCCGTCAGGCAGGCGTAGTAGGCGGTTCCGCAGGCGACCATGGTGATCCGGTCAAAGTCCTGAAAGTTCAATCCGGTATCAGGCAAAGTTACAGCAGTCCCGGCAGCATCCAGATAGGCCGTCATCGCCTGGCCGATGACCACCGGCTGCTCCATGATCTCCTTGGCCATGAAATGCTTGTGCCCGGCCTTCTCGACCCGGGCAGTGTCGATCTGGATGGTCCGCACGGCCCGATTGGCCAGTTGCCCCTGAGCGTCGTGAATCTCGACCGAGTTGCGGGTCAGCACCGCCCGGTCGCCGTCTTCCAGATAGGTGATCTTGTCGGTCATCGGCGCCAGCGCGATGGCGTCGGAGCCCACGAAGACCTCGCCCTCGCCATGGCCGATGGCCAGCGGCGCCCCCTTGCGGGCGGCGATCAGAAGGTCGTCCTCGCCCGCGAAGAGGAAGCAGAGCGCAAAGGCGCCGGTCAGTCGGGCGATGGTCTGTTCGGCGGCATCGCGCGGGGCAAGACCTTGATCCATAAAGCTTTGGCAGAGCAGGGCGACGGTCTCGGTGTCGGTCTCGGTCTGCGTCGCATAGCCCCTGGACGCCAGATCGGCGCGCAGTTCGCGGAAGTTCTCGACGATCCCGTTATGCACCAGAGCGACCGGCCCGGCGCGATGCGGATGGGCATTGGATTCGGTCGGGGCGCCGTGGGTGGCCCAGCGGGTGTGGCCGATCCCGGCCCGGCCCTGCAACGGCTCGTGCACCAGAAGGTCCGAGAGGTTGACCAGCTTGCCCACCGCCCGACGCCGGTCCAGCGCGCCGGCATCGTCCAGCGTCGCGATCCCGGCGCTGTCATAGCCGCGATATTCCAGCCGCTTCAGCGCCTCGACCAGCAGCGGCGCAGCCTCGTGATTTCCGAGAACCCCAACAATTCCGCACATTTACCTAACCCTCTTCACGTGCCTTTCGGGCCGCCTTCAGACGATCCATCAGCCTGCGCGCCAGCCCAGGCTTGGCCTCCTGGCGGGCCCGGCCGATCGCCATGTCGCCCGGCGCGATGTCCTGCGTCACCACGGTGCCGGTGGCGGTCATCGCCTCGTCGCCCATGGTCACCGGCGCCACGAACATGGTGTTCGAGCCGACAAAGGCCCGGGCGCCGATCGTGGTGCGATGCTTGAAGACCCCGTCGTAGTTGCAGGTGATCGTCCCGGCGCCGATGTTCGTCGCCTCGCCGACGGCCGCGTCGCCGATGTAGCTGAGATGATTGACCTTGGCGCCGGTGCCGAGCGTGGCGTTCTTGATCTCGACGAAATTGCCGACATGGGCCTTGTCCCCGACCTCGGCCCCCGGCCGCAGGCGGGCATAGGGGCCGATCACCGCCCCGGCGCCGACATGGGCGTTTTCCAGATGCGAAAAACTGCGGATATGGGCGCCGGATTCGACCGTAACCGCGGGACCGAAGACCACGAAGGGGTCGATCACCGCGTCGCGGCCGATCACCGTATCCCGGGCGAAATGCACTGTCTCGGGGGAAATCAGCGTCACCCCGTTCTCGATCGCCGCGGCCCTGGCACGGGCCTGGAACAGCCCTTCGGCGCGGGCCAGTTCGGCGCGGGTGTTGATCCCCAGAACCTCGGCCTCGTCGCAGGCGACGGCGGTGCAGGCCAGACCCCGGGCATTGGCGATCCCGACGATGTCGGTGAGATAGTATTCCCCGGCCGCGTTCTGGTTGCCGACCTCGGAGAGCAGGTCGAACATGACCGATGCCTTGGCCATCTTCATGCCGGAATTACAGAAGGTTACAAGGCGTTCTTCATCCGTTGCATCCTTCCATTCGACGATCCGTTCCAGCCGCTCTCCATCCATCATCAACCGCCCGTAACGGGCCGAGTCCGGCGCCTCGAAGCCCAGCACCACCACATCGCTCTGGGTCCGGGCCGCGACCATCCGGTCGAGCGTTTCGGGCGTCACGAAGGGGGTGTCGGCATAGAGCACCACGACATCGCCCTCGAACCCGGCCAGCGCGGCGCGGGCCTGCAGGACGGCATGGCCGGTGCCCAGCTGCTCGTCCTGGCGGACCAGCACGATGTCGGGGTCGATCCGGAGCGCGGCATCCTCGACCGCTTCGGCGCCATGGCCGGTGACGAGCACGGTGTGTTCGGGCTGCAGCGCCTGGCCGGCGGCCAGCGCATGGACGAACAGCGGCACGCCGCCGAGCGGGTGCAGGACCTTGGGCAGATCCGAATTCATCCGGCTGCCTTGGCCTGCGGCAAGAACGATGAGGGCGAGGGACATGGCTGCTCTTTTGCTTTTCTTCTGGTTTCGTGCGTTCTATCGGCTTCGGACGGGGCCGCCTAGCCGGGGCGGGATCAAGAAAGCTTACGTCAGATTACAGGCCGGCAACCTACAGGGGCAGGATGGGTTACACCATATGACGCTACGAAAGACGGTGATATTCGATCTCGACGGCACGCTGGTCGATACGTCGCGCGACCTGATCGCCGGGGCCAATGCCTGTTTCGAGGCCCTCGGTCTGGGGGCGGTCCTGGATGCCGAGGCCGATGCGGCCACGGCGCTGCGCGGCGGCCGGGCGATGCTGCGCGAAGGGCTGGGCCGGGCCGATCTGGACTGGGACGAGTCGACGGTGGACCGGGAGTTCCCGAACTTCATTCGCCACTACGAAGCGGTGATCGACGCCACCTCGCGGCCTTTCGACGGGGCGGAAGCGGCGGTTCGGAGGCTGCGCCACGCGGGCTATGCGACCGGCATCTGCACCAACAAGCCCGAGCGGCTGTCGGAGCTGCTGCTGACCCGGCTGGGCCTGCGGGATCTGTTCGACAGCCATATCGGCGCCGATACGCTGCCGGTCAGAAAGCCCGATCCCGAACCCCTGCGGCAGGCGGTGCTGCGGGCCGGGGGCGATCCGGGGCGGGCGGTGATCATCGGCGACACCGATACCGACCGCAACACGGCGGCGGCGGCGGGGATTGCGGCGGTGCTGGTGACCTTCGGGCCGCTGGGCGAGTCGGTGGCCGAGCTGCGGCCCGAGGCGCTGCTGCACCGTTTCGAGGATCTGGGGGCTGTCGTGGCCGGGCTGATCGGGTGAGTTGACGGCGCCGACACGCCGCCGCAGCATAGGGCAGGAGAACCGCGATGCAGGACCGTTTCACCGGCAATTTCACCCAGCAGGAACCGATCCCCGAGGCGGCGATCGAGGCCGCGGTGGCGGTGCTGCGCTCGGGCCGGCTGCATCGCTACAACCTGGTGCCGGGCGAGGCCGGCGAGGTCGCGCTTCTGGAGCAGGAGTTCGCCGCGAAGCTGGGTGCGAAATACTGCCTGGCGGTGGCCTCGGGCGGCTATGCCCTGGGCGCGGCGCTGCGGGCCTGCGGGGTCGGGCCGGGCGACCGGGTGCTGACCAATGCCTTCACCCTGGCGCCGGTGCCGGGCGCCATCGCGGCGCTCGGGGCCGAGCCGGTGCTGGTCGGGGTGACGCCGGGGCTGGTGATCGACCTGGATGACCTGGCGCGGAAGATCGACGCCTCGGGCGCGCGTTGCCTGCTGCTGAGCCACATGCGCGGGCATCTGGCCGACATGCGGGCGCTGATGGCGCTCTGCGATGCCGCGGGGGTGACGGTGATCGAGGATTGCGCCCACACGATGGGGGCCAGCTGGGACGGGGTTCCCTCGGGCCGGTTCGGACGCTTCGGCTGTTTCTCGACCCAGACCTACAAGCATCTGAACTCGGGCGAGGGCGGGTTGCTGATCTCGGACGATGCCGAGGCCTTCGCCCGGGCGGTGATCCTGTCGGGAAGCTACATGCTCTATGGCAGCCATCTGGCGGCACCGGGGCCCGAGGTCTTCGAGCGGGTGAAATACACCACACCGAATGTCTCGGGCCGGATGGACCATCTGCGGGCCGCGATCCTGCGCCCTCAGCTGGCCGACCTGCAGCGCCAGTGCGACCGCTGGAACGAGCGTTACAGGGTTGTCGAGGAGGTCCTGCGCGGCACGCCGGGGCTGACCGTGATCGAGCGGCCGCCGGCCGAGGCCTTTGTCGGCTCGTCGATCCAGGCCCTGCTGCCGGGATGGCGTGCCGAGGATGTGCAGGCGGTGCTGGCGCGCTGCGCGGCGCGGGGGGTCGAGCTGAAATGGTTCGGCGCCCCGGAACCGGCGGGCTTCACCTCGACCTATGCCAGCTGGCGCTATGCCGAGTTTCCGCCGATGCCCGAAAGCGATGCGGTGCTGGCCGGGCTGATCGACATGCGGCTGCCGTTGACCTTCAGCCTGGAGGACTGCGCCCAGATCGGGGCCATCATCCGCGCCGAGGTCTCGGCGGTGTACCAGAGGCAGGCGGCCGAGTGAGGCCGCGCCGACCGTCCGGCCCGGCCCTGACCGATGCGAAATCCCGCGCGGAGGGGCTGGTCTTTTTCCGCCGTTTCGGGTCCTCTTGACGGCCATATGCGCGCCGGTTGAAAAGGGGGCACAAAGCCCCCGGATCCGTCGCGCGAACGTCCGGGGCAGGTGGCGGAAGCCATCGCTTATCAACACGACAGGGAGCACGAAATGACTATCCGATCCATTTTCTTCGCCGGTTGCGCGGTTGCGGCATTGTCCGCGGGCGCTGCCAGCGCCGACGGCACGCTCGTCTATTGCTCGGAAGGCTCGCCGGAAGGGTTCGACCCCGGCCTGTTCACCGCCGGCACCACCTTCGACGCCTCGTCGCAGCCGGTCTATGACCAGCTGGCGATGTTCAAGACCGGCACCACCGAGACGGTGCCCGGGCTTGCCGAAAGCTGGGAGGCAAGCGACGACGGGCTGGAATACACCTTCCACCTGCGCCCGGGGGTCAAGTTCCATTCCAGCGACATCTTCACGCCGACGCGCGACTTCAACGCCGACGACGTGGTCTTCACCTTCGAGCGTCAGCTGAAGGCCGACAATCCCTATCACTCGCTGAACGGAGCGACCTGGGAATATTTCGAATCGATGTCGATGCCCGACCTGATCAAGTCGATCGACAAGATCGACGACATGACTGTGAAGTTCGTGCTGAACCGGCCCGACGCCGCCTTCGTCGCCGATCTGGCGATGGATTTCGCCTCGATCGTGTCCAAGGAATACGCCGACGCGATGCTGGCCGCCGGCACGCCCGAGATGCTCAACCAGGCGCCGATCGGCACCGGCCCGTTCAAGTTCGTGGCCTATCAGAAGGACGCGGTGATCCGTTACACCAAGAACCAGGATTACTGGCAGGAAGGGCTGCCGAAGCTCGACAACCTGATCTTCGCGATCACCACCGACGCCTCGGTCCGCTATCAGAAGCTGAAGGCGAACGAATGCCAGGTGATGCCCTATCCGAACCCGGCCGATGTCGAGGCGATGAAGGCCGATCCCGACATCAACCTGCTTCAGCAGGAAGGGCTGAACGTCGGCTACATGGCCTATAACACCACCGTCGCGCCCTTCGACAATCCGAAGGTCCGCAAGGCGCTGAACATGGCGATGGACAAGCAGGCGATCATCGACGTGGTGTTCCAGGGGTCGGGCCAGGTCGCCAAGAACCTGATCCCGCCGACGATGTGGTCCTACAACGACGCTGTCGTGGATGACCCCTATGATCCGGAAGCCGCCAAGAAGATGCTGGAGGAAGCCGGGGTCAGCGATCTGTCGATGAAGATCTGGGCGATGCCGGTGCAGCGGCCCTACAACCCGAACGCCCGCCGCATGGCCGAGCTGATCCAGGAAGATTTCGCCAAGATCGGCGTCAATGTCGAGATCGTCTCCTACGAATGGGGCGAATACCTGTCGCGCTCGCGCGAGTTGGATCGCGACGGCGCGGTGCTGCTGGGCTGGACCGGCGACAACGGCGACCCGGACAACTTCCTGGCGGTGCTGGCCGGTTGTGACGCGGTCGGCAACTCGAACCGGGCGCAGTGGTGCTACCAGCCCTTCGAGGACCTGATCCAGAAGGCCAAGCTGGAAACCGACCAGGCCGAGCGGACCAAGCTCTATGAAGAGGCCCAGGTCATCATGAAGGAGCAGGCGCCCTTTGCCACGATCGCGCATTCGGTGGTCTACATGCCGGTCCGCAAGGAGGTTCAGGGCTACAAGGTGCACCCGCTGGGCGGGCATATCTTCACCGAAGTCAGCCTGTCCGAGTGACGATGCCGGCGGGGCCTTCGGGCCCCGCCAAACTTTCCGGAGTCCGCAATGGATCGCTATACCGAATACCGCGAGGTCGCGCGGCAACTTGGGCTGGACGCGGTCGCCCTGGTTCCGGGGCCGAATTTCGCGCGGATGCTGGGCAAGAATTTCCACGTCAACGAACGGCCGCTGGTGGTCGTGGTTCCGGTCGAGGGGCCGCCTGCCGCGGTGGTGCCCAATCTGGAGCTGCGCTCCTGGGACCTCGTGAACTTCGATGGCGAGACCTTCGACTGGATGGACCAGACCGGCTATTCCGGCGCTTTCGAGGCGCTGGCCCGCCACATGACGCTGCGCCGGATCGGCGTCGAGGGGCAGGTGATGCGGGTCTTCATCCATCACGCCCTTGCTGCCGCCTGGCCCGGGATCGAGATCATCGACGCGGAACGCGAGATTTCGCTGCTGCGCGCCCGCAAGACCGAGGCAGAGATCGCGGCGATGTCGGAAGCGATCCGGATTTCCGAAGCCGCGCTGGCCGAGGTCTTCGAGAAGGTCCGGGTCGGCCTGACGGAAAAGGAGGTCGAGCGGATGCTGGTCCAGGCGCTCTACGCCAACGGGGCGGAAGAGCAGGCCTTCGGACCGATCGTCGCGGCCGGAGAGAATTCGGCCCGGCCGCATGCCTCGGCCCGCGACGATTACGCGATCCGGCCCGGCGACGCGCTGCTGTTCGACTTCGGCGCCCAATGGGGCGGGTTCTGCGCCGACATCACCCGGACGGTCTTTGTCGGCCATGCCTCGGACGAGGCGCGCGAGGTCTATGCCACGGTGCTGGCCGCCAATGAGAAGGGCATCGAACTGGCCCGGCCGGGCGCCACCGCGCATGAGATCGACGATGCGGTGATCGGGGTTCTGGAAGCGTCGCCCTTTGCCGACCGGATTCGCACCAAGACCGGCCACGGGCTGGGCCGGGCGGTGCACGAGACCCCCTATATCATGCGCGGCAACCATCAGGTTCTGGAGCCGGGCATGGTCTTTACGGACGAGCCGGGGCTGTACCACATCGGCAGTTTCGGGGTCCGGATCGAGGATGACGTGCTGATCACCGAGACCGGCTGCCGGGTGCTGACCGCGTTTCCCAAGACGCTGACCGTCCTCTGATGCTGCGCCTGATCCTCTTCCGGCTGGCGACCTTCATCCCGACCTTCTTCGGGGTGACGCTGGTGACCTTCGCCTTCATCCGGGTGCTGCCGGGCGATCCGATCGTCGTCATGGCGGGCGAGCGCGGGCTGTCGGCCGAACGCTATGCCGAGCTGATGCACCAGTTCGGTTTCGACCAGTCGCTGCCGGTGCAGTACTGGGATTACCTCTGGGGCGTTCTGCATGGTGATCTCGGGCTGAGCCTGGTGACCCGCAAGCCGGTCTCGACCGAGTTCTTCGCGCTGTTCCCGGCGACGCTGGAACTGTCGATCTGCGCGATGATCTTTGCCGTGCTGATGGGGATCCCGGCCGGCGTGATCGCCGCCGTCTACCGGGGCCGGCTGTTCGACCGGGCGCTGATGTCCTCGGCGCTGGTGGGCTATTCGATGCCGATCTTCTGGTGGGCGCTGCTGCTGATCATCGTCTTCTCGGGCAATCTGAACTGGACGCCGGTCTCGGGCCGGATCGACCTGCTGTACTACTTCCCCGCCGTCACCGGCTTCATGCTGATCGACTCGCTGCTCTCGGGGCAGTCCGGTGCCTTCGGCTCGGCCGTGCAGCATCTGATCCTGCCGACCATCGTGCTGGGCACGATCCCGCTGGCGGTGATCGCCCGGCAGACCCGCTCGTCGATGCTCGAGGTGCTGTCGGAGGATTACATCCGCACCGCCCGCGCCAAGGGCCTGTCGCCCTGGCGGATCAACGGCGTGCATGCGCTGCGCAACGGGATGATCCCGGTGGTGACGGTGATCGGCCTGTCGGTCGGCACCCTGCTGGGCGGGGCGATCCTGACCGAGACGATCTTCTCCTGGCCGGGCATCGGCAAGTGGATGGTCGATTCGATCTTCCGCCGCGATTACCCGGTGGTGCAGGGCGGGCTGCTGATGATCGCCCTGATGGTCATGGTGGTGAACCTGGTGGTCGATCTTCTCTATGGTTTCATCAACCCCAAGATCCGGAAGCGCTGATGACCGATACCGCTGCTCCCGTCCGTCCCTCTCCGCTGGCCGAGTTCTGGCGCTATTTCAGCGAGAACCGGGGCGCCGTCATCGGCTTCTGGGTCGTGGTGACGCTGCTGGCCATCGCGGTGCTGGCGCCGCTGATCGCGCCCTATGACCCGGCATTGCAGATGCGCGACAAGACCCTGCTGCCGCCGGGCTGGGTCAGCGGCGGAGACTGGTCGCATCTGCTGGGCACCGATCCGCTGGGCCGCGACATCCTTTCGCGGCTGATCCACGGGGCGCGGTTCTCGTTCTTCATCGGTTTCATCGTGGTCGGGATCGCGGCCAGCGGCGGCATCCTGATCGGGCTGATCGCCGGTTTCGCGCCGCGCTGGCTCGATACGGTGATCATGCGGATCATGGATATCATCCTGGCCTTCCCCTCGCTGCTGCTGGCGCTGGTGCTGGTGGCGATCCTGGGGCCGTCGCTGATCAACGCGATGATCGCCATCGCCCTGGTCCTGCAACCGCATTACGTCCGGCTGACCCGGGCGGCGGTGATGAACGAACTGCCCAAGGACTATGTCACCTCGGCCCGGGTCGCGGGGGCGGGGCTGATCCGGCTGATGTTCGTCACCGTGCTGCCGAACTGCCTGGCGCCGCTGATCGTGCAATCGGCGCTGGCCTTCTCGAACGCCATTCTCGATGCCGCCGCCCTGGGCTTTCTGGGCATGGGGGCGCAGCCGCCGACGCCGGAATGGGGCACGATGCTGGCCGAGGCGCGCGAGTTCATCCTGCGCGCCTGGTGGGTCGTCACCTTCCCCGGCCTGGCGATCCTGATCACGGTCCTGGCGATCAACCTGATGGGCGACGGGCTGCGCGACGCGCTTGACCCGCGCCTGAAGCGGAGCTGAGCCATGGCGCTACTGACGCTGCGCAATCTCACCGTGGAATTCGCCACCGCCGCCGGGGCCTTCCGGGCCGTGGACGGGGTCGATCTGGATGTCTCGGAAGGCGAGGTTCTGGCCATCGTCGGGGAATCCGGGTCGGGCAAATCGGTGTCGATGCTGGCGGTGATGGGGCTGCTGCCCTGGACCGCGACGATCACCGCCGACGAACTGTCCTTTGACGGCCGCGACCTGCGGACGCTCTCTGCGCCGGCCCGGCGCCGGGTGATCGGCAAGGACATGGCGATGATCTTCCAGGAGCCGATGTCCTCGCTGAACCCCTGTTTCACGGTCGGCTTCCAGATCAAGGAGACCCTGCGCCAGCACACCGATCTGGACCGGCGCGGGAGGCACCGGCGGGCGGTGGAACTGCTTGACCTGGTCGGCATCCCGTCACCCGAGAAACGGCTTTCGGCCTTTCCGCACCTGATGTCGGGCGGGATGAACCAGCGGGTGATGATCGCGATGGCGATTGCCTGCAACCCGCGCCTGCTGATCGCGGACGAGCCGACGACCGCGCTGGACGTGACCATTCAGGCGCAGATACTCGATCTGCTGGCGCAGCTTCAGACCGATACCGGCATGGCGCTGGTGCTGATCACCCATGACATGGGCGTGGTGGCCGAGACGGCGCGCCGGGTCGCGGTGCAATATGCCGGCCAGAAGGTCGAGGATCAGCCGGTCGAGGGCCTGTTCGAGCATCCGCATCATCCCTATACCGCGGCGCTTCTGGCGGCGCTGCCGGAACGTGCCACGGGGCGGCGGCTGCCGACCATTCCCGGCGTGGTGCCGGGCCAGTTCGACCGGCCGACGGGCTGCCTCTTCTCGCCGCGCTGCGCCCTGGCCGATGACCGCTGCCGCTCGACGATGCCGCCGGTCCAGTCGGCGCAGCTCGGCCTGGCGCGTTGCCACTATCCGCTCGAGGCGGCGATGGCGGAGAGCGAGACATGAGCACCCCAATCGTCGAAGCCGTCGATCTGACCCAGACCTATCATGTCGGGGGCGGCCTGTTCCGGGCCAAGCAGCCGCTGCACGCCGTTTCGGAACTGTCGTTCTCGATCGCGGCGGGGCGCACCCTGGCGGTGGTGGGCGAGTCCGGCTCGGGCAAATCGACCCTGGCCCGCATGGTCACGATGATCGAAGAACCGACCTCGGGGCGTCTGACCATCGACGGGATCGGGGCCGGCCGCGAGAACTGGGCGACGCTGCGCGACCGGGTGCAGATCGTGTTTCAGGACCCCTATGGCTCGCTGAACCTGCGCCACAAGGTGTCGAAGATCCTGGCCGAGCCGCTGATCATCAACCGGCCCAACCTGTCCGCCGCGGACCGCGAGGCGAAGGTGCGTGAGGTCATGGCGCTGGTCGGGCTGCGCCCGGAACATGCCGACCGCTATCCGCACATGTTCTCGGGCGGCCAGCGGCAGCGCATCGCCGTCGCCCGCGCCCTGGTGCTGGAGCCGAAGCTGCTGGTGCTGGACGAGCCGGTCTCGGCACTGGACCTGTCGATCCAGAGCCAGATCCTGAACCTGCTGGCCGACCTGCAGGAAAGGCTTCAGCTGGCCTATCTCTTCGTCTCGCACGACCTGTCCGTGGTGCGCCATATCGCCGACGAGGTGCTGGTGATGTATCTGGGGCGGCCGGTCGAGTTCGGCCCCAAGGAGCAGGTCTTCGCGGCGCCGCGCCACCCCTATACCAAGGCGCTTCTGTCGGCGACGCCCAGTGCCGACCCGCGCAAGCATCGCAACCGGATCAAGCTGGTCGGAGAGCTGCCTTCGCCGCTCGACGTGCCGCAGGGCTGCGCCTTCGCGCCGCGCTGCTGGAAAGCGCAGGACCGCTGCCGGGCCGCACGGCCCGAACTGGAGGGCGCGGCACACCGGGCCAGCTGCTTCTATCCGCTCGAACAGGACGAAACCGCCGAAGGCCAGCCCGCATGAAGACAGCCAACCCGATGATCCGGAAAATGGAGGCCGGCGCGACGGCGATCGGCATCGGAACCACCCTGCCGGCCGGGGCGCAGGTGGCCATGCTGGCGGCGAAGGCGGGGTTCGACTGGGCCTTCATCGATCTCGAGCACACGCTGATCGGGCCGGAAGACGTCGCGATCATTTCGAACATGATGCGGGCACAGGACATCGCGCCGGTGGCGCGGATTCCGAAACACGCGCTGTTCGACGTGGCGCGGCTGCTCGACAGCGGGGCCTGCGGGATCATCCGGCCGCATGTCGAGACCGCCGAGGAGGCGCGCGAGCTGGTCGAGCTGTGCAAATATGCGCCCGGGGGCGACCGCTCCTGGGGCGGTGCCTCGCCGCAGCTTGGCTATCCGCAGCGCCCGTCGCCGGAGCTGATGCAGGCGGCGAACCGATCCACCCTGGCGATCATCATGATCGAATCCGGCGCAGGGATCGACGCGATCGAAGAGATCGCCGCCGTTCCCGGGCTGGACGGGGTGCTGATCGGCTGCGTCGATCTGTCGATCGACCTGGGCGTGATGGGGCAGGTCGATGCGCCGCCGATGCACGCGGCCATCGCCCGGATCGGCCGCGCCACCAAGGCGGCCGGCAAGTTCTTCGGCATGGCCGGCGTCGCCGCGCCCGAGGCCCTGACACGCATTCCCGGCATCAAGGTCGATTTCACCCTCGCCGGGCTGGATTCCCGGCTGCTGGCGGCGACGCTGGAAGACCGCGCGACGGTCTGGCGGCAGGCCCTGGGCGGGGCCGGCTGAACGGGCAGGGGGTCACTCGGGCGGCGTCTCGGTCAGGGACAGGGCTTCGGCCGAGACGATCACGCAATCGCGGTCGGCATAGACCCAGTCCCCGGCAGAGAATGTGGCGCCGCCGAAACTGACCGGCTCTCCCTCGCTGGCCTCGAACGGGGTATCGCTGCGCCGCGCCGTGGTGCCGAGCGCCCGGACCCCGAGCGCCAGCGGGTCGATCCCGGCGCTGTCGCGGATCGCGCCGTTGATGATGACCCCGCGCCAGCCGTTCTGCACCCCGATCGCCGCCAGCCGGTCGCCCATCAGCCCGACCCGGAGCGAACCGCGCCCGTCCACGACCAGCACCCGGCCCCGGCCTTCGGTCTCCAGCGCCCGCAGGACCGGGCGGTGATCCTCGAAGGTGGCGACGGTCTGGCAGGGGCCGTAGAAGCTCTCGATCTGCCCGAAGCAGCGGAACTGCAGGTCGCAGACCTGAACCCGCTCGTGATGGACATCATAGAGATCGGCGGTGCAGATCGCTGTGTCGGTCATTGCACCAGCGCCTCGACCTTGGCGGTCAGGTCGGCGATGTAGGGTGCCGGATCCAGCCCGCCGCCGGTCACCCGTTGCAGGGTTTCCTTCGGCATCGACGCGCGGCCGTGGCGATAGATGTTCTCGGTCAGCCAGCCATGCAGCGGCGCGTAATTGCCCGAATCCAGCCCGGCCGCGACTTCCGGCACCTGCTGCGCCTTGGCGAAGAATTGCGACGACATGATGTTGCCCAGCGTATAGGTCGGGAAAGAGCCGACATAGCCGTGCGACCAGTGCACGTCCTGCAGCACGCCCAGCGTGTCGTTCGGCACTTCCAGCCCCAGATAGTCGCGCATCATCTTGTTCCAGACGCCGGGCAGATCGGCCACCGGCAGATCGCCCGCCATCAGCGCCGCCTCGATCTCGGAGCGCAGGATGATGTGCATGTCATAGGTCAGCTCGTCGGCTTCGACGCGGATGAAGCCCGGATTGACCCGGTTGACCGCGCGCCAGACATCCTCGGCCGTCGCATCGGCGAGTTGCTCGGGGAAGTGGTCGCGGAACTCGCCGAAATGCAGATCCCAGAACCGGCGCGAGCGGCCGACCCGGTTCTCCCACAGCCGCGATTGCGATTCATGCATGGCAAAGCTTGCGCCGCCGACCGCGTAGAGGTTCACCAGATCGGTGGTGAAGATGCTGCGGGTGAAGTCCGGAGACACGCCCTGTTCGTACATCGCATGGCCGGCCTCGTGCCAGAGCGCGAAGATGCCGCCCGGGGCCCAGGTCTCGCGGAAGCGGCTGGTGATGCGCACGTCGCCGCGGGTGAAGGAAATCTCGAACGGATGCACGGTATCGTCGAGCCGGCCGCGGCTCAGGTCATAGCCCATGCGTTCGGCGATCATCAGGCCGAATTTCTTCTGCGCCGGGATCGGGAACGGCTGGGTCAGGAAGTCGATCCGCGGCTGCGGGCCGCTGGTCGCGCGTTCGATCAGGGGCACGAGCGCCGTCTTCAACTGGTCGTAGATCCCGCGCAGCTCGGCAAGGGTCATGCCCGGTTCGAAGACCCCGACCAGCGGATCATAGGGATGGGCGCCGCCGCCGATGGCCGCCGAAATCTCGCGCTGCATCTCCATCATGCGTTCGAGCAGGGGGGCATAGCCGGTAAAGTCGTTCTCGGCCCGGGCCGCGACCCAGGCGGAATGGGCGCGGGTCTTGAGCCCCGCCATTTCCGAGATGATCCGCGCCGGAATCCGCGACAGGGTGCCGATCTCCTGCTCGGCCTGGGCCAGCGCCCGGTGCCGGATGTCGTCCTTTGCCACGCCTTCCAGTTCCTTGCGCGCCCCGTCCATGGCGCGGCGCATCTCGTCGCCGGTGGCCAGGCCGCGGGCCAGATCGGTCAGGGTCGTCACCTGGTGCCCGCGCGCATCGACGCCACCCGGCGGCATCATGGTGCGGGAATCCCAGGCAAGCAGGTTCACCGTGCAGATGATGTCGTTGATGCGGGCGATCTGGGTCTGGAAGTCGGAATAGCTCAAGTCGTGGTCTCCGGGTTGCCGAATTCGGTCAGGTGGCAGGCAGCCTCGTGGTCGGGACTGCGCGGGGTGAGGGCCGGGCGCTCGGTCCGGCATCTGTCAAGGGCGTGCGGGCAGCGGGTGTGGAAAAGGCAGCCCTGCGGCAGGTTGATCGGGCTGGGCAGCTCGCCGCGTGCCGCGACGGTGCGGCTGCGGCGGGTGGGGTCCAGCTCGGGCGCGGCATCGAGCAGGGCCTTGGTATAGGGATGGCGCGGGGCCGAGAACAGGTCCTCGGTCGGGCCGATCTCGACCACCTTGCCAAGGTACATCACCGCGACCCGGTGCGAGATGTGGCGCACCAGCCGCAGGTCATGCGCGACGAAGACCACGGTCAGATGCAGCTTGTCCTGAAGGTCGAGCAGCAGGTTCACAACCTGCGCCTGCACCGAGACATCCAGCGCCGAGACCAGTTCGTCGGCGACCAGCACCTCTGGCTCGACCGCCAGGGCGCGGGCGATGCCGATGCGCTGGCGCTGGCCGCCCGAGAATTCGTGCGGGTAGCGGTCCGCGGCATCCGGGTTCAGCCGCACCAGGTCCAGAAGCTCGGCGATCCGGGCCGGGATGTCCGCTGCGGGGCGCATCTTGTGGACCGAGAGCGCCTCGCTCAGGATGCTGCGCACCTTCATGCGCGGATTGAGCGATCCGAAGGGGTCCTGAAAGATCATCTGGACCCGGCGGTTGAAGGCCCGGCGGGCAGTGCCGGAGAGCGCCGAGATGTCCTGATCCTCGAACAGAATCCGGCCCTCGTCGCATTCGTGCAGCCGGACCAGGCAGCGTGCCAGGGTGGACTTGCCGCAGCCGGATTCCCCGACGACGCCCAGCGTTTCGCCGCGCCGGAGCTGGAAGCTGACGCCGTTCAGCGCATGAACCGCCGGGGCAGGGCGACCCGACAGCCGGCTGACCACGCCTTGCGGCAGGGGGAAATGCTTGCCGATGTCCTCGGCGGTGATGAGCACATCTTGGGTCATACCGGGGATCCTGCAGCGACGACCGAGTCGCGGTTGAAACAGGCGACGCTGCGGCCGGGCGAGAGGTCCTGCAGCGGCGGCACGGTGGCGCGGCAGGCATCGGTGGCGAATTCGCAGCGCGGGTTGAAGGCGCAGCCGGGAGGGATCCTGTCCAGCGGCGGCGGGGTGCCGTCGATCGAGAGCAGTCTTGAACGTTCGGTGCCGGCATGGGGCACCGATCCCAGCAGGCCACGGGTATAGGCATGATTGGGCTGCGCGAAGACTTCCGAGACGGTGCCGGTCTCGACGATCCGTCCGGCATACATGACCGCCATCCGGTCGCAGGTCGCGGCGACGACGCCGAGATCATGGGTGACCAGCACGACGCTCATCGACAGTTCGTCGCGGAGGTCGAGGATCAGCTTCAGGATCTGGTCCTGAATGGTGACGTCGAGCGCGGTGGTCGGTTCGTCGGCCAGCAGCAGCCGGGGGTTGCTGGCCAGGGCGATGGCGATCATCACCCGCTGCCGCATCCCGCCCGAGAACTGGTGCGGAAACTCCTTGAGCCGCCGCGCCGCGTCGGGGATGCCGACCATGTCCATCAGCTCGCGGGCCCGGGCCCGGCGCCCGTTTCCGTCGAGATCGGTATGCGCCTTCAGGTTCTCCTCGATCTGGGTGAAGACCGGCAGCACCGGGTTCAGTGCCGACATCGGCTCCTGGAAGATCATCGAGATCTGGCCGCCACGGACCCCGCGCAACTCGGCATCCCGCATCGCAAGGATGTTCTGCCCCTGCCAGCGGACCTCGCCCGAGACGTCGCCCGAGGCCGGCACCAGGCGGATGATCGAGCGCAGGGTGACGCTCTTGCCCGAGCCGCTTTCCCCGACCAGGCCCAGGACCTCGCCCGAGCCGACGGTGAAGGAGACATCGTTGACGGCGGTCAACTCGCCATCGCCGAAGGTGGCGGTGAGGTTGCGGACGTCCAGCACCGGTTCGGTCGTCTTGGGGCCGCTCATCGTTTGGTCCTCAGCAGTTCCGCCAGCCCGTCGCCGGTCAGGCTGAAGCCGAGCCCGGTGAGCACGATGGCCACGCCGGGGAAGACGGAAATCCACCAGGCGGTGGCCATGAAGTTCTTTCCGTCGGCGATCTGCACCCCCCATTCGGCGGCGGGCGGCTGTGCGCCCAGGCCGAGATAGCCGAGGCTGGAGCCCAGCAGGATCGCCAGCGCCATGTCGGTCATCCAGTAGACGACCGCCGGGGTGATGGCATTGGGCAGCAGGTGGCGGAAGATGATCCGCATATGGGTATAGCCCATGGCGCGGCCGGCATCGGCATAGTCGAGGCGTTTCTGGACCTTGATCTCGGCGGCGGTGATCCGGGCGTAGAACACCCAGCCGACGACGCCGATGGCGATGTACATGTTCACCAGCCCGGGCCCGAGGACCGAGACGATGGCGATCACCAGGACCAGGAAGGGGAAGGTGATGACGGCATCCACCACGCGCCCGAACAGGGTCTCGGCGATGCCGCCGGCATAGCCGACGAGGGCGCCGATGATGGTGCCGAAGAAGAACGGGAAGATCGTGGCGAAGATCGCGATCTGCATGTCGATCGTATAGGCGTGGATCACCCGGCTCAGCACGTCGCGGCCGAAGTTGTCGGTGCCCATCGGATGCGCCATCGACGGCCCTTGCAGCAGGGCGTTGTAGTCGAAGGCATCCGGTTCGTAGGGGGCGAAGACCGTCGGGAAGGTTGCCACGGCGATGCTGAGCAGCAGGATCGTGCCGCCCAGGATCAGCGGGCGCGGCAGGGCGAGGCGCCGGGGACGCTCGGAAGGGGGTGCCAGATCGGTCATCGCGACACTCTCGGGTCCAGCCAGACCTGCACGAGGTCGGTCAAGAGGAAGGTCACCGACACCAGCACCGCCAGCGCTATGGTCAGGCCCTGCACCACCGGGTAGTCGCGGCCATAGATGCTGTCGACCATCAGCCGGCCGGCGCCGGGGATGGCAAAGACCGTCTCGGTGATGACCGCGCCGCTGAGCAGGGTGCCGATCGACAGGCCGAACAGCGCCACGGTCGAGATCAGCGCATTGCGCAGCACATGCCGGAACAGCACCAGTTTCGGGGCGAGGCCCTTGGAACGGGCGAATTGCACGTATTCGGCGTCGATCACCCCGATGATCGCGCTGCGCAGGTTGCGCATCAGGATCGCCGAGAGGCTGAAGGCCAGTGTCACAGCCGGCAGGAACAGGTGATAGAGGTTGTCCACGAAGCCCTCGCCATAGCCGCCGACCGGGAACCAGCGCAGCTTGGCGCCGAAGACGGTGAGCAGGATCAGGCCGAGGTAGAAGACCGGCATCGAAAGCCCCACCTGGAAGGCCCCGCGCACCGTGCTGTCGGCGGCGGTGCCGCGCCGCAGGGCGGCGACGAAGGCCAGCGGCACCGCCATGACCACCGCGATCAGCGCCGCCATGACCGTCAGCATGATGGTGACGGGCAGGCGATCCGCGATCAGCGTGGTGACCGGCAGCTTGAGATGAATGGAATCGCCGAGATCTCCGGTGGCCACCGATTTCACGAAGACACCGAACTGGACCACAAGCGGACGGTCGAGTCCGAGTTCGCGGTTGATCCGTTCGACATCGGCATCGACGGCCCGGTCGCCAAGGATGGCGCTGGCCGGATCACCGGGCAGAAGGCGCACCAGCGCAAAGACCACGATCAGGATGAACAGGACTGTCGGGATCAGTTGCAGCAGGCGGCGTGCGATATAGCTGGCCAATTGCAAGGGGGGAGTCTTTCGGCTGAGGTCTTGGGTGGCAGCGGAGGGGTTTCCCCCTCCGCGCCTTGGTTTTACTGGTCGAGCCAGGTCTCGGTGAAGATGTTGTTGCCGAGCGGGATCTGGTAGAACCCGTTCACCTTCTGGCTCAACGCCACCGGGTAGGGCGTCTCATACAGGGGAATGGTCGGCCCGGTCGCATTGAAGATCTCCTGGATACGGGCAAACTGCTCCGCCCGCTTCACCGGGTCCATCTCTTTCTGCGATTCCTCGAACAGCTTGTCGACCTCGGCGTTCTTCCAGCCGGAATGCAGCGCGTCGATGGTCGGGCTGTAGGCGAAATACGAGGTGATCTGGCTGGGGTCGGAGATGTCGTTGGTCCAGCCGCCGGTCCGCATCTCGAAGGTGCCGGCCCGGTACTGTTCGGTCCGGGAGGCGTTGTCCACCTGGCGGATTTCCAGATCGATGCCGATCGCCTTCCACATCTGCTGCAGGGCGGTGGTGATGCCCAGATCGTCCTGGTTCCCGGCGATGGTCAGGATCGAGATCTTGAAGCCGTCGGGATAGCCGGATTCGGCCATCAGGGCCTTGGCCTTCTCGAGATCGTAGGGGAACAGCGGCTTGTCACCCGAGTGCATCGGGGTGGAGGACGCCATGAACGAGGTCAGCGGGGTGCCGACGCCATAGGTGACGACCTGCACCAGCGCCTCCTTGTTGGCGGCGTAGTTCATCGCCTGGCGCACCTTCTCGTCGGCCAGCGGATTGGGCTTGCCGTTGATCTCGGGGCGGACGTTCATGATGATGTCCCAGACGCGGGTGCCGGGGAACAGTTCCATCTTGATGTTGGGGTCGGCCTTCAGCTCTCCCACGCGGGCGAAGGGAATGAACTCGGCCCCGTCGATGTCACCCGATTGCAGTTTCAGGATCCGGGTGGCGTCGTCCGGGATCACCTCGAAGTTCAGCCCGTCGAGATAGGGCAGCGGCTTTCCGTCGGCGCCCTTGGCCCAGTAGTACTCGTTCCGGGTCATCTTCATGCTCGACCCGCGGTCCCAGCTGGTCAGCACGAAGGGGCCGGTTCCGATCGGGTGCTTGCCGAATTCCTGCGCCTTCTCGGCGTCGGTTTCGCCCGGCATCGCTTCGAAGGCGGCCTTGGGCATGATCGCCGTGTTGAACACGCTGAGCGCGGCCAGGATCGTCGGATCGGGGTATTTCAGTTTGATGACGATGGTGCCCGCATCGGGGGCGGTCACGGTATCGACCGAAGCGAGGATGAAGTTCCAGATGCCGTTGTCCGGGTTCTTTGCCCGGTTCAGCGACCAGATCACGTCCTCGGTGGTCATCGGGGTGCCGTCCGAGAACTTGACCCCTTCGCGCAGTTTCAGCGTGACCTCGTCGCCGGCCTCGTTGACGCTCCATTCGGTGGCCAGGCCCGGCTTCAGCGTCATGCCGTCCGGGCTCGACATGATCAGGGTTTCGTAGAAGTTCGTCATGACCCAGATATCGACGTTCGCGTCGTTCAGGACCGGGTCGAGGAACAGGCTGTCCGTGTAGCGGCCATATGTCATGACACCACCGCGTTCCTGGGCCGAAACGGCGCTAAGGCCCCCCAGCAACGCGGTTACAGACAGCGCGGCAGCGGCGACTATCTTCATTTCAGCATCTCCATGTTGGAACAGTGTGATGTGGACTTAAAACGTTCCACGGTTGTCGTATTGTGTCAACAATACACTTCGCTGGATTTTCGGGCAAGCGCGCCCTAAAGTAAGTCACAATCCGCGAATTTCTGTCGAATCGTATCACTAGTGTAGCACGATTTTTCGAGGCTCAGAATGAAAATCAGGATAGACCGCAGTTCGGACATCTCGATCCGCCAGCAATTGAAGGGCGCCATCGAGAACGACATTTCCTTTGGCGACAAGGCCGTGGGCGATCCGCTGCCGTCGGTGCGCGAGCTGGCCCAGCAGGTCGGAGTGGCGCCGGTCACGGTGAGCAAGGTCTATACCGCGCTGAAGGCCGAGGGGCTGATCGAGGCGCGGTCAGGCTCGGGCACATTCGTTGCCGACAGCGCCCTGGCCCGAATCGGCAGCCATGCCGAGAAACCGAGATTGCAGCGCGAAATCGACGCCGTCTTCGACCTTGCGCTGAAGCTGGGCTGCACGCCGTCGCAGTTCCTGACGCTGGTCAACGGCCGGATCGCCAATCATGTCGCGTCGGGGGATCGCAAGCGAATCATAATGCTGGGCCGGTTCGACGATGCGACGGCCAGCTATGCCCGATGCATCGAACGGCAGGTCGGCCGGCTTGCCACCGTGGATGCCACCACGATGACGGAACTGAAGTCGGCCCCGGAACTGCGTGCCGGACTTCGGGCCGGCGACCTGGTGCTGACCTTCTCTTATCTCGAGGATGAGGCCCGCAGGCTGCTGCCCGAGGCCAAGGTCCTGTCGCTGCATTTCATCCCGTCCGAGGCGACCCGGATGGCGCTGGCCTCGATCGACCCGGATGCGCGGGTCGGCGTGGTGTCGCGGTTCGCCGATTTCCTTCCGATCCTCAGCCTCGGGGTGCGCCGCTTTGCCGCGCATCTGCAATATGTCACGACCCACGCCGCCGACGATCCGTCGATGCCGGAGGCGCTGGCCGATTGCGACGTGGTGATTCTCTCGACCGGGGCCGAGGAGGCCGCCAAATCGGCGCCGCCCGAGGCGGTCAGGATCGAATACCGCCATGTTCCCGACCCCGGCGACATCAACGCGCGGGTCATCCCCCTTCTCACGCAAGAAGCCATGCCCGAAGGCCGTGGCAGAAAGGAAGCATCATGAGAGTATCCGACATGAACTGGAGCCAGGTCGAGGCCTGGCTCGAGCACAGCGATCTGGCCGTCCTGCCGCTGGGCAGCACGGAACAGCACGCCGGGCTGTCCCTGTCGGTGGATTCGATCCTGTCCGAGAAGGTGGCGCTGGATGCCGCCGAGCCTCTGGGAGTACCGGTGTTCCCGGTGGTTCCCTATGGTCTGACGCCGTATTTCCTGGGCTATCCGGGCAGCGTCAGCCTGCGGGTGGACACCTATGTGCGTCTGGTGCGCGACATCCTGGATTCGCTGCGTGGCCAGGGCTTCCGCCGGATCCTGATCGTCAACGGCCATGGCGGCAACGCGCCCGCCGGGGCGCTGGCGATCGAGTGGATGGCCGACAATCCGGACTGCTCGGTGAAATTCCACAACTGGTGGAATTCGCCCAAGACCTTCGCGAAGGTGCAGGAGATCGACAAGGTCGCCTCGCATGCCAGCTGGATGGAGAACTTCGCCTGGACCCGTCTCGACGGGGTCGACATGCCGACGCAGCAGAAGCCGATGATCGACACCGACCGGATGCGGGCGATGAATCCGAAAGAGGTGCGCGACTATCTGGGTGACGGCAATTTCGGCGGCTACTATCAGCGGCCGGACGAAGAGATGCAGGCGATCTGGGATATCGCCGTGGCCGAGACCCGCGCCCTGATGGACGAGGCCTGGAAATGAGCGACACGGAATCCGACCCGATCGTCATCTGGGGCGCCGGGGCCATCGGCGGCTCGCTGGGCGCGGTCTGGCAGAGCAAGGGGCACGAGGTCATCTTCGTGGACAATGTCCCGGAACACGTCGCGGCGATCAACCGCGACGGGCTGAAGATCGTCGGGCCGGTCCTCGAGACGACCGCCCGGGCCCCGGCCTTTCTGCCCGCCGATCTGAAGGGCAGGTATCGCCGCATCTTCCTGTGCGTGAAGGCCCTGCACACCGTCGATGCCGCAAAGGCGCTGGCGCCGCATCTGGCCGAGGACGGCTATGTCGTCTCGGCCCAGAACGGGTTGAACGAGATCGAGATTGCCGGGGTGGTGGGCGAGAAGCGCACCATCGGCTGTTTCGTCAACTTCGGCGCCGATTATCTGGAGCCGGGCGTCGTGACCTATTCCGGTCGGGGCGCCGTGGTCGTGGGCGAACTGGACGGCGTGGAAACCGACCGGATCCGGGCGCTGCACGCGCTGATGCGCGAGTTCGACGACAAGGCGGTGCTCACCTCGAACATCTGGGGCTATCTCTGGGGCAAGCTGGTCTACGGGGCGATGCTGTTTGCCACTGCCCTGACCAATGACAGCATTGCCGATGTGCTCGAAGATACCGAGACGCGCCCGGTGCAGACGGCGCTGGCGCAGGAAGTGGGGCGGATCGCCGAGGCCGAAGGCGTGCGGACCGAGGCTTTCAACGGTTTCGATCCGGCGGCGTTCCGGCCCGGCGCCTCTCAGGCGGCGATCGACAAGAGCTTTGCCGACATGGTGGCGCACAACCGCACCTCGGCCAAGTCGCATTCCGGCATCTGGCGCGACCTGGCGGTGCGCAAGCGCAAGACCGAGGCCCGGCCGCAACTGGGACCGATCGTCGAGACCGGCCGAAAGCGCGGCGTTCCGGCGCCGCTGACCGAACGGCTGATCGAGATGATCGAGGAAATCGAAAGCGGCAAGCGGCCGCTTTCGCGCGACAATCTGACGGAACTGGCAGGAGTCATGTCATGAATATCGGTTTTGAGGGGAAGCGGGTCATCGTGACCGGCGCCGCACATGGCTTTGGCCGCGCCATCGCGCATGCGTTTTCGGCACGCGGGGCCGAGGTCCATGCGCTGGACGTGAATGCCGAGGGACTGGCCGAGACGGTCGCCACCGCGCCCGGCAAATGCGAAAGCGCGCTCTGCGACGTGGGCGACCGCGACGCGGTGCAGGCCGTTGTGAAGGGGATCGAGGCCAAGGGCGGCGCCATAGACGTTCTGGTGAACAATGCCGGTGGCGTGCGCGGTCAGGTCGGGCGCCCGATCGAGGAGATCAGTGCCGAGGACTGGCAGACCATCTTCGACGTCAACCTGTCCGGGGCGTTCTTCATGACCCAGGCGGTGGCGCCGGGGATGAAGGCCGCCGGCAAGGGCCGGGTGGTGATGATCTCCAGCGGCGCCGGCCGCGGGGTCAGCCTGACCGGCATCCAGGCCTATGCCAGCGCCAAGGCCGGGCAGATCGGCCTGACCCGGCAACTGGCGCATGAGCTGGGGCAGTTCGGGATCACCGTGAACAATGTCGCGCCGGGCTTCGTGCTGTCGAACCCGACGACCGAGAAGCAGTTCGCGGCCATGGGCGAAGAGGGGCAGAAGCGGCTTCTGTCCAACATCGCGATGCGCAGGCTGGGCAGCCCGGATGACATCGCCCATGCGGTGCTGTTCTTCGCCTCGGATTACGCGGGCTGGGTCACCGGCGAGACGCTGGGCGTGGACGGTGGCAAATGAGCGAAGTCGAGGACTGGCTTGCCGCCCATGAAGCCGAGTCGCTGGAAACGCTGAAGGCCTTCTGCCGGATTCCCAGCGTCTCGACCGACCCGGCCTTTGCCGAGGGGATCAGGGACGCCTCGGCCTTTGTCGCCGACCGGCTGCGCGAGGCCGGGTTTCCGACGGTCGAGGTCATCCCGACCGGCGGCCACCCCGTAGTGCTGGCCGAATGGTGCGACAGCCCCGGCGCGCCGACGGTTCTGGTCTATGGCCACTATGACGTGCAGCCGCCCGATCCGCTGGACAAATGGCGCTCGGCGCCGTTTGAACCGGAGATCCGGGAGGACCGGCTCTATGCGCGTGGCGTGTCCGACGACAAGGGGCCGCTGCTGATCCCGCTGCTGGTGGCGCGGGCGTTCGATGCGACCCGCGGCCGCCTGCCGGTGAACCTGAAGGTGATCGTCGAGGGCGAGGAGGAATCCGGCAGCCCGCATCTGGATCAGACCGTCGAGCGGCTGAAGGACCGGCTGGCCTGCGATTTCGTGCTGTCGGCCGATGGCGCGATGTGGCGCGCCGACCTGCCGTCGATGACGGTGGCCAGCCGCGGCATGACCGCCCTGGAAGTCTTCGTCGAAGGTGCCGGCAAGGATCTGCATTCGGGCCGCCATGGCGGCACCGGGCCGAACCCGATCCGGGCGCTGGTGCATATGCTGGCCTCGCTGCACGACGAGGCGGGCAACGTGACCGTGCCGGGTTTCGCCGACAGCGCCTTGCCTGCCGATCCGGCGATCCGCGAGGCGATCCGGAGCGTCGGTTTCGATGTCGGGGCCTATTTCGACAGCATCGGCGCCGAGCGGCCCGATCCGCTGCCCGGCGGCGAGGAGTTCCTGACCCGGCAATGGCTGATCCCGACGCTGGAGTTCAACGGCATCTCCGGCGGTTATCAGGGCGCGGGCACCAAGACGGTGATCCCGTCGAGTGCCTCGGCCAAGATCACCTGCCGGCTGGTCGCGGGACAGGACCCGGCCAAGGTGGCCGATGCCATCACCCGGCAGCTGGAAAGCGTTCTGCCCACGGGCTTCAGGCTGAAGGTGACGCGCCACGGACCTGGCAGTTCGGCCTTCGCGCTCGACCCCGAATTGCCGGCGCTGAAGCTGGCCGAGGAGATTCTCGGGGAATTGCTGGGCGCGCATCCGCTGCGGGTGGCGATGGGCGCGACGATTCCGATCGGCGACGTGTTCGCGAAACATCTCGGCGCCAGCATCGTGTTCTTCTCCTTCTCGACATCGGATGAGGACTATCACGCCCCGAACGAGTTCTTCCGCCTGTCCAGCTTCCGCACCGGGCAGATTGCCTGGGCGCGGATACTCGAACGGTTGGGCGCTTCCGCGGCCGGGGGGGGCTGAGATGGGACCGTTTCCGGGGATCGCCGATCTGGGTGCGCGTTATCGCGATGGGTCGCTGACGCCCTCGGAAGCGGTCGAAGAAGCGCTGGCGCGGATCGAGGCGCTGGAGCCGTCGCTGAACGCCTTTGCCCTGCCGATGGCCGAGGCGGCACGGGCCGAGGCGGCGCGGCGCGATGCCGAACTGCGCGCGGGGCGCGACCTTGGACCGCTGCACGGCATTCCGGTGGTGATCAAGGACCTGATCGAGGTCGAGGGCGTGCCGACGGGCTATGGCTCCAAGGTCAGGCCGCCGCAGGTTGCCCCCCGAGACGCCGAGCTCGTCGCCCGGCTGCGGGCGGCTGGCGCGGTGATCCTGGGCAAGACGAACCTGCTGGAATACGCCTATGGGATCGCGCATCCCGAGATCGGCCAGACCAACAACCCGCATGATCCGACCCGGACGGCGGGCGGTTCCAGCGGCGGTTCGGCGGCGGCGGTGGCTTCGGGGATCGCGGCTCTGGGGATCGGCACCGACACCGGCGGTTCGATCCGTATCCCTGCGGCCTATTGCGGGGTGGTCGGGGTGAAGCCCAGCTTTGGGCTGGTACCGCTGGACGGGGTGTTTCCGCTATCCTGGTCTCTCGACCATGCCGGGCCGCTGGTGCGGAGCGTGGCCGACGCGGCCATTGCGCTGGAATGCCTGGCGGACAGGCCGATGCGGCTGGCCTCCCTGCGGCTGTCCGATCTGCGGATCGGGGTGCTGCGCCGCCATGTCTCGGGCACCGAAATCGGCCGCCCCGTGACCGAACGGTTCTCGCAGGTGGTCGCGCAACTGCGCGGCGCGGGGGCGCGGGTGGACGAGATCGACGTCGAGGGGCTGGACCGGGCCAACGAGACTCTGGTGACGATCCTGCTGCCCGAGGCTTCGGTGATCCACGAAGAGCTGATCGCCCTGAACCCCGATGGCTATGCCCCCAAGACCCGCGCCCAGATCCTGGCCGGCCGGGAGGTGCCCGCGACCGCCTGTGTGGCTGCGCGGCGGTTTCAGGACGAACTGCGCGACAGGGTCGAGGCCGCTTTTGAGACGGTCGATGTGATGATCTCGCCTTCGGTCCCCTTCGTGGCGCCCGAGGAAGACCCGGAGATCGCCGATGGCGAGGACAGCGAAATGCTGGCCAGCGGCTTTGCCAATCTGACCGGGCATCCCTCGTTGAGCCTGCCTTGCGGCATGGCCGATGGTCTGCCGGTCGGTATGCAGCTGACCGGTCGGCTGGGCGGCGATGCCCGGCTGCTGTCGGCGGCGGCGGCAATCGAGGCGGAACTGGGCAGGGACATGGGCGCAAAGGCCGGCTAGGCCGCGGCGGTCAGGCCAGTTCCGGCATCGCGGCGGCATAGGGGGACGAGAGCCATTCGGCGCCGGTCTCGCGGATCACGATGTCTTCCTCATGCACCAGGATGCGCCCGGCGCCGAGGTCGATCACCGGCTCCAGGGTCAGGACCATGCCCGGTTCCAGCGGGGTGCGGTCCGAAGGGAGCAGCGAGGGCGGTTCGGTCAGTTGCAGGCCCAGCCCGTGGCCCAGACGGCCGGCCTGCTTGATGCTGCGGCCGCCGGTCAGCACCCTGTCCATCGCGGTGAAGAGATCGGCTGCGGTGGCGCCCGGTCGGGCGCGGTCGAACCCGGCCGCCGTGGCCTCGATCAGCCGGGCATGGGCGCCGCGCAGCGCGGGTCCGGCAGGGCCGAGCGAGACATTGCGGTTGAAGTCGCAGAAATAGCCCTCCCGGACCAGCCCGGTGTCGAGCATCAGCACGTCACCTGCCGCCAGCGGCCTCTCGGTCGCGGGGGAGATCACGTCGGCATAGCCGTCCGGCCCCGCGGCCCCGGCCAGATAGGGCACCCAGTCCGCGCCCTCGTCGAGGCAGAGCATCTGGAAGCGGCGGAACACATCGGACAGCGGAGCCCCGGGCCGGGCGATTTCGGGCAGCCGGGCAAAGGTGCGGTCGGCCACGGAGCAGGCCGCTGCGATCCTGGCGATTTCCGCTGCGGACTTGATCATCCGCAGCCGGCGCATCACCCCGCCGCCGCCGATGAACCTGTGCCGGGGCAGACGCTCGCGCAGCCTTTGCCAATCCCGCAAGGGCATATGCAGCCGGGTTTCCGGCCCGCCGGGAACCCCGATGGCCCCGCCACCCGGCACCAGCTCGGCCAGTGTATCGGCCAGCAGCGAAACCCCGTCATCCTCGGGGTCGGGCGCGTTCCAGGTCCGGATGTCGCGAAGCCAGCTCTGCCGCATTAGCGCCGCCCCGATACGCGGGATGACCGCGACCGGCAGACCAGAGGCGGGCAGGACTAGGTACCAGGGTCGGGTCGGGCTTTCCCAGAACCGGGTCAGGAAGCCGCTGAGGTATTGGATATCGGCGGCGGTGGTCAGCAGCAGCGCATCGAGTCCCGCCGCCTGCATCGCGCCCTGTGCCCTGGCGGTCCGGCTGCGATAGTCCGCCTCCGGGAAACCGCGCCCGGTCACGGGGTCGGCGCTTCGGTCAGGATCGCCAGCACCCGGGACCGGGCGTCGAGTTCCAGCGCCGCCCGTTCTTCCGGCCCGGCGGCCAGCAAGGCCGCGATCCCGGCAGCACCGGATGGTGTCGAGGCCAGCCCGTTGGCTTCGGCGCGGCGGGTGCCGTGCGCGGCCTCATCCTCGGTGATCGTCACGAAGGCGTCGGCGTCGCGGGCCAGCCCCTTGAGGGCGATCAGCGAAGGCTCCTTGCAGTCGAGACGGCCCATGATCGAGACCGGGCCGGGGGCGGTCACCGGCCCCGCGGCGCGGATCGAGGCCTGCAATGCCGGTGCGGCCGCCGGCTCGACCACGACGATCCGGGGTCCGTCGCCCCAGACCGCCCGCATAAAGGCCGCCGCCGCACCCGCCAGCCCGCCGACCCCGGCCTGAACGACGACATGGGTCGGCGGCGGACCGATCTGCGCGGCGAGTTCGGCGAAGAGGATCAGATAACCTTCCATCAGCACGAGAGGGCGGCTGGTGTAGCCGGGCCAGGAACTGTCCGAGAGCAGTTCCAGCCCCTCGGTCCGGGCTGCCTGCAGGGCGGCCTGCATCGAGTCCTCATAGCTGGCTCCGGCACGGCGAACCTCGGCTCCAGCGTCCTGCAGCCGGGCGGCAAAGCTCTCGGGCACGGTTTCGGCAAGGTAGATACGGGCGCGGGCGCCAAAGGCCGCGGCCCCGGCTGCGACCGACAGGCCGTGATTGCCGGCGCTGGCGGTGACATAGGTGCTTCCGCGCGCCCGGCCTTCGGCGGCATCGCGGGCGATGACATGCGCGGCGCCGAGCGCCTTGAAACTGCCCAGCCCCATCCGGCCCCGCTCATCCTTCACGAGCAGGGTGCCGATCCCGGCCTCGGTCGCCAGACCCGGCGCCCCGGTCAGCGGCGTCTCGGCAGCCTTCGGGCATTGCGCATAAAGTGCCCTTGCCGCCGAAGGATCGGCCAGGGGCCAGGGCACCTCTGCCAGATCGGGATGGGACAGGCCGCGTCCGCGGCAGGGGTTCGACAGGTATTCCATGGCCCGAGTGCGGCATGGTTCGCGGTGGCTGTCAATGTTTCGGCAGCGGGGAAGGGGAGGTCCGTCGCCTGCTGTGGCTGTCCCGGGGCGGCGGCTAGGATCGCGCCAGCAGGGCGGCGTGGGTATTGGCGGCAAAGCCCGCGACCGCGACGCTCAGCCCGGCCGGCCAGGCGATGGCGCCATACACCGGATTGCCCAGGGCCCGACCCGCGTCGAGAAGAAGCTGCGGCGTGCCCATGAAGGAAAGCAGGATGCACCCCGTGGTGGACAGCGCCAGCAGTATCGTGAAGGCCGCCGCCGCGCGATCGGGATCGCAGGGCGCCATCAATCGGAAACCGGCTCGCAATGCGGCGGCGGTCTCTTCGACGCAGCGATTGGGAATCAGGGCCAGCAGAAGAGCGGCGAGAATATCAATGCAGCAAAGAGTTAAGGGGGCGCTGATCGTGTGAGTCCCCGCATGGTCCAGGAACCTTGCCGGGGTGAATTGGATTCCACCATAACGTGCAATGAGTGCTATGTTATATACCGTAACGCCGAGCGCCTGAACTCCCCCGATGATTATTCCGGCTCGAAGAAAACGAAACAATGGGCGCCTCTATGCCACTTCGCCGTCCATCGCCGATTGATGCACGAGCGCCTGAAGCCCCTGAAGCAGCTGAATCGGGTTCGGCGGGCAACCGGAAATATGCAGATCGACCTTCAGAACCGCCTCGACACCACCAGCGACGGCATAGCTGCCGGCAAAGCATCCGCCGTCGCGGGCGCAGTCACCGATCGCGACGACCCATTTCGGCTCGGGCATTGCGTCATGGGTGCGTTTCAGGGCTTCGACCATGTTCCGTGTCACGGGCCCCGAGACCATCAGCACATCGGCATGGCGCGGCGAGGCGACAAAGTGCAGGCCAAAGCGTTCAAGATCGTAATACGGATTGGAAAGCGCATTCACTTCCATTTCGCAGCCATTGCAGGACCCTGCGTCGACCATCCGGATCGACAGGCTGCGGCCCAGGTGGCGATAAAGCGTGTCCTCGAACAGCTTTCCCAATTGCGCGATGTCTTCGTCGGCCACCTTTGGTGCCGATTCCGTCAGGGGCCGTCGCAGCAGCCCTTCCAGCAAGAAATTCCGAATGGCGACCCCCTAACGATCCTGTCCTGAATAGGAACAATTAAACGATTTGTTGCACAGTGGGAAGTCCGCAATGATATTTCCCTCAATTGCGGCTTCCAGGAGTGGCCATTGGAACCAGGACGGATCGCGCATGTGGCAGTTCGCCAATCGGCCTTTTGCATCCAGAGACACAAAGATCAGAATGTCGCCCCGGAATCCTTCCACCAGTCCCAGACCTTCGCGCGGTTCCCCGGCGACGGGCAGTTCGGCCAGCAGGTCGCCTTCGGGCAGCTGGCGCAGGATCTGGGTGATCAGCGACAGGCTCTGTTCGACCTCGGCCATCCGGATCAGGATGCGGGCGTTCACGTCGCCCTCGGCGTGGCAGGGGACCTCGAACCTCAGCTGGTCATAGGGCGCATAGGGCAGGTCGCGCCGGGCGTCGAAATCGCGGCCCGAGGCGCGCCCGACAAAGCCGCCGGCACCGAACCTTGCGGCCAGGGCCGGGGTCACGATGCCGGTGCCGGTGGTGCGGTCCAATAGCGATGCGGTCTGGTCGTAGAGCGCGACCAGCGACGGGAAGGTGCCGCGGATATCCGCGACGAGGTCGAGAAGCATCTGCCTGCCGGTGCCGTCCAGATCGCGGGCGACTCCGCCCGGGGTCACGCAGTCGCGCATCATCCGGTGGCCGAAGCTGCCGTCGCAGGCCCGCAGCACCCGTTCGCGCAGCACCGAGCATTGCGCCAGCATCATCGCGAAGGCGGCGTCGTTGCAGATCGCCCCGATGTCGCCGAGGTGGTTGGCCAGCCGTTCCAGTTCGGCCATCAGCGCCCGCAGCCAGAGCGCCCGGACCGGCACCGTCGCGCCGAGGGCCGCCTCGACCGCCTGCGCGAAGGCCCAGGCATAGGCGACGGTGCTGTCGCCCGAGGTGCGTCCGGCCAGTTTCGCGCCGCGTTCGACGGGGGCGTTGGTCATCAGGCTGTCGGTCCCCTTGTGGGTATAGCCGAAGCGCTGTTCCAACCGGACCACGGTCTCGCCCTGCACGGTAAAGCGGAAATGTCCCGGTTCGATCACCCCGGCATGGACCGGGCCGACCGCCACCTGATGCAGGCTTTCGCCCTCGACCGGCAGGAAGTCGTAGCTGGCCGTTTCGCCCGCCTTCTCGGCCTTGCCCAGCGGATGGGAGACCTCCCACGCTCCGTGATCCAGCCAGGGCCGGGCGTCGGTCGCGCCCTCGGGGACATGGCCGTAGAGGTCCTGCACGCTGCGCTCCAGCCTCTGTGCCGGGGCATGCAGGGCGCCCACCGAGGGAAAGGCCCCGCGCCGCGCGTTGGTGCGCAGCACGCCGACCTTGCCGGTGGTGGAATTGAACAACGCCATGCGGACGCTGCCGCGATCGGCCCAGAGGCCGAGCAGGGTCAGCTGGCCGCGCGCCAGGTCCCCCGCTGCCTGCTGCCAGAGCTTCGGCGAAACGGGGCTGACGGGCATCGGCCCGCTGCGGAACTCTTCAGCACCGACGCTGACCATTTCGAGGATGTCCGGCATTCTGCCCCCTTACCCCAGCAGCCTGGCGACGGCCTGGAACCAGGCGACCATGGCCCCAGGCAGATAGATGCCCGCCATCAGGACCAGACCCATATGCGCGAAGAGCGGCACATAGGAGGCTTCCGACGGCTTCAGTTCCCCGGTGGGTTCGCCGAAGATGAACCCGGTCAGCCGCAGCAGCAGGGCGCCGAAGGCCAGAAGGATGCCAAGGACCAGCAGCAGGGCCAGCACCGGTTCGCGGCTGAAGGTCGAAGTGACCACCAGGAATTCGCTCATGAAGACGCCGAAGGGCGGCAGCCCGGCAATGGCCAGCACGCCGGCGGCCAGCCCCCAGCCCAGCAGCGGATGGCTCTGCGTCAGGCCGCGGATTTCGGCGATCTTCTGGGTGCCCTTGATCTGCGCGACATGGCCGACCGAGAAGAAGATCGCCGATTTGGTCAGGCTGTGCATGACCATGTGCAGCAGGCCGGCGAAATTGGCCAGCGGGCCGCCCATGCCGAAGGCAAAGACGATGATCCCCATGTGCTCGATCGAGGAATAGGCGAAGAGCCGTTTGATGTCGCGCCGGCGATAGAGCATCAGCGCGGCGAAGATCAGCGAGACCAGCCCCATGGTGATCATCAGCGGGCCGGGGTCCAGCGCCATGTCGTTGGCCGCCATGATCATCTTGAAGCGCAGCACCGCATAGAGCGCCACGTTCAGCAGCAGGCCCGACAGCACCGCCGAGATCGGCGTCGGGCCTTCGGCATGGGCATCGGGCAGCCAGGCATGCAGCGGAGCCAGGCCGACCTTCGTGCCGTAGCCCAGCAGCAGGAACACGAAGGCCAGGTTCAGCAGCGCCGGGTCGATGTCATTGGCGTGCAGCAGCAGGTTGGTCCAGATCATCGCCGGCTGACCCTCGCCCAGTACCGGCTGCGCGGCGAGATAGACCAGGATGGTCCCGAACAGGGCCAGCGCGATGCCGACGCTGCCGAGGATGAAGTATTTCCACGCCGCCTCCAGCGCCTCGTGGGTGCGGTAGATCCCGACCATCAGGACGGTGGACAGGGTGGCGATCTCGACCGCGACCCACATCAGCCCGATGTTGTTGCTGAGCAGCGCCAGGTTCATCCCGAACATCATCACCTGATACATCGCGTGGTAGAACCGCAGATAGGCCGGGGTCAGGCGGCCGATCTCGAGCTCATGCGCGATGTAGCTGGCCGAGAATGTCGCCGCGGTGAAGCCGACGAAGGTGTTGAGCACGATGAAGACGATGTTCAGCTCGTCGACCAGGAAATAGGTGCCGGGGGCCGGGCGTTCGACGAAGAACAGCGCGAAGGCGGCCAGGAAGGTGATCAGGCAGGCGAGGATGTTGATCCGCGACGACAGCCGGTAGCCCGGCAGCACCGCCAGCAGCGCCGCCGAGGCCAGAGGCAGGCCCAGGATGATGTGAACGGGATCGGAAAGAAACGCCATTACCTCTGATCTCCGCGATGCTGATCCATGACGCTGACATCGACCGAGTCGAACCGCTCTCGAATCCGGAACAGGAAGACGCCGATCACGATGAAGGCGACCATGACCGAGAAGGCGACGCTGATCTCGACCACCAGCGGCATTCCCTTGGCCCCGGCCGCGGCCAGGATCATGCCGTTTTCCAGCGACATGAAGCCGACGATCTGGCTGACCGCGTTGCGCCGCGTCACCATCATCAGAAGCCCCAGCAACACGACCGACAGGGCAAAGGCCAGGTCCTCGCGGGCATAGGGGTCGGCGCCCTGGGTCACGTCCAGCATCAGCACGATGGACAGCGCCGACAGGCCGATTCCGGCCAGCATGGTTACGCCGATGCCGACGACGGTCTCGACCTCGCGGTGAATGCCCAGCTGCACCACGATCCGGCGCAGCGCCGAGGGGATGATGATCGCCTTGAAGATCAGCGCGATGGCGGCGGTGACATAGAGATGCGGGGCGCCCTGGATATAGGCCTGCCAGGCCACCGACAGCGACAGGACGACGGCATGGAGGGCGAAAATCCGCAGCAGCGAGAACATCCGGTCCTGGTAGATCATCATGAAGCTGACCAGCAGCAGTCCGCCGGACAGCAGATGGGCGGTATCGAAGGCGATGCCGGGCATCAGACACTCCTCGTGACGAACAGGAGCAGGGCACCGAGCAGTGCCAGCATCAGGGCGGTGCCGATGAAGTTCGGCACCCGGAAGACCCGCATCTTGGCGATCGAGGTCTCGAACAGCGCCAGCAGGGTTCCGGCCACCGCCAGCTTGGCGACATAGAGCAGCAGCGCCAGCCCGTGCCGGGCCAGACCGTCCCCGGGCTGGGCGATGCCCCAGGGAAAGAAGATGCAGCCGATCAGCGAGACATAGAGCAGCAGCTTCAGCGCCGAGGCCAGTTCGATCATCGCCAGGTGGCGGCCGGAGTATTCCAGCACCATCGCCTCGTGCACCATGGTCAGTTCCAGGTGGGTGCTGGGGTTGTCCACCGGAATCCGGGCGTTCTCTGCCAGCGCCACGATCACCAGCGCGATCAGCCCCATGCCCAGTGTCACCCGCAGCCCGACCTCGGGGCTGGCCAGATAGGCCGAGACATGGGACAGCTGCGTCGATCCGGCGACCAGCGCCAGCGAGAAGACGGTCAGCAGCATCGCCGGTTCGGCCAGCGTCGCGATCATCATCTCGCGCGACGATCCGATGCCGCCGAAACTGGTGCCGACATCCATCCCAGCCAGTGCCAGGAAGAAGCGGGCGCTGCCCAGAAGTGCGACAATCGCGATCAGGTCGGCGGTCCAGCTGAACTGGAGCCCGGTGGAGAAGGTCGGCACCAGCGCCGCCGCGACCCAGGTGCCGGCAAAGACCATGTAGGGCGTCACCCGGAACAGCCACGAGGCGTTTTCGGCCAGCACCACCTCCTTGCGCATCAGCCGCAGGATGTCGCGATAGGGCTGGATCAGCGGGGCGCCGCGATGCCGGGTCAGCCGCGCCTTGACCCGGCGCACGATGCCCACCAGCAGCGGCGCCAGCGCCACCACCAGCAGCATCTGGATGCCCTGAACGAAGAGTTGAAGGATCATCTCCACAGCATCAGCCCCACCAGCAGCACGATCAGAGACATGAAGACCAGGGTCAGGTAGCGCCGGATCGTCAGGAACTGCAGCCGGTTCATCCGTGTCGTGACATAGGTCACGGCCAGGGCCAGCCGCAGGTAGATGCCGTTCCAGCTCGGATCGCCGACCAGCAGCTCATGCCGCGCCGGGCCTGTATCGCCCGGGGGCGGCATGGTCACCGTTTCGCGGGCGCCCAGAAGATCGGTGCCATAGACGCGCCGGATCGGCTGGGCAAAGCCACCGGCGCTGTATTGGGTCAGCGGGCTGGCGTCGGGGAAGCCGCAGTCCCAGGCCGGGGCGCGGCGCAGCCGGTCCGAGGCAAAGCGGTGCACCGCCCAGGCGGCGGCCGAGGCCGAGAGGGCGACGAAGACGAAGACCAGCATGCCGCTGTAGGAACTGCGTGACTCGGCGATCGGGATGATGGTGAACCAGGTCTCGTCGGCCTGCACCGGCAGCCGCCCGGACAGCATCGCATCGACGACAGGGGCCATCGCGTCGATCACGGTGCCGGGGAAGATGCCGGCCAGCAGGCAGGTGGCCGCCAGCAGTGCCATCGCCGTCAGCGAGACCCGATCGACCTCCTGCGCATTCGCCGCCGCTTCGCTGTGCGGCCGGCCGAGGAAGCCGACCCCGTAAATCCGCACGAAACAGGCCGCCGCCAGCGCCGCCGCCAGCGCCAGCAGCCCGCCGGCCGCCGGGATGATCATCTGCACGGCCGCTTGCGGCGCGTCGGGGCTGAGCAGCACGGCCTGGAATATCAGCCATTCCGAGGCGAAGCCGTTCAGCGGCGGCAGGGCCGAGATCGCCATCGCGCCGACCAGCACCAGGAAGCTGGTCACCGGCATCCGGTGGATCAGCCCGCCCAGGCCGTCCAGATCGCGCAGACCGGTGGCGTTCAGCACCGATCCGGCGCCCATGAACAGCAGGCTCTTGAAAGCCATGTGGTTGAAGATGTGGAACAATGCCGCGGTGAAGGCCAGGGCGGCGGCGGCCGTCATCCCGTTGGCGCGGAACGCCATGGCCAGGCCGAGGGCGGCGAAGATCACCCCGATGTTCTCGATCGTGCTGTAGGCCAGCGCACGCTTCAGGTCGCGCTCCATCATCGCCAGCAGGATGCCGAGAACCGCGGTTCCGGCACCCAGCAGGATCACCACCGGGCTGGCCCACCAGGCGACCGGGCCGAGCAGGTCGAAGACCACCCGGATGAACCCGTAGAGCGCCACCTTGGTCATCACCCCGCTCATCAGGGCCGAGACATGGCTGGGGGCGGCGGGGTGCGCCAGCGGCAGCCAGACATGCAGCGGCGCCAGGCCCGCCTTCGATCCGGCGCCCAGCAGCATCAGCCCGAGGATCGCCACCGCCATCAGCGGCGGGTGCGCGGTGCCGCGCATCGCGTCGAACTGATAGGCGCCGTCCGGGCCGGCCAGCAGACCGAAGGCCAGCAGCAGCGACATGGTGCCGAAGCCGGCCATGACCAGATAGACATAGCCGGCCTTGCGGGCGTCCTCCTCCTGATGATGGGTCAACACCAGCGCCCAGGACAGGAGCGACATCACCTCCCAGGACAGCAGGAAGCTGAAGGCATCGGCGGCCAGCAGAACCAGCGCCATGGCGCCGAGGAAGGCCGGGTAGAAGGGCAGCACCCGCATCGGGGCATGTTCATGCCGGCCATAGCCGATGGCGTAGAGGCTGATGATGCCGCCGCCGAAGCCGAGCACCACCAGAAAGAATGCCGTGAGCGCATCAAAGGCGAAATGGGCACCCATCCAGGGCAGGCCCAGCGGCAGGACCCGGCTCGTCCCGATCCCCAGCCCGCCGAGCCCGGCCAGCCCGCTCAGCGCAAGAACTGCGCAGAGCAGGCCAGAGGCGCTGTAGACGACGGCGGACGACCGGCCCCGGCCCTGACCCAGCAGCGCGAGAGGCCCCAGCCCGAGCAGCAGTCCGGCCGTCAGCAGACAGAGATCAACCGCCGACATTCTTTGCCTCTTCCTGCTTGTCCGGGGCGGGGGTGTCGGGGCTCTTCAATCGGACGCCGCGGCCGCCGGTGCTGCTGACCATCCCTTCCGAGATGATCTCGACTCCGGCACGGTCCAGCGCCTCGATGATCCGGGTCAGGCTTTCGACGATGCCGCGCACATTGCCCTGGCTGGCCTCCATGCGCTGCACGGTGGGCACCGAGACGCCGGCAAGGCTGGCCAGCGTCTTCTGGTCGATTCCCAGAAGCGCCCGCGCGGCCCGAAGCTGGGCGGCCGTGATCATGTCGAGGTTCCAAACACGCTGTTCCTACCCTTGTCGGTTGGCCCCGGTCGGATCCGCCGGGCGCCGCCGCCGTGCCGCTCTTCGGGGCGCCGTCCCGGCCCCGGCCGGCCGCATGGGGCAGGTTCTGCCGGGGCAGGGGCGCAGGTGCCGGGAAAGCGCGACATCGGCCATGGTCTGTTCGCTATGCCGGGCCCGTCAATAGACGCGCTTCTTCGGCAGGATGCGCTTCGGGTCGATCCCGCCCTCGGCCTTGGTGGTCAGCGGCGACTCGTGAACGTTGCGATAGCCGAGCTTGACCTTGCCCTTGGGGTCGATCCACGCCAGCGTGTGCTTGCGCCAGTTCTTGTCGTCGCGGTCGGGGAAATCCTCGTGCGCATGGGCGCCCCGGCTCTCCTTGCGGGCCTCGGCGCCGTAGATGATCGGCAGCGCGTTGGCCATCAGGTTCTCGAGTTCGAGCGTTTCCATCAGGTCGCTGTTCCAGACCATCGACCGGTCGGTGACCTTGAGGTCGCTCATGTCGTTCCAGACTTCGGAAATCTCTTCGCAGCCCTGCTTGAGCGAGGCGCTGGTCCGGAACACGGCGGCGTTGGACTGCATCGAGCGCTGCATCTTCAGCCGCACTTCCGCGGTCGGGCTCTGGCCATTGGCGTGCCGGACCTTGTCGAAGCGGTCCAGGATATTGTCGATCTGCGCCGGGGTGGCCTGCGGCGTGGCGGACTGGCGATCGACGACCTCGCCGGCCCGGATCGAGGCAGCGCGGCCCAGCACCACGAGGTCGAGCAGCGAGTTGGTGCCGAGCCGGTTGGCGCCATGCAGCGAGGCCGAGGCCGCCTCGCCACAGGCCATCAGCCCCGGCACCACCGCATCGTGATCCTTGGGCGTCGGGTTCAGCACCTCGCCCCAGTAATTGGTCGGAATCCCGCCCATGTTGTAATGGCAGGTCGGGATCACCGGAATCGGCTCCTTGGTGACATCGACGCCGCAGAAGATGCGCACGGTTTCCGAGATGCCGGGCAGCCGCTCGTGCAGGGTTTCCGCCGGCAGGTGGCTGAGGTTCAGATGGATGTGGTCCTTCAGCGGCCCGACGCCGCGGCCTTCGCGGATTTCCATCGTCATGCAGCGGCTGACGACATCGCGGCTGGCCAGGTCCTTGTAGGTCGGCGCATAGCGTTCCATGAAACGCTCGCCTTCCGAGTTGGTCAGATAGCCGCCTTCGCCCCGCGCGCCCTCGGTGATCAGCGGTCCGACGCCGTAGATGCCGGTCGGGTGGAACTGGACGAACTCCATGTCCTGCATCGGCAATCCGGCGCGGGTGATCAGACCGGCACCGTCGCCGGTGCAGGTATGCGCCGAGGTGCAGGAGAAATAGGCCCGCCCGGCGCCGCCGGTGGCCAGCACGACCATCTTGGCGTTGAACACATGAATCGTGCCGTCGTCGAGCTTCCAGGCCACCACGCCCTGACACTGCCCGTCATCGGACATCAGCAGGTCCAGCGCGAAATACTCGACATAGAACTCGGCGTTGTGCTTCAGGCTCTGGCCGTAGAGCGTATGCAGCATCGCGTGGCCGGTGCGGTCGGCGGCGGCGCAGGCGCGCGAGGTGGGCGGGCCTTCGCCGAATTCCGTCGTATGGCCGCCGAAGGGTCGCTGGTAGATCTTGCCATCCTCGGTGCGGCTGAAGGGCAGGCCGTAGTGTTCGAGCTCGTAGACCGCGCGCGGCGCCTCGCGGGTCACGTATTCGATCGTGTCGTTGTCGCCCAGCCAGTCCGAGCCCTTGATCGTGTCATACATGTGCCATTGCCAGTGGTCGGGGCCCATGTTGGCCAGCGAGGCGGCGATGCCGCCCTGGGCCGCGACGGTATGGCTGCGGGTCGGGAAGACCTTGGTCACGCAGGCGGTGCGCAGACCCTGTTCGGCCATCCCGAGCGTGGCGCGCAGACCGGCGCCACCGGCCCCAACAACGACGACATCATAGTCATGTGTCTCATATTCATATGCAGCCATGACGGAGCTCCTTCTCGGGGTGCGATGCTGGGGAGGGCGAAAGGGTCGGGGCGGACGGCCCGGGTCTGCGGTGCGGAGGCGATGAAAGCGGTCGGTCGCGCGTCGCCATGATCATCCCTCCTGCCGCCGTTGCGCGCCGGGCCTTGGTTGTGCGTGCCGGCCATGGCGCTGTGCCGCCCTTCATCGCCCGGTCTGCCCGGGCGCGCAGGGACATCGGGGCCGCGCCTGCTGGTCGCCTGCCGGCGCCGAATCTGGACGAAATGCCTGTGACGGCGGATCGGCGGTGCGATTGGGGCAGCATGTCATGCGGCTGTGCTGATGTCTCACGCATTAGTTATGAGGTTCTGGAGGTGGCCGCAAGGCGCTTTTCGGCGACCCCGGCGGCGGGCGCAGCGATTTGTCCCGGGACCGGGGCGGGGCGGGCGGCTGCCCGGCAAAGGCAGCCCCCGCGCCGGGGCGTGATGGTGCTGCGGCGTGGGTCAGCCCCGGCCGGCCGCGTCCTGATAACCGGTCAGCACAGCGGTCAGATTTGCCCCGAGGTCGTCGCAGATGTAGCCGCCTTCCTGCACGAAGAGACAGGGCAGCCCGAGCCCGGCGATCCGGGCGCCGATCCGGGCAAAGCCGGCCCTCGTCACCGCCAGCCCCTTGAACGGGTCGCCGATGTAGGCATCCAGTCCGAGCGCCACCACCACCACGTCGGCGCCGAAGGCCCGGACCCGTTCCAGCGCCGTGTCGAGCGTCGCGAGATAGGCGTCGTCCCCGGTGCCGCGCGGCAGCGGCAGGTTCAGGTTGTAGCCCAGCCCGTCGCCGGCGCCGCGTTCATGCGCCTGGCCCCAGAAGAACGGATAGAAGCGTTCGGGGTCGGCATGGATCGAGACGGTCAGCACGTCGCTGCGGCGGTAGAAGATGCCCTGGGTGCCGTTGCCGTGGTGCACGTCCACATCCAGGATCGCAGGGCGCAGCCCCTGGCCGCGCAGGCGTTCGGCCGCGATGCCGGAGTTGTTCAGAAAGCAGAACCCCCCGGCCAGGTCGCCAAAGGCGTGATGTCCGGGCGGGCGGGCCAGTGCATAGGCCGAGGTCTCGCCGGTCAGGATCAGGTCGGCCCCGGTGATGGCGCTCTGCGCCGACCAATAGGCGGCCTCCCAGGTGCCCTCGGCGATCGGGCAGGCGGTGTCGGCCTGATGGAACCCGGCCTGACCGACGGCGGATTTCGGGTAGCTGTCGGTGCGGCTGGCGGGGTGGATGTTGGGAATGACCTCCGCGCCGGCGCCCTCGATCCGCTTCCAGCGGGTGTGGATGTTCTTCAGAAAGGTCAGGTATTCCGGCGAGTGCAGCGCCGCGATCGGGCCCGGCCCGGCATCCTGCGGCGGCTCGACACTGCATCCGGCCTCTCTTGCGCCGGTCAGCAACCGCTCGATCCGCTCGGCCTGTTCCGGGTTCGGCAGGATGGCGCCGTTGGCCATGAAATGGCGCGGCTGGTGCTTCCACTGGCGCTCGTCGAAGATGGCTTTCATCGGGTCTCTCCCAGTCTGTCCAGCGCCGCGCCGGTCAGGATCATGTTGGTGTCGCCGGACTGGGCGGCGAAGCCGAGCCGGTCATAGACGGCGCGGGCGCCCGGGTTGTCGTCATAGACGGTCAGCTTCAGATAGTGCCCGGTCTTGCGGCGCCGGCCTTCGCGCAGGGTCGCGGCCAGAAGCCGCCGCGCAAGACCCTTGCCGCGGACCTCGGGCGCGACCCAGAGATCGCTGACGAACAGCCCCGCGCCGCCGTAGATCGTCGAGAACACCGGCGCCGCCAGGGTGGCGCCCATCGGCCGGTCGCCGCGCCGGGCCAGCAGCGCCAGGAACGCCGCACCCGGATCGCAGAGGGCCTGGGTCAGCAGGTCCGGCCCGGCGCGGTAGCTGTCGTCCAGATCGGCGGCCAGTCGGCGCAGGGCGGAGTCGAGAAGCGGAATGTCGGCCCTTGTGACCGCAGCGATGGCAATTTCGTCCATGGCTCAGATTCCCGTCCGGTCGCCGCCCTTGAGATGCAGCATCGCACGGGCCTCGTCCGGGCTGGCCACGCTGCGGCCCAGCTCTTCGACGATGCGGCGGATCTTTTCAACCTGTTCGGCATTGTTGCGCGCCAGCACCCCGCGCGAGATCATCAGGCTGTCCTCCAGCCCGACGCGAACATGGCCGCCGAGAATGGCCGCCATGGTGATCAGCGGCATCTGGTGCCGCCCCGCCGCCAGCACCGAGAAGGCATAGTCGTCCCCGAACAGCTTGTCGGCAATCAGCTTCATGTGGGTCAGGTTCTCGGGGTCCGGCCCGATCCCGCCCAGCACGCCGAAGACGAACTGGATGAACAGCGGTCCCCGCACCAGCCCGCGATCCACGAAATGGCGCAGCATGTAGAGATGGCTGACGTCGTAGCATTCGAACTCGAACCGGGCGCCGCGCCGGGTGCCCAGCTCGTCCAGGATATGCGCCATGTCGCGCGGCGTGTTCTTGAACACCAGGTCGTCCGAACCTTCCAGGAACGGCTTTTCCCAGTCGTATTTCCATTCGCTGATCCGCTCCGCCGCCGGGTAGAGGGCGAAGTTCATCGTGCCCATGTTCAGCGAGCACATCTCGGGCTCGGCCAGTTTCGGCGCCGCCAGTCGGTCCTCCAGGCTCATCGTCGCGCTGCCGCCGGTCGAGATGTTCAGCACCGCGTCGCAGCGCTGCTTGATCTGCGGCAGGAAGGCCATGAAATGCCCGGTATCCGCCGAGGGGCGGCCGTCTGCCGGATCGCGGGCGTGCAGGTGCAGGATCGCGGCCCCGGCGGCCGAGGCGCCGATGGCATTGTCGGTGATCTCCTCGGCGGTTACCGGCAGATAGGGCGACATCGACGGGGTGTGGATCGAGCCGGTGACGGCGCAGGTGATGATGATCTTCGACATTGGCTATCCCCGCACCGCGCCGGACAGGTGCGGGATTTCGGCCATGTAGCTGGCCAAGGACCGGTCGAGCCGGTCGGTGATGTCGTCAAGCTGCGCCTCGTTCACGATCATCGGCGGGCAGACCAGGAAGTGATCGCCCGCGGTTCCGCCTCGGCTGCGCCGGGAATAGATGATCAGCCCGTTGTCATAGGCGATGTCGACCAGCCTTGAATGGGCATTCAGCTCGGCGGGCAGGGGGGCCTTGCTGTTGCGGTCGGCCATCAGTTCGAAGGCGGTCAGAAGCCCCTTGCCGCGCACGTCCCCGATCAGCGGATAGCGCTGCATCAGGCCGCGCAGCCTTTCGGTCAGCTTGACGCCCATCCGCGCCGCGTTGCCGGTCAGGTCGCGGGACTCGATCTGCTCCAGCACGGCGCAGCCGGCGGCACAGGCCAGCGGGTTGCCGGCATAGGTGAAGCCATGGACGAAGCCGCCTTCGCGCATCACGGCCTCGACGATGTCGTCCCGGGCGATCATCGCGCCCAGGGGCACATAGCCGCCGCCGAAGCCCTTCGAGATCGCGATCAGGTCGGGGGTCACGTCCCAGTGCTCGGCGCCGAAGAAGCGCCCGGTGCGGCCGCCGCCGGTCATCACCTCGTCATGGATCAGCAGGACGCCATGCCGGGTGCAGATGTCCCGAATCCGCTGCATGTATCCGGCGGGGGGCACCAGGGCCCCGGTCGAGGCGCCGCCGACCGGCTCGACGATGAAGGCCAGCACGGTGTCGGGGCCTTCCTCGAGGATCTTCGCCTCCAGCATATCGGCATAGTGCCGCCCGGTCTCCGGGTCGTCGGGATCCAGCCCGTCGAGATAGGCGCGTGGCGCCGGCACCTTGGGCATCCGCTGCATCATCGGATCGAAGGGCGCGGTCATCGGCGCATAGCCGGTGATCGCAAGGGCTCCCAGGGTGCAGCCGTGATAGCCGGGATAGCGCGAGATCACCTTGAACCGCTGCGACTGGCCCCGGGTCAGCGCATATTGCCTGGCCATCTTCAGGGTGCTTTCCACCGCCTCGGACCCGCCCGAGACGAAGAACACCTTGTTCAGACCCTCCGGGGCCAGCGCCGCCGTCATCGCCGCCAGCTTCTCGGAGCTTTCGGTCTGGAAATGCAGCCGGTAGCCGAAGGTGGACCTGTCCATCTGGTCCCGCATCGCCTGCAGCACCGCCGGGTCGGAATGGCCGATGTTGCTGACCATCGCGCCGGACGAGCCGTCGATGTAGCGCTTGCCCTCGGTGTCCCACATGTAGATGCCCTCGGCCCGGTCGAGCATGGGGCGGGGCGATCTGGTCTGATAGAAGAGGTTGGTCATCGGGGCACGCTTTCAGCGACTGAGGTGCTTGCGCAGGAAGTTCCGGGTCCGCTCGTGGGCGGGGTTCTGGAAGATCACCGAGGGCGGGCCTTCCTCGACCACCACGCCCTGATCCATGAACAGCACCCGGTCGCAGACCGAGGCGGCGAAATCCATCTCATGGGTCACGATGATCATCGTCATGTGCTCCTCGGCAAGCTGCTTCATGACCAGGTTCACCTCTTCGACCAGTTCCGGGTCGAGCGCCGATGTCGCCTCGTCGAAGAGCATCACCTTGGGTTTCATCGCCAGGGCTCGGGCGATCGCGACCCGCTGCTTCTGCCCGCCCGACAGCCGCGACGGGTATTCGTCGATCTTCTCGGACAGGCCGACCTTGGCCAGCTGTTCCTCGGCCAGCCTGTCGGCCTCGGCCTCGGACAGGCCCTTGAGCATCCGCGGCGCCAGGGTGATGTTGCCGCGCACCGTCAGGTGCGGGAACAGGTTGAAGTGCTGGAACACCATGCCGATGTTCTGCCGGACGTGATTGACATGGGCCTCGTACTGCCGGTGCGGCAGTTTCTTGTTGACCTGCACGTCCTCCAGCCAGACCTCGCCCGAGCTCAGCGGGTCCAGTTCGTTGATCGCCCGCAGCAGCGTCGATTTGCCCGAACCGGAGGGGCCGATGATCGCGACGATCTGACCGCGCGAGACGGTCAGGTTGATGTCCTTGAGCACTTCCAGAGAGCCGTAGCTCTTGGCGGCGTTCTTGATGGTGACGAAGGCTTGGTCGGTCATCGGAAGGCTCCCGGTCTCATCGCGAGGCGGCAATGCGGCGTTCCAGGCGGCGCAGGCCCGCCTCCAGCGCGAGGTTGACGATGTAGTAGCAGACGGCGGCGGCAAGGTAGAATTCGAAGGGTCGGTAGGTGCGGCTGATCGCCTGCTGCGCGGCCAGCGTCAGTTCCATCACCCCGATCACCGAGACCAGCGCCGAATCCTTGAGCAGGGCGATCATGTTGTTGCCCATCGGCGGGATCACGGCCCGCACCGCCTGCGGGATCACGATCCGCCGCAGGGTCTGGCCGCGCGACAGGCCCAGGGTGCGCGCGCCCTCGTACTGGCCCTTGTCGACGGCCAGGATCGAGGCCTGGATCAGCTCGGAATTGTAGACCGCGAAATGCAGCCCCAGCCCGATCACCCCGGCGACGAAGGCGGGCAGGTCGATGCCGATCTGGATCAGCCCGAAATAGATCAGGAACAGCTGCAGCAGCAGCGGCGTGCCCATGAAGAGAAAGGCGAATCCGCGCACCGGCAGGCGCAGGGTCCAGTGCCCGTAGAGCGCGATGACGGCAAAGACGATGCCGCCGAAGAAACTGAGAATCCCGGCGCAGACGGTGATCGCCACGGTCCAGCCCGCGCCCATCAGGAGGATGCCGAAGTAGTCGGGCAGCACGCTGAAATCAAGCCCCATGGCGGCGGCCCCTCGTGTTGCTGCGGAGGCTCATGCGATCCGCGCCCGGCGGTCCAGCCAGTTGATCCCCTGGCCGACGACGTAGATGATGATCATGTAGAGCACGCCCGACAGCAGGAACATCTCGAACGGCTTGTAGGTCGAGCCGATGAAGCGCTGCGCGGTATAGGTGAGCTCCACGACCGAGATCGGCGCCACCAGCGCGGTGCCCTTGATCAGCGCGTTGATGTTCACGCCCAGGGGCCGGATCATCATTCGCGCCGCCTGCGGCAGCACCACCTTGCGCATCGTTTCCCAGCGGCTCATCCCCAGGGTCCGGGCCGCCTCGGTCTGGCCACGGTCCACGGACTGGATGGCGCCGCGGATGGTCTCGGTCATGTAGGCGCCGATATTGACCCCCAGGGCGATGGTCCCGGCGGCGAAACTGTCCAGCTGGATGCCGATCTGGGGGCCGCCGAAATAGAGGATGAATATCTGGATCAGCGCCGGGGTGCCGCGGATCACGCTGACATAGGTGGCGCCGATGGCGCGGAACAGTCGAAGCCGCGAGAGCCGCGCCGCCGCGCCCAGGGCGCCGCAGACCAGGCCCAGAATGGCGGTCAGCACCGAGAGCTGCACCGTCACCCAGGCGGCTTGCAGGAAGAAGGGATAGACCCGCAGGATCAGTTCGGTGTCCAAGCCCTTGCCCTTTCAGTGATGGTCGTGGCGCGGCAGGATCGGCAGCGCACGGATTTCGCGGATCAGGGCGGTGGTTTCCTCGATCGCCGTCGCCAGGAATTTCTCTCCGGTCCCGGCATCCGCCACGGTCGGGTCGCCCATCGTGCCGTCGGGCGAGATTTCGGACCACCAGCGCATCAGCATCGCGCCGCCGCCGCCGCCCGCCAGGTCGAGATTGAAGAACCGGCTCTTCGGATCATGCAGGTTCTGCGCCTCCGACTTTCCGACATGCACCCGCTCGGGGTGCAGGGACATGTACATCGCCGCCTCGAATTCCCCGGCATGGGCGATGCCGCCGATCGCGGACTTGCGCAGCGCGTTTATCCGCTCCGACATCAGGTTCCAGTACGAGGCCGAGACGCAGATGATCCCGGTCTCGATCACCGTCTTGCGCGCCGCCAGGTCGAGACAGGGGTGGTTCGAGCCATGCGAGTTCAACAGCAGGATGCGGCGGAACCCGTGATGGGCCAGCGATCTGGTGATGTCGGTGACAAAGGCGATCAGTGTCTCGGGCTGAATCCAGATGACGCCGGGAAAGTCCTTGTGATGCTCGTTGAAGCCATAGGGCACCGGCGGCATCACCAGAACCTCGTCGGGCGCAGCCCTTGCCACCCCTTCGGCGACCGCCATGCCCAGCACGGTATCGGTGTCCAGCGGCATATGCGGGCCGTGGTCCTCGGTCGCCGAGACGTTGAGGATGACCACGCGATCCTTGTCGGCGTCGCGCACCTCTTCCCAGGTCAGATGGCCGTAGCTGGTTGTCATTGCAGGTTCCTCGGGCGGCATCCATCCTGCCGGGCGCGGGGCCCGGCAGGCAGATCTCCGTCGGCCGGGCAGGGCCGGTTCAGCGGATGTCGCCGCCGACCCATTCGTTGGCAATCGCCAGATAGGTGCCGTCGGCCATCATGTCGTCCAGCGCCTTCTGCATCGCGGCGGCCAACTCGGGGTTGCCTTCGCGGATCGCGATGCCGGCGCCGATCGGCTCGGCATCCGGGTCGTCGATCATCGCCAGATCGTATTGCCCGGCCTTCATCGCCAGCATGACCGGGATCGAGTCGTTCACGATGGCGTCGACCCGGCCGTTGTCCAGCTCCAGCAGCAGCTCGGGCAGGCCCTTGTAGGTGTTGATGTCATAGCCCTGGGCGCGGGCCCATTCCTCGTGCGTCTCGCCCAGGGTGACGCCGACCTTGGCATCCGCCAGCTGCGCGACGGTGGTGATCGGCGAGCCGGACTTGGTGAAGATCGCCCGCTTGGTGTTGTAATAGGGGCCGACGAAGTCGATCACCTTGTCGCGCTCTTCGGTGATCGACATCGAGCCGACGACCGCATCGTATTTGTTGGCCAGCAGGCCGCCGATGATGCCGTCCCAGGCGGTGGTGATGATCTCCACCTCCAGTCCCATGCGCTTGGCGATCTCGGTGCCGATGGCCGGGTCGAAGCCGACCACCTCGTTCTGTTCGTTCACGAAGTTGAACGGCGGATACTGACCGCTCATCGCGATCTTGAGCACGCCGCGCTCCTGGATGCTGGCCAGTTCATCGGCGAAGGCGGCCATCGGAGCGAGGCTCAGCCCGGCAAGGGCGGCGGTGCCCAGCAAGAGGCCGCGGCGCTGGATGTTCATGGGGTTCTTCATGGCGGTTTCCCTGTTCTTGTCGGCTTGTTTCGCTTCGGACGGCCAGAATCGCGGCCCGAAGACCTTATGCCCGGCAGGTTGCGCCGCGGTGATCCATAGGGCAAATAGATAATGAAAATTCCGACAATAGATCACATCTATGCTTAAGCGATATGAACAACGCTTCCCCTGGACCCTCGACTGGAACCTGCTGCGGACCTTCATGGTCGTGGTCGACGAAGGCGGGATCACCCCCGCGGCGCATTTTCTGGGCCTGAAGCAGCCAACGATCAGCGCCGCGCTGAAACGGCTGGAGGACATTACCGGCCATGTGCTGGTCAACCGTTCGCCCAAGCATTTCAGCCTGACCCCCTGGGGCAGGGTGCTGCATGCCGAGGCCAGCGCGATCTTCGGCACCGTCACGCAATTGCCGGACCTGATGAGCGGTCTCGAGGAAGAGGTCACCGGGCAGATCGCCATCGCCGTCGCCAGCCATGTCGTCTCGCCGCATCTCGACGGGGTGCTGGAACGTTTCAACGCGCGCTATCCGCGGGCCAGTTTCACGATCTCGACCATGGACAGCGCCGAGGTGACGGCGCGGCTGCAGCAGAATCGCGTCACCTTCGGGGTCTGCCTGTTCCAGCGCCCGCCGGACGGGCTCGAGACCCGGATACTCTACCGCGAGTATTTCGGCCTGTTCTGCGGCCCGCCGCACCGGCTGTTCGGCCGCAAGGACATCGACGTTTCGGAACTGCGGGACGAGAACACCGTCTCGTTCCAGACCGATGAACTGGACGGGCCCTTGGCGGGGGTGGCGCAGATGCGGCGCCGGCTGGGGATGCGGTCCGAGCCGAAGGGCCTGTCATCGAGCCTGCACGAGGTGCGCCGGATGATCGTCGCCAATATCGGCATCGGCGCGCTTCCGATGCATGTGGTGCGCCGCGATGTGGAGGCCGGCCTGCTCTGGCAGGTTCCGCCCTACACATCCCTGCCGGCGGTGGATATTCACATGCTGACCAATGCAAGACGCAGCATGAACCGGGCCGAGAAGGCGCTGCTGGCGATGCTCAACGCCGAACTGGACGCCGTGCCCTTGGCGGAGCGCACCTACGGCGCCTAGGGTTCCGGAAACACAGGAGACGACATGCCGACCGAACGCATCGAATTCAAAGGCCATTCCGGCGACATGCTGGCGGCCCGGCTGGACTTGCCCGACGGGCCGGTGCGGACCAGCGCCGTTTTCGCGCATTGCTTTACCTGCTCGAAGGACCTCCACGCCGCCCGCCGCATTGCCGGGCGGCTGGCGGCGCAGGGGATCGCGGTGCTGCGGTTCGATTTCACCGGGCTGGGCCATTCCGGGGGCGAATTCGCCAATACGCATTTCTCCTCGAACGTGGCAGATCTGGTCTGCGCGGCCGACTATCTGGCCGAACGGGGCATGGCGCCGCAGCTCCTGGTCGGCCATTCGCTGGGCGGCTCGGCCGTGATCGCGGCGGCGTCGCGGATCAAGGGCCTGCGGGCGGTGGCCACGATCGGCGCCCCCTTCGATCCGTCGCATGTGTCGAACAACTTCGGCGCCAAGCTGGACGAGATCGCCGAACGCGGCGCCGCCACCGTCACCCTGTCCGGGCGCGAGTTCACGATCCGCAAGGCGTTCCTGGACGACATTGCCGGAACGGCGCTCGGCCCGTCGCTGGCCCATCTCGGCGCCGCGCTGCTGGTGATGCACGCGCCCAGGGACGAGACGGTGGGGATCGACAATGCCAGCGAGATTTTCCGGGCCGCCCGGCATCCGAAGAGCTTCGTGACCCTCGACGGCGCCGATCACCTGATCACCCGGGAAAAGGACGCGATCTATGCCGCCGACATCATCGCGACATGGTCGGCCCGTTATGTCGAGCCGCGCCCGCTGCCGGAGGCGGCCGAGGTGCCCGAGGGCGTGGTCCGGGTGAGCGAGCATGACCCGGGCGGCTTCCGGCAGGACGTGGCGCTTGGCCCGAGGCACCGGATGCTGGCCGATGAACCGGTCGCCGCCGGCGGCACCGATACCGGCCCGAACCCCTATGAATTCCTGTCCGCCGGGCTTGGCGCCTGCACCGCGATGACGATCCGCCTCTATGCCCGCCGCAAGGGGATACCGCTCACCCATGTCTCGGTCGATGTCAGCCATGACCGGGACCATGTGAAGGACTGCGAGGACTGCGAGGAGAGCAAGACCATGGTCGATGTCTTTACGCGTGTGGTCGAGGTGCAGGGCGAACTGACCGGGGAACAGCGCGCCTCGCTGCTGCGGATTGCCGACATGTGCCCGGTGCATCGCACCCTGAAGGCGGCAAGCGTCATCCGGACCGAGCTCAAATCCTGACAGGCCATTGGCATTTCGGCGCCGGTCGCGGGACCGGCGCCGAAGGGTCTTCGGCCCGAAGGCTCAGTCGATCCGGTTGCCCTTGAGCGCCAGGTAGATCGCCGGGATCACCAGCACCGTCAGCAGTGTCGACGAGGCCAGGCCGAAGAGCAGCGAGATCGCCAGCCCCTGGAAGATCGGGTCGCTCAGGATCACCGCGGCGCCGATCATCGCCGCGATCGCGGTCAGCAGGATCGGCTTGAAGCGGATCGACCCGGCCTCCAGCAGAACGTCACGCAAGGCGCGGCCCGGGCATCGGGCGTTCTTGATGAAGTCCACCAGCAGGATCGAGTTCCGCACGATGATCCCGGCCAGCGCGATGAAGCCGATCATCGAGGTCGCGGTGAAGGGCGCGCCCAGCAGCCAGTGGCCGCCGAGAATCCCGATGAAGGTCAGCGGGATCGGGGTGAGGATCACCAGCGGCAGCCGGAACGAGCGGAACTGCGCCACCACCAGGACATAGATGCCCAGCAGCGCCACCATGAAGGCCGCCCCCATGTCCCGGAAGGTGATCCAGGTCACGTCCCATTCGCCGTCCCAGAGCAGCGTCACGACGGATTCGTCGGCCGGCTGCCCGTGCAGGCTGATCTGCGGTTTCGGGAGGTCGCCCCAGTCGGTCGCGTCGATCGCCTCCTGCACCGCCAGCATTCCGTAGAGCGGCGCCTCGAAGGTTCCGGCAAGCTCGGCCGTGACCATCTCGGCCGGGTAGGCATTGTGGCGATAGACCGGGTACGAGGCGATTTCCGACCGCAACCGCACGACATCGCCCAGTTCCACCACGCCGCGATCTCCCGGCAGGGCATTGGCCGGCACCGGCACGCCCAGCACCTCGGGGCTCATCACCCTCTGGCCCTTGGGCCGTTCGATCACGATCGGGATCGGCGCCCGGCCTTCGCCACGATGCGAATAGCCCACGGTGCGGCTCTGGTTCAGCAGCGCCAGCGTATCGAAGATATCGCCTTCCTCGACATGGTAGTATTCCACGTCGTCACCCGAGAGCACCGCCCGGACCCGGCGTGCCGGCTGTCCGAAACTGTCGTCGATATCGACGATAAAGGGAACCGAGGCGAAGATCTCCTTGAGCTTCAGCGCAACCTGGCGGCGGGTTTCGGGATCGGGGCCGTAGATTTCCGCCAGCAGCGTCGCCAGCACCGGCGGGCCGGGCGGGGTCTCGACCACCTTCAGGCTGGTGCCTTCGGGCACCGAGAGTTTCGCCAGCCGCTCGCGCAGGTCGAGCGCGATGTCATGGCTTTCGCGCTCGCGTTCCTCTTTCGAGTCCAGGGCCAGATGCACGTCGCCCAGTTCCGGCGACTGGCGCTGGAAATAGTGCCGCACGAGGCCGTTGAAATCGAAGGGCGCCGCGGTGCCGGAATAGGTCTCGGCCGCGATCACCTCGTGGATTTCCAGCGCCGCGCGGGCAACGTCATGGGCCACCGCATCCGTCGCTTCCAGCGAACTGCCTTCGGGCAGGTCGATCACCACCGAGATCTCCGACTTGTTGTCGAAGGGCAGCAGCTTGACCGTCACGTCCTTGGTGTAGAACAGCAGCGTCGAAGCCACGGTCAGCGCCAGGGTGACCAGCAGGAACAGCCAGGCCGTGAAACGGCTGGCCAGCACCGGCCGGGCAATGGAGCGGTAGAGCAGCCCCAGCTTGCCGCCATGCGCACTCTCGTGATGCGCCACCGGGGCGCGGCCGGCGATCTTGATCATCAGCCAGGGCGTGACGATCACCGCGACGAAGAACGAGAAGATCATCGCCGCGCTGGCATTGGCCGGGATCGGGCTCATGTAGGGGCCCATCAGCCCCGAGACGAAGAGCATCGGCAGAAGCGCCGCGACCACGGTGAGGGTGGCGACGATGGTCGGGTTGCCGACCTCGGAGACCGCGTCGATCGCCGCCTTGGTACGGGCCCGGCCGTCCTTCATTCCCCAGTGCCGGGTGATGTTCTCGATCACCACGATCGCGTCATCGACGAGGATCCCGATCGAGAAGATCAGCGCGAAGAGCGACACCCGGTTCAGCGTGTAGCCCATGGCATTGGCGGCAAAGAGCGTCAGCAGGATCGTCACCGGGATCACCACGGCGACCACGATCGCCTCGCGCCAGCCGATGGCCAGAAGGATCAGCGCCACGATCGACAGTGTGGCGAGCCCGAGGTGGAACAGCAGTTCGTTCGATTTCTCCAGCGCCGTCTTGCCGTAGTCGCGGGTCACATGGATGGCCATGGAATCCGGGATGACGGTGCCCTGCAGCTCGTCGACCGCCGCGAAGATGCTCTGGGTCACAAGCACCGCGTTGGCACCGGCCCGCTTGGCAAAGGCCAGGGTGACGGCGGGCACCCGCTCGACCCCGTCCGGGCCGCGGGTCACGGATGACACCAGGGCGGTCTCGGGGTCCGAGACGAAGGCGACGTCGGCCACGTCACGGACATAGACGGTACGGCCGTCGCGGGTGACCAGCGGCAGGTTGCCGATCTCCTCGGGCGTGGTCAGCGTTTCGCCCGCGACCAGCTGAATCTGCTCGCCGCCGTCGCTGATGGTTCCGGTCGGGAACGACCGGTTGGCCTGACCGACCTTGCCGGCAAGCTGCTGCAGGGTGACACCGTAGAGCGCCAGCTTGTCGGGTTGCGGTGCGATCCGAAGCCGGGTCTCGGCGCCGCCGACGATATAGGACAGTCCGACATCGTCGATCTTGGCGACCTCGACCTGCACCTCCTTTGCCACGCGGGTCAGGTCGGCGGCGCTGATTCCGGTGACTCCGGGCGCCGGGGTGAGGGTGACGGTGGCGACCGCGACATCATTGATGCCGCGTCCCACGATCAGCGGTTCGGGAATGCCGACCGGAATCCGGTCCAGATTGGCGCGCACCTTTTCGTGCACCCGGAGGATCGCCGCATCGGCATCGGTGCCGACCAGAAAGCGGGCGGTGACCATGACCTGGTCGTCCATGCTCCGGGAATAGACATGCTCGACCCCGTCGATGGCGCGGACGATGGTTTCCAGCGGCTCGGTGATCAGCTTGGTGGCGTCCTGGGCCTTCAACCCGTCGGCCTGCACGAGGATGTCGACCATCGGCACCGAGATCTGCGGTTCTTCCTCGCGCGGGAGCACGACCAGCGCCATCAGGCCGACGACGATCGCCGCCAGCAGGAACAGCGGCGTCAGCGGCGAACCGATGAAGGCCCGGGTCAGAAAACCGGCGATGCCCAGCGTGCGCGGGATCGGGTTGGTCGGTTCGGGGACGCAATCGTCGCCATCGGGCGCGGGGGCGGGGGGGCGCGTCGGATCACTCATCGTTCAGCACCAGAACATCGCCGGACCGCAGGCCGGATACGATTTCGACCAGGGGCTGGCCCCCGGCATCGACAGGTCCGCCGGGCACCACGACCCGTTCGATCGGGCCATCGGCGCCTTCGACGGTGAGGAAATCGAGCCCCTCGCGATGGCTCAGCGCCTCGGCGGGCACCGCCAGGGTGCTGCGCTGGCCGACCGCCAGCCGCACCGCGACCCTTGCGCCGGTGAAGCGCGGGTCCAGCCCGGCAACCTCGATATCGGCCTGCACCCGGCCGCCCGCGATCAGCGGGTAGACCTTGGCCAGCCGCCCGGTGGCGGCGTCGGCGCCGTCGCCGATCACGATCGAGTCGCCCTCGTGCAGGCTGTCGGCATAGCGCTCGGGCACCTGGAGGCGCAGGAAGAAACCGCCCGAGCCGACGGTGGCGATCGGTTCGCCCGGCATGATGACCTCTCCGGTCGCGACCGGCACGCTCAGCACGATGCCGTCGGCCGGTGCCAGAACCGAGCCCTCGGCCTGGGTCTGGGTCACCCGGTCGCGATCGGCTCGCAGCGACAGCAACTGGCCGTTGACCACATCGACCTGGGTGCGCAATGCGTCCAGCCGCTGCGCGGTCGAGACGCCTTTCTCGACCAGCGCCTCGCCGCGCGCCAGTTCGGCTTGGGCGTTCTCGAGCTGGGCTTCCGCGGCCTCGATCTGGGCGTCGATGGCGGCCAGCTGATAGGCCAGCTTGTCATCCTCGACCAGCCCGATCGGGACGCCGGCCTGAACCGTGTCGCCCTCGGTCACCTCGAGTTCGCTTATCGTGCCGCCGATACGGGCCCGGGCCGGAACCGTTCGGCGGGCCTCGACGGTGGCATAGACGGATTTCCATTCGGTCACATCGACCGCCTGCACCACCATGGTCTCGGCGAGGGCAGGGGTGGCCAGCAGCCCCAGGGCCAGCAAACTCGCGCGGATCATCAGAATGCCTTTCCTGCGGGAACCCCGAGGGCACGGAAGGCAATCGCCGCCGGGCAGAACCCGGTGAAGGCCGATTGCAGCATGTTGAGCCCGGCAAAACCTGTGAGCAGCAGCCAGTACGGCGACACCAGCCAGGTCAGCAGGGCCGAGGTGAGAACGACGATACCAGCAAAGGCGAGAACAGCACGGTCGAGTGTCATGGTAGTGATCCTGATCCTGATTGTGGTGGTGGCGCGATTCGCCACGTTGGGGTCACCCTATTTGAAAAGACGGTGATGGGTCTGTGACAAGGTCACCGGCCCGCCACGATCGCGTCCCTGTCGCGGGCGGGCTGCCGGTGCCCGGTCCGGTCCGGCTAGCCGCCGCCGGGGATCGCCGACCAGTTCTCGGCCAGCGCCCGCAATACATCGGCGCGGCTGACCTGGCCGACCAGCCGCCCGGCCTCGGTAACCGGAAAACGGCGGTACTCGCTGCCGAGAAACCGCTCGGCCGCGGCCAGCAGGTCCATGCTGCCGTCGATCGTCTCGGGGTCGCGGCTCATGAACTCGGCGACCGAGGCGCCGGGGCTCTGGTGATAGGCGGCATGGAGCGCGGCGCGCAGGCAGTCCTTCTTGGACAGGACGCCGACCAGTGCGCCCTTGTCGTCCACCACGCAGGCCCCGGAAATCCCGTGTTCCAGCAGCAGCGACATTGCCCGCAGGATGTCCATCTCGGGTGTCAGCACGATCAGCTTGCGGGCCATGATGTCGGCGATGCAGGGCAGGTGGGTCATCTCGCGTCCTCCTCCGGGGCGGCGTCGGCGCCGCGTTTCCGGCAGCCCGCGCAGGCTGCCCCCGGCACGCAGGCCAGACCGCCGCAGGACCCCTTGATCGGTGGCCGCCCGAACAGAACGCCCAGCGACAGGCCGAGGAAGGTCAGCGCGATCCCGGCGAAGGTGATGAGGAAGATGGCCATGGCTGTCTCCTATCCGATGATCCGGTCGGCAAAGCCGCCGGTGAAGGTGGCCGCCAGCCCGGCTCCGTCGCGGGCCAGGAACAGCGCCGGGATGCCTTGCGCTTCGGCCAGTTCGGGGCCGGCCTCGGCGCCGAGTGCGAACAGCGCGGTGGCCAGGGCGTCGGCGGTCATGCCCCGCGGCGCGAAGACCGAGACCGAGGTCAGGGCGGTCTCGGCGGGCCGGTGCCGGGCCGGGTCAATGATGTGGCCGTAGCGGTGGCCGCCCGCGACATAGCTGTTGATCTTGTCGCCCGAGGTCGCCAGCGCCTCGCCCGCGAGTTCGACGACATGCAGATGGCCGGCACGCCCCGGGCGCGGGTCCTCGATCCCGACCTTCCAGGGGCGGCCCTGCGGGTGTGCGCCTAGCCCCGCCACCTCGCCGCCGATCTCGATCAGGAAGTCGCGCTGGCCCAGACCCGCCAGGGTCGAAACCGCGCGGTCCAGCGCATGGCCCTTGGCGATGCCGCAAAGGTCGAGGCTTTGCCGCGGGTCGGCCTTGCGGGCCGCGTCGGCGGAAAGCTCCAGCCCGGCAAAGCTGCCCTCGGGCGGCTGATGGATCGGGCCGAAGCCATAGCGCCCGACCAGCCCGCCAAGCGTCGGGTCGAAGGCGCCGCCGGTCAGTGCGGCGATCCGTCGGGCCTCGCGCAGGTTCGCCAGGGTCGCGCCCGAAAGCGGCAGCCAGTCGGCGGTCTCGGTCAGGTTGAACCGGGTGATCTCGCTGTCATGCCGATAGGGCGACATCGCCGCATCCACCGCGCCGACCACGCCGACCATCGCCGCCGCGATCGCGGCACTGTCGGCCTCCGCGGCCAGCCGCACCCGCCAGTCGGCGCCGAAGGCCGGTCCGCTGATCTCGATCAGCTCGCCGCTGTCGGCCCGGGTCTCCCGCGCCGTGGCCATCGCCGCCAGCGCGGCGGCGCCGAAGATGTAATCGCGTCGGGTCAGGCGCATCGCTCAGCCTCCGAAATCGTCGTTGAATATCCGCTCGGGGTCCACGCCCAGAGCGTCCAGCATGTTCAGCACCGCGCGGATCATCAGCGGCGGGCCGCAGAGGAAGTAGTCGCAGTCCTGCGGTGCCGGATGCTCGGCCAGGTAGAGCCGGTGCGCGACCTCGTGGACAAAGCCGGTGGCCCCCTGCCAGTCGTCGCCCGGCGCCGGATCGGACAGTGCGGCGGTCCAGTGGAAATTCGGATGCTCGGCCTGCAGCCGGTCGAATTCCTCCTGGTAGAAAAGGTCCACCTTGCTGCGGGCGCCGTACCAGAAGCTCATCTTGCGGGTGGTCTTCTGGCGCAGGAGCTGGTCCGAGATGATCGCCCGCAGCGGCGCCATGCCGACCCCGCCGCCGATGAAGACCATCTCGCGGTCGTTGTCCTGCGCCGCGATCGAGCCATAGGGACCCTTCACCGGCACTGCGTCGCCCGGCTTCAGGCCGAACAGCCAGGACGAGACCACACCCGGCGGCAGGCCCGGCGGGCTGGGCGGCGGCACCGCCAGCCGGATCAGCAGGGTGATCTGATCGGCCGGCTCCAGCGCGTTGCTGGCGATGGAATAGGCGCGGGCGACGGTCTCGCTGCTCTCGGAGGTCAGCGCGGGCAGGCCCATCTGCTTCCAGGCCTCGACATGTTCCGGTGCGACAGAGACATCGGCAAAGCGCATCCGGTAGGGCGGCGCCTCGGTCATCACGAAGGCACCGGGGGTGAAGCTGAAGTCGCTGCCCTCGGGCAGGGCCAGCACGATCTCGCGGATCAGTGGCGCCACCGAGCGGGTCGAGCGTACGGTGCAGGCATAGCTCTGCGCCGAGAGCAGGCTTTCCGGAACCGAGACCGCCAGGTCGCTGCGCAGGGTGGTCTGGCAGGCCAGCCGCATGCCGGAGGCGATCTCCTGCCGCGACAACAGCGCCTCTTCGGTGGGCAGGGCCGGGCCGCTGCCTTCGGTGATCTTCAGCCGGCACTGGCCGCAGGTGCCGTTGCCGCCGCAGGCGGCCGGCAGGGCGACCCCCGCCTCGGCAAGGGCGTTGATCAGCCGGCTGCCCTTGGGCGCGGTGATCTCGCTGCGCTGGTTGAGCCGGATCGTCACCGTGCCGCGCGGCAGAAGCGCCATCCGTGCCAGCAATACCAGCACCACCAGCATCAGCACGATGCCGACGAAAACCGCGGATCCGAGAAGCGCTTCGGTCATGGCAGTTCCACCAGGGCAAAGCCACCGAAGGCCATCGCGATCAGCCCGGTGGTGATGAAGGCCAGCCCCAGGCCGCGCAGCCCCTCGGGGGCATCGGCATAGCGAAGCCGCTCGCGGATCGCGGCGAAGGTCAGGATCGCCAAAGCCCAGCCGGTGCCGCTGCCCAGGCCCCAGACCAGGCTTTCCGGCAGGGAATAGCGCCGCTCGACCATGAACAGGCTGCCGCCGAGGATGGCGCAGTTGACGGTGATCAGCGGCAGGTAGATGCCCAGGCTGCGGGCCAGCGCCGGCACGAAACGGTCGAGCACCATCTCGAGTATCTGGACCACCGCGGCGATCACGCCGATGAAGCTCATCAGCTTGAGAAAGCTCAGATCGGCCTCGGGAAGCCCGGCCCAGGCCCAGGCGCCTTCGATCAGCAGGCCCTGAAAGATCAGGTGGTTGATCGGCACCGTCAGGGTCTGCACCACGATCATCGCCAGGCCGAGACCAAGCGCCGTATCGACCCGTTTCGACACCGCCAGGAAGGTGCAGATGCCCAGGAAGAAGGTCAGCGCCAGATTGTCCTGGAAGACCGAATGGACGAAGATCTCGATCATCGGCCGGCCTCCCCGGAGTCAGACGACAGGATCGGATAGTCGTCGGCCTCGACCTGCTCGGGCCGCAGGCTGCGGATGATCCAGATCAGCAGGCCGATCAGCACGAAGGCACTGGGCGCCAGAAGCATGAAGCCCAGGGGTTGGAACCAGCCGCCCTCCGAGGCCAGCGGCAGCACCTGCCAGCCGAACAGGCTGCCCGAGCCCAGGGGTTCGCGGATCAGCGCCACGAGCATCAGGATCAGGCTGTAGCCCAGCCCGTTGCCGATGGCATCCAGCAGGCTGGCCCCGACCGGGTTGCGCAGGGCAAAGCTCTCGGCCCGGCCCAGCACCACGCAATTGGTGACGATCAGCCCGACGAAGATCGACAGGCGCTGGCTCATCTCGAAGGCGAAGGCGCGCAGGAACTGGTCGGCGACGATGACCAGCGAGGCGATGATGGTGATCTGCACCACCAGCCGGATCGAGGCCGGCAGGTGGTGGCGGATCAGGCTGATGGCGGTGCTCGACCCGGCCAGCACGGCGATCAGCGCCAGGCTCATGGTCAGCGCGGTGGCGAGCGATGTCGTCACCGCCAGCGCCGAGCAGATGCCGAGGATCTGCAGGGTGATCGGGTTCTCGTCGATCAGCGGCGCGGTCAGGGTGCGCAGACGCGGGTTGGACATCAGAACTCTCCCGCTTTCAGACGGGCCAGGAACGGCCCATAGCCCATGGGACCGACCCAGAACCGCACCAGGTTTCCGACCCCGCCCGAGGAATAGGTGGCGCCGGTGATCGCATCGACCTCGTTCGGCCCCTCGGCGCCGGCGACCACCTTGATGGCGATCGCGCCGCCGGCATCGGTCAGGCTCTTGCCGGCCCAGAGCGCCTGCCATTCCGGCTCGGCGATCCGTGCGCCCAGCCCGGGCGTGTCGCCCTGCTCGTAGATGCTGAGGCCGGCGATCGTGTCCAGGTCGCCCTCCAGCGCCAGATAGGCGCGGATGGTCGATTGATAGCCCTGGCCGTAGACCGGCAGCACCACCAGCGCCAGGCCGTCGGCATTGCGCATCAGATAGACCGGGGCCAGGTTCGGCCGCCGTCCGATCCCGGCGATGTCGGCTTCGGGCGGCAGCGCGATGCTGAGAGCGGCATCACTCTGCGCGGCGATGAAATCGTAATCGGCCGCGGCGATGTCGGGGTCGATCGCGCCGCTGTCGAGATCGACGACCACCTGTTGCAGGCTTTCGGCGCCGGTCTCGCGCAGGATATTCGCCAGGCCGGGCAGGGCGGCGATCATGCCGGCCAGCTGTTCTTCCCGCGCGGCGTCGAGTTGTGCCTGCTGGCGCGGCTTCAGGGCGATCGCGGTGAACGAGACGGTGGTGGCCGAGACCAGGGCGACCAGGAAGGCGACGCCCAGGGTCTTGGTCAGGCTCTCGTTCGGCAGGGCCAGGAAACGGGCCCAGAGGTTGCGGCGCGGCTCAGCCATGCTTGTGCCTCCGGTTGCGGTGGCGAAGGTTCTGCCAGATCGCCAGCTGGTCGAGAAGCGGTGCGAAGATGCTTGCCAGGAGGGCCGCCGAGACCATCGCCTGCAGCGGCATGGTCCCCAGGGTGGCTTCCGCGCTCAGCGCAAAGAGCGCCGCCAGCGCCCCGCCGAGCAGGCCATAGGTCCAGCGTCCGAGCCGGGTCGAGGCGCCGGCGACCGGGTCGCCGATCAGGAAGACCAGCCCCAGCATCAGGGCCGGACTGGTCAGCCCCTGCGCCAGCGCCGCGGGTCCGGCGAGCAGCAGCGCCAGAAGCGCGGCGCCAAGGCCGAAGCCCGCAACCACGCGCCAGGAGAGAAGCCCCAGCCAGATCAGCCCGGCGCCCGCCGGCAGTGCCGCCAGCGCCACCGGCCCGCCCAGGTCCAGCGGTCCGATTCCGGGGAAGGTGATCAGCAGGAAGGACAGGCCGACCACGGCGGGGCTGAGGAAGCCGCGCCCGCGGGCGCCAAAGATCAGCGCCCCCATCACCAGGCCGAAGCTCAGCGCCAGCCCCTGTTGCCAGAGCGGCACCCCGGCCGGGACCAGCAGCGCAAAGACCAGCGCCGACTCGATCCCGTCCCAGCTCATCGCCCGCTGCCGAAGCCGGGCAAAGACCGCCTGCCAGGCCAGGGTCAGCGCCAGGGCCAGCAGCAGCGGTGGCAGCAGCGCCGCGCCGCGGCTCAGCCCCGCCGCCAGCAGCGGCAGCACCAGCGCCAGGCACAGCGCCAGCGTCACCCGATGGGCATCCCACGGGCGGCTGATCCGGGGCAGGGGCGTGTCGGAAAGGCTCATGTTCCGGCCTCCTCGGCCAGACGGTCCAGCATCCGCCGCAGCAGCGCGCCATAATCGCTGCCCGAGACGCAGTGCCAGCTCAGCAGGGCCATGTCCTCCTCCAGCAGTTCCAGGCAGCCCAGCCGCTCGGCACTTTCCACGTCGCCCACCGCCAGCGCCCGCATCAGCGGCACCGGCAGGATGTCGAAGGGGAAGACGCTCTCGAATGTCTCCATCGGCAGCAGCGCGGCGCTGCCGGGGGCGGGGCGCGGCAGGCGGGCCAGCAGCCGTTGCCAGAGCGGCGGCAGCGGTGCGCCCTTGGTGGCCGGGCCGGGCAGGGTGACCTGAAGGTCGTGGCGCCCGAGGTAATCCTGATCCCGCCCGTCGAGGATCGACCCCGACAGGGGCCGCGGATCGCCATCCTCGCGCAGGCCGCGGGTCAGATCGGCCAGTTCGGCGCCCAGAGGTGCCCGGACCAGCCGCGGCTCTGCCAGGTCGGGGCCGGAAAGAGAGACCATCCGCTGCCCCGACACCCGGCCGGTCTCCAGCAGATGACCGATCGCCAGCACCTCCTGATAGCCGATCTGCCAGACCGGATGCTCGGGCGTGGCCGGATGAAGGTGGTGAATCTGCGGCCCGGGCTGTCCCGAGGGATGCGGGCCCGAGACCTCGACCACCACCAGACCCGGCGCCGGGTCGGCGAAATCCGCGGCGGGCGGCTGGCAGAGATAGACCGGGCCTCCGGTCAGCCGGGGCAGGGCGGCGAGCCCGCGCTGGAACCGGTCCAGCTGCCCCGCCAGAACCGCGACCGGATCGGCGCCCCAGGGGCTGGTCTCGGTGGCGCTGACCAGGATCGCGGCGGGGCGGGCCTGCGGATCGGGAACACGGCCGAAGGGGCGGGCACGAAACCCGGCCCAGGCGCCGCTTTGCAACAGGAGATCGCGCAGCGCCTGCGCCTCGCTTGCCGCGGAGCCGTGATCGAACGTCAGCGCCGGTTGCGCCGCGCCGTCCTCCTCGACCGAGATCACCAGCGTTTCCAGTCGCCGCCGCCTGCCGCGCAGGACATGGGCGACGGTTCCGGCCACCGGCGAGGTCAGGACGATTTCGGCGTGATGCCGGTCGCGGCAGATCGCCTGTCCGGCGACCACCCGCTCGCCGACCGTCACCTGCGGGTCGAGCGTCAGGCCCGGATAGTCGCGGGCCAGCAGGGCGACGGAGTCCACGGCGCGGGTCTCGACCGGACCCCGGGCCATGGCGGCGCCGGGGATCAGGTCGCGCCCGCGGCGCAGCATGACCTGCCGCACCGGGCCGGATGCTCGGATGCTCGTATCCATCGGGTCCGCTTTCCTTGTGTCGTCAGGGGCGAACAAGGCCGGTCATGTCCACGTCGGCGACTTCCGCGAGGCTCTCGATGCTGTCGTAGAGAAGCTGGATCGCGTAATGCGCGTTATGCGCGAAGGCGCCGTGATCCTTGGCGACATACTGATAGTTGTAGGCCGCCCGCAGCAGCCGCGGGGTCCAGCTCTGATAGCGGTTCGGGAACACCGCCTCGTCGGCACCGGCCAGGCCGTCGCCGTCCAGGTCGTTGAAGAAATAGGGATAGGCGGCATCGGAATAGGCGACGGGCTTGCCCGTGACTTCGACCGAATAGGTCAGCATCGCCGCCATCAACCGGCCGTGCAGCGCGTCGATCACGGTGCTGATCCCGGCGCTCGTCTCGCCGGTTCCCAGGATGTCCGCCGGCGTGGTGCGGATCGCCCGGAAGTCCTCGGCGCCCTTGTGACAGGTCACGCAGGACTCGAGCTTGACCTCGGTCGTATGCGGGTCGTGGCACGAGGTGCAGCTGTTCAGATCCTTCACATGCATGAACTGGCCGGCATAGTCGCGGCCCTCGTACTGATAGCCGCCCCGCGCCACGCTGCCCATCAGGGTCGCGGCCGCGGCGGCGTAATGGCTGTTGATGAAGCTGAGCTCGGCCGACACCTCGTCGTCGTCCAGACCGGCCAGCGCCTGGCCGACCTGATCGGTCGAGGCGCGGCCCTGGTGACAGACCAGGCAGGCGGTCGAACTGCCCATTCCGGCCACTGTCTCGCCGCTGGGGAACAGCACGGACTCCAGCGTCTTGACCCCGGGGGCATGGCAGGCGCCGCATTCGACCTTGGTGCCGATCGGCACCGGGTGGTCGATCATCCCGGCCTCGGCGGGCGGGGCCGCGACATATTCGGCAAAGCCGGTGGTCGAGTGGCAGACCGCGCAGTCGCCCGGCACCTCGCCTTCGCCGTCCCAGTGCTTGAAGGCCTCGGCACTGCCATCGGCATGCGGCGAGGCCAGCCAGGCCTGCATGATCTCGTCCGGCGTCGGGGCGGTTTGCGCGGCCGCGGTCCCGGTCGAGGCCACTGCGGCAAGAAAGGCCAGGAAGGAGGAGGCCACCCAGGTCTCGAATCTTTGCATCTCTATGCCCTTTTGTTGGATTTCGCGCTGTTGAGAGAATCCTATCACATCAGATTAGCGTTCAAGTTGATCCATGTCATAGGTCCGCCTCGAAAATCGGGCCCGCCGGCGGGAGTTCCCGTCGGCGAGGCTCCCGGACTGACGCGCTCCCCCGGACCGGCCGCGGGGCCGCCGCGAAAGGGCGGGCATCGACGATCATGGGCTTGGGCTGGCGGCGGCGGGCGACGGCACGCCGGGCGAATTGCCGGAGGCAGCGCGGAGCCAATGCTGGAAGGGGCAACAGGCAGATCGGCGCATTGGTCAGCCCGGCCGGGACTCTGGCCCGCGCATGATCGTCCCGGGCGACCCGATGGCCCGTTTCGCGGCGTTCCCGTCCTGTGCAAGGCCCCCGGCGCCGAGGCGGCGGATGACCGTGCCACATGGGTTCGCGCCTCATTGCGAATACCAGCCATGCAGGCACTTCAAGGTTCCGCCACCGGATCGAGGCGGCGGGTCGGTGCGCTTTGCGCGTCCCCCTGGCCCCGGGCCGGCCGCAGCGCCCGCCCGGTCAGCCCTTCCCCCCGGACCTCGCGGGGCGATTGACGCCCGGGGTGGAACAGGTCAACTTCGCCGAAATCTTCGCCATTCCGGGACTCTGACGTGACCAATACAACCGACACGAATATCGGCCTCTACTATCTGCGGGCGGTCGGTTCGGCCCCCGATGCGCCAGCCGTGATCAGCGCTCAGGGCACCGTCAGCCACGGTCAGCTTGCCGAGGCCAGTCTCGCGATGGCCCTCGGGCTGCAGGATCGCGGGATGAAACAGGGCTCCACCCTGGCGATGCGGACCGGGGATCCGGCCGTCGCATTGGCGAGCCTGCTGGCGACGGCGTTGCTCGGGGCCCGCTGGATCTATGCCCATGCCAATCTGGTCGGCAGCGACCGGCTCGACATCGACATGATCCTCGATGACGGCAGCCAGCCGGGCGAGTCGCCTGCGGGCGCGGTGCAGCTGGACCAGAGCTGGTTTGCCCCGAGGGCCCCGGAGGGTGGCGGCCCCCGCCCCTTGCCATTCACGGGGTTTCGCAGCCCCGAGGACATCTGGATGATCAGCCAGACCTCCGGCACCACCGGAACGCCGAAACTGGTGGGGCTGCCCTATCGGGTGATGATGGCCCGTCTCGAAGCCAATGCCGCCCGTCTGGACTGGCGCGGCCTGCGGCTGGCCAGCCTGTTCCCGCCGACATCGCCCTTGTGGCTGACCTATGCGCTGACCGCGCTGCTTCATGGTGGATCGGTGCTGGCCGGGACCCCGCCCGAGAACTGGCCGGAGGCAAAGGCGGGATTCGTCGTGTCCTCGCCCGCGCAGGCCCAGATGGCCCTGGGGGAACTGGTCCTGCCGCGCAAGCTGCCGTTGATCCAGGTGTCCGGAGGGCCGGTGTCCGATGACCATGTCTTGCATCTGCTGCAGTCCTTCGAGGAAGTCTGGGTAGGCTATGGCTCGACCGAGGCGTTCAATGCCATGGCCAATGTCAAGACGCTGGACCCGGATGGCCAGCTTCGGACCCGGACGGTGCTGGCGCCGGATGTGCGGGTAGAGGTGGTCGACGACGCGGACCAGCCGTTGCCGGCGGGGCAGGAGGGGATCGTGCGGGTGACCAATCCCTATGTCGCGCCGGGCTATATCAATGCCCCGTCCGCGACGGCCGGCAGCTTCCGCGATGGCTGGTTCTACCCCGGCGACATCGGCCGGTGGGAACCGGACGGGTCGTTCTCGGTCCTCGGTCGCAACAACGAGCAGTTCAACCTGGGCGGGCAGAAGCTGAACGCGCCGCTGATGGATTTCGCGCTGATGTCGGTGCCGGGCGTGCGCGATGCGATCTGCTTCATGCTGCCGGGTGTCGAAGGGACCGCCGGTCTGCGGGCTTTCCTGAGTGTCTCCCCCGAGGCGGACCAGACCGAGGTTCTGGCCGAGGCACGGGTGGCGCTGATGAAACTTGGCGGCCTGGCCGCGGTGCCGGAGCGAATCCTGTTCCTGGACAGCCTGCCGCGCAATGCGAACGGCAAGGCCGACCGCCGCGCCTGCGTCCGCCTGCTCGAAGAGGGAAGGGCGCGAAATCGGGCAGTTACGCCGCCAAAGGGGCCGTAACAGGCAACCATGGCCAACGGTCTGTTGCGCTCGGGCTACAGTGCCGTGCCAAACCGCAGTTGTGCCGAGAATCTCGTCTCGCTAAGGTGGTCGAGGTAAGTGTAATGTTTCATCTAGATTTTATTTGGACGTCACCAGAACAGGAATGGGGATTCGAATGTCGAAAGCCGAAAAAGCTATGCGGATGATCGGTAGCAGCAGCGTTGTACTTGCCAGTGCGGCCGGCTTTGCGCATGCCCAGGATGTGGACGGCTTCTATGGCGGCGTCGGGGTCGCCATGACGTCGGGTGACGCCGAGGGCAATGGCGGGGCCTTCTACGGGACCTATTCCCTCTCGGGTGGCGCGCTTGGATCGGCCTTTGCCGGTTACAACGTGGTCTCGGGCAGCGGTCTTGTCTTCGGTGGCGAGATTGCGGTCACCCAGGGTGGCTCGATCGAAGTCGGCGGCTTCTACTCCGCGAGCAGCGTCAGCATGGGGCCGATGATCGATCTGAAGGCCCGCGTCGGGAAGGTCTTCGGCTCGACACTGGTTTACGGTGCGCTCGGCTACTCGCTGGGTTCGATCGAAGACTACTATGGCGGCGGCGAGAAGATCGCGAAGCTTGGTGGTGTGAGCCTGGGCGGCGGCTTTGAAACGCCGATCAGCGAAAACGGCTTCATCGGTGGCGATGTCACGATGCGGAAGCTGAAACCGCAGGGCGACAACGACTATGGTGAACCCAGCGAAAACTATATCGACTCGGTCGACTCGACCACGATTTCGGTCCGGATCGGTTTCCGCTTCTGATTGATCGACATATCGGTCGCAACAGGGCCACACCGGAAGGTGTGGCCCTTTTCGTTGGCTTTCTCAGCCTTGCTGGAACATCTGCCGCAGGGCCCCGGCATCGACCTTGCCGGTTTCGGTCAGCGGCAGTTCCGCAAGCTTGAGCGTGCGGATGACCTTGAGCCCGAGGAACCTTTTCAGGGCGGCCGTCAGATCGGTTTCCGAGATGGCTTGCTCGGAGACATAGGCCACGCCAAGCCGCTCCAGACCGCCCTCGTCGGTCAGCACGACGGGTTCGAGGGCCGCGCCCGGGAAGGCTTCTGCCAGCGCCTGCCGCACGGCGGCCAGCGAAAACTTGTTCCCGCCGAAGTTCACGATCTCCTTGGTCCGTCCGACAACGAAATACTGGTCGCCCTCGCGGCGCAGGATGTCGCCGGGGAAGAACCAGCCGTCGATGAAGCCGGTGCCTTCATCGCTCGTCTTGCCCAGATAGCGGTTCGGGAGGCTGCCGGTGACCGGGCGGAACCCGACGATGCCCTCGGTCGCGTCGGGCAGCGGGTTCAGTTCCTCGTCGAAGAACCCGACCTCCAGATCGGTTCGCAGGAACTCTCCGATATAGCTCGGGGAGAAGGTCATCGGGGCCTCGTATATCCAGCGGAAGCAGGGCCCGACCTCGGCCGACCCGTAGCCCAGATGCACCCGGGCCGGGCAGACCTGCGAAAAGGATTCGAGCAGCTGGCGACCCGCCTGCGCACCGCCGATGCGGATGTCTCGCACACTGCCCAGATACTGACCCACCCGCGGCAGTCTCAGCATCGCCTGCAACACGGCGGGCGAGGTTCCGAGCGTATCGACATGATAGAGGTCGATCCAGGGCAGGGCGTTGGCCGAACCCTCTGCCAGCGCCACGACCGAACCGCCGGCCAGCAGGGTCTCGAGCTGCAGCGAGACCGACAGGCCGGAATGGCAGGTCAATGTCGAAAGCAGCCGGCGGGTGGACAGATCGACCTTGCCGCAAAAGGCATTCGCATCGCCGATCCGCGCCCGCTCGGTTTCGGGCGAGCAGATGAACTTGGGCGTGCCGGTGGTGCCCGACGAACGAAAGACAAAGGCCCCGCCGCCGGGCTCCGCGGTGTAGTCGGGCAGCGGCAATGTCCCGAGGGACGCGAACCAGCTCTGCTCGATCACGATCTGCCGTTCCGGTTCGAGGAGGGCGATCGGTTCGGTGCTCAGCATTCTGTCGAAGTCGAGCCCGGCGGCAAGCACCGGCCCGGGCGTCGAGAAGATCACCGTCAGTTGGCGCAGCGACAGCAGCAGGCAGAGCGCGATGCAGAATTCGGGCCGGCGGCTGGTCATGACGATGGTCTGGCCCGGACGCACCCCGCGGGTGGTCAGTTCGACGTCCAGAAGGTGGACCAGATGCAGAATGTCCTCGAAGGACATCTGGCTCTTCTCGGTCAGAAGCGCGATCTTCTGCGGATTGCCCGTGGCGCGTTGCGCAAATCTGGAAATCAGGGTCATCGGACGGGCGCTCCTTGCTGCAATTCCGGGGCGCAGGTTGCCCGAACCTCCCCCATCGTCAACCCCTGCACGGCTTGATTCGGGTCGGTTGCCGGGGTTGTCTCTGCTATGCGGCACAACTAAGGTTAAGTGCAGGCAGAGGGGCACATGGGGCAGAGCTTTTCCGAGGTCTTCGAGGCGGTGTGCCGGGACGACGGGAACAGGATCGCGACGGTCGATCCTGCCGGAATTCCCGTCAGCTTTTCCAACTTTTTTTACACGGTTCTCGCCTTTGCCGAGGCCCTGCAGGGGCATGGCGTGGCGAAGCGGGATCTGGTGGCCGTGCATGTCGATGATGCGATCGTCAGGTCGATGCTGACCCTGGCGCTCCTGCGGCTCGGCGCCACCGCCATGGGCGCAGTCGGGGCCGATGGCAGCCTGGGTTTTTCCCCTGACTGGCATCTGGTCGAGGCCGGGAAGCCCGGCACAGGGGGCGCCGACATCGTCGTCGGGCCCGAGTGGATCCGGTCGCCCACCCGCTTTGTCCCGATTGCCGGGGGCGGCCGGCTGATCCGCAACACCTCCGGCACCACCGGCCTGCCCAAGACGCGCGTCGTGGCGGACGAGGACATCCTCTTCAGGGTGCGGCGCAGCACCAGATTGCGGGGCCAGCCCGAGGGCGCCGTCTTCATCGGCTATGCCCCGAGTTCGACCCCGTTCTTCAATCACATGGCGCGATCCTTGCTGGCCGGGGTGGCGCATATCCATCCGCGTGACGACGATGCGACCTCGCTGCAGCTGATGGATGCGGTCGGGGTGACGACGGCCTATCTGTCGCCCTGGAACTACCGCCGGATGCTGGCGGCGATCGAGGCGGGAGCCGTCCGGCCGCGGGCGCTGCGCCGGATCATCACCGGCGGCGGCGAGGTGGCGCCGGCGGCGGCGATACGGGGCGAAGAACTGTTCGGCGCCGAGGTCTACCTGAGCTACGGCAGCAACGAGACCGGCTCCATCGCCCATGCCCGGCCCGCGGAACGCCCCGACCTGCCGGGCTATCTCGGCAAGCCCTACAGCGACCTGGACCTGCGCTTTCAGAACCCGGACGGCAGCCCCGCCGATCCGGCCGAGGGTGGCGAGCTGTGGCTGATGTCGCCGCCGGAAATCCGGGTGCTGGAATTCCCGTCGGGAAAGCCGGTGGCCGGCTCCGATGGCTGGGTCTGCACCGGCGACATCTGCCGACTGCTCCCCGATGGCAGCCTTCAGTTCCTGGGCCGAAGCTCGGAGCTGCTCAATATCGGCGGCAACAAGGCCGCGCCGCAGCGGTTCGAGGCGCTCGCCCGCGCCGTGCCCGGGGTTTCCGAAGTCGTGGCCTTTCGTCTGCCGGAGCCGGGTGGCGGTGACAGGCTCGGCCTGGCGGTGGTCCCGGGACTGGGTTTCGATGCCGGGACTTTGTCCGACCACATGAGCGCACAGCTCGGAGAGACCTTTCCCTTCGAGATCGTGATCCGCGATTCGCTTCCCGTTTCCGCCGCCGGCAAGACCGACCGTCGCCGGCTCACCGCCGACCATGGCGACCCCTCTTCACAGGTCGCTCCACCCCCCTGAATCCGATTGAAAAGGAATGAATATGCCCATGGCCTCCAGGTTTGTCGTCAGCGCCTTTTGCCTGATGCTCCCCGCATTGTCTGTCAGTGCAGAAGACGTGACGATCCGTGTCGGCTATGGCCCCGGCGGTTCGTACGATTCAATGGCGCGCGTGATCGCCGATCACCTTGGCGACCATCTGCCGGGCTCGCCCAATGTCGTGGTCGAGAACCTGCCCGGCGCCGGCAGCCTGAAACTGGCGAAGCTGGTCATGGAAAGCACCGAGACCGACGGCAGCCAGATCGCGACCATCAGCTCGGCGCTGGCGCTGGCGCCGGTCTTCGATCCCGACAACCGGGCCTATGACCCGCGGCAGGCGCATTATCTGATCAGCATGACAAGCGCGGCTTCCTATTGCATCACCCCCAAGGCCTCGGGGATCGACACGCTCGACGCCTTCCTGACCGGAGAGTTCAAGGTCGGCGCCACCGGCAAGGCCAGCACGACCTATGTCTTCCCCGCGGCGATCAAGAAGGCGCTCGACACGAATTATCAGATCGTCACCGGCTTCGGCAGCGCCACCGAGATCGACCTGGCGATGGAGCGCGGCGACATCCAGGCGCGTTGCGGGATCGGCATGAGCAACCTGTTCAACGGCGACATGCTCGAGCGCTACAACGTGATTACCGAACTGTCGCGCGAACCGAAGCACGAGATCGACGGCGTGCCCTTCCTGCTGGACAGGATCAGCGATCCGGAAACCCACGAGGCGATGAAGCTGGTGCTGTCCTCAAGCTCCATCCACCATCCCTTCGTCGCCCCGCCCGCCACCTCGGAAGAGGCGCTGGACGACCTGCTGGCGGGCTTCGCGGCACTGGCAACCGACGAGGACTTCCTGGCCGATGCCAAGAAGCGCGGGCTGTACCTGTCCATGACCGACGGACCGACCGTCGAAGCCAAGATCGCGGAGTACCTGGCCAGTGATCCGGCGGTCCAGGATCTGGCCCGGGAACTGGTGCAGTAACGCAACCCGGCCCCGGTTCCGCCAATGGATGTCCTGTTTGCCGCCATGGGCGATCTCTTCGTGCCCATGCGCCTGGTCCTCATGTTGTGCGGGGTGGTCTTCGGTCTTGTGATCGGGGTCATCCCGGGACTGGGCGGGCTGTTCGGCCTGACGATCCTGATTCCGCTGACCTATACGCTGGACCCGGTGGCCGCCTTCGCGCTGCTGCTGGGGATGGCCTCGGTCACCACCACCTCCGACACCATCCCGGCGGTGCTGATCGGGGTTCCGGGGACCGTCGGCGCCGCGGCGACGGTGATGGACGGCCATGCGATGGCCAAGCAGGGCAAGTCCGCGCGGGCGCTCGGTGCGGCCTATTCGGCCTCGCTCGTCGGCGGGCTGTTTGGTGCGCTGCTGCTGGCCATGGCCCTGCCGGTGCTGCGGCCGCTGGTGCTGCTGCTGAACTTCGGCGACCTGTTCGCGATCACGGCCTTCGGGCTGACGATGGTGGCCATGCTGTCTGGGCGGGCCCCCCTGAAGGGCATGGTGGCGGCGCTGGCCGGCGCCCTGATCGCATTCGCCGGGCTTGACCCCTATGAAGGCGTCGAGCGCTGGACCCTGGGCCAGATCTACCTCTGGGACGGGGTGCCGACGCCGATCGTCTTTCTGGCGATCTATGCGGTGCCGGAACTGGCTGGGCTGCTGCAGCGCGGGCGGATTCAGGTGGCCGATGCGGTCGAGGATGCCGGCGGCAAGCGCCAGGGGATCGGCGATACGCTGCGCAACCTGCCGCTGGTGCTGCGCAGCGGTGGAATCGGTGCGCTGCTGGGGGCGGTGCCGGGCGTCGGCGTGACGGTGATCGAGTGGATCGCCTATGGCGATGCGGCGCGGCGTCCGGGCAAGGGACCGGTCTTCGGCGAGGGCAATGTTCGCGGGGTCATCGCTCCCGAAAGCGCCAACAATGCCAAGGAGGGTGGCTCGCTGATCCCGACGCTGGCCTTCGGGGTGCCCGGATCGGCCTCGATGGCGCTGCTTCTCGGGGCCTTCATGCTGCACGGGCTGGTGCCCGGCCCCGACCTGCTGCGCGACGAGGCGCCATTCGTGGTCTCGCTGGTCCTGACCATCGCGCTGGCCAATCTGGTCGGCGCCGGTCTCTGCCTGGCTCTGACCCGGCCGCTGTCGCGGCTGGCGCTGGTTCCGGCGCCGGTGCTGGTGCCGGTGGCGCTGGCCTTTGTCGGGCTGGGCGTCTTCCAGACCGGCCGTGACCCGCGCGATTTCATCACGCTTCTGGTCTTCTCGGCCCTGGGGCTGGCGATGAAGCGCTATGGCTGGTCGCGGCCGGCCTTCACCCTGGGACTGGTCCTGGCCCCCAATCTGGAGCGGTTCTTCTTTCTGTCCTGGCAGATTTCGGGCTGGTCCTGGCTGGCGCAACCGCTGGTGATCCTGTTGCTCGGCCTGTCGGCGCTGCTGCTGGGCCGGCAGGTCTATCGCTTCAGCCGCGAAACCCCGGGTGTCGATGTTGCCGAAACCGGCCGTGGCGATGCCGCCCTGGGGCTGCTGCTGGCGCTGCTGGCGGCAGGCGTGCTCGGCATGTGCCTGACCCTGCCGATCGAGGCGGCGATCTTCCCGGCGCTGGTGGCCGGGCTGATGCTGGCGGCGATGCTGGTGATGGCGCCGCGTCTCTGGCGGGCCTGCCGGGTGCGGTTGCCGGGAGAGGCCGCCGGCGTGGGCTCGGACCTGCGGTTCCTGATCGGCGGCGCCGGCGGGCTGGCACTGCTCATCATGGCCCTTGGGCATCTGGCGGGACCGGCCTGCTTCATCCTGCTGTCGGCGCTCTGGCTGCGGCGCCCCGGACCGTTCGGGGCGGTGCTGGCGGCGGCGTTCGCGACGCTCGTGTCCTGGGCGGTCTTCGACCTTCTGGCCCGGCAGTCCTGGCCCGAGCCCTGGATCGGCTCCCTGTTCCAGGGGCTGATGCCGGGCTGAGCCTGCCCGCCGGGCATGGATGGCCGGGCTATGGCCCACTCCGCTTTTTCAATTCGGCGACGACGCGGTCGGCCATGGTCGCGCAGCGGGCGCCGTCGAAGGGGAACACCGATTCAAACCCGCCGTCGATCCGGCTTTCCAGAGCCCTGCGCAGACGCCGACGGGCGCGGAACAGCCGCGTCTTCACCGTGATCGGGTTCAGCGACAGGTCCTCGGCGATCTCCCGCAGCTTCAGGCCCTCGGTCTCGTGCAGCAGGAACGGCAGGCGCAGCTCGGGCGGCAGTTCGGCAATCGCGGTCTCCAGCAGGTGCCGGATCTGCGACCGGCCCAGCGAGCCTTCCGCCGTTTCGGCGTTGCGCCCGGGAAAAGCCAGGATCTGCGGGCTCTCGGTCTCGGTCACGGTGTCGTATCCCTCTTGTGGGCGGGCACGGCGCGCCAGCATCCGGGCGTTGTTGATGGTGATCCGGGTGATCCAGGTCGAGAACCGTGCCCGGTTCTCGAATTCCGCAAGCCGGGTGAAGGCGGCGAGATAGCTGTCCTGCACCACTTCCTCGGCTTCGGCATCGCTCGCGACGATGCCGCGGGCGATGCGGAACAGCCGCGGGTTCAGGCGACGGATCAGCTCGCGCACCGCCGGTTCATCTCCCTCGCGCGCCGCCGCGACAAGCTCGGCCTCGGGAACCGCGCCGGGGGCAGGGGCGGCGGTGGACAGGGCTGGCACTGCGTTCATCGCGATTCCCCCTCGATCCGGCCACGGCTGAGGATCTCCGCGACGGGTGGAAGCGTTTCCAGCACCTCGGGCGAGACGTCTTCGGTGTCGGTCGCGGCATCTTCCCAGCCCGGATCGCCGGGCCGGCCCACGACGATGCGCCCGGCCATGCCGGCCATTTCGTGCGGGATGCAATAGTAATCATAAACCCCGGGTACATCGAGCACCACCTCGAAGCTTTCCTCGGGCAGGAGGAAATCGCTGTCCCAGGCCGTTGCCGCAGAGGGGATCCGCCGGGCACGGTCGTAGTTGTCCGGATGATAGGCGGTGGCGGTGTGGCTGTTGCCGGGATCGCGGTTGACGAAGCGCAGGGTGGTGCCCGGCGCCACCGCCAGGCCGCGCGGGGCGAACCAGATCCGCTCGCCGCGCGCGGTGCCGCGCATCTCGATGACCTCCACCGGGGCGGCCCGCAGGGCGGGGGCGGCAAGGAGGGCGGCGCCAAGGCCACCCCCCAATGCCAGGAACTGACGGCGGGCGACGCTCATTTCGCCAGACGTCCCTTGGCGTCTGCATCATGGTACAGCACGACATGGGCGTGCGGCTTCTCGACCCCCGGATGACCGGCGTTGTAGTAGATGTCGACGCTGCTGACCGTGTGCAGACCGATCCCCAGCCCGTCAAAGACGGTGCCGTTCTGCAGATCGTCCAGCGGCGTCATGTAGACCGTGGCCGAGAGCATGCCGTCATGGTCATAGGCCAGGAAGGGCCCGGCGGGCAGGGTGTCGGGATCGACGAAGAGGGTGCCCAGACCCGGCAGGAAGGCCGGCAGCGGCAGCACGTCGCTGACCTGCACATAGGGCGCGCCGGGGGGCGCGGCCTTCAGGGCTTCGGTGTCATGCGCCAGGACCGGGCTGGTGGCGAGCCAGGCCGTCGCAGCCAGCAGGGAGAGGTAGAATTTCATGGGTTGTCCTTTCCGGTTGATCAGAGTGCCGGTTTCCGGCGCTCGACCCATTGGATGCGGCAGCGCGAAGAAGGTTCTCGGGGTTCCCCAAAAAAAACTTGACCTCTTCCGGTGCAGCCCGGTCGCTGCCCCTTCCGTCCCGCCCCGAAATCCGCCAAACCTGACCCGTTGCCCTTGGGGCAGGGATCAGGGAGGACCGCCAATGCTGAAAGGAATCGACCCGCGCCTGAGCGCCGAGGTGCTGCACGCGCTCTGTGCCATGGGACATGGCGATACCGTCGTGCTCTGCGACACCAACTTCCCCGCCACCTCGGTCGCCGCCGAGACCACCTGGGGCAGCCTGTTGACCATGGAGAACCTGAGCAGTGCCGAAGCTGCCGAGGCGGTGCTCTCGGTCTTGCCGCTCGATACATTCGTCGATGATTTCGCCGCCAGGATGGAAGTTGTCGGCGCAGCCGCCGAAATTCCGCCGCCGCAGGTCGAGGTCCAGGCCGCGATCGACGCCGCCGAGGGCCGGCCGCGGCCGATGGTCTCGATCGAGCGCTTTGCCTTCTACGAGGCCGCCAAGCAGGCCTTCGCGGTGATCCAGACCGGCGAGCGGCGGTTCTACGGCTGCATGATCTTCCGCAAGGGCGTGATCGCGCCGGACAGCTGAGCAGGGGGAACGGCATGGCTTCGGTCGTCATTCTGGGGATTTTCGTCGCCGACACCGCCTATCGTGCGCCGCGGCTGCCGAAGATCGGCGAGACGCTGCTGGGGCAGGGGTTCGCGCTCGGGCCGGGGGGCAAGGGCTCGAACCAGGCGGTGGCGGCGGGGCTGGCGTCCGGGGCGGATGGTCCCGAAGTGCATTTCATCACCCGCACCGGCGAGGACGATTTCGCCCGGCTGGCCGATCAGGTCTGGGCCCGGGCCGGGGTCCGGCCCGCCGTCACCCGCGATCCGCAGGCCTATACCGGGGCCGCCTTCATCTTCGTCTCGACCGAGACCGGCGACAACGCGATCATCGTGGCGCCGGGCGCGGCGGCCGATCTCGGCCCCCGGGATGCCGAGGCGCAGGCCGGGCTGATCGGCGGCGCCACGGTCTTTGTCACCCAACTCGAACAGCCGCTGCCCGCCGCCCGCCGGGCGCTGGAACTGGCCCGGGCCGGGGGCGCGGTGACGATCCTCAACCCGGCCCCCGCCGCGGCGCTGCCCGAGGGGTTTCTGGCGCTTTGCGACTGGGTCACCCCGAACGAGACCGAAGCCGAGGCCCTGACCGGCATCGCGGTAACCGATCTCGCCAGCGCCGAAGCCGCGGCACGGGCGTTGATCGGGCAGGGGGCCGGGGGCGCGGTGATGACGCTGGGCGCCCAGGGGGTGCTGCTCGTCGATGCCTCCGGTGCGCGGCATATCCCGGCCTTCAGCGCCGGCGCGGTGGCCGACACGACAGGCGCCGGAGACGCGTTCAACGGCAGTTTCGCCCTGGCGCTGGCCGAGGGCCGCCCGCCCGCCGAGGCCGCCCGTTTCGGCTGTGCGGCGGCAGGGATTTCGGTGACCCGGCCCGGCGCCGCGGCCGCGATGCCCGACCGGGCCGAGATCGACGCGCTGCTGCGCGGTTCGGCTGGTTGACAGCTGGCAACGGCGAAAATCGGCGCGGCGGGCGTTCCGGTCGGCGGCGAAAGCATCTAGGGATTGGCCGACACGAGGCCCAGGAGAAAGGCGCGAGATATGATTATCGAAATGGTGACGATCCGGATCAAGCCGGACACGGCGGCGGCGTTCGAGGCCGGGGTCTCGAAGGCGCGGGCGGTGTTCCGCCGGGCTCCGGGCTGTCTGGGGATGGAGCTTGGCGCCTGCATCGAGGAACCGGGGCTCTACCAGCTGCTGATCCGCTGGGAAACGCTGGAGGCGCATATGGAGGGCTTCCGCAAGTCGCCGCTGCTGCAGGAATGGCGCGATCTGGTGCAGGACTGCTTTGCCGTGCCGCCTTCGGCGCTGCATTACGCGATCCCGATGGACGCCGAGCTGTTCTGAGCCGACCGGGTCGCGCCGGCGCCTTGCATTGACAATTCGCCGCCCCGGAGCTTTGAGCGCGCCATGACCCCTGCTGCCCGCCTTTCCGCCGCCATCGAGGTGCTTGACCGCATTCTTGCGGGCGCCGCGCCGGAACCCGCCCTGACCGGCTGGGGCCGGGCTAATCGCTATGCCGGGTCGGGCGACCGGCACGCGGTGCGCGACCGGGTCTATCAGGCCCTGCGCCGGCGCCGCTCCGCCGCATGGGTCGGCGGCGCCGAGACCGGGCGCGGGCTGGTGCTGGGGCTGTTGCGGCTTGCGGGCGAGGCCCCCGAGACGCTGTTCACCGGCGATCGTTTCGCGCCGCCGCCGCTTTCCCCCGGCGAGGCCGGGCAGCCGCTGGACAGCGCGCCGGACCCGGTGCGGCTGGATGTGCCGGACTGGCTCTGGCCGCAGCTGAGCGACGATCTGGGGGATGATCTGGTGCCGGTGCTGGAAGCCTGCCAGAGCCGCGCCCCGGTCTGGCTGCGGGTGAACCGGAGCCGGGCCAGTATTGCCGAGGCCGCCGCCAGCCTCGCCGCCGAGGGGATCGCCACCCGGCCGCATGATGACTTTGACTGTGCTCTTGAAGTAATTGAAAATACACGAAAAGTGTCCAGATCGATAGCCCTGTCCGAAGGTCTGGTCGAATTGCAGGATGCCGCCAGCCAGGCGGTGACGCTGAGCCTTGGCGATCTCGCCGGGCTCGACGTGCTGGACTATTGCGCCGGGGCCGGCGGCAAGGCGCTGCATCTGGCCGACCTGGGCGCCAAGGTCACCGCGCATGACGTGGCCCCGGGGCGGATGCGCGATCTGGAGCCGCGCGCCGCCCGCGCCGGCCTGTCGATTGCCCGGGCCGCCACCGCGGCGCTGCCGGGGCTGGGGCCCTGGCCGCTGGTGCTGGTCGATGCGCCCTGTTCCGGCTCGGGCACCTGGCGCCGCGACCCGATGGCGAAATGGGCGCTGACCCCCGAGCGGCTGGCCGAGCTGGGCCGGGTGCAGGCCGAGGTGCTCGACGCCGCCGCGGCACTGACCGCGCCGGGCGGCAGGCTGGCCTTTGTCACCTGCTCGATCCTGTCCGCCGAGACCCGCGCCCCGGTTGAATCGTTCCTGTCGCGCAGCCCGGGCTGGCAGAGCCGGCTGCGCCGGACTTTCCTGCCCGGACCAGCCGGAGACGGGTTTTCCGTTGAAATCCTTGCGCGGGCACAGCAGGCTTGATGCAACTCCTGGTGGCGGGCGGAGATCGCTTAAGCGACGGTTAACGATATTCGTCCTCCATGGACCAAGGCTCGAATCACACCTTGGGGGGCATCGGTGACACCAACCGCGCTATCGCCGCATTCGCTGACACGCGCCGCCGTCCGGCTGAACCCCATGGCCATTCCGCTGCTCCTGGTCTCGGTCGGCGCGATTGCCGCCGGGGCCTATCTGCCTGACCGGTATGTCGGCCTGGTCTCGGTCGAATCCGGGGCGGTGCTGCTGGGGGTGACGCTGGTGGTCCGCTATCTGGCGCGGCGCTATCTGCGGGCCCGCAAGAACCTGTTCGATACCGTGGCCGGGTTCCTGGAACATGATGCCTCGCCCAGTTTCACCACCGACAGCGAAGGCCGGATCGGCTATCGCAATCCGGCGGCGGTGCAGCGGTTCGGCGGGGCCGACGGGCAGACGCTTGTCGCGGCACTGGGCGATACCTTCGCATCGCCGTCGGCGGTGCTCTACCGGTTGCAGAGCCGGGCCCAGGGCAAGGGCGCGGCGCGCGAGGATGTGGTGATGCGGCGCGGCCATATCCGGCTGTCGGTGCATCGGCTGGGGCCGGACGGCTTCCTGTGGCGGCTCGAGGATCTGGTCGAGCGGGGCAGCGTCAAGGCGCCCGAGTCGATCGGCCTGCCGATGCTGACGGCCTCCAAGTCCGGCGCCGTGCTCTACATGAACGACGCGATGCGGCGGCTGGCCGGCGGGCGCGAGACGACGCTGGACCGGGTGTTCAACGATCTGCCGCTGCGCCCCGGCCAGGTGCATGAGGTGGCCACTGCCGAAGGCGGCCGGCTGCGCTGTCGGGTGGCGGAATTCTCGGGCCCGACCGGACGGCGCGAGATCTACCTGTTCCCGGCCGAGGCCGAGGATGACGCCTCAAACTGGTCGCTGGCCGACGACTTCCCGGTGCCGATGCTGAAGCTGACCGCCGAAGGGCGGGTGCTGATCGCCAACCGCCGCGCCCGCGACCTGCTGGGGCCGGGGACGCCCGAGGGCCGGTCGATGTCGGAACTGGTCGAGGGGCTGGGCCGCTCGATCACCGACTGGATGGGCGAGGCCGCCCGCGGCCAGGGCCAGAAACAGCCGGAAGTGGTGCGGGTCCGGCGCGATGACCGCGAGCTCTACCTGCAGGTCCGCCTCGGCCGGGTCGAGACCCCGAAAGGGGCCGAACTGGTGGCGGTGCTGAACGATGCAACCGAGCTGAAGACGCTTGAGGCGCAATTCGTACAAAGCCAGAAGATGCAGGCCATCGGCCAGCTGGCGGGCGGGGTGGCGCATGATTTCAACAATCTTCTGACAGCGATTTCAGGGCATTGCGACCTGTTGTTGCTGCGTCATGACGCCACCGACAGCGACTATGCCGACCTGATCCAGATCAGCCAGAACGCCAATCGGGCGGCGGCTCTGGTCGGGCAGCTGCTGGCCTTCTCGCGCAAGCAGAACCTGCAACCGCAGGTCCTGAACCTGCGCGACGTTCTGGCCGATCATGCGCATCTTCTGAACCGGCTGGTGGGCGAGAAGGTGCGGCTGGAACTGGACCCGGCCGACGGGTTGCCGACGATCCGGGCCGACAAGCGGCAGTTCGAACAGGTGATGATGAACCTCGTGGTGAATGCCCGCGACGCGATGCCTTCCGGCGGCACGGTGCGGATCACCGCCGAGGCGCGGACCCTCACCGAAGAGATGAGCCGCGACCGTGCCACGGTGCCGGCGGGGGACTATGTGGTGATCCGGGTCGCCGACGAGGGCACGGGCATCCCGCCCGACAAGGTCTCGAAGATCTTCGAGCCGTTCTACACGACCAAGAAGACCGGTGACGGAACCGGGCTGGGCCTGTCCACCGCCTACGGGATCGTCAAGCAGTCGGGCGGCTTCATCTTTGTCGACTCGGCCCTGGGCAAGGGCACCGAGTTCTCGCTCTATCTGCCGGTCTTTCATGCGGCCCCCGATGTGGCCGAACCGGCCGCCGAGACGCTGCCGAAGCCCACCCATCCGCAGAAGGGCGGGGTGGTGCTGCTGGTCGAGGACGAGGCGCCGGTGCGGGCCTTTGCCAGCCGGGCGCTGCGGCTGCGCGGCTTTACCGTGATCGAGGCCGCCAATGCCGAAGAGGCGCTGCAGATCCTGGAAGACCCCGACCTGGTGATCGACGTCTTCGTCACCGATGTGGTGATGCCGGGGCTGGACGGCCCGACATGGGTGGCGCAGGCGCTGGAGGACCGGCCCGGGGTGCGGGTGGTCTTCGTCTCGGGCTATGCCGAGGATTCGGTGGCCGAGCATCAGGCCCGGATCCCCAATGCCGTGTTCCTCCCCAAGCCGTTCTCGCTCAGCGAACTGACGAACACGGTCACGCAGCAATTGCACTGAGGCGCGCTCCCGCCGGCCGGCAGGGCCGCAGAGTCCGCCGGGCAGGGGCATGCGGTAACGCACTGTTAATCATTCCGTCGCAGGCTGGGGTCGCAAGTTTATGGTTGAAATGTTCCGGTTTTGTGCTCATAAGGAGATCAGAACATAAGCGGAACAATCGCGCAGGTGGTGGTGGACCCGACCGCCGGGGTGTGGAACAAGGACAGGTGAAATCATGGCAGAGATTCTGGAAATGAACGACAAGCGCACGGTCGAGAAGCAGAAGGCCCTCGATTCGGCCCTGGCCCAGATCGAACGGCAGTTCGGCAAAGGGTCGATCATGCGGCTCGGGGCCGACAATCCGGTGGCCGAGATCGCCGCCACCTCGACCGGCTCGCTCGGGCTCGACATCGCCCTGGGCATCGGCGGGCTGCCGAATGGCCGGATCATCGAGATCTACGGGCCGGAAAGCTCGGGCAAGACGACGCTGACCCTGCATTGCATCGCCGAAGAGCAGAAGAAGGGCGGCGTCTGCGCCTTTGTCGATGCCGAACACGCGCTCGACCCGCTCTATGCCCGCAAGCTGGGGGTGAATCTGGACGAACTGCTGATCTCGCAGCCCGACACTGGCGAACAGGCGCTGGAGATCGTCGATACGCTGGTGCGCTCGGGGGCGGTCAGCATGGTGGTGGTCGATTCGGTCGCGGCCCTGACCCCGAAGTCTGAACTCGAAGGCGACATGGGCGACATGCAGATGGGCAGCCAGGCCCGGCTGATGAGTCAGGCGATGCGCAAGCTGACCGGCTCGATCAACCGTTCGAAATGCATGGTGATCTTCATCAACCAGATCCGGATGAAGATCGGCGTGATGTTCGGCTCGCCCGAGACCACGACCGGCGGCAATGCGTTGAAATTCTACTCCTCGGTCCGGCTCGACATCCGCCGGACCGGCTCGATCAAGGACCGCGACGAGGTCATCGGCAACTCCACCAGGGTCAAGGTGGTGAAGAACAAGGTGGCGCCGCCGTTCAAGCAGGTCGAATTCGACATCATGTATGGCGAAGGGATTTCCAAGACCGGCGAGATACTGGACCTCGGCGTCAAGGCCGGCGTGGTCGAGAAATCCGGTGCCTGGTATTCCTATGGCGACGAACGCATCGGCCAGGGCCGCGAGAATGCCAAGGCGTTCCTCAAGGAAAACCCGGAGATTTCGAACGACATCGAGGACAAGATCCGGGCCAGCCACGGGCTCGACCTCACCGTCGATCCGGAGGATGGCGAGGTCATGGAAGGCTGACCCGGCCGCCGGGCGGGACGCCCCCGGCGCCTTGGCCGGAAACGGAACACAGCGGCAGCGGCGCCCCGGGCGCCGCTTTCCTGTTCGCAGCCCCGGTTCACCCCGGCCATTCCGCCTCTGCCAGTGGACAGCCGGGGGAGCAGGCGATACAGGAACCCGACCTGAACCGGGACCGAAGACATGACCAGCCTGAACGATATCCGCCGCACGTTCCTCGACTATTTCATCCGTCAGGGGCATACGGAAGTTGCCTCGTCCCCCCTGGTCCCGCGCAACGACCCGACCCTGATGTTCACCAACGCGGGCATGGTCCAGTTCAAGAACCTCTTCACCGGCGCCGAGCACCGCGACTACAGCCGCGCCGTCACCTCGCAGAAATGCGTCCGGGCCGGCGGCAAGCACAACGATCTCGACAATGTCGGCTACACGGCCCGGCACCTGACCTTCTTCGAGATGCTCGGCAATTTCTCCTTCGGCGACTATTTCAAGGATCAGGCGATCCCCTTCTCCTGGGAACTGCTGACCAAGGGCTTCGACCTGCCGCCGGAACGGCTCAGCGTCACCGTCTATCATACCGATGACGAGGCCGCGACGCTGTGGAAGAAGGTCTCGGGCCTGCCGGACGAGCGGATCATCCGGATCCCCACCAATGACAATTTCTGGATGATGGGGCCGACCGGTCCCTGCGGCCCCTGCACCGAGATCTTCTATGACTACGGCCCGGATGTCGCCGGTGGCCCGCCGGGCAGCCCGGACGAGGACGGCGATCGCTATGTCGAGATCTGGAACAATGTCTTCATGCAGTTCGAGCAGTTCGAGGACGGCAGCCGCAAGCCTCTGCCGAACCCGTCGATCGACACCGGCATGGGGCTGGAGCGGATCGGCTCGGTGCTGCAGGGCAAGCAGGACGTGTTCGACACCGATACGCTGCGGGCGCTGGTCGAGGCCAGCGCACTGGCGACCGGGACCGACCCGGACGGGCCGCAGAAGTTCCACCACCGGGTGATCGCCGACCATCTGCGCTCCTCCTCCTTCCTGATCGCCGACGGGGTGATGCCGTCGAACGAGGGCCGCGGCTATGTGCTGCGCCGGATCATGCGCCGCGCCATGCGGCATGCGCATCAGACCGGGGCGAGCGAACCGGTGATGCACCGGCTTGTCGGCAGCCTGGTGCAGGAGATGGGCGCTGCCTATGGCGAACTGGGCCGGGCGCGCAGCCTGATCGAGGAAACGCTGAAATCCGAGGAGACCCGCTTCAAGCAGACGCTGGAACGCGGGTTGCGGCTGCTGGACGACGAACTGGCCAAGCTGCCCGAGGGCTCGAAACTGCCGGGCGAGGCTGCCTTCAAGCTCTATGACACCTACGGCTTCCCGTTGGACCTGACCGAGGACGCGCTGCGCGAGAAGGGCCGCTCGGTGGATATCGAGGGCTTCAATGCCGCGATGGCCGAGCAGAAGGCCAAGGCGCGGGCCAGCTGGGCAGGCTCGGGCGAGACCAGGGAAGCGGCGATCTGGTTCGATCTGGCCGAAAGCCGGGGCCATACCGAGTTTCTGGGCTATGACACCGAACAGGCCGAGGGCCAGCTTCTGGCGCTGGTCCGCGACGGCGCCGAACTGTACGATGCCGGCAAGGGTGACAAGGTCCAGCTGATGCTGAACCAGACACCGTTCTATGCCGAGGCCGGCGGGCAGGTCGGCGACACCGGCACCCTGGTGACAGAGACCGGGCGTGCGAAGATCACCGACGTGCAGAAGTCGGCCGGTGTCTTCGTGCATTTCGCCGAGGTGACGGAGGGCAGGATCGCCAAGGGCCAGGCCGCGGTGCTTGAGGTCGATCACGCGCGGCGCGGCGCGATCCGGGCCAATCACTCGGCCACCCACCTGCTGAACGAGGCGCTGCGCGAAACGCTGGGCGACCATGTGGCGCAGCGCGGCTCGCTGAACGCGCCGGACCGGCTGCGCTTCGATTTCGCGCATTCCAAGGCGGTCTCGCCGGAAGAACTGGCGCGGGTCGAGGGGCTGGTGAACAAGTTCATCCGGCAGAATGCGCCGGTCGAGACCCGGATCATGACCCCGGACGAGGCGCGGGCGATCGGGGCGCAGGCGCTGTTCGGCGAGAAATACGGCGACGAGGTGCGCGTGGTCGCGATGGGCCGCGCCGACACCGGCAAGGGGGCCGATGGCAAGACCTGGTCGCTGGAACTGTGCGGCGGCACCCATGTCGGGCGACTGGGCGAGATCGGCGCCTTCGTGGTGCTGGGCGATCAGGCCTCGTCCTCGGGCGTGCGGCGGATCGAGGCGCTGACCGGTCAGGCGGCGCTGGACCATCTGACCGGCGAGGCCGGGCGGCTGGCCGAGGTCGCCGCGGCGCTGAAGGCGCCGGCGGCCGAGGTGCCGGAGCGTGTGAAGGCGCTGATGGAGGAACGTCGCGCCCTGCAGAACGAGGTTGCACAACTGCGCCGCGAACTGGCGATGGGCGGCGGCGAAGGGGCTGCGCCCGAGGCTAAATCCATCAATGGAATCAAATTTCTCGCGCAGGTTCTTCAAGGTGTTTCCGGGCGTGATCTGCCGCCGCTGATCGACGCGCACAAGGACCGGCTGGGCTCTGGCGCGGTGCTGCTGATTGCCGAGTCCGATGGCAAGGCGGCGGTCGCGGCGGGCGTCACGGCGGATCTGACCGACCGGATCAGCGCCGTTGACCTGACCCGCGCGGCGGTCGAGGCTCTGGGCGGCAAGGGCGGCGGTGGCCGTCCCGACATGGCGCAGGGCGGTGCCCGCGATACCTCGAATGCGCCGCAAGCGATTGCGGCGGCCGAAAAACTGCTGGAGGGCTGAGAATGACCGCTTTGTGGATCGCCAATGTTCATGTGACGGACCCGGAATCCTATCTGAAATACGCCAAGCTTGCCGGCGGCGCGATCGAGGCTTTCGGCGGCAAGTTCCTTGCCCGCTCGGGCCAGCATGTGCAGCTTGAGGGGCGCGACAGGGCCCGCAACGTGGTGGCACGCTTTCCCAGCCTTCAGGCGGCGGTCGATTGCTACAACTCGCCCGAGTATCAGGCGGCGCTGGTCCATGCCAAGAACGCAGCCGAGCGCGATCTGGTGGTGGTCGAGGAGCTTGAAGACTGAGGCTGTCCGCGTTCCAGGGCCGCTGGCTGTTCCGGCGTCAGGTCTGTGATTCCAACGGGGTCGTGACCGCCCGGGCCGAGGGGACGCTGAGCTTCACGCCGGACCGGGACGGTCTTGAGGCCATGGAAATCTCGGACCTGCGGCTGCCGGGGCAGGCGCCGATCCGCGGCGAGCGGCGGACGCTCTGGCGCCAGGACGGGGCCGGGATCGCGGTGTTCTTCGGCGATGGCCGTCCGTTTCACCGCTTCGACCCCTCGGCCGAACAGCCAGGTGCCCGGCACGATTGCGCGCCGGACCTCTACCGTGTCATCTATGACTTCAGCGCCTGGCCGATCTGGAGCAGCTGCTGGCGGGTGACCGGACCGCGCAAGGACTATGTCATGCGCAGCCGGCACGCACGCGACAGCGCCGCCCTTGCGTCAGACGGCGAAAGCGGGCAGGACAAGAAAAACCGACAGGAGACTTGGGAATGGCCGGAACAATGAACGTCGTGCTGACCGAGACATTCGGTGCCCGCAGCGGGGCCGGATTGCGGACCAAGCAGGCCGCGCTGGTGATCGCGGGAATCGCCGCGATGATCATCGCCGCGAAGATCAGGGTGCCGTTCTGGCCGGTGCCGGCGACGATGCAGACCTTCGTGGTGCTCTCGGTGGGGGCCGCCTACGGGATGCGGCTGGGCCTGGTGACGATGCTCGGCTACCTGCTGATCGGGGCCCTGGGCTTTGACGTCTTCACCTCCTCTTCCGCCGAAAGCCACGGGCTGTCCTACATGATGGGCGCGACCGGCGGCTATCTGGTCGGCTTCGTGGTGGCGGCGGGCGTCATGGGCTGGCTGGCCCGGCGTGGCTGGGACCGCAGCTTTGGCTGGATGGCGCTGGCGATGCTGATCGGCAACGCGATCGTCTATGCCTTCGGGATGCCCTGGATGTTCCACCTGTTCGGCGAAACCAAGGGCGCGGCCTGGGTCTGGCAATGGGGCATGACCAATTTCCTGACCTTCGACGCCGCGAAACTGGCGCTGGCGGCGGTGCTGTTCCCGGCGATCTGGAAGGCCGTCGGTTCGGCCCGCAGCTGAGACCGATCCATGCGACCTTGCGCGGAGGGCTTCGGCCCTCCGTTTGCGTTTCAGCCCTGCACCATCAGCCGTTCCAGCCCGTGGAAATGGTAGAGGTTGGCGTAGACCGGCGGTTCGGTGATCCGCAGCTCGGGCAGCCGGGCAAAGAGGATGGGCAGGGCGCTGCGCAGTTCCAGCCGGGCCAGTGGCGCGCCGACGCAGAAATGGATCCCGACCCCGAAGCTGGCATTCGCCTTCACCCCCCGGTCGGGGTCGAAGCGGTCGGGATCGGGCCAGAGCGCGGGGTCGCGATTGGCCGAGGCCAGCAGGCAGGCGACCCGGTCCCCGGGGGCGAAACGATGGCCGAAAGCCTCGACATCCTCATAGGCCCAGCGGGCGAAGAAATGCAGCGGCGGGTCGTAACGCAGGATTTCCTCGACCGTGGCGCCGACCCGGTCGGGTGACAGCGCCAGCGTCGAGGTCCGGTGTTCCAGCAGCGCCTTGACCCCGTTGCCCAGCGTGTGAACCGTCGCTTCGTGTCCGGCATTGAGCAGGAGGATGCAGGTCGAGATCAACTCGTCCTCGCTCAGCGCCTCGGGGCCGGGGGTCAGCAGTTCCGAGATCAGGTCGTCGGCCGGCGCCCGGCGGCGTTGCGCGGTATAGTCGCGGATGAAGGCGGCAAACTCGGCGGCGGCGGTATTGGCCGCCTCTTCCATGGCCCCGGTGCGGCGCGCCTGATACATGCCGACCATGGCATTCGACCAGGCCAGCAACTGCTCGGCCATGCTTTCCGGCACCCCCAGCAGGCGGGCAATGGTGATGACCGGCAGCGGCTTGGCCAGCGCCTCGATCAGGTCGAAGGGCCCGCCCGTGTCGATGGCGCGGGTCAGGCACTCATGGGTCAGCGCCTCGATCCCGTCGGTCAGCCGGGCGATCCGGCGCGAGGTGAAGGCCCGCAGCACGGCACCGCGCAGCTTGGTGTGCCGGGGCGGTTCCAGTTCCAGCATCGAATGCGCCTCGATGGCATAGAAGGCGGCGGTATGGGGGGCGATCTCCGGCGCGTGGTCCGGCGGTGCTTCGCGGCCGAAACGGCGGTCGCGCAGAAAGGCGTTCACCGCCCGCGCCGAGGTGGCGCAGGGCAGGTCATAGTCATCCCACCAGACCAGATCGCCGGCGGCGCGGGCCCGGGCGTAGAAGGCATAGGGGTTCTGCACGAAGGCGGGTTCGGTCGGGCTTTGGGACAGGTGCTGCATGGGCGGAGACTGAAAGCAAGGCTCTGGCTTTTGCAAGCCCGTCGCGCAATGCTGAGGCGATGAGAGCCGATCCGATCCGTCGAGCCGGGATCCTGGCGCTGTTCCTGCTGGCCACCGCCGCCTTTGCCGGGGGCGTGGCTTGGGTCGGCTTGCGGGCGGCGCTGGAGCAGCTGGAGGAACGTGGCCGCGCCGATCTGGCACTGGCCTCGGACCGGCTGCAAAGCCAGCTGCAGGGCTTTCGCGAACTGGCGGTGCTGATGGCCGATCACCCGGTCCTGGTGCCGCTTGCGCTGCAGGGCCGGGAGGATGCCGAGGCGACGCGGCTGCTGCGCGAGACCGCCGACAAGACCGGTGCCTGGCAGATCGACCTGGTGGGCGGGGACGGCCGCCTGCTGGCCTCTTCGGGCGGCGCGACGGCGCTGACCGGGCCGGATGAGTTCTTCCGCGCCATGACCGGGGCCCTGGGGCAGGGCCGCGTCACCGGGCCGCCGCGGGTCTATGTCTTCGCGGCGCCGGTGTTTCGCCCCGGCGGCGCCGCGGCGGGGGCCGTCATGGTGGCGGTGGATGCGGCGGCGATCGAAGGCTCCTGGCCGGCCGATCCCTCGCCGGTGTTCTTCTCGGATGCCGAGGGGCTGATCTTCATCGCCAACCGCCCGGAACTGGTGGGCCGCAGCCGGGACGGGGACTTTCCCGCCCATGCGATCACCTGGTTCGGGACGCATGAACTCTGGTCCTCGACGGCCCGGTTCCTGCCCGCCCGCGCCCTGCATCTGACCCAGGACCTGCCGGTGATCGGCCTGACCGGAGAGCTGTTGCTCGACACCGCCCCGGCGGTGACGCTGGCGCTGTGGCAGGGGGCGGTGGCGGGTGCGCTCTGCCTGGCCTTCGGGGCGCTGCTGTTCCTGGCCTCCGAGCGGCGCAAGCACCTGGCCATGCAGCTGCTGGCCGAGGAACGCTCGAAGGCCCAGCTCGAAGCCCGTGTCACCGAGCGGACCCGCGAATTGTCGGAAGCCAACGAGAGCCTGCGGCTCGAGGTGGCGGAACGGCAGGCGGCCGAGGTGCGGCTGAAGCGGGCGCAGGAAGACCTTATCCAGGCCGGCAAGCTTTCGGCCCTGGGCCGGATTTCGGCCGGGATCAGCCATGAGCTGAACCAGCCCCTGATGGCGATCCGCAGCTTTGCCGAGAATGCGGTGCTCTATCTCGAACGTGGCGACAGCGCCAAGGCCGGCGAGAACCTGGAGCGGATCGCGGAACTGGCGCGGCGGATGGGGCGGATCATCAAGAACCTCCGCGCCTTCGCCCGGGCCGAGCCGGCGGCGATCCGGGCGGTGGACCTGACGGCGGTGCTGACGGCGGTGCTGGAACTGACCGAGGTGCGGATGCGCACGGTGGGTGTGACGCTCGACTGGCAGGCGCCCGGACCGGTCTGGGTGCGCGGCGGCGAGGTCCGGTTGCAGCAGGTGGCGATGAACCTCGTTTCGAATGCCATCGAGGCGATGGAGGCGCAGGGCGGCGGCACGCTGAGCCTGCGGGTGGATCAGGGGCCGGGGCCGGTCTGCCTGACCATCGCCGATACCGGGCCGGGGATCGCCGATCCGGGCCGGGTGTTCGACCCGTTCTATTCGACCAAGGATGTCGGCCCGACCGAGGGCATGGGCCTGGGCCTGTCGATCAGCTACGGCCTGATCCAGAGCTTCGGCGGCAGGATCCGGGGCCGCAACCGGCCCGAAGGCGGGGCCGAGTTCACCGTCGAATTGCAACCGGCAGAAGCGGAGCAGGCAGCATGACCCGGATGGTTCTGGTGGTGGATGACGATCCCGCGGTGCGCGAGGCGATCGGCCAGACGCTCGACCTGGCCGGGCTGACGCCGTTGCTGGCGGGGTCCTTCGTGGAGGCCAAGGACCACATTCATGCGGATTTCGACGGGGTGATCCTGTCGGACATCCGGATGCCGGGGCGCGACGGGTTCCATCTGCTGGCCTATGCGCAGGAGGTCGATTGCGACCTGCCGGTGATCCTGCTCACCGGCGAAGGCGACGTGCCGCAGGCGGTGCGGGGGATGTCCTCGGGCGCCTTCGATTTCCTGGAAAAGCCCTGCGCGCCCAAGGACCTCGTCGCCGTGGTCGAGAAGGCCCGCAAGACCCGGGCGCTGGTGCTGGAGAACCGGCGCCTGCGGCGCCAGATCGAGTCCGGGGATGCCGCGGAACGGATGCTGGTCGGCGATTCCCCGGCGGCGCAGGAACTGCGGGCGCGGGCCCGGGCGGCGGCGCGTTCGGGGGCCGAGGTGCTGGTCTCGGGACCGCCCGGCGGTGGCACCGCCAAGGTGGCCGAGGTGATCCACCTGCTGTCCGGGGCCGCGGCGCGCAGCTTTGCCAAGTATTCCGCCGCCGCGCTTTTGCCCGAGACGCTGGACGCCGCCTTCGAACAGGCCCAGGGCGGGACGCTGTTCATCGACGAGGTGGCGGCGCTGTCGCCACCGACCCAGTTTGCGCTGCTGGCGGCGTTGGAAAGCCAGCCCGGCGCCCGGGTCATCGCCGGCACCTATCGCGATCTCGGGGCCGAGGCCGAGGCGGGCCGCTTCAACCCCGATCTGTTCTACCGGCTCGACCTGCTCCGGGTCCGGATTCCGGCCCTGTCCGAGCGGCCGGGGGATATCCCGATCCTGTTCCGCCATTTCGTCGCGACCGCCTGCGAACAGGCGGCGCTGCCCGAACCCGAGATCACGCCGCAGGTCATCGCCCGGCTGATGGCGCAGGACTGGCCCGGCAATTCGCGGTCGCTGATGAATGCGGCGATGCGCTTTGCCATGGGCTTGCCCGACGCGCCGACCCCGGACGACCGGCTGGGCCTGGCCGAGCAGATGGCCCAGATCGAGCGCAGCCTGCTGGTCGCGGCACTGCAACGGGCCGGCGGGCATGCCAGCGCGGCGGCCGAGGCGCTGCGGCTGCCGCGCAAGACCTTCTATGACAAGCTGGCCCGCTACGGGCTGCGGGCCGATACCTTCCGCGATTCTGACTGAGCCGGCATGGGCCCGCCGGGGTTGTGCGGATTTTCGCACAACCCGTGTCACTTCTGTGCGGTGTGCCGCCCGCTCTGCCCGCGCGGCCTGCCAGGTTACTTCAAGAATGCAGCGCAAGCCTTTGAAATAACTGGGCACGAGTCCAGGATGTCGCAGCCTTTCACAATTCCTTGATGGTTGCGCGACTTGCCCTATCCCTGTCGCAGAACCGTCCGCAGGGGCGGCTTCGCAAATTGTCTGGGAGGACTATCATGAAGTTTCTGTCCACTACCGTTGCCGCCGTGGCCCTGCTGTCGGGCGCTGCCATGGCAGACCCGATGGGCTGCGACGACGGTGAGATCGTCATCAAGTTCAGCCATGTCACCAACACCGACAAGCACCCCAAGGGACTCGCGGCCGAGCTGCTGAAAACCCGGGTGAATGCCGAAATGGACGGCAAGGCCTGCATGGAGGTGTTCCCGAACTCGACCCTCTACACCGACGAGAAGGTGCTGGAGGCGATGCTGCAGGGCGACGTGCAGATGGCGGCGCCCTCGCTGTCGCTGTTCGAACCGATCACCAAGCAGTTCCGCCTGTTCGACCTGCCGTTCATGTTCAAGGACATTGCCGCGGTGGATCGGTTCCAGGCCTCGGAAACCGGCCAGAAGATGCTGACCGGCATGACCCGGCGCGGGATCCTGGGGCTGGGCTACTGGCATAACGGGATGAAGCAGATCTCGGCCAACAAGCCGCTGCTGCTGCCGGAAGACGCCAAGGGCCTGAAGTTCCGGGTGCAGCCCTCGGACGTGCTGGTGGCGCAGATGCAGGCCCTGGGCGCAACCGCCCAGCCGATGGCCTTCGCCGAAGTCTATGGCGCGCTTCAGACCGGCGTCGTCGACGGGCAGGAGAACACCTGGTCGAACATCTACGGCCAGAAGTTCTTTGAGGTGCAGGACGGCATCACCGAGACCAACCACGGCATCATCGACTACATGGTCGTGACCTCGGCCGACTGGTGGGACGGGCTCGACCCTGAGGTGCGTGACCAGCTGCACACCATCGTCCTGGAAGTGACCGCCGAGCGCAACGCCGCCGTCACCAAGGTCGATCTGGAAGCCCGTCAGGCGATCCTCGATGCCGGCAGCAAGATCGTCGAGCTGACGCCCGAGCAGCGCGCTGCCTGGGTCGAGGCGATGAAGCCGGTCTGGGCCCAGTTCGAAGATGAAGTGGGGGCCGAGAACATCGCCGCCGCGCAGGCCGCCAACGACGCGATGTGAATTTCGCCGGTTTCACGGTATAAGAACCGGGACGGCCCTGCGGGGCCGTTCCCATACCTGGGAGGGGGAGGGAACATGTCGGGCAATCCAAGATATGAGCCGAAAGGCCGCCTCGGACGCCTGGTGCACGGGTTCGAGGAGGGCATGATCGCCTTTCTTCTGGGCATGATGACGATCCTGACCTTCGTCAACGTGGTCCTGCGCTATGTGTTCAACGGCCTGAACATCTGGAGCCTGGAGGTCGTCTCGATCCTCTTTGCCTGGCTGGTGCTGTTCGGCATCGCCTATGGTTTCAAGGTGACGATGCATCTGGGCGTCGATGCGATGCTGAACATCCTTTCGCCCGGGCCACGGCGGCTGATGGGGATGCTCTCGGCGCTGGTCTGCGTGTTCTACGCGCTGCTGATCCTGAAAGGCGCCTGGGACTATTGGGCGCCCTTCGCGGCGCTGCCCGAAACCACCGGCCGCTGGTTCCCCACCGGCTTCGACCCCAATACCCGCGACCGGGCCTTCTTCGAGACCGATCAGGTGCCGATGCTGTCCTGGCTGCGCTGGCTGGAAGGGGCGATCAACCAGGGCGAGACCTATTCCAAGCTGCCGCGCGTGGTGCCCTACGTGATCCTGCCGCTGTCGGCGCTGCTGATCCTGTGGCGGATCATCGAGGCCACGGCGCGGATATTCGCCGGTCGGCAGGAGAACCTGATCGTCAGCCATGAAGCCGAAGACGCGGTCGAAGACGTGGCCGCCCATCGCGACGCGGAGATCTAGGCCATGGAAGTCGTCCTTCTCTTCGTCATGGTGGTGGCGCTGCTGTTGATCGGGGTGCCGATCGCCGTGGCCCTGGGGCTGTCCTCCATCGGCTTCCTGCTGATGTATTCCGACACTTCGCTGGCCTCGATCGCGGCGCAGCTCTACAACGCCATGGCCGGGCATCCGACGCTGCTGGCGATCCCCTTCTTCGTGCTGGCCTCGGCCTTCATGTCCACCGGCGGCGTGGCGCGGCGGATCATCCGCTTCTCGATCGCCTGCGTCGGCCACCTGCGCGGCGGGCTGGCGATTGCCGGGGTCTTCGCCTGCATGCTGTTCGCGGCCCTGTCGGGCTCGTCCCCGGCGACCGTGGTGGCCATCGGCTCGATCGTCATCGCGGCGATGAAGACGGCCGGCTATACCAAGGAATTCGCCGCCGGCGTGATCTGCAACGCCGGCACGCTGGGCATCCTGATCCCGCCCTCGATCGTCATGGTCGTCTATGCCTCGGCCACCGATGTCTCGGTCGGGCGGATGTTCTTGGCCGGGGTGATCCCCGGCATGCTGGCCGGCGCCATGCTGATGACCACGATCTATGTCATGGCCCGGGTCAAGAACATGCCCAAGGGCGAGTGGCTTGGCTGGGGCGAGGTCGGGGCCTCCTTCGCGGATGCCTTCTGGGGGCTGATGCTGATCGTCATCATCATGGTCGGCATCTACGGCGTGCCGGGGCTGACGGCGGCGATCTTCACCCCGACCGAGGCGGCGGCGGTGGCGGCGATCTATGCCTTCCTGATCGCCAGCTTCGTCTATCGCGACATGGGGCCGCTGGCGGCGCGGGACGGCGACAGCGCGCTGGCGCCGCTCTGGTCGCGGCCCTGGGCGCTGGTCACTGTGTTCTTCCATGCCGACACCCGCCAGACCCTGGTCGAGGCCGGGCGGCTGACCATCATGCTGATGTTCATCATCGCCAATGCGCTGATCCTGAAACATGTCCTGACCGACGAGCAGGTGCCGCAGCATGTCGCGGGCGCGATGCTGCAATGGGGGCTGGGGCCGATCATGTTCCTGGTCGTGGTCAACGTGATCCTGCTGATCGGCGGCCAGTTCATGGAGCCTTCGGGGCTGATCGTGATCGTGGCGCCGCTGGTCTTCCCGATCGCGATCCAGTTGGGCATCGACCCGATCCATCTGGGCGTCATCATGGTGGTGAACATGGAGATCGGGATGATCACCCCGCCGGTGGGGCTGAATCTCTTCGTCACCTCGGGCGTGGCGGGGATGTCGATGATGGCCGTGGTCCGGGCGGCGCTGCCCTTCCTGGGCATCCTCTTCGTTTTCCTGCTGCTGGTGACCTATGTGCCCTTCATCTCTACCTGGCTGCCGACCATGTGGATGGGGCCGGAGATCATCGTGAAATAGGGCCGGGGACGGCCGCCGGGGGGCTGTCTGCCCCCCGGACCCCCCGAGGATATTTCCAAGGTAAAGCCGGGATCAGGGCCGCAGCGGGTAGCGGTCGGGCTCTTCGAAGACGTCGATGGCGCGGGCGCCGGCCTTGATGCGCACCGAATGCTCGACCCCCGCCGGAATGTCCCATGTGTCGCCGGGGCGCATGGTGCGGGGCGTTCCGGCGATGCTGATCTCGGCCTCGCCCGCGACCAGCGTGCCCCATTGCGCCAGATGGCTGTGCGGCGGCAGTTCGACATCCTCGTGAAACGAGAAGAACACCACCAGCCCCCGGTCCGAGCGGATCGCCCGGGCCGAGACCGCGGATTCGGGGAAGGGGATGGCGATGCGGGGCAGCGCGTCGATGAAGGCGGGAAAGTCCATGGCGTCCTTCCTGTGGGCCGGAGAGGCGGCGGGCGCGGCCGGTCCGGTCAGTTCCCCGAGCGGGTGAACAGCCCGGCATCCGCCGCGGCCCGGCGAATGGCGCGGGCCTTGTTCACGGTTTCCTCGAACTCGGCATCCGGGTCGCTGTCATAGACCACGCCGCCGCCGGCCTGGATGTAGAGCGTCTCGTCCTTCAGCACCGCGGTGCGCAGCGCGATGCACATGTCCATGTCGCCGCCCGAGGAGAAATAGCCGACCGCGCCGCCATAGACGCCGCGCTTTTCGGGTTCCAGCTCGTCGATGATCTCCATCGCCCGGACCTTGGGCGCGCCCGAGACGGTGCCGGCGGGCATCCCGGCCAGCAGCGCCGACAGCGCATCATGTTCGGGGGCCAGCTCTCCGACCACGTTGGAGACGATGTGCATGACATGGGAATAGCGTTCGACGATGAATTTCTCGGTCGGATGCACGGTGCCGATCCGCGCCACCCGGCCGACATCGTTGCGGCCGAGGTCGAGCAGCATCAGATGCTCGGCCAGTTCCTTCTTGTCGGCCAGCAGGTCCTTCTCATGCGCCTTGTCGGCCTCGGGCGTCAGCCCGCGCGGGCGGGTGCCGGCGATCGGCCGGACGGTGATCTCGCCGCCGAAGACCCGCACCAGGATTTCCGGCGAGGCGCCGATGACCTGGAAACCGCCGAAGTTGAAGAAGAACATGAAGGGCGAGGGATTGGTGCGCCGCAGGCTGCGGTAGAGCGCGAAGGGCGGCAGCGGAAACTCCATCGCCCAGCGTTGCGAGGGCACGACCTGGAAGATGTCGCCGGCGCGGATATAGTCCTTGGCCTTCTCGACGGCTGCCTTGTAGCCCTCGCGGGTGAAATTCGAACGCGGTTCGCTGTCGGGCATGGCCTCGCCCAGATCGCGGCTGCTGTCGGTGGTGCCGCGTTCCAGGTCGCGCACCGCGTCCATCACCCGCTCTGCGGCCTGGGCATAGGCGGCGCGGGCGCTCAGCCCCGAGGACTGGAAGGCCGGCGCCACCACCGTCACGTCGCCGCGGACCCCGTCCAGAACCGCCACGACCGAGGGCCGCAGCATCACCGCATCGGGCAGGCCGAGCTTGTCGGGCGGGCAGTCGGGCAGATGCTCGACCAGCCGGATCATGTCATAGCCGAGAAAGCCGAACAGCCCCGCCGCGGCCTGCGGCAGGCCCTCGGGAAGCACGATCCGGCTTTCGGCGATCAGCGCCCGGAGTGCATCCAGCGGCGGCCCCGGCACCGGTTCGAACGCCTCGGCGTCATAGCGGGCCTGACGGTTCAGCCGGCTGGTCTCGCCGCGGCATTCCCAGATCAGGTCGGGTTTCATTCCGACGATCGAATAGCGGCCCCGCACCTCGCCGCCGGTGACGCTTTCCAGCATGAAGCTGTTGGTCTGCGCCGCCGCCAGTTTCAGCATCAGCGAGACCGGCGTGTCCAGATCGGCGGCCAGGCGGGTGTGGACCACCTGGTTTTCGCCGCGCGCCCATGCGGCCTCGAAACTCGGGAAATCGGGCGCCAGCATGTTACTGGAAGCTCGCGTTGACGGCGTTCACCGCGGCTTCGTCGATCTTGATGCCGGCGGTTTCGCGCACCGCGGCGGTGAAGGCATCCACCAGATCGCCGGTGAGCTGATCATCCATCTGCCGGGCGTATTCCTCGCGGGCGGCCAGCAGGTCGGTGTTCTCGGGGTCCGGCGGCAGCACCTCGTCGGTGCGGACCAGGGCCACGGTCGGGGTGCCCTCGGTGCCGTCGATCCGGGCGGCGGTTCCGGGGGCGAGTTCGAAGGCCTTGGCGACCAGCCCGGTGGGCACATCGGCCAGATAGGCATCGCGGGTCAGCGCATCCTCGTGGTTGACGGTGAGCCCGAAGGACGCGGGATCCTCGCCCGACTCGATCCGCGGCAGCAGTTCGTCGGCCAGGGCCTCCAGCGCCGTCTTGGTCTCGGCGGCCTTCCAGTCGGCGGCCACCTTGTCCTGCACCTCGTCCTGGGGCTGCAGGGTCGGCGGGATGATCTTGTCGAGCCGCATGGCGAAGAGCCCGCCGTCGTCCAGCGCGATGGCTTCCGGGAAGTCCTCGGTCGTCACGGTGGCGGCGGTCTGGCGGAAGGCGGCATAGCCGGCCAGCCCGTCCGACATCGCATCGGTGTAGTCGATGGTGCCAAGTTCGAGATCGGTTTCGCCGGCCAGGTCCTCCAGCGTCGCGCCGCTGGCCAGCAGGTCGTTCACCTGCTCGGTCATGTCCTGGATCATCCGCCGCGCGCGGTCCGTGGCATAGTCGTTCTTCAACTCGTCGCGGACATCCTCGTAGGGGGTGTCGGTGGCGTCGAGGATCGCGTTGACCCGGAAGATCGCCGGCCCCAGATCGGTCTCCACCGGCCCGGCCAGGCCAGGTTCGGACAGCGCGAAGACCGCGTCGCCGGCAGGGCCGAGGTCTTCCCGGGTCACTTCATCGAGATTGACGTCGTCAAGGGTCAGCCCGCGCTCTTCCACCAGGGTCTCGAAATCGGTCTCGCCCTTGGCGATGGCCTCCATCGCCGCCTGGGCCTCTTCCTCGGTGCCGAAGGCCAGCCGCTCGACCAGCCGGCGTTCGGGCTTGTGATATTCGGCGGCACGGGAATCGTAGAGCTTGCGCAGCGCGTCCTCGTCCACATCGACCTTGTCGACCAGCATCGACGGGGTGATCCAGGCATAGGTGATCCGCCGCGCCTCGGGCAGGGTGTAGAGATCGGCGTGGGAGTCGTACCAGTCCTTCAGATCGGCGTCGGAGGGTTCGGGGATCGGTTCCGGCAGGTCGCTGGCGGTGAGTTCGGTCCAGACGAAGCTGCGCCGCTCTCCGGCCCAGTTGTAGACCGACTCGGTCATCTGCTCCGGCATCGCGACGCCGGTGCCGATGGCGCGGGCCAGCAGGCCCCGGGCGGCGGTGGCGCGAATCTCGTCCTCGAAGGTGCCGACGGCGATCCCGGCACGCGACAGGGTGTCGCGATAGACCTGCGGGTCGAACTTGCCGTCGAAGCCCTGGAAATCGGCGATCTGGGTCAGCCGTTTCTGCACCTCGACATCGCCGACCGACAGACCCATCCGGGTGGCTTCGTTTTCCAGCGCGACCTGGTCCACGACCTTGGCCAGTGCGGCGCGATCGAGGCCGAAGCTCTTGGCCTCGGCAATCCCGAGATTCATCCCGGTCTGCTGTTGAAGGGTCAGCAGGTCCTGGCGCAATTGCCGCTGATAGCGCGACACCGGGATCGGCGTGTCCCCGACCGAGCCGACGGCCCGGACATTGCCGGAAAAGTTGACCGCGCCAAAGCCACCGAGGCCGATCACGAGCAGCAGCAGAATGATCCAGACGACGGTGCGCGAGGCGCCTTTCGCTTTGTTGTTGGCCATGGTGTTTTTGTGCTCCCCGCGGTGGTTGCGGTTGTCTAAAGGGCTTCTGGCGCAGGGGCAAGCGGCAGGTTGACCCCGGCCAGCCGGTCGAAGAGTTCGGCAATTCCGTCGCGGTCGGCATTGGCGAAGGCGATGCGCAATTCCTGCCTGCCTTCCGGCTGGGTCGCGGGGCGGAACATGGTGCCGGGCAGAAGCAGGATCGAGGCGTCGCGGACCAGCCGCTGCGCGACCTCGGGGCTGGACAGGGCGAAGGGATGCCGCACATAGGCGAAATAGGCGCCGAGCCCCAGAAGGCGCCAGCCGGGCAGGGCGGCAAGGCCCTGTTCCATTGCGGCGCGGCGGGCCAGGATCTCGTCACGCTCGCCGGCCAGCCAGGTGTCGAGATTCCGCAGCCCCCAGAGCGCCGCCCGCTGGCCCAGCTGGTTCGGGCAGATCGTGACCGTGTCGATGTATTTCTCGACCTGGGTCAGCCGCTCGGCCGAGGCGATCATCGCCCCGACCCGGTGCCCGGTGAGGCGGTAGGCCTTGGAGAAGGAATAGAGATGGATCAGCGTGTCGTCCCAATCCGGGTCGGCAAAGAGATCGTGCGGCGGGCCGGGGCGGGCGTGAAAGTCGCGATAGGTCTCGTCAAGGATCAGCGCCAGACCATGCGCCCGGGCCAGATCGCGGAACGCCCGCAGCACCTCGGCCGGATATTCCGTGCCGCCGGGATTGTTCGGGGTGACCAGCGCGATGGCGCGGGTGCGTTCGGTGATCAGCGTTTCGGCCCGGCCCGGATCGGGGATCAGCGTGGCGCCGGTCGGCAGCGGAACGGCCCGGACCCCGGTCATGTCGCAATGCATCTTGTGATTGAAATACCAAGGGGTTGGAAGAAGAACTTCATCCCCTTCCCCGGCCAGAGAGCTGACCGCGGCGGTAAAGGCCTGGTTGGCGCCCGAGGTGATCGCAACCTGATCGGCCCGGATCGTGCCGCCATAGCGCCGCGCCGTGGTCGCGGCCAGTTCGGCGCGCAACTCGGGCAGGCCGAGGTCGGGGCCGTAGAGATGCGCGGCAGGGTCGTTCATCACGATCTCGGCCAGGGCGCGGCGCAGGGGCTCGGGCGGCGGCGCCGCGGGGGCGGCCTGGGAGAACATCATCAAGGGCCGGTCGGGCGGAAACCGCACGCCGTCCAGCCAGCGCAGGGCTTCGATCACCGCGGGCGGATCGCTGGCCAGCAGGCGGGGATTGAAGGGCGGCATCGGGGCCGGGCCGGGCTCAGTCCTTGCCCCGGTAGGGCTCGACATATTGCAGGGCCATGTCCCAGGGGAAGAAGATCCATGTGTCCTGCGAGACTTCGGTGATGAAGGTATCGACCATCGCCCGGCCCTTGGGCTTGGCGTAGACGGTGGCGAAATGCGCCTTGGGATAGAGCGTCCGCACCAGTTCCAGCGTCTTGCCGCTGTCGACCAGATCATCGACGATCAGGATGCCGGTGCCGTCGCCCATCATGATCGCGTCCGGCGCCTTCAGGATCGTGGCCTCGGCCTGTTTCTGGTGGTCGTAGCTCTTGACCGAGACCGTGTCGACGGTGCGGATGTCCAGCTCCCGGGCCACGATCATCGCCGGGGCCATGCCGCCGCGGGTGATCGCCACCACCGCCTTCCAGGCGCCGTCGTTCGGGCCATGGCCATCCAGCCGCCAGGCCAGGGCCCGGCTGTCGCGGTGAATCTGGTCCCATGAAACGTGAAAGCCCTTTTCATGGGGTAGCCGGTCTGGGCGGTCGGGACGTTTGGGCATGGCAGGCTCCGGGGGTTGGGGTCAGGCGGACATTATGTGAGGCCGATTTTCAGCGCCAGCGCGGCGATCAGCGCCCCGAAGGCGCGATCGAGCCAGCGCTTGAGCCGCAGATAGATGTTGCGCGGGGCCGAAAGCGAGAAGACGCGGGCCACCACCAGATACCAGAGCACTTCGTTGGTGAAGACCGCCGCGAGCACCGCCAGTCGCCAGCCCAGCGGGGTGTCGGCCGGGATCAGCCCGACGAAGACGGCGCTGAAGAAGACCGCGGTCTTGGGGTTGGTCGCGAAGGTCAGCAGGCCGAAGCGCATCGCCGCCAGGGCGCCGCGAGGCGCGGCGCCGGCCTCGGGGGCGGGCAGCGGCTCGGCGGCATGGCGCCAGAGCATATAGGCGATCCAGAGCAGGAAGCCGGCGCCGATCAGCTTGAGACCGAGATAGATCTCGGGGATGACCTGGAACAGCAGCGCCAGGCCGGCCATCGCGGCCGTTGCCCAGAGAAACGCGCCCAACCCGAAGCCGAGCGCCAGCGCCGCGCCGGTGCGGAAACCCTCGGCGGCCGAAACCCGCACCGAGACCACGAAAGAGGGGCCGGGGCTCATCGCTGCCGCGAGGTGGATCGCCACCACGGTCAGGAACGCAGCCCAGGTCATCCGGACCTCACCGCCGGGCCCCGGACAGGGTCACTCGCCGGCTCCACCAGCCTTGCCCATGTCCGGCGCATCCACCGCCTTCATGCCGACGACGTGATAGCCGCAATCGACATGATGGGTTTCGCCGGTCACGCCCGAGCCGAGGTCCGACAGCAGGTAGAGCGCCGACTTGCCGACCTCGTCCTGGTTGACGTTGCGGCGCAGGGGCGAGTTGTATTCATTCCACTTCAGGATGTAGCGGAAATCGCCGATGCCGCTGGCGGCCAGGGTCTTGATGGGCCCGGCCGAGATCGCGTTGCAGCGGATGCCGTCCTTGCCGAGATCCTCGGCGATATAGCGCACCGATGCCTCCAGCGCGGCCTTGGCCACGCCCATCACGTTGTAATGCGGCATCACCCGCTCGGCGCCGTAATAGGTCAGGGTCAGCAGGCTGCCGCCGTTCGGCATCATCGCCGAGGCGCGCTGGCAGACGGCGGTGAAGGAATAGACCGAGATGTCCATCGACATCTGGAAATTGCCGCGGCTGGTATCGACATAACGACCGCGCAGCTCGGACTTGTCCGAGAAGCCGATCGCGTGGACCAGGAAGTCGATGGTGCCCCATTCGTCCTTCAGCCTTGCAAACAACGCATCGATCGAGGCTTCGTCGCCGACATCGCATTCGATGACGAGGTTCGAGCCGACTTCGGCGGCCAGTGGATCGACCCGTTTCTTGAGCTGTTCGCCCTGATAGGAAAACGCCATCTCGGCCCCGGCCCCGCGCAGCGCTTTGGCGATGCCCCAGGCGATGGACTTGTCGTTGGCAAGTCCCATGATCAGGCCGCGCTTGCCCGCCATGATGTTCATTTTCCAGCCCTCGCAATTGTTATCGGCCTCAGGACCGTTCGGCCCGTTTAGGCCATTAAGGAACTTGCATCAAGCGGTGCCCTACGCGAGGTAGCCCTTGCTCGTGCTTCTGTAACCGCGTAGGCGATTCGTATTGAAACAGGTGTATGATGGTCGACAGGTCGGGGATCTTTGCAGGTGACGACCCGTTCCGCATAGCGCGGGACTGGCTGGCCGAGGCCGGCCGGACCGAACCGAACGATCCGAATGCCGCGGCGCTGGCCACGGTCGACCCGAGCGGGATGCCCAATGTCCGCATGGTGCTTCTGAAAGAGATCACCGACCACGACTTCGTCTTCTACACGAACTACGAGAGCGCCAAGGGCCGGGAGATTGCCGCCAGCGGCAAGGCCGCGATGGTGCTGCACTGGAAGAGCCTGCGCCGTCAGCTGCGGTTTCGCGGCACCGTGACCCGGGAAGACGGCGCGGCGGCGGATGCCTATTACAACTCGCGTGCCCTGGGCAGCCGGATCGGCGCCTGGGCCTCGCAGCAGTCGCGACCGCTCGGCTCGAAGGCCGAACTTGTGAAGGCGGTCGCGGCCGCCGGCGTGAAACATGGACTCCACCCCAAGCGGCCACCGTTCTGGGGCGGGTTCCGGATCGAACCGGTCGAGATCGAGTTCTGGGCCGATGGAGAGTTCCGCCTGCATGACCGGTTCCGCTGGACGCGACGAGCGGCGGAAACCGGGCAGGAGGGGGAGGACAGGCAATGGGAAATCTGCAGGTTGAACCCGTAGGCAAGCCGATTAATTTCAGCCGTGGGTGATAATCACTTGAAATCCCGGCATTATCCTGAAAGGTATACGAGGGATTCATGAGGGTTCGGCTAAAAATCAGGCGCCGCGTGGACATGACGACGTGACTATGAACGACAAAGTTGCCCGCAAGGTCTCGGGACATGTGAAGTGGTTCGACTCGACCAAGGGCTTCGGCTTCGTGGTCGCAGAAGGCGAACCGAGAGACATTCTTTTGCATGCCAATGTGCTTCGGAACTTCGGTCAGGGGTCGGTGGCCGATGGTGCCGGGGTGACGTTGATCGTGCAGGACACGGCGCGTGGTGCGCAGGCGGTCGAGGTGCTCGAGATCACCCTGCCGGAGCGCCCCGATACGGCGCCGCAAGGCGATCTTCAGGATCTCACCGATCTCGATCTGTCCGAAGTCGAGATGGTGGCGGCGCGGGTCAAGTGGTTCGACCGCGGCAAGGGATTCGGCTTTGCCAATGTCTGGGGCAAGCCCGAGGACGTGTTCATCCATGCAGAAGTGCTGCGCCGCTCGGGCCTGGCCGAGTTGCAGGCCGGCGAGGCGGTGGCGCTGCGGGTGATCGAGGGACGACGTGGGTTGATGGCAGGGCAGGTTCTGGCCTGGGATGCCAGCGTCGCCGAACAGGGGTCATGATCCGCAGGGCGGTTCTTGCGCTGATCCTGCTGGGCCTTGCTGGCGGCACCGCCGGGCAGGCCGGCGCCGGGAGCTGCGCTGAGGACCGGGTGGACCTGCGGGGACCGCATGGGAAGGCCCGGTTCTCGGTCGAGATCGCGGACACGGTCGAGGAACGCGCCCTGGGCCTGATGAACCGCGACAAGATGGCCGCCAGCCACGGGATGCTGTTCATCTATGACAGGGAACAGCCGGTGGCCTTCTGGATGGAAAACACCCTGATTCCGCTGGATATGCTGTTCATCGACTCGCATGGCGTGGTGCAGACCGTGCATGCGAATGCCCGGCCGCTGGACCGGACTTCGATTCCGTCGGGGGTTCCGGTGCAGATGGTACTGGAGATCAACGGCGGCCTGGCCGCGCGGCTGGGCATCGAACCGGGCAGTGAACTGCGGCATCCGCGGCTGGATCAGGCCGAGGCCGCCTGGCCCTGCGACTGAGGGCCGGCCCCTTCGACCCACGCATGACCTTTTTCGTCTCCCTGGCCGGATGCCCGGCAAATCTCGCCGGCCGGGGCTTCCCAACCCGGGGGCGGGGCGCTATGGGTGCCGCGTCGGGGCGTAGCGCAGCCTGGTAGCGCGACGGCTTTGGGTGCCGTAGGTCGCGAGTTCGAATCCCGCCGCCCCGACCATTCCCCATTGGTGATCGCGCAGGTGCAGTGTCCGGGTCCGGGGGGCTTACTTGCCGGTCGCCGGACCCATCCGGAGCGGGCGGGGACATGCGCGCGCATCGGTGTCGTTCGGCGAGAAAAACGTCTAACATGGCGCAACATCTGATCTGGACGACCGGCTGGCCATGCATTGCGAAATCTCCACCGACCCGCGGGACATCCTGAAGTCCAGTCATCTGGATGTGGTGCCCTATGCGCTGCGGGTCTCGGCCCTGTCCGAGCGGCTGGGCATCGACCTGTCCTCGACGCTCTTCGCCCTGCACAGCGTGCCGCTGTGTCAGGGGCGCGGCTCCCATGCCGAAATCCGGCGGGCGGCGGCGGGGTTGATTGCGGACCGGACCCCGGCGCTGCGGGAGGCGATCCCCGCGATGGTCGAAGAGCGCTGTGCCGTGCTCTGCCGGGCGGGGCGTGTCGAGGTCATGGAAGAGGTCATCCGGCCGCTGACCTCGGATACGCTGTCGATTCTCGTCGGCATGCCGATCGACATGGGCGACTACGACCTGATCAGCCGCATCTTCAGCCAGACCCTGGGGGTCGCGAAGCGGCGCCGGATGGAGCGGGAACTCGGCGATCTGGTGTCGCGGTTGCGGCGGGCCTTTCCCGATGCCGGTGACGACATCGTGGGGCTGAAGCTGGCGCTGGCGATCCTTGGCCGCGACGCGATGATGGGCACCTTCGGCTGCACCCTGCATGACCTGGCAAGGGCGCAGGAGGGCGGCGCCTGGTCGGCGCTGGACTGGCCCGAGGTGCCGACACGCACCGGCGTGCCCTATATCGACCGGATCGCGCTGAAGCAGGTCAGCGTGGGCGGTGAGACCCATGCCGAAGGCGATACGGTCCGGGCGCAGCTGACCAGGCTGGAAGCCGCCGAAGACCCGCGGGCCCGGCTCGGCTTCTTCGGGTCCGGGGCGCATCTTTGCCTTGGCCGCGCACTGACGCTGGACCTGTGGAGCGCGCTCTCGGCCTGTCTGGCGCAGAGTTCGGCGCGGGTGCGGGTGTGCGACTATGCGCTGCGCCGCGACGACGTCTTTCATATCCCTCAAATACTCATGCTGGAGATTGCCACAGAATGACGAGTGTCAGGACGGTCGTAGTGAATGCACTGGACAAGACGATCAACGTCAGGGGGAACCCGGCCTTTGCCAAGGCGCTTGTCGCGGGGGAGGACATCAAGCTGGACGATCTCGACATCGACAGCCTGTCGCGGATGGAGACCATCATGCTGATCGAGGAAGCCTTCGACATCGAGATCGACGATGACGAGGTCGTGGAGCAGGAGACGCTGAACAGCCTGATAAGCTATGTCGAACAGCGTATCGGTCCCGCTGCAGATGGGTGACGGCGATGCCCGGGCCCCGGATGACCCGCTGGTCACCGCGTTTCACGCGGCCCGGGGCAGGGGGGCGCTCAAGGCGGTCACCGAAATGGAGAAATACTTCACGCCCGTGGAAATGGCGGGTTTCGGCCGGGCGCTGGCGGCCTCGGACCACCCGGACCGCGAGGCGCTGCTGCGGCGCCGATCCTTTGCGGACCTGCGCGCGGCCCGGTCCTTGCAGCCGTTTCGGCGCGACGACCTTGGCCCGGACGTCAGCTTCTACAGCGATGGCAACCCGGCTGCCGGGAAGACGCTGATCATCGGTTTCGGCGGGATGAGCGGGCAGCTCGGCCTGCCGGTGGGTAACATCCTGCAGGCGCTGGACGCGGCGCGCACCGATGTGGTGATGCTGCGCGATCCGCTGCAACGGACCTTCCGGTTCGGGATCAGCAGCTTCGCCCCCGATTTCGCCGCACTCGTCGCGAGGCTTCGCACACGGTTCCGGCCGGAGAGCTATCGCAGGCTGGTGACGATCGGCAATTCGATGGGGGCGACGGCGGCCCTGCGCAGCGGCTTCTGGCTGGGGGCCGAACGCGCCATCGGCCTGGGAACCCGGCTTACCCATGACGACATCATGCTGATCCTGGGCCGCGAGGTGGGGCCGGCCTTCGATCCGTTCTGCGACTGTCTGCGGCACCGGCCGCACCGGGGCTTGCTTGTCTATGCCGACGGCTGCGGCTTCGATGTCGAAGCCGCCGGCCGGATGGAGGCGCTTGGTGCCGGCCGCCGCGTGGCCTTCGCCGGGATCGCAGAGCACAACCTGATCGCCCGGTTCTGGGCGATCGGCGAACTGGCGGCGTTTCTGGGGCTGCTTCTCGAAGCTCCGCTGCCGAGAGACCGCGATGCCGCGGCGCCGCCGGTCGTCATCGGCCGGACATGGGGGCCGCGGCTGCGGGCCGGTCTGAAGCGTCGGCTTGCCCGTTTGACCGGCCGGGGCAGGGGAAGGGTGGCCCGGCCGAAGCGGTAGACCCCGACAGGGCATGCGGAGTCCCGCGACAATGAAAAGGCCCGGCGCCTGGGAGGGCGCCGGGCCGGACCCGGTCAATCCGGGATTTGCGGACTACTCGTTACTCGTCGACGTAGCCGTATTTTCCGTCATGCCAGACATACATGACATAGCCCGGCAGGGTGACGTCGCCCTTCTCGTCGAACTCCAGGCTGCCCAGCACGGTGTCGAACTGGCCTTCGCTGATCGCCTTCACCACCGGGTCGTAATCGGTGGAGTTGGCGGCGGCTGCCGAGGCGGCCCAGACCTGGATCGCGCCATAGGTGTAGAGCGCATAGCCCTCGGCGGTCTTGCCCGCCGCCAGCAGCTCGTCCACCACCGGCTTGGCTTCCGGGTTCAGACGCGGATCGGGCGAGAAGGTCATCAGCGTGCCTTCGCCGGCGTCACCGGTGATCGCCCAGTATTCGTCGGTGACCAGCGCGTCGCCCGACATCAGGATGGTGTCCATCCCCTGTTCCTGCATCTGGCGCTTCATCAGGCCGGCTTCGGTGTGGTAGCCGCCGACATAGAGCACATCGACGCCGGCCTGCTTCAGCTTCGAGACCAGCGCGGAATAGTCCTTCTCGCCGGCGGTGTAGCTTTCGACCAGGGCCGGGGTGCCGCCCAGGGCCTCGTAGGCGGCCTGGGTCGCGTCGGCTAGACCGGCACCATAGGCCGTCTTGTCGTTGATGAAGGCGATTTTCTTGTCGGGGAAGTGATCCATCAGGTACTTCCCGGCCACCAGGCCCTGCTGGTCATCACGACCGCAGACCCGGAAGACACCATCGCCAGGGCGTTCGTCGGTGAACTTCGGGTTGGTCGAGGCCGGCGAGATCTGGACGATCAGCTCGTCGGCATAGACCGCCGAGGCCGGGATCGAGGACCCCGAGCAGAAGTGCCCGGCAACGAAGACGACGCCTTCACCGGCGAACTGGTTCGCCACCGCGACGGCCTGTTTCGGGTCGCAGGCGTCATCGCCGACGACCAGTTCCAGCATCTCGCCGTTGACGCCGCCATTGGCGTTGATGTCGGCCACGGCCTGCTCGGCGCCGGCCTTCATCTGCTGCCCGAACGAGGCATATTGCCCGGTCATCGGGCCTGCCACCGCAATCTTGATCTCGGCAAAAGCCGGCGCGGCGAGCAGGGCGCCCAACGCGGCTCCGGTCAGTAGAACTCTTTTCATGTCATCTCCCTTGGCAACACCCTGGTTTTCGAGGCGCGGAACAGGGTGCCGGCTGTTTCCGTGCCACTTGGACGGGCCGTTTCACGGCTCCTGTCCGGAATGAAAGCGCAAAACGGGGCGGAAGTGAACGCATCCCGCGATGCCATCTGAAACTCTATCCTTTCCGACCCCATCCAAGCGGGCCGATGCGGCGAAATGCAAACCCGTATTGCGAGGCCATCTGCCCGGCGCGGGTGAATTGCCGCGCCAGAATGCCGATCGCCAGGAGAATGACGAAATCGACGGCGTAATAGTGAAGGCTGACAAGCGTGCCGTCGAAAAGCGCAAAGTGGATGAAACGCACCGCGCAGGACAGAAGCACGATATAGATTGCCAGCCTGGCGATCGAATCCCACCCCTGGGCCACGGCGCGACCGGTCATCCAGGCCGAGCCGCCGCCCAATGCGATTGTCACCAGAAGGAATGCGCCCAGACCCTCTTCCCAGATCAGATTACTCATGCCGCGTTTCCCCGATCAATGTCCGCCACCTTCCAGATAGGCCGCGCGCACGTCCTCGCGGCCCAGCAGTTCGGCGCCGGTGCCGCTCATGGTGATCTTGCCGTTGACCATGACATAGGCCCGATGCGCCAGTTTCAGCGCGTGGAAGGCGTTCTGTTCGACCAGAAAGACGGTCAGCCCCTCGCTCTGGTTCAGTTCGCGGATCGCGTCGAAGATCTGCTTCACGACCAGCGGCGCCAGACCGAGCGACGGTTCGTCCAGCAACAGCAGCTTGGGCCGGCTCATCAGCGCGCGGGCAATCGCCAGCATCTGCAATTCGCCACCCGACATGGTGCCGCCGCGTTGCTTGATACGCTCCTTCAGGCGCGGGAACAGATGGAACACCTTCTCGAGATCGCTGTCGAAATACTTCGGGTCGACCAGCGAGGCCCCCATCTGGAGATTCTCCAGCACCGTCATGGCGCGGAAGATGCGCCGCCCCTCGGGTGACTGGGCGATGCCGAGCCGCATGATCTCGTGCGTCGGCATCATGGTGATGTCCCGGCCGTCATAGACGATCTGGCCCTGCCGCGGATGCGGGTTGCCGCAGATCGTCATCATCAGGGTCGATTTGCCGGCCCCGTTGGCGCCGATCATGGTGACGATCTCGCCGGCATGAACGTCGATATCGACACCGCGCAGGGCAATGATCTTGCCGTAATAGGTGTGGACATCCCGGGTCGAGAGCAGCGGTTCACTCATGCCTCGCCCTCCTTGCGCGCGCTCGATAGGTCGGCACGGACCTCGGGCACGTCGATTTCGGCTTCATCATCCACCCCGAGATAGGCGGCGATGACCTTGGGATCGGCCTTCACCTGGGCCGGATCGCCATCCGAGATCTTCTCGCCGTAGTCCAGAACGATGACATGGTCGGAAATCTCCATCACCACGCCCATGTCGTGCTCGATCAGCAGGATCGATGTGTCATGCTCGTCGCGGATGTAACGCAGCAGTTCGTTCAGTTCGGCCGATTCACGCGGGTTCAGGCCTGCGGCAGGTTCGTCGAGGCAGAGGATGCGCGGATCGGTGCACATCGATCGGGCGATTTCCAGCCGCCGCTGGGCCCCATAGGGCAGGTCGCCCGCCGGGCCGTCGGCGCGGTCGAGCAGGCCGACCTTGTCGAGCCAGTAGACCGCCTTTTCGGTCGCCTCCTTTTCCGCCCTGCGATAGCCGGGCAGGCCGAAGATGCCGCCGATCGAATAGCCCGAGGCCACCATCAGCCGGTCATGCTGGGCCACCAGCAGGTTCTCCAGTGCCGTCATGCCGCCGAACAGGCGGATGTTCTGGAAGGTCCGCGCGACCTTGGCCCGCTGCGCGATCTCGTGGTCGGGCATCCGTTCCAGCAGGAACACGGCGCCACCGGCATCGCGGTGCCATTTCTCGCCGCTCTCGGTCGCCTGGGCCACGGCCGCCTCCTGGGCGCCCTTGCCGTGGCGCATCACGATCCGGCCCTCGGTCGGCTTGTAGAACCCGGTCACGCAGTTGAAGACCGTGGTCTTTCCGGCGCCATTGGGGCCGATCAGCGCGGTGATGTCGCCGCGTCCGATGCTGAAGGACAGGTCGTTGATCGCGATCAGGCCGCCGAAGCGCATCGTCAGATGCTCGACCGTCAGGATTGGATCGTCGAGCCAGCGGTGGTTGGGGGTATCCGTCATCAGTGACCCTCCCCCTGTGCGACGACATCGGAAGAGATGCGCTTCTTCTCGCGCAGCGTTGCCGTGGGTTCCCTTGTCGAGACCAGGCCGCGTGGCTTCCAGACCATGATGATCACCATGGCCAGTCCGAAGATCAGCATCCGGTACTGGGTCGGCTCGAAATCGGGGCCGAAGATGGCCTTGAGGAAGTCGAGATTCCGCAGCACCTCGATCCCGCCGATCATCGCGATGGCGGCAATGACCACGCCGATCTGCGACCCGAGACCGCCCAGGACCACGATGGCCAGGATGATCGCCGATTCCAGGAAGGTGAAGCTTTCCGGCGAGATGAAGCCCTGCCGCGTGGCAAAGAACGACCCGGCGAACCCTGCGAACATGGCGCCGATCGAGAAGGCGCTGAGCTTGGTGTTGCGGGTGTTGATGCCCAGCGAGCGGCAGGCGATCTCGTCCTCGCGCAGCGCTTCCCAGGCGCGGCCGATCGGCAGGCGGCGCAGCCGCATGGTGACGAAGTTGGTCAGCAGCGCCAGGCCGAAGATGATGTAGTAGAGGAAGATGAAGCGCTGGATCGGATCGTAGGGGACGCCGATGAGGTCGTTGAAGCTGCCATCCCTCCGACCCAGTTCCCAGCCGAAGATCGTCGGTTTCGGGATCCCCGAGACGCCGTTCGGCCCGCCGGTGAAATCGGTCCAGTTCAGCAGGACGACCCGGATGATCTCGCCGAAGGCCAGCGTGACGATGGCCAGGTAGTCGCCGCGCAGCCGCAGCACCGGAAAGCCGAGGATCATTCCCCAGCTTGCCGCCAGCAGCCCGGCCAGCGGCAGCGCGGTCCAGAAGCCGAAGCCGAGGTACTGCGCCGAGAGGCCGAAGGAATAGGCGCCCACCGCGTAGAAGGCGACATAGCCGAGGTCGAGCAGCCCGGCGAGGCCGACAACGATGTTCAGCCCCCAGCCCAGCATGATGTAGGTCATGATCAGGATGGCGAGGTCGATATATTGCCGGTCGCGCTGCGGGAACACGATAGTGAAGAAGAACGGCAGCACGATGGCAAAGATCAGCAGGCCCCAGGTCAGCACCTTGGCCACCGGGAAGCCGGCGCCGGTCGTGGCCGGCTTGCGCCGGGTCGTGGCGCCCAGCCGTCCGAAGACGAAGAGGTTCAAGGCCAGCCGCCCGACAAAGACGATGCCGATGGCGGCAAGCCACAATCCCCAGCGGGTCGACAGCACCAGCCCGCCGGTTTCGATCTCGGTCCGGAGGGCCAGGAAGAAGAAGCCGAGGATCGCCGTCAGGCCGGCGGCGATCACCGATTCCCGCAAGGCCCTGGCCAGCCGGGTCTCCCGCTCCGGCTGGGGGACTGCGCCGCTGGTTCCGGTGCCAGCGGTCTCGGATGTGGACGCCATCAGACTTTCTCGATCTCGGGCTTGCCGAGCAGGCCCGACGGCATGAAGATCAACACGATGGCGAGGATCGAGAACGCCGCGACGTCCTTGTATTCCACGGTGAAATAGGCCGACCAGAAGACCTCGATCAGGCCGATCAGCAGCCCGCCCAGCATTGCGCCGGGCAGGGAACCGATCCCGCCCAGGACGGCGGCGGTAAAGGCTTTCACCCCGGCGAGGAAGCCGATGTAGAAGTCGATGACGCCGTAGAGCAACATGAACATCAGGCCGGCGACCGAGGCCAGCGCGGCGCCCATGATGAAGGTCAGCGAAATCGTGCGGTCCACATTGACGCCCAGCAGCGCGGCCATCTTGCGGTCCTGTTCACAGGCCCGCTGCGCCCGGCCCAGCGGGGTGCGCGAGATCAGCAGCGAGAAGCCCACCATCAGTACCAGCGTCGTGGCGATGATGATGATCTGCATGTAGGAGAGCTGGGCCTGGATCGTGCCGTTGGCGCTGGACCCTTCCATCAGGGTGATGCCCCCGGTGATCTGCGGCGGCAGCGGCTTCACCCGGGCGCCCTGGCTGACCTGGACGAAGTTCTGCAGCACGATCGACATGCCGATCGCGGTGATCAGCGGCGCCAGCCGGAACGATCCTCGCAGCGGCCGGTAGGCCAGGCGTTCGACCGTCCAGCCCCAGGCTGATGTGAAGGCCATCGAGACCACCAGAACGACCAGAAGCACCAGCGGCAGAAAACTGATGCCAAGGATCGTGGTGAGCAGGAGGAAGGTCGAGAGCGCGATGAACGCCCCGATCATGAAGATATCGCCATGAGCGAAGTTGATCATGCCGATGATGCCGTAAACCATCGTATAGCCGATCGCGATCAGACCATAGATGCTTCCCAGCGTCAGTCCGTTGACCAACTGCTGCACAAAATATTCCACTGGTGCACCTCTCTGTGGACGTCTCTTGGGTCGCGCCCTTTGTTCTTTCGCGACGACTCTTAGGCCGACGTATTCAGATTGCAATAGCCTCTGATCTCGAAATTTGCCGGTTTTGACCCGCGACATTTTGTCGGCATGGCCCGGAAATGATCCGGGAAAAGAAGAGGCGCAGATCGGCCAATGCGGCGCGATCGGACAGGGGCCGGATTTGTGGGACCAATCCGGATGCCGCTCCGGGGGCGTCGGCATCGGCACCCGATGGCCTGTCAGCCGGCGGGCACCGGACGGGCTGCCGGTTTCAGCGCGGTGCGGCTTCCGTGATCCTTGCGCGCAGATCGGGCGGAACCAGTGCCGCCAGCGAATGGGCCCTGGCCCCCGAAACCGATGCGACCATGACGGCCAGAATGCGCCAGTCGGTGCCGTCCCATGCCAGGACCGGTGCCCCGGAATAGCCCGAAACCACCGGGCAGGAGAGGGCCAGCATGTCGGGCAGCGTCGCCGAGAGGCTGCAATCGTCCTGCCGCTCTGCCTGCGCCGGGCTGTCCCTGCGATAGGCGATCACGCTGAACAGCGGCAGCCATTGCGCAAGCGCCGGGTCGGACAGGGCCAGCGGTGTCACGCGCCCTGCCGGGACCGGATCGGCCAGTCTCAGCAGCGCGACGTCATGCGCCTGATTCGCGCCCACCGGGGTCTCTGACAGGATCACCTCGGCCCCCTGCGCAAGCGCGGCGCTGTGCCCGTCCGAGAGACCTGCAGCGAAGCGCACCGTCGCGGGGGTCGATGTCAGGCTTTCCAGGCAATGCCGCGCGGTGAGCACCAGGTCGGACGCCACCAGCACCCCGGTGCAGACCGCCGCCCCGGCCGGGGGCGTCGCGCCATAGCTGATCCGCCCGATCGCTGCCGGCGTTTCCTGCGCCGCCGACGAACCCGCCAGAAGGTTCAGCAGCGCCGCGCCGGTGAACCACCATTTCCGCGCCATTCCGATCCCCCTTTCGAGTCCTCCGCATCTCCGGAACGGGTCGCAGCATCCGGTCCGATGCGGCCCGCCACCGTGCCGCCAAGTCTCGCATCCCGGCGTGCCGCGCGTGAAGAGCTTTCTCGGACCGGAACCGTTCCCTGGGCGGTCAATGTGCGGCAGACCCGGCGGGCGCCCCGGGGCGCCGCGCCGGCTGCCTGCATCACCAGGTCTGGGCGTCGGGGCCGAACCACTTCACGATGAGTTCGTTGATCGAGCCATCCGCCTTCATCCGGGCAAGGCCCTCGTCGAAGGTCGCCCTCAGCTCGGAATCGGTTTTCCGGAACCCGATGCCCATCCCTTTTCCGAGCGGCAGCTCCTTGCCGACGAAGACCAGTTCGCCACCGGATTCCGCGACCAGAGGCGCAAGGTAATCCTTGTCGGCAATTGCGGCATCAACCTCGCCGTTGCGCACCGCGGCCACCGCCTCGTCCGGGGTCGCGAATTCCAGCAGGACCGCATCGGTTTCGGCGACATAGCTGGCGTGAACCGTTCCGGCCTGGGCCGCGATCAGCCCCGTGGCCGTGTCGGCATCCGGGTCCAATGCGACGAAGGCCGAAGGCGCCGGCGGCAGATAGGGTTCGGAGAAGTCGATGATGGCCTCACGTTCGTCCGAGATCGTCATGCCGGCCAGGATCAGGTCGTAATTCCCCGAGACCAGATTGGTGATGATCGAGTCCCAGTCGTTGGTGACCCAGACGCAGGTGAGACCCGTCATCTCGCACAGCCGGTCGCCGAGGTCCTTTTCGAAGCCGGCAATCTCGCCGGAGTCGTCGATGAAGCTGTAGGGGGGAAAGGCGCCTTCGGTTCCGATCCGGACAGTCTGAGCCTGACAGGCGGTTGCCGCCACGGACAGCGCCGCGGCAATAAGAAGGTGCTTCATTCAAGGTCTCCGTGTTCCTGCGGGAATACCCGCTCCGGTTGAGTCGTCTAGACGCTTTGAATGAGGACCGAAAGAGCCATTCGACCAGCCGTCGGCAGGCCGCGGCCCTTTCGGAACGCGTATCGTCTCGGCCATGGGGCAGGGGAACTGCGGGGGACTGCGTGGAGAGCGGTCGCCCCGTCAAACCGGTTCCGGCCCGGCTCAACCGTGGTGGATCACCGCCTCGTCCTCGCCGAAGACATGGAACTTGCCATCGGCAATGGCCAGGTCCAGCCGCTCGCCGGCCTTGACCCCGGCCTGCCCCTTGATCTCGACGGTGATCATGCTGCCGTCCGAGAGGGAGATATAGACATATGTCTCGCCTCCCAGTTGTTCGGTGATCTGCGCCTCGCCGCTCAGCAGCGCCTCGTCCGGCGCCGCCGCGATCAGGTCCTCGGGCCGGACGCCCAGGGTGATCGGCTGGCCGGGCCTGGGCGGCTCGGCGAAGGTGGTCTGCACCTTGCGGCCGACGTCCAGCTCCAGGGTCGCCTGCCGGCCGTCGACCTCGCCGACCCGGCCCTTGAGGAAATTCATCCGCGGGCTGCCGATGAAACCGGCGACGAACATGTTGGCGGGGTGGTTGTAGAGGTCGAGCGGGCTGCCGACCTGTTCCACCACACCCTTCCTGAGCACCACCATCCGGTCGGCCAGGGTCATCGCCTCGACCTGATCGTGGGTGACAAAGATCATCGTCGCGCCAAGACGCCGGTGCAGGCGGTTGATCTCGACCCGCATCTGCATCCGCAGTTCCGCGTCGAGGTTCGACAGCGGTTCGTCGAACAGGAAGATCCGGGGCTCGCGCACGATGGCCCGGCCGATGGCCACCCGCTGACGCTGCCCGCCGGACAGCTGGCCCGGCTTGCGGTCGAGCAACTCGTTGATCTGAAGGATCTCCGCGGCATTGCTGACCAGTTCGTTGATCTGCGCCTTGGGCACCTTCATGGTCTCGAGCCCGAAGGCCAGGTTCTTGCGTACGCTCATGTGCGGGTAGAGCGCATAGGACTGGAACACCATGCTGAGACCGCGCTTGGCCGCCGAGACATTGTTCATGACCTCGCCGTCGATCAGGATCTCGCCGTCCGAGATCTCTTCCAGCCCGGCGATCATCCGCAGCAAGGTTGACTTGCCGCAGCCGGAAGGCCCGACGAAGACAACGAACTCGCCGTCCGCGATCTCGAGGTCGATGCCATGAATCACTTCGGCCGCGCCGAAACGCTTGACGACTTTCTTCAGCTGCAGGTCAGCCATCAAATCCAACTTTCTTCATTGTCTGCATCCAGCCGTTGTAAAAGGGGTGATCCGCCGGAATCGGCAGCGTTACGGTCTCGCCGGAATGGGCCGACCAGTAGACCGCCGTGAGCAGTTCGATCGACCTGCGCGCGTCGTCCAGTGTCACCGGCATCGGCGCATCTCCGGTCAGGCTGGCATGAAGCCGCGTGAACAGCCCCGGGAAACGTTCGGGCTGCGGTTCGAAATCGGCCAGCGCCTCTTCGGTCGCACGGGCCGCCTCGGCGTCGTCGTCGGGGAAGGTCCAGGGCTCGTGCCCCGGATTGTAGGGGGCCAGCCCCGATTCCGCGACCAGATCATCGAAGACGAAGCGCAGGCGCGACATCTGCTGGCGCGAGCCGAGCGTGATCGACGAGGTGGCGAAGGCGCCCGAGGTGAATTTCAGCGACAGCGTGCCGGTATCCTCGGTCTCGTTGCCGTTCTGCCGGTTCGAGGCCCGGGCGTGGACGCTCTCGATCGGGCCCATGACCTCGCAGAGCAGGTCGTGGATATGGATCGCATGGCTGGCGAAAGTGCCGCCGGTCTCGCCGTCCCAGGTGCCGCGCCAGCGGGCGGCCTCGTAATAGGGCGCCTTGCGCAGCCAATGCGTCTCGGCCGTGGCCATCAACGGCCGCCCGGCCCGGCCCTTGCCGATCAGGTGGTGCAGTTTCTGGATGCCGTGGCCGAAACGATACTGGAAGATCGGCGCGACCCGGCGGCCGGCCTTCGCCGCCGTCGCGGCCAGCGCGTCCATTTCGGCCAGCGCCCGCGCGACAGGCTTTTCGACGATGACGTCGAATCCGGCCTCCAGCGCCTGGGTTGTCTGCGGAAAGTGCAGTGCCGCCGGGGTGCAGATATCCACGAGGTCGAGATCGCGCTTCAGCATGTCGTCGAAGGACAGGTCCAGCGCCGGAATGCCGAAGCGGGCCTGCACCTCCGCGCCGCGTTTCGCGTCGATGTCGCAGAGGGTGGTGACCTCATAGAGATCGGGCAGGGACTGGAACGCCTCGATATGCGAAGCGCCGATGCCGGAACCGACGACGCCGACCTTGAGACGACTCATCGCGAAGCCTCCTGAACGGGATGGGTGGAACACACGGGCGCCTCGGGCGTCCGTGCCATGAGGGTATTGCGAGCCGTCATCGCTTCAGCGCTCCCAGTGCCACGCCCCGGATGATCAGCCTCTGGAAGGCCAGGAAGACGATGAAGACCGGGACCAGCGACAGCGTGGACATCGCGAAGAGCTCGCCATACAGGCTTTCGCCGCCCGATCCGTCAACGAAGGCCCGCAGGGCAAGCGGCACGGTGAATTTGCGCGGGTCGTTGAGATAGATCAGCGGTCCGAGGAAATCGTCATAGGTCCAGATGAACGAGAAGATCGCGGCGGTCGCCAGCACCGGGGTCGAGAGCGGCAGCATGATCTTCCAGTAGATCCGCCAGGGTCCGCAGCCGTCCATGGTCGCCGCCTCGTCGATCTCGCGCGGGATGCCGCGGAAGAACTGCACCATCAGGAAGATGAAGAACGCATCGACGGCCAGGAACTTGGGCACGATCAGGGGCAGGTAGCTGCCGACCCAGCCGAGTTTGAGGAACATGATGTACTGCGGCACCAGAGTGACGTGGTAGGGCAGCATCAATGTCCCCAGCATCAGCGCGAACCAGACCGACCGTCCCCAGAACTTGAGGCGGGCAAAGGCAAAGGCGGTCAGCGAACAGGCCATCAGGTTGCCCACCACCGCCAGGCCGGCGATGATGAACGAGTTCTTGTAGAATGTCGTGAACGACACCCTGAGCTCGGTCCATCCGTTTACGAATGCCGAGAAGTCGAGCTTTTCGGGCAGTGCCAGCGGATGGCTGAAGATCATGCTGTCGGGCTTGAAGGCCGACATGATCAACCACAGCAGCGGGAAAAGCATCACCACCGCCGCCGTCGACAGCACGACATGGCGGAAGATCTGGTTTCCGATCTTTCTTGCGCGCCGGTTCATCGCGATTCGTCCTCGTAGTAGACCCAGTATTTCGAGGTCCAGAAAGCCAGGGCGGTGAACGCGCCGATGATCAGCAGCAGGATCCATGCCAGCAAGGACGCGTAGCCCATGCGGAAATTGGCGAAGGCTTCGATGTAGAGATAGAGCGAGTAGAACAGGGTCGAATCCGCCGGCCAGCCCTGTCCGCCCGAGATGATGTAGGCTTGGGTGAAGGCCTTGAATGCCTCGATGGTCTGCAGGACGAGGTTGAAGAAGATCACCGGCGCCAGGAGCGGCAGGGTGATCTTCCGGAACTGCCGCCAACCCGAGGCGCCGTCCATCGAGGCGGCCTCGTAGAGGTCCTCGGGGATCTGCCGCAGCCCGGCGAGGAATATGATCATCGGCGAGCCGAACTGCCAGACGTTCAGTGCGATGAGCGTCCAGAGTGCATAGTCGGGATGCGATATCCAGCTTGGCCCTTGCCAGCCGGTGGCGAGGAACAGGAGCGTATTGATCAGGCCCTCTGCACCGAAGAGCTGCCGCCACATCACCGAGATCGCTACCGAGGCGCCAAGGAGTGACGGCAGGTAGAAGGCGGCGCGGTAGAAGCCGACCCCGCGCACCGAACGGTCGAGGATCATTGCCAGCCCCAGTGCGACCGCTAGGCGCATCGGTACGCCGAATATCACATACTGGAAGGTGACCGACAGCGAATGGCGCAGCTTCACGTCGTTGAACAGCGCGTATTTGATGTTGTCGAGGCCGGTCCACTGCGGAGGCCGCAGCAGGTCGTAGTTCGTGAAGGAGAGGTAGAGCGACGCGAGAGCGGGCCCGAGAGTCAGGCCGAAGAAGCCGATCAGCCAGGGCAGGAGAAACATGTAGCCGGCACCATTGCGGCGCCAGAAGCGGACGAGGCGGCCCTGGCGGGCGGGCATGGAATGCCCGCCCGAGGTCTCACTTAGATTAGCCACGGTGGCTCAGGTACGTTCGAGGATGGATTTGGCATTCGCGTAGAATGCCTTGGCCTGCTCTTCCGGACCGATGCGGCCGAAGGCCACTTCATCCCAGGCCGGACGCAGCGCGCGGTCGATTTCGCCGGCGTTCTGCGGCGGCGGCGGCGGCAGCGGGCTGACATGGGTCGAGACGACGTTCAGGTAGTTGATGATCTTCTGCTCGGTCTTGTTCAGCTTGGGCAGAATCTCGGCCCGCACCGAAGCGTCGCCGGTCACGCCGCGCTCGATCAGCAGGACGTTGTTGGCCTCGTTGCTGGTGACGAAGTAGTTGATGAACGCCGCTGCGGTGGCCTTGTCCTGCGAACCTTCGGCCATCGAGAAGAACATCGACGGTTTCAGGTACTGACCCGCATGGGGGCCGTTGTTCGGGATCATCACGATATCGATCTCGTCGGGGACGAGCTTCTGCATGGCGACGAGCTGGTTGGAATGCAGGAAGTTGAACAGACCATGGCCCGTGGCCATCATCGATTCTTCCATCTTGCCGGAATCCTGCGCCTGAAGGTCGGCAGGCGGCGAGAGACCCTCGTCCTGCACCATCTTCCAGTAGGTGAAGAATTCGGCCAGATCGGCCTCGTCGAAGGCCAGCTTGCCTTCGGCGGTGTAGAGGTCTTTCCCCTTCGAGCGCATCCAGGTCTGCAGACGCGGCTCGTACTGGCCCATATTCTCGGTGAAATACATGCCTTCGGGCAATTTGCCCTTCAGATCCTTGCCGATCTGGACAAAGTCGTCGGTCGTCCAGGTCGTTTGATCGGGCAGGGTGACACCGATCTTGTCCAGCACCGTCTTGTTGTAGACATGGCTCATCGAGTTGGCGCCCAACGAGATCCCGTAGAGCTTGCCATCGACCTTGCCCGAGGCAAGCTGGTTTGGGTCGTAGTCGGAGAGGTCGATGCCGTTTCCGACGAACTCATCCAGCGCGGCGAGCTGGCCGCGGCGGGCCCATTCGAAGATGTAGCGGTAATCCATCTGGATCACGTCCGGCAGGTTCTTGCCGGCGGCCTGGGTGGCCAGCTTCTGCCAGTAGTCGCCCCAGGCGTAGGTTTCGGGCAGGACCTCTGCGCCTGTGGCTTTCTGGAACATGTCCACAACGGCATTGGTGCGCTTGTCTCTCTCGGGGTTGCCCCACCAGATCAGGCGCACGCTGCCATCGGCCGCGTAGGCACCCACGGACGCCAGGGTCGAGGCGGCTGCGCCACCGAGGAGAAGGCCGCCAAATGTGCGGCGGTTCATCTTGTTGGTCATATAGTCCTCCCATGTTGCACGTGTTTGTCCTCTCCGGTTGCGCTAACAGTCGAAGCGTTACGTGCTGAGTCTAACAAGTAACTTAATAGTTATATCCGGGCAAGCATGCTCGATGGCGCAGGAATTCGAGGACCAGAAAAAAAAAGGAATGCGCGTGCCGCGAAACCGGGGCGCCTGTGTTCCTTGGCATGCCGCGGCCCCGGGGGCTGGTCGCTTGACAGTCTTTCGGGGCGGGCATAGTAACCGACTTGTTACTTACATCGCAATGGAGCAGAACCGGTGGCAACCAACAAGCGCCGGATGGCGATCGTCGGCACGGGGCACCGTGGAACCGGCACTTGGGGCCGTGACGTCCTTGAAACTCAATCGGACATGGTGGAACTGGTCGGGCTGACCGATCTGAATTCCGGCCGCCTGGCGGCCGCCGCGGCCCGACTTCCCGGAGACCCGGTCCTGTCGACCGATCTCGACACCATGCTGAAGCAGTCCGACCCGCATACGCTGGTGGTCTGCACCCGCGACGACACTCATGCCGACATCATCGTCGATGCGCTGGAGCGCGGCATCGACGTGATCACCGAAAAGCCGATGGCGACCACGGCGGAGGACTGCGAACGCATCCTTGCCGCCGAGGAGCGGACCGGCCGCAAGGTGGATGTCGCCTTCAACTACCGCTTTGCCCCGACCTCGCGCAAACTGCGCGAACTTCTGGCGTCGGGACGGATCGGGACGCTGACCGAGGTGGATTTCCACTGGTATCTCGACACCCGCCACGGCGCCGACTACTTCCGCCGCTGGCACGCCTACCGGCGCCATTCCGGAAGCCTGTTCGTGCACAAGGCGACGCATCACTTCGACCTGCTGAACTGGTGGATCGACAGCGACCCCGACCAGGTCTACGCGCAGGGCGCCTTGCGCAGATACGGCCGCAACGGGACGTTCCGCTCGACCCGGTGCACCGGTTGCCCGCATGCCGGTGAATGCGATTTCTACTTCGACATGCATGCCAACGAATGGCTCGAGGATCTCTACGAGGCGCCTTCGTCCGAGGATGGCTATGTTCGCGATGCCTGCGTGTTCCGCGAGGACATCGACATCTGGGACACGATGACGGCGGCGATCGGCTATGCCAACGGCGTGCAGGTCAGCTATTCGTTGAACGCCTATATGCCGATCGAGGGCTATCACGTCGCCTTCAACGGCACCCATGGCCGGATCGAGTGCCGGATGTACGAAAAGCAGGCCTTCGATGCGCCGAAGGGGCAGGACGAGATCCTGGTGCTCGGCACCGATCGCTCGGTCGAGCGGCTGGTGGTCCAGCATGGGCCGGGCGGCCATTTCGGCGGCGATCCGTTGCTGCACGCATCGCTGTTCACGCCGGATGCCAATGATCCGCTGAGCCAGCGGGCGGGCGCCCGCGCCGGGGCGGCATCGGTTCTGACCGGGGTGGCGGCGGCCATGAGCGTGGACCAGAAACGGCCGGTCAAAATTTCGGAACTCTCCAGCCGCTTCGGCCCAGATCGCGGGTAGCGGGCGGCCCCGGTCTGGGGATGACGGGGCAGGCGGTCCGGGCCTGCCTTCAGCCGACCTCCGAGTCCCGCGCCCTTTGTCGCTGGCATAGGTAGTGGATGCTGTTCCGGCATCCACCATATATTGTGCGACCCCCCTTGGTTTCTGCCTGAAGATTCGCCGTGCCTGGCACCGACCCGGCCGGGGGTGTCGCCATGCGGCCCGATTATTGTGGCGCTTCTGCCGCGCTGTTGCAGCCTTGCCGCGCCTCCTCGAACCGTCCCCGGACCGTTCCCGGTGGCGTTGTCACTTCATCCGCGTTCTCAACTTTCCGGCGTAAACCAGCCGATCCCTTGGGCTTTTTCTCTGCCCCCTTTGGGCGGGCCGTTCCGCGCCGGGGCAGGCCGACTCGCGAGCCCCCGCGGGCGCCCCAGATCGGCCCCGATGGTCAAGCGCTAAAACTTGTGGAAAATCCAAAATCGGCGTTGACCTCTTGGGTCCACCTACGCCAGTTTGTGAGGGCTGAACGGCGGGCCACAAGATATAGTGGCAGGAAAAAGCCGGACGAGGGCCGCGAAGAAAACCGGGACTGGGTGCCAAGCACGACACGTCCTCCGCGAGGCGAAGCGCACCGCCTCGACGGGTCGCTATCCTTTTGTCCGGCGCCTGGCCCGAAAGCACCAGTGTGGGGTCACCGGCACGACGACAAGAGAACCGACGACACCACTTCAAGAAACGAAATCGTCAAGAAACGACGGGGCAAGTTCCAGATGAAAATCGACCGCAAGTTCACCAAGGCCGGGCAGGATGCCTATCAGGGCATCGACTTCACCACGACTGCATCCGAGATCCGCAACCCGGACGGGCGGGTCGTCTTCCGTCTGGACGAGGTGGAAGTGCCGGCCGGCTGGTCGCAGGTTGCCTCGGACGTGATCGCGCAGAAATACTTCCGCAAGGCCGGGGTTCCGGCGGCGCGCAAGCCGGTCAAGGAAAAGGGCGTGCCGTCCTTCCTCTGGCGCCATGTGCCGGACGAGGCGGCGCTGGCCAAGCTTCCCGAGGAACAGCGGTATGGCGGCGAGCAGTCGGCCAAGCAGGTCTTTGACCGGCTGGCCGGGGCCTGGTGCTACTGGGGCTGGAAGGGCGGTTATTTCACCGACGAGTCCGACGCCCGCGCCTATTTCGACGAGATGCGCTACATGCTGGCCGAACAGATGGCGGCGCCGAACAGCCCGCAATGGTTCAACACCGGGTTGCACTGGGCCTATGGCATCGACGGGCCGAGCCAGGGCCATTACTACGTCGACTGGAAAACGGGAAAGCTGACCAAGTCGGACAGCGCCTACGAACACCCGCAGCCGCATGCCTGTTTCATCCAGTCGGTGCGCGATGATCTGGTCGGCGATGGCGGGATCATGGACCTCTGGGTCCGCGAGGCGCGGCTGTTCAAATACGGCTCGGGCACCGGCACGAACTTCTCCAGCCTGCGCGGCGAAGGCGAGAAACTGTCGGGCGGCGGCAAGTCCTCGGGGCTGATGGGCTTTCTCAAGATCGGCGACCGGGCGGCCGGCGCGATCAAGTCGGGCGGCACCACGCGGCGCGCCGCCAAGATGGTGATCTGCGACATGGATCACCCCGATATCGAGGATTTCATCAACTGGAAGGTCATCGAAGAGCAGAAGGTGGCCAGCCTGGTCGCCGGCTCGAAAGCGCATGAACGCGAGCTGAACGGCATCTTTGCGGCGATCCGCGCCTGGGACGGCAAGGCCGCCGATGCTGCCGATCCGTCGAAGAACCCGGGCCTGAAGGCCGCGATCCGCAGCGCCAAGAAGGCGATGATCCCCGAGACCTATGTCAAGCGGGTGCTGGACTATGCGGCGCAGGGCTTCGGCTCGATCGAGTTCCCGACCTATGACACCGACTGGGACAGCGACGCCTATGCCACCGTTTCGGGCCAGAACTCGAACAACTCGGTGCGGGTGACCGATGACTTCCTGCGCGCGGTCAAGGAAGACGACGACTGGGAGCTGATCCGCCGCACCGATGGCACGGTCGCCAAGACGGTCAAGGCGCGCGATCTCTGGGACCAGATCGGCCATGCCGCCTGGGCCTGCGCCGACCCCGGCATCCAGTTCCACGACACGGTCAACGCCTGGCACACCTGCCCGGAAGACGGCCCCATTCGCGGCTCGAACCCTTGCAGCGAGTACATGTTCCTCGACGATACCGCCTGCAACCTGGCCTCGATGAACCTGCTGACCTTCCTCAAGGACGGAAAAATCCAGGCCGAGGCCTATACCCATGCGGTGCGGCTCTGGACCCTGACGCTGGAAATCAGCGTGATGATGGCGCAGTTCCCGTCCAAGGAGATCGCGCAGCGGTCCTATGATTACCGGACCCTCGGCCTGGGCTATGCCAATATCGGCGGCCTGCTGATGACCATGGGCCTGCCCTATGACTCGGACGAGGGCCGGGCGCTCTGCGGTGCGCTGACCGCGCTGATGACCGGGGTGGCCTATGCGACCTCGGCCGAGATCGCCTCGGAACTGGGCCCCTTCGCGGGCTACAAGCGCAACTCGAAGCACATGCTGCGGGTCATCGCCAACCACCGCCATGCCGCCTATGGCAACAAGACCGGCTATGACGGGCTGGCGGTGAACCCGGTGGCGCTGGAACGCGACCATTGCCCGGACCGCAGCCTTGTCGATCTGGCCCGCGGCGCCTGGGATCAGGCGCTGACCCTGGGCAAGAAGCACGGCTTCCGCAACGCGCAGGCCACCGTGATCGCGCCGACCGGGACCATCGGTCTGGTGATGGATTGCGACACCACCGGGATCGAACCGGACTTCGCCCTGGTCAAGTTCAAGAAGCTGGCCGGCGGCGGCTATTTCAAGATCATCAACCAGGCTGTGCCGGGGGCGCTGGAAACCCTGGGCTACAGCCAGGCCCAGATTGCCGAGATCATCGCCTATGCGGAGGGTCACGGCTCGCTGGGGCAGGCGCCGGGGATCAACCACACCTCGCTGGTCGGCCACGGCTTCGGCCAGGCCGAGATCGACAAGATCGAGGCGGCGCTGCCGAGCGCCTTCGACATCAAGTTCGTCTTCAACCAGTGGACCCTGGGTGAGGAGTTCTGCACCAAGGTCCTGGGCATCCCGGCGGCCGAGTTGAACAACCCGACCTTCGACATGCTGAAGCATCTCGGCTTTTCGAAGCAAGAGATCGAGGCGGCCAATGCCCATGCCTGCGGGACGATGACGCTGGAAGGCGCACCGCATCTGAAGCCCGAGCATTACGCGGTCTTCGACTGTGCCAATGCCTGCGGCAAGACCGGCAAGCGCTATCTCTCGGTGGCGGCGCATATCACCATGATGGCGGCGGCGCAGAGCTTCATCTCGGGAGCGATCTCGAAGACCATCAACATGGCCAATGATGCCAGCATCGCCGATGCGCTGGCCGCCTACGAGTTGAGCCACAGCCTGGGGATCAAGGCCAACGCGCTCTACCGCGACGGTTCGAAACTGTCGCAGCCGCTGGCCGCCTCGCTGATCGAGGATGACGAGGAAGCCGAGGAAGTCCTGGCCTCCGGCTCGGCGCAGGAAAAGGCGACCACCCTGGCCGAGAAGATCGTCGAGAAGATCGTCTACAAGGAAGTGGTCCGGCGCCACCGCGAGAAGCTGCCGCAGCGCCGCAAGGGCTATACCCAGAAGGCGATCGTCGGCGGCCACAAGGTCTATCTGCGGACCGGCGAATATGCCGACGGCCAGCTGGGCGAAATCTTCATCGACATGCACAAGGAAGGCGCCGGCTTCCGGGCGATGATGAACAACTTCGCCATCGCGGTCTCCGTCGGCCTGCAATACGGCGTGCCGCTGGAGGAGTTCGTGGATGCCTTCACCTTCACCAAGTTCGAACCGGCCGGGATGGTGCAGGGCAACGAGACGATCAAGTCGGCGACCTCGATCCTCGATTACATCTTCCGCGAACTGGCGGTCAGCTATCTCGACCGCACCGACCTGGCGCATGTGAAGCCGGAAGGCTCCAGCTTCGACGATCTGGGCCGGGGCGAAGAGGAAGGCGTCGCCAATCTCCGCAGCCCGGACGAGGTGACGGCCTCGAAATCCCTGGAAGTGCTGCGGCAGATCTCCTCGACCGGCTATCTGCGCAAGCGCCTGCCGCAGGAACTGCGGGTGTTGCAGGAAGGCGGCCAGGAGGCCGACCCGCTGGCCAGTCTGCAGACCCTGGTGCCCTCGGTGTCGGAAACCAGCACCACCGCAAGCGCCACGGTGACTTCGGTCCAGGTCGATGCCCGGACCAAGGCGAAGATGCAGGGCTACGAGGGCGAGGCCTGCGGCGAATGCGGAAACTACACGCTGGTGCGCAACGGCACCTGCATGAAGTGCAACACCTGCGGCGGGACCAGCGGGTGTAGCTGACGAGACCTGCGGCGGGCTCCGGACTGTTCCGGGGCGCGCTGCACAAACTTTCCGGGGCGGGTGCGCTCGCCCCTGACGTGGATCAAGCCGCAGGCAGAAACCGGGCGGTACGAATGACGAGCTTGATCCGCGAAACTGGGGGGCGCCTTCGGGTGTCCCCTTTTTCCTGTTGGGACCATGGGGGCGGCTCGGGGTCTCCGCGGGGAATGCCGCCGCGCCTTCCCGTGTTCCGTTCTCATCCGAGGAGCAGGGGGCGCCTCGGCACGCCCCCTTTCCGGCCGGGGCTCAGACCTTTTCCTTGCCCTTGTCCTTCTTTCCGGATTTCGCTGACTTCACAAGCTCTTCCAGCTTGATCTTGACACCGGAAATCTCGGTGTCGGCCCGGAACCCAATGCTGAGAACCTCCTTGGCCCGATGGAGAAATTTCTCGGCCTCCTCCATGGACTTGCCACGCAGCTTGCCGCTCTTGACCTGCTTGTCGATCTCGTCCTGCGCTTTCTCGACCTTGCTTTCGCTGGCGTCGAGCGCTTTCAGGAGAGTCTTGTAATTCGTCACGACCTGTTTCGGCCCGGCCTTGGCAATCAGCGCAGGAAGTTGCTTTTGCATATCCTTCGCGGCCTTTTCGATCGACAGGAAGGTTTTGACTTCCTTTTCAATGACTTTGGCGGCCTTGGAGACGACGGACTCGCTGGCCGACGTGCCCTTGAGGAGTTCGAGGTATTTCTTGTTGAGCGCCTTGCCCCTGGTGGTCAGCTCCTTCACATAGAGCTCCAGCACCGACTTTGTCTCGTCCTGGCCCCTGCCGCATTTCGCGACCAGCGCCTTGGCTTCCTTCGCCGCAAAAGAGGCCGCATTGGAGGCCTCGAGAAAGGCTTTCGGGTCGTCCTTGCGACCCAGGGCAAACTTCTCTTCGGAAATGAATGTCGTCAGTCTTTTCTCGAAGTCCTTGCTGCCAAGCCGCTTGGACTTGTTCTTCTTCCACCAAGCAACGTCGAACTTGGGTTTCTCTCCCTTCTTCATGAGGGCCCCTCCTATTCCGTATGAATTGCATCCTTCTCCATCGCCGACATGACGATTTGGCCGGAAGCCAATTCCCCCGACGGCAATCATACTAAGGTCGGACATTCTTGAGTCCAGACAAAGGTAGGTAAGGAATTCTGTCCCCGCATTGCTGAAGATGGCGAATATCCGCTTCAAAGGGACTAATATCCGCTTCAAAGGGGTTGCGGAATTAATTTCCACCCATGCGCGGAATTTGGACTAAATGCTCGAAATTACTTGGCAAATTGGCGCCGGTAGCCGGGCGGGGTGGCCCTATCGGCGGGAACCCGGCGCGGCGAATCCGCCAATCCGGCCTGGCTCTGCCGGAAATCCTGACCCTGGCGCCATGGTCCTGTGCGCCCCGGTCCGCCCGGCTATGCCCGTACGCAGGGCGGCCTCGTGCCACCTCCGCACCCCGACCGGGCGCGGTTCACCAAGACAGGAGACAGACCATGACCCGACTGATGCTGGCCCTCGGCCTGACCGCGATGACCGCCTCCCTGGCCTCGGCCCAGGAGGCCGCGATGCCCGAGGATACGGATGGCGATGGCATCTACGCGCTCGAAGAACTGCAGACCGCCCATCCGGAACTGACTGCCGAGGTCTATGCCACGCTCGACAGCAATGGCGACGGAAATGTCGATGCGGCGGAAGTGGCGGCAGCCATGGAGGCGGGGGTGCTGATGGCCCCGGGCTGAGCCCCGGCAGGGCCACGCGATCGGCGGGGCGCCCTTGGGCGCCCCGTTCGTGTTCAGACGGCCTCGGCTCCGCGCGACAGCGCCGCTACCCCGGTGCGGGCCAGCTCGGTCAGGCCAAGCGGCCGCATCAGCTCGGCAAAGGCGTCGATTTTCTCTGACGTGCCAGTGACTTCGAAGATGAAGCTCTCAAGCGTCGAATCCACCACATTGGCCCGGAAGATATCCGCCAGCCGCAGCGCCTCGACCCTTTTGTCGCCCTTGCCGGCAACCTTGAACAGGGCCAGTTCCCGCTCCACCGACTGACCTTCGGTGGTCAGGTCGTGCACCTCATGCACCGGAACGATGCGGCCAAGCTGGGCCTTTATCTGCTCGATCACGCTGGGCGTGCCGCTGGTCACCACGGTGATCCGGCTGCGGTGTCCGGTGTGATCGACCTCGGCCACGGTGAGCGAGTCGATATTGTAGCCGCGCCCCGAGAACAGCCCGATGACCCGGGCCAGGACCCCCGCCTCGTTGGCGACGATGACTGCCAGGGTGTGCCGCTCGACCACATCGGAATGGGTATCGCGAAGGTTGTAGGCGGAGTGGCTGGTAGAGCCCTTTTTGATATTGAGTGCAGACACTTGCAGACCTTTCCTAAACCAGAGCCGCGCCGGAGCCAGAGATCGCGCCCTGGGTCTGGGCCTCGCCCATCAGCATCTCGTTGTGGGCCTTGCCGCTGGGGATCATCGGGAAGCAGTTCTCGTGCTTCTCGACCAGGCAGTCGAAGACCACCGGCCCGTCATGGGCCAGCATTTCCTTGATCGCTTCGTCCAGGTCGGCCGGGTCGCTGCACTGAATGCCCTTGGCACCGAAGGCCTCGGCCAGTTTCACGAAATCGGGCAGGCTTTCGCTCCAGCTGTGCGAATAGCGCTCGCCATGCAGCAGCTCCTGCCACTGGCGCACCATGCCCAGACGTTCGTTGTTCAGGATGAACTGCTTGACCGGGGCGCGGAACTGCATCGCGGTTCCCAGCTCCTGCATGTTCATCAGCCACGAGGCTTCGCCGGCGACATTGATGACCAGCGATTCCGGATGGGCGATCTGCACCCCGATCGAGGCCGGGAAGCCATAGCCCATGGTGCCCAGACCGCCACTGGTCATCCAGCGGTGCGGCGCGTCGAACTTCAGGAACTGCGCCGCCCACATCTGGTGCTGGCCCACTTCGGTGGTGATGTAGCGGTCCATTCCTCGGGTCAGCGCCTCGAGCCGCTGCAGGGCATGTTGCGGCTTGATGAGCTCGTCCGAATCCCGGAAGGACAGGCAGTCCTTCGACCGCCACTCGGCGATCCGGCCGTGCCATTTCGCCACCGCCGCCTCGTTGACCTTGCGGCCGCGCGATTTCCAGACCTTCAGGACGTCTTCCAGCACCTGTCCGACATCGCCGATGATCGGCAGATCGACCTGGATGATCTTGTTGATCGACGAGGGGTCGATATCGACGTGAACCTTGGTCGAATGGGGCGAGAAGGCATCGGTGCGGCCGGTGATCCGGTCGTCGAAACGGGCGCCCAGGTTGATCATCAGGTCGCAATCATGCATCGCCATGTTGGCCTCGTAGAGACCATGCATCCCCAGCATCCCCAGCCAGTTCTTGCCCGAGGCCGGATAGGCGCCCAGACCCATCAGGGTCGAGGTGATCGGAAAGCCGGTGGCATCGACCAGCTCGGTCAGCAGCTGGCAGGCCGCGGTGCCCGCGTTGATCAGCCCGCCGCCGGTGTAGAACACCGGGCGTTCGGCCTTTTCGATCAGCCCGACCAGCGCCTCGATGCTGGCCGGTTCCGCCTTCATCCGCGGCTGGTAATGCGAGACCTTGGCCTGTTTCGGCGCCGTGTAGCTGCCGGTGGCGAACTGCACGTCCTTCGGGATGTCGATCAGCACCGGGCCGGGGCGGCCGTGGGTGGCGACGTGAAAGGCCTGATGGATCAGGTCGGACAGGGTGCTCGGGTCCTTGGCCAGCCAGTTCATCTTGGTGCAGGGCCGGGTGATGCCGACGGTGTCGGCCTCCTGGAAGCCGTCGGTGCCGATCAGGAAGGTCGGAACCTGGCCGGTCAGCACCACGATCGGGATGGAATCCATCAGCGCGTCGGTGATCCCGGTGACGGCATTCGTGGCGCCGGGCCCCGAGGTGACCAGCACCACGCCGGGTTTGCCGGTCGAGCGGGCATAGCCCTCGGCCATGTGCACCGCCGCCTGTTCGTGGCGGACCAGGATGTGGCGAATGCTGTTCTGCTGGAAAATCTCGTCATAGATCGGAAGCACGGCGCCACCGGGATAGCCGAATACCGTGTCCACACCCTGATCCATCAGGGCCTGAACCACCATCTTCGCTCCGGTCATCTGCCGTGCCATATCGTCTTTCCTTCGCCAGACATAAAAAAAGCCCCCGGATTTCGGGGGCGCATGGGAACCTGTTCAGGGTGCCGTCACCGGCCCATGCGCCAACATCTTCCTACGATAACGAGTCGCGTCATGCCCCTGGAACTCCTTGGAGGTGGCGGGACGATAGGGCGGCGGGCAGGGGGCGTCAACCCGAAACCATCACCAAAAGTGTCGTGAGAGGGCATGAAATCGGAATTTTATTTCCAATTTTTCGGAGCTGACGATCATTCCTTTCCAGTCGAGCCCTGATTCTGCGCCATTTCGTCGCAGTTTCCGGCGGCAAATCGTCACGCAAGTGACTGTTATTCGCCGGAAATTTAGGCAAAGAATCCTCTCCGGGGATATTCACTTGGGCGCGGGCGGGACTTAAACACCGGATTATCACGCCTGCCATGGCGGCAGGTCTCATCAGGGAGGACCCATATGGATCGTCGAACTTTCCTTACCAAGGCTGCCATCGGCGGCGTCGGAGCCACCGGTGCCGCGACGCTTGCCGCGCCGGCCGTCGCGCAGTCGATGCCGAAAGTCACCTGGCGGATGACCTCGTCGTTCCCGAAGTCGCTCGACACCATCTATGGCGGCGCCGAAGTGCTGTCGAAGATGGTCAGCGAGGCGACGGACGGCAACTTCCAGATCCAGGTCTTCGCGGCCGGTGAACTTGTGCCCGGCCTGCAGGCGGCGGATGCCGTCACCAACGGGTCGGTCGAGGCCTGCCATACCGTCGGCTACTACTACTTCGGCAAGGACCCGGCCTGGGCGGTCGCGGCGGCGGTGCCGTTCTCGCTGAACGCGCGCGGCATCAACGCCTGGCACTATCATGGCGGCGGGATTGATCTCTATAACGAGTTCCTCGCCGAATCCGGTATCTTCGGCCTTCCGGGCGGCAACACCGGCGTCCAGATGGGCGGCTGGTTCCGCAAGGAGATCAACACGGTCGCCGACATGCAGGGTCTCAAGATGCGGATCGGCGGCTTCGCCGGCCAGGTGATGACCAAGCTGGGCGTCGTGCCGCAGCAGATTGCCGGCGGCGATGTCTATCCGTCGCTCGAGAAGGGCACCATCGACGCCGCCGAATGGGTCGGCCCCTATGACGACCAGAAGCTCGGCTTCTACAAGGTCGCGCCCTACTACTACTATCCCGGCTGGTGGGAAGGTGGCCCGACGGTCCACTTCTTCTTCTCGAAGGAACAGTATGAAGGGCTGCCGTCCTCCTATCGGTCGATCCTGCGTTCGGCCGCCCAGGCGGCGGATGCCAACATGCTTCAGAAGTACGACTATCTGAACCCGACCGCGATCAAGGAACTGGTGGCCAATGGCGCGCAGCTGCGCCCGTTCAGCCAGGAGATCCTCGAAGCCTGCTTCGAAGCGGCGAACGAGGTCTATGCCGAGATGGAGGCGACCAATCCCAAGTTCGCCAAGCTCTGGCAGTCGATCAAGGCATTCCGCGGCGAGCACTACCTGTGGAACCAGGTGGCGGAATATACCTATGACACCTTCATGATGATGCAGCAGCGGGGCGGCAAGCTCTGATCTGACCTGATCCCGACCCGCGCGGCCCGATGGGCGGCGCGGGTTTTTTGGGCATTTCCCTCGGGTTGGACCGGCCCGGGCCAAATTTATTTTGCTATTCGACACCTCACCTGCAACAGTCGGGGCGGGAGGAAAATGACCCGTCGGACGGTCGGCCAACGCCGTTCGGCAGAGAGTCCGCATAGCTACCTCCCGGAGATGACCATAGGGAGGTAACACATGGATCGTCGTTCATTTCTGACCAAGGCGACGCTTGGCGGCGCCACTGCCGCGGGTGCGGCGGCTCTGGGCGCACCGGCCATTGCGCAATCGATGCCGAAACTCAACTGGCGGATGACCTCGTCGTTCCCGAAGGCTCTGGACACCATTTACGGTGCCGCCGAGACCATGGCGAACTACGTCCGCGCCGCGACCGATGGCAATTTCGACATTCAGGTCTTCGCCGGCGGCGAGCTGGTTCCGGGCCTGCAGGCCGCCGATGCCGCCGCGACCGGCACCGTCGAATGCTGCCACACCGCGTCCTATTACTACTGGGGCAAGGATGCCGCCTACAGCTTCGGCACCACGGTGCCCTTCGGCCTGAACGCCCGCCAGACCAATGCCTGGTTCTACTATGGCGGCGGCAACGAGTTGCTGAACGAATTCTACGCCACCCAGGGCCTCTATGCGCTGCCCTGCGGCAATACCGGGGCCCAGATGGGCGGCTGGTATCGGAAAGAGATCAACACCGTCGAGGACCTCAAGGGTCTGAAGATGCGGATCGGTGGCTTTGCCGGCAAGATCATGGAAAAGCTCGGACTGGTGCCGCAGCAGATCGCCGGCGGCGACATCTACCCGTCGCTCGAGAAGGGCACGATCGACGCCGCCGAATGGGTCGGCCCCTATGACGACGAGAAGCTCGGCTTCTACAAGGTCGCGCCCTATTACTACTATCCCGGCTGGTGGGAAGGTGGTGCCGCGCTGCACACGATGTTCAACCTCGAAGCCTACAACAACCTGCCGGAAGCCTATAAGGCGGCGCTCGCCTCGGCCTGTCAGGCGGCGAACAGCGACATGATGGCCAGCTATGACCACAAGAACCCGGCGGCGGTAAAGCGTCTGGTGGCGGCTGGCACCCAGCTGCGTCCGTTCTCGGCCGAGATCCTCTCGGCCTGCTTCGACGCCGCGAACGAGGTCTATGCCGAGGTCTCGGCCGGGAACCCGACCTTCAAGAAGCTGCTCGATAGCCAGAACGCGTTCAAGAAGGACGCCTATCTCTGGGCCCAGCTCTCGGAGCTGAACTACGACAGCTTCATGATGGCACAGGACAACGCCGGCAAGCTCTGAGGCTTCCCGACGCGCAGACCCGGCCCCGCGGAGCGATCCGCGGGGCCTTTCTTTCGGGCGCCTGGCTCAGCCGGGCGGGGAAGGGGGCCGGGCCAGTTCCTCGGCCAGGAGTTCGAAGACCCGGCGCAGGCGTCGGCTGCTGCGCAGCTCGCGATGCGCCACCAGCCAGATCGGAAAGTTCAGTGGCGCCAGGTCGGGCAGCACCCGGACCACCCCGGGTTCGGCGTCACCCAGGCGGCTGTCGAGCACCCCGATCCCCAGCCCGCGTTTGACGCATTCCCACATCACCAGCAGGCTGTCGGCATGGACCGGGAAATTCGCCCGGGTCAGTGACAGGCCCAGCCCGTTCAACGCCGCCATCAGCCCGCCGCTGCGGTCGATCGAGATGAAATCGGCCCGGTTCAGCTGGTCGGGCCGGGTCGGGTGGCCGAGGGTCGCGGCCAGCTCGCGGCTGGCATAGAGCCGGGCCGGGACATCGGTGATCTTGCGGGCGATCAGATCGGGGTCCTTGGGGCGGAAGTTTCGGATCGCGATATCGGCCTCGCGCCGGCGCAGGTCGCTGGTCGCGTCCGAGGCATGGATGTCGATCACCAGACCGGGCAGGTCCTGTCTCAGCCGGGCGATGATCGGTGGCAGGATCATCACCGCGGTGACTTCGCTGGCCGAGATCGAGATCGGGCCGCTCAGGTCCTCGGACTGCGCCTGTGCCGCCATCGCGACCAGGTCGGCGGCATCGGCCATGGCCCGGATCCGGTCGCGCAGCGCGGCGCCCGCCGGCGTCAGCCGCAGCCCGCGGCCGCTGCGTTCGAACAGCACCAGTCCGAGTTCCTGCTGGAACGCCTCGACCTGGCGGCCCAGCGTCGGCTGGGTCTGGCCCAGGACGCGGGCGGCGGCCGACAGAGAGCCCTCCTCGGCTGTCGCCAGAAAGGCGCGGGCGCGGTTCCAGTCGAAATGCGTGGCGTTCCAATCCATGCGAAAACGCATATCAGAACAACAGATTCAGTCAATTTCATTTGGTTCAGGCCGGGCCTAGAACCGCCGCATTCAATCTCGCGTAACGAAGAGGACCGGACCATGACCCGACTTTCCGCAGTTTTCCGCCTCGGCATCGGCCGGGCCGCGGGGCTTCTCTATCTTCTCATCGCCGTCTTCGGCGGGGTGGCCATCGGGCTGCTGCCCGGGGTGTTTCACATCTCCGGCGATGCCGAGGCGACCTATCAGGCGATCCGCAGCCGACCGGTTCTGTTCCGGCTCGGCATCGGTTTCGAGATCGTGGTCTTGCTGGCCGAGGTGGTGCTGTCGGCGCTGCTCTACCGCATCTTCCGCGACACCAGCCCCTCGGTGGCGCTGGCCGCCGCCTTTGCCCGGCTGTCCGAGGCCGTGGTCATGGCGGTGATGCTGTTCTTCTCGGTGGCGATCCTGCGGCTGACCGGGGCGGGGGGCGCCGATCCGGTCGGCAATCCCGCGGTCTGGGTGCTGTTCCTCGGCGATCTGCGCGCCAGTGGCGTCCATATCTGGGAGCTGTTCTTCGCCCTGCATCTGATGCTTCTGGGCTGGCTGGCCCTGCGCTCGGGCTTCGTGCCCAGGCCGCTGGGCTGGATGATGGGGATCGGCGCCCTTGGCTATCTGTCCGACGCGGTCTCGGGTCTGATCCTGCCGGGCGGCGCGGCGGTCTCGCCCGTCGAGGTGGCGCTGCTGACGCTGGTAACGCTGGGCGAGCTGTCCTTCACCGTCTGGCTGCTCTGGCGTGGCGGCGATGAACGGCTGGTCGCCCGAGCGCCGGAACCGGCCGGGCTGGCACGGATGGCCTGAGTCGGCCCGAAGGGGAAACGCGAAACGGCGGCCCGGAAGGACCGCCGTTTCCTGTCGTGCAGCGTCGTGGATCAGTTGCCGCCGGCATCGGGGTCCGGCTTTGGCGTGTCGCCACCCAGCCCCGGCGGCGGCGCGGCGGTCCCGCCACCCAGACCGGGCGGAGCCTCTCCACCCAGACCCGGCGGTGCCGACCCGCCACCCAGGCCCGGCGGAGCACCTCCACCCAGGCCCGGCGGCACGGAGCCGCCGCCCAGGCCGGGCGGTGCCCCGCCGCCCAGACCCGGGGGCAGGCCGATCCCGCCGGGCGTCTCGGCGCCATCGGTGCTGCCCGGGATGGTGAATGTGATGTTCGAGGTGTCGACCGGCGGCCCCTTGTAGCGCAGCACCAGACCGGGGAAGGAGATCACGATCGCGATCATCGCCACTTGGATGAAGACGAAGGGCACCGCGCCCCAGTAGATCTGCGCCGTCGTCACCGGAGCGGTCTGTTTCCCCGTCACCTTGTCGAGGAACGGCATCCTCGGCGCCACCGACCTCAGGTAGAACAGCGCAAAGCCGAAGGGCGGGTGCATGAACGAGGTCTGCATGTTCACGCCCAGGATGATCCCGAACCAGATCAGGTCGATCCCCAGCCGTTCCGCCGCCGGTGCCAGCAACGGCACGATGATGAAGGCCAGCTCGAAGAAGTCGAGGAAGAAGGCCAGCAGGAAGACCAGGATCGACACCGCGATCAGGAAGCCGGTTTCGCCGCCCGGCAGCGAGATCAGCAGATGCTCGACCCAGATATGGCCGTTGACGCCGTAGAAGGTCAGCGAGAACACCCGCGCCCCGATCAGGATGAACAGCACGAAGGCCGACAGCCGCGTGGTCGAGGCCAGGGCCGAGCGGACCACCTCGAAGTTCAGGCGCCGCTTCATCGCGGCCAGCACCAGCGCACCGACGGCCCCCATGGCGCCGCCTTCGGTGGGGGTGGCGATGCCCAGGAAGATCGTGCCCAGCACCAGGAAGATCAGTGCCAGCGGCGGGATCAGCACGATGATGACCTGCTGGGTCAGCCGCGACATGATGTTGGTCTTGAGCACCTTGTCCAGCACCGCTGCCGAATACATCACCAGAACCGCCAGCGCCGCGCCGAGGATGTCGGCGTTGTCGCCGTGCTCGGGCTTCATGTACATGATGGCGTAATAGGCAAGCGCCACGGTCAATGCGATTGCGACCAGCAGGCTCAGCACGCCCGATCCCAGGGTGCGCGCCTCTTTCGGCAGCGCCGGCATCATCTTGGGCCGGACGATCGAGACCACCATGATGTAGCTCAGGTAGATGCCGGTCAGCAGCAGGCCGGGAAACAGGGCGCCCTTGTACATGTCGCCCACCGAGCGGCCCAGCTGGTCGGCCAGGACGATCAGCACCAGCGACGGCGGGATGATCTGTGCCAGCGTGCCCGAGGCCGCGATGGCCCCCGAGGCGATCCGCCTGTCATAGCCGTAGCGCAGCATGATCGGCAGGGAGATCAGCCCCATGGCGATGACGCTGGCCGCGACGACACCGGTGGTCGCCGCCAGCAGCGCCCCGACGATGATCACCGCATAGGCCAGACCGCCGCGCACCGGGCCGAAGAGCTGACCGATTGTGTCGAGCAGATCCTCGGCCATGCCGGATCGTTCCAGGATGATCCCCATGAAGGTGAAGAATGGAATCGCCAGCAACGTGTCATTGGCCATGATCCCGCCGAAGAACCGGTCGGGCAGGGTGCCAAGCAGGTTGTAGCTGAGATAGATCGAGCCGTTCGACAACGGTGCCAGTTCAACTCCGATGAAGAAGAACAGAAGGCCATTCGCTGCCAGCGAGAAGGCGACCGGGTAACCAAGAAGCAGGAACACGATCAGCGAGGCGAACATGATCGGCGCCATGTTCTGCGCGATGAGTTCCATCATTTGGGAGATCCGTCCGTCTTCTTGTCGCCAGAGGGCGGGGCGTTGCCTGTCAGGGTGTCCGGCACGTCCTCGCCGGCCATTTCGCGCAGCAGCGCGGCGGCTTCCAGTTCGGCCGCCTCATGCGCGGTGTGGAACGGGGTCGGATCCTCCATCGCGCCGCGCATGATGGCGATCTTCTTGATGATCTCCGAGATGCCCTGAAAGAACAGCAGCACGAAGCCGGCCAGCAGCAATGCCTTGGCCGGCCAGATGATCAGCCCGCCGGCATTGGTCGAGACTTCCTGGATCCGGTAGCTGCGCGCCACATAGGGGATCAGCAGCCAGAGCATCAGGCAGGTGAAGGGCATCAGGAACAGCACATGGCCGATCAGGTCGATCCAGTGCTGGACCCGCCGCGACAGGGCGCCGTAGACGATGTCGATGCGGATGTGCTCGTTGGATTTCAGCGTATAGGCCGCAGCCAGAAGGAAGGCGGCACCGAACAGGTACCACTGCAGTTCCAGCCAGGCGTTGGATGAGGTGTTCAGTGTCTTTCGGATGATGGCGTTCGCCGCCGAAACCAGCACTGCCACAAGGATCAGCCACGAGACAGATTTGCCGATAAGCTCGTTGATCCGGTCGATTGCGCGCGCAACCGGAAGTAAACTCGTCATTAATGTCCTCCCCGCGCGGGTTCAGGTCACCGCCGTTCTTAGGCAGCCGCGTATTGCCGGGGTTTGTCCCCATGTCAATTCCACACGATCCGTCGCGCTGCTGCAGGTTGTCGCAGCGAACCTCGGAAATCAATGATTTCGCGCAGCCGGGCGGTCATGTCGCAGTGCAATATGGCGGGAACGATCGCAGGTGCTGCCGAATGCATCACTGCGGGGCGTGACGGACCCCGGGGGCAAGGGCACGATGCCGAATCGCTCCGGCGCCGGGCGCGCTTCGGCCCGCATCCCTGCGCAGGGCCGGGGACGTGGGGGGCGAACCTGGTGGGAGGAAGTGCAGGCTTCTGTTGCCAGGTGCCTGCGGACCCCGCCTCACGCGGCTAGGCGAGAGGACTTAGTTTCGGCGACTCGAACTGCTTACGCAGCCAGAGCCATTGCCGGAGCACGGTTGTTATTGGCAACTGTACATTTCGGACCGATAACGGTGGTACCTCACCGAGCGAAAGCAATCCCCTTTACACGTTCGTCGATCCTATTTCGACCCCAAGACCCTGCAATACCAGGGGGTTATGGTGGAGTCGCCGGGTACCGCCCCCGGGTCCGAGCCGCTTATTACGAGCGCGTTTATCGCCATAGTCCGAGTTGCCCCGGACAACCCGAATGTAGGGATTCGCGCGGCGTTCGGCAAGGGGGGCGGGCGGATCGGTGGCGGCCTTGCCGCAGGCAGGGCGATGTGGCATCCGGGATCCAGCCATCAGGAGCCGCGCCATGCAGATGCCGCCCTTTGCCTTCGAGACCGTGGACTGGGCGGAGCAGCCGGTCGAGACCCATCCCGGCGAGACCGGAGAGGCGCTCTGGCAGACCCGCCATTTCGGCCCGATCCGGGTCCGGATCGTGACCTATTCGCCCGGCTATCTGGCCGATCACTGGTGCGAGAAGGGCCATGTGCTCTACTGCCTCGACGGAGAGCTGGAAACCGAACTGGCCGATGGCCGGACCGTGACGCTGACACCGGGGTGCTCCTATCAGGTCGGCGACGGGGCGCTGGCGCATCGCTCGCGCACACGCCGGGGCGCCCGACTGTTCATCGTCGATTGACGCCGGGCCGGAGCGCCGAAAGGAAAGGGCGGCCCCGAAGGACCGCCCGAACCGCAGGACATCGGATCGGCGGGATCAGAACCCGGCCTTGATCTTCTCGAATTCGTCCGAGTGCCGTTGCCGCCACTCGACCGACAGCGGCAGCTGCGCCAGAACCGGGGTCGTGGTCGGGCCGAGGCCGACGGCTTCCAGGGCCTCGGGGCCGAGCGCGTCCATCGCCGGCTTGTTGGCCTGGCCCCAGCCGGCATCCATCAGCGCCTGGGTCGAGGACGGGTCGAGGAAGGCATTGGCATAGTCATAGACCTTCTCCTCGGAGCCGGGGCCGTCCTTGAGGTTGACCAGCCCGCAGAGCCACAGCGACGAACCTTCCTTGGCATCGCGCTGGAAGCCGATCGGGAAGCCCTCGTCAACCATGGTCGGTAGGGTCTCGTTCCAGGTCCAGGCGACCAGAACCTCGCCGGTGGCCAGCAGCGTGGCAACCTCGGCCGGATCGACCCAGTAGGTGCGCAGGTTCTTGTGCGCCTCGCGCAGCCAGGCAGAGGCGGCCTGGAACTGTTCTTCGGTGATGTTCCGCCAGTCCGTCACGCCGGTCGCCAGATAGGCCAGCGCATAGGCGTCATCGACATTGTCGGCGATCGAGGTGCGGCCTTCGTATTTCGGGTTCAGGAACACGTCGAGCGAGGCGACATCCTCGGCCGGCACCTTGTCGGCATTGTAGGAAATCGCGGTCGAGCCGAAATCGGTCGGGATGAACCAGACATCCTCGTCTGCGCCGGCAACCTGCTCGCCGGTCAGGTTCTTGTCGAGATCGTCGTAGAAGGTGATCTTCGAGGTGTCCCAGGGTTCGAGCACGCCCGAATCAGTCCATTTGTTGACCGAGCCGGCGCAGATATGCGCGACATCGACCTTGAAGCCCGACAGCACCTTCTGCAGCGCCTCTTCCTCGTCACCGAAGAAGGTGAAGCTGGGGCTGTCGCCGTTCTTGGCGATGTATGTCGAATGGAAGCTCGGGTATTCGAAGCCGGAATAATCATAGACCAGCAGGTCCGGGTCGGCGGCATGCAGAGCCGGAGCGCCGAGAGTCAGGGCCAGGGCGGCAGAGCCGAAGAGGCGGGTGGTGGTGTTCATCTATGAGGTCCTCTCTGGGAACCTGCCGGCATCGCGGCAGCGGGCCGAAACTAGCAGCAATGGAACACGACACAAGACTTCGCGTCGCGTTGTCGGGACAGTTTGCGCCGCCTCGCCGGAGCTGCGGCCCGTCGCTGCGGCGTCTTGCCTTCCGGAGCGGCGGCGGATTGTCATTTCTGGGCGGTTCTGGAAGACTCGGCGCCGGGTGCTGCGCCGCAAGGGGCAGGGCCGGGACAGGCGAGGGGTAGATGACCGACAGCGACATCGGCCAGAGCGTCAGACCGGACTGCGCAGGGCCGTCGTTCGGGCCCGCGAGGAGCCCGGACATGCTGACCCGCCTTCTGCTGCGTCTGCCCGGCGGGGCCGGGCCGCGCCGCTATCGGCTCTGGCTGGGCGTCTTTCTTGCCGTGTTGCTGGCCTGGAGCGGGCTCTTTGCCCTGGCGGCCGGACCCGATCCGCTTTGCGGGCCGGCCCGGATCGCGGCCCTTCCGCTGGGCGGGCTGCCGGTGCTGCTGGCGATGTGGGCGCTCATGGCGGCGGCGATGATGCTGCCGACACTCGGCCCGACCCTGGCGGCCTGGGCCGATCTGCCGCCCCGTGCCGGGGCCGATTCGGCCGGCGCCCTGGCGCTGGTCTGGGGCTATCTCGCTGTCTGGCTGCTGGCTTCGCTGGGCTTTGCCCTGGCGCAGATGCTTCTGGTCCACTTCGGCGCCCTCGGCCCGCTGGGTGCCCTGACCGATCCGCGCGCCGCTGCCGCCCTGCTGCTGGCGGCGGGGCTGTGGCAGTTCACCCGCGCCAAGACCGCCTGCCAGATCGCCTGCCTGACACCTTCCGGCTATTTCCTCGGCCGCTTCCGCCCCGGCCGCCGGGGCGCGGTCCGGATGGGGGTCGAGATCGGCCTTGCCTGCATCGGCTGCTGCTGGGCGCTGATGGCGCTGGCCTTTGTCGGCGGCGCCATGTCGCTGGGCTTCATGGGCCTGGCGACACTGTTCATGGTGCTCGAAAAACTCCCCGCCCTGGGCCTGCGCCTGCGCCGCCCGGCCGGCGCCGCGCTGATCGCCACCGCCGCATTCACTGTCTTCGGAGGATGACATGACCGATACGCCAGACAGCCCGCCGGACCGCCTGAGAGTCCGCGACCGGATCATCCAGCAGATGGGCAACGGACTGCGCCGCAAGAGCCGCCCGACCCAGTGGGCGATCAAGGGCGAGCTGTTCCTCAACTGCTCCTGCACCGTCTTTTGTCCCTGCGTGGTCAGCCTCGGCCAGCACCCGCCGACCGAAGGCTCCTGCAAGGCCTGGATGGCGATTGCCATCGACGAGGGCCATTACGAGGGCGAAAGCCTGTCGGGGCTGAACGTCGGGCTGATGGTCGAGATTCCCGGCAAGATGGCCGAGGGCGACTGGAAGGTCGCCGCCTATATCGACGAGCGGGTGACGCAGAAGGGCTACAACGGCCTGCTGCAGATCCTCTCGGGCGCAGCCGGCGGCACCACCGGGCTCTTCACCCTGCTGGTCTCGGAAATCATCGGCGCCGAGCGCGAGAAGGTCGAGATCATCCGCGACGGCAACCGGCGCAGCCTGATGATCGGGCGCAAGATTCAGGGCGAGATCGAGATGCTGCCGGGCCGCGACCCCGAGCATCCGATCATGATCTCGAACACCAAGTACTGGATGGGCCCGGACGTGATCGCGGCGCGCGGGCTGAAGAGCAAGGTGCGCGATTACGGAAGGGTCTGGGACTTCTCGGGCAAGTCCGGCGAGATCTGCGCCATCGACTGGAAGGGGCCGCGCCCATGACCGCACTCGTCACACCGGATTACGCCCGGCTGATGGCCCGTTACAACGCCTGGCAGAACCGCAGCCTCTATCGCGAGGCCGACAAGCTCACCGACGCCCAGCGGCGCGAGGATCGCGGCGCCTTCTTCGGCTCGGTGCAGCGCACGCTCTGCCATATCCTGACCATTGACCATGTCTGGATGTCGCGGTTCGACGGCTGGGAGATGCCTGCCGCCCGCGGTGCGCAAAGCCCGGACTGGTATCCCGACTGGGAGCCGCTCTGCGCCGCCCGGGTCGAGACCGACGCAAGGCTGATCGCCTGGGCCGACGGGCTGACCGAATCGGCGCTGGAAGGGGACCTGACCTGGCAATCGGGGCTTGCCGGCGGCACCCAGACGAAACCGCTTGCGCTTCTGGTCGCGCATATGTTCAACCACCAGACCCATCACCGCGGCCAGGTCCATGCGCTGCTGACCGGCTTTGGCTGCCGCCCCGACGACACCGACCTGGGCTTCATGCCCGCAGACGCCTGAAAGGAACCGCCATGTTCAAAGCCCTGATCGTCGAGAAGGACGGCGATGCCGCGCCGAAGGCCTCGGTGCAGCAGATCGATCTCGACCGCCTGCCCGAGGGCGAGGTGACGGTGGCGGTCGAATATTCGACGCTGAACTACAAGGACGGGCTCTGTCTCGGTCCCGGCGGCGGCCTGGTGCGCAACTATCCGCATGTGCCGGGCATCGACTTTGCCGGAACCGTCGAGAGCTCGACCGACGACCGCTACGCGCCCGGCGACAAGGTGGTGCTGACCGGCTGGCGGGTGGGCGAGGCGCATTGGGGCGGCTACGCCCAGAAGGCCCGGGTCAAGGCCGACTGGCTGGTGCCGCTGCCCGAGGGGCTGTCGCCGCGGATCGCCATGGCGGTCGGCACCGCAGGCTTCACCGCGATGCTGGCGGTGATGGCGCTGGAACGGCACGGGCTGAAACCGGGGCAGGGGCCGGTGCTGGTCACCGGTGCGGCCGGCGGGGTCGGCTCGGTCGCGGTGGCGCTGCTGGCGGCGCTCGGGCACGAGGTGGCGGCGGTCACCGGCCGGCCCGAGACCGAGGCCTATCTGCGCGATCTCGGCGCCAGCCGGATCGTGCCCCGCGCCGAACTGGCCGAAACCGTCAAGCGCCCGCTCGAATCCGAGACCTGGTCGGGCTGCATCGACGCGGTTGGCGGCGCGATGCTGGCCCGTGTGCTGGGGCAGATGAAATACGGCGCCTCGGTCGCCGCCGTCGGCCTGGCCGGCGGCGCAAACCTGCCCGCGACGGTGATCCCGTTCCTGCTGCGCGGGGTCAATCTGCTGGGCATCGATTCGGTGATGCGCCCCTATGCCGACCGGGTCGAGGCCTGGTCGCGCATCGCCCGCGACCTGCCGCTCTCGAAGCTCGAAAGCATGATCCATCCCGCAACCCTGGAAGACCTCCCGGCGCTCGGCGCCGCGATCCTGAAGGGCGGCGTGCAGGGCCGGGTGGTCGTCGACCTCAACGCCTGAGGGCGATCCGCCCGTCTTCGGGGTGCAAATACTCCGGGGGGAGGCGCAGCCAGGGGGCAGCGCCCCCCTTGGCCGGCGGGATCAGGGAATGATCCTTGTGTATTTCGTGCCTTCGAGCGTCGCGCCCACGATCAGGCCGGCCTGACCGAAGATCAGGGCGATCACCGGCGCCAGCGAGGTCGTGGTCTCGGCCGACAGGTTCTCGCCGTTGTCGTTGAAGGTGTATTCGATGTCGCCGCCGACGGCATAGCCGTAGGAGCGGCGGAACCCGGCCAGGGCTTCCTCGGTCATGAAGAACAGCACATGCGCATATTGCTGGGCGCCGATCTGCAGGCCGACGGTCGCCGAGGCCGCCGAATAGTAATCGACCGAGACCCCGCCGACCCGCAGGGCGCCGCGCCCGTAGGAGCCGCCGATCCCGAAGCCGGCCTTGGTCACCAGAGGCATCACCAGCATCCCGGCCGCCTTGTCGGCCAGGCTCCGGGTGCCGGGGTATTTCCCGTAGAGGAAGTTCAGCGTCGCATCGACGCGGGCGTCGATCGCTTCGGCGCCGCGTGAACCGACCCCGTTGTTGCAGGCGGCCAGAAGCCCGGTGCTGCCCGCGCCGACCACGAAGCCGCGCCGCGAAAGAATGGAAGTGTAACGGATCATCTGATCTGTCCTCGCCTTGCCGGTTGCCTCAGTTTTCCATCGTCCGGCCGTTTCCGACCGAACATGTCGGCCTTATCCGGCCGTTCACCGCTAAGTATAGTGTCGAATTCCGCCACTTGTCATCCGGTAATCGCAGCGCAGGCCGAGAACCGCCGGATTGTCGCGGCGCCGCCCGGCCGCATCAGCCCAGCAATCGCGCCGCCTGCGGGGCGAAATAGGTCAGCACCCCGTCGCAGCCGGCACGCTTGAAGGCCAGCAGGCTTTCAAGCATCACCTTGTCATGGTCCAGCCAGCCGTTCTGCGCCGCCCCGGCCAGCATCGCGTATTCGCCCGAGACCTGATAGGCGAAGGTCGGCACCCCGAACTCCTCCTTCACCCTGCGGCAGATGTCGAGATAGGGCATCCCCGGCTTGACCATCACCATGTCGGCGCCCTCGTCGAGATCGCGGGCGACCAGCCGCAGCGCCTCGTCGGAATTGCCCGGGTCCATCTGATAGGTCTTCTTGTCGCCCTTCAGCGCCCCCGAGGCGCCCACCGCGTCGCGGAACGGGCCGTAGAAGGCGCTGGCATATTTGGCGGCATAGCTGAGGATGGTGACTCCCTGATGCCCTACGGCCTCCAGCGCCTGCCGGATCGCGCCGATCCGCCCGTCCATCATGTCCGAGGGCCCCAGGATGTCGGCCCCCGCACGGGCCTGCGCCAGGGCCATCCTGACCAGCGCCGCCACGGTCTCGTCATTCAGGATCTCGCCGTCCACCACATAGCCGTCATGGCCGTTGATGTTGTAGGGGTCGAGCGCGATGTCGGTCATCACCGAGACGTCCGGCGCGGCCGCCTTGACCGCGCGGATGGTGCGGTTGACCAGGTTGTCGTCCGACCAGACATCGGCGCAGTCCTCGGTCTTCAGATGCGGTTCGATATAGGGAAACAGGCAGATCGCCGGGATGCCCAGCGACTGCGCCTCCTCCGCCGCCGCCACGACCGAGCCGATCGAGCGCCGTGCGACGCCGGGCATCGAGGCGATCGGCTCGTCGGCGCCATCTCCGTCCTTGACGAAGACCGGCCAGATCAGGTCATCGACCGAAAGCCGGGTTTCGCGCACCAGCGCCCGCAGGGAAGCGCTGCGGCGCAACCTGCGAAACCTGTGCCTGGGTCGGGGAGAGTCCGACCCGGCAGGGGCCGCGCCGAATGGACCAGTCATCGGACCGTTCATGGATTTCGCCTCGGGGCTGTTTTCCGAATGTCACATTGTCCTGATTTGCATGGTTTCTCCCCCACCTCAAGGGTGGCGGTCCAGGGCAAGCGGGCTTAGGGTCCGCCGGCACCGCAGGAGAGCCTTGGCACGATGGACTGGTTCGAGATCATCTTCGAAGTGATCGACATGCGATCATTCTCGAACCTCTGGTACTGGATCGCGCTGGCCGTCGTCTGGTCCACCGCCTCGCATTGGGTGCTGGGCGTGCCGTTCGACATGGTGCTGCGCGCCCGCCGCAAGGGCGGCCAGGCGATGCAGGATCTCGAGGACATCGTCCGGGTCAACGTCAACCGGATCCTGCTGATCGGCTCGGTGGCGGGGCTCTGGCTGATCGCCTTCGGCTCGGCCATCCTGACCATCCTCGGCATCCTCGGCTTCGGCTACCGGATCGAATTCGCCCAGGCCGTGTTCCTGATCGGCTTTCCGATGAGCTTCGTCGGGCTGCTGTCGATCTCGACCGCCAGCCTGATCTCGGAAGAGCAGAGCCATGGCGAACTGCTGTGCCGCCGGCTGACCCGGCACCGGTTCTGGACCCAGCTGATCGGCATCCTGGCGATCTTCGTCACCTCGATGTGGGGCATGTACAAGAACGTCTACGTCGGTCCGTTCGGCAATTGACTCTGCGCCGCTGCGGGGCCATTTCCGCCCTTTCCAGCCCAAGCCGATGCCCGCTGCCATGACCGAAGATCCCTGCCAGATACTGCTTTCCGGCGCCCCCGAGGGCTTCGACGCCCTGCTCCTGCGCGAGGAGGTCACGAAATGCGGCGGGCCGGTGATCCATGTTGCCCGCGACGACAAGCGGCTGGCGGCGATGCAGGCGGCGCTGGCCTTCTTCGCGCCCGACCTGCCGGTGCTGACCTTCCCGGCCTGGGACTGCCTGCCCTATGACCGGGTCTCGCCGAACCCCGAGATTTCGGCCGGGCGGATGGCGACGCTGGCGGCGCTGGCGACCGGTTCGGTGCCGAAACGGTTCATCCTGCTGACCACGCTGAACGGTGCGATGCAGAGGGTCCCGACCCGCGCCACGCTGCGGGACGCGGCCTTCGTGGCCACGGTCGGCAGCCGGCTGGACGAGGCGGCGCTGCGCAGCTTCCTGGTCCGCATGGGCTTTGTGCAGACCGCGACGGTGACCGAGCCGGGCGACTATGCGGTGCGCGGCGGCATCATCGACATCTTCCCGCCGCAGAGCCGCTCCGGCGAGGGCGGGCCGATCCGGCTCGACCTCTTCGGCGATCAGCTCGACGGGGCCCGGCGCTTTGACCCCGAGAGCCAGCGCACGATCGAGAAACTGTCTGTGGTCGAGCTTGCGCCGGTCTCGGAAGTGATCCTCGACGATGCCGCGATCACCCGGTTCCGGCAGAACTACCGGATCGAGTTCGGCGCGGCGGGCACCGACGATCCGCTCTACGAGGCCGTGACCGCCGGCCGCAAGCATCAGGGAATGGAGCACTGGCTGAGCTTCTTCCACGAAAGCCTGGAAACCCTGTTCGACTATCTGCCCGGGGCCCCGGTGATGCTCGACGATCAGGTCGAGCCGGCCCGGTTGGCACGGTGGGAGACGATCGAGGACCAGTATGACACCCGTCGCACCGCGCTGACCCAGAAGGGCCGGATGGACACGGTCTACAAGCCGGCGCCGCCGAAGCCGCTCTACATGGACACCGCCGACTGGGAAACCACGCTGGCGTCGCGGCGGTTGTTGCGGCTGTCGGTCCTGCCGCAGCCGACCGGGGCCAATTCCATTGATGCCGGGGGCCGGATCGGACGCAATTTCGCGCCCGAGCGTCAGACCGAAAAGCTGAACCTTTTCGATGCCTTGGTCGAACATCTTCAAGCAAGACGCAAAGTTGGCCCGGTGGTCGTCGCCTCCTGGTCGGAAGGGGCGCGGGAACGGATCGGCGGGCTGCTCTCGGACCACGGCCTGCCCGAGACCACCGAGGTGGCCGACTTCCGCGACATTCCCGATGCCCGCGGCGGGGTCTTCCTGACCGTCTGGCCGCTGGAGAGCGGCTTCGAGGCGCGCGGGCTGACGGTGATCTCGGAGCAGGACGTGCTGGGCGACCGGCTGATCCGGCAGACCCGCAAGCGCCGCAAGGCCGACAACTTCCTGACCGAGGCGCAGAGCCTCGGGCCGGGCGATCTGGTGGTGCATGTCGATCACGGCGTCGGGCGGTTCATCGGCCTGACCGTGGTGCAGGCCCTGGGTGCCCAGCACGAATGCCTGCATCTGGAATATGCCGGCGGCGACCGGCTCTACCTGCCGGTCGAGAACATCGAACTGCTCAGCCGCTACGGCCATGACGAAGGGCTGCTCGACAAGCTTGGCGGCGGTGCCTGGCAGGCCAAGAAGGCCAAGCTCAAGGAGCGCATCCGCGAGATCGCCGACCGGCTGATCCGGATCGCCGCCGAACGGCTCTTGCGCAAGGCCCCGGTGATGGAGCCGGAGCATGGCGCCTGGGAGGATTTCGCCGCCCGCTTCCCCTATACCGAGACCGACGACCAGCTGCGCGCCATCGAGGAAGTGACCGCCGACCTGGCCGCCGGAGCGCCGATGGACCGGCTGGTCTGCGGCGACGTGGGCTTCGGAAAGACCGAGGTGGCGATGCGTGCCGCCTTCATCGCCGCGATGGCCGGCTACCAGGTGGCGCTGATCGCGCCGACGACCCTTCTGGCCCGGCAGCATTACGCCAGCTTCCGCGAACGGTTCCGGGGCTTCCCGGTAACGATCCGCACCCTGTCGCGCTTCGTCACCGGCGCCGAGGCGGCCAAGACCCGCGAAGGTCTGGCCAGCGGCGAGGTCGATATCGTCATCGGCACCCATGCCCTGCTGGCCAAGGGCATCAAGTTCAAGGACCTGGGCCTGCTGATCATCGACGAGGAGCAGCATTTCGGGGTCAACCACAAGGAACGGCTGAAGGAACTGCGCTCGGACATCCATGTGCTGACGCTCACCGCGACGCCGATCCCGCGCACCCTGCAACTCAGCCTGACCGGGGTCCGCGACCTGTCGCTGATCGGCACCCCGCCGGTGGACCGGCTGGCGATCCGCACCTATGTCAGCGAATTCGACACCGTCACGCTGCGCGAGGCGCTGCTGCGCGAGCATTACCGGGGCGGGCAGAGCTTCTTTGTCGTGCCGCGCATCGCCGATCTGCCCGAGATCGAGGAGTTCCTGCGCGACCATGTGCCCGAGGTCAGCTTCATTCAGGCGCATGGCCAGATGGCGGCGGGTGAGCTCGACGACAGGATGAACGCCTTCTACGACGGCAAGTACGATGTGCTGCTGGCCACCACGATCGTCGAGAGCGGGCTGGACATCCCGACCGCCAACACGATGATCGTGCATCGCGCCGACATGTTCGGCCTGTCGCAACTCTATCAGATCCGGGGTCGGGTCGGGCGCTCCAAGACCCGCGCCTATGCCTATCTCACCACCAAGCCGGGGCAGAAGCTGAACCCGGTGGCCGAGAAGCGGCTGCGGGTGCTGGGCAGTTTCGATTCACTGGGCGCGGGATTCACCCTGGCCAGCCAGGATCTCGACATCCGCGGCGCCGGAAATCTGGTCGGCGAGGAACAGTCGGGCCATATCCGCGAGGTCGGCTATGAACTCTACCAGGCGATGCTGCAGGAAGCGATCGACAAGCTCCGCTCGGGCGAGCTGGAGGGGCTGACCGACTCGGACGGCCAGTGGGCGCCGCAGATCAACCTGGGTGTCTCGGTGCTGATCCCCGAGGATTACGTGCCCGATCTCGACCTGCGGCTCGGCCTCTATCGGCGGTTGTCGAACCTGACCACCAAGGTCGAGCTGGAAGGTTTTGCCGCCGAGCTGATCGACCGTTTCGGCAAGTTGCCGCGCGAGGTGAACACCCTGCTGCTGGTGGTGCGGATCAAGGCCGAATGCAAGAAGGCCCGGATCGCGCGGCTGGATGCGGGGCCGAAGGGCGTCACCGTCCAGTTCCACAACGACAAGTTCCCCAATCCCGCCGGGTTGGTGGATTTCGTCCGGGCCGAGGGCGCGGGCGCCCGGATCAAGGACAACAAGATCATCCTGATCCGCGACTGGCCCAAGGAATCCGACAAGATCAAGGGCGCCTTCGCCATTGCCCAGAGCCTGGCCAGACACGCCGCCGCCGGCTGAACCTATCCCTGCGGCGACTCGGCGGCATGGCGGCTGCCTTGCATCAGCAGCCAGGAAATCCCCGAGAACAGCACCGACGCCAGCAGCAACGGCATCGGCGTGCCGTCGAAGGCCAGCGCGAAGGGCACCGAAAGCAGTGCCGAGCCGATGGTCGAGAAGGCCGCGATCATCGAGGCCGCCATTCCGGCGATATGGCCCAGCGGTTGCAGCGCCAGTGCGTTGAGATTGCCGAAAACCATGCCGTTCAGGAAGAACGTGCCGGTTGACCAGAGGAAAAACAGTGCAAAGGCAAGGGATTGCGGGATGATGTTCATCCAGACGGCCAGGGCGTAGCACAGGCTGAGCATGAACAGCGCCGCGAAGGCCAGCGTAGCCAGCAGCCGCATCCCCAGACGCATCACCAGCAGCCCGTTCAGCACCGTCCCGCTGGACGAGATCACCGCGCCGGCCATGAACCAGAGCGGGAACGAGCCCGCCTTGCCGAAGGTCTGGTCATAGATCGGCTGGATCGAGGTGATCAGCGTGAAGAGCGTTCCGAAGCCCAGCGTCAGCACCAGGATGTAGCGCATGGCCAGCCGGTTGCGCAGCACCTCGCCCAGGGCCGCCCGCAGGGCGGTGACGCGGAACTTCCGCCGCTGGGACGGGGGCAGCGTCTCGGGCTGGCGCAGGTTCAGCCAGAGCCCGGCGACCAGCCCGAACAGCACGAAGACCACGAAGATCGCCCGCCAGCCGAATCCCGAGATCACCAGCTGCCCCATCGAGGGCGCCACCGCCGGCACCAGCATGAAGACCGTCATCACGAAGGAGGTGACCTGGGCCATGCGCCGGCCTTCGTAGATGTCGCGGACCATCGCGGTGCCGACTACGCGCGGCGCCCCGGCGCCCAGCCCCTGCAGGGCGCGCGCCATCAGCAGCGTGTCGAGCGTCGGCGCGTGCCATGCCAGCAGCGCGCCGAGGATGTAGATCGCGATTCCGGCGGTGATCACCGGCTTGCGGCCGAAGGCATCGGACAGCGGCCCGGTGAACAGGGTGCCGACCCCCATCGACAGGATGAAGACCGACAGGATCAGCTGCGCCCGGTTCGGCGCCTCGGGCGTCAGCTGCGCGGCGATGTCGGGAAAGGCCGGCAGCATCGAGTCGATCGACAGCGCCAGCAGCGCGAAGATCAGCGCCATCAGCGCGACGAACTCGGTTTCGGACAGGCGGCGCGCTCCGGAGCGGGCCGGCGTGGTCGAAGGCGCGCTCATGACTGCTCCTTCAACTGGGCCTGGATGTCCTCGATCACCTGGTTCCACAGTTCCGGCGGTTGCGCGCCGGAGACCACATGCTGCCCGGCGACGACGAATGTCGGCACGCCCGAGACGCCGCGGGACCGGGAATGTCTGTCACGGGCGCGGATGTCCTCGGCGTCGGCATCGCCCTTCAGCAGTTCGGCCACCAACGCCTTGTCCATCCCGACCTCGCCGGCCAGTTCCGTCAGGGTCTCGGCCTCGCCGATGTCGCGGCCCTCCTGCCAGTAGGCGCGGAACAGGCGGCCGACCATCGGGGTCTGGCGGCCCTCGATCCCGGCCCAGTGGATCAGCCGATGCGCGTCCAGCGAGTTCGGCATCCGGGTGATCTTGTCCCAGGCGATTTCCAGCCCCGCCGCCTCGGCATGTTCGGCGATCCGGGCGTAGACCTCGGCGGCCTTCTCGCGCCCGCCGAACTTGGTTTCCAGGTATTCGCGCCGGTCCATGCCGCCCTTGGGCATCTCGGGGTTGAGCTGGAAGGGATGCCATTCCAGCGTCAGAGGGTGATCGGGATGCGCCTCCAGCGCCCGGCTCAGATTGGCCTTGCCGATATAGCACCAGGGGCAGACCGGATCCGAGATGATGTCGAGCTTGATCATGGCTCAGGTCTCCTTGGCGCGGTCGCGCAGGGCGCGCCGCAACAGCTTGTTGTTGGCGCCGCGGGGGATTTCGGGAATACGGCGAAACAGGCGCGGCATCTTGTAGTGGGCCAGATGGTCGGCGAGGAATGCGGTCAGTTCGGCCTCGGGCAGGTCGCGGTCGGCGGTGTAGAAGGCGGCGATGACCGAGGCATCGGCCTTGATCTGCAATTCGACGGCGGCGCTTTCAAGGACCTCGGGATGGCGGTTCAGGGCCGCCTCGACCTCGACCGGCGAGACCCGGAAGCCGCCGGCATTCATCATGTCGTCGTCGCGGCCCTGATAGGTGATGGCGCCATCGGCCCCCTGGCTGACGACGTCGCCGGTCAGGAACCAGTCGCCGCGGAACCTTGCCGCGGTTTCCTCAGGCGCGTTCAGATAGCCCAGCATCAGGCCGGGATCGCTGCGGTGGATCGCCAGCACGCCGGGGGTTCCGGCCGGCACCGGGCCGTCATCGCCCAGCACCGCGATGCGTCGCCCGGGCTGCGGATAGCCCAGGGTGCCGGGTGGGGCCGGGCGGTCGGGCGAGCCCGAGATGAAGGTCGAGCATTCCGACATCCCGTAGGCCTCGTGCAGGGCGGTGCCGGTGGCCTCGACCCAATGGGCGCGGGTGATCTCGGGCAGCTTCTCGCCCGCCGTCAGCCCGTGGCGCAGCGCCGGCAAGGCCGGCAGGTTCCCGCGCAGCATCTGCCGGTAGACCCCCGGCGCGGCGGCGAACAGCGTGGCGTCATGGCGGGCCAGCAGCGCCCCCAGTTCGGCCGAGGTGACGCCCTCGACCGGGATCAGCGCCGTGGCGCCGGCGGTCCAGGGATCCATCAGCCCGGTGCCCAGCGTATAGGTCCAGTTGAAGGCTCCGGCATGCAGCAGCCGGTCGTCCTGGCGCAGCCCGTACCAGCCATCGGTCATCATGCCCCTGGCCCAGATCGCCCGATGCGCGTGCAGCACCGCGCGCGAGACGCCCGAGGTCCCCGAGGTGAAGACGGCATAGGCGGGCCGGTCGGGGTCGCCCATCGCATAGGCCGCCGGCGGCAGGGTCCGCATCTGGCGCAGGGCCTCCTGATCCAGCACCGGAACGTCGGTCAGCTCGGGCAGGGCGATCCCGGCGGCGGCGATGACCAGCTTCGGCGCCAGTACCCGCGCCATCCTGGTGATCTCGGGCCCGGTGAGCTGCGCCGAACTCGGCACCGGCACCAGTCCGGCGGCAATGGCGCCGAGATAGGCGACAGGGAAATCCACCGAGTTGCCGAGCCGCAGCAGCACCCGGTCGCCCGGCTCCAGCCCCCGCGCCAGCAGCCCCGTGGCCGTGCCCCGCACCGCGGTCTCGAGCCGGCCGTAGCTCCAGTCCTCGGCGCCGTCGGGCGAGACCAGAGACAGCGCCACCTTGTCGGCCAGCGCGCCGGCCCTGGCCAGCACATGGGCGGCCATGTTGAACGGGGTCGGCGGCGCGGGCCATGACGGAGTCGGGGAAGTCATTGGGCCGGGCTACCTGCGCCGGCGCGGCGATGCAAGATGGTCCGAAACCGTGGCCGGAAGCCTGCCGATCCCGCTTTCCCCCTGCGGCGAAGCTGGCTAGGGTACGGCAACGGCGTCAGAGACGGGAGTTCAGGACCATGACGATTGGCAATTCGGTGCGATTTGGCGGGGCCTTCGCGGCCCTGGCCCTGATGCTCGGCGGCTGCGCGCCGGGCGACCTGGGGCTCAGCCAGGAAGACCTCGTGGCCCGCAACCAGGGTGTCTGGGTGGCCGAGACCGACAGCCAGCGGATCGCCTATCACGGCACCGCCAAATATGTGTTCGATTGCCTCAGCGGCACCGCGATCAGTCAGGCGAGCGGACGGGTGACGAGTGTTACCGGCGTCCGGAACCGGACCGACGACTACCGGATCTCGGTGACGCCGGTCACCCGGGGCAATCGCGCGATCGCCACGGTGACCCATGTCGGCAATGCGGCTCTGGAGGACCGGCCCTGGGTGACGGTCGAGATGAAGGCGCTCTGCACCCGGCCGGTGCCGGCCAGCTGACGCCACGATCCGTGCCGGGCAGGGGCTGGAAGGCGGGCCGGGAAAGCTGTAGGCGACGGCCATGACCCAGGCATTCTCATTCCAGCTTCAGGCGACGGACGGCAAGGCGCGGACCGGCCGCATCGACACCCCGCGCGGCGCGATCCGCACCCCGGCCTTCATGCCGGTCGGCACCGCCGCCACCGTCAAGGCGATGCTGCCGGGATCGGTGCGCGAGACCGGCGCCGACATCCTGCTGGGCAATACCTATCACCTGATGCTGCGGCCCGGGGCCGAGCGGGTGGCCAGGCTGGGCGGGCTGCACCGCTTCATGAACTGGCCGCATCCGATCCTCACCGATTCGGGCGGCTTCCAGGTGATGAGCCTCGCCTCGTTGCGCAAGCTGGACGAGGAGGGGGTCCGGTTCAAGAGCCATATCGACGGCTCCAGCCACCACCTGACCCCGGAACGCAGCATGGAGATTCAGCGGCTTCTGGGGTCGGACATCGTCATGGCCTTCGACGAATGCCCGGCGCTGCCGGCGACGGAAGAGGCGGTGGCGCGGTCGATGCGGCTGTCGATGCGTTGGGCACAGCGCTCGCGCGATGCCTTCGGGGACCGGCCGGGACATGCGCTGTTCGGCATCCAGCAGGGCGGAGTGTCACATGAACTTCGCGGTGAAAGTGCCGAAAAACTGAAGGAAATCCAGTTTGACGGCTATGCGATCGGCGGGCTGGCGGTGGGCGAGGGGCAGGAGGCGATGTTCGGCGTCCTCGACTATGCGCCCGACATGCTGCCGCAGGACCGGCCGCGCTATCTGATGGGCGTCGGAAAGCCCGACGACATCGTCGGCGCGGTGGCGCGCGGGGTCGACATGATGGATTGCGTGCTGCCCTCGCGGTCGGGCCGGACCGGGCAGGCCTGGACCCGGCGCGGGCAGGTGAACCTGCGCAATGCCCGCCATCAGGACGATCCGCGGCCGCTGGACGAGAGCTGCGCCTGCCCCTGCTGCCGGGGCTACAGCCGGGCCTATCTGCACCATGTCGTGCGGGCGCAGGAGATCATCGCCTCGATGCTGCTGACCTGGCACAACCTGCTCTATTACCAGACCCTGATGCAGGACATGCGGGATGCGATCGCGGCGGCACGGTTCGGGGCCTTCGTCGCCGAGTTCGACCGGCTTCGGGCCGAGGGCGATATCGAGCGGCTCTGAAGCGCCGGCAGGGCGGGCTCAGCCCACCAGCCAGACGATCAACGAGATACCGCCGCCGATGAAGCCCAGCCCCAGCAGGGCCGCCAGACCGTCGCCGACCAGCAGGCCGAGCGCGATCAGCACCACGGCGCTGGCGAGGATCGACGAGGTGAAGGGCAGGATTTCCAGAAACGGCATCGCGCCGCCGGCCAGGGCACAGGCGGCCAGCAGCAGGCTGCGGAAGGGCAGGCGGGTCAGCCAGGCCAGCCGCTGCGCCGTTACGCTGTCGATCCAGCCGGCGGGCCGGTCGAGCCAGGTCAGCGCCCGCAGGAACCGTTTCCGGTCCATGGTACGCCGCAAGATCCAGTCCGGCAGCCAGATATGCTGGCGGCCAAAGCTCATCTGCAGGGCGATCAGCGCGATGGACAGGCCGCAGAGCGTCGGGAGGAAGGGGATCCCCGACAGTGGCGAAACGACGATCAGCGCCGGAACCAGCAGCAGCGAGGTAAAGGACGCGGGGCCGAGCGTCTCGACCAGCTCGCGGACGCTGGCACGGGCATCGGGGCTGTCGTCGGCGTCGGCGGGGCCGGCGATGCGGCGCAGACGTCCAAGCAGCACGGCCAGCGCATGCGCGTGGCCGTCCTTGTCGATACCGCCCAGTTCGGCCTCTGCATCCATCGCCCCAAACTAGGCGCAGCAGGGCACGGTTTCCAGTCGGGGCGGGGATTTGGCGTCGCGGATGCGGCGCAGAGGGCACGCGGCCCCGGGGCCGGGCTCAGGCCTCGGCCAGGGCACCGCCGGCATCGGCGGGCGTGGCCTGCGCGGCTTCCAGCCGTTCCAGCTGCCGGTCCACCGTGCGCCCGCCCCAATCGTCGATCCAGTGCATCAGCGCCATCCGCAACGGATAGCCGCTGCGCTCCCACCGCAGGTGCAGGGCGATCCCGGTGGCGCGCTTTTCCAGCACCATGGCCATGGTCTGCTTGCCACGCTCCTGGGCGCCGAGGATCTCGTAGCTGTAACGGAACGACTTGCCGGGATTGACCTGATCGAAGCGGATCAGCTGTTCCATCATCATCCCGTTGGGAAAGCGGTGGAACAGGATCAGGGCCTGGTCGTCACCTTCGACCGGGTGGATTTCCTCGACCGTCGGGTCCCAGTAGCTGTCGGGGTGGTCGGGGTCGGGCTTGGCCGCGGTCCACAGTGCCTTGCGGCTCAACCCGGTATGGCAGGTCGCGCGTTCGACATGGGTTGGCAGCCGCAGGATACGGTCCGACCAACGACCGTACATCAGCAGATGGATCGCCGCCGCAGCCACCAGAAAGGCCACGAAAGCGGCCAGGGAATGGGTCTGGTCGTGAAAGGAGACGTTCGGAACCTGCACGATCAGCATCGCATAGAGCAGGGTCGAGATCGCCACGGTTTCCAGCGAATGGCGCCAGCCAGGGGTGATCATCAGCAGGCCGAGCGCCACCAGCCCGGCGCCGACCCCGGTGCCGATGGCGGCAAGGGCGGCGTGACGGATGCCGAACTCCATCCCGATCTCGTCCGAGAAGATCAGGAAGGCGGCCAGGGTGACGAACAGCACGAACAGCCCGATCCGGCGGCGTTCGCGGTGGATATGGCGGCGGAACCTTTGCATGGCATTCCCGACAGGACGGGTCCGACCGGGCCGGACCCTGTGGTATCAGATGCCGGGATCGTCCCGGGTGCCGTCTTGATGATCCGTCAACGTGCCGAAATCAGGGCAACTTGGGGAAATTTGGCAGGCTTCTTGCGGGCTGAATCGGACGCATTCGATACAACCTCCGGTTCTCCGCTCGCGGGCCGGGGCCGCAAAAGTTGACTTGTAAGCCAAGAAATAGCCGGGCAAACTCCCCCCAAATCAGTGGTGGACCTGGTTGAAACCGGGGGGTGAACACCCCAGATATTGTGACCAAACAGGGGAAGGCCGGGATCGCCGCGAAGCCGGGATCGGCGCCTTCCTGCCAACAAAGGATCAAGCATGTCCGAGCAGTTGAACCCATCCTATCCAGTTCTCCCCCTGCGGGAGATCGTGGTCTTTCCGCACATGATCGTGCCGCTCTTCGTCGGGCGGGACAAATCGGTGCGCGCCCTCGAAGAGGTGATGAAGGACGACAAGCAGATCCTGCTGTCGAGCCAGATCGACCACACGGTGGACGAACCCACCTCCGAGGGGATCTACAAGGTCGGCGTGCTGGCCAACGTCCTGCAGCTTCTGAAGCTGCCCGACGGCACCGTGAAGGTGCTGGTCGAAGGGCACAGTCGGGTGCGGATCACCGATTACCACGACAACCCGCGCTATTTCGAGGCGTCCTGCGTCGCGCTGACCGAGCTGCCGGGCGAACCCGATGCGGTGACGGCCCTGGTTCGCGCCGTGGCCGAGGAATTCGAACGCTACGCCAAGATCAAGAAGAACATCCCCGAAGAGGCCGTCAGCCAGGTCTCGGACACCCGCGAGCCGGCGAAGCTGGCCGATCTGGTGGCCGGGCATCTTGGGATCGAGGTCGGGCAGAAGCAGGAGCTTCTGGAAACGCTCTCGGTCGAGCAGCGGCTTGAAAAGGTCTATGGCCACATGCAGGGGGAAATGTCCGTCCTGCAGGTCGAGAAGAAGATCAAGACCCGGGTGAAGTCGCAGATGGAGCGCACCCAGCGGGAATACTATCTGAACGAACAGATGAAGGCGATCCAGCGCGAGCTGGGCGACGGCGAGGAGGGCCAGAACGAGGTCGCCGAGCTGGAAGAGAAGATCGCCAAGACCCAGTTGTCGAAGGAAGCCCGCGACAAGGCCGAGGCCGAGGTCAAGAAGCTGAAATCCATGTCGCCGATGTCGGCGGAAGCGACCGTGGTGCGGAACTACCTGGACTGGCTGCTGGCCCTGCCCTGGGGCGTGAAGAGTCGGGTCAAGAAGGACCTGACCCGGGCGCAGGCGGTGCTGGACGCCGATCACTACGGGCTGGAGAAGGTCAAGGAACGGATCGTCGAATATCTTGCCGTGCAGCAACGCTCGCGCAAGCTGAAGGGGCCGATCATGTGTCTGGTCGGGCCTCCGGGCGTGGGCAAGACCTCGCTGGGCAAATCCGTGGCCCGCGCGACGGGACGCGAGTTCATCCGCATCAGCCTGGGCGGCGTCCGGGACGAAAGCGAGATTCGGGGCCACCGGCGGACCTATATCGGTTCGATGCCCGGCAAGATCATCCAGGCGCTGAAGAAGGCGAAGACCACCAACCCGCTGATCCTGCTCGATGAAATCGACAAGATGGGGCAGGATTTCCGGGGTGACCCGGCCAGCGCGATGCTGGAGGTGCTCGACCCGGAACAGAATGCCACCTTCGCCGACCACTATCTCGAGGTGGAATACGACCTGTCGAACGTGATGTTCATCACCACGGCGAACTCCTACAACATGCCGGGGCCGCTGCTGGACCGGATGGAGATCATTCCGTTGGCCGGCTACACCGAGGACGAGAAGTCCGAGATCGCCAAGCAGCATCTGATCGCCAAGCAGATCAAGAACCACGGTCTGCGCAAGGACGAGTTCAAGGTGACCGACGAGGCGCTGCTCGAGATCATCCGCACCTATACCCGCGAGGCCGGGGTGCGGAACCTGGAGCGCGAACTGGCCAAGCTGGCCCGCAAGGCGGTGACCAAGATCGTCCGCGGCACCGAGAAGCAGGTGGTGGTGACGCCCGACGTGCTGGAAAGCTACCTGGGCGTGCCGCGCTATCGCTACGGCCTGGCCGAGAAGGAGGACCAGATCGGCGTCGTGACCGGGCTGGCCTGGACCAGCGTCGGCGGTGATCTGCTGCAGATCGAGGCGCTGCGCTTGCCCGGCAAGGGCCGGATGAAGACCACCGGCAAGCTGGGCGACGTGATGAAGGAAAGCATCGACGCGGCGGCCAGCTATGTCCGCTCGATCAGTGCCAAGATCGGGGTCAAGCCGCCGATGTTCGAGACGATGGACATCCACGTCCACGTTCCCGACGGCGCGACGCCAAAGGACGGCCCCTCGGCCGGTCTGGCGATGGTGACCTCGATCGTCTCGGTGCTGACCCAGATACCGGTCCGCAAGGACATCGCGATGACGGGCGAGGTCTCGCTGCGCGGCAACGCGATGGCGATCGGCGGGCTGAAGGAGAAACTTCTGGCCGCCCTGCGGGGCGGCATCAAGACGGTGCTGATTCCGGAGGAGAACGAGAAGGACCTGGCCGAGATCCCCGACAACGTGAAGGCGGGGCTGGAGATCATTCCGGTCAGCCATGTCTCGGAAGTGCTGCGCCTGGCGCTGGTGCGCGAGCCCGAGCCGGTGGACTGGGATGAGGCCGCCGAGGAAGCTGCGGCGCTGGCCCGGCTTTCCGGCAAGGAGGCCCCGGGCGCCGTCGCCCACTGAACGGCCACGAAAGACGAACGCCCACCGCCGGCCAGATGCATCGGCGGTGGGAGATTTTTTTGCATCAAGCCGGAAATAGCTTTGGCCTGCATGGGTAATTTACCGGATCTGGGCTAGATTGGTGCCGGAGCAACCAGGTTGGACCCAAAAATGGCCAGAAGACCGGATATGAAGACCGCCGCTGAAGCCTCTGAAATCATTACTGAAACCGGCGGTGGCGCCAAGGTTGCCTCGGGCAACAATGCCACGATCTATCGCAAGAAAGAGCTTGTGGATGCCGTGGTCGCCTCTTCGGGGCTCAAGAAGAAGACCGTCAAGCCGGTGGTCGATGCGGTGCTGGCCGAGATCGGCGTGGCGCTCAGCCGCGGCGATGCGCTGAACATGCCGCCTCTGGGCAAGCTGCTGGTGAACCGCACCAAGGACGGCCCCGCGTCCGAGGTCCTGATCCTGAAGCTGCGCCGCGTGAAGCCGGGGGCCCGTGCCCGGGCGCTTGCCGGGGCGCCGCAGGCCGATGCCTCGGGCGAGGATGACGCCGGCGGTGACGACGACACGGCGACGGCCGCCGAATAGGCTGCGGCGACGCTGACGGTCACCGGACGCCGGGAGCACGGCACGGGTCGGAAGAATGTGAATCAGAGAAACCGGCGACTGCTGATCGCCGTCGCCGGTGTCTGTTCAGGTCGGGCCGCGGGACCGGAGAACTGCCGGAATCCTCGATCACCACCGGGGCCAGTCCGCCGGCATTGACCATGCCGACACAGGCGGTCAGCGCGAGGGCAGGAACTGCCTTCTTCACCGGAGTCGTTCCCGGACCGGTCTGGTTCACCAAGCCAAACAGCCCCGACGCCGGTCGGTGGCGTCAGGGGAACCTTGCCGGCGTTGCGTCCTTGCAGTCCTGCTCGACTGTTATTCGATTATCGCGCCGCCGTCCGAGGACGAGGCAGCGGCGGCGATCAGCAGCAGAAGCATCAGCGGCACGATGATTCCGGCGGCCGAGGAACTGGCGGCATCTTCGATGACCACTTCTTCTTCAACCACGACCGGGGCGATGCCGCCGGCATTGGCCATGCCGACACCGGCGGTGGCGGTCAGCGCAAGGGCGAGTACTGATTTCTTCATGTGAAGCTCCTTAAGAAAATTGTCTCACGAGCATCGACCGTCCGGGTCCCGCCCGTCAAGCCTGGAATCCCCGCAATGCATGCAGCAACGGATGCTGTGCCCGAACAGGCGCAGCAGGGCAGGGTGCGCTACGGCGGCGAACGCCAGAGGGGCGCTAGGAAACAGGGCCGAACCTTGCGGTCCGGCCTCGGATCAGAAGACTTTCGGCGTGGGATAGGCGCTGCCGCTGGACGAGGATGCCGCCGCGGCGATCAGCAGCAGAAGCATCAGCGGCACGATGATTCCGGCGGCCGAAGAACTGCTGGCATCTTCGATCACGACGGCTTCCTCGACGACGACCGGGGCGATGCCGCCGGCATTGGCCATGCCGGCACCGGCGGTCATAGCGAGGGCAAGAACTGTCTTCTTCATGGGGAACTCCTAGAAAAAATTATCTCGTGACCATTGGCGGGCGAAGCCGACCCGTCAAGTCCGCTATTCGGATCGCGGTCATATCCTCGGGAACTGTGCCCGAACGGGCGCGGCGGCGGCAAACGCGTACGGGCGCCACGAAACCGGGCGCCCGTTCGGCTGAAATCTGCTCTCGAACCGGGACCAGGCCGAATCTCGTGGCCCGGTGTCCTGATCAGGGGGTCGCGGTGCCGCCGCTGGACGAGGACGCCGCTGCGGCGATCAGCAGCAGAAGCATCAGCGGCACGATGATTCCGGCGGCCGAGGAACTGCTGGCGTCCTCGATCACGACGGCTTCTTCGACGACGACCGGGGCGATGCCGCCGGCATTGGCCATGCCGACACCGGCGGTGGCGGTCATCGCGAGGGCAAGAACTGTCTTCTTCATCAGGAACTCCTAGAGAAAATCATCTCGTGACCATTGGGGCGGCGAATCCGGCCCGTCAAGTCCGCTGTGCGAATCTTGGCCATATCCTCGGGAACTGTGCTCGAACGGGCGCAGCGGCGGCAAACTCGAACGGGCGCCACGAAACCGGGCGCCCGTTCGGCTGAAATCTGCTCTCGAACCGGGACCAGGCCAAATCTCGTGACCCGGTGTCCGGATCAGACGGGGGGCGTGGAGCCGCCGCTGGACGAGGATGCGGCCGCAGCGATCAGCAGCAGAAGCATCAGCGGCACGATGATGCCGGCGGCCGAGGTACTAGCGGCATCTTCGATAACCACTTCTTCTTCAACCACGACCGGGGCCAGTCCACCGGCATTGGCCATGCCCACACCGGCGGTGGCGGCCAGCGCAAGGGCAAGAATCGTCTTCTTCATCGGAATCCCCTTGAAACCGGTCCGGTCCGCAAAGCCCAGCACGCCGGTCGATGGCGTCAGGCGACCCCCGCTGGCCTTGCGTCTCTTCGGTCCTAGTCGATCAGTGGCGCTCCACCGTCCGAGGACGAGGCCGCGGCGGCGATCAGCAGCAGAAGCATCAGCGGCACGATGATGCCGACGGCCGAGGAACTGGCGGCGTCTTCGATCACCACTTCTTCTTCGACCACGACCGGGGCGATGCCGCCGGCATTGGCCATGCCGACACCGGCGGTGGAGGCCAGCGCAAGGGCAAGAATCGTCTTCTTCATCGGAATCTCCATGGAAATGACACGACTCACCATGCGGAATGCCCCTGCGTCGGTCAATAGCGGTGTCAACGCTCCGCATCTCTTGCGCAGGGCCGCCGGCGCCGTGGCGCGGGCGGCGATGCCCGTCTTCAGGAGTCTTCCCCGGTACGATCCGGCCGCGATACCGGCATCTGCACCAATGCGTTCGCCTCGGGCTGCAGATCTGTTGCAGCCCCTCTTGCGAAGCCGCGAGGCTGCCGCTAGAACGCCGCAGGTTCGGGTGATTAGCTCAGTGGTAGAGCGCATCGTTCACATCGATGATGTCGGGGGTTCAAATCCCTCATCACCCACCATCCCTTTCCTTGTCCGACCCGGAGACGCGGCTCACGCCCTTGCCCTGATGGGGGGCGGTCGTTCACAACCTTCCTTGCCCGGGGCCGCGTATCCAGGGTCTTGGTGCATCAAGCGTTGTTGCGATGCTTTCCTGACGGTGCATGGCCGTCGGTCGCAGAGGGGCACCGAGGCCGGTGGCTGTCCTCAGTCGTGCCGGATCACCAGGGTGCGGAGGGTCGAGAATTCCAGCAGCGCCTCGAATCCCTTCTCGCGGCCGTGGCCGGATTTCTTCATCCCGCCGAAGGGCAGCTCGATCCCGCCGCCGGCGCCGTAGCAGTTGACGAAGACCTGGCCGACCTGCATCGCCCGCGCCACCCGCAGTGCCCGGGCACCGTCGGCGGTCCAGACCCCGGCGGTCAGCCCGTAGGGGGTGGCATTGGCCAGGGCGATGGCGTCGGCCTCGTCCTCGAAGGGGATCACCGCCAGCACCGGGCCGAAGATCTCCTCGACCGCCAGCGGGTTGTCGCGCGGCACCGGGCCGATCATCTGAGGTTCGACGAAATAGCCCGTCTCGGACAGCCCATCCGACATCCGGCCGCGGGCGATCACCGGCAGTCCGTCGGCGGCGGCGCGGGCCTGATAGCCCTCGACCCGGGCCTTCTGGCGCGGGTTGATCACCGGGCCGAGCTGGCCCTCCATCCCGGGCATCACCACCCGGACCCCGGCGAATGCCTCGGCCACCAGTGGCAGGATGCGCTCCATCGCCGCGCGCTCGATCAGCAGCCGCGAGCCGGCAGAGCAGGTCTGCCCGGCGTGCTGGGTGATGGCGGCGATCACGGTGGGCACCAGCCGTGCCGGATCGGCATCGGCAAAGACGATCTGCGCAGACTTCCCGCCCAGTTCCAGCGTGCAGCCGATGTGGTTCCGCGCCGCCGCGGTCTGGATCGCGATGCCGGTCTCGGACGAGCCGATGAAGGAGATGAAATCGATCCCCGGATGGCCCGAAAGCGCCGCCCCGGCCTCGCGGCCCAGCCCGGTCACCATGTTGATCGCGCCTGCGGGGAAGCCGGCCTCGATCATCAGGTCGGCCATCCGCAGCGGGGTCAGGCAGGCGTCCTCGGCCGGTTTCATCACCACCGCGTTGCCCATCGCCAGCGCCGGGCCGACCGAGCGCGGGAACATCTGCGCCGGGTAGTTCCAGGGGATGATATGCGCGGTGACGCCATGCGGCACCCGTTCGGTCGCGGCCAGATGGCCGTTCAGGAAGGGAATGGTCTCGCCATGCACCTTGTCGGCGGCGCCGGCGTAATACTCGAAATAGCGGGCGCAGGCGATCAGGTCGGCGCGGGCCTGGGCGATCGGCTTGCCGGTGTCGCGGGCCTCCAGCGCCGCCAGTTCCTCGGCATGGTCCTGCACCGCCTCGACCATGCGGCCCAGAAGCCGGCCACGCTCGACCGCCGTCAACTGGCCCCAGTCGCCCGACAGCGCGGCGCGGGCAGAGGCGACGGCCCGATCGACATCGGCCTCGGTGCCGGCAGCGATCCGGGCAAACACGGCGCCCTCGGCGGGCGCCACGACATCGAGCCACCCGGCACCGGAGGGCGGCTGCCAGTTGCCGTCGATCAGCAGTCCGGTCACATGGTCGGGGAGAGTTGCTGTGCGCATGTTGATGGCCTTTTCTTCGCGTTTAGAACCTTGGCCGGGGGACTGCCAAGGGGGAATGCGGTGCACGGCTTTTGGGGGCGCCCAAAATTTGGGCAGAAGAGCGCGTGTTGCAAGAAATGACGCGACGAAGCGCATCAGACTCTATGGCAATCCATAGAATTTCCTTATGGTTGTGACTCCTACCGGGAGCCCCAGAGTGAATTTCAAGCAGATCGAGGCCTTCTACTGGCTGACGCAGTTGCAAAGCTACCAAAGGGTTGCCGATCACCTGCATCTGACACAGCCGGCGGTCTCGTCCCGGATCTCGGGGCTTGAGGCGCAGGTGGGGGGACCGCTGGTCGATCGGTCCTCGCCAGGCTTCGTGCTGACCGAACGGGGCCATCAGGTGGCCGGGTTTGCCGAGATGTTCGTCAATCTGCGCGAGGCGATGGTTGCCCGGCTGGAAGAGCCGCGCGAGCGGCGCTACGCGATCGGGATGGTCGGCAATGTCGCCCTCACCTGGGGGGTGACGCTGCGCGAGAAGATCGCCGCCTGGGACCCGGACCTGATCGTCGATGTGATCTCGGGCTCGAATGTCGATCTGCAACGCCGGCTGAACTCCGGGGTGCTGGACATGGTCTTCGGCACCGACGATGTCTCGCTGCCGCATATCCCGCACAGCTTCTCGGTCAAATATACCGTCGGCTGGGCGGTCCGGCCGGAGCTGGTGGGCGACATTTCGCGCCCCTGGACGCCCGAGGAACTGCGCTCCCTGCCATTGATCCTCTATCCCCGCAGTTCGCCCTTCTTTCCCCGCGTCGCCGAGTTGCTGGACGAGACCCAGACCCTGACCGGGGCGCGCTGCATCGGCAATTCGGCCTCGATGATCTGCGACATGGTTCGCTGCGGCTACGGGGCGGCGGCGCTGGCGCTGTCGGGCCTGGAGCGCGAGTTGCAGGAGGGCTCGGTGGTCGAGATTCCCACCACCGCGCCGCTGGCCCCGCTGGACATCCGCTGCGCCCATCTCAACCGGGCCCGCAAGGCACAGACCGAGGCGATCTATGCCTTTGCGCGTGAAGCGGCCGAGCAGTGGTGCGCCGAGCATCCCGCCTACATGCGGTTCGACGAGGAATAGTCGGCAAGGCGCCACGGGGAGAGAGCGCGGCGCCTTGCCCCCCCGATTCAGTCTTCGGGGAACCCCTTGGCGACATGGTCGCGGATCAACCCGGCGCCGATCGCCACCAGCCGTTCGGCCAGGACCTTGCCGGTCTCGGCCTTGCTGTAGGCCGGGTCGCCACCCCAGACGCCATGCGGGGCGGCTTCCAGCGCCTCGACAGGGGCCTGGATCTTGGCGCCGGCGTATTTGATCGCGTTGATCCCGCCGACCTCGGCGCCGCGGATCGTGCCGCCCGTGGAGGGCGCCTGGCGCAGGTCGGGCCGCAGAATCTGCGGATAGTAATGCAGTCCGATCGAGGTCAGCGGATCACCGCCATGCCCCGAGACCTTGGCCGCCTCCTCGGGGCCGAGTATCTCTTTCAGCAACTCGTAGCTGATCTGCCAGAGATACATCGCCGGCGCGAAAATCCCGGCCTTGCGGCGCCAGCGCATCGTGACCTCGGTCAACGCGGTGACATTGCCGCCATGGCCGTTGATGATCAGTATCTTCTTCAGCCCGTGCCGGGTCAGGCAGGCGAACATGTCGTCGAGCAGGGCGACCAGCGTCGATTGCGACATCGCGATGCCGCCATGGGTCGAGCCGAAGTAATCGGCGCCGCCGAAGGGGATCGGCGGGGTGACGAAGGTGGGCACGCCCATGCCGCGGGCGGCCCGGGCGATGTCGAGCGCCACGCATTCGGCGGCCAGGTAGTCGCCCATCGGCGCATGGGTGCCCTGATCCTCCATCGAGCCCATCGGCAGCACCACCACCGCCTCTTCGGTGAGAAAACGGCGCGACTCCTCGCTGGTCAGTTCGGCGATCTTGAGTTTTTCGGTCTTGAGAGCTTCGGTGGTCATGTCAGGCCTCTGTCAGGAAAGGATGTCGTCTCGGATGCAGGCCGTCAGTTGGCCTTCTCCGGCCGGGCGCAGGGCCGGGACGGCCTGGGCGCATTCGGGCAACGCATAGGGGCAACGGGTGCGGAAGACGCAGCCCGAAGGCGGGTTCATCGGGCTGGGGATCTCGCCGGTCAGCCTGATCCGCGCCTGCCGCGGGGCCAGGCTGGGTTCGGCCGAGACCAGCGCCGCCGTGTAGGGGTGGCGCGGGGCGAAATGAATCCGGTCTGCCGGGCCGAGTTCCATCACCCGGCCCAGATAGAGCACCATCACCCGGTCCGAGATGAAGCGGACCACCGACAGGTCATGGCTGATGAACAGGATCGAGATGCCGGTGCGGGCGCGAAGATCGGCCAGCAGGTTGAGTATCTGGGCCTGGATCGACACGTCGAGCGCCGAAACGGCTTCGTCCGCGACGATGAAACGTGGTTCGACCGCCAGCGCCCGCGCAATGCCGATCCGCTGCCGCTGGCCGCCCGAGAACTCGTGCGGCCGCCGGTCGAGCGCCTGCGGCGAGAGGCCGACCATCTGGACCAGCTCGTTCAGCCGGGGTGTCCGGCGCTGGCCGGTATGCAGCCCGTGGGTATCCAGCGCCTCGGCCAGCGCCGCCCGCACCGTCTTGCGCGGGTCGAGACTGGCATAGGGGTCCTGGAAGATGATCTGCATGTCCTTGCGGGCGGCGCGCAGCTCTTCGGTGCTCAGCGCCCGCAGGTCGCGGCCGTCGAAGCGGATCGAGCCGGTCTCGGGCTCGATCAGTCGCAGCACCGCCTTGCCGATCGTCGATTTGCCCGAGCCGCTTTCGCCGACGAGGCCCAGAACCTCGCCCGGTGCGATGCTCAGCGAGACCCCGGCCAGCGCCTGCATGGTCCGGCGCCGGAACAGGCCGCGGCGGCCGACCGGATAGGCCTTGGAGAGATCGCTGACTTCCAGGAGTGCGGTCATGCTCCGGCCTCGCGTTCTTGCGGCTGATCGGCGCCGGGGGCGAAGAAGCACCGGGCGGCACGGGTGCCGGTGGGATAGAGTTCGGGACGTGACTCGGCGCAGCAGGGCCGGGCCTGCGGGCAGCGGTCGCGGAAGGCGCAGCCCGAGGGCCGGGCCTCGGGGCGGGCAGGGGTGCCGGCGATCGCCGCCAGCCGGTCGCCGCGCGAGGAATGCAGGTCCTCATGCGCCGAGGGCATGCTGTCGAGCAGCGCCCGGGTGTAGGGATGGTGCGGGGTCGCCAAGACCTCGGCGGCGGGACCCTGCTCGACCACTTCGCCGGCATACATCACCGCGATCTGGTCGGCGATCTCGGCGACGATGCCCAGGTTGTGGCTGATGAAGAGCAGGCTCATTCCCGCCGCATATTCCTGGCGCAGGCGTTGCAGCAGCTCGACGATCTCGGCCTGGATGGTGACGTCCAGCGCCGTCGTCGGCTCGTCCGCGATCATCAGCTTCGGCTCGCCCGACAGCGCCATGGCGATCATCACGCGTTGCCGCATCCCGCCCGACAACTCGTGCGGATAGCTGTCGATCCGGCGCCCGGCCTCGGGGATGCCGACGAGATCGAGAAGCTCGACGGCGCGGGCCCGGGCCTCTTCGGCCGAGATCGCCTTGTGGGCGCGGATCGCCTCGATCATCTGGGCGCCGATCCGGTGGATCGGGTTCAGCGAGGTCATCGGCTCCTGGAAGATCATCGCCACATCGTTGCCGCGCAGGTCCTCGGTCTCGCGCTCGCCCAGGGTGGCCAGATCGACGGTGCCGCCCGTCTTGCGGTGGATCAGGATGCGCCCGCCGGCGGGCCGGATCGCCGAGGGCAGCAGTCCCATCAGCGCCAGCGAGGTCAGGGACTTGCCCGAGCCGCTTTCGCCGACCAGTGCGGTGCATTCGTTCTGCCGCAGGGTCAGCGTGACGCCGTCGATCAGCGCCAGCGGGCCTTCGGGGCGGGGCAGGGCCAGCCGCAGGTCCTTCACCTGGGCAACCACATCGGCGTCGAGTATCTGCGCCGGTCCGGCGGCCGCGGCGGCGGCATCCGCCCGGGCCTTGGCTATCTCGTCCTTGCCGGCGCTCTCGCCATGTTTCGGGTCCAGCGTGTCGCGCAGCCGGTCGCAGAAGAAGTTGATCGACCAGATGGTCAGCGTCAGCGCCGCGCATGGAACCAGGATGCCGGTGGGGTCCTGGTTCATGAACGCGCGGGCGCCGCGGATCATCTGGCCCCAGGACGGGGCCGGGGGCACGACGCCGAGGCCGAGGAAGGACAACCCGCTTTCGATCGTGATCGAGGCGGCGGCGGTCAGCGAGAACTGCACCGAGATCGGGCCCAGAATGTTCGGCAGCACGGTGCGCAGCACGATCCGGCGCGGCGCCGCGCCCAGGGCACGGGCGGCCTCGACGAAATCCAGCGCCGCGACGCGCAGCGCCTCGGAAAAGGCGATCCGGGCGAAGGCCGGGAAATAGAGCACCGAGAGCACCGCCACCAGGGTGGTGACACCGGGGCCGAACAGGGTCACGACCAGCAGCGCCAGCAGGATCGGCGGGAAGCAGAGCACGACATCGGACAGCCGCATGGTGACGAATTCGAACGGGCCGCGGAAATAGGCGCCGATCAGGCCGAAGAGCGTGCCGACGACACAGGCGATGACCGAGGCGAGGAAGGCCACGGTCAGCGAGACCCGACCGCCGTAGAGAACCCGGGCCAGCCGGTCGCGGCCGAACTCGTCCTGGCCCAGCCAGTGCGACCAGCTGGGCAGCGCCATCCGGTCCTTCACCGAGATCGAGATCGGATCGGCCGACATGATCATCGGCCCGAACACCAGGGTCATGACCAGCGCCAGGAGGATCAGGCTGGGCAGGCGCATCGGCTTGGGCAGGGACAGGCTCATGTCAGCCGGATCCGCGGATCGAGCAGGGAATAGGCGACCTCGACGAGGAAGTTGATCGCGATGAAGATCGCCGCGACGGTCAGGATCACGGCCCGGACCGAGGGATAGTCGCGCTGCTGCACCGAAGAGACGAGAAAGCCCGACAGCCCCGGCCAGTTGTAGACGAACTCGACCAGCACGGTAGAGCCCAGCAGGATGCCCAGTTGCAGGCCGACCACGGTGATCACCGGGCCGAGCGCGTTGCGCAGGATGTGCCGGCGCACTACCTGGCGGCGGCGCAGGCCCTTGGCGATGCCGGTGCGCACCCAGTCATGGGCGCGCATCTCGAGCACGCTGGCCCGGGTCATCCGGAAGATGATCGTCATCAGGTGCAGCGCCACGGTGACGGTCGGCAGGATCAGCATCTGCACATGCATCCATGGGTCCTGGGCAAAGGCGACATAGCCGCCGGCGGGCAGGATGCGCAGCACCTGGGCGAAGAGATAGATGAACAGCGTGCCCGAGACGAAGCCGGGGATCGAGGTGAACAGCGCGTTTACCGCCGAGGCGGCGCGGTCAAAGCGTTTCCCGGCATTCAGACCCGCATAGGTGCCGGCCGGGATCGCCAGCGCCAGCGCCACGACCATCGAGACCGCGATCAGCTCCAGCGTCCGGGGCAGGCGCAGGGCAATGGTTTCGGAAATCGGGGTGCCGTCGATCAGCGAGTCGCCGAAGTCGAACCGCGCCGTATCGGCGAGGAAGCTGACATATTGCTCGGCGACGGGCCGATCGAGGCCCATCTTCTTGCGCAGGTTCTCCACCGCATCGGTGCTGGCATCGGCACCGCCGGTGGTCAGCAGAAGTTCGGCGGGATCGCCGGGGACGATCAGCAGGACCGAGAACACGATCGTGCCGACCACCCAAAGCATCACCAGCGCCGTCGTGAGACGGCGGAGAACATAGCTTGTCATCGGTCGCTCAGCTCACCGCGCTCTCGTCGAGCACATAGGCGGTCGAGCCGTTCAGCCAGCCCGGGAAGCAGTGGAACCCGGTGACCGAGCCGCTGTCGAAGGCATGTGCCTGGGTCCGCCAGTTCAGCGGCACCTGCGGCACCTCGTCGTAATAGGCCTGGTAGAGCTCCTTGTAGATCGCCTCGCGCTTGGCGGGGTCGATCTCGGCGCGGCCGGCCTCGAGCAGACCGTCGATCCTCTCCGAGGAGAAGCCGAAGGACCGGACATAGTTCGCATCGCCCGAATGCAGCAGGTTCCACATCGCGTCGGGGTCGTTGTAGAAGCCCGACAGCCCGTGCACCGCGATGTCGTAGTTGCCTTCCTTGCCGGCCTTGATCCGGCTCGACCAGTCCGGCAGGTCGAGGGTCGCGTTGATCCCGACCATTGCCAGATAGGCCTGCACGATCGAGGCCGTGTCCTGGTGCATCCCGTAGGTCGAGGTGGCCAGAAGGGTGCAGTCGAACCCGTTCGGATAGCCGGCTTCGGCCAGCATCGCCTTGGCCTTCTCGGGGTCGTAGGTCCATTCCGCATCCGGGTTCGACAGATCGAACTGCGAGCCCTTGGGGTTCGGGAAGCCCAGAAGCGGCTCGCCGTTGCCGGCGAAGGCGGCGTCGATCACGTCCTGGCGCTTGATCGCGTAGCCCACGGCACGGCGGACCAGCGGATCGGCAAAGGGGCCTTCCTTGGCGACATTGAACAGAACCAGCATGAACGGGCCCTGGGTCGCCGAGATCTCCAGCCGGTCCGAGTTCCGGACGTTCTCGAACTGCTGCCAGGGCAGGTATTCGATCACATCGACATCGCCGGCTTCCAGCGCCGCGAAACGCAGGTTCTCGTCGGCATAGGCGATGAAGCGGATGGTGTCGGAAAGCGGCTGCCCGGCGTCGTAGAAGTCGGGGAAGCGCTCCAGCTCGACATAGACGCCCTTTTCCTGGGACTTGATCGTGTAGGGGCCGGCGCCGATCGGATCATCCTCGGCACTGCCGGCCCAGACGATGCCGGCGCAGTAGTTGGCGAGGATCTGGGTGAAGACCGCCGAGGGTTCCTTGAGCGTGATCTTCAGGGTCTTGTCGTCGAGGGCTTCCATCGTGTCCACGTTCTGGAAGCTGGCCTTCAGATAGGCGGTGCTTTCGGGGGCCATGATCGCCGAGAAGCTGTAGATCACGTCCTCGGCGGTCACCGGCTCGCCGTTGTGGAACTTGGCATTGGCGCGCAGCTTGAAGATCAGCGTCTGCGCATCGGGCTGCTCGACGCTCTCGGCCAGTTCCGGCACCAGCTTGGCATCCTGATCATAGCCCATCAGGCCGCGGAAGATCATCAGCTTCACCGTGTTGGCGGCGTTGCCGTTGGTCTCCCAGGGCGCCAGCGACGGCGGGAAGGTGGAAAGACCGTAGCGCAGGGTCTTCATGCTCTGCGCCGAGGCGTTCCGCGGCAACGCCATTGCGGTGAGTCCGGCGCCCAGGCCCACAAGGACCGTGCGGCGGGAGGGAGAGAATTCGGGAGTCTTGACTGTCATGTTGACCTCGACCTGTCGGAGTGCGTGAAAGTCTTCGGGGATCTGATGTCCCGGTTTGCTCATGCTCAATCCAAGACGCTGCGGGCGCAAAGGTCCAATCGAAAATCTCTTTTGGGTGCATAGATATTCTTTTGGGTGAATCTCCCCGGCCCCGGGGGGGCGGGGCAGCGTCCGGGCCGATAGATTTGCTTTGGCCCCGGCATAAATTTTCCGATTTTGGCAAGCCCGGAGCGCTGCGCTATGTCTGGATGCCAGGGCCGCGCCCGCGGCCCGCGCCAAGCCCCGGACATCGCCCGCTGACCCGATCGGAGTGCCGGCGCCGCAGCGACAGATGCCCCCTGACAGGACGAAATAGCGACATGACACGACTGGTCTTCCTCGATCCCTTCGCACTGAGCCGCACCGAGCAGATCGGCGCCCTGCTGCCTGATGGCTGGGAGCTGTCGGTCGCGAAGTCGCGCGCCGTCGCCGACCAGCTCGCGGCGCTTTCCGGCGCCGATTTCGCGGTGACGGCCGATGTGCCGGTCACCGCCGAGATGTTCGCGGTGCCGGGGCTGAAGGGCGTCCACAAATGGGGGGTCGGCTATGACAACATCGACCTCGACGCGGCGCGCGCCAACGGGGTGCGGGTGATGCGCACCACCGGGTCGAACGCGGTCGCGGTGGCCGAGACCGCGCTGGCGATGATGCTGGCGCTGAACCGCAACCTGGTGCGCGGCCACATGGGCGTGCTCGAGGGCAAATGGCTGAAGAGCGAATGCGCGCAAAGCTCGACCCGGCTGTCGGGCAAGACCGTGGGCATCGTCGGGCTGGGCCATATCGGCACCGCGCTGGCCCGGCTGCTGGCCGGATTCGGCTGCACCATCCTCTATACCAAGCGGACCCCGCTGTCGGCCGAGGAAGAGCAGGCTCTGGGTGTCACCCATGTCGCGCTCGACCGGCTGCTGCGCGAGTCAGACGTGGTTTCGCTCCACTGCGCGCTCAACGAGGGCACCGCGAACCTGATCGACGCGGCGGCGCTGGCGAAGATGAAGCCGGACGCGATCCTGATTAATGCCGCCCGCGGCGGGGTGGTGGTCGAGTCCGATCTGGCCGCGGCGGTGCGAGAGGGCAGGCTGCGCGGCGCCGCGGTCGATGTCTTCGCCACCGAGCCGGTGGAGCCGGACAACCCGCTGGTCGGGCTCGACGGGGTGATCGTGACCCCGCATGTCGCGGCGCTGACCTCGGACGGGTTCGTGCCCTCGATCACCCGCATGATCGCCAATATGGTGGCCGTCGATCAGGGCCGCGAGCCCGCCGGGATCGACATCATCGTCTAGACGCCGGGGGCCGCGATCGTCTAGACGCCGGGGGCCGCGTCGCGGGCCGCAAGGCCGGACCTCCCGCGTCCGGCCCGGCCCGGAAGCAAGGTCGAGTATTTTTGACCCGAAGATGGCGAGGCGGGGTACAGGATCAGCGTTCGAGGATCATCTTGTTGCCGGTGATCTCGATCCGGGCGAAGCGCTGAAGGTAGGACATGCCGAGCAGCGAACCCTGCATCTCGCCCTGGGTGACCGAGGCCGGCACGTTGGTTTCGGTCGCGTCGCCGAGCTGGACCTTCGCGATCCGGACCCGTGCGGTGCGGACCGTGCCATTGGCCGTGGTCGCCATGCCGGTGAAGGCCAGCGACTCGGGGTCGAGCCCGATCCGGGCGGCATCCTGCATCGACAGCACCATGTCCGAGGCGCCGGTATCGATGACGAAATCCACCGGTGTGCCGTTCAGTCCCAGGGTCAGGTGATAATGGCCGTCGAGCCCGCGCGGGATCTCGATCGTGTTGCCGATCACCGCGGCGCGCGGCGCGACGTCGTCGCGGATGTCGGACCAGAGACCGAACGCCGCGATGGTGCCGAGGAAGATGAAGCCCCAGATCGCCGCCTGCTGGGCCATCTTGCCCAGCTGGTGGCGGTTGGCGGCGATCATCCAGCCGCCGATGGCGATCAGCAGCAGGACCAGATAGGCGACATTTCCGAGCGAGACGTTGTCCATGGCTGAAAGATGGGGGCGGGTCGGCGCGCTGGCAAGGGTGGCGGCTCAGCCCGTGGTCGGGCTCAGCCCGTAGCCGCCGAGTCCGTCCAGCACGATCTGCACCGCCAGCGCCGCCAGCAGGATGCCGAACAGGCGGGTCAGCACGTTGATCCCGCTGCGCCCGGCCAGCCGGTCGACCAGCGGCGCCATCAGGAACAGCGTCAGGGTGATCGCCAGCACCGCCAGCGTCACCCCGAGAATCGCCGCCCTCCAGGCCCAGCCCGGGTCCTGCGAGGCCAGCAGCACCATGGTCGCCATCGCGCCGGGGCCCGCCACCAGCGGCACCGCGATCGGGAACACCGCCGGATCGTCGTCGCCGGGATGCCCGGCATCGGGATGGTTGACGGTCTGGGCCTGATTGCTGCGCCGGGAGGTGCGTTTCTCGAACAGCATCTCGACGGCGATCAGGAACAGCAGCACCCCGCCGGATATCCGGAAGGCGTCCAGCGAAATCCCGGCATAGCGCAGCAGGGCCTCGCCGAAGAGGCCGAACAGGGTCAGGACCGCCGCCGCCACCAGGATCGCCCGGAAGGCCGCGGCTCGGCGCCGGGCCGGGTCCATGCCGGTGGTCAGCGCCATGAACAGCGGCGCCACCGCGATCGGGTCGATGATCACGAAGAGCGTCAGGAAGGCCGAGATCAGCAGGGTGGTGTCCATGGTCCGGCCCCTTCGATTGCCGCGCGTCTCCGGCCGTCCGCCGGCGAGGGCCCTAGCCCTGCGCCTCGTCCAGCTTGCCCTGTGCATCCAGCCACAGGGATTCGGCCCGGTCCAGCCCTGTCATCACTTCTGCGTATTTCTTCTGCCAGACCTCGCGCTCGCCGTTGCGCTCGGGCTCGTAGAGCGCCGGATCGGCCAGCCGCTTGGCCAGCTTGTCGCGCATCTCGTTCAGCTTCTGCACCCGTTCCTCGGCCTTGCGGACATCCGCGCGCAGCGCCAGGATCGCGTCGCGGTTGGGTTTCGCCTTGGCCGGTTTGGGTTTTTCCGGGGGCGCCTCCGGGGTGGTCAGCATCCTGCGATAGGCGTCGAGGTCCTCTTCATAGGGCGCGACCCGGCCATCCTTGACCAGCCAGAGCCGGTCGGCGACGAGGCTGAGCAGGTGCATGTCGTGGCTGACCAGGATCACCGCGCCGGAATAGGCGGTGAGCGCCTCGACCAGCGCCTCGCGGCTGTCGATGTCGAGGTGGTTGGTCGGTTCGTCCAGGATCAGCAGATGCGGCGCGTCAATGGTCGCCAGCAGCAGCGAGAGCCGGGCCTTCTGCCCGCCCGAGAGCCGACCGACCTCGGTTTCGGCCTGCACCGCCTGCAGGCCGAAGCCGGCCAGCCGGGCCCGGGCCTTGCCCTGGCCTTCGGAGCCGCGCAGCCGCATGACGTGCTGCAGCGGCGTCTCCTCGACCCGCAGTTCCTCGACCTGGTGCTGGGCGAAGAAGCCGACGCGGAGCCGGTTCGAGATCGTCAGCTTGCCCGACATTGGTTTAAGTTTGCCTGCCAACAGCTTGGAAAGCGTAGACTTTCCTTCGCCGTTGCGGCCCAGCAGGGCGATCCGGTCATCCTGGTCGATCCGCTCGGTCAGGCCGCGCAAGACGGTCTTGTCGCCATATCCGACCGAGACGCCTTCCATGGTGATGATCGGCGGCGAGAGTTCCTCGGGCTCGGGGAAGGTGAAGACGGTGCGGGCCGGATCCTCGGGCGGCGCGGTGGCGGTCAGCCGCTCGATCATCTTCATCCGGCTCTGCGCCTGCCGCGCCTTCGTCGCCTTGGCCCTGAAACGGTCTACGAAGCTTTGCAGATGCGCCCGCCGGGCGTCCTGCTTCTTGGCCTCGGCGCTTTCGGCGGCGCGTTGCGCGGCGCGGGTATTGGCGAAGGTGTCGTAGCCGCCCTGGTAGAGGGTCAGCTTCCTGCGGTCGAGATGCAGGATCGCCTGCACCGCCCGGTTCAGCAGGTCGCGGTCATGGCTGATCAAGAGCACGGTATGCGGATAGCGTTCGAGATAGCTTTCCAGCCAGAGCGCGCCTTCGAGGTCGAGATAGTTGGTCGGTTCGTCCAGCAGCAGCAGGTCGGGGGCCGAAAACAGCACCGCCGCCAGCGCCACCCGCATCCGCCAACCGCCCGAGAAGGCCGAGCAGGGCTGGTGGATTTCGGCCTCGGTGAACCCCAGGCCGCGCAGGATGGTGGCCGCGCGGGCCTCGGCCGACCAGGCGTCGATATCGGCCAGCCGGGTCTGGATATCGGCGATCCGGTGCGGCTCGGTGGCGGTTTCGGCCTCGGCCAGCAACTGGGCGCGCTCGGTGTCGGCGGCCAGAACGGTGTCGAGCAGTGTGTCCTCGGAGCCCGGCACCTCTTGCGCCACGCCGCCGATGCGGGATCGGGCCGGCAGGCGGATGTCACCCGAATCGAGGGTCAGCTCGCCCCGGATCAGCTTGAACAGCGTGGTCTTGCCGGCGCCGTTGCGACCGACCAGGCCGATCTTGTGGCCGGTCGGGATCACCGCGCTGGCCTTCTCGATCAGGGGGCGCCCGTCGATGGAATAGGTGATGTCTTCGATGCGTAGCATGGGCGGCTGATGCCGCGTTTGCGCGGTGGGGTCAATCGGTGCCGCGAGATCGGCCGCGGCGGCGGCTATTGCGCAGAGCCCGGATGCCGCCAGAGCCGGAGCGGGCCGATCGGGGTGAAGCCGGCGATCCGTGCCGCGTCAAGCCGGGCGCCGCTTTCGCAACCGACGACCGGGCGGCCGGGCCAGAGTCTTGCGGCGCAGGCGGCGACGGCGGCGAACAGCGCCTCGGGCTGCGGGCCGAGGCTGAACAGGTTCGAGACCGAGACCACCCCGGCACCGTGGAGCAGGATGCCGCCGCCGCGCGGTCGCGCATCGCGCCCGAGATGGGCGAGAAAGGCGATGTCCCGGCGCTGGATCAGGTCGGGCGGGAACTGGACATGGCCTTCGGGGAGATCCTCGGCGCGGCGCCAGAAGCCCTCCCAAAGGCCGAGATCGGCGGGCTGGGCGATCCGCACCAAGGTCAGCGGTGCCGGCGGCGGGCTGGGCCGGTTGCGGGTGATCCAGTCGGCATCGGCCAGCGGGGCGTAGCCTTCGGACCCCAGGTCCAGAGCCGCCGCGCTGTCCATGACGGTCAGCCCGCGTGGCCGGCCGGCCAGCAGCGCCCGCAACTCGACCTGCGGCGGCGGGCCGGACATTCCCGGCAGGGTGATGGCATCGGGCAGAAGCGGCGGCGCCGTTCCGGTGGTGCGCCAGATCCCGGGCAGAAAGCGCGAACCGATGCCCTGCGCCCGGCAGATCCGGTCGCAAAGGATCGCCCTGTTGCGTGCCGCGGCTTCGATGAGATCCTGCACGGGTCCCCGGTCCCTGATTGCCAACGCCGGGCAGAATGGCCGCGGCGGCGAGGCAGGGCAAGCGCGGCGGGCGCGCGCGGCTGCGCCTTATTCCGGGCGCCGGACTGCGGCAATACGTCTTTCCACCTTCCCGAGGCCATGCTAGTTCAACGCGCGAACAGAACAGCCGGGCACGGGGTCCGGCCAAGAATAACTGAAGGCTTAGGGCTAACATGGCGATTGAACGCACCCTCTCGATCATCAAACCGGACGCCACGCGGCGTAACCTGACCGGCAAGATCAACGCGAAATTCGAAGACGCGGGCCTGCGCATCGTGGCGCAGAAGCGGATTCGGCTGACCAAGGAACAGGCCGGCAAGTTCTACGCAGTCCACGCCGCGCGGCCGTTCTACGACGAACTCTGCACCTTCATGGCCTCCGAGCCGGTGGTCGTGCAGGTTCTCGAAGGTGAAGGCGCGGTGCAGAAGAACCGCCAGGTGATGGGCGCCACCAACCCGGCCGATGCGGCCGAGGGCACCATTCGCGCCGAGTTCGCCGAGAGCGTCGGCGAGAACTCGGTTCACGGCTCGGATGCGCCGGATACCGCGAAAGAGGAAATCGCCTTCTTCTTCTCGGGGCTTGAACTGGTCGGCTGAACGACCCGCCCGACGAACAGGAAACGCGGCGCCTTCGGGGGCCGCGTTTTGCATTCCTGCGTATCGCGATCCGGCGGCTATTGGCGCGGCGCGACCACGCCCAGCAGGTTGAGCGCCGATTCAAGCTGGCTCTGCACCGGGTCGTGAGCTTCGGCGACGATCTCGTCGAATCGCTTGCGCAGGGCCGCCTTCTCGGCCCCCTTGCAATCGTTCCAGGGCCGGCCATGAAGCCCCATGACCAGAGCGTAGTAGCCGATGAAATGCGGGCGGGTGCCGGCGGCAAGGCAGCGGCGATAGGCCTCGTCCGGACCCAGGCGGCGCAGTTGTTCCGCGGTGGTGATCCCGGCCCGGGCAAACAGTGCCGCGCTGGCCGGGCCGATATTGCGAATCGCGGTGACGGGTTGAGTCATCGGGGGCCATCGGCAGGGGCTGGATCGGCGCGCGATGACGCGACCCTTTGGCCAAGGTTACAGGCCGCTTGGCCTGCGGGAAAGACCGCAGTGGGGCGGACCGGGCTGCCGGCGCCTAGATGCTGGCCCAGTCGGTGAAACGCACCGGCCTGGGCGCACCCCGGCCCGGTTTCGCCGGTTGGGCATCGCCGGATTGCTGGGCCTGCTTCTGCTCGCCGTCGGGCTGCGACCCCATCTGCGGCGCGGCTTCTGGGCTGGGTTCTTCCGGTGCCTTTCCGGAATCTTTTCTGGTCATTTGCTCGTCCTCGTTACGGCGGGGCTGCGCCCGAACACCTGCGCCGAGTTCCTTGCCCAGACCGCGACCGAGATTGCCACGACGGGGTGAACACGATGCGAATGCTCTCAGCCTTCGCCCGGAATAGGGTGATATTGTGGCTCGAATCGGGGGTTTGTCCCGGTGTCGAGAACCGTGGCATCTGTGCCAGGATGACTCGTCCGGGGGCTTGCTGCGACTCTCCTAAGCCCTTTTGACGTAGGGAAAACCTTCCCCTCCGCCGATGCGCAGGCATGTGCCGCAGGTGCTGCGTCGGGGCAAGGGAAAATCGGAAGGACCTGCCGCAAATTGACGTGAGCGCCCGGGTGTGGAGCTTTGGCCACAGTGTCCGCCCTTGTCGCCCGGCGGATCGGTTCAGGGCGCCGGCAGGGTGGGGCTGGCCTCGGCCAGTGCGACCGTGATCTCTTGCGCGACCCTGCTGACCAGCGAATTGGCGCTGCGCGGGCCCTGGACCATGTAGAGGTCCGATCGGAAATTCTCGGGCTGTTCGAAGTCGCGCATCGCGGTGTTCTTCATGGCGACCAGCGCGTAGGAGCGGGGCACGAGCCCCAGCCCGAGGCCGGAGTCGACAAGGCTCATCACCGTATGGGCCTGGGAAACGGAATAGAGCAGGTTCGGGCTGACCCCCGAGGAGGTCAGGTAGCCCGACACCACCTCGAAGAGAAATCCGCCGCGTTCCGTCGAATAGCCGATCATCGGCTGTCCGTGCAGATCCTCGACCCGCAACTTGTCGCGGGCGGTCAGGGGATGATCCTTCGGCAGCGCGACCAGAAACGGCTCGCTCCAGACCCGCGAGATGGTCAGCGACTCCGGGTTCCGGGGCAGGCGGGTGATGCCGATGTCGAGACTTCCGGCCCGCAACGCCTCGATCTGTTCGTGGCTCATCATCTCGCGCGGGGTCACGCTGACGGCCGGCAGCTTCCGGCGCAGGCGTTTCACCACCAGCGGCACCAGTTCGATGGTCGCCGTGGGCACGAAGCCCAGCACCACCGATCCGGTCTCGCCGCGTTCGGCCTGGCGGGCAAAGAGCATGGCGCTTTCGGCCCGGTGCAGTATGTCCACCGCGTCAAAGAGAAACCGTTCTCCGGCCAGGGTCAGCCGCACCGAGCGGGTGGAGCGGTCGAACAACCGCACCCCGACGGCATGTTCGAGAAGGTTGATATGACGCGACAGCGGCGGTTGCGTCATGTTGAGACGTCGGGCGGCGCGGCGGAAGTTCAGCTCTTCCGCGACAGCCACGAAACAGCGCAACTGGTTGAGTTCAAAGAGGTTGGCCGACATGGCATTCCTTCCGCCTGGCGCTTGTAAGGCCCGCTTCGAGATGTAAATGAAAAACTCTCCCAAAGCCATTGGCTTTCAAGCGGTTTCTTGGCATTGTTGAACAAGTCGATTTGTAAAATGGGGCGGAGATGTCACGGGCTGCGCTGGCCCTTGTCGCGGATGATCTGACCGGCGCGCTGGACGCGGCGGCGCCCTTTGCCTCGGATGCGGCACGGGTCGTGGTCGCCACCTGTCCGGACGCACTGGATGCAGCGCTGGAAACCGGGGCCGATGTCATCGCGGTCTCGACCCGCTCGCGCGAGATTGCCGCCGATGCGGCGCAGGCGCGGGTGGCCGGGGTTCTGGCTAGGCTGCCCTCCGGGATGCGGGTCGTCAAGAAGATCGACTCGCGTCTCAAGGGCCACATCGGGGCCGAACTGGCGGCCTTTGGCGACCGGTCTTTCGTGGTGCTGCCGGCCTTGCCCGAATTCGGACGCCTGGTCCGCAATGGCGCGGTCGAGGGGTTCGGCCTGGCCCGGCCTCTGCCGGTGAAAGCGGTGCTGGGCGCGGCCGCGGCGCGGGCGCTGGTGCCCGATACCTTGAGCAGCGACGATATCGACAACGCCCTGGCGGCGGCGCCGGAGGACGCGGTTCTGGTCGGCGCCCGCGGCTTGGCACGGGCATTGGCCCGCGCGATGGGGATCACGCCGCCGGTTTCGGTTCCGGCTCTTCCGGCGCCGGTCTGCATCGTTGTCGGCTCCACCGATCCGATCACCCTGGCGCAGGTGGATGCCCTGATTTCGGCGCGACCCGAGACGGCGCATCACCGCGCACCTTCGGGCGCAGGCACGGTTGTGCCGGCGGGTCCGGCGCTGGCGCTGGTGCAGGCGACCGACGGGCCCGAAGCCCCGGGGCCTGCCGTGGCGGCGTCCCTGGCGCGCACCGCCGGGCCCTTGCTGCGGGCGGCACGCTCGGTGGTGCTGACCGGCGGCGCGACCGCCGAGGCGCTGCTGGACGATCTGGGGGAGACATGCCTGGAGGTGAACGGCGAGGCCTTGCCCGGCCTGCCGCTTTGCCGCGCGGGCGGCAAGGTTCTGGTGACGAAATCGGGAGGATTCGGCGGTCCGGACACTCTGGTCCGGCTGCTCGATCTCCGGGGCAGCATGGCTGCCGAATGACAGTGCGGTTGAAAGGTGGCGGCAAATGACGCAGCGAGGGGCAAGGAAACGAAAGAGCCTGGGAGACGTCGTCTTCGAGCGGCTGATGCGGGCGATCAAGTCGGGTGCCTATGGCGCCGAGGAAAGGTTGCCGACCGAGCATGATCTGGCGACCGAGTTCCAGGTCTCGCGCCCGGTCGTGCGCGAGGCGCTGCGCCGGCTTCGCGAACAGGGGCTGATCTATTCGCGGCAGGGGGCGGGAAGTTTCGTCCGCCAGTCCGGGCTGCGCCAGCCGCTGGGCTTCGGTCCCTTGGCCAGCATCGCGGCCTTGCAGCGCTGCTACGAGTTCCGGATCACGCTGGAACCTGTTGCCGCCGCCGCCGCCGCCGAGCGCCATGACGAGGCCGGCCTGGCCGCGATCACCGAGGCTCTGGCGATGATGCAGGATGCGACCAATCGCCAGCGGCACCGGGAAGACGCGGATTTCGCCTTTCACCTGGCCATTGCCGAAGCCAGCGACAACCAGTATTTCGCCACCGCCATGGACGCGCTGAAGGACCATATCGCGGTCGGGATGCAGTTCCACGGCCTGTCGCTGAAGGCGATGCCGGCGGGGCTGAGCCATGCCTTCGAGGAACATCGGGCGATCCATGAGGCGATCGCGGCCCGCGATTCCGCCAGGGCGAAGGACCTCATGCACAGCCACCTTGTCGGTTCGCGCGACCGGCTGTTCGAAAGCCGTCGGGGCAACCCGCAGGGCGGCGGCGATCAGAAGGCGGCGCGGTAGATCGCCTCGATGTCATCGACGCTCATCGGGCGAGGGTTGTTGTCCATCAGGCGCCGGATGGCATGCGCCTCTTCGGCCCAGGGGCGCAGATCGTTGACGCCGATGCCATGCGCCGACAGCCGCATGTCGATCCCCAGGTCTGCGCAATAGCCGCCGGCAGATTGCAGCACTTCGGCGGGATCGCTGGAGCCGGGCAGACCGAGTGCGGCAAGGACCTCGGCGGTCTTCTCCGGCACCGCGGGGGCGTTGAAGGCCAGCACATGGGCAAAGACCAGCGCATTGGCCAGCCCGTGCGGCAGGCTGGCGCGGCTGCCCAGCGGGTAGGCGACGGCATGGCCCGCCGCGGTGTTGACCGGCCCCAGGCAGAGCCCGCCGTAGAACGAGGCCAGCATCATACCGGCGCGGGCATCGGAATCGCTTCCGTCGCGTACCGCCTGCGCCAGGTGCCTGCCGACCAGCCCGATGCCCAGCCGCGCATAGCCGTCGATCAGCGGATGCGACTTGAGGCTGGTGAAGGCCTCGACGCAATGCGCAAGCGCGTCGATCCCCGTGGCGGCGGTCAGCTCCGGCGGCGCCGAGAGGGTCAGCCCGGGGTCGAGCACCGCGATATCGGCCAGCATGAAGGGGCTTTCGACCGCTACTTTCATCCCGGTTTCGGAACTGGTGAACAGCGCCCGGATACCGCCTTCGGAGCCGGTTCCGGCGGTGGTGGCGACCTGCGCCAGCCGGGCGCATTTGCGGCGGACCTTGTTCGGTCCGGCCACTTCGGCCGGTTGCTGGTCACTGTCCCAGAGCACCGCGACCAGCTTGGCGATATCCATCACCGAGCCGCCGCCAAGCCCGACCACCAGATCGGGCCGGACCCGCCGCGCCTCGGCCAGCGCCGCGTCGAGATCGTGGTCATGCGGCTCGCCCGGGACCTGGTCAAAGACCGTGACCGCGCCCGAAAGGCCGAGCCGGCCGACCATGCCGGCGGTGCTGCGCGAGGCCAGAACCAGAACCCGTTCGGCTCCGGCGCTCCAGTCCTTCAGCCGGGCGGCGCTGCCGCTTCCGATCTCGATCCGGGGCGGCAGATGCAGGGTGATTGGGCGGGAAATCTCGGTCATGATGGCTCCTTCATCCGCCCAGCCGGGCCATTTCCGCCCAGACGGTTTCGCGCGCGGCCTCGGGCAGTTCGACCAGCGGCGGCAGCACGTTCAGCCAACCCATGTCGCCGCGGCTGCGTGCCAGCATGGTCTTGATGGTGGGCAGCTGTGCATGGCTGTTCGACAGGTTGCGCCAGGCATCGATCCGGGCCTGTGCGGCCTGAACCTCCTCGGCGCGGGCCGGGTCCTGCCAGCCTTCCCAGACCACCCGCAGCGCATCGGCGCGCAGGTTCGAGGTCGCAGTGATGCAGCCTGCGCCGCCAAAGCCCAGCACCGGCAGCATCAGCGGATCGGCCCCGGCCAGAACGCCCAGCGTCGGGAACCGCTCGCACATCTGCTTCATGTTCTCCAGATCGCCGGAACTGTCCTTGATGCCGCAGACCGTGCCGGGGAAGGCGGCCAGCAGCCGCTCGATCAGGGCGTGCGAGATCGGCACCTGGGTCACCTGCGGGATGTGGTAGAGCACCACTTTCAGCCGGGACTCTCCGACGCCTTCGATCACATCGGCATAGAAGCGGAACAGGCCCTCGTCGCTGACCCCCTTGTAGTAATAGGGCGGAAGCAGCACGCAGCCCTTGGCGCCGGCAGCCACCGCATGGGCGGTGAGCTCGACGGTGTCGGCCACCGAGGGGGCCGAGGTGCCGGGCAGCAGCGTCGCCGCCGGAACCCCGCCCGCGATCGCCGCTTCGACAAGGGCCTTGCGCTGACCAAGGCCGAGGCTGTTCGCCTCGCCCGTCGTCCCCAGCATCGCGATTCCATGGCAGCCTTCGTCCAGCAGGGCCCGGCAATGCGCGGCGAAGAGCCCGAGGTCCGGCGTGCCGTCGGCGGTGACCGGCGTGGCGGCGGCGCAGTGGACGCCCCGGATGGCGTGGGTCATGTCTTTCTCCCGCTGTTCAGCCTGCGCGCATAGGCGATGGCTTCGTTCATGTTCTCGTGCTTTGCGATGCCCTTGCCGGCGATGTCGAAGGCGGTCCCGTGATCGACCGAGGTGCGGTCGATCGGCAGCCCGACCGAGACATTCACGGCGGTGTCGAAGGCCACCAGCTTGATCGGGATGTGCCCCTGGTCGTGATACTGGGCGACGACGAGATCGAAGCCTCCGTGATAGGCGCGGTGAAACACCGTATCGGCGGGGATCGGCCCCCGGACGTCTATGCCCTCGGCGCGGGCCCGCGCCACCGCCGGCGCGATCTGGGTGTCGTCCTCGGTCCCGAACAGTCCGCCCTCGCCGCAATGCGGGTTGATCCCGGCGACGGCGATCCGGGGCGTTTCGTAGCCGATCCGCTTCAGATGCGCATGGCCGAGACGGATGGTCTCCAGCACCCGGTCGGGCCGGGCCCGCTCGATGGCGGTCTTCAGGCTGACATGGGTAGAGACATGGATCACCTTCAGCCGTTCCGATGCCAGCAGCATCGAGACGCCGCTGGTGCCGGTCAGCGCGGCCAGCATCCCGGTATGGCCGTCGTGGTGATGTCCGGCAGCGTTCAGCGCCGCCTTGTTGATCGGTGCGGTGACGATGCAGCCGATCTCGCCGGCCTGGGCGGCGCGCACCGCCGCCTCGATACAGCGAAAGGCGGCGTCGCCGGCGCGGGCATCCTCCCTGCCGCAGGGCAGCGGCGCGTCCTCGACCGGCAGATCGGTGAGCGCGACATCCCGGCCCAGGTCCAGATCGGTGCCCACCGCCGCCTGCGCTGCCTCGAGCGTCCTGCGGCAGCCGAAGATCCGGGTCCGTGCCCGGTCTTCGGGTGTCATTTCGGCAACCGCCTTCAAGGTGATTTCCGGCCCGACGCCCGCCGCGTCGCCCATGGTGATTCCGATCATTGCGCGTCCAGCCATTCGGATGAGAGTCGCACATGTTTGATCGCGCGACGGTGGTAGGTATAGGCGAGGTCCAGGCTGCCGTCCGGCGCCTCGACCAGAGAGGGATAGGACATTTCCTTGTTGCGGCCATCCAGGCTGTTGTTGGTCAGGCAGGTGCCGGGGCCGTCCTCGACGATGATCCGGCGTGGAAAGCTGCGGCCTGCGTCCCCTGACAGGCACAGCGTCATCGGTGCCCGCGGCACGCCCCAGATCGGGTTGCATCCGCCCGAGGCCTGCGGGCGGCTGTCCTCCTCCAACTCGTCATAGAGCGAGTCGCGCCGGTCGGGATGCATGGCGGCATTCACCGGGTTGCCGGCCATGGCGATGCGGCCATCGCGCAGCCGGATGACCGAGATCGAGGAATTGTTGTTCGGCACGTCGGTGGGCTTCGGGACCGACCAGCTTTCGCCGCCATCGGCGCTTTCGGTGCGATGAACGAAATCCGATTGCCGCCGCCGGAAGAAGGCCGCCAGCCGGCCGGTCCCGAGCGGAACCAGTGTCATGTGCACGCAGCCGGTCGATTCCGGCACCTCGACCTGACGCCAGGTTGCGCCGGCGTCCTCGCTGATCGCCAGCGCGGCGGAATCGTGACTGCCGGTCCAGCGCTGCCCGGGCCGGGGCACGCAGCGGAACAGCGGCAGCAGCCAGGCGCCGTCGCTGCGCAGATGGATCGGGGCGCGGATGAAGGTGCCCGGGGGCAGGGGCAGATCGCGCGGCGGCTGCCCGATCTCGCGCATCCGCAGCAGGCAGGCGTCCTGATTGCCGCCGGGCTGGGCGGTGTGCAGCAGCAGCACCCGGCCATCCGGGGCCGAGAACTGCACCGGGTTCTGTTCCGACCGATCGGGATCGTCCGAGAGTTGCTCGGCCGGCCGCCATTCATCGTCGATGAGAGTCGAGCGGAGCACGGAAATATCGGATTTGCCCTCCAGCGATCCGGCGAACCAGAGACAATCCAGCCGGCCCGCCCGCCAGGCCAGAAAGGCCGCGTGATTCTGGACGCAGGGCGAAGGCAGCAGTGCTTCCCGGCGGCCGGGGGCGGTGTGCCGAAGCTTGCCGTCCATGCCCGCGGCGATGCTCTCGGGCGATGGGTCGGGTTGAGTCATTCGGTCCCCGCAGGTTTGCAAGAAAGGCAGTCGGTTCGGCGTCAGGAATTGGTTTATCTGAACAAGTTGTCAAGTTGAAAATGGTTGTTCGGGTGGCGTGTCGTCGGCTGATTGATAGAAATAATCACGACAAAACAGTTATCTAGGTGGATTTCGGAAATTTCCATGTCTCGGCCTTGCAAATCATGTTGACAATTTGCGGCGCCGGAGAAACCTTGGCGAAAGACCCCGCTGCGGCGGGCGTTGGACCGGATCCGGGAAAGTGGAGGGCAATGGCGTTGACGCGGACAGCAGCGGAAATCGACCGCTCCGCCATGATCGGAGTCGGGCTGATGCTGCTTGTGGCGGTCATCAATGCCGTTGATGCGGTGCTCGTGCGGTTGATGTCGCCGGCGGTCCATCCGTTCATCATCGGCTTCACCCGGTCGCTGTTCGGCCTGCTGGTGGTGCTGCCCTGGATTCTGGCGCGGCCGCGTATCCTGCGGTCGCATTACCGCTTTCGCCATGTGCTGCGGGCGGCGCTGAAGCTGGCCTCGCTGGTGGCCTTCTTCGCGGCTTTCGCCTCGGCGCCGCTGGCGGATGCGACCGCAATGGCCTTCACCGCGCCGATTTTCGTGAGCATCGGGGCCTGGGTGTTTCTTTCCGAGCAGCCCCGCGCCATTCGGGTCGTGGCCTCGGTCCTGGGGTTCATCGGGGTTCTGATCGTTCTGCGTCCAGGTCATGGCACGGGGATTTCGATCGGCCTCCTCTATGCGCTGCTGGGGGCGCTCCTGACCGGGGTGATTCAGTTGATCCTCAAACCGATGTCGGCCCGCGACTCGACCGAGACCCTGGTCGCATGGAACCTGATCCTGACGGTTCCGATCGCGATCATACCGGCGCTCTGGGTCTGGGTCACGCCAACCCCGGCGCAATGGGGATTCCTGGCCCTGCAGGGGGTGCTCGGCGCGCTCAACATGAGCCTGGTGACGCGGGCCCTGTCCCTGGCCGACGCCTCGCTGATCGCGCCGATGGATTTCCTGCGGCTGCCGATCGTCGCGTTCCTGGCTTTCATGATCTTTGGCCAGACGGTGTCGGTCTCGACCTGGATCGGGGCGGCGGTGATCTTCGGCGCGACCCTGCTGATGGCCCGCAGCGCCCGCAGCCGAAAGTTCAGGGAAATCTAGGGGCCTGATACCGCAACCGAGGTTATTGATACAGATGTTATATCAGTCTGAAACAAGTTTCGCTTTGGGGAACAATGAAGGTACACTAATATATCAGAGGGATGTCGCGGCCACCCGGACCGGTTGCCGCGTCATGGAGGAGACGGGGGCGCAGGCTGAAGCAGCGCGCGCGTGCCCGACGAAGACTGCTGCACCAACAAGGAGGAGGAGATGACCATGCGCAATCTGACCGCATGTCTTTTGGGGACGGCATTTGCCGTCACCGCTTTTGCCCCGGCCTATGCCGCGGACACGGACATCATCATCGTTCTGAACGAGGAACTCGAATCGATCGACCCCTGCATGGCGTCGAAATCGAACATCGGCCGGGTCATTCTTCAGAACATTTCCGAGACCATGACCGAGTTGAGCCCGACCGAGGGTCTCAAGCCGCGGCTGGCCGACAGCTGGGAAGACATGGGGGACGGCACCTGGCGGTTCCACCTGCATCCCGGGGTCACCTTCTCGGATGGAACGACGCTGGATGCCGGCGACGTGAAGCACTCGATGGAACGGGTCGTGAGCACGAAGATCTCCTGCGAGATCGGCGCCAAGTACTTCGGCGGCATCAAGGTCACGCCGACGGTGGTGGACGACCTGACCATCGACCTGAAGGCCGACCCGCCGCAGCCGATCCTGCCGCTGCTGATGTCGACCCTCACCATCGTCCCGGCCGAGACGCCCGAAGAATTCGTGCAGAACCCGATCGGGACCGGCCCCTATGTGCTGACCGAGTGGAAGGCCGGCCAGTCGATCGTGCTCGACCGTCGCGACGACTACTGGGGTGCCGAGCCGGAAGTCACCAAGGCCACCTATCTGTTCCGCACGGACGACGCGGTGCGGGCGGCGATGGTCAAGACCGGCGAGGCAGACATTTCGCCGGTGATCTCGGAACTGGACGCGACCGACCCGGCGACCGACTTCAGCTATCCGAACTCGGAAACCACCTATCTGCGGATCGACCAGGGCGTCGCGCCGCTGGATGATGTCCGGGTGCGCAAGGCGCTGAACATGGCGATCGACCGGGATGCGTTCCTCGGCACGCTGATTCCGTCGGATGCGATCAAGGCCACGGCACTGGTGCCGCCCTCGACCATCGGCTGGAACCCGGACCTGACGCCCACGGCCTATGATCCGGAAGGCGCCAAGGCGCTTCTGGCCGAAGCCAAGGCGGACGGCGTTCCGGTGGACGCGGAAATCACCCTGATCGGCCGCACCGGGAACTTCCCGAACGTGACCGAGGTGATGGAAGCGCTGCAGCAGATGCTGGGCGATGTCGGTTTCAACACCAAGCTCGAGATGTACGAGACCGGCGAATGGGTCGACCTCTATTCGCAGCCCTTCGCGGAAGATCGCGGACCGCAGCTGATCGAGGCGATGCATGACAACGCCAAGGGCGATCCGGTGTTCACCATGTACTTCAAATATGCCTGCGACGGTCTTCAGTCCGGCATGTGCGACGAGAAGGCCGAAGACCTGATTGCCCGCGCCACCGCCGCGACAGGCGACGAGCGGGCGGCACTGTGGAAGGAACTTTTTGCCTATCTGCACGACGATGTCGTTGCCGATGTGCTACTGTTCCACATGGTCGGCTTCAGCCGGGTCTCGGAACGGCTCGACTTCAAGCCGACGATCAACACGAACTCGGAACTGCAACTGTCGCAGATCAAGTTCAAGTGACCCTGACGGCGGGCGGTTTGCCGCCCGCCGCTCGTCTGCCAAGGGGAGGGCCAGATGAAGACGTTCATCAGAAAACGAGCCGTGGCAAGCGGGCTTTCCCTGATCGGTCTGATCGTCCTGGTCTTCTTCCTCTCGCGGCTGACCGGCGATCCGACTTCGCTCTACCTGCCGGTCGATGCCAGTCTCGAATCGCGGGAGCAGTTTCGCGAGATACACGGCCTGAACGATCCGATCCTGGTCCAGTTCTTTCACTATGCCCGTGATGTTCTCTCGCTCGATTTCGGCGATTCGATCCGCAAGGCGCGTCCGGCCCTTCAGGTGGTGCTGGAAGCCTTCAGCTGGACCCTGACGCTGGCCGCCGTCACCATGCTTCTGGTGACCGTCGCGGCGATCATCTTCGGCGCGCTGGCCGCGTCGCGGGTCGGCGGGGTCTTCGACCGGATCGCCACCTTCTTTTCCCTGATCGGCGCCTCGGCCCCGGATTTCTGGATCGCCATCGTCGCCATCGTCTTCTTCTCGGTCTACCTCGGCTGGGTGCCGACCTCGGGCACCGGGACGGTCTGGCACTGGATTCTGCCGGTGGCGGTACTGTTCATCCGGCCCTTCGGCCTGATCCTGCAGGTCGTGCGCGGCTCGATGATCTCGTCGCTGAGCTCGGCCTATGTGAAGACCGCCAGGGCCAAGGGCGTCGGGCCGCGGCCGATCATCTTCGTTCACGCGCTGCGCAACGCGATGCTGCCGGTCATCACGGTGATCGGCGACCAGGCGGCGGGGATGCTGAACGGCGCCGTGGTGGTCGAGACGATCTTCGGCTTTCCCGGGGTCGGCAAGCTGATGATCGACTCCATCCTGCAACGTGATTTCGCGGTGGTTCTCGCCTCGATCATGGTCACGGCGATGGCCATCTTCATCATGAACCTTCTGATCGATCTCTCCTACGCGGTTCTCGATCCGCGCATCCGGTACTGAGGCGGCGATGACCGAAACCACTCCAGATGTCCCGAGCGCGGCGGGGCAGAGCCGCTTTCGCCGACTGGCCGCGATGCTCTGGGCCGACAAGTTCGCCCTCGTGGCGATGATCTTCCTGATCGTGGTGCTTCTCTGCGCCATCCTGGGGCCGATGCTGCTGGACAACCTGGCAACACGGCAGAACCTGCGCGGGCGCAACGCGCCGCCCTTCGATCTGACCCGGGGCTGGGCCTTCGTGCTGGGGGCCGACGCTCTGGGCCGGCCGTTGCTGGCCCGGATCATCGTCGCGGCGCGCAACACGATCATGGTCGCCGCCGGAGCGGTGGCCTGTTCGCTGCTGATCGGTGCCGCGCTTGGCCTGGTCGCGGGCTACAGCCGCAGGGGGCTGAGCCAGGCGATCATGCGGCTGGCCGACGTCATCATGTCCTTCCCGTCGCTGCTGATGGCGGTGATCGTGCTCTACATGCTGTCGGCCTCGGTCACCAACCTGATCATCGTGCTGGCGATCACCCGGATCCCGATCTATCTGCGCACCACCCGTGCCGAGGTGCTGGAGCTGCGCGAAAGGATGTTCGTGCAGGCCGCCCTCGTGATGGGCGCCTCGGCCCGGCGGATCGTCTTTCGCCATATCCTGCCGATGGTGCTGCCCACGCTGCTGACCATTGCCACGCTGGATTTCGCCTTCGTCATGCTGGCCGAAAGCTCGCTGTCCTTCCTGGGCATCGGCATCCAGCCGCCCGAGATCACCTGGGGGCTGATGGTGTCGCAGGGCCGGCCCTATCTGACCCATGCCTGGTGGCTGTCGTTCTGGCCCGGCCTGGCGATCATCCTGACCACGCTGAGCCTGAACCTGTTGTCGAACTGGATGCGGGTGGCGCTTGATCCGGCGCAGCGCTGGCGCCTGGAAATGGGGAAGAAGAATGACTGATCATCTTCTCGAGGTCCGAAATCTCTCGGTCGAGTTCCACACCGCCGGCGGGCGGGTGAAGGCGGTGCAGGATGTCAGCTGGCATCTGGACCGGGGGGAGGTTCTGGCGATCCTCGGCGAGAGCGGCTCGGGCAAATCGGTTTCGGCCTCGGCGGTGATGGACCTGATCGACTGCCCGCCAGGCAAGATCACCGCGGGCCAGATCCTGTTCGAGGGCCGCGACCTTCTGCAGATGGACAGCAACGAGCGGCGCGAGATCAACGGCAAGCGGATCGCGATGATCTTCCAGGACCCGCTGAGCGCACTGAATCCGGTCTACCGGGTCGGCTGGCAGATCGAGGAGACGATGACGATCCACGGCACTCCGCGCGCCGAGGCACGGGCCGAGACGCTGGAGTTGCTGGGCCGGGTCGGGATCCCCGATCCCGCGACGGCAGTGCAGAAATACCCGCACCAGTTCTCGGGCGGTCAGCGGCAGCGGCTGATGGTGGCGATGGCACTGGCGCTGCGCCCCGACATCCTGATCGCGGACGAGCCGACCACGGCGCTGGACGTGACGGTGCAGGCGCAAATCCTGTCGCTGCTGGAAGTCCTGCAGAAAGAGACCGGGATGGGGTTGCTGCTGATCACCCATGACCTGGGCGTGGTGGCCGAGACCGCCGACCGGGTGGTGGTGATGAACGGCGGCAGGATCGTCGAGCAGGGCACCGCGCTCGAAGTCTATCGCAACCCGAAACACGCCTATACCCGCGACCTGATCGCCTCGGCGCCGGGCAAGGGCGCGATGTCGGGCGGCGTGGCCAAGGAGGGCGCCGAGTTCCTGAAGGTGCGCGGGCTGGGCAAGAAATACGGTGCCTTCGAGGCGCTGAAGGACGCGAATTTCGAGCTGATGCCGGGCGAATGCCTGGCCATTGTCGGGGAAAGCGGCTCGGGCAAATCGACGCTCGCCAAGACGTTGCTGCGGCTGGAAGAGCCGACGGCGGGCACCGCCTTCTACAAGGGCCGCGACCTGTTCGCCATGTCGCCGAAGGAGCTTTTCGCGATCCGGCGTGAAATCCAGATGGTGTTTCAGGACCCGACCCAGAGCCTCAACCCGCGAATGTCGGCCTATGAGCTGATCTCGGAGGCCTGGGCGATCCATCGCGACATCCTGCCGAAGGACCGCTGGCGGGCCCGGGTCGCCGAGCTGCTGGATCAGGTCGGACTGGCGCCGGAACATGCCGACCGCTTTCCGCATCAGTTCTCGGGCGGCCAGCGGCAGCGGATCGCCATCGCCCGCGCACTGGCGCTGGAACCCGAGATCATCATCTGCGACGAGGCGGTCTCGGCGCTGGACGTGCAGGTCCAGGCCCAGGTGATCGACCTTCTGGCCGATCTGCAGAAGCGTCTGGGCCTGGCCTATCTCTTCATTGCGCATGACCTGCCGCTGGTCCGCGATTTCGCGGATCGGGTGATCGTGATGCAGGGCGGGCGGATCGTGGAGCAGGGCACGGTGCGGGAGATATTCGACAACCCGCAAGAGACCTATACACGCAACCTGCTGGCCGCCAGCCTGGACCCGGACCCCGAGGTGCAGGCCGCCCGCCGCGCGGCGCGCGATCTGGCATCGGCATGACATCGCAGGGGACCGGCGCGGCGCGGTCCGGCAAAAGCCCACTGTCGCCCGCCTGCTGAAGGCGCTATCAGCCGGGTCGGCATGATTGCATCCGTTCCAGACCTCCGCCCGACCCCTGTCCGGTTCGATACCGGCCGGACCTCCGCATGAGCCCGGAAGCGGCCGCAGCGCAGCCCCGGCGGCGGCTTGCCCTGGCCATCATGCTGGTCGCGGTGATCCTGCTGGAACTGGCGGCGCGGCTGACCGGGCAGCATCAGGTCCAGACCCTAGCCTGGCTGGCGATGGCCGGGGTGGTGGTCCTGAACCTGCGCGGGCTGGGGATGCGCGAGATCTACCTGCTGACCCTGTGCAGCGCCCTTGCGGTGCTGATCCTGATCCGGATGCCGGAGCCGATGCTGGAACTGGGCCCGGCTCTGGATCAGGCGAGTTTCCTGATGACCTTCATCCTGTTGATGAGCCTGCTCTTCGAGACCGCCGCGCGGTCGCCCTCGATCGCTGCCTGCGGGGTCTACCTGACCAGCCAGCCGCCGGGGCGGCGCTACTATGCGCTGAATGCCGGCACCGGGATTCTGGCGGTGATGTTCAATCTCGGCGTGGTCAGCTTTCTGGTGCCGCTGATCCAGCGCGGCATCGCCTCGGCGACCCCCGGCGACGCGCTGAACGACATCCGCGAGCGGCGACAGGTCTCGGCGCTGCTGCGCGGCTTTGCCTGGAGCGTCACCTGGTCGCCGACCGCGCTGGCGCCGCTGGCGGTGGCCGAGCTGATCCCGGGCGTCGACCGGCTGCTCTGGATCGAATACGGGCTGGCCGTCTTTGTCCTGATCATGGTCCTGGGCGCCTTCGAGGATCGCTGGCGGTTCCGCCGTTTCCGGCCCTCGGGGGTGCGCCGCGAGACGCCGTTCCCCCTGACCGAGGCGCTGCTCTTCTTGGCCGCCTGCGCCTGGCTGTTCGGAATGATCGCGCTGATCGTCTGGCTGTCGGGCGATGGTGTCGTCTTCGGCCTGCTGCTCGCCTGTCCGTTCATGGTGGTCGGCTGGCTCGCGGTGCAGGGCGGCTTTCCGCGGCCCGGCTGGATCGCGCCGCTGCGCGGCGAGATGCGCAAGATCGTGGTGGTCGGGCTGCCCCGGACCGCGTCGGTCGCGATCACCTTGGCCACCTCGGGCTTCATCGGGCGTGCGGCGGCGGGGCAGGTGCCGGCCGAGCAGCTGGCCGCCTTCCTGCAACTCGACGCAATGCCCGATTTCGTCTTCCTGTCGCTGATCCCGCCGGCGCTTTCTTTGTTCAGCCTGCTGGCCCTGTCGCCGATCATGATGGCCGTGTTCTTCGGCTCGCTCTTCGCGGCGCTGCCGGTGCTGCCGGCGGACCCGACGCTGATCGCCTTTGCAATTTCCTGCGGCTGGGCGCTGTCGATGACCTTCTCGCCCTTTGCCACGGTGGTGCTGATGGTCGAGAGGGTCGCCGGCATACCGACCCGGCGGCTGACCTGGGTCTGGAACATCGGCTTCACGCTGCTGGCGTCCCTGTCTCTGGTCGGGGTCTTCGCTCTTCTGACCGGCGGAACCTGACCGCCCGGCGGCGTCAGGCGAAGTAGTCGGGGTATTCGCGGCGCAGATCGTCGACCCGGCTGATCGTCTGGCTCAGGTGATCGCGGATCGCCTGCTGGCCGGCTTCGGGATCATGTGCGGTCAGTGCCGCGATGATCTCGTGATGGCCCTTCAGGATATTCGCGATCTTGCCCGGCCCCGGCAGGTGCAGGCGGCGCAGCCGGTTCAGGTGCCCCGAACGCGCGCGCAGCAGGTTGTGCAGGCCCGGTTGGCCGGCGCCGGCCAGAAGCGTCTGGTGAAACGCCTCGTCCAGTTCCTGGAAGGTGGGCAACTCCTCGGGATTGCCGGCCAGCGCCTCCTGCATGGTCAGGATCGTTTCCAGCCGCTTGATGACCGTCGGGTCGCAATCCTTGCCCAGCCGGCGCATGACTTCGGTCTCGATGGCGACGCGCAGGAAATGCGCCTCGCGGATTTCCGAGGTGACCAGCCGCGACACCGTGGTGCGCGACTGCGGCACGATCTCGACCAGCCCGTCACCTTCCAGCTTCTGCAGCGCCTCGCGCAGCGGGGTCTGGCTGACATCGTATTGCAGCGCCAGTTCGGTGCGGGTCAGCACGGTGTTGGGCGGCAGGTCGAGATTGATGATCTTCTGCCGCAGGCTTTCATAGACCCGATGCACGGCCGAAACCCCGCCTGCGGATTGCGCGGCGGAGGGCAGCCCGACCATCCCGGATCGCGCGAGGAAGGCTAAGGCATCATGGTCCATCTCGGTCATTCCAAATGCATATCCGCTCCCCGGCCAAAAGCAAACGACGGCCCGGCGCCGGGGTCGAGAGTAGGGCGGGTTGCGGATTGATTCAACTAGGGCACTAATATATGAGTAGACTCATCACCGGGGGAGGACATCCGAGTCTGACAGCGGCGATCATGTGTTCGCGGAAGACCGCATGACGACAGCAAGCGCCAGCACCTGCCAGGGGTGACGGTCGTACCTCCGTGCGCGGCCTGGCTGCGGTTCCGGTCCGGCTGACGTCCGCGCGGCCGGCCCGAATTCTTGAAGGTTCGAAAATGACTGAAGACACGAAGAAAAAGACCTACGCCGAGCTTCGCTCGGCCCGCTGGATGGCGCCGGACGATCTGCGCAGTTTCGGGCACCGGTCGCGGACCATGCAGATGGGGTATGGCCCCGAGGACTGGGAAGGCAAGCCGATCATCGCGGTGATCAACACATGGTCCGAGGCGCAGCCCTGTCACATGCATTTCAAGGACCGGGTCGAGTGGGTGAAGCGCGGCATACTGCAACGCGGCGGTTTCCCGATGGAATTGCCTGCGCTCTCGCTGTCGGAGAATTTCGTCAAGCCGACGACGATGCTCTACCGCAACATGCTGGCGATGGAGGTCGAGGAGCTGCTGCGCTCGCATCCGGTCGATGGCGCGGTGCTGATGGGCGGCTGCGACAAGACCACGCCGGGGCTGGTGATGGGCGCCGTCTCGATGGGGATACCCTTCATCTACCTGCCCGCCGGGCCGATGTTGCGCGGCAACTACGCCGGCCAGACGCTGGGCTCGGGCACCGACGGGTTTAAATACTGGGACGAGCGCCGGGCCGGGACGATCAGCAAGGAGCAATGGGTCGGCATCGAAGGCGGAATCGCGCGCTCTTATGGTCATTGCATGACCATGGGAACCGCCTCGACCATGACCGCGATCGCCGAGGCAATGGGCCTGACGCTGCCCGGCGCCTCGTCGATCCCGGCGGCCGATGCCAATCACCAGCGGATGAGCGCCGAATGCGGCCGCCGCATCGTCGGCATGGTCTGGGAGGACCTGACTCCGGACAAGATCATCACCCGCGCCGGGGTCGAGAACGCGGTGACGGTGGCGATGGCGACGGGATGCTCGACCAATGCGATCATCCATCTGATCGCCATGGCCCGCCGCGCCGGCGTGCCGCTGGAGCTGGACGATCTGGACCGGATCGGCCGCAGCACCCCGGTGGTGGCCAATATCCGGCCCTCGGGCAAGGACTACCTGATGGAGGATTTCTACTATGCCGGCGGGCTGCGGGCACTGATGAAGCAGATCCGCGAGAAGCTCGACGACAGCGCGATCACCGTCTCGGGGCGGCCGCTGACCGATGGGCTGGACAGCGTGCAGGTCTACAATGACGACGTGATCCGGCCGCTGTCGAACCCGGTCTATCACGAAGGCTCGCTGGCGGTGCTGAAGGGCAACCTGGCGCCGGATGGCGCGGTGATCAAGCCGGCGGCATGCGATCCGAAGTTCCACAGGCATTCCGGCCCGGCGCTGATTGCCGACAGCTATGCCGAGATGAAGCGGATCATCGACGACCCGGACTATCCGATGACCCCGGATACCGTGCTGGTGCTGCGCAACGCCGGGCCGCAGGGCGGACCGGGGATGCCGGAATGGGGGATGATCCCGATGCCGAAGGCGCTGATGAAGGACGGCCTCCGCGACATGGTCCGGCTGTCGGATGCGCGGATGTCGGGCACCTCCTTCGGAGCCTGCGTGCTGCATGTCGCGCCCGAGTCCTGGGTCGGCGGGCCGCTCGCCCTGCTCAGGACCGGCGATATCGTCGAACTGGATATCCCGAACCGCAGCCTGAACATGCAGGTCTCCGAGGCCGAGCTGGCCCGCCGCCGCGCCGCCTGGACCCCGCCCGAGCCGAATTACGAACGCGGCTACGGCTACATCTTCACCAAGCATATCGAACAGGCCGACAAGGGCTGCGATTTCGATTTCCTCCGCTCCGAATTCGGCGGACCCACCCCAGACCCGGCGATCAACTGATGACTCTCGACCTTACCAGACGACGTATCTCGGCCCGTCCACCCCTGGCCGGGGCTCCGCGCGGCGCTGCCAGCCAGGACGCGATCGCGGGCATGAAGATCAGCCATATCGTGCTGCCGCTGAAATTCGCGCTCTCCGACGCCAAGGTGCTGACCGGGCGCCAGTCGCCGCTGACGGCGGTGGATATCCTGACGGTCGAGATGGTCAGCGAAGGCGGCCGGACCGGCATGGGTTTTTCCTACACGCTGCGGGCCGGGGGCAGGGGCATGTTCGCCCTGGCCTGCGAGATCGCGCCGCGGATCATCGGCCATGACCCGAACGACATCGCCCGGCTCTGGGAACTCTTGCGCTGGCAGACCAATTCCCTGGGGCAGGGCGGGATGTCCTACCAGACCATCGGCGCCTTCGACGTGGCGCTCTGGGACATGAAGGCGAAACGCGCCGGGTTGCCGCTGGCCAAGCTTCTGGGCGCCCATCGCGACAGCCTGCGGATCTACAATTCCGAAGGCCAGTATCTTCAGGCCAGCACCGAAGAGATCAAGGCGGCGGCGGACCGGTCGCTGGCGCTCGGGATCGGCGGCATCAAGATGAAGGTCGGGCAGCCGGACGGGCAGGAGGATCTGCTCCGGATCGACGCGCTGCGCAGCCATCTGCCCGATGACATCGCCCTGATGATCGACGCCAACCAGCAATGGGACCGTGCCTATGCGCTTCAGTTCGGCAAGATCGTCGATGACCTCGGGCTGGCCTTCATCGAGGAGCCGCTCGACGCGCTGGACTTCGAAGGCCATGCCGCGCTGGCCCGGGAACTGGCGACCCCGGTGGCGACAGGCGAGATGCTGACCTCCCCGCGCGAGGCGATCCAGCTGGTTCAGACCGGGGCCTGCGACGTCAGCCAGGTCGATGCGCTGCGGATCGGCGGCATCACGCCCTTCCTCAAGGCGATGAGCATGGCCGAGGCGCATCGGGTCGCGATCGCGCCGCACTGGATCATGGAACTGCATGTGCATCTGGCGGCGGCCTTCCCGGAAGAGCCCTGGATCGAGCATTTCCACTGGATGGAGGAGCTTTTCGACGAGCGGCTGGAGATTTCCGACGGCCGCGTCGCCGTGCCCTCGCAGCCGGGAATTTCCCTGACCCTCTCGTCGCGGGCCCGCGACTGGACGCAAGACAGCTGGGAGACGGGCGCTCCCGTCCAGGATTAAGGAGAACGACCGATGAAGACCGAAACCAAGGACAAGCTTGCCGACGTGTCCGTGGCCACGCTGGCGACCGCGCTCTACAAGCGCGGCCTGCGCAACCAGGTGATCCAGGACGTGCGCCCGGTGAGGCCGAAGGGCCGCAACATGGTCGGCCCGGCCTTCACTCTGCGCTACATGCCGGCCCGCGAGGACCGCAACACGCTGAAGGAGTTCCTCAATCCGATGCATCCGCAGCGCCAGGCGGTCGAGCAATGCCCGCCCGGCGCGGTGCTGGTGATGGACAGCCGCAAGGACCCCCGCGCGGCCTCTGCCGGCGACATCCTGATCACCCGGCTGATGATGCGCGGCGGCGCCGGGGTGGTGACAGATGGCGGCTTTCGCGACGCCATGTCGATCGGCGCGCTGGAGATTCCGGCCTATCATTCGCGCCCGTCGTCGCCGACCAACCTGACCCTGCACGAGGCGATCGAGATCAACTGTCCGATCGGCTGCGGCGATGTGGCGGTGTTTCCCGGCGATGTGCTGGTCGGGGACGACGACAGCGTGATCGTGATCCCCGCCGAGATCGCCGACGAGATCGCCGACGAAGCCGTCGAGATGACCGCCTACGAGGATTTCGTGGTCGAGAAGGTGCGCGAGGGCCAGACCATCATCGGGCTCTACCCCTGCACCAAGGACGAGAACCGCGCCGCCTTCGAAGCCTGGCGCAAGGCGAACAACCGCTAGCCGCCGGCGTGGTTCCCGACCCGGCCATCCCGTGACAACCGGCGCCGCCAAAGCGCCGCAACCCCTTGAATGGACATCCATATGCTTTCTCCGCACGACCTTCGCGACACCATACGATCGGGACTCCTGTCCTTTCCGGTCACGCCCTTCGACGAGAACGACGCGTTCAATCCCAAGGCATTCGCGGCGCATCTCGAATGGCTCTCGCCGCATCCGATCGCGGGGCTGATCGTCGCCGGCGGCACGGGCGAGCTGTTCTCGCTCACCCCCTCGGAGGTCTGCGACGTGGTCCGCACCGCCAAGGCGGCGCAGCCCGGCAAGCCGATCCTGTCGGGCTGCGGCTATGGCACCAAGTTGGCCTGCGAAATGGCGCAGGGCATCGAAGAGGCCGGCGGCGACGGCATCCTGCTGCTGCCGCATTACCTGATCACCGCGCCGCAGGACGGGATCGAGGCGCATATCCGCGCCGTCTGCAAGGCCACCCGGATGGGCGTCATCGTCTACAACCGCGGCCAGAGCCGGGTCTCGGCCGAGACCCTGGCCCGGCTGGCGGAAGAGTGCCCCAACCTGATCGGCTTCAAGGACGGCACCGGGGACATCGACACGGTGCGGCGGATCACCATCGAGAACGGCGACCGGCTGGCCTATATCGGTGGCATGCCGACGCATGAGCTCTTCGCCCAGGCCTATCGCGGCGCCGGGGTCGATACCTATTCCTCGGCGGTCTTCAACTTCGTCCCGGAAACGGCGCTGGCCTTCCACGCCGCCTTTTCCCGCGGCGACGACCGGACCTGCGAGGCGATGCTGCGCGACTTCTACTATCCCTTCGCCCGGATCCGCGACCGCAAGACCGGCTACGCGGTCTCGGCGATCAAGGCCGGGGCGCGGCTGCGCGGCTTCGAGACCGGCCCGGTCCGCTCACCGCTGACCGACCTCACGGACGAGGAAATCGCCATGATGGAGGCGCTGATCCAGGGTCACAACTGATGCCCCGGGTCGCGGTTCTGGAAACCGTCGATGATGCGCTTGCCGCCGCCGTGCGGGCCGCGGCCGGGCCGGACCTCGACCTGCGCTCCGCAGCCGGGCTGGATGCGGAGGGCCTCGCGGCGGCGCTGAAAGGCGCGACCTATGCCGTGGTGCGCGGCGCCCGGCTGACCCCCGAACTGCTCGACGGGGCGCCCGACATCCGGATGATCCACGCCTGGGGCACCGGGCTGAACTGCATTCCGCTGGAGGCGGCGCAGGCCCGCGGCATCACCGTGGCCCGCTCGCCGGGGCTGAACGCCCCCTCGGTCGCCGATCTGACGCTGGGGCTGATGCTGGCGGTGCTGCGCCGGATACCGGCGGCCGACGCCAGGCTGCGGCAGGGCACATGGAAGATGGATGCGCTCTGGGAAGGGGCGCGCGACCTGTCGGAGCTGCGCGTCGGTTTGGTCGGCGTCGGCGCCATCGGCCAGGCGGTGGCGCGGCGCTTGCGCGGCTTCGGCTGCGACATCGCCTATACCCGGCCCTCCGGCCCGCTCGACGGCCAGCCCGGCTGGCTGCCGCTGGAGGGGCTGCTGGAGTCGGTCGATATCCTGTCGCTGCACCTGCCCTTGAACGCCGCGACGCGGCAACTGCTCGGCGCGGCGGAGTTCGCCCGGATGCGGCGCGGGGCGGTGCTGATCAACACCTCGCGCGGCGGGCTGGTCGATCAGGCGGCGATGATCGAGGCGCTGGTCTCGGGACAACTCGGCGGGCTGGGGCTGGATGTCTTCGACCCGGAGCCGCCGGCGCCGGACAATCCCCTGCTGAGCCTGCCCAACACCGTGCTGACCCCGCATGTCGGCGGCCGCACCGAGGACAATCTGACCCGGATGGTCGGCAACTGGGCCAGGAACATCCGGGCCCATCACGCCGGACAACCGATCCCGGCGTCGGATATCGTGTTTTCCGGTTAGGGTCGGGCGCCCGTTCGCGGGTTGCGGCAGGCGCAGGCAGCCCGCCGGATTGTTCAGGGAAACGGCCGAAATCCCCACCGCCGGTCCTGGCCGCGCCGCAGAACCGTCCGGGAAATGGCGGCTACCTCATATCTTTGCGCGCCGGAGGGCGTTGAAACTCCAAAGTTAATTTCTAACTGAACCTCTTGCAGGGGTTCCCTGCTATCTGACATCTCTGTTTTGCGCAGGAGGATTTGCCGGGCAAGGCCATCTCGCGTTCCGGAACCATGGTCCGGCGGAGGGCGGTGATCTTGTGCCACGCCTGTCCGAATTCGAGATGCCACATCCGGCGGTCATGCCCAGGCGGGGTGATCGCGAAAGACCTCCTCGCATTCATTGTTGAGGCTTCGCTCAAAAGATGAGGAGGTTTTGCTGATGAAGATCGCACAGATCGCACCGCTGGAAGAAAGTTGTCCGCCGAGTCTCTACGGGGGGACCGAAAGGATCGTCTCGTACCTCACGGAAGAACTGGTCAGGCAGGGCCACGAGGTCACGCTGTTCGCCAGTGGTGACAGCCGGACGAAGGCCCATCTGGTGCCTTGCAGCAAGCAGGCGCTGCGGCTTGACCCGGACGTCAAGGAATCGCTGCCCTGGCATGTCGCAATGCTGGAGGAGGTCCGCCTGCGGGCCGATGAGTTCGACGTGCTGCATTTCCACATCGATTTCCTGCACTACCCCATGGCGCGGGCCTTCGCCGACCGTATGGTGACGACGATGCACGGGCGGCTCGACGTGCCCGATCTGCGCCCCTTCTACGCGACCTTCCCGAACTATCCGCTGGTGTCGATCTCTGACGACCAGCGCCGCCCGCTGCCCTTCGTGAACTGGGCGGGGACGGTCTATCACGGGCTTCCCCGGAATCTGCTGCCCTTCACGGAGCGCCCGAAGGGGGATTACCTTGTCTTTCTGGGCCGGATCTCGCCCGAGAAGCGCCCGGATCGCGCCATCGAGATCGCGGCGCGTGCAGGGATGCCCCTGAAAATCGCCGCCAAGATCGCTGATGTGGACCGCAAGTATTGGGAGGAGACCATCGCGCCGATGATCGACGCCCATCACAATGTGGAATTCATCGGGGAAATCAACGAAACCCGGAAGGCCGAGTTCCTGGGCAATGCGCGGGGGCTGCTGTTCCCGGTCGATTGGCCGGAACCCTTCGGGCTGGTGATGATCGAGGCCATGGCCTGCGGCACGCCGGTGATCGCATGGGCGAACGGCTCGGTGCCCGAGATCGTGGAGCCGGGGCTGACCGGCTATGTCGTGCATTCAATCGACGATGCCGTCGCGGCCGTGGCCAAGCTCGACCGGATCAACAGGGGAATCGTGCGTGCGACCTTTGAAGAACGCTTCACCGCGGATCGCATGGCACGCGACTATGTCGAGATCTATCGCGGGCTGCCGGGCGTCGAGGCCACGAGAGTGCCGCTACCGCATATGCTTGGGGGCCATGGGGCCCAGGTTGTGCATGCGGCTGAGTGACAGCGGAGGAGATCGAGATGACCGATGCGCTGCAACAAGTGGCATTGCGCAGATCACCGTCGGTCACGCCGTCGGCGCAATTCTTCATCCCGGCGGCGGCCTCGTTGCAGGAGCGGCGGCCGCGAACCCTGAAGCACGGCGATACTTTCGCCGTATTCGATCACAACGGGGATCTGCTCTCGGGGCCTGGCAGCCCCGAGGGCCTGTTCCATCGCGACACCCGCTATCTGTCGCACTACTACCTGACCATCGGCGGAGAGCGGCCCATGCTGCTCTCGTCCACATTGCGCGACGACAATGCCACGCTGACCTGCGATCTGACCAACCCTGACCTGCATGACGAAACCGGTCGCTGCCGGATCGCGCATGATCGCATCCACATGCGCCGGACGCGGTTTCTCTGGCAGGGCACCTGTTACGAGCGGTTGGCGCTGCGCAATTTCGATGAGGCTTCGCATGAGATCACCGTGGAAATCGCCTTCGCGTCGGATTTCGCGGATATCTTCGAAGTGCGCGGGCGGGAGCGGGCCGATCGGGGGACGTCGCTCTTGCCGGAGGTGGACGAGGCGCATGTGCTGCTGTCCTACCGGGGGCTCGACCACAATCCACGTCGCACCGCGCTGCGTTTCGATCCTGCGCCCGCGGAGCTCGATGCGGGCAGGGCGGTGTATCGTCTGAACCTTGCCCCCGGTGAGACGCGCTCGCTGTTCATCGAGATCGGCTGCAATGTGGACAGGGCGGACGAGGCGCCGTCGCGGCTGTTCTTCCGGTCCCTGCGCGAGGCACGGCATGCGCTCAGACGTTCGGCCTCCCGTGCGGCCACGGTCCAGAGCTCCAACGATATTTTCAACGAGACCATGCGCCGTTCGGTCTCTGACCTCTACATGCTGATGACCGATACCGAGGATGGACCCTATCCCTATGCCGGCGTGCCGTGGTTCAGCACCGTGTTCGGGCGCGACGCGCTGATCACGGCCTGGGAGATGCTCTGGCTCGACCCGGCCGTTTCACGCGGTGTTCTGCTTCATCTTGCGGCCAACCAGGCAACGGAATTCGATCCGGGCACCGATGCCGAGCCGGGCAAGATCCTTCATGAGATGCGCTACGGCGAAATGGCGGAAACCGGCGAAGTCCCGTTCCGGCGATATTATGGCAGCGTGGATTCCACACCGCTTTTCGTTATGGTCGCCGGGGCGTATCTGGAACGCACCGGCAATCGCGAGGTGCTGGAAACGCTCTGGCCGCATGTCCGCGCGGCGCTCGACTGGATCGAGAGCCATGGCGACCGGGACGGCGACGGTTTCGTGGAATATGGACGGCGCAGCGACAAGGGGCTGGCCAACCAGGGGTGGAAGGACAGTCATGACTCGGTGTTTCACGCCGACGGGGCGCTGGCCATGGGGCCGATCGCGTCTTGCGAAGTGCAGGGCTACGTCTATGCCGCCCAGCGGGCCGCAGCCAGGATCGCACGGGAACTCGGCCATGACGGGATCGAGCGGGAGCTGGCGCAAAAGGCCGAGGAACTGAAGTCCCGTTTTGACGCGGCGTTCTGGGACGATGAGCTTGGGACCTATGTGCTCGCCCTCGATGGTGACAAACGGCCCTGCCGGGTGCGTAGTTCGAACGCGGGCCATCTGCTCTGGACCGGGATCGTTCCGGAGGAGCGCGCCGACATGGTCGTGCGTGCGCTGATGGGGCCGTCGTCTTTCTGCGGTTGGGGCGTGAGGACCGTGTCCGCGGGCGCGGCCAGGTACAATCCGATGAGCTATCACAACGGCTCGGTCTGGCCGCATGACAATGCGCTGATCGGGGCAGGGCTGGCGCGCTACGGATTCCGCGAAGAGGCCGCGCGAATCTTCGAGGGGATCTTCTCCGCCGCCACCTATATCGACCTGCGCCGGTTGCCGGAGTTGTTCTGCGGCTTCCCGCGCCGCGAGACGCAAGGCCCGACCTTCTATCCGGTGGCCTGTACGCCGCAGGCCTGGGCGGCCGGAGCGCCGCTGTTGCTGCTACAGGCCTGTCTCGGGCTGCGCTTCGACGCCGAGGCGCGGCAGGTGATCTTCGAGCAACCGATCCTTCCGGAGTTCCTGGGAGAGGTCGTCCTGCGCAATCTGCGCCTTGATGGCGGATCCGTCGATGTGGCTCTGCGCCGGTCCGGCACCCATGTGGTTGCCGACGTTCTGCGCCGCGACGGACCGGTTCGGGTCATCGCAACCACCTGAAGGGACGGGCTGGCGCCAGCTTCTGCGCCAGCCCGATTTCCGTTACAGCAGCTCGTCTTCTTCCTGATCGGCTTCGAGCAATTCTACCAACTGGGCGACCCGGCCCGACGGGAAGGGGCGATGGGCATCAACCTGCGCCTCGTCCGCCTCGACCCAGGCCTTGGCACAGGCAAGCTCGGAGGCGTCCGCGCCGGTGCGCAGAATATCAGACAGAAGCGTGGGGTCCGTGCAGGGACCCAGGATGCCTTTCACGTCGTTCTCGGTCATGATCTCCTCCTTTCGAATGCTTCAGGGAAGCGGGTCAGATATGGGAGTTCTGTTCGCAGAAAAAAGGTTATCGAGCACCCTCTTGAAACCGTAAGGTGCTGTTCCAAATCAATTTGTACCGATCGCCCAGATGGGGATCGGAAAAAAAGGCGGGACGCCGCTTCCGCGGTGTGCCCGATGTCTGTACCCATGTTGCTCAAAGGAGGATATGGCTATGGCAACGACACTTGATTTTGCACCTCTGTTCCGTTCGAGCGTCGGCTTCGACCGCATGCTGGACGCGCTCGAGGCCGCCCGTCGAGTGGAGACGCTCGACAACTGGCCACCTTACGACATCGTCAGGACCGGTGAGGACGACTATCGCATCGACATGGCGGTGGCGGGCTTTGCCGAAGACGATCTGAGCCTGACCCAGGACAAGAACATGCTGATCGTGTCGGGCCGCAAGGAGATGCCCGAAGGTGACGGCAATGTCAGCTATCTGTATCGCGGCATCGCCGACCGCTCGTTCGAACGTCGGTTCGAACTGGCCGATCACGTCCGGGTCGAAGGGGCCACCCTGTCCAACGGCCTGCTGATCATCCAGCTCAAGCGCGAGGTCCCCGAGGAACTCAAACCGCGTCGGATCGAGATCGCGACTCCCGTGGCAACCGAAGGTCTCGAGACCAGGCAGATCGAGATGGATCGAGAGCCGGAACCTGTCGCGGCCTGAAGTCTCTTGAGCCCAGACCGGGATGCTCCGGCCGCTCTGGTGGCGGCCGGACGCCCTTGGTGAAATCTGGAGGTCAGGCGATGAACGTGATCAGCGGAGATTTCACAGGACGATCACATGTCTCAACCATTCCGAGTCAGGCCGGTTCGCGACCAGACTGGGACTCTTCTCTGCCCGACGGTGCGGTCGCCCGGATCTGGAAACCGCCGAAGTCGGCAATGACCTCGGGGCGGGCGCATATGAAAGCCTGGAAGATGAGCTTTCCGCGCCGGACCGGTTCGCGGCTCGAACCCATGATGGGCTGGACGGGCGGCGGCGACGCGATTCAGCAGATGGTCCTGAGCTTTCCGACGCTGGAAGCCGCTGTCCGCCATGCAAAGCGTCTGGGAGTGGCTTACGAGGTGCAGCTGCCGGCAGGCGAAGCCGGGCGCCGTGCCGCCCGGAGCCGGGACCGGCTGGCCGGGCTCTGGTCAGACGCCGCGCTCTCTCGGCTGGGACTGTCGGAGATGCCGCAAACCTAGCGCGACGCGATGGCCGGTGCGAAAGGGCGGTGCGATCGGAAATGCGGCGATGGCGAAATCTCGGGCCGAACCCGGATCGCAAGCCACCGTAGAGCTTGCCTTGGAAGAGATCGCGACCGGCGCGGTTTCGCAGGAGGAATTGCTTCCTTTCCCGCCCGCGCCGGCGCCGAAGCGGCTGGCTCGACCGCATTGAATCCCCGGTGAAGAGAAAGGAGGTAACACCATGAGCAAGACCTGGACCACGAACTATGACAAGATTGGCGACGGCATCAGCCTTGTCGCGGGACTGGCCCTCGCCGGGTTGCCCTTCGTCGTCACCATGACCGGTATCGGTTTCTGGAGTGCCCTGCTGACAGGCGGACTGATCGCAGTGCTTGCGCTGTTCGCGCTTTGGCGGCCGCATGAAGGGCTCGACTGGGCGCGTATGGTTGCGGGTGTCTGGGCTGCGATCAGCCCGTGGGCTCTCGCGGCCGGCTTCACGCTCGGTATCGCGCTTGCCCATGTGGCTCTCGGCGCGCTTGCGCTGGCCCTTCCCGCCTGGCGGCGCTGGAAGAACGACGGCGGCAACTCGGCACTGACCGCCTAGTTCGGTTGCCGGCCCCGAGCGGGGGCCGGCAATATGCCGTATTCGCCACAAACAATCGGTTCAGGCTTCATGACCGCTGGATGACGGTATCGGCGAGCGCGATGGCTGAGAGATAGACCATTGGCCATGGGTCATGCCGGATTGCCACGCGCCGCCAGTCCTTGGGCCTGCCGAACATGATCCAGATGCGGTTGCGGCGCTTGTATCGACACACGCGGCATTTGACGGGTGTCTTGCCTTGCGTTCGGACGCGGCTGGGCGTCTGTCAAAAGGCATCGTCTCGTGATAGACAACGCCCTCGCGCATCACTCCTGCACCTGCCCTGAAGCTGTGACATCCATCCTTGCGTTTGCGTGTGGTGATCGATCCCATGATGATCACCCCATTTGGTCCACGGGACCAAGTCTGGTGTCCAAATCGACGGGTCTGGTACCTGGTGAGCGGAAATGAGACGAACTGTAGGCGCCTGTAAGTGACTGAAAGAAATATCAAGCAAGACATTTCAGCGGCCGCCCGCCTGTCCGTTGCCCCGATGATGGACTGGACCGACCGGCATTGCCGCTATTTCCACCGCCAGATGTCGCGGGGCGCCTTGCTCTATACCGAGATGGTGACGGCGCCGGCGGTGATCCATGGCGATCGGGAGCAGCTGCTGGGCCATGATGCCGCCGAGCATCCGGTGGCGTTGCAGCTTGGTGGCGCCGATCCCGGGCAGCTGGCCGAGGCGGTACGGCTGGCGGCGCCGCATGGCTATGACGAGATCAACCTGAACTGCGGCTGCCCCTCGGACCGGGTGCAGTCGGGCTGTTTCGGCGCGGTGCTGATGGAAACCCCGGCGCTGGTGGCCGAATGCGTGGCGGCGATGATCGCCGAAAGCCCGGTCGAGGTGACGGTGAAATGCCGGATCGGGGTGGATGAGCAGGACCCGCGCACCGCCCTGCCGGACTTTCTCGAGGCGGTGCGGGGGGCCGGGGTCCGGCGGGTGACGATCCATGCCCGCAAGGCCTGGCTGCAGGGTCTTTCTCCGAAGGAGAACCGCGAGGTGCCGCCGCTGGACCACGCGCTGGTGCTGGAGATGAAGCGGCAGTTCCCCGACCTGCATGTCTCGCTGAACGGCGGCGTGACCACGCTGGCGCAGGCCAGGGTGCTGCTGGAGCAGGGGCTGGACGGGGTGATGATCGGCCGCGCGGCCTATCATGATCCGGCCTCGGTGCTGCTGGGCGCCGATGCGGCGATCTTCGGCCTGCCGGGCGGGCAGAGTGCCGAGAGCGCCGTCGCGGCGATGCTGCTCTATATCGAGCGGCACCTGGCCGCGGGCGGGCGGCTGCACCAGATCACCCGGCACATGCTGGGGCTGTTCACCGGACGGCCGGGGGCGCGGGCCTGGCGGCGGATGCTGTCGGAAGGGGCGACGCGCCCCGGGGCCGGGCCGGAACTGGTCGAGGAGGCCGCCGCGCAGGTGCTGGAGGCGGCGGCCTGAGGGGAACGCCCGGGTCTCGTGCGGCTGTGCCTCCGGCGAGGATGTTTTCCGGGTGAAGCCGCGGGCGCAGGGTCAGACGAGGCGCGGGGCGCGGCGCCGCAGGGTCAGCCGCGACAGCACCAGGGCGATTCCGGCGCAGACCGCGATCGAGGCGATCATCGGCACCACGGTACCGTCGAAGAACGGTCCTGTGAGGCCGATCATCACCCCGCCCGCCAGCATCTGCAGGGTGCCGCCGAGCGACGAAGCCAGCCCGGCATTCTCGCCATGATCGTCCAGCGCCAGCACCATGGTGGTGGGGATCACCACGCCCAGCCCGGCATTGCCGAGGAACAGCCCGGCGACGGTGACGGTGAGCCCGGCCTGTCCCGCCAGCGCCAGCAGCAGAAGCCCGCCGGCCGCCAGCGCGAAGACCAGGGTTCCAGCGCGCACCACGGTCTCGATCCCGAACCGCTCGGCCAGCGGCCCGGCCATCTGCGAGGCCGAGAAAAAGCCGACCGCGTTCAGTGCGAAGGCGATCGAGAAGCCGGTCGGGCTCAGACCGAATTCGCCGGTATAGACGAAGGAGGCGGTGGCGATGAAGACGAAGAAACTGGCCATGCCGAAACCGCCCAGGAAGGTCAGCCCCATGAAGCGCGCATCGCAGAGCAGGGCGCGGGCGCCGCTCAGCAAGGTGCGGGCCCTGATCGGCAGCCGGCGCTCGGGCGGCAGCGTCTCGGGCTGCAGGGTGGCGGTCAGGGTCAGCGAGGCGGCGGCGGCAATCGCCAGCACCAGGAAGATCGCCCGCCAGCCCCAGAGCGCGATGACCCCGGAGCCTGCCAGCGGTGCCAGCATCGGCGAGACCGAGATCACCAGCATCACCAGCGCCATCAGCCGGGTCGCCGCGGCGCCGGTATGCATGTCGCGGATGATCGCCCTCGGCACCACCATCAGCACCGCGGCGCCCAGCCCCTGCACCGCCCGCAGCGCCGTCAGCATGGCGATGCTGTCGGTCCGCCAGGCGCCCAGAGAGGCCAGCAGGAACAGGCTGACACCGAAATAGAGCGGCAGCTTGCGGCCGGCCTGATCGGCCCAGGGCCCATAGACCAGCTGCGCCAGGCCGAAGGCGATGAAATAGGCGGTCAGCGTGCTCTGGGTCGCGGCAACCGAGGTGTCGAGATCGGCCGCGATGGTCGGCATCGCGGGCAGATACATGTCGATCGCAAAGGGCCCGACGGCCCCGAGAAGTCCGAGAACGAGGGCCGAGCGCAGAAGGGAAGGCTGCATGGAAGAACTCCTGTTCGCCGCGCTGCTTTAGTCGCGGGGCGAGAGCTTGTCGAGCGTCATGGAGGCCCGGTGAATTGCATCGGCCCGACTGCGGCCCTAAGGAGACGCGACAGAGGAGACCCCGAATGCCCGACGCCTTGCCCGACACGATGATCCTGATCCAGATGACCCTGCTGCTGCTGGGCATCGGCGCCTTTGCCGGGGTCATCGCAGGGCTTCTGGGCGTCGGCGGAGGGATCATCCTCGTGCCCTCGTTCTTCTATGCCTTTCAGGCGCTTGGCTATGACGGGCCGCAACTGTTCCAGGTCTGCCTGGCAACCTCGCTGGCGACGATCATCGTGACCTCGGTGCGCTCGGTCCTGTCGCACAACCGGAAGGGCGCGGTGGACTGGTCTATCCTGCGGACCTGGGCGCCGGGAATCGTGCTGGGCGCCGTCGTCGGAGTGCTGATCGCGGCGCGGCTGAAATCTTCGACCCTGCAGGCGATCTTTGGCGTGCTGGGGCTGATCGTCGGGTTCTGGCTGGCCTTCGGACGGAACGACTGGCGCCTGGGCGCGCGGATGCCGACCGGACTCACCCGGGCCGTGATGTCGCCGGTGATCGGCTTTCTCTCGGTGCTGATGGGGATCGGCGGCGGGTCCTTCGGAGTGCCGACGATGAGCCTCTATTCGGTACCGATCCACCGCGCCGTGGCGACGGCGGCGGGCTTCGGGGTGCTGATCGCGGTGCCCTCGGTGATCGGCTTCCTGCTGCTGCCGATCGACCCGACCGGCCTGCCGCCGTTCCGGATCGGGGCGGTGAACCTGGCCGCCTTCGCGCTGATCGTGGCGATGACCATGCTGACCGCGCCCCTGGGGGTGAAGCTGGCCCATTCGATGAACCCGAAGCCGCTGAAGCGGGTCTTTGCGGCCTTCATCACCATCGTGGCGCTGAACATGCTGCGCAAGGCCGCCGGGCTCTGAGCCGGGCGACCGGCGCTCAGGCCCCGCGCGCGATCCGGCCGGCGCGGCCGCCGCGCCGCTGCTGCACGGGCTTGCGCTCCGGCAGTTCGGCCATCACCGCCCGGCGCTCGTCCGGCGTCATCTTCGACCAGCGGCCGATCTCGTCGAGGGTCCGGAAACAGCCCAGACAGGTCCGGGTCTCGGGATGCAGGACGCAGAGCCGGACACAGGGGCTTTCGACCTTTTCGCGCCTCCAGATATCGTTCACGCCGGGGTCTCCAGATAACGCAGCCGGTCGAGCAGTCCTTGCAGGATATACCCGGCGGCCACATGGTCGATGACCTCGCTGCGACGCTTTCGGGACGTATCCGCCTCCAGCAAGGCGCGTTCCGCCGCCACGGTCGAAAGCCGCTCGTCCCAGAAGGTGATCGGCAGGTCGGTCAGCCGGGCCAGGTTGCGGGCAAAGGCACGGGTGGACTGGCAGCGCGGCCCTTCGCTACCATCCATGTTGCGCGGCAGGCCCAGGACCAGGCCGCCGATCTCGCGCTCGGCCAGGATCGCCAGCAGCGCGGCGGCGTCTTTGGTGAACTTGGTGCGCCGGATCGTGCGCAGCGGCGAGGCGACCGAGCGGAGCCGGTCCGAGACCGCGACCCCGATGGTCTTGGTGCCCAGATCGCCGCCGGCCAGCGCTGCCTGACGGGGCAGGGCGGCGGCGAAGTCCTCGACCGCGTCCAGGATCACTCGGCCACCCCGGCGCTGATCGCGGCGGTGCGGATCTTCGCCAAGCCGTCGGCATCGTCGGCAAAGGTCTCCTGCGCCTCGTCCCAGATCGCCTGCGCCCGTTCGGTATCGCCCAGCACGCCGAGGGCGGTCAGCAGCTGCGCCCATTTCTCGGGCGGTCCGCCCTGTTCGGCCAGTTCCGAGGCCAGCCCGTCAACCATGCCGCGGATCATCGCCTGGCGGTCCTCGGCCGACATTCCCGCCGCCGCCGCGACATCCGCGGCCGAGGGGCCCTTGGTGGCGGCGTCCTCGAGGGGCGGCAGCGTGTAGCGGACCCCGGCCAGCGCCGCGACCTCGCCGATCTGGCTGCGCAGGGGTTCGGTCCAGGGCTGTTCGGGCCCGCTTTCGGCCACCAGCGGCACCCAGACCTTCATCGCCAGGTCGAAGCGCTGGACCTGGGCGAACATCAGCCCGGTGTAATAGCGCGTCAGCCCGTTCTTCGGGTTCAGTTGCAGCGCCTTGACCAGCACGGCCTCGGTCTCGGGCGAGACGAAACCACCGGCCGCCTGAACCATCAGCGAGGCCAGCTGCGCGTTGTCCTCGGCGGTTGCCTTGTCGCCGAGCAGCGCCACCACCTGGCCCTGCGCCCGCGCCGCGGCCGAGAAATTGCCAAGCCGCGCCTCGTTTTCGGTCAGCAGCCGCCAGCCCTGCAGGTCGTCGGGATGGGCGAAGACGGCGGTGCGCAGCTTCTCGATCAGCTCCAGATAGGCCGGATCGACATCGTCCGGCGCCTCCCAGGGCGTGCCATAGAGCCGTTCCGCCTCTTCCTGATGCGGACGGTTGGCGCGGATCGCCTCCGAGGCGGCGATCCGTGTCTTCAGGCTCAGATCCTCCAGCCCCGGCTGACCCAGCCGCTGATAGCCGAGGATGCTGATCCCGGCCACCAGCGCCCCGATCAGCAGCGCCGGCGCCATCGGGCCGCGGGCCTGCGCCTCGGCGGCCTGCGCGGCGCGGTCGGCGGCCAGCAGCCGGCGCGAGACCTCGACCCGGATCCGCTCGGCCTCGTCCTCGCTCAGCACCCCGCGGGCGGCATCGCGTTCGACCTCGGCCAGCTGGTCGCGGTAGAGCGCCATGTCGGCCTCTCCCGCCACCTCGGGCCGGCCTCGGCGAAACGACAGCGCCAGGGCGATCGCCACAAGGGCGGCGGTGGCAGATATGGCGATCCAGAACATCATCCGCCCGACATAAAGCGCCAGGCAGCTTCGGGGAAGCCCTTGAGCGGTTTCGCCCCTGTGACAAATGCGCGATGTCGCTTCCGCGCCGCGAAGCTTCGCTTGCGGTCTTGGCGTCGCGGATTTGCCGGGCCATGTGCTAGGACAGGGCCGGGATGCCGGGAAGCAGGGGATTCGACGTGAAACGCTATTCGGTCTTCGCCATCGCCCGAGAGGCTCTGCGCTGGCACCGCGGCTGGGAACGCGCCTGGGCCACGCCCGAGCCGAAACCGGAATATGACGTGGTGATCGTCGGCGGCGGCGGGCACGGGCTGGCCACCGCCTATTACCTCGGCAAGAACCACGGCATCACCAATGTCGCGGTGGTCGAGAAGGGCTGGCTGGGCGGTGGCAACACCGGGCGCAACACCACGATCATCCGCTCGAACTACCTGCAGGACCCCTCGGCGGCGATCTATGAAAAGGCCCGCTCGCTGTATGAGACCATGAGCCAGGACCTGAACATGAACGTCATGTTCAGCCCTCGCGGCGTGATGATGCTGGCCCAGACCGAACACGAGGTGCGGGGCTACAAGCGCACCGAGATGGCCAATGCGCTGCAGGGGGTGAAGACCGAGTTCATCGGGCCCGAGCGGGTCAAGGAGCTTTGTCCGATCATCCATATCGAGGGCCCGCGCTACCCGGTGCTGGGCGCGCTCTGGCAGGCCCGGGGCGGCACCGCGCGGCATGACGCCGTCGCCTGGGGCTATGCCCGCGCCTGCTCGGCGATGGGCATGCACATCCTGCAGAACACCGAGGTGACCGGGATCACGCGGGATGCCTCGGGCGTCACCGGAATCGAGACCTCGCGCGGGCGGATCGCCACGCGGAAGCTGGGCCTCGTCGTCGCCGGCCACTCGGGCCAGCTGGCCGAGATGGCCGGGTTCAGGCTGCCGATCGAGAGCCTGGCGTTGCAGGCGCTGGTCTCCGAGCCGATCAAGCCCTGCATGGATGTCGTGGTCATGGCCAATACCGTGCATGGCTACATGAGCCAGTCCGACAAGGGCGAGATGGTGATCGGCGGCGGCACCGACGGGTTCAACAACTTCACCCAACGGGGCAGTTTCCACCATATCGAGGAGACCGTGCGGGCGCTGATCGAGACCTTCCCGATGCTGTCGCGGCTGAAGATGCTGCGGCAATGGGGCGGGATCGTCGATATGACCGGCGACCGGTCTCCGATCATCTCGACCACGCCGGTGCCGGGCATCTTCGTCGATTGCGGCTGGGGAACCGGCGGTTTCAAGGCGATCCCCGGTTCGGGCTGGGCGATGGCCGAGTTGATGGCGAAGGGCCAGCCCGGACCGCTGGCCGAGGCGTTCGGCCTGTCGCGGTTCCGCGAGGGCCGGTTCATCGACGAAAGCGTGGCGGCGGGGGTGGCGCATTGACGGGCAGAGTTCACAGGCGCGGGGTTCTGGCCGGCGGCCTGGCGCTGGCGGCGCAGCCCGCGATGGCGCTTGCCGATCCCGAATTCGTCGGGCTCTGGCGCTGCGTCGTGCAGCAGGGCCTGGGCGAGAGCGAGCATCTCAACGCCACGCTCAGACTGCGCCGGAACGGCAACTATGACTGGCGCTCGCGCTTCGCCACCGCATGGCTCGACCGCCTGAACTACGGAAACTGGGATCACGACCCGGCAACGCAGGTCTTCAAGCTGGTCAGCCGGGGTCTTCTGGGCCGCAATCTGAAGAACTGGCGCAGGGAAGAGAACCTCTGGCGGGCCTTCGCACGGGCAAAACGCGATCCGGGCGGGCAGGCAATGGCCCTGGCCTTCAACCGGATCGGCGGCCACGATTTTGCTCCGCCGGCCGTTCTCGGCTTTGAAAGAGTGGTCTCATGATATTGAAAACCCGGCAGAAACCCCTGGTCTCTCGGTGGCTGGCCCGGTCCGGTGGCAGCACCCGGTCGGCACGACCCCGCTCACGCCAAAATCACAAGGGCTTGAACAGAATCGGCTATGCACCCATCTATGGGGTCATTGAAAACCGCGTCAGACTGGGAGTCTCGACATGCAAGGTCGTATGGTTATCTGGATTATCATTGCCGTTATCGCTGTCGGGCTCATCGCCTGGTACGCAGGTCTGTTCGGCGGCAAGGAGATGCCCGCTTCGGACGCTCCGGCGACGACCGAGGCTCCGGCCACCACCTCCGAGGGCTGACGCCGACCCGAAAAGAAGGACCGAGGGGCGTCGGCCATGCTGATGCTCACCTGTCCCTATTGCGGCATCAAGGCTGACGAAACCGAATTGACTCCCGGCGGCGAGGCGCATCTGACGCGCTTCGGCCCCGAGGCTTCGGATGAGGATTTCGAGTCCTATCTGTTCCAGCGCAAGAACCCGAAAGGCGTTCACTTCGAACGCTGGCGTCATGCCTATGGCTGCGGCAAGTGGTTCCTGGCGGCGCGCGATACCGCCACGCTCGAGGTGTTCGGCACCTATCCGGCGCAGAGCAAGGCGCCACCGAAACGCCTGCTGACCGCGATCCGCCGGAAGCGGCCCGGCTGGGAGGGTTGGGAATGAGCACCCGTCTGGCCAGTGGCGGGCGTCTGATCGACCGCGAGACGCCGATCCATTTCCTGTTCAACGGCCGCAAGTTCCCCGGCTACGCAGGCGACACCCTGGCCTCGGCGCTGCTGGGGGCCGGGCAGCAGCTCATGGGCCGCTCGTTCAAGTATCACCGGCCCCGCTCGGTGGTTGCCTCGGGGCATGAAGAGCCGAATGCGCTGGTCAATCTCGGTGACGGGGGCCGGTTCGAACCGAACCAGCGCGCCACGGTGACCGAGCTCTATGACGGGCTGGAGGCCCGCAGTCAGAACCACTGGCCCTCGCTGGAGATGGATATCGGCGCGCTGAACGACCTGGCCGCGCGTTTCCTGCCGGCGGGCTTCTACTATAAGACCTTCATCCATCCCCGCTGGGCCTGGAAGCATCTGTTCGAACCGGTGATCCGCCGCTCGGCGGGGCTGGGCCGGGCCCCGGTCGAACGCGACGCCGACCGCTACGAGCATTATCACACCCATTGCGACCTGCTGATCGCCGGGGGCGGGATCGCGGGTCTTCAGGCGGCGCTCGTCGCGGGTCGGGCCGGGCTTTCGGTCCTGCTGCTCGAACAGTCCCCACACTGGGGCGGCCGCAGTCCGGTCGATGGCGCGACGATCGACGGGGCGGAGGCGGATGACTGGGTGAAGATCGCCCTGCAAGAGCTTGAAAGTCTGGATAATGTCCGGTTGCGCCTGCGGTGTCAGGTGGCGGGTCTCTACGATCACGGCTATGCCCTTGCGGTCGAGCGTCTGGCCGACCATCAGCCCGGCGCCATTCCGCCCCGGCAGAGGCTGTGGCGGATCCGGGCCCGGCATGTGCTGACCGCGACTGGCGCCATCGAGCGCCCCCTGGCCTTTGCCAGCAACGACACGCCCGGGGTCATGCTGGCCTCGGCGGTGCGTGACTACGTGGTGAACTGGGGCGTCTCGCCCGGCGACCGGACGGTGATCGTCACCAACAACGACGACGCCTACCGGACCGCCATTGCCCTGCACGAGGCGGGTCTCGTGGTGCCGATGGTGGTGGATGCACGGCCCGGCGTCGGCGGGCCGCTGGCCGAGACGGTGCGCGCGCTCGGCATCAGGGTCGAGTCCGGCAAGGCGATTGCCAAGGTGCTGGGCGGCAAGAGCGTTGGCGGCGTTGCCATTGCCGCCCAGGCCGGCGAGGGCGCGGTGCTGGAAACCGTGCCCTGCGAGGCGGTGGCGATGTCGGGCGGCTGGTCCCCGGTGGTGCATCTGTGGTCGCATTGCGGCGGCAAGCTGATCTGGGACGAGGTCTCGGCGCTGTTCCGCCCCGATCCGGCGCGGCCACCGACCGGCGCAGATGGTTCGGCCATGGTGACTCCGGCGGGCAGCGCAAATGGCGCCTTGCTGGCCGATGCGGTTCTGGCCGATGCCGATGCGCAGGCGCGGGCGGCGGTGAAGGCCCTGGGCGCCAGGCTGCCGAAATCCGCCGTGCCGCAGGTCGAGACGGTGGCCGAACAGCCGCTTGCCGCGACCTGGATCATGCCGCAGGGCGCCGGGCCGGCGCTCAGGGCCAAGATGTGGCTCGATTTCCAGAACGACGTGAAGGTATCGGACGTGCAGCTGGCAGCGCAGGAAGGCTATGCCAGCGTCGAACACGCCAAGCGCTACACCACGCTGGGCATGGCCACGGATCAGGGAAAGCTGAGCAACATAAACGGCCTGGCGGTTCTGGCCGGGGCGCTGGACCAGCGCATCCCCTCGGTCGGCACCACCACTTTCCGGCCGCCCTATACACCGCTGACCATGGGCACGATCGCCGGAGAGGCGCGCGGCGTCCTGTTCCAGCCGCTGCGCAAGACCGCGCTCCATTCGGCCCACGAAGCCGCTCGTGCCGATTTCGAGCCGGTCGGCCAGTGGCGCCGGCCCTATTGCTATCCCCGGCCCGGAGAGGATCGCCAGGCGGCCGTGGTCCGCGAGGTGAAGAACACCCGGCAAGCCGTTGGTTTGCTTGATGCTTCAACGCTTGGAAAGATCATCGTCAGCGGCCCCGACGCGGGCCGGTTCCTCGACATGATCTATACCAACATGATGTCGACCCTGGCCCCCGGCAAATGCCGCTATGGGCTGATATGCAGCGAGAACGGTTTTCTGATCGACGACGGCGTGGTGGCGCGGATCGACGAACAGACCTGGCTCTGCCACACCACCACCGGCGGCGCCGAGCGGATCCATGGCCACATGGAGGACTGGCTGCAATGCGAATGGTGGGACTGGCAGGTTCATACCGCCAATGTCACCGAGCAATTCGCCCAGATCGGCGTCGTCGGGCCCAAGGCGCGGCTGCTGCTCGAGACGCTGGGCGGGATGGATGTCTCGAAAGAGGCGCTGCCCTTCATGCACTGGGCCGACGGCCGGCTGGGCGGTTTCCCGGTGCGGGTCTACCGGATCAGCTTCTCGGGCGAACTCAGCTACGAGATCGCGCTGCCTGCCTCGCAGGGGCTGGCGCTCTGGCAGCGGCTGATGGCGGCGGGCGAGGAGCTGGGCGTGATGCCCTATGGCACCGAGGCGCTGCATGTGATGCGGGCCGAGAAGGGCTTCATCATGATCGGCGACGAAACCGACGGCACGATCATCCCGCAGGACCTGGGCCTGTCCTGGGCGGTGTCGAAGAAAAAGGCCGATTTCCTGGGCAAGCGCGCGCAGCAGCGCAGCCACATGACCGACCCCGACCGCTGGAAGCTGGTCGGGCTGGAGACGCTCGACGGCTCGGTGCTGCCGGACGGTGCGCATCTGCCGGCAGCAGGCGAGAACGCCAATGGCCAGCGCAATGTGCAGGGGCGGGTGACCTCGACCTATTACTCGCCGACGCTCGACCGGGGCATCGCTCTGGCGCTGGTGCATCGCGGCCCGGACCGGATGGGCGAAGAGGTGCCGGTGCAGGACGGCAAGGGCGGCACCGTCGCGGCCCGGATCGTGTCGCCAGTCTTCTTTGACCCGAAAGGAGAGAAGCAGGATGTCTGAGACCTATGCCGGATATGTCGCGGTTTCGGCGGCCCGGCCGGGCGGGATGGTCACGCTGCGGGCCGACCCGGGCAACGGCAAGGTGAAGACCGCGCTGACGAAACTTGCCGGGGCGCTGCCGGAGCAACGGAAGCTGATCGGCGCCGAGATCGCCGGTCAGCCGGTGGAGATCGCCTGGATGGCGCCCGACGAGTGGCTGATCTTCTGCCCCCGCGATACCGCTGCCGATCTGGTGGCGGCGCTCGACAAGGCCCTGGACGGGCTGCATCACCTGGCGCTGGATGTCTCGGACACGCGGCTGCGCTTCGACCTGCACGGTGCTGCGGTGCGCGAGGTTCTGGCCAAGCTGACCCCGGCCGACATGGCGGCGCTGCCGCTGGCCGAGATGCGGCGGACCCGGCTCGGCCAGGTGGCGGCGGGCATCTGGCTGAGCGCGGAGGACCGCGCCCATGTCATCGCCTTCCGTTCGGTGGGGGATTACGTCTTCACCGCGCTCTGCCATGCGGCGAGGCCGGGCAGCGAGGTCGGCTGAGCCGGTTCGGAACCTGCCCGGCGGCGTTCAGGCGCAGGCGGCGTTCTCGGCCTCGGCCATGGCTTCGGCAGTGGCGTCCAGCGCCAGCATGATCGACATGTGCCGGTTCTTGTAGTCGCGGGCCGGGCGCAACACCTCGAGTTCTTCGAAGGGGGCCGGGGGCGTCGGCCCGTCGGATTTCAGCATCTGGCGCAGCGCGTCCCGCGCCGCCTCGATCTCGGCCCGGCTGCGCCCGATCACCTGCGCCCCGACGACCGAGGCCGAGGCCTGGCCCAGGGCACAGGCCTTCACGTCCTGGGCGAAGTCGCTGATCCTTCCGTTTTCCAGCTTCACGTCCACGGTGATCGTGGAGCCGCAAAGCGGCGAGCGGCGCTTGACGCTGGCATCCGGCGCCTCGAGCCGCCCCAGATGCGGAATGTCCGCCGCCAGCGCCAGAATGCGCTGCGAATAGAGTTTGATCAGGTCGGTATCGCTCATTCCGGCGCTCCCCTCGCGCGGCCCGCCCCGGCGGGCGGGGGTTTCCCTTTTGGCCGCAGCTTTCTAGACAGGCCACAACTTAGATAGGCGTCCGCGCCGGTTTTGAAAAGGCCAAGTCCATGTTCGATCCAGCAAGCCTCACCTATGATGCCAAGGGGCTGATCCCCGCCATTGCCCAGGACGCGAAGAGCGGCGAAGTGCTGATGATGGCCTGGATGAACGCCGAGTCGGTGGCGCGGACGCTGGAGACCGGCGACGTGACCTATTGGTCGCGCTCGCGGCAGTCCTTCTGGGTCAAGGGCGAAACCTCGGGGCACCGGCAGCGGTTGATCGAGATGCGGATCGATTGCGATCGCGATTGCCTGTTGCTGCGCGTCGATCAGACCGGCCCGGCCTGCCACACCGGGCGGCGGAGCTGTTTCTACACTTCCCTGCAAGGGGGCGAAGAGGTGGAAATCCTGAAGCCGATGGTCTGAGGCGGCGCGGGCCGGCCCGAGCCCCGCCGGTGACGCACGATCAGACTGGCCTATCGGGCCCCCGACGGGTAGAGGGTTGCCATGACAGAGCAGCCTTCCGCCCCCGCCTTGCCATCGCTCCAAACCGCTTTGGATGCCGGCGCCCTGCGCTCCGACACCCTGCGCGAGGATATCCTGCGGCATCTGCGCTATTCGCTGGGCAAGGACCCGGCCCATGCCTCGGTCTATGACTGGCGCATGGCGCTGTCGTTCGCGCTGCGCGACCGGATCGTCGGCCCCTGGTTTGCCGCGACCAAGCGGACCTACGCGAGCGGTGCCAAGCGGGTCTACTACCTGTCGATGGAATTCCTGATCGGGCGGATCCTGGAAGACGCGGCGATCAACCTCGGCCTGCACGAGGCCTGCCGCGTGGCGGTGGCCGATCTGGGCCAGGACTGGGCGGCGCTGGTCGAGGATGAACCCGACGCCGCATTGGGTAATGGCGGGCTGGGCCGGCTGGCGGCTTGTTTCATGGACAGCATGGCGACGCTGGGCGTTCCGGCGCATGGCTATGGCATCCGCTACGAACACGGGCTGTTCCGGCAGCGCTTCGAAGGCGGCCAGCAGGTCGAGACGCCCGAGGACTGGCTGAGCCAGAAACACCCCTGGGAATTCGAACGCCCGGAGGTGGCCTATGAGATCGGCTTCAAGGGGCACGTCACCTATGACGGCGACCGCGCCCGCTGGCATCCCGGGGAAAGCGTTCTGGCGACCGGCCATGACATGCCGGTCATCGGCTGGAAGGGACGCTGGGCCAACACGCTGCGGCTCTGGGCGGCGGCGCCGACGACGCTGTTCGATCTGGAGCGCTTCAACCGCGGCGACTACGCCGCCGCGGCCGAGCCCGAGGCGCTGGCCCGGACCATCTCGCGCGTGCTCTATCCCGACGACACCACCTATCAGGGCAAGGAACTGCGGCTAAAGCAGGAGTATTTCCTGACCTCGGCGGCGCTGCAGGACATCCTGCGCCGCTTCGGCAATTCCGGCCAGGACCCGCTCAGCCTGGGTCGGCATGTCGCGGTGCAGCTCAACGACACCCATCCGGCGATTGCCGGGCCCGAACTGATCCGTCTGCTGGTCGATGATCACGGGGTCGGGTTCGAGGAGGCGGCCGAGACGGCCGTCTCGGTGCTGGGCTTCACCAATCACACGCTGATGCCCGAGGCGCTGGAACGCTGGGCGACCTATCTGATGGGCAATACCCTTCCGCGGCACATGCAGATCATCGAGCGGATCGACGACTGGCACGCCCGCAGCCATCCGAAGCGCCCGGCCAATACCGCGATCGTGCGCGACGACCAGGTGCATATGGGGGAACTGGCCTTCATCATGGCGCATCGGGTCAACGGCGTCTCGGCGCTGCATTCCGATCTGGTCGCCAGCAGCCTGTTCCCCGATCTGGCCGCGCTGCATCCGGGGCGGATCGTCAATGAGACCAACGGCATCACGCCCCGCCGCTGGCTGAAGCTGGCCAATCCGGGGCTGGCCGGGCTGGCCGACGAGGCCGGCGCCGCCGGCTGGGAGGCCGATCTCGACCGGCTTCGCAGGCTGGAGCCGCTGGCCGAGGACGCGGGCTTCCGCGAGAAATTCCGGGCGGTGAAACAGGCCAACAAGGCGCGGCTGGCCGACTGGCTGGGCGGCGGGCTGAACCCGGCGGCGATGTTCGACATCCAGGTGAAACGGATTCACGAATACAAGCGCCAGCTGATGAACGTGCTGGAAACCATCGCGCTGTGGCAGGCGATCCGGGACGATCCCGGCGGGGCCTGGGCGCCGCGGGTGAAGATATTTGGCGGCAAGGCTGCGCCGGGCTATGCGGTTGCGAAGGAAATCGTTCGTCTTATCAATGATGTCGGGGCCGTTCTTAATGCGGACGAGGTGACCCGCGACCTGCTGCGCGTGGTCTATCCGCCGAACTACAATGTCTCGATGGCCGAGCGGTTGATCCCGGCGGCGGATCTGTCGGAGCAGATTTCGACCGCCGGCACCGAGGCTTCGGGCACCGGCAACATGAAATTCGCGCTGAACGGCGCCCTGACGATCGGCACGCTGGACGGCGCCAATGTGGAAATCCGCGAGCAGGTCGGGGCGGAGAACTTCTTTCTCTTCGGCCTGACGACGGAAGAGGCCACCGCCACCCGTGCCACGCCGGACCATTCCAGGGCGGCGATCGAGGCCAGCCCGATCCTGCAGCGCGTGCTGCAAACCATCGCCGAGGGACGGTTTTCCCATGAAGAGCCGGGTCGGTACCGGGGCCTTGTGGATCGGCTCTGGACCAATGACCACTTTCTTGTCGCCTCGGATTTCGATGCCTATTGGCAGGCCCAGAGGCGCGTCGATGCGGCCTGGCATGACCCTGCGTCTTGGAACCGGATGGCCGTCCTGAACGCGGCGCGGATGGGCTATTTTTCTTCCGACCGAACGATTTCGGGCTATATGTCGGATATCTGGGATGTGAGTTCCCTGCTCTGAGCGAAGGGGAGACCCATGGCCACGCCGCCACTGACCGACCCGCAGCAGGCGCGCGCAATCATCGAGGGCCGTCTTCGCGACCCTTTCGCGGTCCTTGGCCCTCACGAAGTCGGAAAATCCCGTATTCTCAGGGTTTTCGAGCCCGAAGCTAAAGCGGTTTTCGCGTTGCAGGACACGAAGGCGCGACCTCTGGTCCCGGTGCCGGAGGCGCCGGGCCTGTTCGCGGGCGAGATCGGCGCCGGCCCTTATCGGCTGCGGGCCGAGGCCGGAGTGCGGCAATGGGACTGGGACGATCCCTACGGCTTCGCGCCGGTGCTGGGCGAGCTTGACGAATACCTGCTGGGCGAGGGCAGGCACCGCCGGCTATGGCAGGTGCTGGGCGCGGCGCCGATCCGCCATCAGGGCCACGAGGGCCTGCGCTTCGCGGTCTGGGCCCCGAATGCCGAGAGGGTCTCGGTGGTCGGCGATTTCAACGCCTGGGACGGGCGCCGCCATGTGATGCGGCGGCGCGGCGGCAGCGGGGTGTGGGAGCTGTTCCTGCCGGGGCTGGGCGAGGGCTCGATCTACAAATACGAGATCCGGGCCAGGGGCGGCGCGATCCTGCCGCTGAAGGCCGATCCGGTGGGCTTCGGCTCCGAGCATCCGCCGAAGACCGGCAGCGTGGTGCGGCGGATCGACAAGGCCGAATGGACCGACGCGGGCTGGATGCAGGCGCGGGCCGCGGCGCAGAGCGTCGATGCCCCGATCTCGGTCTACGAGGTGCATCTGCCCAGCTGGCGCCGAGCCGAGGGCGGGCGGCCGCTGAGCTATCTCGAACTGGCCGAGCAGCTGGTGCCTTATGCGGTCGAGATGGGCTTTACCCATATCGAATGCCTGCCGGTCAGCGAATATCCGTTCGACGGGTCCTGGGGCTATCAGCCGATCGGGCTCTATGCGCCGACGATCCGCATGGGCACCCCGCAGGAGTTCCAGGCCTTCGTCGATGCCGCCCATGCCGCCGGGATCGGGGTGCTGCTGGACTGGGTGCCGGGCCATTTCCCGACCGACCCGCACGGGCTGGGCCGGTTCGACGGCACGGCGCTATACGAACATGCCGATCCGCGCGAAGGCTTCCACCAGGACTGGAACACCCTGATCTACAACTACGGCCGCGCCGAGGTGGCCAATTTCCTGATCTCCAACGCCTTGTACTGGCTGGAGGAATTCCACGTTGACGGGCTGCGCGTCGATGCCGTGGCCTCGATGCTCTACCGCGACTATTCGCGCAAGCCTGGCGAATGGGTGCCGAACCGGGACGGGGGCCGCGAGAATTACGAGGCCATCGCGCTGCTGCGCCGGATGAACGAGATCGCCTATGGCGAGGTGCCCGGCATCATGACCGTGGCCGAAGAAAGCACTGCCTTCCCCGGTGTCTCGCGACCCACCGACCAGGGCGGGCTGGGATTCGGTTTCAAGTGGAACATGGGCTGGATGAACGACAGCCTGCGCTACATGGCGAAGGAACCGATCCACCGCCGCCACCATCACGACGACATGACCTTCAGCTTCTCCTATGCCTGGTCCGAGAACTACCTGCTGCCGATCAGCCATGACGAGGTCGTGCACGGCAAGGGCACGATGCTGACCCGGATGCCGGGCACCGACTGGGAGAAATTCGCCAATCTGCGGGCCTATTACGGCTATATGTGGGGCCATCCCGGCAAGAAGCTTCTGTTCATGGGGCAGGAATTCGCGCAGGTCGCCGAGTGGAACCATGACGCCGGCCTCGACTGGCCGCTGCTGGACGCGCCCGAACATCGCGGCATTCAGGCGCTGGTCCGCGATCTGAACCGGCTCTACGCCGCGACCCCGGCGCTGCACCGCAACGATTGCCGCCCGGAAGGCTTCGGCTGGATCGAGAGCAACGACACCGCCAATTCGGTCTTCGCCTGGACCCGCAGGGGGGCGCCGGGCGAACCGATGGTGGTGGTGGCGGTCAACATGACCCCGGTCGAGCGTGCGGACTACCGGCTGGGATTCCCGGCGCCGGGGCGCTGGCGCGAGGCGCTGAATTCCGACTCTTCGGTCTATGGTGGCGGCAATCGCGGCAACATGGGCGGGGTGACGACCGAGGCCCGGCCCTGGATGGGGCAGGGACAGTCGGCGCCGGTGGTGCTGCCGCCGCTGAGCGCCGTCTATTTCGTGCAAGAGCGTTGATCCCGGAGAGGACAAGATGAAAGCCAGACCGAATACCAGACTGTCGACCCGGGCGATGGCCTTTGTGCTGGCCGGCGGACGCGGCAGCCGGCTGAAGGAACTGACCGACCTGCGGGCCAAGCCGGCGGTCTATTTCGGCGGCAAGACGCGGATCATCGACTTCGCCCTGTCCAACGCGCTGAACTCGGGCATCCGCAAGATGGCGATCGCGACCCAGTACAAGGCGCACAGCCTGATCCGCCACATGCAGCGCGGCTGGGCCTTCTTCCGGGCCGAGCGCAACGAATATCTCGATATCCTGCCCGCCTCGCAGCGGGTGGCCGAGGACAAGTGGTATCTCGGCACCGCCGATGCCGTGACCCAGAACATCGACATCGTCGACAGCTACGGCGTCGATTACATCATCGTCCTGGCCGGCGACCATGTCTACAAGATGGATTACGAGGTCATGCTGCGCCAGCATGTCGAGACCGGCGCCGACGTGACCATCGGCTGCCTGACCGTGCCGAGGATGGAGGCGGTGGCCTTCGGCGTCATGCATGTCGATGCCACCGGCCGGGTGACGGATTTCCTGGAGAAACCGGCCGACCCGCCCGCCATTCCCGGCGACCCGGATCACGCGCTGGCCTCGATGGGGATCTATATCTTCAACTGGGCCTTCCTGCGCGACCTGCTGATGAAGGACGCCGAGGACAGGAATTCCAGCCATGATTTCGGCCATGACCTGATCCCCGAGATCGTGAGACACGGCAAGGCGATGGCGCATCGCTTCGAGGAAAGCTGCGTGACCAGCGGGCTGGAGAAGGAGCCCTACTGGCGCGATGTCGGGACGGTCGATGCCTTCTGGCAGGCCAATATCGACCTCACCCAGTTCACCCCGCCGCTGGACCTCTATGACACCTCCTGGCCGATCTGGACCTATGCGGAATCGGTGCCTCCGGCGAAATTCGTCCATGATGAGGACGGCCGGCGCGGTGCGGCGATCCAGAGCCTGGTCTCGGGCGCCTGCATCGTCTCGGGCAGCGAGGTGCGCAATTCGCTGCTGTTCACCGGGGTCTATGCGCACAGCTACTCGGCGCTGGACCATGTGGTGGCCTTGCCTTACGCCGATGTCGGCGAACGGGCCGAACTGGCCAATTGCGTGCTGGATCGCGGTGTGCGGATTCCGGAAGGGCTGGTGGTCGGGCAGGATCCCGAGGAGGATGCGAAATGGTTTCGGCGCACCGAGAGCGGCATCGTGCTGATCACCCAGGCGATGCTGGACGCGCGGGCGGCCCGGTTGCGGTGAGGCGCGGGATGGCCGGGCGTCGGAGCGGGATGGCGGAGCTTCGGAGGGGGGCTGCCGCCCCCCGCCTGCGGCCCCCCCGCGAGTATTTCGGACCCGAAGATGGGGTGCCGCGCATCGGGGCGGAGGGCGTCTGATGGGGCGGGTGCTGTCGGTCGCCTCGGAATGCGTGCCGCTGGTCAAGACCGGCGGCCTGGCCGATGTGGTGGGGGCGCTGCCCGGGGCGCTGGCGCCGCGGGGCTGGGAGATGCGGGTGCTGATCCCGGCCTATCCCGGGGTGCTGGAGAAACTGGGCAGGGTCTCGAAGCCGCTCTGGCGCGCGGCCGATCTGTTCGGCGGGCCGGCGCGGCTGGTCTCGGGCGAGGCCGGCGGGGTGTCGGTGCTGGCCCTGCAGGCGCCGCATCTCTTTGACCGGGCAGGCGGCCCCTATGGCGGGCCCGCGGGCGACCATCCCGACAATCCCGAACGTTTCGCGGCGCTCTGCTGGGTGGCGGCGGAGATCGCCGGGCGGGGGCTGGGCGATGGCTGGCGCCCCGATCTGCTGCATGCGCATGACTGGCAGGGCGGGCTGGCCCCGGCCTATCTGCGCCAGCAGGGCAGCAGGGTGCCATCGGTCCTCACCATCCACAACATCGCCTTCCAGGGGCTGGCCCCGGCCGACCGGCGTGCGGCGCTGCGGCTGGAGGCCGGGGGCTATCGTTCGGAGGGTTATGAATACTGGGGGCAGATCTCGACGCTGAAGGCGGGGCTCGTCTGGGCCGATGCGATCACCACCGTGTCGCCGAGCTATGCCGAAGAGCTGATGCGGCCCGAATTCGGAATGGGTCTGGAAGGGGTGATCCGCAACCGCGCCGCCGATCTGACCGGAATCCTGAACGGCACCGATACCGCGGTCTGGGACCCGGGCCGGGCGCCGGTGCCCTATTCGGCAAGGGCGATGAAGGGCAAGGCGGCGAACCGGGCGGCGTTGCTGGCCGAATGCGGGCTGGGCGCGGTGCCGGGGCCGCTGGCCATCGTGGTCTCGCGGCTGACCGGGCAGAAGGGCATCGACCTGATCGTCGAGGCGGCGCCGGGCTTTGTCGCGCAGGGCGGCGGGCTGATCGTGCTGGGCAGCGGCGAGCCGGAACTGGAACAGGCGCTGCGCGACCTGGCCGGGTCCCATCCGGAGCGGGTGGCGGTGCGGATCGGCTATGACGAGGCGCTGTCGCAGCGGATGTTCGCCGGCGGCGACGCGGTGCTGGTGCCGTCGCGCTTCGAGCCCTGCGGGCTGACCCAGATGTACGGGCTGCGTTTCGGCACGATTCCGGTGGTGGCGGCGACCGGCGGGCTGGCCGATACGGTCATCACCGCCAATCCGGCGGCCCTGCAGGCCGGTGTCGCGACCGGGCTGACCTTTCACCCGACCGACGCGCTTGCCCTGGGCCAGAGCCTGCGGCGGCTGGTCGAGCTGCATGCCGCGCCGGCGCTCTGGGCGGCGCTGCAACGCCGGGCGATGAGGGCCGATGTCTCCTGGGAGGCGTCGTCGCGCGCCTATGCGGCGCTCTACGACCGGCTGACCACACGGCCCGGCACATGAACGACGCCGGTGCCGAACCGCCGCGCCGGCTGCGCGGCCATGCGCTGTCGGCCGGCTGTCCGGCGCCGCTGGGCGCCAGTTTCACCGGCGACGGTGTCAATTTCGCGGTCTTCTCGGCCCATGCCGAGCGGGTCGAACTGTGCCTGTTCTCGGCCGACGGCCGCAAGGAGCGGGCACGGATCGAACTGCGCGAACGCAATGGCGACGTCTGGCATGTCTTCGTCGCCGGGCTGACTCCGGGCACGCTCTACGGCTACCGGGTCCATGGCCCCTATGCGCCCGAGGCCGGGCATCGGTTCAACCCCAACAAGCTGCTGATCGACCCCTATGCCAAGCAGCTTTCGGGGGCGCTGAAATGGTCGGACGCGGTGATGGGCTACCGGGTCGGCAGTGCGCGCGCCGACCTGAGCTTCGACACGCGGGATTCGGCCTTCGCGGTTCCGAAATCGGTGGTGGCGGACCCGTCGTTCGGCTGGGGCGGGGACCGCCCGCCGCGGATCCCGGCGTCCGAGACGGTGCTTTACGAGGCGCATGTGAAGGGCCTGACCATGCTGCATCCGGGGGTCGAGCCGGGGCTGCGCGGGTCCTATCTGGGGATGTGCGCCGAGCCGGTGCTGGAGCATCTGACCCGGCTCGGCGTGACCACGGTCCAGATCATGCCGGTGCAGGCCTTTGTCGATGACCGTTTCCTGGTCGCGGCGGGGCTGCGCAACTACTGGGGCTACAACTCGATCGGCTTCTTCGCGCCCGAGCCGCGCTACATGAGCCAGGGCCGGATCCGGGAATTGCAGATCATGGTGCGGCGCTTTCATGCCGCCGGGATCGAGGTGGTGCTGGACGTGGTCTACAACCACACCGCCGAGGGCAACGAGATGGGGCCGACGCTGGCCTTTCGCGGGCTGGACAACGCCAGCTACTACCGGCTGAAGGACGGCGGGCGTTTCTATGTCAACGATACCGGCACCGGCAACACGCTGAACCTCTCGCATCCGATGGTGCTGCGGATGGTGATGGATTCGCTGCGCTACTGGGTCGAGACCTTCCATGTCGACGGGTTCCGCTTCGATCTCGGCACCGCGCTGGCGCGCGAGGCGCATGGTTTCGACCCGCAGGGCGGATTCCTGAAGGCGATCGGCCAGGACCCGGTGCTGAGCCGGGTCAAGCTGATCACCGAACCCTGGGACCTCGGCCCCGGCGGCTATCAGCTGGGCGCCTTCCCGCATCCGTTCCTGGAGTTCAACGACCGGTTCCGCGACGGGCTGCGCAAGTTCTGGACCGGGCAGGCGGGGGTGGCTGAACTGTCGTCGCGGCTCTCCGGTTCGGCGCAGCAGTTCGACCATTCGGGACGCCCGGCGACGGCGTCGGTCAATTTCGTCACCGTGCATGACGGGTTCACGCTGGAGGATCTGGTCGGCTACCGTGCCAAGCACAACCTGGCCAATGGCGAGGAAAACCGCGACGGGACCGACGCCAACCACTCGGACAATTTCGGGGTCGAGGGGCCGAGCGATGATCCGGCGATCCGGGCGGCGCGGGCGCAGCGCAAGCGCAACCTGCTGGCCTCGGTGCTGCTGGCGCAGGGCACGCCGTTCCTGCTGGCCGGGGACGAGATCGGCAACAGCCAGGGCGGCAACAACAACGCCTATGCGCAGGACAACGCCACCGGCTGGATCGACTGGAGCGATCCCGACTGGGCCCTGGCCGGCTTCGTCGCCCGGCTGACGGCGCTGCGCCGGGCGCATCCGGTGCTGCGGCAGAAGCTGTTCCTGCATTCCAGGCCGCGCCAGAGCGACGGCATCCCGGATCTGTTCTGGCGGCTGCCGGACGGCTCTCCGCCCGCGGATGCGGATTGGTCTCGGCCCGACTGGCGCTGTCTCTGCGCCGAGATCCGGGCCGCCTCGGCGTCGCCGGCGGGGGCCGCGTCCGACGATGTGGTCTTCGTCGTCGTCAATGGCGGTGCCACGACCGAGGTGACGCTGCCCGAGCCGCCGGGGGAACGGCCCTGGGAGCGGGTGCTCGACACCGCCGCGCCGGAGGCGCCCGGGACGGTGGAGACCGGGCCGCGGGTGCCGGTGGCGGCGCAGTCGGTGGCGGTCTTCGCGCCGGTTGTCGGGGCCCGGCCGGTCGCTCTATAGGATTGCGCAAACGGCCCTGTTAGGGTCGCAGGAACGGAGGCCATAATGACCCAGATCACCACCGCGCCGATCGACGGCCAGAAACCCGGCACCTCGGGGCTGCGCAAGAAGACCCCGGTCTTCATGGGGCCGCATTATCTGGAGAATTTCGTTCAGGCGATCTTCGACGCGATCGGCGGCGCGGCGGGCAAGACCTTTGTCCTGGGCGGCGACGGGCGCTATTTCAACGATCGGGCGGCGCAGGTGATCCTGAGGATGGCGGCGGCCAACGGTGCCGCGCGGATGATCGTCGGGCAGGGGGCGCTGCTCTCGACCCCGGCGGCCAGCCATATGATCCGGCTGCGCCGGACCGATGGCGGGATCATCCTTTCGGCCAGCCACAACCCCGGCGGGCCGGATGCGGATTTCGGGGTCAAGTTCAACATGCCGAACGGCGGTCCGGCGCCGGAGGCGGTGACCGGGGCGATCTTTGCCCGGACCGCCGAGATCCGCGAGTACCGGATCGCCGAGTCGCAGGACCTGGACCTGTCGCGGCCCGGCGAGACGCGGCTGGGCGGGATGGTGGTCGAGGTCGTCGATCCGGTTTCCGCCTATGCCGACCTGATGGAATCCCTGTTCGATTTCAATGCGATCCGGGGTCTTCTTCAAGCGGGTTTCCGGCTGCGCATGGACAGTATGAACGCGGTGACGGGCCCCTATGCGGTGGAAATCCTGGAACGCCGCCTGGGCGCCGCGCCGGGGACCGTGGTCCATGCCGTGCCGCTGCCGGATTTCGGCGGCATGCATCCCGACCCGAACCCGACCTGGGCGCATGAGCTGATGGCCGAGATGATGTCCGGGGATGGTCCCGATTTCGGCGCCGCCTCGGATGGCGACGGCGACCGCAACATGATCCTGGGGCGGGGAATCTACGTCGCGCCCTCGGACAGTCTCGCGGTGCTGGCCGCCAATGCGCATCTTGCGCCGGGCTATGCCGGGGGGCTGAAGGGCGTGGCCCGCTCGATGCCGACCAGCAGCGCGGTGGACCTCGTCGCGAAGGCCAGGGGGATCGAGTGTTTCGAGACGCCGACGGGGTGGAAGTTCTTCGGCAATCTGATGGATGCCGGGCGGGTCAGCCTGTGCGGGGAGGAGAGTTTCGGCACCGGCAGCGACCATGTGCGCGAAAAGGACGGGCTCTGGGCGATCCTGATGTGGCTGAATATCCTGGCGGTGCGGCGGGAGTCGGTCGCGGAGGTGATGCAGGATCACTGGCGGACCTACGGCCGGAACTACTATTCGCGGCACGATTACGAAGGGCTGCCCAGCGACAGCGCCGATGCGATGATGGCGGCGCTGCGCGACCGGCTGACGGCGCTGCCGGGCCAGGTGATCGAGGGCATGGCCATCGCGGCGGCGGATGAGTTTGCCTATACCGATCCGGTCGATGGGTCGGTCTCGGCCGGGCAGGGGCTGCGGGTCGTCTTCGAGGGCGGGTCGCGGCTGGTGCTGCGGCTGTCGGGCACCGGCACCAGCGGCGCGACCCTTCGGCTCTACCTGGAACGCTACGAACCTGCGGGCGGCGATCTGGGGCTCGACCCGCAGCAGGCGCTGGCCCCCCTGATCCGCGCCGCCGAGGAACTGGCGGGGATTGCCGCCGCCTCGGGAAAGACCGCGCCCGATGTCATCACCTGAGCCCCGGCCCGGGCCATGGCGCTGAGCAGGGCCGACCGCGAGATCTTCGAACTGCGGCTGGAGCGGAGCCGCGCCGATCTGTTCGACATGCTGGACGAGCTCTATGGGCAGAGATCGGATTATGAAGCTATATCAAAGGCTTTGCTGGCACTCTTGAAGCGATCCTGGGCGGCGCGCCCGGCCGATCTTAAGCGGCTCGACCTGCAACGCGACCTGGCGCCGGACTGGTTCCAGCGGCCCCGAATGGCGGGCTATGTGTTCTATGTCGATCGCTTCGCCGACACGCTGGCCGGGGTGCAGGAGCGGCTCGACTGGCTGGACAGCCTGGGCATCACCTATGTGCACCTGATGCCCTGCCTGAAGCCCCGGCCCGGGGATTCGGACGGTGGCTATGCGGTGATGGACTATGGCGCCATCGACCCGCGGCTGGGCGACATGGCGGATTTCGGGTCGCTGGCGGCGGCGCTCAGGGCGCGCGGCATCAGTCTCTGCATCGACCTGGTGCTGAACCACACCGCGCAGGAGCACGACTGGGCCCGGCGGGCCGCGGCGGGAGAGGCGAAGTATCGGGACTACTATCTGATCTTCGAGGACGACTCGCTGCCGCGTCAATACGAGGAAACCCTGGTCGAGGTCTTTCCCGACACCGCGCCGGGCAATTTCACCCGGCAGGCCGATGGCAGCTGGGTCTGGACCACGTTCAACCGTTTCCAATGGGACCTGAACTGGGCCAATCCGCAGGTGTTCCTGGAAATGGCGGGGGTGATGCTCGACCTTGCCAACCGCGGTGTCGATGTTCTGCGGCTGGATGCGGTGGCCTTCCTGTGGAAGCGGATGGGCAGCCGCTGCCAGTCGGAACCCGAGGTTCACAAGCTGTTGCAGGCCTTGCGTGCGGTCAGCCGGATCGCCGCCCCGGCGCTGATCCATCTGGAAGAGGCCATCGTCTCACCGGCCGAGATGCTGAGCTATCTGGGCCGGGGCCGGCACGACGGCAAGGAAGGCAACCTGGCCTATCACAACAGCCTGATGGTACAGTTCTGGTCGGCGCTGGCGGCGCGGGACTGCCGGCTGATGACCCATGTGCTGCGCAGCCATTTCCCGACGACGGTGACCAATGCCACCTATGCGACCTATATCCGCTGCCATGACGACATCGGCTGGGCGGTGACCGACGAGGACGCCGGGGCGGTCGGGCTGAACGGTCATCTGCACCGGGCCTTCCTGTCCGAGTTCTATACCGGCGAGTTCCCCGGCTCTTTCGCGCGGGGGGCGCTGTTTCAGGAGAACCCGGCGACCGGGGACAGGCGGATTTCGGGCTCCTTCGCCTCGCTGGCCGGGCTGGAGCGGGCCGGCGACGATCCGCTGGCGACCGAGATGGCGGTGGCGCGGATATTGCTGGGCCATGCGCTGATCGCAAGTTACGGCGGCATCCCCTTGATCTACATGGGCGACGAGATCGCCATGCTGAACGATTGGGGCTATCTGGACGATCCCGAACACGCCCCGGATAGTCGCTGGCTGCACCGGCCCCGGATGGACTGGGAGGCGGCGCAATCGGCGCAGTCGGGCGAGACGGCGGCGGCGCGGGTGCTGACGGGAACGCGGAGGATCCTGGCGCGGCGGGCGGCGATCCCGGCCTTTCACGGGGCGGTGCCGGTCGAGATCCTGGCCCCCGGCCCCGAGGCGGTGCTGGCCTATCGCCGCCGCGCCCCGGTGGACCCGGTCCTGTGCCTGCTGAACTTCTCGGAGCAGCCGCAGCCGGTCTCGGCGGAATGGTGCCGCGGGGAAGGGGTGCGGCGCTTCGATGACCTGCTGGCCGAGCGCCCGGTCCCGACGGACGACGGCGCGGTGCGGTTGCCGCCCTATGGCGCGCTCTGGCTGGTCTGAGCGTGCTCAGGCAAAGGGCAGCAGCGTGCCGAGGCCGCCATAGGTGCTCAACGCCATGCCGATCCCGGTCAGCGCCATCATCCGGGCCGTGGCGGTCAGGTTCTCGCCCTTCATGACATTGTAGGTCAGCATTCCCATCCCGACCGGGAAGGCCATGACAAGGATCGAGCCGTTCAGCGCATAGACCGCCAGACGGCCCGGCAGGGTGGCGTCCTTGGCCGTGCAGAGGGCATTGTCGCGCGGCAGCTGGATCGCGCCGAAGACGGCCTTCAGCCGGGTCTGCACGTCATGCCCGGGGCGCGGCAGGTCGGGCAGGTCGTTGGCGACTTGGGGCGTCGGTTCGGCCGGTGTGCGGGCAAGGGGCGCCGGCTGCGGCTGGGGCCCTGGTCCGGACCCGTCATTCGCAGGTTCCGGGTGCCGCGGCAGGACCTTGTCGAGCTGGCTGAACACCTCGGTCAGGGCCGGGGATTCCTGCCCGATATCCAGCATCTTCGGGCGCTGGCGGCGCGAGTCACGGTGCGGCAGTTCGCAGCGCCGTGGCCGGGTCGGAACGATCCGCTCGCGCCGTTCCAGGGCGTTGAATTCCGAAATCGTGTAGACCGTGCGCGAGGGCTCCCAGATCACCAGATCGGCGGGCCAGAGGCCCGAGAGAGAGCGGATCAACCGCTGGATCACCGCCAGCCCCTGATAGTGGCTCAGCGGCGCGGAATCGCTGGCCTCCTCGGGGTCGAGCCGGCGCAGGCTGAGCGACAGGACGGCGCGGTGACGTTTCAGCCGGATGCGCGCCAGGGCATCGCGGTCCTCGCCGCCCTCGGGGCGCGCCGGGTCGGCCAGCTGGTCACGCGGCAACGGCGCGTCGCGGAAGCTCAGCAGCACCTCGGCCCGGCCGGTGATCAGCCGCAGCCTTGCGGCCCCCGGGGCCTCGACACGCAGCACCGGCATCCGGAATTCCAGCAACAGGTCGGACAGCACCGCTTCCATCCGGCTCAGGTCGATCCTCTGAACGACGGAGGACAGCAGCCGGACGCCGATCGGCGCGGCAGAGGTGATCGGTTCGGAACCGGAGAGCAGGGCTTTGGTCATCGGAATGGCCTCGCGGACTTGTTGCCGTATCGGTATCACTCAGGAAGATGGAAAGATTATGTCCCGTATTGGGAAACAATCGTGGCGGCCCGCCACATTGGCGCGGTAATCGGCACTGCCGGGGCCCGGGCCGGCCCCGAAACGCGAACGGGCGCCCGAAGGCGCCCGTCTTGTGCGTGCCGGCAGGGGCCGGAACTCAGCAGGAGTAGTAGAGCTTGTATTCCACCGGGTGCGGCGTGTGCTCGTATTCGTAGACCTCTTCCCACTTGAGCCCGATGTAGCCTTCCAGCTGGCCCTTGGTGAAGACGTCGCCGGCCAGCAGGAAGTCGTGATCGGCTTCCAGCGATTCCAGCGCCTCGCGCAGCGAGCCGCAGACCGTCGGGATCGCGGCCAGTTCTTCCGGCGGCAGGTCGTACAGGTCCTTGTCCGAGGCCGGGCCGGGGTCGATCTTGCTCTTGATCCCGTCGAGACCGGCCATCAGCAGCGCGGCGAAGCACAGATAGGGGTTCGCCGACGGGTCCGGGAAGCGGGCCTCGACGCGCTTGGCCTTCGGGCTTTCGGTCCACGGAATCCGCACGCAGCCCGAGCGGTTGCGCGCCGAATAGGCCCGCAGCACCGGGGCTTCGAAGCCCGGGATCAGCCGCTTGTAGCTGTTGGTCGACGGGTTGGTGATCGCGTTCAGCGCCTTGGCGTGCTTCAGGATGCCGCCGATGAACCACAGCGCCTCCTGGCTGAGATCGGCGTATTTGTCGCCCGCGAACAGCGGCTTGCCGCCCTTCCAGATCGACATGTTCACATGCATCCCGGTGCCGTTGTCGCCCTTCATCGGCTTCGGCATGAAGGTCGCCGACTTGCCATAGGCGTCGGCCACGTTGTGGATGACGTATTTGTACTTCTGCAGCTCGTCGGCCTGTTTGGTCAGCGAGTCGAAGATCAGCCCCAGCTCGTGCTGGTTCGAGGCGACCTCGTGGTGGTGCTTGTCCACCTTCATGCCCATCCGCTTCATGGTCGAGAGCATCTCGCCGCGCAGGTCCTGGGCCTGGTCGACCGGGTTGACCGGGAAGTAGCCGCCCTTGACGCCCGGGCGGTGACCGGTGTTGCCCATCTCGAATTCGGCATCGGTGTTCCAGGCGCCGTCCACGGCATCGACCTGATAGCTCACCTTGTTCATGCCGATCGAATAGCGCACGTCGTCGAAGACGAAGAACTCGGCTTCGGGGCCGCAGTAGAAGACGTCGCCGACGCCCGAGGACTTGAGATAGGCCTCGGCCTTCTGCGCGGTCGAGCGCGGGTCGCGTTCATAGGCTTCGCCGGTATCCGGCTCGGCCACCGAGCAGTGCACGCAGATCGTCTTTTCGGCGTAGAACGGGTCGATATAGGCGGTGTCGATGTCCAGCATCAGCTTCATGTCGGACTGGTCGATGGCCTTCCAGCCGGCGATCGACGAACCGTCGAACATGAAGCCTTCCTCGATGAAGTCCTCATCGACCAGATCGGCGACGACGGTCACATGCTGCAGCTTGCCGCGCGGATCGGTGAACCGGACATCGACATACTCGATCTCCTCGTCCTTGAGCCGCTTCACGAAATCCTTGTTGCTCATTTCTGGGCCTTCCCCTGATAGCTTTGGTCTTGCCGGGGGCGACCCGGCGGGTTGATCTGATGCCGGTTCAGACGGCGTCGTCGCCGGTCTCGCCTGTGCGGATCCGGATGGCCTGCTCGACCGGTGAGACGAAGATCTTGCCGTCACCGATCTTGTCGGTGCGGGCGGCTTCGGAAATCGCCTCGATGGCGCGATCGACCATGTCGTCGGTCAGCACCACCTCGATCTTCACCTTGGGCAGGAAATCCACCACATATTCGGCGCCGCGGTAGAGTTCGGTATGGCCCTTCTGACGCCCGAAGCCCTTGACTTCGATGACACTCAGACCCTGCACGCCGATCTCCTGCAGTGCTTCCTTGACCTCGTCGAGCTTGAACGGCTTGATGATTGCCTCGACCTTTTTCATGATGCTCGACTCCCTTTTGGCTTTCAGGGGTTCTCAACACTTCGCGGCCGGTGCCACAATCGGACGGCGGCACAGGCGGCGGAGACCCCGGGCGAAAGCCTGCCTTATGCCCAAAGAATGTGCAAGTCGGCGCGCGAATGGGCAGAATTGGAATGGAGTGACGATGACGGACCTTCTGACTGCCGCCCAGATGCGGGCCATCGAGCGGGCGGCGATGGACAGCGGCGCGGTCACCGGACTGGAGCTGATGGAGCGGGCGGGACGGGGTGTCGTCGCGGCGCTGCTGGAGGAATGGCCGGAACTGGCGGTGACCGTGCATCGGGCGGTGGTGCTCTGCGGGCCGGGCAACAACGGCGGCGACGGGTTCGTCGTGGCGCGGCTCCTGGCGGAACGGGGCTGGGAGGTGGAACTGTTCCACTACGGCGATGCCGACAGGTTGCCGCCGGATGCGCGGGTGAACCATGCGCGGTGGCAGGCGATCGGAACCACCCGCCCGCTGGAGGGCGATGCCGTCCGGACCGCCTGCGAGGCGGCCGATCTGGTGGTCGATGCGCTGTTCGGGATCGGCCTGACCCGGCCGCTGGAGCCGGCGCTGAAGGGGGCGCTGCCCCTGGCGCCCTGCAGGCGTTCCCTGGCCATCGACGTGCCCAGCGGGCTGGATGCCGACAGCGGAAGGCCGTTGTCGGGGACTTTGCCGGCCGATCTGACGGTGACCTTCGAGAGGCCCAAGCGCGGCCATCATCTGGGGCAGGGGCCGCGGCTCTGCGGTTCGTTGCGGGTGGTGCCGCTGGGGCTGGACCCGCAGTTGATCCTGTCGATTGCCGGCGAGGAGGGGCGCGAGCTTCTGCCCGCCGATGTGGTGGCCATGCCGCGCGGCGCGCCGAAGCTGGTTGACGGCAGCCGGATGGGGGTGCCGCCGGCACGCTGGTTTCCCAAGGGCAGCGCCGACGCCGGGCGGGGCGGCGGCGATCACAAATATGCCCATGGGCATGCGCTGATCCTCTCCGGCCCCGCAAGCCGGGGCGGTGCGGCGCGGCTGGCGGCACGCGGGGCGCTCAGAATCGGGGCCGGGGTGGTGACGCTCGGCGCACCCGGTCCCGCGCTGGCCGAGAACGCGGCACGGCTCGACGCGATCATGCTGCGCCAGGTGGACGGGGCCGCGGACCTCGCCGGGCTGCTGGCGGACAGGCGCATCAACGCGCTCTGCCTCGGGCCGGCGCTTGGGCTCGACGCGCGGGCCGGGGCGCTGATCGGCGCGGCGCTGCGGGCCGAACACGCGCCCGGCGTGGTGCTCGACGCCGATGCGCTGAGCCTTCTCGGGCAGGACGATGCGCTGTTCGGGGCGCTGTCCGGGCGCTGCATACTCACCCCCCATGCCGGAGAATTCGCGCGGTTGTTTCCGGATATCGCCGAGACCCTCGCGGCGCCGGTCGTTGCCGGCCCGGCCTTTTCCAAGGTGGATGCCACGCGCGAGGCGGCGGCCCGTGCCGGATGCGTGGTGCTGTTCAAGGGGGCCGATACCGTGATCGCCGATCCCTGGGGCCGTTGTGCGGTGCATTCCGCCGCCTATGACCGCGCCGCGCCCTGGCTGGCGACGGCCGGTAGCGGCGATGTGCTGGCGGGGATGATCTGCGGGCTGCTGGCGCGCGGCCTGGACCCCATGCTGGCCGCCGCGACCGCCGCCTGGCTGCATGTCGAGGCGGCGCGGTTCTTCGGGCCGGGGCTGATCGCCGAGGATCTGCCCGAGGAACTGCCGAAGGTGTTTCGCGCCCTGGGCATGTAGCGGCGGCGGCCGGGTCACGATCCGGCGCGGTGGCTTTTCCTGACCCGCCGCAACCTGTAGGCTGGGCGCAATGGCCCGGCAGGCCGGCAGCGCCGGTTGCGACAGAGGTGGCGGCAAGAGCAGGTGCGATGATTCTCGGTCGAGTGCAGGTTTGGCTTCTGGCTCTGGGGCTGCTGGCGGGTCTGCCCGGCGCGGGCCGTGCCGAGACGCTGACCGCGCTGGCGCACCCGGTGCCGGGGCAGGCCGTGGTGCAGGATCGCGGCGCCGGGGTCGAACTGTCGCTGGGGCTGAGTCAGGGCGTGCCCTGGCGGCTCTTCACCCTCGCCGATCCCTGGCGGCTGGTGCTGGATTTCTCGCAGGTGGACTGGACCGGGTTCGATGCCGAGGCGTTCGACCGCTCGGAGCATGTACTGGCGGTGCGGACCGGCGGGCTGGGGCCGGGATGGTCGCGGATGGTGCTGGAACTGGACGGGCCGATGAAGGTCGCGCAGGCGGCGCTGAGCGGGGCGGAGCCCGCCGGCCCGGTGCTGGGGCTGAGCCTGGAGCCGCAGGATGCCGAGGCGTTCCGCGCCGCTGCCGGGGTGCCCGAGTCGGCGCGCTTTACCCTGCCCGAAGACGCCCGACCACCGGCCACGCCGATCCGCCGCCAGGATGGCAGCCGTCCGGTGATGGTGGTGCTCGATCCCGGCCATGGCGGCGTCGATCCGGGCGCCGAACATGGCGGCGAGGTCGAGGCGAAGCTGATGCTGACCTTCGCGCTGGAACTGCAGGAGGTTCTGCTGCGGGCCGGGTTCGAGGTGCTGCTGACCCGGCATGACGACAGTTTCGTGCCCCTGGAGGCCCGGGTCTCGATCGCTCGCGCCGCCGGGGCGGATGTGTTCCTGTCCCTGCATGCCGACGCGGTGACCGAGGGTGTCGCGCATGGCGCCACGGTCTATACCCTGGCCGAGAATGCCAGCGATTCCGCCTCGCGGAAGCTGGCCGAGCGGCACGACCGCGAGGATCTGCTGGCCGGGGTCGATCTGACCGATCAGGACGACGTGATCGCCGGGGTGCTGATGGATCTGGCGCGGCTCGAGACCCAGCCCCGGTCCGAGCGTCTGGCCGATGCGCTGGTGGCCGGGCTGCGGCGGTCGATCGGCGCCTTGCACAAGCGGCCGCGGCTCGAGGCCGATTTCTCGGTGCTGAAGGCGCCCGACATCCCCTCGGTGCTGCTCGAACTGGGGTTTCTGAGCTCTGCCCGCGACCGCAAGCGGCTGACCGACCCGGCCTGGCGCGCCCGGGCCGCCGCCGGAATCCGCGACGCGCTTCTGGCCTGGGCCAAGGCCGATGCCGCCGAAGCGCGGCTGGTGCGCAAATAGCCGGGCGGCGGGGTCGGGCGGTCAGGGCGGGCGCCTCCGGCGGGAGTATTTCAGCCCCGAAGATTTGGCCCGTATCGCTTCAGCTTGCCGGTGCGGGGGAGGCGGGCTTTGCACTCCGACCGCCCGACGAACCGGGCCCGCCAATGGCTGCGCCCGCCGGCCGTGGCATCGCGCAGCCGCATCCGTTCGACGACGAACCCGGCCCGGGCCAGCAGGCGCCGGTACTGTGCCGGGGCCAGCGAGCCATGCCAGACGGGCTCTTCCCCGACCATGCCGATCGCCTGGCCGGCGGCGGGACCGCTGTTGAAGACCAGCAGCGCACCCGGTGCGGCCAGCCGGGGCAGGGCGGCCAGCAGGCGGCGCTGCGCGGCGGGGGCGAGGTGAAACAGGCAATCCCAGATCAGGATCAGGTCGAAGCGCCCGGCAAGGGGCGGGCGGCGGGGCAGGTGCCGCAGATCGGCGAGAAGCGCCCGGTGTCCCGGCAGGGCGGCGAGGAACCTGTCCAGCAGCGGCGCGGCGCCGTCGATCCCGGTCACCCGGCAGCCGGCGGCGGCGAAGAGCGCGGCGGGCCGTCCGCTGCCGCAGCCGAGGTCCAGCACCCGCCGCCCGGCCATGTGCCCGGGCAGTCCGGCCAGCAGCGCGGCTTCCGGCATCGCGCGCGACCGGGCCTCGGCAAAGGCCGTCGCCTGGCGGTGATAGGTGCCGGGAATATCCTGTGGTCGGGGGCGCATGAGGGGCAGCCTGACCGTGCCGGCCGGCATGCGCAAGCGCTCGCCAAAGCGTGATGCGACGTGACGGCGAAGCCCCGCCGGCGGCGGATATGTGTTTTGACCCTCCCCGGTGCGGGGTGTATATCTGAACCTCAAATATCCCTTTGGGGCAGAGCATTGATCCGGTTCATTCTTTCCACCATCGGCGGCCTTTTCACGCTGATCACCATGGGCTTGCTGGCCTCGGCACTGGGGCTGGGGGCGATCTTCTGGATGTACAGCCGGGATCTGCCCAGCCATGAGAGCCTGGCCCAGTATTCGCCGCCGACGATCAGCCGGATCTATTCCGGCGAAGGCCAGATCATCGACGAATTCGCCAATGAACGCCGGCTGTTCACCCCGATCGAGGACATTCCGCCGCTGGTGCAGAACGCCTTCGTCTCGGCCGAGGACAAGAACTTCTGGACCCATCACGGCTATGACCCGCGCGGCATGCTGTCGGCCTTTCTGGACGCGGTGCAGGGCAAGCGGCTGCGTGGCGCCTCGACCATCACCCAGCAGGTGATGAAGAACTTCCTGCTGTCCTCGGACCGGTCTGCCGAGCGCAAGGTCAAGGAACTGATTCTGGCCTCGCGGCTGGAACAGACCCTGAGCAAGCCGAAGATCCTGGAACTCTATCTGAACGAGATTTTTCTGGGCCAGAATTCCTATGGCGTGCAGGCCGCGGCGCAGACCTATTTCAACAAGTCCCTGGACGAGCTGGACGCGGCCGAGGCCGCGACGCTGGCCTCGCTGCCGCAGGCGCCGTCGGAATACCATCCGGTGCGCGCCAAGAAGCGACTGACGCAGCGGCGCAACTACGTGCTGCGCGAGATGCTGCAGAACGGCTATATCGACAAGGCGACCTATGATGCCGCCGTGGCCTCGCCGCTGCGCTCGGTGCAGAACGGCGACTACGAGGCATATCGCGCCAAGCTGCCGCCGCGCGACTATTTCACCGACGAGATCCGGCGCCAGCTGAGCCGCGACTTCGGCGAGGACGAGTTCTTCGGCGGCGGGCTGACCATCCGCGCCACCGTGGTGCCCGACATGCAGAAGGAGGCCGCCCGGGCGTTGCGGGCGGGGCTGGAGAAATTCGACCGCAACCTCGGCATCTGGCGCGGCACCGGCAAGGTGATCGCGCCCGAGAAGCTGGATACCGAGGAACACTGGCGCGCGGCCTTGGCCAAGGTGAGGATCGCCCGCGACATCGAGGGCTGGCACCCGGCCGTGGTGCTGGCGATCGAGGGGTCGTCGGCGCGGATCGGCATCGAGGGCGTGCCCGAGGATGCGGACGGGCATTACATCCTCGCCAAGGATGTCACCTGGGCGCGCAAGAAACAGGCCGACGGGCATCTGGGTCCGCGGGCCAAGAAGGCCGGTGATCTGCTCTCGGTCGGCGACGTGGTGCATGTCCGCGCCATGACCCGGGATTCCGACGGCTCCTTCATCCGCTGGACCCTGCGGCAGATCCCGGAAGTGCAGGGCGGGTTCATGGCGATGGATGTCGAGACCGGCCGGGTGATCGCGATGCAGGGCGGGTTCTCCTATCAGAACTCGGTCTTCAACCGCGCCACCCAGGCGACACGGCAGCCCGGTTCGACCTTCAAGCCCTTCGTCTATGCGGCGGCGCTGGATTCGGGCTTCACCCCGGCGACGATCATCATCGACGCCCCGATCGAGGTGCACACGCCGCAGGGCATCTGGCGGCCGCAGAACGCCGGCAACAGCTATTACGGCCCGGCGCCGCTGCGGATCGGGATCGAGCAATCGCGGAACCTGATGACGATCCGGCTGGCGCAGGAGGTCGGCATGTCCACGATCGCCTCCTATGCCGAGAAATTCGGCGTCTACGACCACATGAACCAGGTGCTGGCGGCGTCGCTCGGCTCGGACGAGACCACCCTGTTCAAGATGGTCTCGGCCTATGCGATGTTCGCCAATGGCGGCGAGCGGGTCGAACCGACGCTGGTCGACCGGGTGCAGGACCGTTGGGGCAAGACGATCTATCGCCACGACCAGAGGGTCTGCGAGGATTGCCAGAGCGCCTCTCTCGCGCCCGGGCTGGGGCCGCGGATCACCTCGAACCGCGAGCGGATGATCAACGCGATCACCGCCTATCAGCTGACCTCGATGCTGCAGGGCGTGGTCCAGCGCGGCACCGCGGCGGGACGCATCAACCTGCCGGTGCCGGTGGCCGGCAAGACCGGCACCACCAACGATGCCAAGGATGTCTGGTTCATCGGCTTCACCTCGAACATCGTGGCGGGCTGCTACATCGGTTATGACCGGCCCCGGGCGATGCCGCATGCCTCGGGCGGCGGGGTCTGCGCGCCGGTGTTCCAGCAGTTCATGAGCAAGGCGGTCAAGACCTATGGCGGTGGCAAGTTCGAAGTGCCGCCGGGCGGGCGCTTCATCAAGATCGACCGTTTCACTGGGGCGCGGCTGCCGGATGACGCCTCGGGGCCGAACGTGGTGGCGGAGTATTTCCGCGACGGCGAGGATCCGCTGTTCGGGATCGCCTTCGACGGCGGCTTCGCCATGGGGGTGAACCTGCCGCTGATCCTGCCCGGCGAGGGCGATGGCGGCATGTCCGAGGTCGATACGTCCTCGGGCGGGACCGCGGTGATACCGAAAGAAAAGGCCAGCTACGGCTCGCTTTCGGCCGGCGGATTGTATTAGACCGGCCCGGCCGACTGGGCAGGCAAGCGGCGGCGTGAAATCTTAGGGACATGCTCCCGGGCGTCCCCCCGGGGCCGGTGCCTCGTCCGGGGCGGGTCAGCCCGTGCCGCGGGCCCGGAAGGCGGCCCAGTCCTCGGGCGTGTCCAGGTCCAGCGTTGCGGCATCACCGGGCAGGGGCACCAGGATCGCCCCTTCGCGGGCAATCAGCGCCTTGGCGCCCCGGTCGCCGGTGAGCCCGGCCAGCTCGGGCCGCAGCCGCGCCGGGAACAGAACCGGATGGCCGGCCCGGCCGGCACTGTCGGCGCCGCGCCAGATCCGCTCGGGGGCGGTGCCGCGGGCGGTGATCAGCGCCTGAAGCTCGGTGGCGCCGATTCCGGGCATGTCGGCATTCAGCACGATCAGCCCGGCCCCCTCCGGCGCCGCCCGGGCTGCGGCAGCCAGCGAGTGGCCCATGCCCTTGTCGGCATCGGCGACCGCGACCTCGGTGATCTCCAGCCCGTCCAGCGCCGCGCGGCGCCGGGCGGCCAGCTCCGATCCCCCTGGCGGCAGGGCCACCAGCACCGGGACCCCGGTGTCCAGCGCCGCCAGCGCCTGGCGGCGCAGCAGCGGCATCGCCTCGACCTCTTGCAGGAGCTTGTCCTCGCCCCGCATCCGGCGCGACTGCCCGGCGGCCAGCAGGAGAAGTACCAGATCACACATCGCCGGGGCCATCTTCGGGTCTGAAATACTCCCGCCGGAGGCGTCTGCCGGCGCCGCCCGGAACGCGGCCGGGCCGGATACGGGCCCTTGCCATCAGCCCTTGGTGATCCAGCCGCCGCCCAGAACGCGGCTGCCTTCGGGCGCATAGAAGACGCAGGCCTGACCGGGGCTGACGCCTTCCTCGGGGGTCAGCAGCTCCACCGTGGCGCTGCGCGGTCCGGTCGGCAGCAGCCGCGCCTCGACCGGCGCCCGGGTCGAGCGGACCCGGACCCGCACCGCGTGTTCGCCAGCCTCGAAATCGCCGTCGCCCAGCCAGTTCACTTCGGCCAGCGGCACCCGGCGGACCGCGAGCATCTCCTTCGGGCCGACGATCACCCGGCGTCCCTCGACATCGAGCTTGACCACATAGAGCGGTTCCTCCAGCCCGCCGATCCCGATCCCGCGGCGCTGGCCGACGGTATAGCGGATGACGCCTTCGTGGCGGCCCAGCACCCTGCCGTCGGCATGGACGATCTCGCCCGGATCGGCGGCGCCGGGGCGCAGCTTCTCGATCACCGAGGCATAATCGCCGTTCGGCACGAAGCATATGTCCTGGCTGTCGGGCTTGTCGGCCACCGGCAGGCCATGCTTGGCGGCCAGCGCCCGTGTTTCGGCCTTCGAGGTCAGCCCGCCCAGCGGAAACCGCAGATAGGCCAGCTGCTCGGGCGTGGTCGAGAACAGGAAATAGCTCTGGTCGCGGGCCGCGTCGGCGGCCATGTGCAGTTCCGGCCCCTCGGCCCCTTCGAAGCGGCGGATGTAATGCCCGGTCGCCATGCAATCGGCATCGAGATCGCGCGCTGTCGCCAGCAGATCCTTGAACTTCACCCGCTCGTTGCAGCGGATGCAGGGCACCGGGGTGGCGCCGCCGAGATAGCTGTCGGCGAATTCGTCGATCACCGCCTCGCGGAAGATGTTCTCGTAGTCCAGGACGTAATGCGGAAAGCCCATGGTCTCGGCCACCCGCCGCGCGTCGTGGATGTCGAGCCCGGCGCAGCAGGCGCCTTTCTTGGCCAGGGCGGCGCCGTGATCGTAGAGCTGCAGGGTCACGCCGACGACATCATAGCCCTCGGTCGCCAGTTCCGCCGCCACCACGGACGAATCCACGCCGCCCGACATGGCGACCACCACCCGTGTTTCGGCCGGGCTCTTGGCAAAGCCCAGCGAATTCAGCCGATATCCACCGTCTGCCATGACCCGGTCCCTGCCTTTCCAGTCCGCGCTTTCCCAAGCGCAAAGGAATATAGGCAAATGCCAGTCATTCGCAAGCTGCGGCTTCACGGGCCATTAAGCCCGATCCGCCATTCTCCGGCCCGGACCGTATCGGAGGTGGAGATGTATCTGCGCAAAGTTCAGGGCCCCCGCGCCGTCACCCTGCCGGACGGCAGTGTCATGACCCGGGCGGACCTGCCCGCGGCCGAGACCCGCCGCTGGGTCGCCAGCCGCAAGGGCGCCGTGGTGCGGGCGCTGAACGCCGGGCTGATCTCGCGGGCCGAGGCGATGGCGCTCTATGATCTGACCGACGAGGAGATCGACAGCTGGTGCCGCGCCGTCGCAAAACATGGAGAAAAGGCGTTAAAGGCGACGCGATTGCAATCCTATAGGGCACTCTGAGTTGATTCAGCCCGATCTGCGGTTAAGGTAAGAGGAAATTAACCATTGGCGCGGATGGTTAAGCCGGAGTTCGCCGCGAGAAGGGATAAGAGATATGCGCGTTCTGCTGGTAGAAGACGATCCGACGACATCGCGCAGCATCGAATTGATGCTGACCCATGCCAATCTGAACGTCTATTGCACGGACCTTGGCGAAGAGGGAATCGACCTGGCCAAGCTCTATGACTACGACTTGATATTGCTTGATATTAATCTTCCTGACATGAATGGGCACGAAGTCCTGCGGCAATTGCGGATGGCCCGGGTCGATACGCCGATCCTGATCCTGTCGGGTGAGGGAGATACCGAAAGCAAGCTAAAGGGATTTGGCTTCGGCGCCGACGACTATTTGACCAAGCCTTTTCATCGCGAAGAACTGGTTGCACGAATTCATGCGATCATCCGGCGCTCGAAAGGCCATGCCCAATCCATCATCAAGACCGGCGAGATCGAGGTCAATCTCGATGCCAAGACGGTCATGGTCGGCGGCAAACCGGTGCATCTGACCGGCAAGGAATATCAGATGCTGGAATTGCTGAGCCTGCGGAAGGGCACCACGCTGACCAAGGAGATGTTCCTGAACCATCTCTATGGCGGCATGGACGAGCCGGAGCTGAAGATCATCGACGTCTTCATCTGCAAGCTGCGCAAGAAGCTGGCGGCCGCGACCGGGGGCGAAAGCCATATCGAGACGGTCTGGGGCCGCGGCTATGTGCTGCGCAACCCGGAACCGCAATACGACGAAAAGGTCGCCATCGGCGCCTGACGCGGGCGCCACGACGCCGGGAAGGCTCCCGGCCGCGCCGCTTTGCGCAAGCCGGCACTGGACCTCGTCAGGGCCGCCTCCTATTCCTCAAGATCAGTAATCTTGCGGACAGGCGACCCCGGAGCGGACCCGATGACCGGCGATCAGAGCAAAGCGACACCCGACCTGCCTGCGGTCGAGGTTCTGGATCAGGCCGCGGCGGCGGCGGAACTGGCACGTCTGGCGCAGGTTCTGGCCGAGGCCAACCAGGCCTATCACGGCGAGGACGCGCCCGAGATCAGCGATGCCGAATACGATGCGTTGAAGCGGCGCAACCAGGAGATCGAGGCGCGGTTCCCGGCACTGAAGCGGCCCGACAGCCCGTCCGAACAGGTCGGCGCGGCGCCTTCGGGGGCCTTCGGCAAGCTGCGGCACCGGGTGCCGATGCTGTCGCTCTCGAATGCCTTCGCCGATGAGGATGTGCGGGACTTCGACAGCCAGGTCCGCAGCTTCCTGAACCTCGGCTCTGCGCCGGTCGCCTATACCGCCGAACCCAAGATCGACGGCCTGTCGCTGTCGCTCCGCTACGAAAACGGCCGGCTGGTGCAGGCGGCGACCCGAGGCGATGGCGAAACCGGCGAGAATGTCACCGCCAATGCCCGCACCATCGCCGATATTCCGCAAGAGCTGACCGGCGCGCCCGAGGTGCTGGAGGTGCGCGGCGAGGTCTACATGAGCCATGCCGATTTCGCGGCGCTGAATGCCCGCGCCGAGGCGGCGGGAGACAAGCCCTTTGCAAACCCGCGCAATGCCGCCGCCGGCAGCCTGCGCCAGCTCGACCCCGCGATCACCCGATCCCGGCCGCTGCGCTTCTTCGCCTATGCCTGGGGTGAGCTGTCCGAGCCGCTGGCCGACACGCAATCCGCAGCAATTGCGCGTCTCAAGGTTTTGGGATTCCAGACGAATGAGCTGACGGCCCTCTGCGATGGCCCGGAGGAGATGCTGGCCCATTACCGCCGGATCGAGGCGCAACGCGCCACGCTGGGCTATGATATCGACGGGGTGGTCTACAAGGTCGATGACCTGGCGCTGCAACGCAGGCTCGGGTTTCGCTCGACCACGCCGCGATGGGCGATCGCCCACAAGTTCCCGGCGGAACTGGCCTGGACCCGGCTGGAGAAGATCGAGATTCAGGTCGGCCGCACCGGTGCGCTCTCGCCGGTCGCCCGTCTGGCGCCGGTCACGGTGGGCGGCGTGGTGGTCTCTAACGCCACCCTGCACAACGAGGATTACATCGCCGGCCGCTCCTCCTCGGGCGAGCAGATCCGGGGCGGCAAGGACATCCGCGAGGGCGACTGGGTGCAGGTCTACCGCGCCGGGGATGTGATCCCCAAGGTCGCCGATGTGGACCTGTCGAAACGCCCGGAGGGAGCGCAACCCTATGTCTTCCCGACGGAATGCCCGATCTGCCACTCGCCCGCGATCCGCGAGCCGGGCGATGCCATCCGCCGCTGCACCGGGGGTCTGATCTGCCCGGCGCAAGCGATTGAAAAGCTGAAACATTTCGTCAGCCGCGGCGCCTTCGACATCGAAGGTCTGGGGGCGCGGCAGATCGAGGCTTTCTACAACGATCCGGACCTGCCGGTGAAGGAACCGGCGGATATCTTCACCCTTCAGGCCCGCGACGCCGCCAATCTGACGAAACTCGCCAAGCGCATGGGTTGGGGCGAGACAAGCGTGAAGAACCTCTGGCAAGCGATTGAGGAAAAGCGGAAAATCCCATTGTCCCGCCTGATCTTCGGGCTTGGTGTCCGGCATCTGGGAGAGGTCGCCTCGGCCGATCTGGCGCGGCATTTCGGCGACTGGCAGGGTCTGCTGGCGGCGGTGGACGCGGCGCGGCCGGCGGCGCGGCGCTATGCCCGGATCGAGGCCGCCCTGGCCGAGGAACGGCAGAAGGCGGCGGCAGAGGGCCGCAGGGCCCGTCTGAAGGAAACCGAGGATCAGCTCTGGGCCGCCGATCCGCAATTGCCTCCCGGCGCCCGTGCCGCCTGGGATGACCTGATCGGCATCGACGGCTTCGGCGCCGTGGCGGCACTGTCGCTGGTCACCGCCTTCCAGCCCGGCCCGGAACGCGATGCGATCGACCGGCTGGTGGCCGAGCTTGACCCGCAGCCGGTGGAACGCTGCGCGGCCGCCGACAGCCCGGTGGCGGGCAAGACCGTGGTCTTTACCGGCAGTCTTGAAAAGATGACCCGGGCCGAGGCCAAGGCAAGGGCCGAATCGCTGGGCGCCAAGGTCGCCGGCAGCGTCAGCGCCCGGACCGACCTCGTGGTCGCCGGGCCGGGGGCAGGGTCGAAGGCGAAACAGGCCAGGACGCTTGGCATCGAGATGATCGACGAGGATGGCTGGCTGGCCCTGATCGGGCAGGCCCCGGCCGGCCCGGCATGAGCCGCCCCGCGGTCCTCTTCCCGCTGTTCGCCGGGATCGAAACCCTGCCCGGGGTCGGGCCGAAATCGGCCAAGGCCTTCGAGACCATGTCGATCACAAGGCCGCGCGACCTGATCCTGACATTGCCCTATACCGGGCACGACCGCAGCCTGCGGACCAGCCTGCAGGGGATGAAGGCCGGCGAGGTCGCGACGGTCGAGGTCACGGTGGGCCGGCATCAGAAGCCCGCGACGCGGGGCCGGCCCTATCGGGTGGTGGTCGAGGGCGGCGGCACGACCTTTCACCTGGTGTTCTTCTCGGCGCATCCCGAATGGCTGGCCGAGCAATTGCCGACCGGGCAGAAGCGGGTGGTCTCGGGCAAGCTCGATTTCTTCGACGGCATTCCGCAGATCGTCCATCCCGACCATATCCTGCGACCGGAGGAGGCCCGCGACCTGCCGGCCTTCGAACCGGTCTGGCCGGCGGCGGCCGGGCTGACCCAGAAGGTGATCTACAAGGCGATGCAGGCGGCGCTGGAGCGGGTGCCCGAGTTGGAGGAATGGATCGACCCGGCGCTGCGGGCACGTGAGGGCTGGCCCGCGTTCCGCGCCGCGGTGACCACGGCGCAGGCGCCGCTGAGCGCCGCCGAACTGGCGCCGACCGCGCCGGCCCGGCAGCGTCTGGCCTATGACGAGCTCTTCGCGCATCAGCTTACCCTCTCGCTGGCCCGCGCCAGCCTGCGCCGGGCCAAGGGGCGGCCCTCGGTGGCGACCGGCAAGCTGCAATCGAAGGTTCTGGCCTCGCTGCCCTATCGTCCGACCGGGGCGCAGGAGCGGGCGATGCGCGAGATCGCCGAGGACATGGCGCGGCCGGAACGGATGAGCCGGCTGCTGCAGGGCGATGTCGGCTCGGGCAAGACGCTGGTCGCTTTCGCGGCGCTGCTGGTGGCGGTCGAGGCTGGCGGGCAGGGCGTGATGATGGCGCCGACCGAGATCCTGGCGCGGCAGCATCTGGAGGGGCTGCGGCCGTTGGCCGAAAGCGCCGGGGTGGTGCTGGAACTGCTGACCGGCCGCGACAAGGGCGCCGAACGGGCGGCGAAGCTGGCCGCCCTGGCCGAGGGCCGGATTCAGGTGCTGGTCGGAACCCATGCGGTGTTCCAGAAGGATGTCGTCTTCAAGGACCTGCGGCTGGCGGTTGTGGACGAGCAGCACCGGTTCGGCGTCGCGCAGCGGATGGAACTGGGCGCCAAGGGCGCGGCGGCCGACGTTCTGGTGATGACCGCGACGCCGATTCCGCGCAGCCTGGCGCTGGCGCAATATGGCGACATGGATGTCTCGGTGCTGGACGAGAAGCCGGCCGGGCGGCAACCGATCAAGACGGTCCTGGTCTCGGCCCGGCGGATGGACGAGGTGGTCGAGCGGCTGCGGGTGGCGGTGGCCGAGGGGCGGCAATGCTATTGGGTCTGCCCGCTGGTCGAGGAAAGCGAGGTGATGAACCTCACCGCCGCCGAGGAACGGTTCAAGCAGTTGCGCGCGGCCCTGGGCGAGGGCGTTGTCGGGCTGGTGCATGGGCAACTGCCGGCGGCCGAGAAGGATCGGGCGATGGCCGATTTCAATGCCGGCAAGACCAAGGTCCTGGTGGCGACCACGGTGATCGAGGTCGGGGTCAATGTGCCCAATGCCTCGATCATGGTGATCGAGGGGGCCGAGACCTTCGGCCTGGCGCAGCTGCACCAGCTGCGTGGCCGGGTCGGGCGCGGCGCGGCGGCCTCGACCTGCCTGATGCTCTACGGCAACCTGACCGAGGCCGGCCAGCGGCGGCTGGAGGTTCTGCGGGATACCGAGGACGGGTTCCGGATCGCCGAGGAAGACCTGGCGATGCGCGGCGCCGGCGACCTGATCGGGGTGGCGCAATCCGGCCTGCCGAAGTTCCGAATCGCCGACCTGGAACGGCAATCGGCATTGATGGCTCTGGCGCAGACCGATGCCCGCAAACTGCTCGCCGAGGATCCCGACCTGACCGGAGAGCGGGGACAGGCGGCGCGGGTCCTGCTGTGGCTGATGGAACAGGACAAGGCGATCCGGCTGATCTCGGTCGGCTAGGGCGTGTTCTCGGGTGTTCCTGTTAGGTTCTCATTAAGTTCTTTACAGCGCCGCCGAGATGTGAGAACACTACGGGAACAAACCCAAAGAGGTTCCGCCCATGCTGACCGAACTCAAGGCGCTCGTCGCCCGCTCGTCCGAGACCCTTCTGGAAGATGCCCTTGGCGTCGCGGCGCTGGCCGTGATGCTGTTCGGGGCGCTGCATCTGCCCGGACTACTCTGATCTCATCCCTTTCCTGCCTGCGGCCCATTCTGCCGGCCGGCGCGGTCTGCCCCACCCCAGGGCGCGCGCCCATCCCCGGGGTCCTGTCCACCCCTGCCGGCCCTGTCCCATTGGTGCTGCACGACTTCCGCCGCCGTCCCTGACGCGCGGCGGTTTTTTTGTCCGGGGTTCAGCCGGGGCAGGGCGCCAGAACCAGCGGCGCGCCGGCCTCGGCCCCGATGACCCGGCAGGCCCCGTCGGCGCAGAGCGTCCAGCCGCCCCGCGTCGCGCCCGAAGCCGCGAGCACCAGCTGCGGCACCGGCGCCAGGTCGGGCGTCCAGACCCACCAGCCGTCGCGCAGAACCGCGCCCTCGCCCGGGTCCATCCCGGCGCCCGAACCCTTGACGGCGGCCTGGGTCAGGTGCAGCCCCTCGGGCAGAACTTCCCAGGTCTCGCGCCATTCGATCTTTTCCACCGAATGCTCCCAGCTCAGCGAGAAGCTGCCCTGCGCCAGGGCCAGCGCCGTGGCGCCGATCAGCAGGCAGGAACTCATCGCCGGACCTGCAGCCACATCAGCAGGAAGAAGACGGCGGTCAGGGCAAAGCCGATCTCGTCGGTCATCGGCAGCGCGGCGACCAGGGTGAAGGCAGCCGCCATGCCCAGGAAGCGCAACGGCCAGCCCAGCAGCACCCCGAGCCAGCCGATCACCGCCACGCCCCAGAGACCGATCGCAAGCAGCGTCTTGAAGACGATATAAGCGACCGCCGGCGCATAGCCGATGGCCGAGGCCAGCGGCCCGCCGTCCTGCATCATCAGCGCCGGGGTATAGACCGCCATGTAGGGGATGACGAAGCCGGCGGCGGCGACCTTGACCGCCTCGAAGGAGATCTTCAGCCCGGATTCCCGCGCGATCGGCGCCGCGGCGAAACAGGCCAGCGCCACCGGGGGGGTCAGATCGGCCAGGATGCCGAAGTAGAACACGAACATGTGGCTGACGATCAGCGGCACGCCCAGGTGCAGCAGCGCCGGACCGGCGATCGACGAGGTGATGATGTAGTTCGGGATCGTGGGAATCCCCATGCCCAGCACGATGCAGGTGAGCATGGTCAGGACCAGCGACAGGAACAGCGAGGATTGCCCGATCGAGACGATGAACTGGCCGAAGGTATTGGCGGCGCCGGTCAGGGTCATGGTGCCGATGATGACCCCGACCAGGGCGCAGGCGATCCCGACCGGAAGCGCGGTCGCGGCGCCCTCGGCCAGCGAGTCGCGCGACAGGGCCAGGGTCTTGCGGCCGCCCTCGGAAAAGGCGTTCCAGCCGACCAGCAGCAGGATGGTCACCACCACCGGCCCGATTCCCCATTCGAAGAAGGCCGCGGCGATCAGCCCGAGACCGACCCAGAACACGCTGCGCACCACCGCATTGGGCAGGCCGAGCGCCACCGTGCCGCCGAGGATCAGCATCACCGTCAGGGACAGCCCCACGGTGCCGGCAAACAGCGGCGTGTATCCCGAGAACAGCAGATAGACGAGCACCGCCAGCGGCAGCAGCAGGAACCAGCCCTCGCGCAACGCCTTGCGGGGCGAGGGGAGTTCCGACTCCGCCATGCCGCGCAGGCCGCGGCGCCCGGCTTCCAGATGCACCATCCAGAAGGCCGAGGCGAAGTAGAGGATCGCCGGGATCAGGGCCGCCTTGACGACCTCGAGATACTCGACGTCCAGCGTCTCGGCCATGATGAAGGCGACGGCGCCCATCACCGGGGGCATGATCTGACCGCCCATGGATGAGGTCGCCTCGACGCCGCCGGCGAAGGCGGGCCGATAGCCGAAGCTCTTCATCAGCGGGATCGTGAACTGGCCGGTGGTGACGACATTGGCGACGCCGCTGCCGGAAATCGTGCCCATCAGCCCCGAGGAGATCACCGAGACCTTGGCGGCGCCGCCGGTGCGGTGCCCGACCATGCCCAGCGAGACATCGGTGAACAGCTTGATCATTCCGGCGCGTTCCAGGAACGAGCCGAACAGGATGAAGAGAAAGATATAAGTACTTGAGACATATATAGGAATGCCGTAAATCCCTTCGGTCCCATAGGCCATGTGGTCGATGATCTGGCTGAAGTCGTAGCCACGGTGGTTCAGCGGTCGCGGCAGGTGCTGGCCGAACAGCGCATAGGCCAGGAAGATGCCCGCGATGATCGGCAGCGCCGGACCCATCAGCACCCAGGCCGAGGCGAAGACCACCACCAGCGCAATGACCCCGACCACGATGTCGCGCGGCAAGGGGTCTCCGGCGCGGAAGATCAGGCCGCGATATTCGTGCCATTGGTAGAGCGCCACGGTGACCGCCAGACCTGCCATGATCCAGCCCATGACCTTCCAGGGCATCGAGCGCCGCCGCGCCAGCATGATCAGCGGAAAGCCCAGCAATCCCAGAAAGCCGAGGTGCAGCGCACGCTGGACCTGGCTCGACGACAGGTCGCTGAGCGCGGTCGAGACCGAGGCCTGCAGCCCCGGCAGCAGCGTCGAGATATAGGTATAGTCGAGGATCAGCTCGATCAGCCGGCCGATTCCGTCGATCAGATGTGCGGCCAGCGCGATCTGGAAGATCGAGAATGTGACCGCGATCCAGAACAGGAGCCTGCCTGTGCGGCCCAGGGCGAAGGCTTCGCCCAACGGCTCATGTGCGCCGAGTTCGGCGGGCGCTTCGGTCGGTTCCGCAGCGGTATGGCTCATGTCGGGACTCCGGTAGAGGGGGAGCGGGCGACCCCCGAAAGGGTCGCCCGCGTCGGTTCGGTATCAGGCAGGCCGTGCCATCAGGCCCGGCCCCGGCCTTACATGCCCATTTCCTTGTAGTATTTCTCGGCACCCGGATGCAGCGGGATCGGCATCCCGTTCAGCGCATTCTCGAGCTTGATCTGGGTCGCCGCCTTATGCGCCGCTTCCAGTTCCGGCAGGTTCTCGAACAGCAGCTTGGTCATCTGATAGGCGATCTCGTCCGAGACATCCGAATGGGTGACCAGGAAGTTGACCACCGCCACGGTGCTGACATCCTCGGTCTGGCCTTCATAGGTGCCGGCGGGGATCGTCGCGGCGATATAGGGCGCCCCCAGCTTCTCGACGACCTCGGCGGGGACCGAGACGATCACCACGTCCATCGAGGACGACAGGTCCTTCAGCGAGGCAACGCCGAGCCCGGCCGATTGCAGGGTCGCGTCCAGCTGCCGGTTCTTGATCAGTTCGACCGATTCCCCGAACGGCAGGTATTCGGTCTTGGACAGGTCGTCATAGCTCATCCCCGCTGCGGCGAAGATCTTGCGCGCGTTCAGCTCGGTGCCCGATTTCGGTGCGCCGACCGAAAGCGACTTGCCCTTGAGATCGGCGAAGGTCTTGATGCCGCTTTCCTTCGAGGCGACGATCTGGATGTAGTTCGGATAGACAGCGGCAATTCCGCGCAGCTTGTCCAGCGGCGCCTTGAAGCCGGCTTCGGCATCGCCTTCGGCGGCCAGTTTCACCGAATCGCCAAGGGCCAGCGCGATCTCGCCCTTGCCCTGTTGCAGCAGATTCAGGTTCTCGACCGAGGCCTTGGTCGATTGCACCTGGGTCTGGATGTCAGGGATGTTGTCGGCGTAGATTTTCGCCAGCCCCACGCCCAGCGGGTAATAGACGCCCGAGGTGCCGCCCGTGAGAACGTTGATGAAATCTTGCGCCGAGGCCGTCAGCGGGGCCGCGATCATCGTCGCGCCGGCCGCCGCTGCGGCGAGGAAATTGCGAATGTATGCCAAGTCTTGAATCTCCCATGTTCTCCCCGCATTTCGGGCGGGGTCACGGGGATGTTACGGGTTGCGGCGGCAGGCTCAAGCATTCTTGTAGAGATCGGGCAATTGGGCTTGTTCCCGGACCCCGGCCGATCGAAACTGGGGCATGATCGACCGGCTGGAAATGTTCGTGGCGCTGGCGCAGGAGCGGCACTTTGGCCGCGCCGCCGAGCGGATCGGGGTGACGCAACCGACTCTGTCCTCGGCGTTGAAGGCGCTGGAGGAAAGTCTGGGCGTGCAGCTGGTGCATCGCGGCTCGCGGTTCCAGGGGCTGACGGTCGAGGGCGAGCGGGCCTATGTCCGGGCCCTGTCGCTGATCGCCGATGCGCGGGCGCTGCGCGACGAGATGCGGGCGGCGCGCGATGTGCTGACCGGAGACCTGCGGCTGGGCGTGGTACCGACCGCGCTGCCGATGGTGGCCGATCTGGTCGCACCCTTCTTCGACCGGCATCCCGGGGTGCGGTTTCAGATCATGTCGCGGACTTCGGCGGAGATTCTCGACCAGGTCGATGACAACCTGATCGACGCCGGGATCACCTATCTCGACGCCGCCGCCACGGCCCGGCGCGAGGCGGTGCCGCTGTTTGCCGAGAGCTACTGCCTGCTGGTGGCGGCGGGCGACGAGCGGGCCGCGCGCGAGTCGATCGGCTGGGCCGAGCTGGGCGATCTGCCTCTCTGCCTGCTGACCCGCGACATGCAGAACCGGCGGATCGTGGACCGGAACCTGAGCGAAGCCGGGGTGGCGCCGATGCCGATGGTCGAATCGAATTCCTATATGGCGCTGTTGGGCCATGTGCTGACCGGACGCTGGGCCTCGGTGGTGCCGAACAAGCTGGCCGAAATCCTGACCGCCACCGCCGCGGTCGCCGCGGTGCCGATAGAGGGGGGCAATGCCGCGACCGTCGGGCTGATCGTCGCGCCGCGTGATCCGCATACCCCGGCGCTGGCGGCGCTGATCGCGCAGGCCCGGGCAATGGCAGGCTAGGCTAGGGCGCCGCACCGGCCCGCCACGGAGGTCGGGCTTTGCCCTTCGGGCGTCGTTTCGGCGATGGCAGGGCGGCGGCGGCTCGCGATAGGCTTTGTCTATCGACTGACGGAAGTCGGAAATTGATGTGTCGGCTCAAGGGCCTATGGTGCGCCTGCCAGCCAAGGAGACGCCATGCCAGCCAATGCCAGCCCGCCCGAACCACTCGCGGAAGCCGTTGCCGAGATCTGTGCGCGCCATGCCGGGCTCGAAGGGCCGTTGCTGCCGATCCTGCACGAGGTTCAGGCGGCTTTCGGCCATCTCCCCGAGGCCGCGGTGCCGATGATCGCCGATGCGCTGAACCTGGGCCGGGCCGAGGTGCATGGCGTCGCCTCCTTCTATCACGATTTCCGGAGCGCCCCGGCCGGGCGCCATGTGGTGAAGCTCTGCCGGGCCGAGGCCTGCCAGGCGATGGGCGCCGAGGCGCTGGCGGCGCAGGTGCAGGGCGATCTGGGAATCGGCTGGCACGAAACCTCGTCCGACGGGCGGGTGACGCTGGAGCCGGTCTTCTGTCTCGGGCTCTGCGCCTGCGGTCCGGCGGCGATGATCGACGGCGAACTGGTGGGCCGGGCCGATGCCGAGGGGATCGAGGCGATGCTGGGCGCGGAGGCGGGACAATGAAGGTTTACGTGCCACGCGATGCCGCGGCAAAGGCCCTGGGCGCCGAGGCGGTGGCGGCGGCGGTGCTGCGCGAGGCGGAGGCCCGCGGCGTGACGGTGGACCTGATCCGCAACGGCTCGCGCGGGATGGTCTGGCTGGAACCTCTGGTCGAGATCGAAAGCGATGCCGGGCGGCTGGCCTTCGGCCCGATGGGGGCCGGCGACGTGGCCGCGCTGTTCGACGACCCGGCGGCGCATCCCAAGGCCCTGGGGCCGACCGAGGAACTCGACTGGATGAAGCGCCAGACCCGGCTGACCTTCGCCCGGGTCGGGGTGACCGATCCGCTGAGTCTCGAAGACTACGAGGCGCATGGCGGGCTGGCCGGGCTGCGCCGGGCGCTGGACCTGCCGGCGGCGGAAATCGTCGAGGAAGTGACCGCCTCGGGCCTGCGGGGCCGGGGCGGGGCCGGGTTCCCCACCGGCATCAAGTGGAAGACGGTGGCAGAGGCGCGGGCCGACCGGAAATACATCGTCTGCAATGCCGACGAGGGCGATTCCGGCACTTTCGCCGACCGGATGCTGATCGAGGGCGATCCGTTCGCGCTGATCGAGGGCATGGCGATTGCCGGCCTGGCCTGCGGGGCGGAGAAGGGCTTTGTCTATCTGCGCTCGGAATATCCCGACGCGATCGAGGTCTTCGCGGCGGCGCTGCCGATCGCGCGGGAGGCCGGGTTGCTCGGGCCGTCGCTGCTGGGCCGGGGGCCGGGGTTCGACATCGAACTGCGGGTCGGTGCCGGGGCCTATGTCTGCGGCGAGGAAACCTCGCTGCTCAACTCGCTGGAAGGCAAGCGGGCGGTGGTCCGCGCCAAGCCGCCGCTGCCGGCGCTGGAAGGGTTGTTCGGACGGCCGACGGTGGTCAACAACGTGATCTCGCTGGCGACGGTGCCCTATGTGCTGGCCGAGGGCGCGGCGGCCTATCAGGCGCATGGCCATCAGCGGTCGCGCGGCACCATGCCCCTGCAGATCGCCGGGAACGTGAAACGCGGCGGGCTGTTCGAGATCGCCTTCGGTGTCACCCTGGGCGAGATCGTCAACGAGATCGGCGGCGGCACCGCCAGCGGCCGGCCGGTGAAGGCGGTGCAGGTCGGCGGTCCGCTGGGCGCCTATTTCCCGCCCGCGCTGTTCGACACGCCTTTCGGATACGAGGACTACACCGCGCTGGACGGGCTGATTGGCCATGCCGGGATCGTGGTCTTCGACGACAGCGCCGACATGCTGGCGCAGGCCCGTTTCGCGCTGGAATTCTGCGCCATCGAGAGCTGCGGCAAATGCACGCCCTGCCGGATCGGCGCGGTGCGCGGGGTCGAGACGGTGGACCGGATCGCGGCCGGGGACAGTTCGGCGGTGGCGCTGCTGGAGGACCTCTGCGCCACGATGAAGGCCGGGTCGCTCTGCGCGCTTGGCGGTTTCACGCCTTATCCGGTGCTCTCGGCGCTGCGGCATTTCCCGGGCGATTTCCCGGCGGCGCGGGAGGCGGCGGAATGAGCGGCGGGATGGGCGACGGATTCGGCGCCGGCATGGCGCGGGCGAGCCGGGGCGAGGGGCCAGCTCCTCGCGCTCCCCGGAGTATTTTCAACCCAAAGATGGGCAGGAATCGGAAGGGCGCGCGATGAAGGACTTTGTGATTCCCTATGGCGAAGAACGCGACCACGGCACGCCGGAAGCGCGATCGACGAACATGGTGACGCTGACGGTTGACGGCTTTCCGGTGACGGTGCCGGAAGGCACAAGCGTGATGCGGGCGGCTTCGGAGGCCGGGATCCAGGTGCCGAAGCTCTGCGCCACCGATTCGGTCGAGGCCTTCGGTTCCTGCCGGCTCTGCCTGGTCGAGATCGAGGGGCGCAACGGCACCCCGTCCTCCTGCACCACGCCGGTGGCCGAAGGCATGGTGGTCCATACCCAGACCCCGAAGATCCAGCAGCTGCGGCGCGGCGTGATGGAGCTCTATATCTCGGATCATCCGCTCGACTGCCTGACCTGTGCGGCCAATGGCGATTGCGAACTGCAGGACATGGCCGGGGCCGTGGGCCTGCGCGACGTGCGCTATGCGGCGCCCGAGGGCGGCGGGATGACCACCCATTTCCGGCCGCGCGACAACTCGGGCGCGGCCAATCCGCAGTGGCGGCCCAAGGACGAGAGCAATCCCTATTTCACCTATGACCCCAGCAAGTGCATCGTCTGCTCGCGCTGCGTGCGGGCCTGCGAGGAGGTGCAGGGCACTTTCGCGCTGACGATCGAGGGCAAGGGCTGGGACAGCCGGGTCTCCTTCGGGGCCAGGACAGATGACGCGCTGGCCTCGGATTGCGTGAGTTGCGGCGCCTGCGTGCAGGCCTGTCCGACCGCGACGCTGCAGGAGAATTCGGTGATCGAGATCGGCACGCCGGAACGCGCGATCGTCACCACCTGCGCCTATTGCGGGGTCGGCTGCAATTTCAAGGCCGAGATGCGCGGCGATCAGCTGGTCCGGATGGTGCCCTGGAAGGATGGCAAGGCCAACCGGGGCCACAGCTGCGTCAAGGGCCGCTTCGCCTGGGGCTATGCCAGCCACCGCGACCGGATCCTGAACCCGATGATCCGCGACAGGACCAGCGACCCGTGGCGCGAGGTCTCCTGGCAGGAGGCTCTGGCGTTCGCGGCCGGGAAACTGCGCGACATCCAGATGAACTATGGGCGGCAAAGCATTGGAGTCATTACATCTTCACGCTGCACCAACGAAGAGACCTTCCTGGTCCAGAAACTGGCGCGGGCGGTGTTCCGCAACAACAATACCGATACCTGTGCCCGGGTCTGCCATTCGCCGACCGGCTATGGCCTGGGGCAGACCTTCGGCACCAGCGCCGGCACCCAGGATTTCGATTCGGTCGAGCATTCGGATGTGATCATCGTGATCGGCGCCAACCCGACCGACGCGCATCCGGTCTTTGCCAGCCGGATGAAGAAGCGGCTGCGGGAAGGCGCCAGGGTGATCGTCATCGATCCCCGGAAGATCGATCTCGTGCGCTCGACCCATGTCGAGGCGGCGCATCATCTGGCGCTGCGGCCGGGAACCAATGTGGCGGTGGTGACGGCGCTGGCGCATGTCATCGTGACCGAGGGATTGATGGATGAGGAATTCATCAGAACCCGTTGTGATTGGGATGAATTTCAGGATTACGCCGAATTCGTGTCGGACCCGGCACGGGGGCCGGAAGCCACCGAGGCACTGACCGGGGTGCCGGCGGCGGAACTGCGCGCGGCGGCGCGGCTCTACGCCACCGGCGGCAATGGCGCGATCTACTACGGGCTGGGCGTGACCGAGCACAGCCAGGGCTCGACCGCGGTGATCGGGATCGCCAATCTGGCGATGCTGACCGGCAATATCGGCCGGCCCGGGGTCGGGGTGAACCCGCTGCGCGGTCAGAACAACGTCCAGGGCTCCTGCGACATGGGGAGCTTCCCGCATGAATTGCCGGGCTATCGGCATGTGAAACTGCCCGAGGTGCGGGCGATCTTCGAGAAGGCCTGGGGCGTCGAGATCGACGCCGAGCCGGGGCTGAGGATCAACAACATGCTGGACGCCGCCGTCGAGGGGACCTTCCGCGGGCTCTATTGCCAGGGCGAGGACATCCTGCAATCCGATCCCGACACCAAGCATGTGGCGGCAGGGCTGGCGGCGATGGACTGCGTGATCGTGCATGACCTGTTCCTGAACGAGACCGCCAATTACGCGCATGTCTTCCTGCCGGGATCGACCTTCCTGGAGAAGGACGGCACCTTCACCAATGCCGAGCGCCGGATCAACATGGTGCGCAAGGTCATGCAGCCGCGCAACGGCTATGCCGACTGGGAGATCACCCAGATGCTGGCCAATGCCATGGGCGGCGACTGGAACTACAGCCATCCTTCGGAGATCATGGCGGAAATCGCGGCGACGACGCCCAGCTTCGCCGGCGTGACCTATGACAAGATCGACGCCCTGGGCTCGCTGCAATGGCCCTGCAACGAGGACCACCCCGAGGGCACGCCGGTGATGCATGTCGATGGCTTCGTGCGCGGCAAGGGCCGGTTCATCCGCACCGAATACGTGGCCACCGACGAGAAGACCGGGCCGCGTTTCCCGCTGCTGCTGACCACCGGGCGGATTCTCAGCCAGTACAATGTCGGGGCCCAGACCCGGCGCACCGCGAATGTGGTCTGGCACGATCAGGATGTGCTGGAGATCCATCCGCATGACGCCGAGCAGCGCGGCATCAAGGATGGCGACCTGGTCAAGCTGGCCTCGCGCTCCGGCGACACCACGCTGCGCGCCCAGGTGACCGAGAGGGTCTCGCCGGGGGTGGTCTACACGACCTTCCACCATCCCGACACCCAGGCCAATGTCGTCACCACCGATTACTCCGACTGGGCGACGAACTGTCCGGAATACAAGGTGACGGCGGTGCAGGTCTCACCCTCGAACGGGCCCAGCGACTGGCAGGAGGATTATGCCGCGAAAAGGGCGGCGGCGCGGCGCATCCTGCCGGCGGCGGAGTGACGCGATGAAGGCGGTTGCGGCGCATCCGGTCAGCCGGGTGACGGCCGGGGGGATGGCCGGCGCCAGCCGGGTGCTGCCGGAAGAGGTGGCGGTTGCGCTGAGCTACAACGGCGGCACCCAGGCGGTGATGATGGCCTCTCCGGGTGATCTGGAGGATTTCGCGCGCGGCTTCACCCTGACCGAGGGCATCGCCGATCCGGCCCGGATCGAAAGCATCACCCCGGTCGAGACCGCCCTGGGCATCGACCTGCAGATCTGGCTGCCCGAGGCGGATGCGGCGCGGCTGGCCGAGCGGCGGCGCAACGGCGCGGGGCCGGTGGGCTGCGGGCTCTGCGGGATCGAGTCGCTGGACCAGGCGCTGCGGCCCGCCACGCCGGTCTCGGGCGATCTGACCCTGACCGCGGATCAGGTGCGGCAGGCGGTGGCCGATCTGCCGCGGCATCAGCCGCTGCACGACCTGGCGCGCTCGGTCCATGCGGCGGGGTTCTGGCGGCCCGATGCGGGGCAGGGCGGCGGGCTGGTCCTGGCGCGCGAGGATGTCGGCCGGCACAATGCGCTCGACAAGCTGGCCGGCGGGCTGCTGGCGCAGGGACTGGCGGGAAACTCGGGCGTGGTGGTGATGACCAGCCGGGTCTCGGTCGATCTGGTGCAGAAGGCCTGCCGGATCGGCGCCCCGGTGCTGATCGCGGTCTCGGCGCCGACCGGCGCGGCGCTGACGCTGGCCGAGGCGGCGGGGCTGACGGTGATCGGTCTGGCGCGGGCCGAGAGTTTCGAGATATTCACCCATCCCGGCCGGATCGTCCCGGCCGCACCGAGAGGTCAGAGCCATGTCGCCTGAAAAGCTGATCCATATGGCCAACCAGATTGCCCGGTTCATGGAATCCAAGCCGCATGACGAGGGGGTCGCGGGCTTTGCCGGCCATGTCAACGATTTCTGGGAGCCGCGGATGCGGCGCCAGTTCCTGGAGATGGTCGAGAGCGGCGCCGAGGGGTTCCGTCCGCTGGTCCTGGAGGCGGCCCCGCTGATCCGCCCCGCCGCTGCCTGACCCGACCCGGACCCGGGTGAGGGTCGCGGCGAAGGGGCTGCGTGGCCGGCGACCGGGCAGGGGGCGGTCTGCCCCCTCTGGGCCTGCGGCCCATTCACCCCCGAGGATATTTGCAAGGTAAAGCCGGCCTGCGGCTGCCCGGGGCCTCAGCCCCTGGCACCCTGGCCGCGGGCATAGACATCCTCGTAGCGGATGATGTCGTCTTCCCCCAGATAGCTGCCGGTCTGCACCTCGATCAGCACCATCGGCAGTTTGCCGGGGTTCTCCATCCGGTGCTTGACGCCGAGCGGGACATAGACCGACTGGTTCTCGCTGACCAGGCTCACCTCCTCGCCCACCGTGACCCGGGCGGTGCCCTGCACCACGATCCAGTGCTCCGAGCGGTGGTGGTGACTTTGCAGGCTGAGCGTGGCACCCGGATGCACCACGATCCGCTTGACCTGGAACCGCTCGCTCAGGGCCAGGGTCTCGAACCAGCCCCAGGGCCGGTGGTCGGTGGCGAAGCTCTCGGCCTGCTTGGCGCCGCGGGCCTTGAGCAGCTCGACGGCGCGTTTCACGTCCTGGGCGCGGGAGCGGTCGGCGACCAGCACCGCGTCGGGCGTGGCCACGGCGATGACATTGTCGAGCCCGATGCCGACCAGTTCCAGCCCGTCGCTTTCCGAGCGGAACAGGCTGCCGGTGCAGTCGATCGCGGTCACCGGGCCGGCGCTGGCATTGCCCGCCGCATCGGCGCCCATCTCTTCGGCCACCGCGTCCCAGCCGCCGAGGTCCGACCAGCCGCCGTGATAGGGCACCACCGAGAGATTGTCGGCGCGCTCCATCACCGCATAGTCGATGGAAAGCCCGTCGATCTCGTCCCAGGGTCCGGGGGCCAGGCGCAGGAATCCCAGATCGGCCCGGGCGCCGTCGAGGGCCTCGCGCACCGATGCGGCCATCCGCGGCGCATGGGTATCGAAGGCGGCGATCAGGGACCGGGCCGAGGCGAGGAAAATCCCGGCGTTCCAGAGATAGTTCCCTGCCGCCAGCATCCTGGCAGCGGTGGCGGCATCGGGCTTCTCGACGAAACGGGTCAGGGGCAGGACGGTCTCGCCCTCGGGCGGGCGGGCCAGTTCCAGGTAGCCATAGCCGGTCTCGGGGCGGTCGGGCACGATCCCGAAGGTGACGATCCGGCCTTCGGCCACCGCGTCGATTCCCGCGGCGATGGCGCTTCGGAAGCTGTCGGCGTCGGTCATGACATGATCCGAGGGCGCGATCAGCAGCACCGCATCGGGGTCGCTGGCGGCCAGATGCAGCGCCGCCGCCAGGACCGCCGGGCCGGTGTTGCGGCCCGAGGGTTCGATCATCACGGCGCCGGGGTCGATGCCGATGGCGGCAAGCTGCTGGGTGACGATGAAGCGGTAGTCCGAACCGGTGACGACGGTGGGGGGCGCGAACATCGTTCCGGCGAGGCGCCGCGCCGAGGCCTGGAACAGGGTCTCGTCACCGACCAGCGGGACGAACTGCTTGGGGAAACCCTTGCGCGACAAGGGCCAGAGCCGGGTGCCGGAGCCGCCGCAGAGCAGGACCGGGCTGACGGTCTGGCGGATGGGGGCCGCGGTGTCGGATTGCCTGGCCGGTCGTTCGTGCATCTCGGGTCCCATCCAGGATCGGGCATTTGGTCGTCGGGCCTGGGGCTTGGCCTGTCCCCGACGGTCGGGGGCAGGCTAGCGCCTCCGGGATGCCTTGCACAAGTGCGGCGGACGGGATCGGGCAGGGCAGTGCCTTGCGGGGCGGGACGAAATTCCGGCGATGCCGCCGGGACAGATCGGCATTGCATCCCTCCCGTTCACGTCCGAAGACGGGGTGAACCGGACCCAGCCCGCCGAAGAACAGGGCCGGGTGCCCGGATCGCCCGCGACCGCCAGCTTCCGGAGACCGCATGACCGCGTTGACCAATGACCGCCCGCGCCTGACCGAGGCCGAGATTGCCGAACTGACCGCCTGGCGGCGGGAGTTGCACCGCCACCCCGAGGTCTCGGGCGAGGAAGCGGGGACCGCCGCCCGGGTCGTCGGGATGCTGGGCGGGACGAGCCCCGACCGGATTGTCGGGAACCTGGGCGGGCATGGCGTTGCGGCGCTCTACGATAGCGGGGTGCCGGGGCCGCGGGTGCTGATCCGCTGCGAACTGGACGCGCTGCCGATCGAGGAGACCGGCGCCTGCGACTGGCGCTCGACGGTGCCGGGCAAGGGGCATCTGTGCGGCCATGACGGGCATATGGCCATTCTCGCCGGCCTGGCGCGGATGCTGGGGCGTTGGCGCCCGGCCCGCGGGTCGGTGGTGCTGCTCTTCCAGCCGGCGGAGGAGGATGGCAGCGGCGCGGCGCGGGTGCTGGCCGATCCGGGGTTTTCCGATCTGAGGCCGGACTATGCCTTTGCGCTGCACAACTACCCCGGCGTGCCCTTCGGAGAGGTCTGCCTGATCGAGGGGCCTGCCTTCTGTGCCTCGCGCGGGATGCATCTGCGGCTGATCGGACGCACGGCCCATGCCTCGCAGCCGGAAACCGGCCTGTCGCCGATGGCGGCGATGGCCGAACTGATGCCGCGCCTGGCGGCTCTGGGTCGCGGCGGCCTGGCGTCGGACCCGGATTTCGCCCTGGCGACGGTCACTCATGCGCGGCTGGGCGCGGCGACTTTCGGGGTCGCGCCGGGCGAGGCGGTGCTGCATGTCACGCTGCGGACCCTGCGCGATGCCCGGATGGCCGGCCTTGTCGAGGCGGCCGAGGCACTGGTGCGGGAGGTGGCCGGGGCGGCGGGGCTGCAGGCCGAGATCGGCTATCGCGATGTCTTCGTCACCACCGGGAACGCGCCCGAGGCGGTCGGGATCGCGGCCCGGGCGCTGGAGCGGCTGAACGTGCCCGTCGGCACCGGCCCGCTGCCGGTGCGGCCTTCGGAGGATTTCGGGCGGTTCGGCGCGGATGCGGCGCTGGCGATCCTGTTGCTTGGCGCGGGCGAGACCCTGCCGGCCCTGCACAACCCGGATTACGACTTTCCGGATGCCCTGATTCCGAGAGGGGCCGACATCTTTCTGGCCATCCTGGAAGAGCTTCTCGGTTCGGGCGCCATGGCGGGCTGAGCCGGACCCGGCGCGGCGGGGGCCCGCTGGCGCATGGATGCCGCTATAAGAGATTTCTTTTGGGGATCAAATCGCTTAGTGTTGCTTTCCGTGTGGTAAACGCGTTTCTGCAACCAGAATTTGCCGAAGCATGAGAGTGAGGGCCCGTGCAGGAAACTCGCATGACCATTTCGAGTTGCGGGAGCCGGTCGATTCCGGCTTCGTCTGGTCGGGGGCGCTCGTCGCTCGGGCTGGTGCTGGCGTTGCTGGCCCTTGCCGCTGCCGGTCCGATTCGGGCGCAGACCGCCGCAGAGATTGCCGATCCCAGCTACGAGCCTCCGGCGCAGCGGCTGACCGGGGCGCTTGTGTTCTCCGGGGAGCCCGGGCTCAAGGCCCCTCCGGGGGCGGACAAGCTTTCGATCCTGATCACCGATGTCACCGTCAGCAATGCGCTGCCGGGCACCGAGGAACAGGTCCAGGCCCTGATCGACCGGCTGACCGGGCACCGGATCGCTGTCAGCGAGATATTCGCCGCCGCCGCCGAACTGGAAGCCGCCTATGCCAGGGCCGGTTTCGTTCTGTCGCGGGTGGTGATCCCGGCGCAGACCCTGGTCGATGGGGGCAAGCTGCGGCTGACGATCATCGACGGCTATGTCGAGACGATCGACGATTCGGCGGTGCCGCCTTCGCTGCGGGGCCGGATTTCCGGCCTGACCCGGCCGCTGGTCGGCAAGCGCGGGCTGCGGCTGGCGGATCTGGAGCGGCGGCTGCTGCTGGCGGGCGATACCTATGGCGTGGCCCTCGGCTCGGCCCTGGCGGCCGGGGCGACGCCGGGCGGCACGGTGATCGTGCTCGATCCCGTCTATCGCAGGCTCACCGGCTTCTTCGGGATCGACAACAGCTTTTCCGACGCTCTGGGCAACTACAACATTTCCTCCGGCCTGGAACTGAACGGGGCTCTGGGTCTGGGCGAGGTGATCTACGGACGGCTCTCGGGCCATCCGCAGCTGGGCGGCGAGGGCGGGCTGTTCTCGGCCAATCCGCGGTTGCGGACCCTGGCCCTCGGCACGGTGGTGCCGGTGGGCGAGGACGGGCTGACCTTCGGTCTCGAGGCGACCCAGAGCCGGACCACGCCGGAATCGGCCGGCGGCGCATCGACCAGCAGCTACGAACGGCTGTCGGCCCGCATCTTCTATCCGCTGATACGCTCGACCCGGAAGAACCTGAGCGTGCAGTTGAGCTTCGACATGGCGCGCGACCGGCTCGACCTGCTGACCGCGGTGGGCAAGCTGCCGCTGCATGAGGACCGGACCCGGGTTCTGCGGCTGTCGGCGGACGGGGTCTGGATCCGGGACAAGGGCGCGGTGTTCGAGGCCGGCGCGGTGCTGTCGCTGGGGTTCGACGCCCTGGGGGCGCGCAGCCGGGAGGATGCCTCGGGCGGCACGCCGCTGTCGCGCGACGGGGCCGATGCCGCCTTCAAGAAGCTGGAATTGTCGGCCCGTTACCGGCAGCCCTTCGCCGATGTCTATTCGCTGTCGATCGCGGGCCAGGCGCAGACTGCCTTCGGGGCGCCGCTGCTGTCGTCCGAACAATTCGGAATCGCCTCGCTGCAGGGGCTGTCGCCCTTCGACGAAGGGGCGCTGTCGGGCGATGCGGGCTGGCTGATCCGGGCCGAGGTGTCGCGGCGGGTGGAATCGCAGGCCTTCGGCAAGCCGCTGCTGATCAATCCCTATCTCTTCGGGGCCGTTGGCGAGGTCTATCGCGCCCGGCCGAGTGCCGGAGAGGCGGGGCGCGTCGGTGCGGTGGCCTACGGGCTGGGTGTGGAACTGGTCTCGATCCGTGATCCCAAGTTTTCGTCGGGGACGCTCAGGATCGAGTATGGGGAAGGAAACCGGGACGATGGTGGACAGGATGCACGACGTCTCACGATTCAGGGCTCGTATCGGTTCTGAGCGGCAGGGGGCCGCAATCGTCTGGACGGCCGGCGGGCTGATCGCGGCGCTCTTGTCGTCGGGGGCGGTGCTTGCCCAGGATCTGCCCGAGGCGCCGAATGTGGTCGCCGGGTCGGTGGACATCACCCGGCCGGGTGCCGGCAGCATGGTGGTGGACCAGTATTCCGACCGTGCCGTGATCGACTGGAACAGCTTCTCGATCGCGCCGGGCAGCATCTTCACGGTCCAGCAGCTGAACGGTCAGTCGGTGCTGCTCAACCGTGTCACCGGCGACATGTCTACGATCATCGACGGCACCTTGCAGGCCAATGGCCAGGTCTTCGTGGTGAACCCGAACGGCATCGTGATCGGTCGCAACGGGCGGGTTGCCACGGCGGGCTTCGTCGGCTCGACGCTGGACATCTCGAACGAGGATTTCATGGCCGGGCGGCTGCGCTTTGCCGGCTCGGGCACTCCGGCAGGGGTCGAGAACCATGGCGCCATCGACATCGTTCCGGGCGGCTATGCGGCGCTGATCGGGGGCCGGGTGTCGAATACCGGCAGCATCCGGGTGCCGCTGGGCACCGTCGGCCTGGGCGCCGGCAGCCGGGTGACGCTGGACTTCGGCGGCGACAGCTTCCTGCAGATCGCGCTGCCGGTGGATGACGACGGGCTGGGCGAAGCCCTGATCGACCAGGCCGGGCAGATCTCGGCCAATGGCGGCGTGGTCGAACTGCGCGCCGATGCCGCGCGCGAGGCGGCCCGCAACGTGGTCAACATGTCGGGCGTGATCGAGGCCCGCACCGTCTCGGGCCGGTCGGGCCGGGTGGTGCTGGGCGGCGGGGGCGGCGGCGTCCGGGTCTCGGGCCGGATCGACGCGCAGGCCCCGGCGACCATCGTCGAGCGGTCTCCCGTGCCTCCGGCGCGGCCCGAACGCGGTGGCGTGATCGAGATCACCGGCGCCGATATCGTGCTGGAAGGCGCGACGCTGGATGTCAGCGGCCGCGATGGCGGCGGCGACATCCGGATCGGCGGCGATTTCCGCGGTGCCGGCGATCTGCCGCATGCCGATACCGTCAGCGTCGATTTTGCCAGCCGCCTGCTGGCCAGCGGGACCGGGAACGGCGACGGCGGCAGGATCGTGGTCTGGTCCGACATCTATACGGTCTTCGACGGCCAGATCGTCGCGCGCGGCGGCCCCGAGGGCGGCAATGGCGGCGAGGTCGAGGTCTCGGGCCGCGACGGGCTGAGCTACCGCGGCCTGGCCGACCTGCGGGCTCCGGCGGGCAATAGCGGGCACGGGACGCTCGACCCGCAAGATATCGTGGTCGTCGCAAGCGCCGACTACGACGATTCCGACGAGACCCAGCTGGATGTCGCGGTGCTGGAAAGCAACCTCGCGTTCGGCAACTGGACCCTGGACACCTCCGAGAACGACAATGGAGATGCCGGCAACATCACCATCGCCACGGCCCTGGGCTGGGACACCGACAGCACGCTCTATCTCTACGCGGACAACGCCGTTTCGATCGCGGCGCCGATCACCGCGGCGTCCGGTTCGCTGGTCCTGAGCGCGCTGACGGCGACCGCCAGCGCGGCGATCAGCGTCGGCTCGTTCTCGCAATACGGTGGCACATGGACCCAGGTCGGGACACTGCCCGATTTCTATGCCGGAGACTTCTATAGCTCGGGCACCTTCCTGCGTGCGACCGGCGGCACCGGCACCGTCGCGGACCCCTGGGTGCTGACCGACATCTACGGGGTGCAGGGCATGGGCTCCATGCTCGACGGCAATTTCGCCCTGGGCGGGGATGTCGATGCCACGGGCACCTCGAACTGGAACTTCGGCGGTGGCTTCATTCCGATCGGTTCCTTCGGCGAAGGCTCGGACCCCTTTACCGGCACTTTCGATGGGCGCGGGCATGCCATCGACGGGCTGATGACGGTGAATTACGATGCCGGGCTGTTCGCCACGACCAATGGGGCGACGATCTCGAACCTGTCCCTGACCAATGTCGATATCTACGGATACTACTTCGCGGGCGCTCTGGCGGGGGCCATGGATGATTCGACGGTGTCGGATGTCTTCGTCTCCGGTACCGTGCAGGGCGATCTGGCCCGTTACGTCGGCGGCTTGGCAGGATATGCCGAGGGCAGCACCATCGACGAGGTCGAGGTCACGGCCGATGTCTCGGGGGACGGCAGTTCGGGGTTCGACACGATCATGGATGTCGGGGGCCTGCTGGGCGAGGCCTACGAAACCACGATCAGCAACGGCCTGTATACGGGAAGCCTGTCGGGAACGCTGGACATTTCCGGGAACGGGGCGAGCTTTGTGACGCTGGGCGGCCTTGTCGGGACGCTCGACTACGGGTCTTCGGTCGCAGACAGCGAGGCCTCGGGCTCCATCGACCTCACCGGTGACGGCCAAGTGGCCTGGTATGTCGGTGGCCTGTTCGGCACTGTCGAATCCGGTGCCTCGGCGCAGAGGGTGATCGGCAACAGCGCGATCAACGTCGCAGCATCCGCCGCGGCCTATGTGGGGGGGCTGGCGTCCCTGAGTGCCGGCGACATCCTGCATGCGGTGGTAGCCGGCAGTCTCTCGGTCTCGGGCGACAACGATCTGGTTCTGGGCGGGTTGATCGGGATCAACTCGGGGTCGGTGGATCAGGCCAAGGCGGTCAATGACATCGACGTCGATTTCAGCCTGGGAGCCGGGACCGTCGGCGGGTTCGTCGGCAGAAACATGGGCATCGGCACGATTGCCCGGTCCTACACGCTGGGCGACTTGACCGTCAGCGGTCAGGATAGCTCGTATACCGAGACCGATTACCTGTTCGGCGGCTTTGCGGGCACCAACAGCGGCAGCATCGGAGAGGCGTTCTCCGCCAGGCTGATGTCGATCACGCCCTGCTGCTACACCTATCTGGGCGGCTTCACCGGCTTTGACGGCGGCGGCACGCTGACCGGGGGCTATTGGGATACCGACAACAGCGGGCTTGGGGGCTCGCAGGACACGGCGACCGGGCTGAGCACGGCGGCATTCCAGGACCAGGCCGGGTTCATGGCGCTGGCCGGCGCCGCGGGGTGGGACTTCGCCGCCGACTGGGCGCCATCGGAACCGGGCAGTTACCCGGCGCTCTACAGCATCGACCCGGTCGTCTATGCCGCGGCCGACGATGCTGAATTCGTCTATGGCGAAACCCCCAGCGTCTCCGGCACCACCTATGGCGGGCCGGACAGCTATGTCTTCGACATGGACGGCGACACGCTTGATCTCAGCGGGCTGTTCGGGGCCAGCTACGGGCGCGGCAATGTCGGATTTTATCTGATCAGCCCGAACGCCTCGGTGCTGACCAGCGCAGGCGATGTCGCCTATCGGGTCGTCGCCGGCCTGGCGACATTGACCATCACCCCGGCGACCCTGGTCATCACCGCGCTGGACCAGGTCTTTTCCGAAGGCGAGACGATCGACCTGACCGGCGGTTACAGTGTCGAGGGTCTGGTCAACGGCGACACGATCGACTCGGTCCTGCTGTACAGCCCGGGGGAACAGGGCGGGACGGTCGAAGAGAGCCCCTATCCAATCTTTATCGAGGACTATCAGGGCACCGGCTTGACCGATGGCCAGCAGACATCGAACTACGAGGTCGCCCTGGTCAACGGCAGCCTGACGATCGAACCTGCCAGCCCGCCGCAGTCGCTGCCCCTGCCGCCGCTCAGCGGTCCGCCGCCGAATCCGCCGGACACGGTGGACGTCCAGCTGACCCAGAACGGCGATCCCGCATCGGGGCCGGACAGTGGTCCGCAGACCGTCGCCAAGGCCAAGGACGTGCTGGACGAGATCTCCGATATCTCGGATGGCTTGCAAGAGGCCGTGGCCAGCTGCAACCAGACCGAAGGCCAGACCGAGGACTTCCTCGCCTGCCTGTCCGATTCGCTCGACAACTACGCCTCGGCGCTGGACAAGCTGGCCGCCGATCTGCCGCCGTCGCTGCAGAATGTCTCGGCGATCATCCAGACCGCCCGGCAGGGGGTCGATGCGGCGCGCGACAAGGCCATCTCGCGGCTGGCCAATGCCAGCTCCGATGCCGAACGCCAAGCAATTCGCCGTGATGCGGTGGACGAAGCGCGGCGGTCGTTGCAGACTGCGGAAAACGAAATCCGCAAGTCGATCTCGCTGATCCGCGCCGACGATCCGGATTTGGCACGGGTTCAGGTCGAACAGGGGAATGTGGTTCTTGCAGCAGTCAAATCGGTCAATCTGGAGCTTGAGCGCGCGGTTGGCCTGTAGCCCCTTCCGGCCGGTCCTGGCCGTCCTGATCCTGGCCTGGCTCGGGCTGACAGCGTGCCTGGCCCAGGCCGAGGTGCGGGTGGCGCTGGTGATCGGCAATGGCGGTTATGTCTCGGCGCCGGTGCTGGACAACCCGGTCAACGATGCCCGCGACGTGGCCGGGGCGCTGGAAGAGCTGGATTTCAAGGTCTTCCTCGGCATCGACCAGTCGCATGCCGGGATGTCCAAGCTGATCGACGATTTCGGCGAGGCGGCGGCCAAGTCGGACGTGGCGCTGTTCTACTATGCCGGCCATGCCTTCCAGGTGGACAACCAGAACTATCTGGTGCCGGTCGATCTGACCCTGACCGATGCCTCGACGGTGGTCGATCAGACGATCGCGCTGGATGATGTCATGGACGCCCTGGTGAAGAGCCCGGGGCTGAAGCTGGTGTTCCTCGATTCCTGCCGCGACAACCCGCTGGGCCTGGCGGGCGGCAATGCGCCGGGCGGCCTGGCGCGGGTCGGCAGTTCGGCCGACTTCCTGATCGCCTATGCCACCCAGCCCGGCGCGGTCGCATTCGACGGCGAGGGCCGCAACGGCACCTTCACCGAAGCGGTGCTCAGCCATATCCAGACGGCGGGGCAGGATATCGGGGACATGATGATCGCGGTGCGCAAGGATGTCATCGCCTCGACCGGCGGACAGCAGATTCCCTGGGAGAACTCCTCGCTGACCCGGCAGTTCCAGTTCGATCCCGGCCCGGCCAATGTCTCGTCCGAGACGATCCTCTATCAGGTCGCCTTCCGCTCGCAGGACCCGGATCTGATGCGGCTCTATCTGGAGCGCTATCCCGACGGGGCCCATACCCGCGATGTCATCGCCTTCCTGTCCTCGGACAAGGCGGCGACCGACATCCGCACCGCTCAGCGCGGTCTGGAGGAGGCCGGAGACGATGGCGAGCAGCTGTGGGAACTGGCGCAGCGGACCCGGCTGCGGCAGCTCTACGACAGCTACATCTCGCTCTATCCCACCGGGCGTCATGTCGAAGAGGCGCGGCGGCTGGCGGCGGAACTGCCGGCCGAGCAGGAACTGGGCCCGGGGCGGCGATGCGAGCTCTATGCCACCCATCCGCGCGATCGCACCGCGACCACGCCCGGCGTGCCGTTCGAGGTGCTGAGCCGCCAGGTCACGCAGGCGTTGCAGGCCTGCCAGGCGGCGGTGGAGACCTTCCCGGATCAGGCACGCTATGTGGCGCTGCTGGCGCGGGCCACGGCGGCCGCGGGGTTGCGTGACGAGGCGGTGAAGCTCTACCGGCAGGCGGCGGATGCCGGCGACCTGCGGGCCATGGTCTCGCTCGGGCTCTTGATGGAGACGGGCGACGGCGTGCCCAAGGACAAGGCCGGGGCGTTGGCGCTCTATCAGAAGGCCGCCGAACTGGGCAGCCCGGATGCCGCGATCAACCTGGCGGTGGCGCTGTTGCAGGGCGACGGGATCGAGCAGGACCCCGAGCGCGGCATGGCCCTGTTGCAGGAGGCTTCGGGCAACGGATCGGCGATTGCGACCTTCAACCTTGGGGTGCTGGCCCAGCAAGGCAGTTTCGGCATTCCCTCCGATGCGCTGGCGCTGTTCGAACGCGCCGCCCGCGAGGGCGAGCCGCGCGCCTACCGGGCGGCGGCGGTACTGCTGGACGAAGGCCGCGGGGTGCCGCAGGATCCGGATGCCGCGGCCGTGCAACTGCTGCTGGGGATCGCCTCGGACGATGGCGCGATCCTGCAGGAGTTCACCGAGAAGGCGCAGAACTGGCACCGCGAAACCCTGCGCGCCCTGCAGGCACGTCTCGAACGGGCGGGGCTCTATGATGATGCGTTGGACGGGGTCTCCGGGCCCAAGCTGATCGCGGCATTGCAGGCCTGGCGCAATGGCGGGTTCGACGCCGAAATCCTGGCCAACGGATAGACCGGTCTTTGCGGGCCGGTCCTGGTCCGCCGGTTCGCACGATGAGCAGCGGCCGTCCCGGTGGAACGGCCGCTGTCTGGTTTCCGGTTGCGTGGGACGGTCGGTCAGCCGAGGACGGATTTCACCGCCCTTGCCGTGGCCTCGACGATCGTCCCCGCCTCCTCCGGTGTCAGGCAGAGCGGCGGGGCGAAGCCCAGGATGTCGCCCTGCGGCATCGCCCGGGCGATCACCTTGTCCTGCTCCAGCAGTTTCGCCGCCAGCGCCGGGCCGATCTTGCGGGCCGGGTCGAGCGGTTTGCGGGTCTCGCGGTCCTCGACGAATTCGACCGCCGCCAGCATTCCGGCGCCGCGCACCTCGCCGACATTCGGATGCTCGCCCAGGGCGTCCTTCAGCGCCGCGTTCAGAAGCGCCCCGGTCGAACCGGCATTCGCCACCAGTCCGAGAGAATCGACCAGCTTCAGGTTCGCCACCCCCGCCGCGGCGCCGATCGGATGGGCCGAATAGGTCCAGCCGTGACCGATCGCGCCGTTCTCGTCGGTGCCCTGTTCCAGCACCTTCCACATCCGGTCGCCGACGATCGAACCGGAGAGCGGCGCATAGGCCGAGGTCAGCCCCTTGGCGATGGTGATGAGATCGGGCCGCATGCCGTAGTGGTCCGAGCCGAACATGGTGCCGAGACGGCCGAAACCGGTCACGACCTCATCGGCGATCAGCAGGATGTCATGACGGTCCAGCACCTCCTGGATCGCGGGCCAGTAACCTTCGGGCGGCGGCACGATGCCGCCGGTGCCCAGCACCGGCTCACCGATGAAGGCGGCGATGGTATCGGCCCCTTCGCGGTCGATCATCTCTTCCAGTTTCGCCACGCAATGCGCGGTGAACTGGGCCTCGGTCATCGCCGGATCGGGGCGGCGGAAATAATAGGGCGCCTCGGTATGCAGCACCTGCGGCAGCGGCAGGTCGAATTTCTTGTGGAACAGTTCCAGCCCGGTCAGCGAGCCGGTCATCAGCCCCGAGCCGTGATAGCCGCGCCAGCGCGAGATGATCTTCTTCTTCTCGGGCCGGCCGAGGATGTTGTTGTAATACCAGATCAGCTTGATGTTGGTCTCGTTGGCATCCGAACCGCCCAGCCCGAAATAGACCTTGGACATGCCTTTCGGCGCCCGTTCAAGGATCATGTGGGCAAGGGTGATCGACGCCTCGGTGCCGGTGCCGACATAGGCGTGGTAATAGGCCAGCTCCCTGGCCTGGGCCGCGATGGCCTCGGCGATTTCGGGGCGGCCATAGCCGACATTGACGCAATAGAGCCCGGCGAAGGCGTCGAGCAGCCGGTTGCCGTCGCGGTCCTCGATATAGACGCCCTCGCCGCCGGTGACGATCCGGCCGGGGCTTTCGCCGCGGGCATGTTGGGCGAGATGGGTCGAGGGGTGAAAGAAGCTCTCGCGGTCCCATCGGTCGAGTTGGTCATTCGTCAGCATGTCGGTTCCTTCTTCATTGCAAACCTGTATCTCGTGGTGTCGGCGGCGCGGGTCAGCCATAGTCGCGGCAGAGGTATTTCACCTCGGTGAAAGCCTCCATTCCCAACCGGGCGCCTTCGCGGCCCAGCCCGGACTGTTTCATGCCGCCAAAGGGGATCGGGGCGCCGGTGACCTGGGTGCGGTTGACCGCGACCATGCCGAATTGCAGCGCCCGGCTGACCCGGTAGATGCGGCCCGGATCGCGGGAGTGCAGATAGGCGACCAGCCCGTATTCGGTGGCATTGGCGCGGGTGATCGCCTCGGCCTCGGAATCGAACGGAGCCAGCGAAGCGACCGGACCGAAAGTCTCCTCGCGAAAGATCGCCGCGCTGTCGGGCACGTCCGCCAGAACCGTCGGTGCGTGAAAGAGCGGTCCCTGGGGCAGCCGGGCGCCGCCGGTCAGCAGCCGCGCGCCCCTGGACAGGGCATCGGCCACCTGCGCCTCCTGCTTGGCGACCGCACGCTCGTTCATCAGCGGGCCGATGTCGGGATCGTCGAGCCCCGGGCCGACGGTCAGCGCCCGGGTCGCCTCGGCAAAGCGGGCGCAAAAGGCGTCATAGAGCGGGCGCTCGACAAGGATCCGGTTGGCGGCCAGGCAATCCTGCCCCGAGGTGGCGAACTTGGCCTTGATCGTCTCGGCCACGGCGCGGTCCAGATCGGCATCGGCGAAGACCAGCACCGGGGCATGGCCGCCCAGTTCCATGACCAGCGACTTCATCGTCGCCGAGGCGCCCGCCGCCAGCCGCCGCCCGACCTCGGTCGAGCCGGTAAAGGACAGAACCCGGACCCGGGGATCGGCAATCCAGGGGCCGGTGACGGTGGCGGCATCGCCGGGCAGGACATTGAACACACCCGGCGGAAGCCCGGCGCGTTCGGCCAGTTCGGCCAGCGCCAGGGCCGAGAACGGGGTCTCGGCGGAAGGGTGCGCCAGTACCGTGCAGCCAGCGGCCAGCGCCGCGGCGGCCTTGCGGGTCAGCATCGCGGCGGGGAAGTTCCAGGGCGCGATCAGCGCCGCCACCCCAGCCGGTTCGCGCCAGACCTCCATCTCGGCGCCATGCAGATGGCTGGTCACGCCTTCGATATTCGGGCGCTTGGCCTCTTCGGCATAGAATTCGACTAAGGAGGCGGCGTAGTCGATTTCGCCCAGGGCCTCGGACAACGGCTTGCCCTGTTCCAGCACCATGATCCGGGCCAGGTCGTCGCGATTGGCGCGGATCGCCTCGAACCAGAGCCGCAGCAGGGCGCCGCGTTCCTGTGGCAACCGCGCGGCCCAGCCGGGAAAGGCGGCCTGTGCCGCATCGATTGCCGCGGCGCTGTCACTGGCGGAGAGGCTGACCACATCGCCCAGGATGTCGCCGGTGGCCGGATCGCGGACCGGAAAGCTGGCCCCGTCCGAAGCGGCCTGCCAGCGCCCCGCGACAAAGGCGAAGGAGCGCACCAGGCGCGGGTCGGAAAGATCGGGGCGCAGCGACAGGGCGGTTGCCGGGTGCGGCTTGCTGGCGGGCATTGGGGCCTCCGGGGCAGGGGTCTCGCTGTCCGGATCATGCGCCGGGGAAGGCAGGACTTCCCACCAAAGCTTCGGCCTCTGCCAGATGTTTCCACTGCCAGAGACGCCTCCGGCAGCCGATTCATCCGCCCAGCAGCGCAGCCAGCGGCGGCGGGCCGGATTTCACCGGCTTGGTGACGATGTAGCTGTAATAGCGCGCCAACCCGATGCGGGCGTCGAGAAGGCTGTCGATCAGCCGCTGATAGCTGTCGATGTCGCGGGTGACGACCTGCAGCAGATAGTCCTGGCCGCCGCCGAGCGCCCAGCAGCCGGTGATCTCCTCCACTGCCGCGATGGCGGCTTCGAAGCGGCGGAAGCTGGCGCCGGTGTGGTCGGCCAGTTCCGCGGTGACGAAGACGGTGACATGCGGGCCCAGCGGCTTCAGCCCGATCTCGGCGCGGTAGCCCTGGATGATCCCGGCGGCTTCCAGCCGTTTCAGCCGTTCCCAGCAGGGGGTGGCCGACAGCCCGACCTTTGCGGCCAGCGCCGCCTTGGTGATCCGGCCGTCGCGGGAAAGGATCTGCAGGATGGCCAGGTCGCGGGCGTCGAGCGGGTGCATCTCAGGCCCTGACCACGGTTCCGGCGCCATCCAGCAGCGGCCCGACATGGGCCGCGATGGCTGTGTCCTGCGCCCCGGTGCCGGTCAGGTCGCAGATCGTGACGTCGCTCGGCCGCTGCCGCCCCGGTGCCGCGCCGCTGATCAGGGCGCCAAGTTCCACCGGATCGGGCGCCAGCCCGGCCTCCCGCGCCGCGCGCAGCTCTCCCAGCAGCGCGACCTGGGCAATGCGGTCGCAGGCATAGAGATCGGCGGCGGCCAGTGCCTGCGGGTCGATCTCGTTCTTGCCGGCCTGGTCCGAGCCCATGGCGGTGATGTGCAGGCCCGGATGCAGCCAGTCGGCCTTCAGCACCGGGGTGCGGGCCGGGGTGGTGGTGACGACCAGCTGGCTTTGCGCGACCAGTTCGGCGGGATCGGTCATCACCTCGGCCTCGACCCCCAGGGTGCGGCCGATATCGGCCGCGCAGGCGGCGGCCTTCGCCGGATCGCGCCCCCAGACGAGGACGCGGGTGAAGGGCCGGACCAGATGCGCCGCCGCGATCTGCAACCGCGCCTGGACGCCGGTTCCCAGCACCCCGGCGGTGGTCACGCTCGCCGGCGCCAGATGCCGCGCCGCCACGGCCCCGGCGGCGGCGGTGCGCAGGTCGGTCAGATAGCCGTTGTCGAGAAACACCGCCTCGACCAGCCCGGTCGTGGCGGAGAGCAGGATCATCAGCCCGTTCAGGCTGGGGATGCCCAGTTTCGGATTGTCGAAGAAACCGGGCGAGACCTTGATCGCGAAACCGTCGAAACCGGGAAGCCAGGCGGTCTTCACATCGACCTCGCCATGCACGGCGGGCAGATCCATCGACAGGATCGGGGGCATCACCACGCCACCCGCCGCCAGCGCCGCGAAGGCCCTTTCGATGGCATCGACCAGCGCCAGGTCCAGCCGCAGCACCGCGCGCAGTTCGGCCTCGGTCACGATGCGGATGTCACGCGGCATAGGTCCGGCCCTTCAGCGAATAGTCGCCCAGCATCACGTCCTTGCCCGCCATGATCCGCGCATGCAAGCCCATGTCGAGATTGCGCCCGGTCACGACGGTTGCCACCGGCCCCCGTGCCCGCACCTTGCCGCTCGCCAGCGCCGCCAGCCCGGTGACCGAGGCGCCCTCGGCCACCATTCGGTCCTCGAAATAGAGCGCCTGCATGGCGTCGCGGATCTCTTCCTCGCTGACCAGCACCGCATCGTCGAGCAGGGCGCGGCACATCGGATAGCTGAACCGGTTCTGCAGGCCGATCCCGCCGCCCAGGCTGTCGGCCAGGCTGGCGACCTCGGCAACCTCCACCGGATGCCCGGCGCGGATCGAGGCGGCCATGGCGGCGCCACGCTCCATCGTCACGCCGATGACCCGGACCGAGGGCTTCAGCGCCTTGACCGCGGCGGCAATCCCCGCCGCCAGGCCGCCACCGGAGAGCGGCACCAGGATCAGTTCCAGATCGGGCCGGGCCGACATCAGTTCCAGCCCGATCGTGCCCTGGCCGGCGATCACCTCCGGGTCGTCGAAGGGCGAGATTTCCGCCAGCCCCTCGTTGCGGCAAAGCGCCAGCACCTCTTGCTGCGCCTCGTCCTGGCTCCGGCCGATGATCCGCACCTCGGCGCCAAGCGCCCGGATGCCGTCGAACTTGGCCTGCGGCACCAGTTCCGACATGCAGATCACCGCGCGCAGGCCGCGTGACCGGGCGGCATAGGCAACGCCGCGGCCATGGTTGCCGGTCGAGCAGCAGGCGACGCCCGGCGTCTCGTCGGGCAGGGCCGAAACCGCATTCAGCGCGCCGCGCAGCTTGAATGCGCCGATCGGCTGCGCGGTTTCCAGCTTCAGCAGCACCTCCTGGCCGACCTGCGCCGAATGGAAGGGCGAGGGCACCAGCGGTGTCGCGTCGGCAATGCCGCGAATGGTCTCGGCGGCGGCCCGGAAGGCGGCGAGCGGGATCATCGCTTCAGGCGGCGCCGGTCGAGGGCGGGCCCGCCGTGCCGGTGCCGCGCAGCTGGGTGACAGTCATTCCAGGAACCTCCGCCAGGCTGTCCGGTTTGATTCTTGTTGACGGGTTTGGGCGTGTTGGTCTTATGTTGTGCACAACACCATGTGATTTCCGAGTCTGTCAAGAAATCATGGCGGTGAACTCCCTCTCTTGCCGGGCCGATCCACGGGTCGTCCGACCCTCTCGCGACGTTGTATACAATGCAATCAGGGAATACCCATGCCTGCCACCGACCTCCCTTTCAGCCAGAGTGAATATGACCGCCGTCTGGCCCTTGTCCGGCGCGGGATGGAGGCGGCGGGGCTGGATATCCTCTATGTTACCGACCCCTCGAACATGGCCTGGCTGACCGGCTATGACGGCTGGTCCTTCTATGTCCATCAGGGGGTGATCGTGCCGGGGCAGGGTGCCCCGATCTGGTGGGGGCGCGGCCAGGATGCGCAGGGCGCCAGGCGGACGGTCTACATGGACGAGAGCCATATCCACGGCTATGCCGACGCACTGGTGCAGACCACCGCCGCGCATCCGATGCAGGACCTTGCCCGGCACCTGACCGATCTGGGCGGCGCCCGGGCGAGGATTGGGGTCGAGATGGACAACTACTACTATTCGGCCAAGGCCCATGCGGTGCTGGAAGAAGAACTGCCCGAAGCCACTCTGGTCGATGCCACGGCGCTGGTGAACTGGCAGCGCGGGGTGAAGTCGGCGGAAGAGATCGCCTTCATGCGCAAGGCGGCGCGGATTTCCGAGAATGTCGTGCAACTGGCGCTGGAGATGGCCGAGCCGGGTCTGCCGAAGAACCGGCTTGTCGCGACGATACAGGCGGCGCAGGTGGTCGGCGTGGGCGAGGACTGGGGCGATTATCCGGCAATCGTGCCGCTGCTGCCCTCGGGCGCCGATGCCGCCGCCCCGCATCTGACCTGGAACGGCGCGCCGCTGCAAAGGGGCGAGGCCACCTTCTTCGAGATTTCGGGCTGCTACCGCCGCTATCACGCGCCGCTCTGCCGCACTGTGCATTTCGGCCCGCCGCCCGATTACCTGAGCCGTGCCTCGGATGCGCTCTGCGCCGGGATCGAGGCGGGGATCGCGGCGGCGCAGCCGGGGGCGCGGGCCTGCGACGTGGCCAATGCGCTGCATGCCGAACTCGCAAAGGCCGGGATCGAGCGCAACGCCCGCTGCGGCTATCCGGTCGGGCTCAGCTATCCGCCGGATTGGGGCGAACGCACGATCTCGCTGCGCGACACTGACCAGAGCGAGCTCAAGCCCGGCATGACCTTTCATTTCATGCCCGGCCTCTGGATGGACGGCTGGGGGCTGGAAACCACCGAGACGATCCTGATCCGCGATTCCGGCCCGGCCGAGACGCTTTGCTTCATGGACCGAAAGCTGTTCGTCAAATGACCGACATCGCCGCCGCGGTCGAGATCCTGCGCGACCTGGTCGCCTTCCCGACCGTATCGACCGACTCCAACCTGGCGATGGTCTCGGCCCTGGCCGAGCGGCTGGAATTCATCGGCGCGCGGGCCGAGGTGTTTCTGGACGGCTCGGGAACCAAGGGCAATCTCTTCGCCACCCTGGGACCGCAGGATGTCGATGGCGGGATCGTGCTGTCGGGCCATTGCGACGTGGTGCCGGTCGAGGGCCAGCCCTGGACGACCGATCCGTTCGAACTGAGCGAACGCAACGATCGGCTCTATGGCCGCGGCACCTGCGACATGAAGGGGTTCATCGCCGCCGCGGTGGCGATGGCGCCCGTCCTGGCCGAGCGGGTCCGCGACCGGCCGCTGCATTTCGCCTTCACCTATGACGAGGAGGTGGGCTGCTTCGGGGCCCGGGCGCTGATCGAGGCGCTCGAGATGCGCGAGCTGCGCCCCGGCGTCGCGATCATCGGCGAGCCGACGCAGATGCGGGTGATCGAGGGGCACAAGGGCTGCTACGAATACACCACCCGTTTCGTCGGGCTCGAAGGGCACGGCTCCTTGCCGGACCGGGGGATCAATGCGGTGGAATACGCGGTCCGCTACGTGGCGCGGCTGCTGGAACTGAAGGAAGAACTGAAGACGCGGGCGCCTGCGACCAGCCGCTTCGATCCACCCTGGACCACGATCAACACCGGCGCCCTGCATGGTGGTCTGGCGCATAACGTCATTGCCGGGCGGGCGCGGATCGACTGGGAGATGCGGCCGGTGCAAAGACCGGATGCCGATTTTGTCAAGGCGGCGCTGCGCGACTATGTCGAACACTGCTTGCTGCCCGAGATGCAGGCGGTGCATCCCCTGGCCGAGATCAGCACCGAAACCGTGGGCGAGGTGGACGGGCTGGAGCCGGTGACCGAGAACGAGGCCCGCGAGATCGTCTTTGCCCTGACCGGCCAGACCGAGGCGGAACTGGTCGGTTTCGGCACCGAGGCGGGCCTGTTCCAGGGCCATGGCATCTCGACCGTGGTCTGCGGCCCCGGCTCCATCGAGCAGGCGCACAAGGCCGACGAGTTTCTGGAACTGGACCAGCTGGCGCAATGTCTCGACATGCTGGACAGGCTCGGCGCCCGGCTGGGCCAATGAAGGGCGCGACCATGCAACGGCCATTGCCGGATGCTCCGAACGCCGACAGTCCGCGCCGCCGTTTCGACCTGATGTATCGCGAGATCCAGCGCCGGATCTGCGTGCTCGACTATCGCCCGGGCCAGAAGCTGTCGGAAGAGGCGCTGGCGCGCGAATTCGGGGTCAGCCGGACCCCGCTGAGGCGGGTCCTGGGCCGGCTCGAGGAGGAAGGGCTGGTGCAATCGGTTCACGGCGTCGGGACCATGGTCACCGACCCGGATATCGAGGAACTGAGCCAGGTGTTCCGACTGCGGCTGGAACTGGCCGAGATCGCCGGGCGGTTCGACCCGCGGCCGCCGACGCCCGAGGAAATGGCGGGGTTCGAAAGGCTTCTGGCCCGATCGCGCGATCTGGCCGCGGCGCCCGAGGCGCGGGCCTTCTCGGTTCTCAACATGGACTTCTTCCGGGCGCATCTGGCGCTGGTCGGCAACGACCCGCTGCGCGAGATCAGCGACCGGCTCTATTGCCAGACCGCGCGTATCTGGCTGAAATCGGTTTCGGCCTCGCGGATCGACCTGAAGGAAGAGGTGGATTACTTCTGCCGGGAGATCGCCGACATGGTGGACGCATTGCGCAATGGCGATGCCGAGGCGGCGGCGCTGATCCACCGGACCCATATCCTGATGAGCTTCGGGCGGATGCGGCGCAATTCCGACCGGGGCTGAGCCCGGCAAGCTGGAAAATCTGTAAGACGGCAGAAATGAAGCCGACAGTTGCCGGGTCCATGGTCCACTCGCAGCAGTTGATACTGCGCTCCGTAGACAGGACATACGACCATGAAACTCATCTCACGCACCAGTTCCGCCGTTCTGGCCCTGGCCACCGTCACGGCGCTTTCGATGTCGAGCGCTTTCGCCGATACCGCAACCCTGACCCAGATGCAGGACCAGTTGCGCGGCGAATTGCAGAGCGTCGGCATCACCGATGTCGACTTCTCGACCCTGACCTTCGCCCAGGTCGCCGACCTGTCGGCCCTGTTCGACCAGAAGGACGCCAGCGCCCGTGCCGCCGCCGAGGCGATCCTACAGGCCCCGGCCCGGGCCGCGACCGGCAAGCTTTCGACCCGGAACTTCCCGCAGGCGCAGGAACTGGTCGCCATGGTGACCAATGATCTGCGCTCGGTCGGGATCGAGGGGCGGAACCTGGACAAGCTCTCGATCGGCGAATTGCAGGACCTGGCCGCGGTCTTTTCGAAGGACGAGCCCGGCAGCCCCGACCTTCAGGCCCGGGTCATGGCGGTTCTTGACGCGCATCAGCGCGACCGGGCGGTGATGCGGACGGTGGCCGATTTCCCGAAAGCGGCCGAGATGGCGCGGATCGTCAATGCCGATCTGGGCAGCCTCGGCATCAAGGTCGCGCATCCCGAGAAGCTGACCCTGGAGCAGCTGTCGCAGATCAGTGCCGCCTTCGACAGCACCGACAGCGCGGCCACCCGTGCGGCGGCGGTCAACAGGATCCTTGGCGTGAGCTGAGGTGCGACCGGCGCAGGCCCGCTGATCCGGGGAACGGTGCCGGTCGGGGCGGCGGGGCAGGCAGCCCCGCCGCCTTTTCCCTGGGGTCAGCGCGTCGGAAACCGGAGCGTCACCAGCAGCCCCGGCGCCGCATCACCCAGTTCCAGTGTCGCCCCATGCAGTTCGGCGATGGCATGCACCAGGCTCAGGCCAAGGCCCGAGCCGGTGGTGTTGCGGCTCTTGTCGAGCCGGTAGAAGCGTCGCACCACCTTGTCGCGCTCGGCGGCGGGAATCCCGGGACCGTTGTCGCGCACCTCGAGCCGGACCCCGGCGCGGTCGGCGGCGACGCGGCAGCGGATCGCGGTGCCCGCCGGGCAATGCCGGATCGCGTTCTCGATCAGGTTCACCGCCACCTGGGTCAGCAGTTCGCGCTCTCCGAAGACCATCGCCGGCGCCTCGGGCACCTCGCAGGTCAGGGTCATGCCGGCCTCTTCGGCGGCGGCTTCGTAGAACTCGGTCACACCGCAGAGCAGGGCCGCCAGATCGAGATCGGCGAACTGTTCCTTGCGCGCCCCGGCCTCGATCTGCGCGATCCGGAGGATGGCCGAAAACGTGTCGGCAATCTCGGTGCAGGAGGCCGCGGCGACCTGCAGATCCTCTTCCACATCCTGGCCCGCCGCCACCTTGTCGATCGCCGATTGCAGCCGCAGGTTCAGCCGGCTGAGCGGAGTGCGAAGGTCATGCGCGATATCGGCGGTGACCTGCTGCATGTTCTCGACCAGCGCCTCCAGCCGGGCCAGCGCGGCGTTGATCGAGACCGACAGCGCGTCGAGATCGTCCTCGGCGGGGGAGATCGGAATCCGGGCCGAGAGATCGCCGCGGCCGATGGCCTGCAAGGTGTCGTCGAAGACCTGCCGCCGCTGCCGCACCTGGCGGGCCACCAGGGCGCCGCCGGCCAGCCCGATGGTCAGCGAGGCGAGGATGCCCCAGAGGATGGCCTGCAGGACATGCGCGGCGGCGCGGGCATTCTCGGCGTCGAGCTGCGCCAGGGTCAGCCGCCCGCCCGGCACCTCGCGGCTGAGCACCCGGTAGGTCTCGTCCCCGGGCTTGCCCAGCTGTGCCGCGGTCAGGAACGACCAGCCGGGCGGGATATCGATTGCCGGCATGTTGCCGAGCGCCGGGCTACCGTCGTCCGGTTGCCAGAGCACCAGCGGGACGTCCTCGGACACCCGGAATCGGTAGACCGCGACCAGCTCGCGGATGCCGTCGCCATCGGGTTCACGCGCGGCGGCGGCCACAGTGTCGAAGACCGCCGCGACCCGGTCGTCGTAGAGCCCGCGCAGGTTCTTGGTCAGTTGCAGCCAGGCGACGCTTCCGGCGGCCCCCATCGACAGGGCAGTGATGCCGCCGATCGCCAGCGCGGCGCGAAACGGGCTGGAGCGCAGGACGCTATCGCGGCGCATGAATCGAATAGCCGCTGTTCTTGACGGTCTGCAGCAGCTGCACCTCGAAGGGCTTGTCGATCTTGGCGCGGAGGCGGCTGATATGGGTTTCGACCACGCTGGTCTTGGGGTCGAAATGGAAATCCCAGACCTGTTCCAGCAGCATCGTCCGGGTCACCACCCGGCCCTTGTTGCGCATCAGAACCTCGAGCAGGGCGAATTCCTTGGGCAGCAGGTCCAGCACCTTTCCGCCGCGGCGGCAGACCCGCTGGATCAGGTCGAGTTCCAGGTCGAGCACCTGGAGCTTGGTCACCTCGGTCGAGATCGCCGGGCGCCGCCCCAGGGCGTTGACCCGGGCCAGAAGCTCGGCGAAGGAGAAGGGCTTGACCAGATAGTCGTCGCCGCCGGCCTCCAGTCCCTCGACCCGGTCGTTGACCCCGCCGATGGCGGTCAGGAAAAGGACCGGAACCCGGTTGCCGGTGGCGCGCAGGGCCTTGACCAGCGACAGCCCGTCCAGCCCTGGCAGGTTCCGGTCGACCACGATCACGTCGTATTTTTCGCGCGTGGCCTGGAACAGCCCGTCCTGGCCGTCGTCGAGCGTGTCGCAGACATGGCCGCTTTCGGTGAGGCCCTGCGCCACATAGTCGGATGTCGATTTGTCGTCTTCGATCAGGAGAATTCGCATCACCGCCTGCCTTTCCGCGGGAACTCTACCGAATGGCCCGACCGCAGCCCAGAGCCGGCCGGTAACAAGTGCTGCCGCGGGGCGCGCGCGGGTCTGGTCATGGCGCGCCGGTGCTGGCATGTCTTGTGTCTGCAGAACCGGAAGCAGATCGGATCAATGGCAGGGGTTCGTTTCATCATCTTCGGGAATGCCGGGGGCAGGAGCAGATGAGTTGGGTTGCTGCGCATTTCGCGGTGGTCGGCGCGGCGGTGGTGTTCGTCTTCGCCACGTCGCTGGTCCTGCAGGAGCAGCGCGCACCGCAATCGACGCTGGCCTGGATGGCCTTTGTCATCCTGCTGCCCTATCTGGCGATTCCGGCCTTCGTGGCGCTCGGTGTCCGCAAGCGGCGGGTGGCGCTGAACCGGCCCATGCCGCCGGTCGGGCCGGGACCGGTCCATGATCTCGCCGCCCTGCTGGCCGGCTATGGCGTCGCCGCGCCGAGTTCCGGCAACCGCCTGTCCTTCGAGGCCGATGGCCAGGCCGCCTATGCCTCGGTGATGGATCTGGTCGAAGGGGCGCGGTCCAGCATTTCCGTCGCGATCTACATCCTCGGTGATGACGCGGTCGGCCGGGCCTTCTGTGCGGCGCTGACGGAACGGGCCCGTCAGGGGGTGAAGGTCCGGGTGATCCTCGATCTGGTCGGGGCCCTCGGCCCGCCGCGCAGGATGCTGAAGGAACTGCGCCGGGCGGGCGGTGAAATTCGCGTGTTCGCGCCGCTGCTGCACCGACCCTTCGAAGGCCGCCTGAACCTGCGCAACCACCGCAAGGTGGTGATCGTCGATGGCCGCACGGTATGGGCCGGGGGGCGCAACATCGCCGCCGAGTACATGGGACCGGAACCGGACCCCGATCGCTGGCAGGACATGTCCTTCCGCCTGACCGGGCCGGCGGTGGCGGATTTCGTGCGGCTGTTCGCCTCGGACTGGCAGGCGGCGGGCGGGACCGGGGCGCCGGAGCCTGCCGAGCCGACCACGGCCGAGGGTGGCTCGGACACCCCGATGTGGCTGCTGCCCTCGGGGCCGGATACCGCCCGCGACCCGCTGCATGACGCGCTGACCTATGCCTGCCACGCGGCGCAGCGGCGGATCTGGATCGTCAGCCCCTATTTCATTCCGACCGACAGCCTGATGCAGGCCCTGTCGATGTCGGCCCGGCGCGGCATAGATGTGCGGATCATCGTGCCCGGACGTTCGAACCAGCGCTTTGCCGACCTGGCCCGCGGCGCCTATCTGCGCAGTCTGGCCCGTGACGGATGCCGTTGCTTTCTGGTGGCCGGGTCGATGGTTCATGCCAAGGTGGTCCTGATCGACGACAGAGCCTTCGTCGGCTCGGCGAATTTCGATTCCCGGTCGCTGATGCTGAATTTCGAGCTGATGATCCTGTTTGGCGATCCGGACCGGTTGCAGGAACTGGAGGGCTGGGCCGACGGGCTGATACGCAACGCGCGCGAGGCGCCGCCGGTCAGCCGCGGAGCGTATCGGCTGCTCGAGGCGGTCGTGCGGCTGACCTCGCCGATGCTGTGACGGGCAGGGGCGGTCATCGGCGCGGCCCGGCGCGCAGCGCCTGGGCCCTGACCAGCAGCAGCGCCAGCCCGCCGAACAGCAGCGCCGTGGCGCCGGGTCCGAGCCCCAGTCCGCCATCCTCGGCAGCGTCCGCCACGACCCAGCCCAGGGCCGCCCCGGCGGGGCTGGCCAGTCCGAAGGCGATCCAGAAGATCGGTGCCGCCTCGAGTTGCAGCGCCCCATGGGCAAAGCCGAGCACCGCCAGCGCGAAGGCAAACAGCAGCAGCACATGCAGCGGCTCGAAGACTTCGGGGCGGCCGAGACCGGGATCGACCAGCCCGCCGACCGCCAGCAGCCAGAAGGCCGCCAGCCAGTTGAAGCCGCTGGCCTCGCCCCCGGTGCGTCCAGCCTGTCGGATCAGAAGAACAGAGCCGATCAGGGCAAAGCTCAGCCAGGCGGCAGCACCGGCGCCGCGGATGGCCGGGAGGGCCGCAAGGTCCGCCAGCGTGGCAGCCAGCGCCAGCAAGGCGAGTGTCAGCCAGAAGGCCGTCGGGCCGGGCCTGCGCCGCAACCAGGCGGCCAGCCCGAGGCCGCATGTCGCCGCAAGCCAGGGCGCCCAGACTCCGGCCGGGAGGGCGGCCTGAACCCGCAGGGCCAGGTCCTCGACCACCGGGACAAGAAGCAACCGGATCGCCCAGAACCCGGCGCCGAATCTGGCCCCGGGTGCCCGGGCAACCGTCCGGGCCGGGTCCGGCGCTGATCTGCTCGGGTCCTGCATGATGGCTCTGGCACCCCCTCGGGTTTGGCCCCGGTTGCGGGGCCGGTGAGCGGGCCGCGCGGCCGGTGCCGGCGGCTCCGCTCATCTCTCTAGCCCGGCCGGTTCTTCGGGGGCCTGAAGGGTGACTTACAATTCTGTAATCGGCCCGGCGAACGGCTGACAGAATTGTAAGCCCGCCGTGCCGTCGCTGTAACGCGGCGGGTCCAGACCGGGACCAATCCGAATTGGACCCGAGTCGATCAGGAAGGGGTCTCATATGTCCCGAAATCACGAAACCAATGTTCTGGTGCTGCAGGGGGGCGGTGCCCTCGGCGCCTATCAGGCCGGAGCCTACGAGGAACTCTCCTTGGCGGGCTATGAACCGGAATGGCTGGCCGGAATATCCATCGGCGCGATCAACGCGGCGATCATCGCCGGCAATGAACCGAAGGCGCGGGTGAAGCGGCTGCGCGCGCTCTGGGAAACGCTCAGCCAGCAGCTCGTCGGCCGGCCACTGCTGCCCGGCGAGATGGCGCGGCGGTTCTTCAACGAGGCCTCGGCCGCCGTGGTCATGTCGGTCGGTGTGCCGGGCTTCTTCCGGCCGCGAACGATCCCGCCAACTCTGCTGCCAAAGGGCCATGCCGGCGCGACCAGCTATTACGATACCACGCCGCTCGAGAAGACACTGAATGAACTGGTCGATTTCGACTACCTCGCCGAGCGGGGGCCAAGGCTTAGCGTCGGTGCCGTCGATGTGGAGACCGGCAATTTCGGCTATTTCGACAACAGCAGGACGCGGATCGGACCCGAGCACATCATGGCCTCGGGCGCGCTGCCGCCGGGCTTTCCGGCGGTGCGGGTCGGGGAGAAATCCTATTGGGATGGCGGCCTGGTCTCGAACACGCCGCTGCAATATGTGCTCGACACCGCCCGCGGCGGGGCGCTGTGCATCTTCCAGGTTGACCTGTTCAGCGCGCGCGGCGCGGTGCCCGGCTGCATTCAGGAGGTCGCTCAGCGCGAGAAGGACATCCGCTTCTCCAGCCGGACCCGCCTGACCACCGACCGCTATCAGGAACTGAGCGACCTGCGCGCCGCGGCGCTGCGGCTTCGCGACAGGCTACCCGAGTCCCTGAAATCCGACCCCGATCTGCAACGGCTTTGCCAGGTCGGTGCCGGTTGCCCGGTGACGCTGGTGCATCTGATCCACCGCAAGGAAGGCTTCGAGGCCGAGTCGAAGGACTACGAATTCTCGCGGCTCTCGATGGTCGAGCACTGGTCCAGCGGCCGGGCCGACGTGAGCCACGCCCTGTCGGCGCCGGGCTGGAAGAACCGGCAGCGCGGCCAGGCCGAGATGCAGATTTTCGACCGCGGCGAACGCCGTATCAGACCGCACAATCAAGAGGAGTCGGTAAAATGAACGAGTCAGAGGTCCGGGACCGCGCCTTCGCGATGCCGCTCGGAAACCCGGCCTATCCGCGCGGGCCGTATCGGTTCGTGAACCGGGAATACATGGTGATCACCTATCGCACCGACCCCGAGGCCTTGCGCGCGGTGGTTCCAGCGCCGCTCGAGGTGGTGGGCGACGAGGTGAAGTTCGAGTTCATCCGGATGCCGGATTCGACCGGCTTCGGTGACTATACGGAATCCGGCCAGGTCATCCCGGTGACATTCAGGGGCGAGGCCGGAAGCTACACCCACGCGATGTATCTCAACGACGAGGCGCCGATCGCCGGGGGGCGGGAAATCTGGGGCTTCCCGAAGAAGCTCGCCGATCCGGCGATCCGGGTCGAGAAGGACACGCTGCTGGGCACGCTGGACGTCGGTTCGGTCCGGATCGCGACCGGCACCATGGGTTACAAGCATCGCGAACTCGACCACCGCACCGCGCTGCACAGCCTGCAGGCGCCCGGCTATCTGCTGAAGATCATCCCGGATGTCGATTGCTCCCCGCGGATTTGCGAACTGGTCCGGTTCCAGCTGACCGATCTGACGGTGAAGGGCGCCTGGTCGGGGCCGGCCGGGCTGGAACTGCAGTCCCATGCGCTGGCTCCGGTTGCCGGTCTGCCGGTCCAAGAGGTGGTCTCGGCGGTGCATATCCTGACCGATCTGACCCTGGGGCTGGGCACCGTGGTGCACGACTATCTGGCGCCGGGCTGAGACCGGGCGGTGTGGATCTTGCGAAACTGTAAGACCGCTGCAGAGCCACCGTAACGCCGGAGTCCTAGATCCGTTTCGACAGCTTTCATGGCAGGCAGAGATGACAGCGACAGAGACATCCGTTCCGACCCACAGCCAGGGCACTTGGCTGTTTCATGGCGCGCCCGGGGTCGCGGTGCCGGGCCGGCGGGGCTCCAGCCTGCTGATGGGAGGCCGCAGTCGGCAGCCTGGCGCTCGCGATGCGCGAATGTTCCGGCCCGGCGGGGGCGGCAAAGGCGCTGCCTCACCTGCTGGCCAATCTGGTCCGGGCCTGCCGGATCGGTCACGTCCTGCCGCCCGTCGCGCATCACCATTTCCGGCACCTGAACATCCGCGAGATGTGGAGCTTCGGGCGCGGAACAATCGAGAAAGGAAACTGACATGAGCCTGCAAGACAAGGTTTGCATCATTACCGGCGCCGCCAGCGGGATCGGGCGCGGCATCGCCGAACGCTTCGTGGCCGACGGTGCCAAGGTCGCCATCGCCGATCTCGACCTCGATGTTGCCACGGCGACCGCCGAGGAGCTGACCCGGCGCGGCCCCGGCAAGGCGATCGGGGTGAAGATGAACGTGACCGACGAGGATCAGGTCAACGCCGGCGTCGCCGAAGTGGTCAAGACCTGGGGCGGGGTGGACGTGCTGGTCTCGAACGCCGGGATCCAGATCGTCCACCGGCTGGAGGACTTCCCCTTCGCCGAATGGAAGAAGCTGCTGTCGATCCATCTCGATGGCGGGTTCCTGACCTCGAAGGCGTGCCTGCCGCATATGTATGCCAAGGGCTCGGGCTCGATCATCTTCATGGGCTCGGTGCATTCGAAAGAGGCTTCGCCGCTCAAATCGGCCTATGTGACGGCCAAACACGGGTTGCTGGGCCTGGCGCGGGTGATCGCCAAGGAAGGCGCCGCGCATGGTGTGCGCGCCAATGTCATCTGTCCCGGTTTCGTCAAGACGCCGCTGGTCGAAAAGCAGATCCCCGAACAGGCGCAGACCCTGGGCATCCCGGAAAAGGACGTGATCGAGAAGGTCATGCTGGGCGAGACGGTGGACAAGGAATTCACCACCATCGCCGATGTCGCCGAAGTGGCGCATCTGTTCGCCGCCTTCCCCAGCAACGCCCTGACCGGTCAGTCGCTGGTGGTCAGTCACGGTTGGTACATGAACTGACAGCCGGCGCTCCACGCAGCACCCGGTGAACTTTAACTTCGCCGGACAAGAGTAGGAAAGGAAAAGAAAATGTCAGAACTCATCGTGATCGGCTACGGAACTCCGGAAAAGGCCGAGGAAGCCCGGGCCGAACTGTTCGGAATGTCGCGCGAATATCTTGTCGATGTCGCGGATGCGGTGGTGGCGACCGCCGACGAGAAGGGGCGGGTGAAGCTGAACCAGATGGTCAATCTCTGGACCGTGGGCGGCACCGGCGGCGCCTTCTGGGGGCTGCTGGCGGGAATGCTGTTCTTTCATCCCCTGGTCGGTCTTGCCGTCGGCGCCGGGGCGGGGGCTCTGGCCGGCGCGATGAGCGACTACGGGCTGAACGACGACTTCATGAAGCAGGTGGCCGAGGTTCTGGCCCCCGGGCAGGCGGCGCTGTTCATCATGACACGCGAGACGACGACCGAGCGGGTCATCGAGCAGCTGGGCCGCAAGGGCGGGCATATCATCCGCACCAATCTGGATCACAGCCAGGAAGACCGGCTGAAACGCGCCTTCAACGCGGCCCATGCCGAAGAGCTGAAAGCGCAGAACGCCGAGGCGGCCTGACCCGGAGTCCCCGCGATGCCCTGGCGCCCTCCGCTGCGAAGCGGGGAGCGTCGTCGCGTGACGGGAGGGGGCCGGCGCTACCAGCCGCGCATGATCGGCCAGTACTCTGCAATCCGGTCCGTCCCCGGTTCCAGCACCGCGAAATTCGGGTGCATGGCCACCGTGGCGCAGGCATGGATCGGCAGGATGCGGACCCGCGCGCCGAGTTCCAGGGCGGGCAGGGTCGCCGGGCTGCCCGGGCGCAGGGTCAGGATGCCGTGCTCCTGATTGGTCGAGCGGACGATCAGATCCGGGTAGGGCCGCCCGTCGAGATCGCAGACCAGCCCGAAGCCGTTGTGCACCGGATGGCTCGCGGTGCCGTCGTCGCGCGACAGGGCCATGTAGCCGGCATCGGTCACGATCCAGTCTCGGTCCGGCTGGTGGCCGATGACGGTGGCGATCACCGAGGCGGCGATGTCCTCGATGTCGCAGATGCCCAGCCCGACCATCATCAGGTCGAACAGCGTGAACACCCCGGCGCGAACTTCTGTCACCCCGCTCAGGTCGGTGGCGGTGTGGGCGGTGGGCGATGAGCCCACACTGACCACGGGGCAGGGCAGCCCGGCAGTGCGCAGGTGCTCGGCGGCCGTGACCGCCGAACGCCGCTCGGTCTCGGCCATGGCCCGATGCGCCTCGGGGGTGAAACAGGCATAGGAGGCGCCGGCATGGGTCAGCACGCCGCGCAACTCGGCGCCATCGCGGTGCAGGATGCCGCCGATCTCGGTCAGCAGCGGATTGTCGGCCCGGATGCCGGCCCGGGCGCCATCACTGTCGATCTCGATCAGCGCCGGGATCTCCAGCCCGGCCCGCCGCGAGGCCCCGGCCACCGCCTGCGCCTGGGCAAGGCTGTCGAGGATCACCGCGATATCGACCCCGGCGCGGCGCAGCGCGATCACCCGGTCGAGTTTCCCCGGCGCGATGCCGACCGTGTAGATCATGTCGCGCAGGCCGGCGCCGGCGAAGGCTTCGGCCTCCTGCAGGGTCGAGACGGTGGCGGGCCCCTCGGGCGCGGCCAGGATGTGGCGGGCGGCCTCGATGCATTTCACCGTTTTCAGATGCGGGCGCAGCGGCACGCCCAGCCCGTCCAGCCGGGCGCGCAGTGCCGCGACATTGGCCTTCATCTGGACAAGGTCCAGCGCCAGAAAGGGTGTCTGCCGGCTGGTGAGTGTCTCGGTCATCGCGAGTGCCTTCCTGGGTTGCCGCGCGACGCGGGCGGGTTAGCCTTCGGCGCTTTCGCGCACGAAATGGCTGTCCGATATCTGTCGCATCGGAAGATGGACCGGCACATAATCGGCAGGCCGAACCGCGCTCGGGATCTCGTCCGCCATCAGCGGGCGCGAATCGGGGCGTCTCGTCGGGTCGGCGATCGGCACCGTCGAAAGCAGTTTTCTTGTGTAGGGATGCTGCGGGTTGTTGAAGACCTCGCGCCGGGTGCCGATCTCGACGATCTCGCCCAGATACATGACCGCGACACGGTGGGCCATCCTCTCGACCACCGCCATGTCATGGCTGATGAACAGGATCGCGATGCCCATCTCGGCCTGGAGGTCCATCAGCAGGTTGATGACCTGGGCCTGGATCGTCACGTCCAGCGAGGCAACGGCCTCATCCGCGATCAGCAGTTTCGGCTCCAGCGCCAGTGCCCGGGCGATGCATATCCGCTGCCGCTGGCCGCCCGAGAAGGCGTGCGGATAGCGGTCGAGATGTTCGGGGGGCAGTTCGACCCGGGCCAGCAGTTCGGCGGCGCGTTCGCGCAGGTCGCGGCCGCGGCCCAGTCGATGGACCCGCATCGGATCGATCAGGGTCTGGGCGATGGTCATGCGCGGGTTCAGCGACGAGAACGGGTCCTGGAAGACCATCTGCGCCTCGCGCCGGAACTGCACCACCGCCTGCCGTCCGGCGCCGACCAGTTCGCCACCGCGATAACGGATCGAGCCCGAGGTCGGCCGGTCCAGCTGCATGATGGTCCGCGCCACGGTGGATTTGCCGCAACCGGATTCCCCGACCAGCGCCAGCGTCTCGCCGGGGAATATCTGCAGCGAGACCTTCTCGACCGCATGGACCCGGCCCGCGACCTTGCCGAACAGGCCGGCGCGCAGGTCGAAGCGGGTGACCAGGTCGCGCAGTTCGAGCAGCGGTGCGACGGGGGCCTCGCTGGCGGCGAGGGCGCTCATCGGATCGCCTCGGCGTCGGAGCCGTCGGGCTGGAAGGCGACCAGCGGGAATTTCTCGGGACCGTCCTTGTCGGCCATGCTGCCCAGCCGGGGCACGGCGGCAATCAGCGATTGCGTGTAGCGGTGCTGCGGGCTGGCGAAGACCTCGTAGACCGAGCCGCTTTCCACCACCTTGCCTTTCAGCATGACGCAGACCCGGTCGGCGATCTCGGCGACCACGCCCATGTCATGGGTGATGAACAGGACCGACATCCCGATTTCGGCCTGCAGGGCCCGGACCAGATCGAGGATCTGCGCCTGGATCGTCACGTCCAGCGCCGTGGTCGGCTCGTCGAGGATCATCAGGGACGGGCGGCAGGCCAGCGCCATGGCGATCATCACCCGTTGCCGCATGCCGCCGGAAAGCTGGTGCGGATACTGCATCAGCCGGCGTTCGGCATCCGGAACCCGGACCAGCTTGAGCACGTTGAGCGCGATGGCCAGCGCTTCCTCTTCGGTCTTGTTCTGGTGGCGGATGACGCCCTCGGCGATCTGTTCGCCGATCCGGAACACCGGATTGAGGCTGGACATCGGGTCCTGGAACACGATCGAGAAATCCGAGCCGCGCATCGCCTCGACCTCGGGCTCGGGCAGTCTGGTCAGATCGACGGTGCGGCCGTCCTTGCTGCGCATCCAGACCGCGCCCCCGTCGATCCTGGCGCCGTCGTATTCGGTCAGCCGCATCACCGTCATCGCCGTCACCGACTTGCCCGAACCGGATTCGCCGACTAGGGCCAGGGTCTCGCCCTTTCGGATGTCGAAGCTGACGCCCCGCACGGCCTGAAGGCTGGTGGTGCGGGTCAGCGGAAAGCTGACGCGCAGGTCGCGGACCGCCAGCACGATGTCATCGGCAAGCTCGGGGCGGGTCTTGGTCTGGCTCTGGCTGTCAGGCACGATCCGGTGTCCTTTGCGTCGGGTGCCGGTTCGGCCCCTGTTGGCGCCATGGGGCGGTCTGGGTCCGCACCTGTCAAGTCGGCCCGCGGCCGGAAATCCGGGCCGCCGGGTCGGGCGGGCACGACTTATCGGGCCGGCAGCGGGAGGCAGGGAAAGGCGAGGCTCCGGCCCCTGCGGGCTGTCAGAAAGGGCAAATCCGGGTTCCGGGCCGGCCCGGGACCGGAAAACGGCACCTCGAACGGCTGCCGTTATGCATAGTTTGCATAGCGATTGAAAAATGCGCGGTTCTGGCCCCGGAATGCCGCCTGCGGGGGCGAAACCGGACTCAGCGGCTTCCGGCGACCGAGGGCAGGGCGGGTCGGGGCAGGGGCGAACTCGAATCGGTCACCGGCGGCGGCCCGGCATTGGCATCGGCCAGTCTGGCCCAGACCTCCTCGCCCTCGCGGCCCCGATATCCGGAGCGGCGAAACAGCCGGATCTCGATGTCCAGCGCCATCGCCGGGTCACCGATCTGCACCAGCGCGCCGCGCTCCAGCTCTCCCTGGACACAGATCCTGGGCACCCAGGCGATGCCATGCCCGGCGACCGCCATCTGTTTCAACCCCTCGGCCATCGAGGATTGATAGACCGTGGTCAGGTTCAGCGGCTTCTTTCGGCGCGACAGGATCAGCCCGATCAACTTGCCCAGATAGCCGTCGTTCCATGTGTAGGCGAGATAGGGAATCGGCGTGTCCGAGTCGGGACGATCCATCGGATACAGGGGCTGCCCGGCGGCGTCGGTGCCGCTTACGGGAATCAATCGGTCGGTTCCGACCTTTTGCGATTCGAATGGCCCGGCTTCCAGCACCGGCAGCCCCTGGGGATGATCGTAGACGAGGGCAAAATCGGATTTCCCGAGCGAGAGCTGTTCGATGCACTCCAGAAAGTCGCCGGCGTGCATGCTGCTGCGCTGCGCCTGGGCCGGGGTTCCGAGACTGCCGAACCATTCGGGAAAGAAGTAGATCGCCAGCGTATGCAGGGCGGCGAAATTCAGCGGTGCCTGGGTCGTTCCGCCGAGGTTCCGGCAGTCGGTTCGCAGGCGGTAGATGTCGCGCGCCAGCTCCTGGGCCCGGGGCAGAAACATCTCTCCGGCAGCGGTGAGACGCACAGGATAGGTGCTGCGGTCGATCAGGTCGGCGCCGACCCATGTCTCGAGAGACTTGATCCGGCGGCTGAAGGCAGATTGCGAAATATTCCGCGCCGCCGCCGCGGTCGAGAAATTCCGGGCCGCCACGATCTCCAGAAAGTCTTCGAGCCAGACCAGTTCCATTATCCCGCCTGATGCAAAATCTGCATAGTTCATCCTATATAAGCATTGGACAGTCCGGCAAGCCTGACCCTAGCCTTTTGCATGCCTGAAAGAAAAAACGTCCACACCTGACGGGGAGCACTGCATGAAACGCGCCATAGCCATGTCGCTGGGGCTGGGTCTGGGACTGATGGCGACGACCGCCATTGCCGAGACCAAGAACCCGGGCACTTTCGTCTTTCTCTGGACCGATGACGTCCAGTCCTTCGACCCGGCCTATATCGCCGATACGCCAAGTTCCTATGGCGTTTTGAACGTCTACAGCCGCTTGCTGAACTACAAGGGTTCGGAGATTTCCGAATTCGTTCCGTCGCTTTCGACCGAGGTCCCGTCGCTGGAGAACGGGCTGATCGTCGAGCATGACGACGGCTCGGTCAGCTATACCTTCCCGATCCGCGAAGGCGTCTTTGCGCACCGCGTCGGCATCAAGGGCGATGATGGCTCGATCAGCTGGGAGCTCTATGACACGCTGACCGACGAGCAGAAGGCCGCGATGGTCCCCGGTTACGGCGAGATCACCGCCGAGGACGTGCAGTACTCGCTGCTGCGCGCCATGCTGATGGGCCAGTCCTGGATGTCGAACGCGATCACCGAAGTGGTGACGGCGGGCAAGTACCCCACCATCGCCGACTGGGTGAAGGATGTCGGGGAGGTCGACTCGATCGACGACGCCAGCCCCGAGGCCCTGCGCCAGGTCTATGACGCGCTGGCCTCGCAGATCGTCGTCGACGGCGACAAGGTCACGATCACGCTGCCGTCCTCCTTCCCGGCCACGCTGGGCGTGATGGCGCTGCCCTTCGGCACCTCGATCGTCGACAAGGAATGGACTGCCGACGTCGGCGGCTGGACCGGATCGGGCGACGACTGGAGAGAGTTCTACCGTCCCGAACTGTCGGCGGATGCGCTGTTCGACAAGGAGAACGGCACCGGTCCCTTCATGCTCGAGGAATGGGACAAGACCGACCGCCGGATCACCCTGAAGCGGTTCGACAACTACTTCATGGGCCCGGCCTCGCTGGAGCGGGTCGTGATCCGCACGGTGCCGGAGTGGACCACCCGGCGGCTGCAGCTTCTGTCGGGCGATGCCGATTTCGTCGCCGCACCGGTCGAGTTCCTGGACGAGCTCAGCAAGACCGAGGGCGTCAAGGTGATCGACAGCCTGCCCAAGGTCTTTTCGCGCGGGCTGTTCTTCTTCTGGCCGATCGACGACAACGACAACCCGGCCATCGGCAGCGGCAAGCTGGACGGCAAGGGCATTCCGCCGGAGTTCTTCGGCGACATCGACGTGCGCAAGGGGTTCAACTACGCGCAGAACTACGACGTGCTGATCCAGCAGGTGCTGCTGGGCAAGACGGTCCAATCGCGCGGGCCCTCGGTGCGCGGGATCATGGGCTACCGGCCGGACTCGCCGGTCTATACCTATGACCTGGACAAGGCGGCCGAGCACTTCAAGAAGGCCTTCGACGGCAAGCTCTGGGACGTCGGCTTCGAGTTCACCGCCTATATCCAGGAAGGCAACACCACGGCCAATGCCGCGATGTCGATCCTGCAGCAGGGCCTGCAAAGGGTGAACCCGAAGTTCAAGATGAAGATCCAGGCGCTGCCCTCGGCCTCGCTCCAGGCGCTGCGCAACAACCGCGAGAAGCCGGCGGTTCCGTTCACCTTCATGGGCTGGGGGCCGGACTATTCCGACCCGGGCGGTCCCCTGGGTGCGGCGACCTACTACCTGGCATCGACCGGGCTGGTCGGCGGCTTCTCGGGGCAGGGCTATCGCGACCTGATGGCCGAGCATTTCGACCCGCTGCTGGCCGAAGCCTGGGCATCGAGCGACCCGGCCGTGCGTGAGCCGATCTACGCCAAGCTGCAGGAAATGTCCTATGACTATGCGACGACGCAGTTCCTGTTCGAGGAGTTCGGCTACATCGTGGTGCGCGACAATATCGACGGATATGTCCACAACATGATCACCTACGGCGCCTGGGACTTCTACCCGATCACCAAGGGCGACTGAGCCCTTCGGACCTACGCCATTGCCGGGCGGTGATGCACCGCCCGGCGAACCTGTCTCTGCCAGCTCCCGGGAACCTGCCGAATGATGACCTACGCTCTGCGACGGCTGTTGATGCTGCCGGTCGTGCTGTTCGTCCTCTCGCTGATGATCTTCGGATTGCAGATGTCGCTGAGCCCGACACAGAGGCTGGCGACCTACGCGCCAAGCGATGACTTTCTGAAGGGGGGCCAGGAAAGCATCCGGATGATGATCGAGGAATACGGGCTGAACGACCCGTTCTTCGTGCAATACGGCCGCTGGATCGGCAACGTCCTGCAGGGCAACCTCGGCTGGTCCGAGACCGCCCGGCAGCCGGTCGCCGTGGCGCTGACCCGGCTGTTCCCTGCGACGATGGAACTGGTGGTGCTGGCCTTCATTCCGGGTCTGCTGCTGGCGATCTATTTCGGCTCGCGCGCCGGCATTCACCACAACCGGTGGCCCGATCACATCATCCGCCTGTTCACCATCCTCGGCTGGTCCTTCCCGACCTATGTCTTCGGCCTGCTGATGCTGCTGATCTTCTATTCGACGCTGGACTGGTTCCCGCCCGGGCGGCTCAGTCAGTGGGCGGTGGTCGAGGTGACCGGCGACGGCTTCACCCGCTATACCGGGGCCAATACCCTCGATGCGCTGCTGAACGGCAATTTCGCCGTGTTCTTCGATGCACTCCGACACATGGCGGCGCCGGTGATCACGCTGACCTATGTCAACCTGGCCAGCATCACCCGGGTGATGCGGACCTCGATGCTGGAGGCGCTGCGGCAGGACTATGTCCGCACCGCCCGTGCCAAGGGCATGCCGCGCCGGGTGGTCGAACTGCACCATGCCCGCCGCAATGCGCTGTTGCCGGTGGCCACCATCGCCGGGATGGAGCTGGCCTTCATGATGGGCGGCGTGGTGATCACCGAGTCGATCTTCGACTATTCCGGGCTGGGCCAGTTCGCCGCCAAATCGGCCGCGACGCTGGATTTCCCGGCCATCCTCGGCTTCGGCCTGTATTTCGCGGTCGTTCTGGTGGTGCTGAACTTGCTGGTCGACCTGGTCTATCCATTGCTTGATCCGAGGGTGAAGACACGATGAGGGTCATCAAGTATCTGCTGCGCAGCCCGGTGTCGCTGTTCGGACTTCTGCTGCTGCTGGCCTTCGTCCTGATCGCGATCTTCGCCCCGGTCATCGCGCCGGTGACGGAATTCCAGATCACCGCCTACGACACGCCGCGCGCCGGGTTCTGGGCGACGCCGCAACCGCCCTCGGCCGAGGCCTGGTTCGGCACCACCCAGGGCCAGTACGACATCTTCTATGCCGTGGTCTGGGGCACCCGGACCGCCTTCAAGATCGGTCTGGGCGTCGTCACGATCTCGGCGCTGATCGGCACGGCCATCGGGGCCATCGCGGCCTTCTACGGCGGGCTGCTGGACGAGGTGCTGATGCGGATCGTCGATGTCTTCATGGCGGTGCCCTTCCTGATCGCGGCGATGGTGCTGACCGCCATCCTGGGCAAGGGGATCATCCCGATCACCCTGGCGCTGACGACCTTCGGCTGGATGGGCTATGCCCGTGTGGTGCGAAGCGAGATCCTGCGGATCCGCGAGATGGACTATGTCCATGCCGCGCGCAGCTATGGCGCCAGCGACCTGCGGCTGATCGTCCGGCACATCCTGCCGAACGCCTTCTTCCCGGTGCTGGTACTGGCCACCATGGCGACCGGCTCGATGGTGCTGTCGGCCTCGGCGCTGTCCTTCCTCGGTGTCGGCACCGAAGAGGGCTATGCCGACTGGGGCCAGTTCATCGCCTATTCGCGGAACTGGATCGTCGGCCAGCCCGGCAATCCGTTCCAATACTGGTACACGCTGGCGTTCCCGGGCGCGGCGATCTTCCTCTTCGTGCTGGCCTGGAATCTGGTCGGTGACGCATTGCGCGACGTTCTGGACCCGCGCCACAAAATCTGACCGAAGGAACCATGAAAGATGTCGTCTCTCAGCCCTGACTCGCTCGAACTGTTCGAGGACCTGATCCGCCACGAGGTCGAAGACAAGGCGATCCCCTCGATCTCCTATGCGCTGGTCGATCGGGACGGGCTGATCGTCGAAGGCCATGTCCAGCGCGGCGACCTGACCTATCCGATGCGGCCCGAGACCTGTTTCAGGATCGGCTCGATCACCAAGACCTTCACCGCGGTGGCGATCCTCCAGCTTGTCGAGCAGGGCAAGCTGGACCTCGACGCCGATGTCTCGACCTATCTGCCCGGGTTCCACCCGATCAATCCCTTTGCCGACAACCCCCAAGGGCCGCATGGCACCGCCGTGACGCTGCGCAAGCTGATGAGCCATACCGCCGGCATCGTCCGCGAGCCGAAGAGCGGCCACTATCTGGACGACAAGCGCCCGCCGCTGGAAGAGACGGTGGCCGAGCTTGCCGGCTCGACCCTGAAGCTCGATCCGAGCGCCGGGATCATGCAGTATTCCAATGCCGGTATCGCGGTGGTCGGACGGGTGCTCGAAGTTGTCTCGGGCCTCAGCTATTCCGACTATGTGACCCGGAACATCCTGGCACCGCTGGGCATGACGGACACGTCCTCGGGAACCGCGCCGGGGATCCTGGACCGGCTGGCGCCTGCCAATATGTGGACCCTGGACGGCGACAGCCCGGCGCCGGTCTTCGATCTGGGCGGTTCGCCGGCGGGCAACATCTTCTCGACCACCGGCGACATGGCCCGCTATGCGCAATGCCTGCTGCGCGGCGGTTTCGCGCCGGACGGAACCCGGGTGATCTCGCCCGCCTCGCTGCGCGAGATGTGGGTGCCGGTCGGGCAGCGGATGGCCCATGGCAAGGTGATCAACGGCTATGGCCTGTGCTTCGGTGTCGGCAGCCTCGACGGCTGGGCCACCGCCGGCCATGGCGGCGCGGTCTATGGCTATTCCTCGCAGATGATCCTGCTGCCCAGTGCCGGGCTGGGGGTGCTGCTCTTCGCGACGCTGGACTTCGCCAACCAGATCGGCACCCGGCTGGCCCAGGACGGGCTGCGGATCGCGCTGGCCGAGCGCAAGATGGGCGCGATGCCGCAGCGGGTCCAAAGCCCGCCGCCGATCGCGGAGGCGCAGCTGGAGGCGCTGCCGGGCAATTTCCAGAACGACGCGACCGGCGAGGTGGTGGAACTGAAGCGCAAGGACGACAAGCTGTTTCTGATGGGCGACGGCATTCCCCTGCAGATCCGGCCGGCCGGCGGCGATGCCTATGTGATCGACGGGCGCATCTACGGGCGCGGCGCCGATTATCAGCATCTCGACCTGTCTTTCCCGACGCCGGACCGGCTGATCTGGAAGGATGCGGAATGGAGCCGCATCGCAGAGGTGCCCGATGAAGAGGTGCCGCCCGAGATCGCCCCGCATCTGGGCGAATACGGGCCGGACTTCAACATCACCTATCTCACCTACAAGCATGGCACGCTGAAATGCCTGATCGAGTATTTCTGCACCCATGACTGCGTGAAGGATGCGGCGGGCGATTTCCGGATGCATGGCATCCTCTACGAGGACGAGGTGCTGGAACTCGGCGCGGTGGACGACGAGGGGCGTCAGGGCATCCGTGTCGGGGCAATGTTCCTGGAACGGCGGGCAGGCTGATCATGGCGGGTGCACCTGACCGGACGATGCGGATGGAAAGCCCGCTGGCGCCGCGGATGCGGATCAATGGCCGCGAGGTCGATTACTTCTGCGGCACCTCCTATTACTGCCTGCACGGTCATCCCCAGGTGATCGAGGCTGCCTGCGCCGCGACCCGCCGTTTCGGCATGGGACCGGGCACCGGCGCCGCGATGCAGATCTACGACGATCTGCAGGCGGCGCTGCGCGAATGGTTCGGCGCCGATCATGTCACCTATGTCATCTCGGGCTATACCAGCCCGATGGTGATGCTTCAGGGCCTGCGCGACGATGTCGATCTCGTGCTGGCCGATGCCGCCTCGCATTACTCGGTGCGCGACGCGATGGCGACCCTGGGCCTGCCGGTGCACTGCTTCCGCCACCTCTCGCCCGAGAGCCTGGCCGAGGCGCTGGCCGAGCATGTCCGCCCCGGCCAGCGGCCGGCGGTCGTCACCGACGGGGTGTTCCCGTCGAGCGGGGCGCTGGCGCCGCTGCCCGACTATGTGCAGGTCATGGCAGGCTATGACGGCGCCCGGCTCTGCGTCGATGACAGCCACGGGATCGGCGTGCTGGGCGATGGCGGGCGCGGCGCGCTGGAGCATCATGGGGTCGAAGGGCCCCGGGCCCATGTCGCCGGAACGATGAGCAAGGCCTTCGGCGGTCTGGGCGGGATCGTGCCCTGCGACCGGGCCCGGGCCGAACGGATCGCGGCCAATGCCGGTATCCTGCGCGGGGCCTCGCCGCCGCCGCCTGCCGCCGCCGCCGCCGGCCTGACCGGGATGCGCCTGCTGCGCGAGACTCCCGAAATGCTGGCCAGCCTGCGCCGCAACACCGCGCATATGCGGCAGGGGCTGCGCGACCTCGGCTTCGATCTGCCGGACACGCCGGTGCCGATCGTCACGCTCCGTGCGAGCCAGCGCAGGCAGGGCGCCGACATCGCGATGCTGCGCGACCATCTGGCGACGCAGGACATCTTCACCAAGCTGACCCCCGCGGGCGGCTATTCGGACGCGCCCGACGAGGATTCGATGCGGATCGCGGTCTTCTCGGGACACCGGCCCGAGCAGATCGACCGCCTGCTGACCACGCTGGCCGACCGGCTCTAGCAACAAGGACATAGCGACATGAAAGTCTTCATCAGCGCCGACATCGAAGGCACCGCCGGCATCGCCGACTGGAACGAGGCCCACAAGGAGCATCCCGACTATGCCGAGTTCCGGGCCTACATGACCGATGAACTGGTTGCCGCCTGCGAAGGCGCCCGCGCCGCCGGGGCCACGGAAGTGGTGGTCAAGGACGCCCATTCGACCGCCCGCAACCTGATCCTGTCGAAGCTGCCCGATTATGTGCAGATCGTCCGCGGCTGGAGCGGCCATCCCGACCTGATGATGTTCGGGATCGATTCCAGCTTCGATGCGGCACTCTACACCGGCTATCACAACAAGGCCGGCACCGACACCAACCCTCTGGCGCATACGCTGTCGGGCCGGGTCTCGCGGCTGCTCATCAATGGCGAGGTGGCCTCGGAATTCACCCTGAACGCGCTTTGCGCCGGGCGCTACGGCGTGCCGTCGGTCTTCCTGTCGGGGGACCAGGGCATGTGCGAAGAGGCGCAGGCGCTGACCCCGGGCATCCATACGGTGGCGACCAGCCAGGGCTTTGGCCCGGCCTCGCGGGCCCTGTCGCCGGCCCGCGCCGTGGCCGCGATCCGCGAGGGCGCCGAACAGGCCCTGTCGCGCAGCTTCGAGACCTGCCTGCCGCCGAGCGCCGAGCATCATGAGCTGATCGTCGAATTCACCAACCCGGTCGATGCCTACAAGAGCAGCTGGTATCCGGGCGTCACCCATGTCGAACCGCGTTGCCTGCGCTTCGAGGCGGCGGACTACTTCGAGATCCAGCGGGCGGTGCGCTTCATCGTCATGTGACCGGGGACAGGGGTCGGGCCGACATTTTTCAGACGCTGAGGCATGTCGTGACCGGACCGGCAGTTGATCCGGGACGGCTCTGGCCGGAGCATGGCGGGCAGAACCAACCGCAGGACTCTAGGATATGGACCCGCTGAACAGCTCTTCCGCTCCACTGCATCGGGCGTTCGAAGGCCCGGCCCAGGTCGTGGCGGTCGTCGGACGGATGCTTCTGGGGCTCGGCCTGGCGGTCACGCTGGTGCTCAAGGTCTACATGGGGGTCTTCACCGATCTGGTCTGCACCGCGGATACGGTGACGCTGGGCAACACGATCCGCTGCACCCCGACGCTGGAACTGGTGGCGCGGGTGCTGATGTTCGTGGCCGGGCTGGAAGTCGCGGCATTGCTGTTTTCCGACCGACCGCACCGGTTGGGCGCGGCGCTGCTGCTCGGGGTGGTGGCGGTGTTGCTGCAGGTGCTTGCGGGCCTGACCAGCGCCGACAGCCTGTGGCAGACCGCCCTGATCCTGGCGGCGCTTCTGGTGTTGCTGGCCGGGGTCTTTCTGGCGCTGCGGCTGCCGGAGCGGGAAAGGCCCCGCGCCGAACCGCCGACCCGGCAACCAGAGCTCTGAACAGCCGAAATCGCCGAAAAAAAGACCCGAGGTTACGCCGCCGCACTGGGGGTGATCCGAGTTCCGCGGGTTTGCGTCACCTTGGAAGGCAGGATGCAGGGCAGCCGGAGTCCGCTGCGCGGCCCGCATCGTCACACTGGGAGGACACGACACATGACATCGAGATTTCTTGGATCGCTTTCCGTCGTCGCTTTGCTGGCGGCCGGAGCGACTGCTGCCTCGGCGCAGGACGCCGATCCGATCAAGATCGGGGTTCTGAACGCCCTGGAAGGCACCTATGCGGTGCCGGGCCAGGACGGCAACCGGGGCATCGAACTGGCGCTGCGCGAGCATGACCACATGGCCGGCGGGCGCAAGATCGAGATCATCATCCAGTCCACCGACACCACCCCGGACAGCGCCCTGCGCGGCGCCCGCAAGCTGGTGGAACAGGATGGCGTCGATCTGGTGATCGGGCCGCTGTCTGGGTCGGAAGGGATCGCGATCCGCGACTATTCCAAGACCCAGCCCAACGTCACCTTCATCAACGGGATTTCCGGCGCGATGGAGACCACGCTGGTCGATCCCTCGCCGAATTTCTTCCGTTTCAACATCGACGGCGCGCAATGGTCGAAAGGCCTGGGCGACTATGTCTACAACGAGAAGGGCTATCAGACCGTCGCCACGATCGGTGAGGATTATTCGTTCATCTATACTCAGGTCTTCGGTTTCGTGACCGAATTCTGCGCTGCCGGGGGCGAGATCACCGACCGCTTCTGGGTGCCGCTGGGCACCAAGGACTTCGGCTCGATCATCGCGGCGCTGCCGGATGATGTCGATGCGATCTACCTGGGCCTGGGCGGCGGCGATGCCGTCAACTTCCTGAACCAGTACCAGCAGGCCGGCGGCGAAGCGAACCTGATCGGCGGCACCATCATGGTGGACGGTTCGGTGCTGACCTCGGAAGGCAAGGCCAAGGAGGCGCTGATCGGCGTTCCGTCCTCGGGTCCGCAGGCCGATACCTGGGACGATCCGCGCTGGCAGGCCTATGTGAAGGCCTATCAGGACGCCTTCCCCGAGGACGAGCGCTTCCCGACCCCGTCGCTGTTCGCGACCGGATACTACAACGCCACCAACGCGGCGCTGCAATGTCTCGACACGGTCGGCGGCGATCTCTCGGATGGCGAGAAGAAGTTCATGGACTGCCTGTCCAACCTCAAGCTGGAAGCCCCGACCGGGCTTATCACGCTGGACGAGAACCGTCAGGCGATCGGCTCGAACTTCGTCACCGAGGTGCAGGAACAGCCCGACGGCACCCTGCAGAACGTGCCGGTGAAGGTCGTGGAGAACATCAACCAGACTCTGGGCCTATCGCCCGAGGCCTTCGCCGCCTTGGGTCTTCCCAGCCGCGAAAACCCGGAGTGCAAGTCCTCGTACTGAGGTCAGTACTCAAGACATCGTCGGGGGCGGCTGGACCGCCCCCGATCCTCGGACATCGCAGCGGTGACGGTCATGACGCTCATCACCTATCCAACGCGCGTGCATTTCGCCGATGACGTTCTCGAAGATGCGCTGCATTCCGAACTGGAGGGTGCGGGCCTGAAGGCCCCGCTGCTGCTGGGCGAAGCGCCGCTGGAAACCTCGGAGACCTGCGAACGGGTCAGGTCCGGGTTCCCGAAAGGGATGAAGGCGGTGTCCTGGGGGGTGGCGCCCGATGCCGATCTCTCCGAATCCGCCAAACAGGTGGTCGCGATGGTCGAAGGGCAGGGCACCGACGTGGTGATCTCCTTCGGTTCGGCGCGGGCCATCGAACTGGGCCGCAAGGTCCGCCGCGCGCTGTCCGAGGTGGCGGGCTATCGGCTGCCCTTCTATGCGGTGCCGGGGATCGACGGCTTGCCGGACCCCTGCCGCAGCAATCTGGAAACCTGGCGCACCAGCCTGCCGACGGTATTGATCTGCGATCCGACCCTGACCCTGGCCGAGGGGGCCGAGGCCGGGCGGCAATCGGCGGTGATGTCGCTGGTCCGCAGCACCGAGGCCTTCCTCGCCGAAACCTACAACCCGCCCGCCGACGGCATGGCACTGGACGCGTTCCGCCGCTGCATCGGCATCCTGCCGGGGATCGATGCGACGAGAATGGACATCGCCCTGCATCGCGATCTGATGGCGGCGGCGCTGAATTCGGCCTTCAGCCAGGACAAGGGCGTCGGTCCGACACAGGTGCTGACCGCCGCGCTGAAGGATGTGCTGACCGGGGTCGATACCGTCGCCGCCGCACGGCTGATCCTGCCGGCAGTGATCGAGGCGATGAACCCCGACCGTTCCAAGGCCGATGTGCTGGGGCGGCTGATGGGCACAACCCGGCTGAGCGCCCCGGACCTGCGGTCTCTGCTGCGCAAGCGGCAGGGCGCGAACGGGGCCGCGCGTCTGTCCGACCTGGGGCTGAGCCACGCGCATCTGGAAGGCGCTGCCGCCGAGGCCGAACGCCGTCACATCCTGCCCGATGGTCTGGGCCGGGCGGTGCTGGAAGCCGTTTACTGAAGGAACTGCCATGAAGCCCCTGCTGATCGGAGGTGACCGGGTCACCACCTCGCATGTCGTGCCGAACGTGAATCCCTCGGACACCGAGGATGTGATCGACAGCCATGCCCAGGCCGGCCGGGCCGAGGCGCAGCAGGCGATTGCCGCCGCCGCCGAGGCGGCCCCGGGCTGGGCGATGAGCGGCCCGCAGGAGCGGCATGACATATTGCACCGCGCCGGGGCCGAGGTTCTGGCCCGGGAGGAGGAACTCGGTCGGTTGCTGGCCCGGGAAGAAGGCAAGATCCTCCCGGAAGCCATGGCCGAGGTGCGGCGGGCCGGGAACATCCTGCTGTTTCAGGCCGGAGAGGCGCTGCGCCAATATGGCGAGGCGATCCCGTCGGTCCGCCCCGGGGTGCTGGTCGAGGTGACGCGGGCGCCGGTCGGGGTGGTCGGGATCATCACGCCCTGGAACTACCCGATCGCCATTCCGGCCTGGAAGATCGCCCCGGCGCTGGCGCATGGAAACACGGTGGTCTTCAAGCCGGCCGAACTGGTGCCGGGCAGCGCCTGGGAGCTCTGCGACATCCTGCACCGGGCCGGACTGCCGGACGGGGTGCTGAACCTTGTGACCGGGCCGGGCTCGGTGGTCGGGCAGGAAATCCTGGACGATCCGCGCGTCGCCGCGGTCAGCTTCACCGGCAGCCAGCAGACCGGGCATCGGGTCGCGGCGGCCAGCCTGCCGCATGGTCGCCGGGTGCAGTTGGAGATGGGCGGCAAGAACCCCCTGGTGGTGCTTGACGACGCCGACCTCGACCGCGCGGTCGGGATCGCGCTGGACGGCGCCTTCTTCTCTACCGGGCAGCGCTGCACCGCCTCGTCGCGGCTGATCGTGACCGAGGCGATCCACGACCGGTTCGTTTCGGCGCTGGCCGAGCGGGTGGCGGCGCTGCGGGTCGGTGACGCCCTGGACCCGGCGACCGAGATCGGGCCGGTGGTTGATTCGATTCAGCTGCAACAGGACGTGGACTACATCGCCATCGCCCGCGCCCAGGGGGGCACTTTGCGGGCCGGCGGCGAATTGCTGCGTTGCAGCAGACCCGGCCACTACCTGTCCCCGGCGCTGATCACCGAAACCACGCCGCAGATGCGGATCAACCGCGAAGAGGTCTTCGGCCCTGTCGCCTCGGTGATCCGGGTCCGCGACTACGACGAGGCGCTGGCGGTGGCCAATGATACCGAGTTTGGTCTGACTGCGGGGATCTGCACGCAGAGCCTGAAATACGCCAGCGATTTCAAGCGCAAGGCGCAGGCGGGCATGGTCATGGTCAACCTGCCGACCGCCGGGGTGGATTATCATGTGCCCTTCGGGGGCAGCAAGGGGTCGAGCTTTGGCCCGCGTGAGCAGGGCCGCCAGGCGGTGGAGTTCTTCACCACGATCAAGACCGCCTATACCGCCCCATGAGTCGCGCGGGGGATGCTGCAAACGCGAATGGGCGATTCATACCTTGCCGTATGATTCTTCCCCGCAAGGCTTGCCACAGCGCCATTAACATGGCCGGATGCAACGCCGACGCAGCCCATTGGGGGAGTTTGGGCGCGTTTCGCGCAATGCACAGCGTCTTCGGGAGGAGGATCGCGGCATGAGTCATGCAATAGCTGTGTGCCACGGCGCCTTCGGACGTGCGGCACTTTATCAGCTTGACAAGACCATCATCACCCACGCGCACCGCGAGGGGCATCTGGTATTCTACGTCGAGGGCGCACCCGCCGAAGTCGAGGTGGTCGGGAAGCGACATCGCATCGTGTCCGGCACCGGCGTGGCGGTCAGCCCCTGGGAGCCGCACAGCTTTCATGTTCCCGAAGGTGAAACCACCTTTTGCCTGGTGCTCTACATCAAGCCGATGTGGTTTCTGGAAAACTCGTCCTCGGCCGAGTTCGCGCTGAAGTTCGGCAAGAGCGCGCTGCCGATCACGACCGAGATCCGCGACGGCGTCCACCGGCTGACCGCGCTGCTGCTCGAGAACGAACATCAGGCGCGCTTCAACGCGGCGCTCTACAGCCTGACCCGCGAATGTTTCGACATGTCCTGGATCGGTGCGCCCCTGGCGGGCCGGGCCCAGGCCTATCGCCGGTTCAGCGACTTTCGCGTGCGCCGGGCGCTGCGGCTGTTCCAGGAGAGTTTCGCGCAGGACATCGAGATGGAGTCGCTGGCCCGAAGCGTCGGCTTGTCGCGGCCGCATTTCTTCAAGCTCTTCAAGCAGTACATGGGCGTCACGCCGAATGTCTACATGAACACCCTGCGTTCGGAACATGCGCTGGACGATCTTCTGCGGACGCCGAAGACCGTCACCGACATCGCCTTCGATCTCGGGTTTTCCTCGCAGGCCAGCTTCACGCGTTTCTTCTCGTCCAATGTCGGCATCGCGCCGAGCGAGTATCGGCGCGTTGCACATGTCACGGATCGCGCTTTTCCGATGATGGGGGAACGGAACATACTCCCGGGTATGCCGACCAGGGCCTGACCGGCCTAGCATGTCCTCGTAGATGGCGTGTTCGCCAGGGGGAGGACTGAGTGACAGCGATCGGGTTTGCAAGCGACCTGACTTGGAAGGCGGCGCGATGAGGCGGTTTGCCCGGCGCCACCCGATCTGGACCGCGATCCTGGCGTTGATCGCGGCGGTGCTTCTGTGGCTGATCTTCGCGATCTGGCCCAAGGGGCTGTCCGACGCGATCGGCTCGAAGAAGATCTTCCTCAACGCGCTGTTCAACGGGATCACGCTGGGCGGGCTCTATTTCCTGGTGGCCAGCGGCTTTACCCTGATCTTCGGGCTGATGCGCAACGTCAACCTGGCGCATGGCACGCTCTATCTCTTCGGCGGCTATGTCGGCTTCTACACGGCCAGCCTGACCGGCTCGTGGCTGCTGGCCTTTCCGGTCACCTTCATCGTCGTCGGCTTCTGCGGGATCGTGCTGCAGTTCCTGGTGTTCCGCCGGATGGAGGGGCAGGACCTGCGCCAGACCCTGGTCACGATCGGCCTGTCGATCGTCTTCGCGGATCTGATGCTCTGGGCCTTCGGCGGCGACTTCTACAACATCAACCCGCCGGAATGGCTGTCGGGGCCGCTGAAGACCTTCCTCGTCACCGGGGTGAAGCGCGACGGGACGCTGATCTTCCTGAAATACCCGATGGTGCGGCTGGTGATCTTCGCCGCGGCGGTGGTGCTGGGGGTGGCGATGTGGCTGGCGCTGAACCGGACAAGGATCGGAATGATGATCCGCGCCGGTGTCGATGACCGCGACATGCTGTCGGCGACCGGGACGCGGATTCAGGTGATCTTCGTCGGTGTCTTCGCCTTCGGGGCCGGGTTGGCGGGCATCGCCGGAGTCGTCGGCGGAACCTTCCAGTCGATCGCGCCGGGAGAGGATACCCGCTTCCTTCTGGCCAGCCTCGTGGTGGTGATCGTCGGCGGCATGGGCTCGATCCCCGGTGCGGCGCTCGGGGCGCTGCTGATCGGTTTGGCCGAGCAGTTCGGCTCGGTCTATTTCCCGACCTATGCCGTCGTGCTGACCTTCCTGATCATGGTGCTCGTCCTGGCGTTCCGGCCACAGGGCCTGATGGGGAAGGCATGACATGGTGACGCTGGACCGCACATCGACCGACGAGACCGCGCGCCGCAGCTGGCTGGAACGGATTCCGCCGACCTATTGGGTGGTGGGGGTGCTGCTGCTGATCCTGCCGGCCTTCGTCTCGCCCTTCATCATGTTCCAGATCATGGGCTGGAGCCTGATCCTGGGCCTGATCGCGCTGAGCCTGACCTTTCTGGGCGGTTACGGCGGCATGGTCAGCCTGGCACAGATGACCTTTGCGGGCTTCGCCGGCTATCTTCTGGCGATCCTCGGCGACAGTGCCGTCGACACGATTTCGCAGGGCTGGCCCTGGTGGGCGGTGATCCCGCTGGCGCTGTTGCTGACGGTGCTGTTCGCGACCGCCGTGGGCTGGCTCGCGGTGCGGACCGAGGGCATCTATACCATCGTCATCACTCTCGCCATCGCGGCGGCGTTCTTCTACTTCACCCGGCAGAACTACGAAATCTTCAACGGGTTTCAGGGTTTCAACTCGGTCCTGCCGCCGCATCTGTTCGGGGTCGATTGGCGCGGGCCGGTGGCCTTCTACTATCTGGCGCTGTTCTGGGCGGCGGCTGGGTATTTCTCGGTTCTCTACCTGTCGCGGGCCCCCTTCGGCCTGGCTCTGCAGGGGGTGCGCGACAATCCGCGGCGGATGGCGGCGCTCGGCTACAACGTCACCGCGCACCGCGTCGCGGCCTATGCCTTCGCCGGGCTGATCGCGGCGGTCGGGGGCATCCTGCTGACCTGGCAGTCGTCGCAGATTTCCCCCGGCACGGTGGGCATCCAGCCCGCGATCGATATCCTGGTGATTGCCGTGGTCGGCGGGCTGGGGCACCCGATCGGGGCCTTCATCGGCGCGATCATCTATGTGTTGCTCAAGACCTTCGCGACGGATGTCCTGGTGTCGCTGGGCCTGTCGGGCGAGCGGTTCCAGCTGCTCATCGGGCTTGGTTTCCTGCTGATCGTGTTCTTCTCGACCGACGGCTTGCTGGGCCTGTGGCGGCGGTTCCGCGAGAACCTGAACAAGGACCCGCTGACCGGGAAGGATCGGGGGCGGATGCCATGAGCACGACCCGGCTCCGGATCGACCGCAAGGCGGATGGCAATGCGCTGGAACTGCGCGGGCTGTCGAAGAAGTTCGGCGCGCTCGAAGCCCTGGGCGACATCGAGATGCGCGTCGCCCCGGGCGAGCGGCTGGCGGTGCTGGGATCGAACGGCGCCGGCAAGACCACGCTGTTCAACTGCATCACCGGGGATTTCCTGCCGACCACCGGCTCGATCCGGTTCTTCGGCGAAGACGTGACCACCTTTCCGGCGCATGAGCGCATCCGCCGGGGTCTTCGCCGCACCTATCAGATTTCGCTGCTGTTCTCGGGCCTCAGCGTGCTGGACAACGTCTATCTCGCCTGCCGCGGCGTGTCGCGGGGACGGTTCTCGTTCCGCCGTGCCAGCCGCTCGGACGCGCTGATGCAGACCGCCGAGGAGCTGGTGCGCATGGTGCATCTGGACGAGGTGCAGGATGTGAAGGTCTCGGACCTCAGCTACGGCCAGCAGCGGCAGCTCGAGATTGCCATGGCCCTGTCCGGCGCACCGCGCTTCATCCTGTTCGACGAACCCGCCGCGGGCCTGTCCCCGACCGAGCGGGGCGATCTGGTCAGTCTGCTGACCGGGCTGCCGAGCCATGTCGGCTACATCATCATCGAGCATGACATGGACGTGGCCCTGCGGGTCGCCGACCGGGTCACGATGATGCACAACGGCCGCATCTTCAAGGAAGGCAAGCCGGCCGAGATCGAGGACGATCCGGAAGTGCAGGCGCTGTATCTGGGGGGCGGACATGCGTAACCTCGGTCAGACCTCGCGCGGCGGCGCACAGGGCAGGGGCGGCGCCCCGGCGCTGGAAGTGCGCGACCTGAATGTCTACTACGGCCATTCCCACGCGCTGCAGGGCGTTTCGCTGACCCTTGGCCATGGCGTGCTCTCGGTCGTCGGGCGCAACGGCATGGGCAAGACCACCCTGTGCAACGCGATCATGGGTCTGGTGCCGGTGCGTTCGGGCACGGTCTCTTTCGGCGGCCAGAACCTCGCCGGGCTGACGCCGTCCGAGATTGCCAGGATGGGTATCGGCTACGTGCCGCAGGGCCGGCGTCTGTGGAAATCGCTGACGGTGGACGAACATCTGAAGCTGGTGGCGCAGAAGGGCGGTGCCTGGACGCCGGAGCGTATCTATAGCGTCTTCCCGCGTCTGGCCGAACGGAAATCCAACGGCGGCGCGCAGCTGTCGGGCGGCGAGCAGCAGATGTTGGCGATCGGCCGGGCGCTGTTGCTGAACCCGCGCCTGCTGGTGATGGATGAACCGACCGAGGGCCTGGCCCCGGTGATCGTCCAGCAGGTCGCCGACATGCTGATCCGCCTCGGCCAGGAGGGGGACATCGACGTTCTGGTCATCGAGCAGAACATCGGCGTGGCCTGTTCGGTGGCTGCCGAGGTGGCGATCATGGTCAATGGCCGGGTCGATCGGATCATGGACGCCGGCGTGCTGGCGGCGGATCGCGATCTGCAACAGGCCCTGCTGGGCGTCGGTCGCCATGCACATGACGAAACGCCCGAGGGCGCTCCGGCAACCACGGTCGGGCCGGAACCGCAGGGTGAGAACGCCCCGATCCGGATCTACCTGTCGAACCCGAAGGTGCCGACCCGCTGGACCCCGCCGGTTCCGGTGCGGGTGATCGAGCAGGCGGCACGGACCGTGACGCCCGAGCCGACATCCTCGGTCACCGCCATGCCGCGGGTCGAGACCGGGCGCGCCGGGCTGGTCTATGTCTGCGGCACGCTCGACACCAAGGGCGAAGAACTGCGCTTCATGCGGGACATCCTGAAGGCGCAGGGCATCCGGGTGGCGCTGGCCGATCTCTCGACCAGTGGCAAGCCTTCGGGCGCCGATGTGCCGCCGACGGCGATTGCCGGGTTCCACCCGCGCGGTGCCTCGGGGGTCTTTACCGGCGACCGCGGCAGCGCCGTGGCCGGGATGACCGAGGCTTTCGAACGTTGGGTGCGGAGCCGCACGGATATCGCCGGACTTCTGGCGGCGGGCGGATCGGGCGGCACCGCGCTGGTCGCTCCGGGCTTCCGGGTGCCGCCGGTGGGGGTGCCGAAGCTGATCGTCTCGACCGTCGCCTCGGGCAATGTCGGGCAATATGTCGGGGCGGCCGATATCACGATGATGCATTCGGTGGCCGATGTGCAGGGCATCAACGCGATTACCCGCGATGTTCTGGGCAATGCCGCCCATGCGATGGCGGGGATGGTCCGGGCCCGGGTGGCGATGCCGCCGGCGCTGGACCGTCCGGCGATCGGGCTGACCATGTTCGGCGTCACCACGCCCTGCGTGCAGGCGGTGGTCGGGGAACTCGAGGACGAGTATGACTGCCTGGTGTTCCACGCCACCGGCACCGGCGGCCGGGCGATGGAGCAATTGCTGAGCTCGCGCAAGCTGGCGGCGGTGCTCGACCTGACCACGACGGAAGTCTGCGACATGGTGGCGGGCGGGGTTTTTGCCGCCGACGCCAGCCGTTTCGACGCGATGATCGAGCATGGCGGCGCCTATATCGGGGCCTGCGGGGCGCTGGACATGGTGAATTTCAACGCCCCCGAAACGGTGCCCGAACGCTATCGCGGGCGGCTGTTCTACCAGCACAATCCGCAGATCACCCTGATGCGGACCACGGTGGAAGAGAATATCGAGATGGGCCGGTTCATCGGCGAGAAGCTGAACCGGATGAACGGCATCGTGCGGTTCTTCCTGCCCGAGGGCGGGGTCTCGGCGCTCGACGCGCCCGGTCAGCCCTTCTGGGATCCCGCCGCCGACAAGGCGCTGTTCTCGACGCTCGAGGACACCGTCCGCCAGACCTCTGCCCGGCAGCTGATCCGGGTTCCGCACAACATCAACGACCCGGCCTTCTCGGCGCTGGTCGTGCAGACCTTCCGCGCGCTGCACGCGCGCACGCAAATTCCGACACGGAGAGCCTGATGATCCGCAGCAGCCTGTCTCGCGACACATTGATGCAGAAGTTCCGCGCCATGCGCGACGCCGGAGAGCCGATCGTCGGCGGCGGCGCCGGCACCGGCCTGTCGGCGAAATGCGAGGAGGCGGGCGGGATCGACCTGATCGTCATCTACAACTCGGGTCGCTACCGGATGGCCGGGCGTGGCAGCCTGGCCGGGCTGATGCCCTATGGCGATGCCAATGCGGTGGTGATGGAGATGGCCGGAGAGGTTCTGCCGGTGGTCAAGAACACGCCGGTGCTGGCCGGGGTCTGCGCCTCGGACCCGTTCCGGCTGATGGACCGCTTCCTCGATCAGGTCGCCGAAGCCGGATTTTCGGGCGTCCAGAACTTTCCCACCGTGGGTCTGATCGACGGCACCTTCCGGGCCAATCTGGAAGAGACCGGCATGTCCTATGCCCTGGAGGTCGACATGATCCGGCAGGCGAGCGCGAAGGGGCTGCTGACGACGCCCTATGTCTTTTCCGAGGATGATGCCCGTGCCATGGCCGGGGCCGGGGCAGACATCATCGTCTGCCATCTCGGCCTGACCACGGGTGGCTCGATCGGCGCCCAGACCGGGATCTCGCTGGATCAGGCCCCGGGCCTGACCGACGCCTGGGCCAAGGCGGCGCTGGAGGTCAACCCGGATGCGATCGTGCTGGTCCATGGCGGCCCGGTCTCGAGCCCCGAGGACGCAGATTACGTCCTGAAGAACACACGTCACTGCCACGGCTTCTACGGCGCTTCCTCGATGGAGCGGCTGCCGACCGAGATGGCGCTGACGGAACAGACCAGAAAATTCAAACAGATCGGCCGAAAGGCCGCCAGTTCGACCGAGCGGGAGGGCAATTCATGACCGGGGAATTCATCGGACAGCTGATCCTTTGGCTGATCTTGGCCGTCATCGTCATCTTCATCCTCTACTGGGTGATGAACTGGCTCTATCAACGATCGACCAAGGAAATCGCATTCGTGCGTACCGGTTTCCTGGGCGAGAAGGTCGTGATCGACGGCGGCGCCTTCGTCTGGCCGATCATCCACGACATCACCCCGGTCAACATGAACTCGATGGACCTCAGCGTGGTCCGCGAGAAGGAAGACGCGCTGATCACCAAGGACCGGATGCGGATCGACGTCGAGGCTTCCTTTTATGTCCGCGTGTCGCAGACGCGGGAGGGTGTGACCCTGGCCGCCTCGACCCTGGGTCGGCGGACGTTGGAACCTGAACGCATCCATCAGCTTCTGTCGGGCAAGTTCGTTTCGGCGCTGCGCTCGGTCGCCGCCGAGATGACCATGGAAGAGCTGCACGTCAAACGCGGTGACTATGTCAAGCGGGTGATCGAGACGGCGCAGGAGGGCCTGGACAAGAACGGTCTGGAACTGGAAAGCGTTGCGATCCTGGATATCGACCAGACCGACATCGCCTATTTCAACCCGTCGAACCGGTTCGATGCCGAGGGCCTGACCAGCGTCATCGAGGCCATCGAGAGCCGGCGCAAGCTGCGCAACGACATCGAGCAGGAGACGATGCTGCAGATCCGGGCCCGCAACTTGGAAGCCGAGAAGCAGAGCCTGGATATCGAGCGCGAGAGCGAGCACGCGCGTCTGGAACAGGAACGCGAGATCGAGTTCCGCCGCGCCCAGCAACGTGCCGAACTGGCCCGCGAACGCGCCGAACGCGAGAAGGACGCCGAACAGGCGACCCTGTTGAGCCGTGAAGCCATCGAGACGGCCCGGATCAAGAACGAGGAGCAGATCGCCGAGGTGCGGATTTCCTCGGAACAGCGCATCCGGCAGCAGGAGATCGAACGCAGCCGGATCATCGACGAGGCCGAGATCGCGACCCGCGAGACCATCGAGAAGGCCCGGATCACCCAGGAACGGGTGCTGACCGAGACCCGGATCCAGACGACCCGCGACACCGAGGCGGCCGATATCGCCGCCAAGGAAATGATCGAGAAGGCCCGGATCGCCCAGGAACGGGTGCTGACCCAGGCGCGGATCGCCAAGGATCAGGAAACCCAGGCCAGCGAGATCGAGCGCCAGCACAGCGTCGAGGCCATCGAGATCGCGGCCCGCGAGCGGACCGAGAAGGCCCGGATCGCGCAGGAAGACGCGGTGACGCAGGCCCGGATCGAACTGGAGCGGACCACCCGCGAGCGCGAGATCGCCCGCAACCTTGCCATCGAAGAGGCCGAGATCGCGGCCCGCGAAGCCTCGGAAAAGCTGCGTATCGCGCAGGAGAAGACCGTCAGCGAAGAGCGGATTACCTCGGACCAGGCGACCCGGACGCTGGAAATCGCCCGCCGCAAGGCCATCGAAGAGGCCGAGATTGCCTCGCAGCAGGCCACCGAAGCCGCCAAGATCGCGCGCGAGAAGATCCTCTCTGCCGAGCGCATCTCGGCCGAACAGGCGACCCGGGCACTGGAGATCGAGCGTCGCCGCACCCTGGACACCGCCGAGATCGCCGCCAACGAGGCGACGGCGGCCGAGCGGATCGCACAGGAAGAGCGCCTGCGCGCTCTGGAAATCGCCCGCAACCGGGCGGTCGAGGAACACGAGATCGCCAGCCGCGAAGCGGTCGAGAAGGCCCGGATCGCCACCGAGGCGCGCACCGCCGTCGAGCGGATCGAGAACGAGGAGCGCACCAAGGAACGCGACCTGGCCCGCGAAAAGGCCATTGCCGAGGCCGAGACCGCCACGCAGGAGGCCGTCGAGGCCAAGCGCATCGCCAAGGAGAAGAAACTCGCCGCCGAGCGCATTGCCTATGAGCAGGACATGCGCGAACGCGAGATTGCCCGCAACCGGGCCGTCGAGATCGCCGGTTTCGCTGCCCAGGAGCAGGTGAACGCCGCGCGGATCAGCGAAGAGACCCGCAGCCGCGCCGCCGAGATTGCCCGCGACGCCGAACTGCGCAGCCGCGAGATCGAGAAGCAGGAGGCCATCGAGGCCGCCGAGATCAGCTCTCGCCGTCTGGTCGAAAGCCAGCGGATCGAGAAAGAGGCCGAGACCACGGTCGAGAAGATCGCCCGCGACGAGAAGATCCGGACCTTGGAGATCCAGCGAAACAAGGCGCTGGATGCCGCCCAGGTGGCCGCCGACGAAGCCATCGAGGCGGCCAAGGTCGCCAAGCAGAAGACCGTCGACGCCGAGAAGATCCTCGCCGAACAGGAGATCGACGCGAAGAAGCTGGAACGCCGCAAGGTGCTCGAGCAGCTGGAAATCGCCCGCGTGCAGGTGCTGCGCGAGGCCGAGATCGCCAGCCAGGAAGAGGTCGAACGCGCCCGGATTGCCTCGGAACGCGGACTGGACGATGCCCGCATCGGCCATCAGACCGAACGCCGCAAGCTCGAGATCGCCCGCGAGAAGGCGGTCGAGGAGGCGACGATGGAGAAGGCCATCGCGCTCTACCAGAAGTCGCTGGATGAGAGTAACGCCGCCGTCGAGGCCGAGAACGCCCGTGCCCGCGCCGTCGAGGCCGCCGAACGGGTCAAGACCGTCGGCGAGATCGAGGCCGCTGCCCGCCTGAAGAAGGTCGGCGTGACCGGGGCGGAACTGGAGGCCGAGCGCAAGCGCATCGCCGCCGAAGCCGAGAAGATCCGCGCCGCCGTCGAGGCCGAGGCCTATCGCCTCATCAACGAGGCCGAGAACGTCCTCACCGACGAGGCCCGCACCAGCCTGTTCAAGCGCAAGATGCTGGAACATGTCGAGGGTATCGTCTCGGCCAGCGTCAAGCCGCTCGAGAAGATCAACGACATCCGGATCATGCAGCTGGGAGGCTCCGGCGCCCAGGGGCTCGACTGGGGTGGCAATGGCTCGGGCGCCGGGGGCAGCAGCGGCTCCGGTGGCGGAAGCCCGACCGACGAGGTGATGAACTCTGCCCTGCGCTACCGCGTCCAGGCGCCGATGGTCGACAGCCTGCTGGCCGATATCGGCATCGACGGCTCGAACATCGCCAAGTCGGACATCTTCCGCAACGCCTCGGACATGACCCGGGCGGCGTCGGAAGCGGCCAAGTCCAAGCCGAAGCCCGCCGATGATACCCCGAAGGAGAAGAAGTAGATGGCGCGAGTCTTCGTCTCGTCCGTGATCAATGCCGAGGCCTCTGCGGTCTGGGAGAGAATCCGCGATTTCAACGCCCTGCCGAAATGGCATCCCCGGATCCGCGACAGCCGGATCGAGGATGCGCTGCCCGGCGACAAGATCGGCTGCATCCGCAACTTCCACCTGCAGAACGGCGACAACATCCGCGAGCAGCTGGTGGGAATGTCGGACTATGATCTCTTTACCAGCTACACCATGCTGGAAGGGCCGATGCCGCTGTGGGACTACATGGCCACGCTGCGCCTGACCCCGGTCACCGATGGTGGGCGCTGCTTTGCCGAGTGGTCGGCCGAATTCGCCTGCGACCCGGCGAACGAGGAGGATCTGGTCAACGGCATCGGCACCAATGTGTTTCAGGGCGGGTTCGACGCGCTCAAGCGGCATTTCGGCGGCTGAGCCATGGTGAAGATTTCCCGCAGCACGATCCTGGAGGCGCCGATCGAGTCGGTCTGGACCCTGTTGCGGGATTTCAACGGCCATGACCGCTGGCATCCCGCCGTCGCGACCAGCCAGATCGAACGGGGCCGGGGTTCGGACCGGATCGGTTCGGTCCGGCGGTTCAGGCTGGAGACCGGCGAGGAACTGCGCGAGCAGCTGCTGACCCTCTCGGATGCCGAGACGGCATTCAGCTACTGCCTGCTCGATACGCCGATCCCGCTGCTGAACTACGTCGCCCATGTCCGGCTGATCCCGGTCACCGATGGCGACTGGACCTTCTGGCAATGGGACTGCCGCTTCGACACGCCGAAGGGTCGCGAGGACGAGCTCGAGGCGACGGTGACCGAGAACATCTACGAAGCCGGTTTTGCCGCGATCCGGGCGGAACTGGGGTTGGGAGAATAATTCATGCTGACCGTGGAAACCTATGCAAACATGGCCGAGGCGGCCGGCGCGGTGGGCGACCGGGCGCGGTATCTCGGTGGCGGCACGCTGGTCATGCAGGGCGTCAACTATGGCGACCAGAGCTTTGACCGGGTGGTGCGCTGCCGCGAGGTCGATCGGGACATCCGGTCGGAAAGCGGCGGCATCCGGATCGGCGCCGGCGCGACGATGGCCGACATCCTTGCCTCGCACGAGGTCGAGTTCCTGCACCAGGTCGCGCGGCGGATCGGCGGCCCGGCGATCCGCAACATGGCGACCGTCGGCGGCAATCTCTTTGCGCAGAATCCCTATGGCGACCTGACCACGGCGCTGCTGGCTCTGGATGCGCAGGTTCTGCGGATCGGCAGCGGCCCCGAGCCGATCGAGAGCTTTCTTTCCGGCCGCAGCCGTCCGCGCGGGCTGGTGGAGGCGGTGGTGGTGCCGCGGGTGTCTTCGGGCGAGTTCCGTTTTGCCAAGGTCAGCCGGGTCAAGCCCAAGGGGGCTTCGACGCTCTGCCTGGCGGTCTGGCTGCGCGGTGGCGGGCGCCCCTCGGACCCGCGCATCGCCTGGGGCAACATGGGGCCGACGCCGCTGCGCGCAAAGGCCGCCGAACGGGCGCTGAACGGCGCCAGCCTGGACGAGGCCGGCATCGCGCCGGTTCTGGCGGTGGCGACCGATGGTCTCGATCCGCAGGACGACGCCCTGGCCAGCGCCTGGTATCGGCGCGAGGTGGCCGCCGTCCATCTGAAACGCCTGCTACTGCGACAGGGAGTCCGTTGATGGCCCGCACTGCTTTGACCTTCACTCTGAACGATGCCGAAGCGGCGGTCTTTGTCGATCCCGGCGCCAACCTGATCGACGTGCTGCGCCGCGGGGTCGGGGACCTGTCGCCGAAGCAGGGCTGCGCCCAGGGCTCTTGCGGGGCCTGCACGGTGCTGATCGACGGGGTGCCGCATCTGGCCTGCCTGACCCTGGCCGAAACGGTCGAGGGCCGGCGGGTCGAGACCTCGGGCGGTCTGGCCGACGGCCCCGACCTGCATCCGCTGCAGAAGGCCTTCATGGAAGGGTTCGCGGCCCAGTGCGGGTTCTGCACCGCCGGCATGCTGATGGCGGCGAGGGCCTTGCTCGACCGGGTGCCGAACCCCAGCCGGGAAGAGGTGATCGAGGCGATCTCGGGCAATCTGTGCCGCTGCACCGGCTATGAGCCGATCGTCGATGCGATCCTGGCCGCCGCGCAGGAGATGCAGGGCAACCGGAGGATGATGCGATGACCACGGTCGAATTCCGCAAGGACCTGTTCGCCGACGAGCGCGACGACACGCTGAAGGAGATCGGCCAGCCGACGATCCGACAGGACATCCTTGGCCATGTCACCGGCCGGACGACCTATTACGACGATCACCTGTTCGACGGGCTGCTGCACATGCGGGCGGCACGCTCGCCGCATCACCACGCCAGAATCCGGTCGCTCGACACCAGCCAGGCCGAGCGGATGCCGGGCGTGCGCCGGGTGGTCACCGCGCGGGACGTGCCGAACAACCTGAACACGCTGCTCAGCCTGATCAACTTCGGCCGCGACGACGAACCGCTCTGCGCCCATGACAAGGTCCGCTACAAGGGCGAGACGGTGGCCTGGGTCATTGCCGATACCGAACGGCAGGCCCGCGACGCGGTGGCGCAGGTGCGGGTGGACTACGAAGTCCTGCCGCATGTGCTCGACCCCGAAGAGGCGCTGAAACCCGACGCTCCGGTGGTCAACGAGGTCTATCCGAACAACACTTTCGACTATCACGAACTCTACGATCACCAGAAGCTCCGCTTCGGCGACGTGAACGCGGCCTTTGCCCGTGCCGATCACATCGTCGAGGCCGAGTACCAGATGTCGCCGATCGAGCAGGCCCCGATCGAGACCTGCGGCGCCATCGCCGCGCCCGAACAGAACGACCGCTACATCTGCTATACCAACACCCAGGCGCTGTTCTTCTCGCTGGGCACCACGGCCAAGCTGCTGAACATTCCCTCGTCGCGGCTGCATTTCGTCGGCGGCACGGCGGGCGGCGGCTTTGGCGGCAAGGTCGACAGCGTTGTCGAGCCGACGGCGGTGCTGGGCGCGATGCTGACCGGTCGCCCGGTGCGCTTTGCCTGGGACCGGGAAGAAGAGATGCAGGTCGGTGCGCCGCGCGGGGCCGAACGCTGGCGGGTGAAGGACGGGGTGATGCGCGACGGGCGGATCGTGGCGCGCGAGTTCACCGGCTTCTTCGACAGCGGCGCCTATGCACGCCTGTCGCCCTACGCGATCATCAAGGGGGCCGGTCACCTGCCGGGGCCCTATTTCATTCCGAATGTCGCGGCAAACGTCTTCATGTGCGTGACCAACCGCACCCCCGCCACAGCGATGCGCGGCTTCGGCATCACGGCGGTCGATTTCGCCATCGAATGCCATATGGACCGGGTGGCCGAGACGGTCGGGATCGACCCGATCGAGCTGCGGATCCTCAATGCCTATCGTGACGGCGACATAAAGGCGCATCGCCGCAAGGCCAAGAACACCGCTCTGATCGAATGCTGCCAGGTGGTCGCGGGCAAGGCCGGCTGGCCGCTCTCGGCCGAGGCGGCTGCGCAGTCCTCGCGGGTCGGGGGCGGCACGCCGGAACGGGTGGAAATCCCCGAGACGGTGACCGACAGCGAGGGCCGGATCGGCGAGCGCCGGGCCGGAAGGGTCGCCTCGACCTCTCCGTCGAAGAACGGCACCGGACGGATTCCGGCCGGTACCCATGGCGAGGCGATCAATGCGGTGCCGGTGCAGAACCCGGACATGCAGATCGAGGCCGAACGGATCGGGCATCGGATGGGCTCGGCCGAGCCGCCCGCAGCCCCGGTTCCGCCCGGCACCGCGCCGCGGCCCTCCATGCCCGTCGCGCCCTCGCGGGCCGTCGCTCCGCCTGCGGCACAGCCTGCGCCGCCCGCTGCGGCACCGCCGCCCGCCGCGCCTCCACCGCCGGCACCGCCTGCGGTGGCGCGGCCATCGGTTTCCCCGCCGCAGTATCAGCCCGCACCGGCCCCCGCACCGGCGCCCGCGCCCGCGGCGGCACCTCCGGCGACCCCGGCCGAGCGGCCCTATGCCCCGGACAAGCCGTTCTCGCGCGGGACCCGGCGCCCCGGCGCGTCGCCCTTCCTGTCCGGCACGAGGAGGCGCTGATCATGGCCATTCACAAGGGCCGCGGCTTCGCGGCGATCAACTATCCCATCGGCATGAACCTGGGCGGCGACCCGGCGCAGGCGCTGGTCCATTCGACCCCGGACGGCAAGTTCATGGTGGCGCTTTCGGCGATCGACCTGGGGCAGGGGATGAAATCCGTTACCCGCCAGATCGCCGCCGAGACCATCGGCGTGCCGGTCGAGGATGTCTATGTGGACACGGCCGACAGCGATACCGGGCCGCATGACATGGGCTCCTTCGCCTCGCGCGGGACGCACCGGGTCGGCAATGCGGTGATCCGCGCCGCCGCCGAGGCCCGCAAGCAGTTGCTCGAGGCCGCTGCCGAGGAGCTCGAGGTGAACGCCTCGGATCTCGATACCGACGGACGCGGGAACATCCATGTGAAGGGGGCGCCGGGCCGCTCGATCACGGTGATGGAAACCTCGCAGGCCGCCCAGTTCAAGCAGGGCCGCACCCTGGCCGGGCGGGGCATCTTCCTGATCCCGCTCTCCGGCACCGATCCCGACACCGGCGAGATGACCCCGGTTTCCTGCTTCGCCCATGCGGCGCTGGTCATCGACCTGGAGGTGGATGACGAGACCGGCGAGGTCGAGGTCACCCAGATCAACTCGGCCTATGAGGTCGGGCGGGCGCTGAACCCGCGCCTGGTCGAACAGCAGCTGATCGGCGGCGCCTGGATGGGGGTCAGCCATGCGCTCTACGAGACGACCGAACCCTATTATCCCGACCGCTCGCATGGGCCGGTGGATTTCAACCACTATGTGATGCCGGGTCCGGGCCAGATCGTGCCGCACCATATCGCGGTGCTGGAACGTCCGGCGGAAGACGCGCCTTTCGGCGGCAAGGGGCCGGGCGAGATGTGCGCAAACCCGGTGCTGCCGGCGGTGGCCAATGCGGTCTACAACGCGGTCGGCGTCCGCTGCGACACGCTGCCGATCACGCCCGAGAAGATCCTGCGCGGATTGCGGGCCAATGGCGGTGCCCGGCCGCAGGGCCGCCGCTGATGGCCGTGCGCGCGACCATTGCCGGGATTTCCAGCCCGACCGACCTGCAAGAGGCGTTGGTCGCGGCGCAATACCTGGCCGATGACGCGCTGGCGACTGCGGCCTATCTGGCGTTGGCCCTGGGCAAGCCGCTGCTTCTGGAAGGTGCGCCGGGGGTCGGCAAGACCGAGGCGGCCAAGGCCCTGGGCGGGGTCCTGGGGCGCAATGTGATCCGGCTGCAATGCTTCGAAGGCATCGACTCGGCCAGTGCGCTCTACGAATGGAACTATCCGCGGCAGATGCTGGCGATCCGCCAGGCCGAGGAGGGATTCGTCAATCTCTATGGCGAGGATTTCCTTCTGGAGCGCCCGTTGCTGGCCGCGCTGCGCAATCCGACCGGAACCCTGCTGCTGATCGACGAGATCGACCGTGCCGACCACGAGTTCGAGGCGTTTCTGCTGGAATTCCTGTCGGATTTCTCGATCTCGATCCCCGAGACCGGGACCGTCCGCGCCACGCAGGCACCGGTGGTGGTGCTGACCTCGAACCGGACCCGCGATCTGCACGAGGCGCTGCGGCGGCGCTGTGTCTATCACTGGATCGACTATCCCGATGCGGCGCTCGAGGCCCGGATCGTCATGGCGCGGGCTTCCAGCGTGGCGCAGGCAACGGCGGATGCGGTGGTGGCCTCGGTGGGAATGCTGCGGGCCGAGCCTCTGGCGAAACCGCCAGGCGTGGCCGAGACCGTGGAATGGGCCGAGGCGGCGACGCTCCTGAACGCGCAGGGCACCCGCTGGCCCGAGGCGTTTCGCCGCTCGATCGGGGTGGCGCTGAAGGACCATGACGACCTGACCTATATCTCGGAGAGGTTGAGCGCGATCCTCCCGGGAGAGGCGGCATGACGGCGCCCCGGCCTCTGGACCCGTTCCTGCGCTTTGCGCAGGTGCTGCGCGGTGCGGGTTTTGCCGTCTCACCGGACCAGACGATCGACTTCATCGCCGCCGTTGGCCTGCTGGGGCCGCGCGGGATGACCGATATCCACCAGGCCGGGCTGGCGCTGTTCGCGGTCGCGCCGGAGCGGATGGCCGAATACGACGCCCTGTTCCGGGCGGTGTTTCTGGACCAGGTGTTGCAGGCCCCGGCCAGCGGCGAGGACGAGGATGAGGTCGTCGCGCATGAGCCGACCGGCACCAATCAGGAGATCGAGGCGGACGAGGACGAAAGCGAGATCGGCGCCGAACCCTCGGGGGCAGAGCGGCTCGGCCAGCGTCCCTTGCGTTCCGAAGGCGAGGCCGAGGCGCTGACCCGGCTGGCGCGCGAAGCGCCCGCGGCGCTGCCGCGGCGGCTGTCGTTCCGGCGCCGGGCGGCGCGGCGCGGCGACAGGATGGACTTGCGGCGCAGCCTGCGCGAGGCGGTGCGCCGCGACGGCGACGTGATCGAGCTGCTGCGGACCCGGCGCAAGTCGCGCCAGCGCCGTCTGCTGCTGCTGATCGATGTCTCCGGCTCGATGAAGGACCGCAGCGAAGCCTCGTTGCGCCTGGCCCATGCCGTGGTCCAGGCCGCCGACCGGGCCGAGGTCTTCACGCTGGGCACCCGGCTGACCCGGATCACGGCGGCGCTGCGGCCGGCGGACCGGGCGCAGGCACTGGAACGGGCCGGCATGGCAATTGCAGATATCGACGGCGGCACCCGGATCGGCGAGGCGCTGCATGCCTATCTGTCGGTGCCGCGCTACGCCGGTTTCGCCCGCGGCGCCGCGGTGGTGATCCTCTCTGACGGGCTCGAACGCGGGGCGCCCGACACGATGGTGGATGCCGTCGCCCGGTTGTCGCGGATCGCCTGGCGGGTCGATCTGCTCAGCCCGCTGGCATCGGACCCGGATTACCGCCCGGTCACGGCGGCCCTCGTCGGCGTGGCGCCGCATCTCACCGCGCTGGCCGACGGCGCCAGCACCGAGGCGATCGCCGACCACATCCTCGGCATGGCCCGGAACGATTCACGGAGGCACGGATGATCGACGCCCATCATCATATCTGGCTGCAAAAGGACCTGCCCTGGCTTCTCGGCCCCGAGCAGCCGCGCATCTTCGGACCCTATCGGGCGATCATGCGCGACTACACGCTGTCCGAATACATGGCCGACACCGCCGGAACCGGGATCACCAAATCGGTCTATGTGCAGGCCAACTGGGCGCCGAACTGGTTCGCCGACGAAGTCGCCTGGGTCCAGTCCGAGGCCGATGCGCATGGGATGATTGCCGGGATCGTCGGCTATGCCGACATGACCCAGGGCGATGTCCGCCAGCAACTCGACAAGCTGAAACCCTACCCGCTGATGCGTGGAATCCGGCACCAGTTCCACTGGCACGAGAACCCGCTCTACCGTTTCGCCAGCGATCCCGATCTCTGCCGCGACGCCACCGTGCAGCAGAACGTCGCCCGGCTGGCCGACTATGGCTGGACCTTCGATCTGCAGGTCTTTCCCGGGCAGATGGAGGGCGCCGCCGAACTGGCCCGGGCCTGCCCCGAAGTGACTTTCATCCTGCAACATGCCGGGATGAAGGAAGATACCTCGGCGGCGGGGCACAAGGCCTGGCTCGACGGGATGAAGCGGCTGGCAGATTGTCCGAACGTGGTCACCAAGCTTTCGGCCTTCGGCACGTTCATCCATCGCAACGATCCGGCCTTCATCGAAGAGATGATCACCAGCACCGAAAAGATCTTCGGCGCCGACCGCTGCATGTATGGATCGAACTTTCCGATCGAGAAGCTCTGGACCAGCTACACCGAGCTTTTCAATGCCTTCAGGGACGGTGCCAAGGGCCTGTCGAAAAAGAAGCAATCCGCAATTTTCAACGATACCGCAGCCCGGGTCTACCGGCTGTGAGACTATAAGGGAGAGACCACATGGCCTTGCAAATTCACCTCCTCGACTATGGTGACATCGAGCTTGAAACCAGCTTCCTCGTCCTAGGCCATGAATGCGGCCGGGTGCGCCGGGTGCCGGTCTACGGTTTCCTGATCACCGGCGGCGAGTATCCGGTCGTCGTCGATACCGGATACCGCGACAACGCGATCATGGAATCTCTGGGAATGCGCGGATTGCAGTTCCACGAGAACATGATCGAGAACCAGCTGGCCAAGCACGGGCTGAAGCTGGGCGACATCCGCTATGTGCTGCACACCCATCTGCATATCGACCACGCCGGCAAGGACGACCTGTTCCCGATGAACACCACGGTGGTCCTGAACCGGCGCGAGATGGAATTCTCGGTCTCGGGGATCATGTATCCGCAATATCCCAAGCCCGACATCAAGCATCTGGTCGATCGGATCTACGAACCCGAGGCGATCCGCTTCCTCGATCTCGACATCACCACCGCCGAGGAGATCATCCCCGGCGTCTGGTGCGAACATGCCGGCGGCCATACCGAAGGCTCGATGAATGTCATCGTCGAGACCGCCGAGGGGCTGGCCTGCATCTGCGGCGACGTGATCTATGACTTCAACGACCAGATCGTGAACCACGTCTACACCAACAACTGGATGGAGCCGCGCACCACCGGCAACCATTCGCAGTCGAAGCGGGAAGAGAAGGGGGCGATCAAGAAGCTCCTGAACAACTACACCTTCCTGCTGCCGATCCACGACCGCCCGGCCAAGATCGAACGGCAGAAGGTCGTCGGCCGGCTGGGGATGCAGGTTCCCGGCCCGATGACCGAGACGCTGCCGGACCGGCCCTGGTTCCCGGCCTGATCGGTCGCGCCTTTCCGCAACACCCGGGGCCCGCAGCGGCGGGCCCCGATCCGACCCGCCCCGGCCGACTGAAGAGGACACCCAAAGATGGCGCATCAGGCAATCTCTGACAGGTTCACCGATCTCATCGACCCGGATGCGCCGGTACGGCAGCTGGCGACCGGCTTCACCTTCACCGAAGGTCCGCTCTGGCATCCGCTGGAGGGGCACCTGATCTTTTCCGACATGCCCGCCGATGTGCGCCGCCGCTATACGCCGGGGCAGGGCATTCGCGAGATTGCCAAGCCCTCGAACAAGGGCAACGGCATGACCTATGACGCCGAGCTCAATCTGCTGGTCTGCGAGCATTCCACATCTTCCGTGGCGCGGATCACCCCGGAGGGGCGGCGCGAGGTTCTGTGTTCGCATTATCAGGGCCGCGAGTTGAACAGCCCGAACGACATCGTGGTCGGCAACGACGGCAGCATCTATTTCACCGATCCGACCTATGGCCGGAAAGAGCATTTCGGGGTGCCGCGGCCGCTGCAGCTGGGCTTCCAGGGCGTCTATCGTCTGCCGCCCGGGCACCGGCCGGGGGACGAGCCGCAGCTGGTGGTGGACCGCTATCTCTTCACCCAGCCGAACGGGCTGACCTTCTCTCCCTGCCAGCGCTGGATGTGGGTCAACGATACCGATCAGGCCAACATCCGGATGTTCGATGTCGCGCCCGACGGCACGTTGACCAATGGCCGGGTCTTCGCCGGGGGGATTTCCGACAGCCGCCTGCCGGGCCGGCCGGACGGGATGAAGGCCGACAAGGACGGCAATATCTATGTCACCGCGCCGGGCGGGGTCTGGGTCTATTCCTTCGAAGGTGAGTTGCTGGGCAAGATCCGCGTCCCCGAGATGGTGGCGAACCTGCATTGGGGCGGCCCGGACTGGAGCACGCTCTATTTCTGCGCCATGACGACGCTGTTCTCGCTCGACACCAAGACCAAGGGCCGCGACGAACCGTTCATGTTCCCGCGGCCCCGGGCGCGCCCGACGGCCGCGACCGCGGCGCCGGCGCGAACTGCCGCGCCGGCGCGGGCCGCCGCATCCGCCGCGCCGCTGATCGTGAAGCAGCGGCTCGACGCCCGCATCGACGGGTCCCGGACGGCGCTGATCCTGCAGGACATGCAGAACGACGTGATCATCGACGGCGGCGCCTTTGCCGACACCGGGGCACCCGATCACGCAAGGGCGCAGAATGTCATCGCCAATGCCGCCAGCCTGGCCGAAGCGGCGCGGCGGCGCGGGGTGATGGTGATCTTCGTCTGGATGGTGATCGAGCCCGGCGCGCCCTATCTGGCGCAGCACGCGGCGCTGATGCAGGGGCTCAAGAGCCAGAACGCGCTGGTGCGCGGCACCTGGGGCGTCGCGCCGGTCGATGGTCTGGCGCCGCAGCAGGGCGATCTGGTCGTCGAGAAGATGAGCATGTCGGCCTGGGAAACCTCGCGGCTGGAATCCTATCTGCATCACGGCGGCCGGGACACGATCATCAACTGCGGAAGCTGGACCAACATGAGCGTCGAGCACACCGCCCGCACCGGCGCCGACAAGGGCTTTCACATGATCGTCCCCGAGGATGCCTGTTCGACGATGAACGCCGATTGGCATGCCGCCTCGATCAACTACGCGATGCAGAACGTGGCGACCGTGACCACCACCGCGGCGGTGCTGGAGGCCCTGGGCTAGGGTGCCCCGGCGCGGCGGACCGGCCTCGCCGGGACATCGAGTTGCCGCCGATGTCATTCCGTTGATGCAGCCGCCGCGGAACTGGTCGATATTGCGGTCGAGCCGAGGATGCCCGGCCAGCCCGTATCGGGCTGCCGAACCGTCATGTGCAGCCACTGCCGCCCCGCGCGGTGCCGGCTGCGCGATTTCAACCTTATCCATGAAAGGACAATCCCTTGAGCAGAGCTGAATTATCGAAGCAGAGCGCGATCGTGACCGGCGGGGCGCAGGGTATCGGCGGCGCCGTGGCCGAGCATCTTGCGGGGCGCGGTGTGCGGGTGGCGATCTGGGACATGGATGGCGATCTGGCGCAGGCGACGGCGACGCGTCTCGGCGCCGGGGCGATCGCGGTGTCGGTCGATGTCTCGGACTGGGACAGCGTGCAGGCCGCGACCGGGCAGACCGTCTCGGCCTTCGGCGGGGTCGAGATCCTGGTGAACTCGGCCGGGATCGCCGGGATGAACGCGCCGCTGGCCGACTACCCGGTGGAGGAGTTCCGCAAGATCGTGGACATCAACCTGAACGGCACCTTCCTGGTCAACAAGGCGGTGGTGCCGCTGATGAGTGCCGGGGGCTATGGGCGGATCGTCAACATCGCCTCGGTCGCCGGCAAGGAGGGCAATCCCAATGCCAGCGCCTATTCGGCCTCGAAGGCCGGGGTGATCGGGCTGACGAAATCGCTGGGCAAGGAGCTGGCGGGGCAGGATATCGCGGTCAACTGCGTGACCCCGGCGGCGGCGCGGACCCGGATCTTCGACCAGATGAAGCAGGAGCATATCGACTACATGCTGTCGAAGATCCCGCGTGGCCGGTTCCTGGAACTGGACGAGGCGGCGGCGATGATCGGCTGGCTGGTCTCGCCCGAGAACAGCTTCACCACCGGCGCGACATTCGATCTGTCCGGCGGCCGCGCGACCTATTGAACGACTTGAAGATCAAGGAACAACCTTATGAAACTGCTACGTTTTGGACCGAAGGGGCAGGAGCTTCCCGGGATTCTGGACAAGGCCGGCAAGCTGCGCGACCTGTCGGGCCATCTGGGCGATTTCGCCGGCGCCGGCCTGCCGGCGGCGATCGAGACCGCCCGGGGCATCGACCCGGAGAGCCTGCCGCTGGTGCCGGGCTCGCCGCGGCTCGGGCCCTGCGTCGGCGGCGTCGGGAAGTTCATCTGCATCGGGCTGAACTATTCCGACCACGCCGCCGAATCCGGCATGGAGGTGCCGCCGGAACCGATCCTGTTCTTCAAGGCGACCTCGGCGATCTGCGGCCCGAATGACGATGTCGAGATCCCGCGCAACTCGGCGGCCACCGACTGGGAGGTCGAACTGGCGGTGGTGATCGGCAAGACCGCGAAATACGTCCCGGAAGCCGAGGCGATGGACCATGTCGCGGGCTATTGCGTCGTCAACGACGTATCCGAGCGCGACTTCCAGATCCGGCGTCACGGGCAATGGGTGAAGGGCAAGTCGGCCGACACCTTCGGCCCCATGGGCCCCTGGCTGGTGACCCGGGACGAGGTGCCGGACCCGCAGGCGCTGGCCATGTATCTCGAGGTCAACGGCAAGCGCTACCAGAACGGCAGCACCGCGACGATGGTCTACGGGGTGCGGCATCTGGTGTCCTACATCTCGCAGTTCATGAGCCTGCAGCCCGGCGACATCATCTCGACCGGAACCCCGCCCGGCGTCGGCATGGGCCAGACCCCGCCGGTCTACCTGAAACCCGGCGACGTCATGGAACTCGGCATCGAAGGCCTCGGCAGCCAGCGCCAGCGCACCGTCGCCGCGGCGTGAGCAAGCCGGGCCCGGGCGGCCCCGGCGGCCCGGGCCGCGACGATTGGCGCGGGGCAACTGAGGGGCGGGGCATTGCAGCTCTTGCCCGGATCATGCGAAACCCGACCCGAGAGGGTGAGCGATGAACGACGAGACCAGTGTCGCATCGAAGGGCAACTGTTGCAGTGTCGGCTCGGCCGCGCCGGCATCGAATGACGAGCGCTACATGTCCGCGGCGCTGGCGGTGGCCCCGGCCGCGCCCGAGGTCCGGGCAGAACTGAAGGCCCGGTTGAAGCCGATCCCCGGCGGGTTCTTCGAGATGGGCACCCGGAAATCCCGGTTTCCGGCCGATCTCGACAGCCCGCGCCGCCGGGTCAAGCTGTCGCCCTACCTGATCTCGCCCTTCACCGTCAGCAATGCCGACTATGCCCGTTTCGTCGCGGCGACCGGCTATCGCACCGTGGCCGAGGAGGAAGGCTGGAGCTTCGTCTTCCACCTCTTCCTCGGCGAGAAGGCGCGGGCCTGGCCCGGTCCGCCGGGACTGGAATGGTGGCGGGCCGTCAATGGCGCCTATTGGGCCGCGCCCGAGGGACCGGGATCGGACTGGACGGGGCGCGAAAACCATCCGGCGATCCATATCGCCTGGTATGATGCGCTGGCCTATTGCACCTGGGCCGGGCTGCGCCTGCCGACCGAGGCCGAATGGGAACGTGCCGGGCGCGGCGGTCTGGCGAACATGAAATTCCCCTGGGGCAATGTCATGCAGCCCGGGGGCGAGCACCGGATGAACACCTGGCAGGGAACCTTCCCGGTCGAGAATACCGCCGAGGACGGCTTTGTCGGCACCGCGCCGGTCGATGCCTTTCCGCCCAACGGTTACGGGTTGCACAACATGACCGGCAATGTCTGGGAATGGGTCGCCGACCGTTTCGGGCCGCCGGATCTCGGGCACAGCCCGCTGGTCGATCCACAGGGACCGAAGGAAGGCATGGCGCGGATTCAGCGCGGCGGCTCCTACCTCTGCCACGTCAGCTATTGCGACCGCTACCACGTGCATTCGCGCACCGGAAACCCTCCGGACACCTCGACCGGCAATCTCGGATTTCGTGTTGCGGGCGACCCCGACTGAGCGCCGCCCCGGTCAGACCTCGGCTTCGCTCACCGCGGCCGCATAGGGCAGATCGACCGAGGGCATGCCGCAGTTGATGCCCTTTTCGGTGTCGCGCGCGACCGAAGAGATGCAGGCGAAGAGGAACGGATAGACCGTGTTCTCGACCACCCGCACCGGGGCGACCGCGGCAATCGCCTCCACCGCCTCGGGCGACAGGCGGTGATCGCAGGCCACCGCCTCCAGCCGCACCGGGTCGATCCGGGGCGCATGGGCGGCATCTTCCAGGCTCATCCCGTGGTCGATCACGAAGGAGATGGTCTGCAGGATCGAGGGCGGCACCCGGCGCCCGCCCGCAGCGCCGAGCGCCAGGACCGGCTTGCGGCCGCGCCGCACCATCATCGGGCAGGCATTGGTCAGGGGATACTTGCCCGGGCCGATGGAATTGGCGTGGCCCGGTTCGGGATCGAACCAGAACATGCCGTTGTTCATCAGCAGGCCGGAGGACTGCAGCGAGACTTTGGAGCCGAACCGCGCGCCCATCGTGTTGGTCAGCGCGGCCATGCCGCCGTTCCTGTCCACCACGCTGACATGGGTGGTGCATTTCTCGTTCGGATTGTCATCACCCATTTCGGAATAGCGTTCCTGCCACAACTCGCGCATCAGCAGCGCGAATTCGGCATAGTCGGCCGGGGTCGGCGGACGGCCCGAGGGGGCGAAGCGGTGTTCCACCCGCTCGAAGAACCGCATCACGGTCGGGGCACCGTTCAGGCCGGGTACGCCCAGGAGTTCCGTGTCGCGATAGGGCTTGATGTCCGGGGCGCTGACCCGGGCCCGGTAGGCGGCCAGATCGTCCAGCGTCCAGTTGCGCCCGACCGCCTGCATGTCGGCGACGATCGCTTCGCCGATCTCGCCCTCGTAGAAATCGCGCGCGCCGTTCTTCTGCAGTTGCCGCAGAAAACCGGGCATCATCGGATCGCGGACTACTTCCGAGGCATCGTCGCTTTCGCTGACCGGCGGGAACAACCCGTCGCGCAGGAACACGTCGCGGGTATGCGGATATTGCGAGATTTGCCGCGCCTCCACGGCAATGGCGAAAGTCGTGTACCAGCCCACCGGAATGCCGCGCTCGGCCAGCGGGATCACATATTCCAGCGCATCGCCCCAGGACAGGGTGCCATAGTGGTCGAGCGCCGCGGCCAGGCCGTCGGCGGCACCGGGGATCAGGATCGAATGCGGGCCGACCGTGTTGCGGTCATCGGCGACCATGGGCCATTGGAACGGCCCGTGCCGGCCCGGCACCCCGGCCAGCGGATAGTTCGCCGGATCGGCATCCGCCGCCGCCTTCATCGAGAAATTGACCGCCCCGGCCCCGTGGCCCGGCAGGTCGAGCACCAGGAAGCCGCCACCGCCCAGGCCGCTGCTCCAGGGTTCAACGACGTGCAGGGCCAGCGCCGTGACCACCGCCGCATCGACGGCGTTGCCGCCCGCCGCCAGTGCCCGCGCCCCGGCCGCGGCGGCAATCGCGCTCTGTGCCGAAACGACGCCGCCTTCGGTCAGAACCGCCGGCTTGGAGAGGGTCCAGTGCTGGTGCCGGTCCTGCTTGCGGATCATGTGGCCGGACATGCTCAGGCCTCCTGCGCGAACATCTGCGCCGCATTGGGCGCGTAGCGGGCGACCTTCTCGGGGTCGAGCGTGACCCCAAGCCCGGGGCGGTCGGGGATCGAGAGGTTGCCATCGGCGTCCAGCGTGAACGGGTCGGTCAGCAACCCGTCGACATAGGCGCTGCCGCCGATGTACTCGACCAGGTCGACATTCGGCAGCGCGGCCGCCAGTTGCAGGTCGGCCGCCAGGCCAAGGGCGGTGTTCCAGCCGTGCCCGACATATCTCACCCCGAAATCCTGTGCCGTCCTCGCGATCCGCCGCTGTTCCGACAGCCCGCCGACCTTGGTCACGTCGGGCTGCACGATGTCGAAGGCGCGCTGCACCAGGAAGGGCAGGAACGCCTGGCGGCGGGTCATGACCTCTCCGCCGGAGATCGGCACCCGGCTGGTCTGGCGCAGGGTCACGAAATCCTCCAGCGCGTCGGGCACCAGGGCTTCCTCGAACCAGGAGACCTCGTGATCGGCCAGCATGTCGGCGGTGCGGAGCGCCCATTTCAGGCCGTTGGGCCAATAGGCGTCGCTGCCCCCGGCATCGACCATCAGCTTGCCACCCTCGGGCAGTTCCGCCCGGGCCGCGGCGACGATGGCCTCGTCCAGCTTCGGATCATCGCGGCGCCCGAACGGGCCCCAGCCGATCTTGAAGGCGCGGAACCCCTGTTCGCGGAAGCGCACGATCACCTCGGCCATCGGGCCGGGTTCCTCCATCAGCACCGAGCAATAGGGTTGCACCTTTTCGCGGTGCCGCCCGCCCAGAAGCATTCCGACCGGCAGCCCGGTCGCCTTGCCCAATATGTCCCAGAGCGCGATGTCGATGCCGCTGATGGCATGGGTCAGGGTACCGCCGCGCCCCATCCAGAAGCTGTTCTGATGCAGCTTCTCGCTGACCCGCTCCGGCTCCAGCGCGTTCTCGCCCAGATACAGCGGCGCAAGATGTGCGACGGCGGCTGCGGCCAGCCGGCCATCGGTGAAGACGCTGCCGAAGCCGGTGATACCGGCATCGGTATGCACCGCGATCAGCGTATGGACCGAGTCGGTCGGCTGGATTTCGTTCGACCAACCGCCCGGCGGGCTGTCCCCGAAGAGCGGCGCCGCCACGATTCCGGTGATGCGCACCTTCGGGATTGCCTGCGATCGTTCCTCGATCATGTCTCGCTCCTTCCTCGTGTGGGCTGGCGATGATTGACAGTCAAAAAAATAGTATACAATAATACGATGCGTGCAAGCTTGCGCGAAAAACGGGCAAACAAGACTGCAGGGGGGAGTGTCGAATGGCTGAGGCCGCGAGCCGCATTACGGCAGAGATAGATTTCGACCAGCAAGGGCGTCAGGCGGGATACCTTCGTGCGCCGCTGTCCCGCAACACCTCGGGCTGGGGTGTCATCGAGATCCCCATCGTCGTGGTCAAGAACGGCAGCGGTCCGACGCTGCTGTTCACCGGCGGCATCCATGGCGACGAATACGAACCGCAGATCGCGGTTTCGGAACTGGCCCGCACGCTCGACCCCGCCACGGTGCAGGGTCGGGTGATCATGCTTCCGGCGGTCAACATCCCGGCGGTCATGAATGACACCCGCCTGTCTCCGGTGGACGACCGCGACATGAACCGGTGCTTCCCGGGCGACCCCAGGGGCACCTTCAGCGAGATGGTGGCACATTACCTTGACGCGGTGATCCTGCCGATGGTCGATGCCTCGGTCGATCTGCACACCGCCGGGCATTCCAGCGATGCCGCACTGTCGACCAACATGCATTACATCGCCGATCCCGACGGCATGGCCCGCACGCTGGCCGCCGCCGAAGCCTTCGGTGCGCCCTACAACGTGGTTTTCTCGGGCGTGGACGAAGGCGCGACCCTCACCTCGTCGGTCGAGCGGCGGGGCATCCTGTCGCTGGGCACCGAAGTGGGGGGCTGGGGCCGCGTGAATATCGAGGGCGTCCGGATTGCCCGGCGCGGGCTGCGGCGCTTCCTGAACTTCATGGAGGTGACCGAGACCGGCCTGGAGGAGGACGACGATCCGAAGACCCGCCACATGCAGGTGAGCGACCGGGCGAACTATTCCTTCGCCCCGGCCGCGGGCCTGTTCGAACCCTGCAACCTGGCGGGCGACACGGTGCGCAGTGGCGACCCTGCCGGCTATCTGCATTTCGTCGAGGATGTGGATCACGAACCGATAAAGGTGACCTACAAGCGGGACGGGGTGCTTTGGATGTCGGCCGGTCCGGGCCGTGTGGCGCGCGGCGATACCGTGGCCGTGGTGATGAATGAATACACTGGTGGGAGGCTCTGACATGAGACGCATTCTGATGCTGGATTGCAAACAGGAGATTTCCTCGTTCAATCCGCTCCCCTCGCAATACGAGAACTTCCACATTTCCCGGGGCGCGGAGTTGCTGGAGCATCGCGGCCTGAACACCGAGATCGGCGGGGCGCTGTCGGTCTTCGAGGCCGGTGGCGACATCGAGGTGGTTCCGACGATCGCTGCGCGGGCCGGCAGCGCCGGGCTGTTGTCCGCCGAAGGCTGGGCGCGGCTCTCGACCGAAATCCTGGACGCGGTCGCGGCTGAAATCGGCTCGGTCGACGCGGTCTATGCCTCGCTGCATGGTGCCATGGGCGCGGACGGGGAACTGGACCCCGAAGGCCACCTGCTGACCGAGATCCGCCGCATGCTCGGCCCCGACAAGCGGCTGGCGATCTCGCTGGACCTGCATGGCATCTGCACCGACCGGATGCTGCGCCAGGTCGATGGGCTGACGCTCTATCACACCTATCCGCATGTCGATTTCGCCGATACCGGTGCCCGCGCGGCGCGGTTGCTGCTGAAGCTGATGAACAGCGACGTGCGGCCGATCATCTCGCGGGTGGTGATGCCGACGCTGGTGCGCGGCAACGAGTTGATCACGGCCAAGGGCTACTACGGCGACCTGATCCGCGAATGCCAGCGGCTGGAGCGCGACGGCTCGGTGCTGGCCGCCGGGATCAGTATCGGAAACCCGTTCACCGACGTGCCCGAGCTGTGCTCGCAGGTGCTGGTGACGACCGAGTCCGATGAAGGGCTGGCCAAGGCCGAGTCGATCCGGCTGGCGCAGGAGTTCTGGCCGAAACGGGCCCTGATGCAGGCCAATCTGATCGAACTGCCCCGCGCCATCGCGCAGGCCTCGACGATGGCCGGGCCGCTGTTGTTCACCGATGCGGCCGATGCGACCTCTTCCGGCGCGACCGGGGATTCCAACCTGATCCTGAAAGGTCTGCGCGATGCGGGCTATCCGGGCCGGGTGCTGGCCCAGATCGTCGATCCCGGCGCGGCGGCTGCGGCGCACAAGGCCGGGGTCGGGGCGCGGATCAAGGTCACGCTGGGCGGGGCGATCGACCCCGCCCGCTTCCCGCCGATGCCGGTCGAGGCCGATGTCGCCCTGCTGTCGGACGGCAAGGCCCGGCTCGAAACCATGGGAACGCCCCTGGCGGCGGGTCCGACGGCGGTGCTGCGCTTCGACAACTTCACCGTGGTGGTTCTCAGCCGCTCGGTCAGCCTCTTCGACCGTGCGCTCTACTATGCCAATGGCTGCAACCCGCGGGATTTCGACCTGATCGTGCTGAAATCGCCGCATGCCGAGTTCCACATGTATGACGCCTGGGTCGAGAAGAACTTCAACATCGACGTGCCCGGGGCGACCTCGGCCAACCTGCCGACGCTCGGCCACACGATCTGCGCCCGGCCGATGTTCCCGCTGGACGAAGATGCCGCTTTCACGCCCGAGGCGGTGATCTACCGAAGGGGATCGGCATGAGGGTCGAGGCGGTCGATTTCTTCTACCTCTCGATGCCGGAGGTGACGACCGCAGCGGACGGCAGCCAGGATGCGCTTCTGGTCCGGGTCGCGGCCGGCGGGCATGTCGGCTGGGGCGAATGCGAAGCGGCACCTCTGCCCTCGATCGCCGCTTTCGTCTGCCCGATGTCGCATGGCGCCTGTCGGCCGGTCTCGGCCTCGGTGCTGGGCGCACAGCTGAACGACCCCGGCGATATTGCGGCGATCTCGGCCCGGGTGGCGCATGACAGCATGGACCTGTTGCAGGCGGCGCATACGCTTTCGGGGATCGAGATGGCGCTCTGGGACCTGCTGGGCAAGGCCCGGGACGAACCGGTCTGGAAGCTGCTCGGCTACACCCGTTCCGAACCCAAGATCCCCTATGCCTCGCTGCTGTTCGGCGACACGCCGGCAGAGACGCTGGAGCGGGCCCGCAAGGCAAGGTCCGAGGGGTTCAGGGCGATGAAATTCGGCTGGGGTCCGATCGGCACCGGCACCGCCGCCTATGATGCCGAGCATTTCGATGCCGCCCGTGAAGGCGGTGGCGAAGACAGCCATCTGATGGTCGATGTCGGGCAGATATTCGGCGAGGATGTCGAGGCCGCGGCGGCGCGGCTGCCCGCCCTTGTCGCGGCGCGGGCGACCTGGCTGGAGGAGCCGTTTTCCGGACATGCCTTCGAGGCCTATGCCGCCCTGGGAGCGCGAAGCCCGACCGTCGGCATCGCCGGGGGCGAGGCGGCGCACAACGTCGCCATGGCCCGGCACCTGATGGATTTCGGCCGCGTGAAATTCATCCAGATCGACTGCGGCCGGATCGGCGGCATCGGCCCGGCCCATGAGGTGGCGCAGCTGGCCGCCGCGCGCGGGGTCTCTTACGTCAATCACACCTTCACCACGCATCTGGCGCTCAGCGCCTCGTTGCAGCCCTTTGCCGGGCGTGCCGAGGACCGGATCTGCGAATATCCCGCCGACCCATGCGTGCTGGCGCTGCGCGTGGCGGCCAATCCGATCCTCCGCGATGCCGCGGGCGAGATCCGGGCGCCCGAGGCGCCGGGGCTGGGGATCACCGTCGATACCGAGGCGCTGCAGCCCTATCTGGTCGATACCGAAATCCGGGTCGGCGGCAAGCTCCTCTACGCCACTCCGCCGCTCGGCTAGGCGCGGATGGGCGACCGGCCGGATATCCTGTTCCTGTTCTCGGACCAGCATGCCCGGTCGGTTTCGGGGGCCTATGGCGATCCGCTGGGCGCGACGCCGCATCTGGATGCGCTGGCGGCGCAGGGCGTGACCTTCGACAATGCCTATTGCCCCTCGCCGATCTGTACACCCAGCCGGATGTCGCTGCTGACCGGACGCTGGCCGCACGAGCAATCCTGCTGGACGCTGGACGACATGCTGGCCTCGGACCTGCCGACCTATGCCCATTCCCTTGGCGCCGCCGGATACCGGACCATCTCGGTGGGCAGGATGCATTCGATCGGGCCGGACCAGCTGCACGGCTTTTCCGAGCGGCTGGTCGGTGATTGCGGGCCGAACTGGATGGGCGTGGCGCGGCAGAGGCTGGGGCCGCTGGTCGGCGCCCAGGGGCCGAGCGGGCCGGGGCCGGACGGTCTGGCCCGCTCGCTGGCATTGTCGGGGCGCGGGCAGTCGGGCTACGAGGTGGTGGACGACGCCACGACGCAGGCCGCCTGCGACCGGCTGGCGGAACTGGGCCGCGCCCGGCAGGGCGGCGACGACACGCCGTTCTGCATGGTCGCCGGGTTCATCCTGCCGCATTGTCCCTTTGTCGCCCGTGCCGGGGACTATGACCGTTTCGAAGGCCGGGTCCCGGCTCCGCGCCTCCCGAAACCGGCGCCGGGGGCCGAGCCCGAATGGGTGACGCAATGGCGTGCCGAGGGCTGCACCGAGGCGGCGGATGCCAAGGCGGTCGAGCGGGCACGGGCTGCCTATTGGGCGCTGGTCCACGCCATGGATGTCAAGATCGGGAAAATCCTGGACGCCTTGCGCGGCGCCGGGCTCGGAGAGAACACGCTGATCATCTATGCCTCGGACCATGGCGAGCATGCGGGCGAGCGCGGGCTGTGGTGGAAGAACACGATGTACGAGGAATCGGCGGGGGTGCCGCTGATCCTGTCCTGGCCGGGGCATCTTCCCGAAGGGAGCCGCTGCCGGAGTGTCTGCAACCTGGTCGATCTCGGCGCCACGATGATCAGCGCCGCCGGGGCGCCGGCGCTGCCCCGGTCGCGGGGCCGGGATCTGTTGCCACGGGCCCGCGCCCCCGACGCCGGCGTGACGGGCGAGACCTTTAGCGAATATGTCACCGACCTGTCCTCGCCCTGGACCGGCAAGGAGACGAAATGCATCCGGATGATCCGCTCCGGGCGGTGGAAATACGTCCATGCCGAGGGCGACCGGCCGATGCTGTTCGATCTGGTCGCCGATCCGGACGAGATCGACGACCTGTGGGACCGCCCGGAACATGCCGGGCTGCGCGACGAGCTGAAGGCCCGGCTGCTGGCCGGCTGGAACCCGGCCGCGATCCGGGCCGAAGTCGATGCCCGCTGCGCCGAGAAAGAGATACTCAGGGAATGGGGCCGCCGCACCCGGCCGCCCAGCACCGCCCAGTTCCTGATCGAGGATTCCGACAACTGGCTGGACTAGGGCAGGGGCCGGTCCGCTAGGATCGAAGCGCGGCCAGGCGTGGCGCCAGGTCCGCCCGCATCGCGGCGATCATCGCACTGCCTTCGCCGTCGGCAATCTCCTCGGCCTTTGCCGCCATGTCGGCGGCCAGCGCGTCGATCTCTCGCGCATAGTCGGGATAGTGCTTGTAGCGTTCGAAGCCGGGGTCCGGGCGGGGGGTCAGGAAGATGTTCCACTCTTCCTCGGGGTCCGTCTCCAGATCGTAGAATTCATGCGCCCCGTTGGCCGAGACGACCAGCTTCCAGCGGTGGGTCCGCCAGGCCCTTTGGTGAATGGCGCTGATATGGGTGATGTTCTGGACGTAGAAGCCCCGGCGCCAGTCCCCGGGCTCGGCGCCGCGCAGCAGCGGCAGAAGCGACCGGCCCTGCAGCTGGGACGGTCTCTCGATCCCGGCGAGGTCCAGCATCGTCGGCGCCAGATCCTGCAGGCCGATCTGCAGGTCGCAGCGGCTTCCGGGGCGGATCCCCGGCCCTTCCACGATGAAGGGAATCCGCAGGGAATCGTCGGTGCAGACGAACTTGTGCTCGCCCTCGCGGCGATACCAGAAGGTGTCGCCGTGGTCCGAGAAATAGATCACCACGGTGTTCTCGGCGAGCCCCGCCTCGCGCAGGGCCGCACGAACCCGGCCGAGGTTGTGGTCCAGCGCCGAGACGGCGGCATAGTATCCCGCGAAGGGCACGCCGCGACCGCGATAGGGCTCATAGAACCTTTCCGGCGCGGTATAGGGATCATGCGGCGGATAGAAGCTGAGGATCATCGCGAAAGGGCTGTCGGCCCCGGCCTGTGCGCCGATCCAGTTCGTCGCCGCGTCGGTTGCACGGTCGGGGCGATAATCGCCGTTCAGCTTGCCGTCGATCCAGTGCCCCTGCCGCGAGTTGAAGCTCTCTTCCCAATGGTCGAAGAACGGTGGCTGCTTCTCGCCCAGGTGCCACTTGCCGAAATGCGCGGTGCGATAGCCGCCGCGCTGCAGGTGGTCCCAGACGGTATCCTTGACCGCGGAATGGGTCGCGAAGGCATTGTCGACGCCATAGAGGTTGTCGATCACGCCGTGGGTCGAGGGGTAGGTCCCGGTCCAGGCCGTCGCCCGCGCCGGCGTGCAGACCGGCCAGGGGGTCAGGGCGGTGTCGAAACACATGCCGCCCGCGGCCATCGCCTCGGTCTGCGGCGTCACGGTGAAGCGATTGCCGTAGCAGGTCAGGCTGTCCATCCTCTGCTGGTCGGTCATTACCAGCACGATGTTGGGGCGGTCCGTCATGGGGGTGATCCTGTCGCTGGTTGCGGGGTTCCGGCCAGATGGCACGAGACCTGGCGCCCGTCGTCCAGCATCCGCAACTGCGGCGGATCGGTCCGGCACCGGGCTTCGGCGATCGGGCAGCGGGTGTGAAAGCGGCAGCCCGGCGGCGGATTGGCCGGGCTGGGAACGTCGCCCTTGATGGTGAAGAAGGACTTGCGGCCCTTCTTGGCCGAGGGCACCGAGCTGAGCAGTGCCTGCGTGTAAGGATGGGTCGGAGCCTCGAAAATCGCCTTGCGCGTTCCGATCTCGACGATCTGTCCCAGATACATCACCGCGACCCGGTCCGAGATGTGATGCACCACGCCGAGGTCATGCGAGATGAACAGATAGGTCAGCCCCAGATCGCGGCGCAGATCGACCAGCAGGTTCAGGGTCTGCGCCTGTACCGAGACATCCAGCGCCGAGACCGCTTCATCCAGCACCAGAAACGCCGGGTCCAGCGCAAGGGCGCGGGCGATGCAGACCCGCTGCCGCTGGCCGCCGGACATCTCGTGCGGGAACCGCGCCGCCTGCCACATCGACAGGCCGACCCGGTCCAGCAGGCCGCGCAGCTTGCGCTCGCGCGACACCGGGTCGCCGACATCGTGGACCACCAGCGGTTCGACGATCAGCTCGCCCACGGTCATTCGCGGGTTCAGCGCGCCGAACGGATCCTGGAACACGATCTGCATCCGCTTGCGCAGCGCCCGCATCTCGGCCGGGGGCAGGGCGAGGATATCGGTGCCGTCGAAGGTCACGGCGCCCGAGGTCGGCTCGACCAGCCGCAGGATCAGCCGCCCGGTGGTGGTCTTGCCGCAGCCGCTTTCGCCGACCAGGCCCAGGGTCTCGCCGCGGGCGATATCGAAACTGATGTTGTCCACCGCCAGGATATGGCCGCGCTTCTTCAGCGCCCCGCCAGACCCGGTGAGGAACTCCTTGCGCAGGTTGCGCACCGACAGAAGTGGTTCCTTGCTCACGTCGGCCCCTGAAACTTGTAATCCGTGTTGCGGATGCAGGCGGCGCGGTGATCGGGGCCGACCGGTGTCAGCAGCGGCCGGGCCGTGTCGCAGACCGGCCGGGCGTGATCGCAGCGCGGCGCAAAGCGGCAGCCCGGCGGCAGGTCATGGATCGGCGGAACCGTGCCGCGGATGGCATTCAACCGCTCCGGTTCGCCGTCGATCTCGGGGATGCTGGCCAGCAGCGCCTCGGTATAGGGATGGCGCGGGTCGGAGAAGATCTCGCTGGCCGAGGCTTCTTCGAGCACCTGGCCCAGATACATGATCATCACCCGGTCGGTGAAGGCCGAGACGACGCCCAGGTCGTGGCTGATCAGGATGATCCCCATGTGGTATTCGTCCTGGAGGTCCAGCATCAGGTCCAGGATCTGCGCCTGGATGGTGACGTCCAGGGCTGTCGTCGGTTCATCGGCGATCAGCAGCCTTGGCTGGCAGATCAGCGCCATGGCGATCATCACACGCTGCCGCATCCCGCCCGACATGTGATGAGGATAGTCCTTGATCCGCTGCTCGGGCGAGGGGATCCCGACCCGGCGCAGCGCCTCGATGGCGCGGTCGCGGGCCTCGTGCCGGCTGACGTTCAGATGCCGCTGCGCGGTCTCGGCGATCTGCTGGCCGACCGTCAGCACCGGGTTGAGCGCCGTCATCGGCTCCTGGAAGATCATCCCCATCCGGGAGCCGCGCAGGGATTCCAGCCGGGCTTCGCTGGCCGAGAGAATGTCTTCGCCGTCCAGGAGCATCCGCTTGGCGCTGACCCGGCCGCCCCGGGGCAGAAGCCGCATGATCGCCAGGGCCGTCATGCTCTTGCCGCTGCCGGATTCCCCGACGATGCCCAGGGTCTTGCCCGGATCGAGCCGGAACGACACGCCGTTCAGGATGTTGAGCTTGCCGAAATCGACCGACAGGTCCTCGACTTCCAGCAGCGGTGTGCCTTCGGGCGCCTGGACAGGCATGTCGGTGCTGTGCATCTCGGTCTCAGCTATCCCATGCATCGATTGCTGTGGCTGGTTTGTGCCTCATGATCGTATACTATAATACGATCCTGTATAAGCAAGCGTCACGGCATCCGGTCGCGGAGGTTAGAATGCACCAGCCCAATATCGTTGTCGTTCTCGTGGACCAGATGCGGCGCGATGCCTTGAGCTGCATGGGCGATCCGAACCTGCGCACCCCGCATATCGATGCGCTGGCCGCGCGCGGGATGCAGTTCACTGCGGCCAATTCGACCTTTCCGGCCTGCGTGCCGTTCCGCTTCTCCATGATGACCGGCCACTATGCCCACAGCCGCAATGTGCCGGCGCTCGGCTATCGGCTGTCGCCGGCCGAACGCACCCTGGGCGAGGCGGTCGCGGGGCAGGGCTATGCCACCGCCTATATCGGCAAATGGCATCTCTATTCCGCCTACGGTGTCAGCGGCGGGTTGAACCTGTCCCAGGCGGCGCGCTGCCCGATCCCGTCCACGCACCGGCGAGGGTTCGACTATTGGCGAGGGTTCGAACTGCGCAACGACTTCTATGACACCTGGCTGTTTTCCGACGACGACCCCGAGCCGGAACACCTGGAAGGCCATCAGACCGATCTGCTGTTCGAGCGGGCCTTCCGCTACATCGAGCAGGACCGCCCGGGGGATACGCCATTCTTCCTGATGCTCTCGGTCGAAGCACCGCATCCGCCCTTCATGGCGACGCCCGAACATCTGGCGCGGGTCCGGGCGCGGGGGCCCTGGAAACCGCGACCGAACACCGACATGGGCGCGATCGAGTTCTTTCCGCCCGAATGGTACGATCCGACCGGACCGGCGGGGGCGATCGACGATGCCGACCCGGCGACGATCGCGCCGGTCTTCGAAGCCAACATGCAGGCCTACTCGGCGATGATCGAGCAGATCGACGACCAGATGGGCCAATTGGACGCCTGCCTGAAACGGGCCGGGCTGGATCAGGACACCATCGTGATCTTCCTCTCCGATCACGGAGAACTGGCGGGCAGCCACGGGCAGCTTGGCAAGGCGCAGCCCTGGGAGGAATCGGTCGGCGTGCCCTTGATCGTGGCCGGGCCGGGGATCGGGCAGGGGCGGCGCTCGGGCCTTCCGCTCTGCACCGAGGACCTGTTCCCGACCTTCCTCGGTCTTGCCGGCGGCCGCGATGACGGCGTGCCGGGACTGGACCTCGCGCCTTTCCTTCGGGGAGGACCCGAACCGGAACGGGACGGGGTTCTGCTGGAGTTCGTGACCGAGACCCGGCCGGGACGGGGCTACTATGACGAGACCTGGCGCGGCATCCGGACCCGCCGGCACAAGTATACCGTCCTGGGAGATCGCAGCGGCGCCCGGCCCTGGCAGCTGTTCGACCTGGAGGCCGATCCGTTCGAGAAGACCAACCTGGTCGATGATCCCGCGGCGCGGGAGGTCGCCGCCGATCTGCACCGCCGGCTCGGCGCCCTGCTGCTGGAAACCGGTGACGACTACGCTCTGGGGCCGGCCTTCGGCGTTCCCGGCCAGGGCTGCGTGGCCCCCGCCTGACCGGAGCGGGCGCGGAGCCTCAGACCGCCTTGTGGTTCTCTTCGATCTTCCGGAGCTGTTCGACCAGATCCTCGTAATCGACCGCGCGGGTGTATTCGAGGATGTGGATTTCCATCAGCCGGTTGTACTTGTCGCGGTCGCCGGCACGCAGCGCCGCGATCACGTCATCATGTTCGGCGACGATGCCCTTCACCGGCTTGCGCAGCGTGGCGAGGCCGAAGATGATCGTGAGCTGGCGCGACAGGGGTTCCCAACTGCGCACCAGCACATCGTTGCCGGACAGCTGGCAAAGACAGCGGTGGAACTCGGTATCCAGCTTGGCGACACCGAAACTGTCTTCGGCATCCGCCGCGGCATGCATCCGCGCCAGGATGTGTTCCAGCGGCCCGGTATCCGCCAGGCCTTCCTTGATCCGCCCGATCGCCTCGGCCCCGGCAAGCTGTTCCAGCGCCAGCCGGACCCTGAGGATTTTCTCCAGCCCGTGGATATCGACACTCATCAGCCGCATGCCCCGGTAGCGCTCGCTGACCACGACCGACTGGCTTTCCAGCAGGCGCAGAGCCTCGCGCACCGGGATGCGGCTGACATTCAGGGCCCGGGCGACCTCGGCCTCGACGATCCGGTCGCCAGGCAGGAATTCACCCCGCGCGGTGGCCTCTACGATGGCGTCGACGACCTGATCGACCAGGGTCTTGGTCTGCAACGGGGCAAGGCGTGACAGGCCCTTGCGCTCCTTTTTCGCGGCGATCTCGGCCATGCTTCGCGAATCCCTTGACATAAATTGGCGGGGCGAACATCGTATACGATAATACGATCCTCGCGCGATTAGTGTCGATATACTGACATTGGTCTGAATCGACAAGCAGTCGACAGACGGGGGCAAATCCAGCAAGGGAGGACTCAAAGCAATGAATATCCACAGAAAACTGGCATCGGGGCTCAGGTCGTTGAGCGCTGTCGGTGTCATCGCTCTGGCTGCGGCATTTTCGCCCGCTCCAGCGCAGGCGCAGGTCAAGGGCGGTGAACTGGTCGTCGTTCAGGGGTCGAACCCGCCCAGCCTGGACGGCATGTCGACCTCGTCCCAGGCGTCGCGCAACATCAACATGAACATCTACGAGACGCTGTATGGCTTCAGCGAGGACATCAAGCCGATCCCGATCCTGGCCGAAGGGGTCGATATCTCGGAAGACGGTCTGACCTATGTGTTCACGCTGCGCAAAGGCGTGCTGTTCCACAACGGCGACGAGATGAACGCCCGCGACGTGAAGGCCTCGCTGGAACGTTATCGCCGGGTCGGGGCGACCAAGAACCTGCTGGCCCCGGTCAAGGACATCGAGATCACCGGCGAGTATGAAGTCACCTTCCACATGGTCGAGCCGACGCCGACCTTCCTCGAAGCCTTCTCCTCGCCGCGCGCCCCGGCGATCATCATCCCTGAAGAGGATGGCGATACCGAAGCCGGCAAGAACAGCTTCATCGGCACCGGGCCCTACAAGTTCGTCGAATATGTCCCCGACGACCATGTGACCATCGAACGGTTCGACGACTATTCGCAGGACCTGCGCTCGGACGGCATCGACGGGTTCGGCGGCAAGAAGACCGCCTGGCTTGACCGGGTGATCTTCCGGATCATTCCGGAGCCGGGTGCCCAGGTCGCGGCGCTCGAGGCCGGCGAGGTGGATATCCTCGAACAGATTCCGATGCCCGCCGCGCGGCGTCTGGAATCCGATCCGGATATCGTCCTGCACGAGAACGCCCGCTGGGCCTTCACCACCTTCATCTTCAACACCAATGTGCCGCCCAGTGACAACGTGAAGTTCCGCGAAGCCGTGCAGGTGGCGCTGAACATGGAAGAGATCATGGCGATCTCCTCGGAAGGGCTCTACACCCTGAACCACCGCTGGCAGTACGAGGGCACGACCTATGATCCGGGCCAGATCGGCGCCGAATACTACAACCAGGCCGACACCGAACGCGCCAAGGCGCTGCTGGAGGAAGCCGGGTACAACGGCGAGGAGTTCGTGATCCTGACCGACTCCAACATCCCGCAGCACGGCCGTTCGGCGGTTGTGATCGCGGAACAGCTGAAGGCCATCGGCATCAACGCGGTGATCAACCAGGTGGACTGGCCGACCGCGCTGAACATCCGGATGCAGGACGAAGGCTGGAACGGCTGGACCCTGCAAATGGGGATCGAGCCCTATCTCGGGCCGGTCGGGCTGATCGCCACGCTGACCTCTCCGGCACGTCCGCATTTCGTCAAACCCGATCCCGAGCTTGATGCGCTCTATCAGGAACTGATCAAGGGCGAGACGGTCGAGGCGCGGCAGGAGACCTTCAAGAAGATCCAGACCCGGCTCTACGAGATCTTCGCGATCATCAAGGTCGGCGACTCGGGCCTGATGCATGCGTCGCGCGCCAGCGTGAAAGGGTTCATCCCGTTCCGCTTCCCGCGGGTCTATGACATCTGGCTGGAAGACTGAGGCCCCTTGCCATGACGACCAGCGGCGCCAGCCCTCCCGGCGCCGCTGGTTCTTTCCGGACCACCAGGCGGTCCGCCAACCCCCGAAACCGGTAGATCGAGCGAGATGATCCGATTTCTGGCCTATCGACTTCTCAGCGCCATTCCGGTGCTCTTCGTCGTTTCGCTCGTCACCTTTCTCATCATGTGGCTGGTTCCGGGCGACATCTCGGCAGAGATCGGCGGGATCGACGCGACGCCGGCGGACCTTGCCGCGATCCGCGAGCGTCTGGGGCTCGACCGGCCGCTCTGGGAGCGGGCGCTGAACTGGTACGGCGCCCTGTTTCAAGGCGACCTGGGGCAATCCTACACGCTGAACCGTTCGGTTCTGGGCGCGGTGATGGAGCGTCTTCCGGTGACGCTCTCGCTGGCCGCCATCGCGTTGATGCTGGCGACCCTGATGGGGATGCTCCTCGGCATCCTGGCCTCGGTCCGGCACAACACCTGGCTGGATCAGGGCGCGATGGTGACGGCGCTGATCGGCCTGTCGATCCCGGACTTCTGGTTCGGCATCGTGATGATCATCCTCTTCGGCGTCTGGCTGGGCTGGCTGCCGACCGGCGGCTTCGTGCCGCTTTCCGAAGACCCCGTCGGCTGGGCCCGCAGCATGGTGCTGCCCTCGCTGACCCTGGCGATCACCCAGATGGGCGTGATTGCCCGGATGACCCGCTCGGCGATGCTGGACGTGCTGGGGCAGGACTACATCCGCACCGCCCGCGCCAAGGGGATGCGGGCCCGCACGGTGATCTTCCGGCACGGGCTGCGCAACGCGATGATCCCGATCATCACCGTGGTCGGCGTGCTCAGCGGGGTGCTGCTGTCCGGCGCCGTGGTGATCGAGACGGTGTTCTCGCTGCCCGGGGTGGGCCGGCTGATCATCGGCGCGATCCAGCGCCGCGACTTCCCGATCATCCAGGGCGGATTGCTGATCACCGCCTGCGTCTTCGTCTTTGTCAACATCTTGGTCGACATGGCCTATGCCTGGTTCGACCCGAGGGGCCGCGATGACAGCTGAGGCCAACCCGGATACCCTGTCGATCGGTCAGGAAATCAAGCTGGCGCGGCGCCGCCGCAGGCTGACCTTCGCCCGCCGTCTGCTGACCCATCCATCCTTTCTGGTCGGCTTCGTCATCCTGGTTCTGTTCACCCTGACGGCGCTTCTGGCCGATGTCCTGGCGCCTTACGGCCCGACCAAGATCAACTACCGCTCGATCCTGGCGCCGCCCTCGGCCGAGTTCTGGTTCGGCACCGACGCCTATGGCCGCGACGTGCTGAGCCGGGTCATCTACGGCACCAGGGTCTCGTTGCGGATCGGCGTCTTCGTCGTGGTGATGACCGGTATCCTGGGCACGCTGCTGGGCACCCTAGCGAGCTATGTCAAATGGCTCGACGGGCTGATCATGCGCTCGCTCGACGGGTTGATGGCCTTTCCCGGGGTGCTGCTGGCGATTGCGCTGGCCGCGGCGCTCGGCCCGTCGGAGGTCAACGCGATCATCGCCCTGACCGTCACCTTCACCCCGCGTACCGCGCGGATCGTCCGGGCCAGCGTGATCGTGGTGCAGGGGATGCAGTTCATCGAGGCCGCCCATGCCGTGGGTGCCAGCCATGCGCGGGTCATCTTCCGCTATATCCTGGCCAATGCCCTGTCGCCGCTGATCGTGCAGCTGACCTTCGTCTTTGCCGTCTCGATCGTGGCCGAGGCGATCCTCAGCTTCCTGGGCGTCGGTCCGCCGCCGCCGGCGCCCTCGCTGGGCAACATCATCGCCGACGGGCGCAGCAACATCCAGGAAGCCTGGTGGATCGCGGTCTTTCCCGGCCTGATCATCGCGGTGGCGGTCCTGGGGCTGAACCTGATGGGCGACGGTCTGCGCGACATCCTCGACCCGCGCCACAGCGGCGCCCGCGACAAGACCTGACGCGGTCCTAGTCCAGCACGAAATCGGGCAGCATCAGCGAGAGCTGCGGGAAGAACGTCACCGCGACCAGCAGCACAGCCATCAGTGCCAGGAATGGCAATATCCCCCGCATGACCTCGGTGACCGGCGCCTTGGCGACGCTGGACAGGACAAAGAGGTTCAGCCCGACCGGCGGTGTCAGCATCGCCATCTCGATATTGATCACCACGATGATCGCGTAATGCACCGGGTCGATCCCGAATTGCTGGAACAGCGGCAGCACCAGCGGGACCGTGATCAGCACGATCGACAGCCCTTCCAGCACCATGCCCAGCAGCAGCATCGACAGGTTCATCATGATCAGGAACTGCCAGCCCTTCAGGTCGATCTCGTTGACGAACTCGACCAGCCGCGCCGGCATCCGGGTCTCGGTCAGCCAGTGGCCGAAGAGCTGCGCCGCGACGACGATCATGATGATCGCGGCCGAGCGGCGCATCGCCACGGCCGTGATCGGCACCACTTCGCGCAGGCTGCAGCCCCGGTAGACCAGCAGGCTGACCAGGATGGCCAGGAAGGCGGCCAGCCCGGCGGCCTCGGCGATCGTCGCATAGCCGCCGTAGATGCCGACAAAGATCACCACCGGGATCAGCACAGCCGGGACCGCGTTCCAATTGGCCCTGAGAAACTCGGACAGGCTGGGCGCCTCCAGCCGGGGCAGTTGCTTGCGAGTGCCGTAGATCAGGATATAGGCGACGAAGAGCGAGCCCTGCAGCAGGCCCGGCACGATGCCGGCCAGGAACAGCCGCGGGATCGAGGCCTCGGCGATCAGGCCGTAGATCACCAGGATGATCGAGGGCGGGATCAGGATGCCCAGCGTGCCCGAGGCGCCGACCACGCCAAGCGCGAAGGGCCGGTCATAGCCCCGCGCCAGCATCGCCGGAACCAGGATCGTCGCCATCGCCAGTGCCGTCGCCACCGATGAGCCCGAGACCGCGGCAAAGACCGTGGTCGCGCCGACGCAGGTCAGCGCCAGTCCGCCGCGCAGCCGGCCGAGCCAGACCTCGGCCATCTCGATGAGGCTCTTGGCGATGCCGCCGCGTTCCATGAACTGCGCCGCGATGACAAAGAAGGGCACCGCCAGGATCGTCTCGCCGTTCAGCTTGTCGATGGCGACCTGCGCCACCGAGATGCCGGGCGTGTTCCCGGTCCAGAGCAGCACCAGCGACAGCCCGCCCAGGGCGGCAAAGATCGGGATGCCGAGAAACAGAAGCGCCAGCAGGCCGGCGAAGACGGCGGCCAGCATCTCAGACCTCGCCCGCGGTCGCCATCGGGCCGCGGCGTATGAGAGAGACCAGCTCCACCACGTAGCGGATGCTGCAGGCGGCCATCGAGACGGGCAGCGCGGCATAGAACCAGGCGGTCGGAATCTGCAGGAAGGAGGGGCCGCGTTCGTCCCAGGCCAGCGCGAAGGCGACGACCTTGGTGCCGAACCAGGTCAGCGCGATGCAGAAGGCCAGACCGGCGAGGGAGGCCAGGATATTCGCGAAATGGACGAATCTCGGTCCGGTCAGCCGCAGGAAGAAATCGGCCCGGATATGCTCGCCATTCGCGACGCAGGCGGCCGAGGAGATCAGCAGCGCCCAGGCGACCAGATAGGTCGTGATTTCCTGAATCCAGCCGCCGCTCAACGGTGAGGAGATCAGCCGCAGCACCATGCCGGACAGAAACAGCAGCAGCGCCGCAAGGGCCAGGACCGCGCCGAGATAGGCTTCGATGGATTTCCACATGGGCGGAACCCTCTGTTCGGATGGAAGAGGGGGCGGCGCCGGGCCGCCCCCCGTGGGTCAGTCGCCCAGAACCGCAGCGGCGCGGGCCACGAAGTCGGGGTCCATGCGGGTGGCCGCGACGATCTCGTCCTGCCGGGCCAGCAGCCGGGCGCGGAAGGCGGCAAGCTCTTCTTCCGAGGCCTGCACGGCCTGGATCCCGTTGGCGATGCCTTCGGCGCGGGCATCGATCTGGCGCGAGGCGGCCAGCTTGCGCGCGTCGTCCACGGTGTCGGCCCAGCTGTCGAGCACGATCTGCTGCAACTCCGGCCCCAGCTTGTCCCAGGTCGGCTTGCCCACCATCGGCACGTAGACGAGGAAGTTCTCCTGCGTGTCGATCGCGTATTTCAGGCCGGACTCCCACAGCTTGGCGCTGCGGATCGTCTCATGCGTGGTGTTCAGCCCGTCGATGCTGTGCTGCGCCAGGGCGATCGGCACGTCGGCAAAGCTGATCGCCACCGATTCGACGCCCATTTCCTCGTAGCGCACCTTCGAGGCCGGGCTGCCCGGCACCCGTAGCCGCAGACCGTCAAGCGCTGCCAGCGAGGTCGCCGGAACGTCTGTCGTGAAGATCGAGGTATGGCCAAGGTCGAGATAGGGCCCGAGGACCTTCACCCCCAGTTTCGCTTCGATCTCGGCATTGAGTTCGGCGCCGACCTCGCCGTCGATCACCGCATGGACCTCGTCGGCCGAGCGGCCATAGAACATCGGCAGGTCGAGCAGCCCGGTGTCAGGAACCACGCTGCTGAGATAGAGGATGATCGGCACCCCCATCTCGACCCCGCCTTGGGCCAGCGCCTTGGGCACGTCGGGGCCCTTGAACAGCTGCGAGGAGGGGAACACCTGCACGTCGAGCTTGCCCTCGGTCCGCTCTTTCAGGGTTTTGACGAACTCCTCCAGCGCGATGTTGCGGACGTGGTTCGGCCCGGTGTTGAGCGTGATCCTGAACGGGATCTCCTCTGCGTGAAGCGCCGGGGCCGCCGCCATCGCCAGGGCCGCAGCTGCGGCCAGAGCACCAAATACCTTCATCTCTTCCTCCCTTGAGTTTTCGGTCCTTGAAGTCTCGCGTTTCGGGGTGGGCCGGATCGACCGGCTCTTGACAACGGACAATAAGACGGAAAATTTATACGGACAACCAAATAAATTGGTGGAGACCAACAGGTGCCGGCCAGAAGCCTTCTGTTTACCCCAGCAACGCGGCTGGACCGTCTTGCCAGGGCGATGGCGGCCGGGCCGGACTGGGTGGCGCTCGATCTCGAAGACGGTGTCGGCCCGGGCGACAAGGCTTCGGCCCGCGAGGCGCTCTCGGTCTTTGCCCGTGACGAGCTGAGGCCCCGGGCAGACCGGGTCGCGGTGCGGATCAACGCGCTGTCCACGGCCGAGGGCATCCGTGACATGGCCGCGATGCTGGACTGGCCGATCTGGCCGGGGATGCTGATCCTGCCCAAGGTCTCGGCGCCTTCCGAGGTGGCGCAGGTGCTGGCGCTGGCGGCTGATTGCGGGCAGGCGCCGGTGATCATGGCGGTGCTGGAGACCGCGGAAGGGATCGCCAATGCCGAGCCGATCGCCCGCGCCCTGCCCGGGAGCGGCGTGCTGGCCTATGGTTCGGCCGACCACATGGCCGAGACCGGCGGCGAGATGTCGGCGCCCTCGCTGGCCTGGGCGCGTGGCCGGATCGTCAACGCGGCGGCTCTGGCGGGCATCCCGGCGATCGATGGGGTCTGGCTGGACTATCGCGATGCGGAAGGGCTGACGGCCGAGGCGCAGCTTGCCAAGTCCATGGGATTTGCCGGTAAGATCGCCATCCATCCCGACCAGATCGCCCCGATCAACTCGGTATTCTCTCCGACCGGGGCCGAGGTGGAATCGGCGCGGGCGCTGCTGGCGGCATCCGAGGCGGCCGGGGGCGGGGCGTTCTCTCACAATGGAAAGATGGTGGACGCGCCGGTTCTGGCCCGCGCCCGCCGGATCGTCGAGACATGCAACAGGAGCAAGACATGACCCGTCACCTCAACGGAATGACACATGTGGAAGGGCAGAGGTTCCGCGAGGATCCGGGGCTGAACTACGAGGATTTCGAAGTCGGCGACATCTACGAACACTGGCCCGGCCGGACGGTGACCGAGACCGACAACATCTGGTTCACCAACCTGACGATGAATACCCATCCGCTGCATTTCGACCTGAACTATGCGGCGCAGTCCGAATTCGGCAAACCCCTGGTCAATTCCACCTTCACGGTTGCCCTGGTGGCGGGAATGGCGGTGTCCGCATCCAGCCAGAAGGCGATTGCCAACCTGGGTTGGGAAGAGATCAAGCTGCCGGCGCCGGTCTTTGTCGGCGACACGCTCTATGCCGAGACCGAGGTTCTGGGAAAGCGCGATTCCAAGTCCCGTCCCGGCGCCGGGATCGTGCGGGTCCGGCATTCGGGCAAGAACCAGGACGGGGTCTATGTGCTGCACATGATCCGGTCCTTCCTCTCGACCCGCGCCGGGCATTCGGTCGTCGATATCGTGCGCGGCGGGTTGGGCTGAGATGGCGCCGCCGCTGTCAGGACTGCGGGTGCTCGCGGTCGAGCAATACGGGGCCGGTCCGTTCGGCACCCAGCATCTGGCCGATCTCGGTGCCGAGGTCATCAAGATCGAGAACCGGGCCACCGGCGGCGACTATGCCCGCAGTCTCGGCCCGTTCTTCGTCGAAGGCGCCGAGGCCGACGAGGGCAGCCTGTTCTTCCAGTCGATCAACCGCAACAAGAAGAGCCTGACACTCGACCTGGGCAACCGCGAGGCGCAGGCGGTGCTGCACCGGCTGGTGGCCACGGCCGATGCGGTGGCCGACAACCTGCGCGGCGACGTGCCGGAACGGCTGGGCCTGACCTATGCGCAGTTGAAAGAGGCCAACCCGGCCATCGTCTGCGCCCATTGCTCGGCCTACGGGAGGACGGGGGAACGTGCCGACTGGCCCGGCTATGATTTCCTGATGCAGGCCGAAGCCGGCTATTTCCACATGTCGGGAGAACCGGATACCCCGCCGACCCGCATGGGCCTGTCGATCGTCGATTTCATGGCCGGGAATTCGATGGCCCTGGGCCTTGTCTCGGCAGTGCTGGCGGCGCGCGAGAGCGGGATCGGCCGGGATGTCGATGTCAATCTCTACGATACCGCGCTGTTCAACCTCAGCTACCTGGCCACATGGACGCTGAACAGCCTGTATGATCCGGCCCGCGTGTCGCGCTCGGCCCATGCCACTGTCGTGCCCTGCCAGCTGTTCCGGACCGGCGACGGCTGGATCTACATCATGTGCAACAAGGAAAAGTTCTGGACCGCGCTCTGCAAGGCCATCGACCGGCCCGAACTGGCCGCCGATCCGGCCTATGCGACCTTTGCCGACCGCGCCGGGCGGCGCGAGGAACTGACCCGGATACTGGACAGCGCCCTTCAGGCCCGCACCACCGCGGACTGGCTGCAACGCCTGCAGGGCGTGGTTCCTGTCGCCCCGGTCCGCACCCCGCGCGAGGCGTTGATGGACCCGGCCCTGCGCGAGACGGGGCGGGTCGAGACGCTGGAGCTTCCCGGCGGCGCGGCCTTCGACGTGCTTGCCTCACCATTGGATGCAGGCGATAAACCCCCATCCAGGCCCTGTCCTCCCATGGGAACGAACACCGATGAAATTCTCGACTCCGCCGGTTTTTCCGAAGCCGAGATCCGCGACCTGCACCGGCGCGGCATAGTCTGACGGGATGCCCGGCAAGCCTTCCAAATACCGGTTGATCGCCGATCACCTGATGGAGGAAATCCGCAAGGGCCGTCATCCGGTCGGCGGTCTGCTGCCAACCGAGTCCGAATTGATGCAGGCCTATGGTGTCAGCCGCCACACGGTGCGCATGGCGGTCCAGGAACTGCGCAGCCGCGGCGCGGTCGCCTCGCGGCAGGGGCAGGGCTCGACGGTGGTCTCGACAAGCGGGCACGGGCGGCTGACCGAGACCATCAGTTCGATCGAAGACCTCGTCGCCTTCGGCCAGGACACCCGGCGCGAATTCCTGTCGAGCCGGATCGTCACGGTGGATGAGGCGCTGGCGGCCCGGCTGGGCTGCCGGATCGGGCGCCGCCTTGTCGAGGTGCTGATGCTGCGCAAGGCCGCCGATACCGGTGACCGGCCGGTGGCGCTGGTGACCCTGTGGCTGGATATCGTGCTGGAACCGGCGGTCGAGGACCTCGGCCAGGTCCAGAAATCCGCGGCCGAGGTCATCGAGAACCGCTTCGGCTTGAAGGTGGAAACGGTGGCGCAGACCATCGAGGCGGCGCTGCTGACCGCCGATCAGGCCCGGGATCTGGGCGCCGAACCGGGCGACCCGGCGCTGGTCGTGCGCCGCGACTATGCGACCGCACCGGACGCCGATCCGTTCCTGATCGCCCATTCCATCTGCCGCGCGGATGCCTTCAAGGTCCAGTCGCGCTTCAGCTATCAGGCCTGAGACATCGGCCCGCGCTCAGACGCTGCGCGGCCCGCGCCCATAGGCCAGGAGCATTGCCAGGATCACCACCCCGTAGATCATCTGCCGGCCTGCTTCGGGCATCTGCATCACCGAGAGGATCGATTGCAGAAGCGTGATCAGGATCACCCCGGCGACGGTGCCCAGATAGGACCCCTTGCCGCCGAGGATCGAGGTGCCGCCCAGCACCACCGACGCGATGGCCGGCAGCAGATAGGCATTGCCCATCGACTGCGCCGCCTTCGACGCATAGCCGGCCAGCAGGACGCCGGCGAAGGCCGACAGCGCCCCGGCCAGGACAAAGGCCAGCAGCACCACGCGGCGGGTGCCGATGCCCGAAAGATAGACGGCCCGTTCGTTGTTTCCGATGCCGTAGAGCGTGCGCCCGAAGGCGGTCCTGCCCAGCAGGAACGAGATTGCCACCGCGACCAGCGCCCAGACCAGGATGGCATTGGGAACCCCCGGGATCAGCACTCCGGTCGCCAGCCAGCGCATCGCGTCCGAGGCCGAATCCTGCGGCGAGAAGCCGCCCGAATAGACCACCATCAACCCCTGCGCGACGACATTGGTGGACAGCGTGACGATCATCGCCGGTATCCGGAGATAGGCGACCCCGATCCCGTTGAACAGGCCGAACAGCGCGCCTGTCAGGATGCCGGCGGGCACGGCCAGCGCGGTGCCGACTGGGCCGAACCCGGTCGCGGCGCAGGCCATCATTGCTCCCGCGGTCAGAACCCAGGGGATCGACAGGTCGATATGCCCCAGCAGGATGACCAGCATCACCCCGGAAGCGGCGATGCCCAGAAAGGCCGCGACCTTCATCTGCTGGATCAGATAGGTCGCGGTCAGGAAGTTCGACGAATAGAAGCTGCCGATCAGCAGCAGCACGATGATGCAGGCAAAGGCGGTGGCCACTGCCGGATCGAAGCGACGTTTGAAGGCTTCGACGAACCCCGGGCGGTCCTGCTGTTGAAAGTCGCTCATTCGAACCAGTCCAATCGGTTGCGGACACGAAGCAGGGCGATGGCTCCGATCGAGATCGCCAGCACCAGGAAGACGCCCTGCAGCAGCGGCTGCCAGAGCGCATCGACATCGAAGACGAACAGCATGTCGCCGATGGTGCGCGCGGTGAAGGCGCCGAACACCGCCCCGACGGCACTGCCGCGCCCGCCATAGAGCGACACCCCGCCCAGGACCACCGCCGCGATCGACCACAACGTGTAGCCGTCACCGCTCGCATAGGCCGCCTCGCCGGTATAGGTGTAGAAGGTCAGGAACAGCCCGCCGAGTGAGCCGAACAGCCCGGCCAGCACATAGGCTGCGAACTTGCAGCGGTGGATCGGCACACCGGACATGTATGCGGCGACTTCGGACGATCCGGCGGCAAAGGCGCCACGGCCCAGAGGTGAACCGCGAAACGGCACCCAGAGAACAAGCAGCGCCCCGGCCAGCAGGATCAGACTCGTCGGCACCACACCGAATATCTGGCCGGTCATGGCGTCGGCCAGGTCCTCGTTCACGCTGCCGCCCGGATAGGGCCGCAGGATCAACGCCAGGCCAAAGAAGATCGCCCCGGTGGCGATCGTGGTGATGATCGGCTGCAGGCGGCCATAGATCACGATGGCGCCGTTCAGTGCCCCGCATAGGATGCCCGAGCCCAGGACGCCCAGCACCCCCAGACCGGTCTGCATCGGCGTGCCGACGACGATCCAGGAGGCAATGCAATTGGTCAGGACCAGCACCATCCCGACCGACAGGTCGATCCCGCCGGTGATGACCACAAGTGCCTGCGCCACCACGACAAAGGCCAGAAGCACGCCCTTGTTCGCCGCGGTCTGCGCGACATTGGCGGTAAGGCCGACGGGATGGTTTGCGATATAGATCACGAACATCGCCAGAAAGACCGCGATGGCAATCAGGGTGCCGCGGCGCTCGGCGATCCAGTAACGCGATTCGTTCATGCTGTGGTCTCCGCCACGCTGTCATCCAGGTTCATCGCGCTGGCGACCAGCGCATGTTCGGTCAGCTCCTCGCCGGCCAGCTCGCTGCGGATACGCCCGTCGTAGAGCACCAGGACACGGTCGCAGCAGCCGATCAGCTCGTCGTAGTCGGTCGAATAGAACAGGATCGCCGCACCCTCGGCGGCCAGCTTGCGCATCAGCTGATAGATTTCCTGCTTGGTGCCGACGTCGATGCCGCGGGTCGGGTCGTTCAGCAGGATGATCCGGGGCGCCCGCATCAGCCATTTGGCGATCACCACCTTCTGCTGGTTGCCGCCCGACAATGCGCCGACCGGCAGGTCGAGCCCGCCGGTCTTGATGGCCAGCAGCCGCACCATTTCGTCGATCAGCTGCTGCTCCTGCCTGCGGTCCACGACTCCGGCCCTTGTGACCCGGTCGAGCGCCGCGAAGGACAGGTTCTGACGCACCGACATCGGCAACATCAGGCCCTCGGTCTTGCGGTCCTCGGGGATCAGCGCCATGCCGACCGCTTCCGAGCGGGCGGCGGCGGGGCTGGTCAGGTTGACAGGTTTGCCCGCCACCAGGATGTCGCCCTCGAGCCCGCGCAGGACGCCGAACAGCGCCAGCAGCAGCTCGCGCTGGCCCTGGCCATCCAGGCCGCCCAGCCCGATCACCTCACCTTCGCGCAGGGTGAAGGAGATGTCCGACAGCCGGCCGTTCCAGCCCAGGTTGCGGGTTTCGAGCACCGGTCTGGCGTCGGCAGGTACCGGCGCGCGTTCGGGGAAGGCGGCGCTGTATTCCCGGCCGATCATCATCTCGATGACCTCGGCGTCGCTGCGCGTTCCCTGATCGTAACTCGATACATTGTGCCCGTTGCGAAAGACGGTGCAGCGGTCCGCCAGTTCGGCGATCTCGTTCATCCGGTGCGAGATGTAGAGCAGCGCCAGCCCTTCGCTGCGCAGCCGCTTGAGCACGTCATAGATGCGGCCGACATCCGCCGCGGTCAGCGCCGAAGTCGCCTCGTCCAGGATCAGGATGCGCGGATTGCGGGCCAGGGCCTTGGCGATCTCGACCATCTGCCGGCGCGACAGCGGCAGGTCCTTCACCAGGGCGCGCGGATGGATGTCGCTGGCGCCGGCCCGGGCCAGGGCGGCCTCGGCGATTCGGCGCTGTTCGGCGCGGTCGATCATTCCGAAGCGCATCGGCGGATTGGATATGACGATGTTGTCGGCGACGCTGAGCTCGGGGATCAGCGACAGCTCCTGGAAGACGCAGACGACGCCGGCCGCATTTGCCGCCGCCGGCGAGGCAAAGTGCATTTCCTTGCCATCCAGAAGGATCCGCCCCTCATCTGCCGGAACAACGCCCGACAACACCTTGATCAGCGTGGATTTTCCCGCGCCATTCTCGCCCAGTATGGCGTGGATCGATCCGGCCTCGACTTCCAGATCAGCGCCTGACAGCGCCGTGACACCGCCATAGCGTTTCGAAATGCCTTCCATGGTCAGAAGCGGCACGCAATTCTCCCGTCGCAACCTGTCGTCCGGTCCGGCGCCGCGCGGGGCGGCGCCGGCTCGAGCCTATTGGTTGTCTTTCGTCTGGCCCATGATTTCCTGCGCCGTGAAGCTGATGCCGCAGGTCGGGAAGGAGTTTCCGACGAAGAAGTTGTCGGATTCTTCGGGGAAGTAGTCGACGCCTTCCTTCATGTCGGGGTCCGAGGCCACGGCCAGCGGCAGCTTGAGCGCCTGCGGCACGACCTGACCTTCCAGCGCCGCAATGGCCACCTTCATCGCCACGGCGACCTGGGCCGGGCCGGAGCCTGCCGAGGTGCAGTCCAGCGCCTCGTCCGCGGCGCAGAACTTGCGGAAGCCGTTCTCGGTCTCGCCGCCGAAGGGCACCATCGGGTGGCCGGCATCCAGCATCGCCTGGACGATCCCGGTATCGCCGCCCTGGCCGGAAACACCCACGAAGGGGCCCGAAGTCGCGATGGCGTCGGCCGTGGCCTTCTGGGCCACGCCGTCATCCCATTTGCCGACGACCTCGATCACTTCCCAATCCTTGCCGGAGCCGTCCAGCACCTCGTGCAGGCCGTTGTGCCGGTCGGTGTCGACAGAGGTTCCGGCGACGCCGCGCACCTCGAGCACCTTGCCGCCGTCCGGCACCTTGTCGACCAGCCACTGGCCCCAGAGTGCGCCCAGGCCCTTCTGGTCGACGTTGACGTTGATCACGTCCTCGGAATCGAGCGTGTTGTCGAAGGCGACGAGCACCACGCCAGCCCTCTTGGCGCGCTTGATGACCGGGCCGAAGGCCGTCGGATTCTGGGCGTTGACGACGATGGCATCATACCCCGCGTCGATGAATTGCTGGATCGCGGCGATCTGGGCCGGGACATCCTCGCCGGTCGAGACCACCTTGAACTCGGCCAGCTTCGCGGCCACTTCCGGCTGCTCGGCATAGGCCTTGGCAGTCTGCACCATCTGGATGCGCCAGGTGTTGGCGATATAGCCGTTCGCCAGTGCGATCCGATAGGGGCCCTTCTTCTCAGGAAACTTGAAAAACGCGGTACTGTCTGACCACGGCACGAAGCAATCCGGTTCCGCAGCCGGTCCTGAAACAATTTCGGGCTCGGCGACAAGCATGGTCGAGCCCAGAACTGCCGTGGCGGCACTTGTCGCTAATATCTTGTATAGCTTCATCGTTTTCCTCCCGATAAGCCGTCTGCACCGAGCGATGGATCCCGATGCCGGTTTTGCCCCCGTTTCTTTTCTGGAAACGGCGAAGGCCAAGGTCGACGCTATCGTTGGACCAGTTTCTTGTAAACCCGCCCGTTGGTCGTCGCGATGCCTGCAGACAATTGGAGCGGCGCAACAACAATCGAAAAGGCCGCCGGATCCCAGGCAAGGTATTGGCTTTGTGCCCATTGAGAGCGTTCGCGGCGCTTGTTTTCGGGGCGGCTGGCCGGTTCCGCAGAGGATTCAATTTGACAGCGCAAGAAAGCATTGCGATACAAACGCCAGTATTCGGAAGTAAACGAAAATACCGAATGCTGTTATGATGTGTGTCCAGTCACGTTTGGCTGCGAAACATTTTTGATCAACAGGGGCGCGGCAGAATGCTGGCGCGAAGGAGCGGCGGGAGGCCGCGGGAGGAGAAGAACATGCTTAGGAGAACTTTCGGTCGCCTGGCCATTGCGGCGGCATCGCTGACATTCGCGACGGCGGCGATTGCCGACCAGCTCAAGGGCGCGATCGTCGTGATGGACCTGACGACAAATGCGTTCCAGATCGAGATGGCCGAGCAGGCCGTCGCCTATGGCAAGGAGATCGGCGTCGATGTGAAGCCCTACGCGCCGGCCGGTTCCTTCGGTGACTACGAGGGCCAGATCTCGATCATCGAGAACCTGATCACCAAGCAGGTCGATTTCATCATTCTGGTCGCGGGCCATACCACGGCGCTGGTGCCGGTGGTCGACAAGGCGATGGAAGCCGGGATCGCCGTGGTCAACATGGACAACCGCCTGAACACCACCAATGTCGTGTCCTATGTCGGCGTCGACAACGGTCAGGGCGGCAAGATGGCGGTCGACTACATCGCCAAGCAGCTGGGCGGCAGCGGCAAGATCGCGCTGATCCAGGGCGAGACCGGCAACCCGGTGCAGATCCTGCGCACCATGGGCTTCGAACTGGGCGCCGCGGTGCACCCGGGTCTCGAAGTGGTGGCCAAGCAGGGCGCGCACTGGACCGAGGAAGAAGGTCTGAAGGTCATGGAGGACATCCTTCAGGCGAACCCGGACCTTGATGCGGTCTTCGGTGAATCCGACAACCTCGCCGTCGGTGCGGCCCGGGCGGCCCATTCAGCCGGGCGCGACGACATCGTCATTGTCGGCTATGACGGGCAGCAGGGTGGCTATCAGGCGATCAAGGCCGGCGACATTGCCGCGACGATCCGCATGGATGCGCGTCTGATGGTCAAGCTCAGCATCGATGCTGCGGTCAAGTATATCGAGAACGGCAAGACCCGGGACGGCATCGACGCCGAAACCTACATCTTCCCGGAATTGGTGACCGCTGCGGAAGTGGACCAGTACATCAAGTGATATCGGTGCGGCGGTGCCCGGCGGCCCCGCCGACCCTTTGACCCCAACGGGCCGCGAAACCGCGTTTCGCGGCCCCGATCTCTGACCCACAGGATGTCCCAATGGAACCGCTGCTCAAGGTGCGGCAGGTCTGCAAGCAGTTTCCCGGCGTGCTTGCGCTGGACCATGTCGATTTCGACCTGGCCCCGGGCGAGGTGCATGCCCTGCTCGGCGAGAACGGCGCCGGCAAATCGACCCTCGTAAAGATCATCACCGGCGCCTACCGCCTCGATTCCGGCACGATCTCGATCGACGGCAAGGAGGTTCGCTTTCACGGACCCGTCGACTCGCGCGAAGCCGGGATCGGCGTGATCTATCAGGAGTTCTCGCTGGTCAACACGCTCTCGGTGGCCGAGAACATCTTCCTTGGCGACTACCCGATGCGGCGCGGCCGGATCGACTGGAAGGCGATGAACGAGGCGGCGGCCGAGCTTCTGCAACGCTTCGCGGTGAACGCGCATCCCGAAGACATCCTGACCTCGCTGGGTGTCGCGACCCGGCAGATGGTCGAAATTCTCAAGGTTCTGAACCGGAAGAACCTGAAGATCCTGATCATGGACGAGCCGACCTCGTCGCTAACCGATACCGAGGCGCGGACCCTGTTCGGCTTCATCAGGAAACTGCGGGAGCAGGGCGTGTCGGTGATCTACATTTCGCACCGCCTGGACGAGATCAAGCAGATTTGCGACCGGGTCACGGTGTTCCGCAACGGCCAGAAGATCTCGACCGAGCCGGCGCATGATCTGAGCGTGGCCGACATCGTCACAAAGATGCTGGGCGCCGAACTGGCCGAACATTATCCGCCGAAGAGCAAGGCAACCGGCGCACCCGGGCTTCAGGTCGAACACCTGTCCGGCCCCGGTTTCGAGGACGTGTCCTTCGTTGCGCGACAGGGCGAGGTCCTGGGCATCACCGGCCTGGTCGGGGCGGGCAAGTCGGAACTGGTCGAGACGATCTTCGGTGCCCGGCGCCACACCGGCGGAACCGTGATGATGGGCGACGTGAAGGTCGATCCCAAGTCCCCGCGCAGCGCCGTCGCCAATCGGATCGGGCTCCTGCCCGAAAGCCGGAAGGAGCAGGGGCTGGTGCTGGGGCTGAGCTGTGCCCAGAACATCACTCTGGCTTCGCTGGACAAGATTTCCCGTCCCTTCCTGGCCCTGGGCGAGGAAATGCGGCTCGCGTCCGAGAAATTCGAGACGCTGGAAGTGCGGCCCGGCGATCCGCAGAACGCCGCGGTCAATCTCAGCGGCGGCAATCAGCAGAAGGTCGTGCTGGCAAAGTGGCTGACGCGCGACTGTCGGGTGCTGTTGTTCGATGAACCGACCCGCGGCATCGATGTCGGGGCCAAGTTCCAGATCTACGCGATGATCGTCCAGCTGGCCGAGGCCGGGAACACCGTCATCGTGTCGTCGAGCGAGATCGAAGAGATCTGCGGAATCTGCAACCGGACTCTGGTCATGCGCAATGGCCGGATCGTGGCCGACCTGGCCGGGGACGAATTGACCAAGGAAGACATCCTTGCTGCGATTTCCAGGGGAGAGAAATGAGTATCAACCGTGTCGTGAGAGAGAACCGGCAGCCGATCATCGCGGCAGTCTCGCTGGTCGGGGTGGTGGTTCTGCTGACCTTCCTGTCAGAGTATTTCCTGACCACAAACAACATGTTCAACATCGGCAAGCAGGCCTCGATCAACCTGATCATCGGGCTTGGCATGACCGTCGTCATCATATCCGCCGGGATCGACCTGTCTGTGGGCTCGCTTCTGGCCCTGACCATCTCGGTCTCGGCGGTGCTCAGCGTGGTGCACGGCATGAACATCGTGCTGGCGACCTCCATCGCCGTGGTGCTGACGGTTCTGGCCGGGGTTCTGAACGGGGTGATCATCCAGTTCGGTAAGGTGCCGGCCTTCATCGCGACGCTCGGCATGATGGGAGTCGGGCGCGGGGTGGTGCTGCTGATTTCGCGCGGGAACCCGTCGATGTCGTTTCCGAAGTCGTTTCTGTGGATCGCCGACGGGACCATCCTGGGCATTCCCTTCCCGATCTTCCTGTCGTTGATCATGGTCGCCCTGACCGCGGGAATGCTGAAATACACCCGCTTCGGCCGCGCGGTCTATGCGATCGGCGGCAATGAAGAGGCGGCGCGGCTCTCGGGCATCAACATCCCCGCCGTCCGCGTCGCGACCTACGGGATCTGCGGATTCTGCTGCGCCCTGGCCGGGATCATCTTTGCCGCCCGGGTCGGGGCGGCGCCGCCCTCGGCGGGGGTCGGTTACGAGTTGAACGCGATCGCGGCGGTGATCATCGGCGGCACCGCGCTGAACGGCGGCAAGGGCAATGTCCTGGGCACGGTGGTCGGGGCGCTGCTGATGGCGGTGATCTCGAACGGGCTGAACATCATCGATGTCGATCCCTATTGGCAGAGCATCGTGATCGGGCTGATCATCGTCTTCGCGGTGATGATGTCGAACCTGCGCAGCGCCGCCACCTGAGCGACGCCGCGCCCCGCCAGGGTCTGGAGGGGGCGCGGCGCCGGCCGGTGTCAGTCGCGCAGGACGGCCATGTTCTTGCTGTCCCAGCCGACCCAGACCGCATCCGAGCCGATCGATTGTCCGGTCTCGGCATCGACAAAGGCCCGCAGCGAGGCGCCCTCGGCGTTGTCGACCAGCAGGTCAATGGCCATCCGGCTGCCGAGAAAGGTCCGGCCGATGACCTTGCCCTGCACGGCATTCCCGGTCTCGGGGCGGCTGGCGTGGAAGTTCAGTTTCTCCAGCCGCACCGAGGCGGTGATCGCCGCGCCTTCCTGCGGTGCGCCGCCGGGGGCGTGGCCGCTCAGCCGGTGGCCGAACCAGTCCATCACCACCGTGTCGCCGCTCTGGCCATGCACCTGGCCGGTCAGCAGGTTGGTCTCGCCGATGAACTCGGCCACGAAGCGGCTGGCCGGTTGGAAGTAGAGCTCTTCCGGGGTGCCGTCCTGCTCGACCCTTCCGTTGTTCATCACCACGACCCGGTCGGACATGGTCAGGGCCTCTTCCTGGTCGTGGGTCACGAAGAAGAAGGTCTTGTCGGTGCGGCGCTGGATCGATTTCAGTTCATGCTGGACCTGCCCGCGCAGCTTGGCGTCGAGCGCGCCCAGCGGTTCGTCCAGCAGCAGCAGCGCCGGATCTGGCGCCAGGGCCCGCGCCAGCGCAACCCGTTGCCGCTGCCCGCCCGAAAGCTGCGTCGGGTAGCGGTCGCCGTAGGCGTCGAGCTCGAGAAAGGCCATGATCTCGTCCTGGCGGGCCCGGATCGCCGCCTTGGTCATGCCCTTCAGCTCCAGCCCGAACGAGATGTTCTGCCGCACCGTCATGTGCGGAAACAGGGCGTAGTCCTGGAACACCATGTTCACATGGCGTTTCTCCGGTGGCTGCCGGGTCACGTCCTCGCCGTTCAGGATCACCCGGCCCGAGGTCGGGCGCTCGAACCCGCCCAGGATGCGCAGGGTCGTCGATTTGCCGCAGCCCGAGGGGCCGAGGAAGGTCACGAACTCGCCCCGCGCGATGTCCAGGGTCAGATGGTCCAGCGCGACGGTATCGCCGAAATGCTTGGTGATGCCTTCGAGGCGGACGAGCGGTGTTTGGTCGGTCATGCTCATGACTCCTTGTTCATGCGCCGGGTGAACCGTTCGGCCCAGAGGCCGATGGCAGCGGTCAGGACCAGGGCGACGGTCGCGATGGCGTTGATTTCCGGGGACATGCCCGATTTCAGCTTGGCGAAGATCAGCACCGGCAGCGTCGGCTTGTAGCCGCCGAGGAAGAACGATCGCACGAAATCGTCGAAGCTGAGCAGCAGGCAGAAGATGCTGGCGCCCAGGATCGCCGGGACCAGATAGGGCAGGGTGATCCGCAGGAAGGCGACGATCGGGTCGGCGCCCAGGTCGCGCGCCGCCTCGATCTGGCTCTTCGGCATGGTCGAGAGCCGGGCCGAGACCACCAGCACCACGAAGGGCACGTTATGCACCGCATGGGCCCAGATGATCGCACCCATCCCGGGCTCGATTCCCAGCATCCGGGCATAGATGCGAAAGGCGATGGCCGAGATGATCCCCGGCACCAGCGCCGGAAGGATGGTCAGCCCGAACAGCGCCGCCCGGCCAAAGAACTTGCGCCCCTCCAGCAGCACCGCGATCCAGGTGCCGACCGCGACCGAGATCAGGGTCGACAGCACCGCGATGGCCACCGAATAGCCGAATGTGGCCAGCACCTCGGTATTGGCGAAGACGCCGGCATACCAGTCCAGCGTCCAGGACCGGATCGGGAAGCCGATGAACTTGCTGTCCTTGAAGCCCATCATGATCATCAGGACCAGCGGCACGAAGACGTAGAGCACGAAGGCCCAGTAGACGCAGGACAGCAGGATGCGGTTGCCGCGGTTCATTTCGTGTCTCCCTTGCGCAGAGAGTTCATCAGCTTCTGGAATATCCCGGTCAGGACCAGCGCCGCCGCGAACATGATCGTCGCAAAGGCCGCGCCGGTGGGCCATTGGTCGCCCGCGACATGGAAGAAGCCGGCAATGGTTTCGGCAAAGACGGTTGTGGACGGCCCGCCCAGCAGCACCGGCGTCGCGTAGAAGCCGGTGGAGATCAGGAAGACCAGCGTGCAGCCCGAAGAGATGCCTTCGAGGGTCAGCGGCAACGTCACCCGGCGGAACCGGGTCCAGGCTCCGGCGCCTAGGTCGGCGGCGGCCTCGTTGTAGCTCTTGGGGAGTTTCTCCAGCGCCGAGTAGAGCGGCAACAGCATGTAGAGCGCGGTCAGATAGACGATGCCGACGCCCATGGAGAAACTGGTGTACATGAAGGGGATCGGGCGGTCGATCAGGCCGATCCATTTCAGCACCATGTTCACCGCGCCGGTGTTGCCGAGCAGGATCATGATCGCATAGGTGCGCACCACCTCGCCGACCCAGAACGGGATCAGCAACAGCAGAAGCATAAGCACCTGGTTCTTGCGGCTGACATGGCGGGCCAGGAAATAGGCCACCGGATAGGTCAGGATCAGGGTGCAGAAGGTGAATACCCCGGCAAAGATCAGGGTCCGGAAGAACGGCTGCCAGAAGATCCGGTCTCCGAAGAAGCGGGTGTAGTTCTGCAGGGTGAAATGCTGCTCGGTCCCCGGGGCGACCGGATAGGCATCGGTCAGGCTCACCCGCAGCATCTGCAGCATCGGCCCCAGGTGCTGGGTCAGGACCCAGATCAGCGGGAAGATGGCCAGGATCACGAACTGCCGGCGCGGCGAGGCCGTCAGGAAGGCGGTGAAGCCACGATAGAGCGGCCAGTTCGCCAGACGTCCCCAGAAGGTGCGCTCCCCCTGGCCGGCAATCTCGGCCTTGCTGAAGCTGCGCCCGGCTGCGTCATCACTCATGTCGGGGGTCCTCTCCCTGCGCGGTCGTGGTGCCCGGTCCGCCGTTTCCGGCGGGCCGGGTCGGGATTGATGAAGCTCAGGAGGCCTTGATGGCTTCGACCGCGGGGTCGATGAGCTTGTATTTCATGTCGTTGGCCTCGGCGCGGAAGAACTGGAGATTGGCCAGCTGCTCTTCCGGGAAGGAGGTCGATTTCTTCTCGATGTCGCTCAGGTACTCGGAGGCTCCCTTGTAGGTCGAGATGAAGCCGGAAGCCTTGGTCATCGAGGCGCCGATCTCGGGCGAGGCAAGGATCGCGTCGAGGAAGGTATAGGCATTGTCGAGGTTCGGCGCGTTGTTGGCGATGTTGAACGTGTAGACAAAGCCGTAGGAGCCTTCCTTCGGGATCGACATCGCCAGCGGGAAGCCGTCGTTGATCAGCGCCGCCGCCGGACCGTTCCAGCTTTGCGCCAGCGCGATGTCCTGGTTGACGAACATCTGCTGAACCTCGGCACCGCCGTCATAGTACTTCCGCACCAGCGGCTTCTTCTCGATCAGGTACTGCTTGACCTCTTCGACGATCTCCGCGGCCTTCGCCGGATCGTCCATATAGGCCACCATGTTGCCGTCATAGCCCATCTTCAGCATGACGATCGACATCATGTCCTGGATGACATAGGCGGTCTGGCCCTTGTACTTGTCCGAGAACAGCGTGTCCCAGGTCTCGGCTTCCTCGGGCGTCACCAGTTCGGTGTTGTAGGACAGGACCTCCATCCCGGACAGGATCGGCGCGCCCCATTTGTGGCCGTTGATCGTCGCCCAGTCGCTTTCCGAGAAGGTCGGGTTGATGGCGCCCCAGTTCTTCAGCCGGTCGGTGTCGAGCGGCGTCAGCAGGTCGCTGTCGATGAATTGCAGGAAGCGGTGCCCGGCGACGGTCATGATGTCCACCGAGGGGTTCGGCGCCTCGGCGGCCAGCAGGTTGAACTGCTTGCCCTGATCGTCGACCAGGCGGACGTTGACCTTGATCCCGGTCTCGGCCTCGAACTGCTCCTTGAAGGCCGTCGGGACGAATTCGTTGTAGGTCCAGATGTTCACTTCGCCACCGGCCGCATGGGCACGGCGCAGATACACCGGGCTGGCCAGGGCGGCACCGGACATCGCGGCGGTGCCGATGAAATTCCGGCGGTTGAGGATGAGCTTGGTCATGTGAGGCGTCTCCTTGTTGCTTCAGTTCGTTTCCGTATCAGTTATTGTTCACGACGCCACAGGGGGCGTCGTCCGCAGCATTCCGGTACGGGCGGCCTGCCGCAGATCGTCCAGGCCGAAGCGGTCCAGCTCCAGCGCATTGAGCAGCGTGTTCTCGGCGGCGAAGTCGCGGCCGTACATCGCTGAAAAGATGTCGATTCCCGCCTGATGCAGCACCGCCGGACGGCCCGCAAGACGGCCAAGGACGGCGGTCAGCTGCAGACCGTAGGGGACATCCTCGGTGACATAGCGGCTGTCGGCCGTGGCCGGACCGGTGCCTCCGTTGCCGAGGGCGTGCATCTGCTGGTTCATCTCCGAGATCGAGGCGACCGGGACATGAAAACTCAGGTGGAAATGCTCGAAGATGGTCTTGACCTCCAGCCCGAGCGCCTCGGCGATGGCCAGGCGTTCGAGGTCGAGCTGCTCCAGCAGCCGCCCAACCTTGGGGGTCACGTTCTGACCCTGGCTCCAGGTCTCGCCGCGCTCCATCCGTGTGATGTTGCCCAGGGCGATTCCCATGTGGTTTTGCGGGTTGAGGTTCGACAGCGAGATCGCCAGCAATCCGTCGCGGGGCTGGAACCGGTCTCCGAACAGGCGCCGGCAGATCGCCAGGGCACAGTCCGAGCGGGTGTCCGGCACGGTGCAGAGATCGACCCGGCTGCGCACGGTATTGACGTTGACCGTCGGCCCTTCCTGTCGCCGCCCGGTGACGACGGTGGTGCCCCAGGCGGTGATCGGCGCCTGAACGCCCCGCGCCGCGAGCATCTGCATCAGGTAGACGGCACCCAGCGAGGCATGGGAGGAAATGATGACATGCTGGCCGTCGCGGATATGCGGCGCCAGCGCGTCCATCGCGGCCTTGTGGCCATAGGCGGGCAGGGCGATCAGCAGCAGGTCGTTCTCGTCCGCCAGTTGCCGGGCCGTGTCCGCGATCCCCGGCGCAAACCGGGTCTCGACGGCGCCACCGGCGGTCAGCGGGGCGTCCTTCAGCGGCGCGGTTCCCGCCCCCGAAGGCGACCAGAGCATCGGTGCATGGCCATTGTCATGCAGCAGCGCTGCCGTGGCGAAGGCGATGGAGCCGGCTCCGGCAATGCCGACACGGATCGGGTCGCTCATGCCTGGACCTCCTGGCGTACCGGGTCGCCCAGCACATGCATCAGCCGGTTGGCCCAGCCGAACAGCGCCGCGGACAGGATCAGGTCGAGGATCTCGGCATCCGAAAGGCCGGCGTCGCGCAGCGCCTGCATGTCCTCGGGCCCGGCAGTGGGCGGCGCTTCGGCGGCCTTGCGGGCAAAGTCGAAGATCGCCCGGTCGCGGGGGCCGAGATCGGCCTTCTCGCCCTTGGCGAACAACTCGTCCGTGACGCTGGTGTCCTTTTCCAGCTTGGCATGGCGGTCGGCATGGACGGCGGCGCAATAGATGCAGCGGTTCACCATCGAGGCCGCCAGCGCACTCAATTCGCGCTCGGCCCGCGACATGCCGCCCCGGTCATACATGATCGCGTTGAACAGAGGCGAGCGAACGCTGAGGCTTTCGACATCATGCGCCAGCGTCAGCACATAATCCGAGACCTTGGTGTTCGAAGGCGTGACCTGCAGGGCGTCGAGCTGGTCCTGCGTCGCCTCGGCCAGGTTCACCGGGGTGACGCGCGGCTGCCAATGCGGCACATTGCGGGTGAATTTGTGGATCACGCGGCTCATGCGGCGGCTCCGTTCATCAGGCGCAGCCCCGAGATCACCCGCAGCTGATAGGCCAGGAAAGCGACCAGTTCGCAGAGTCGGACGATATCGGCATCGGCGAAGCCGGCGGCCTGAAGCCCCGAGATATCCGCGCCGGCAATGTCGCGGGTCTGGTTGGCCGCCTTGTCGACAAAGGCCAGGATGACCGAAAGTTCCTGCTCGGCCCCGTCGCTGGCCGGATCGGCCAGCGCCGCGTATTGCCCGGCCGCGGCGCCATGATGGGCCGCCAGTGCCTCATCCCCGGCGAGCCGCGCCACCCGCGCCGCAAGCGCGGAGCGCAGATCATGTCCGAAGGCGCCGAAATCCTTCGGCCGCAGCACCGCGTCTTCGGCGGCCTGGGTCATCTCGATGATCTTGCTTCGCGCCGTCACGGCCTCGGCCACGGGTCCGTCGCGGCCGACTCCGGCAAGGCGCAAAAGGCTGGTGTCGAAAATGCTCATGCGATCTGGTCTTCCCGTTCCGGTTGGCTGGCCCCGAGTTCGCTCGGACGCCATTCGTCACCCTGCAATTCGGGTGTGTCATAGTCCTGCAGGCCCTGCCAGTGCGACGGCAGGTCCTCGCGGTAGAGCGTCGCCGCCAGGGCGCGCGACAACCAGGCGGCGCCTTCGCTGATCCCGGGGATATCGCCGCTGATCTTGCCGAGGCTGGCCGAGGCACCATAGTTGAAACAATAGACATTGCGTAGCCAGGGGGCCTTTCCAGGGGTCTTCTCGCGGAAGGTGAAGTCCGGGTTCAGATAGGGAAACTGCCCCAGATCCCGGGACTGTTCGTCTTCCGGAGGCGTGTAGACATCCTGCCAGAGCAGGATTTCCCCCGCCGTGTCGCCGAACTCGGTCCGGGCCATCGGGTCGATGACAAAGCCGGTGCCGAGGATCACATAGTCGGCCTCGTAGGACGTGCCGTCGGCGAAATGCACCAGCGCCGCGTCGCCCTTTTCTTCGATCCGCGTGGTGGATTTGCCAAAGTGGAAATAGGCGTTCGGATGGCGGCTGACCCGCAGGGTCGAGCCGCGCGGCGCCGGGGTCTGGGTGGCGAAACTGTATTGCATGAAGCGCCAGCGCCATTCGTCGGGCAACTCGGGGTAGCCGGCGGTAAAGCCGAAACAGCCGATCCCCATCATCTTGTTGATCGTCGGCATCTCCTTGCGCCGGATCAGGTGCCGGACCTCGGCGGCGCCATGCTCCAGCGCCTCGGCCGCATTGTCCACCGCCGAGGCTCCGACGCCGATCACCGCCACCCGCTTGTCCTTCAGCGCGTCAAAGTCGATCTCGTCGGCGCTGTGGGCCCAGAGACGGCGCGGCAGGTCCCGCACGAAGCCCGGAATGTTCGGCCCGCCGGTGCCGTCGCGGCCGGTGGCGAAGATCAGCTTGCGGGTCAGGATGCTGCCGCTCTCGGAACCGGAAAGGGTCAGCCGCAGCAGATCGCCCTCGGGCTCGACATGATCGACGGAAATCCCGTTCTCGACCGGTATTTCCAGCGCCTTGCGGTACCAGATCAGATAGTCCATCCACATCGGCCGCGGGATCTTGTCGAGCGCCTCCCAGGCCTCGCTGCCATGCTGTGCCCGATACCATGCCTGGAAGGTCAGCGACCCCATCCCGAAGGCCGGACCGGTCAGCACCTTGGGAGAGCGCAGGGTTTCCATCCTTGCATAGTTGAGCCAGGGCCCCTCGCGCCCCGCCTCGGCACGGTCGAGAACACGGATGTTGCGGATGCCGGCGGTCGTGAGCGCCAGCCAGGCGACCATGCCGCACATGCCGCCGCCGATGATGACCACATCCGTCACGCCCTCGCGCTGCGGCACCCAGTCCTTGCCGGGATAGCAAAGGAAGGCGAGTTCTTCGCGGAGCCGGGCCTCGAGCTCGGGCAGGCCCTTGGCGTCGATGGGTGACGGATCTTTTGCGTGCTGGGAGGTCATCTTGTGCAAAACTCGCCTTTCAGTAGGAAATCATATGGCGCTCTGGCGCCAGGACGGATGCAGGTCGTCTATGCGGAAATCATGCACGTGACGATGCTGGCGGCCCAGTGCCGGAACCGCATGCAGATGCGGGTGATCCTCGGGCAGGTCAGGATGAACATGCGGCCGCTGCAGCGGATCATGCGCCGGCCAGACCGTCATCGCCATCAACGCGATCGTGGCGCTCAGCGCCGCCAGCATCAGCAGCGCCGGCTCCAGCGAGACGGCCCCGGCCAGCCAACCGGCCAGCGGATAGGCGACCAGCCAGCCGGCGTGGCTGAGCGAGAACTGTGCCGCAAAGACCGCGGCCCGGTCGGCGCGTGTGGCGGATCGCGTGATGACCAGCCCGCCGGGGGTGAGGACCAGCGAGGAGGTGGCCCCGAACAACAGCCAGATCGGCGCCAGCGCCGGCAAGGGCAGGGCGGGCAGAAGCGCGAAGGTCGCGCCGGTGGCGGCAAAGCCGAAGGCCCCGGTCAGCATCGCTTGCCGCTCGCCGATCCGCTTCAGCAGCCGCGGCATGAAGATCGCCCCGCTCGCCGCGCCGATCCCGTAGCAGGCCATCAGCAACGGATAGAACCGCTCGGCATTCCCCAGTCGCGCCCCGGCATAGACCACCGTGTTGACCAGCACCCAGGCCATCGAGACCGAGAGCGCGAGGTTCAGCAGGAACAGGCCGCGCAGCCGCGGCGTATGGGCATAGATGCGCATGCCCCGCAGCGCCCGGGTCAGGAACGGCCCCTTGACGGCCGTCTCGCCGCGCGCCGGGAACCGGATGCTCAGAAGCGCCAGGACCGAGCCGAGAAAGGCCAGCGCCGCGGCAAGGAACAGGGCTTCCCCGGTGACGACGTTCAGCACCGCCGCCGCGATCACCGGGCTCAGCACCGCTTCCATCGTATAGGCGATCCGCGACCAGGCCAGTGCCTTGGTATAGCTTTCCTCTTCCGGAAGAACGTCCGGGATCACCGACTGGAACAGCGGCGTGAAGCCGGCCGCCAGCACGAAGAAGGCAAAGGCCAGCACCGCCACATGCCAGATTTCGGTCGACAGCCCCATCGGCAGCAACAGGAGCATCCGGCCGAAATCCAGCGATACCATTGCCCGCTTGCGCGGGACATTGGCCAGAAGCGTCTCGGCCAGCGGCGCCAGCAGCACATAGGCCACCATCTTCAGCGCCAGCAGGAACCCCAGCAGCGTTCCGCCCGCCGCCGCGCCGCCGATCCGGTAGGCCGCCAGCGACAGCGCGACGGTCAGCAGGCCGACGCCGAGCAGCGAACAGATCTGGGCCGCGAACAGGCGGCGAAAGGTGGGATTGGACAGCGGGCTGCTCACGAGGCGAGGCTTTCTGCGCCGGAGGCGACCGGTTGGAAACGGGCGGTTTCGGGATCGGCGCGGTAGGAATTGCCGTATTGTGCCGCATCCGAGGCAAGATTGTCCACCGCCGCAATGATCAAATCGGCCTTCTCGTCGGTCAGCAGCGCCGAGAGGTTGAGCCGCACCCAGCCCGGTTTCTCCAGCTCTTCGCCGCGCAGGATGGCGTCGCGCATCTGCCGCGAGCGGTCCTGGTCCAGTCCCAGAAGGCGATGCGCGTAGGAGCCGGCACAGGCACAGCCGCCGCGCGCCTGAACCCCGTGGACATCGCTGAGAAGCCGGGTGAACAACTGGTGATGGACATGGCCGCCCATGCCGTCGCCGATCCGGAAGGAAAAGATCGGCAGCGCCTCGGCGTCGCGCCGGCCCAGCAGCTCGATCCGGGGATTGCCGTCCCAGACCGCCAGCGCCCGGGCCCGCAGCTCTGCCTGGCGCCGGTCCAGCCAGTCCTGCCCCAGGGCCTCCTTCAGCAGCATGGCCAGCGCGGCGCGGATATCGCCGGTCACGTTCGGGGTGCCGCCTTCCTCGCGCTCGCTCAGCTGCCGGGAATAGACCTGGTCCCAGGGCGAGACGAAGCTGACGGTGCCGCCGCCGGGCAGGGTCGGGGTGCGGCGGCGGGCAATGGCGTCGCGCAGGATCATCACGCCCGAGGCGCCGGGACCGCCGGGGAACTTGTGCGGCGAAAACACGATCGCGTCCTTGGCGGCATCGGTTCCGGCCCGCATGTCCATCTCGACATAGGGGGCGGCGCAGCCGTAGTCCCAGATCGCCAGGGCGCCGTGCCGCCGGAGCATCCGGGTGACCGCATCGGTGTCGGTCAGGATGCCGGTGACATTCGAGGCCGCCGAGAAGGCCCCGACGATCAGATCGGCGCCCTGCGCCTCGGCCAGGGCCTGTTCCAGCGCCCCCATGTCCGGACCGCCGCCGGCGCCTTCCGGGATTTCGATCGTGGTGGCGCCGCTCTCGCGCCAGGGCAGCAGGTTCGAGTGATGCTCGTAGGGGCCGACAAGCACCACCGCCCTGCCGCCCTGCGCCAGCACGCCGGGGATGTCGAGCAGGCCGACGATCCGGTTCAGCCCGGCGGTGGAGCCGGCCCCGGTGAAGACCACGCTCGTCGCCGCATCGGCACCGGTCATCCGGGCGATCTCGGCCCGCGCGGCCTCTCGCAGCCGGGTCGTGTAGGCGCCGCAGAACGATGCCTGGGTATGGCTGTTGGCGTAATAGGGCAGCACCTTGTCGCGGATGAAATCCTCGACCTGCAACAGGCCGCGGCCCGAGGCGACATAATCTGCATAGAGCAATCTGCGCGGGCCGAAGGGGCCTTCGATCTGCACCCCGTCCCCGATCAGCCCGGACCGTATCCGGGCCGGAAGGTCGGGACCGGCCAGCGATGCCTTGAACTCGTCCAGTGGCGACATGCCTGCTCCGTTGCTGTCGTTGGCTACGGGGGCAAGATTGGCACAGACTGCCGTGTAAACCTTACCTATCTTAACCTTGTGGTGACAAAAATTCGATCATATGATCGAAAAATGCAGTCGAAACTCGATCATATGGATTTGCGCATCCTGGAGGAGTTGCAGCGCGATTCCGCACAATCGCAGCGGGCGCTCAGCGACCGTGTCGGGCTGTCGCAGAATGCGTGCTGGCGCCGTCTCAAGACGCTGGAGGCGGCAGGGATCATCCGCAACCGGACGGTGGTTCTGGACCGCAAGCAGCTGGGCGTCGGGCTGGTGGTCTTCGCGATGATCAAGACCCGGCATCATTCGGCCAGCTGGCTGAAGCAGTTCCGCCAGCATGTCTCGACGATCCCCGACGTGATCGACTTCTTCCGCATCGGGGGCGATTACGACTATCTGCTGAAGATCGTGACCCGCGACATGAACAGCTATGACGAGGTCTACAAGCGGCTGATCGGCGATCTGGAACTGGAGGCCGTCACCTCCTATTTCGCGATGGAGGCGATCGCCGAGCAACGCCCGATCCGGCTGACCTGACGCGCCGGCCGGCCGGGGCCGCCCGGCGCGTCTGTTCCCTTCCGCCTAGAAGAAA
>NZ_JANQDU010000004.1 GCF_024723735.1 Frigidibacter sp. ROC022
CAGCTCGATATTCAATCCTATCCAGGAACGGTTGCCGACGGGATGGAAGACACTGTTCGATGTCATCGATTACGAGCGCCGAAGCATGCACACTTACGAGCATGACAAAACGGTTGAACGTGCTGTTCGCGATATTGCGGCGCTATACTGCCCGACTGATCCATAATAGCCGCGCCACAGGATTTGCCACAAAATTGCCACAGGGAATTTCAAAACGAAAAAGACGAGGGCGGATTTCTGCGGATTACAGCGGACCAGTAATTTGTGGCAAAATCGGCATTCTTGGTCAATTTCTTTCCAGAATAATCCGATAAGTCATTGATTTTGTTATGGCGCGCCCTGCAGGATTCGAACCTGCGGCCTTTGGCTCCGGAAGCTGCGGAGAAAACGTTGCTGAGAGAGGGTTAGCGGCCATCTGCCACAGAATTGCCACATGGATTTTGGGAAAGAGTTCCTAAAAGATTGAACTTGCTCTTATCCCTTCGATCTTTCTGATCGATCAGGTGGCCATAGACGTTCAACGTCGTTGTTACGTCTTCATGTCCCATTAGATACTGAATCCGCTTTAAGTTCAAGTTTTGTTCTATCAGCATCGATGCGAAGAAATGCCGCAGATCGTAAGGTTTGAACTTCGGCTTTTGCACTATCCTCCCATCGACGGTCTCTTCCACGACGAGCCCAGCTTCAATGCAAGCTGTATAGAACCCGCGCTTGCGCCAATGATCCGGCGTCAGCCATCTTCCTGACTTCGTCGGGAAGGCAAGATCATACTTTCCATCGACTGCGATGTGATCAGCGTAGTGCCGAACCATATCGAAGACATCCGGCGTCAGATCGATGAACCGCCTACCGGCGGGCGTCTTTGTCACCGAGATACGCGCTTCGCCGCGTTCCAAGGCCCGGTCTACCAATACACCGCCATCTGTGATGTTGCCGCGCGCAAGCGCGACATATTCCTGCGGGCGCATCCCGCTGTCTGCTGCAAGGTAAAGGATGGGCCGATAGCGTTCCCATGTTCTCGCAGTCTGTCGGTTAGAAGAGTTTGCAAGACGGTCAGCGGCAGCGAGCAACGCAGAAATATCGCTTGCGCTCGGGAGCTCAATCGGCTTGTCGTAACGAGAGTCGGACCGGACACTGACGCCGCTGGCAACATTGCTTGCTATATGGCCCCTCAACGCCATTTCCTTCACGACGGAATGGAAGGACGACATCACTTTCTTGGCTTGATCTCGTGTATAATCTCGCAAAAGCCAGGACCGAAACTTGACGACATCTGGCGTCTGCAGTTCGTGCAGGTCTTTCTCCCAATCATAAGCCTTCATGATATCGGCACGGTAGCAATAGATTTTGTGAGTGTATGGCGTTACCGGATCGCGGCCATCGCGACCTTCCTTGAAGCAAATCTCTAGCCATCGATCGATTGCCTGCGGGACTGTCTTGATGGATGTATCGACCGGTGCGTTAGGGCGCATTCCCAACGTTTCACTAAACGCCCGCGCTTCCTTCATCGTTCGGAACGTCTTGTAAGCGTATCCTGTCTTAGCTGCGCTATTTGGGTATCTGACTTGGTACGTCGTGCCCTTTTTACCTGTCCTTTTTCTTATATCTGACATTACTCGTTACAATTGTTGTTCTTGAAAAGTTCTCCACGCTATCAAATCTTGGAATTATTTTCAGCATCTATTTGCGCTTCACGATAAATTCGCACAAGCGTCCCTTTTTCGATCTTTAGTCGCCCGTCTATCGGATCGACAAAGAATGGCAGTTTCCGCTTGCCATTGGGATCAGGGTCAGCAGCCCGCTTGATCTGGCGCTCGGATAGTTCGATGCCCATCTCGGCCAAAAGTGTTCTTACTTGATCTATACGCAGATAGCATGGCGGCTCCATAATGCCCTCCTTTCTGCATCGCCCTACGGCTCGTAGTCCCAACAGGACGGCCGAAAATGACGTGTATGCATACGGTAGATGGGCTTGCCGTCACCAAGATTGCGCACAGAGTGCGGATCACCGAACTCATCGGTGACTTGAACACGTAGCAGCGGTGCCGTAATGAACTTGACGTTGTGCACGTCCTCCAGAACATGGAGATCGGTTAGGATTGCTTGCCGGAACTCGTCCAGCGATATTGTGCCCAATCGGGAGTAATCCACCGTCAGATACGGTGATGGCTTGCCCGGATATTTTCTCGTCATTAAAAGCCCTAAAAAAATCATCTAAATATTCTTTAAGCTTGGCAGTCCGTCCTTAGCATTTCGTTAAATTTATCTTGCATTTTATCTATGCTGCGATCGCGAAATCGGCTCTCCAAGCCATCTTCCGACAACCTTTCATGATCTGAAACAGTCACTTCGCATCTGGGCTACCTGCGCCGATGGTCTGCGCTGATCTCTTTTCTGTATAGCGTCCCGCTTGTCTACCTCCGCTCGACCTGCCGTCCACGGGAACCTTCTTCCTGCCGATGATGATGTGGGGGAACGGCGAAAGGTCCCGGTGGTCGGGGTCAACTACGACAGACAAGGAGATTACCATGTCAAAGATATTTACAGCCGCAGCCCTGGACGGACGCAGCATCCCAGAACTTCGCGCGTTGTTCCGCAAGGCTCACGAAGAGATGGTTGCAAGCGAAGCCGGAAGCGTGGATCGCCGCAACGCAATCGCCAGCATCGAGAATATCGGCCGCGCCATCGCCCAACGCTCGGCGAACACGCCCACAATCTAAGGCTCATCCCTCACCCGATCTTGGGTGAGGGATTTTGTTGCTCCGTCACCGAATCTCGAATATGTTCTTGTAATGTTCTCTTCTGGCGATATAGATAAGGTAGCTTATTTTGGGCATTGGGCTGATGGCACTTCCCATCAGCGGCTCATCCGCGATGCTGTATCGATCCTCAGCGATGCAGTCTTACGTTGCGCGAATGAGGACGCGCGCAGTGAAGAAGTCAGCCAAGCGCTGCGCTTTCTGGAAAGGCACATGACCCGGCCGGAACACTGCACGCGATTCAGACAGAACCTCGAAATCCGCGATCCAGTCTTGCGCGCTATGGTAGCACGCGAAACTCTTACAGCGCTCATCAGAACACTCTCACCAAACTGACGAGGCTTACCTTGTCCAGCTTGTGTCCGCGCGCCAAGGCAGGTCTTGCTCCATATTCCGGGGCAAGATGGTCAAGTACAAAAACATACTCCCCTATTCTCTTGCGCCGCGCGGCCTCTCCCGTGTGGAGGCCGCCGCGTATGTCGGCGTATCACCCTCGCTCTTTGACATTCTGGTTTACGATGGCCGGATGCCGCCACCAAAGCGGATCAACAGCCGAACGGTTTGGGACAGGATAAGGCTTGACCAGGCCTTCGAGCTGATTCCTGATGGAGAGACCGTTCAAGACAACCCATGGGATGATTGATGCAATAGAGGGCATAGAGCGATGCCGACATTCATAATGAGAGATGGCACAGGAAGTTTTCGCCTGAAACACGTGGTCGAAGACACCGACCGCCATGGCAATGTGCGCGTTTACCTGCGCAAGCCCGGTCAGCCGAAGGTAAGGCTTAAGAGCCAGCCCGGCACGCAGGAGTTTCTGGATGAGTATCGCAGAGCTCTGCACGACGCGCCGGACAAGCTCCAAGCGCCTGCGCTCGACCGGCGTGGCAACAAGGGCACGTTCAAATGGCTCTGCGAGCAATACTTCGCTTCTGCTGAATTCAAGCGCCTGGCACCGCGCACGCAATATGTCCGCCGCCGCATTCTCGATGGAGTCTGTGAGAAGAACGGCCAGAACCCTTACGCGCTGCTTGAAGCGCGTCATGTGCGCAAGATGCGCGATGACAGGGCAGACACTCCGGAAGCGGCCAACGGCGTCGTCAAAGCCCTGCGGCAAATCTTTAACTTCGCGGTCGAGTACGAGTTCGCCGATCGCAATCCCGCACGAGACGTACCTTATATCCGCTCGGCGAGCGATGGCTTTCACTCCTGGACGATGGAAGAAGTTGCGCAGTTCGAGCAACATCATGCGCTTGGCTCGAAGGCACGGTTAGCGCTTGCGCTTCTGCTCTACACCGGACAGCGCCGCTCAGACGTTGTGCGGCTCGGCCCCCAGCACATCAAGGATGGCTGGCTGACGCTAACGCAGCAAAAGAACCGTAGCCGAAAACCAGTTACGCTATCTATCCCCGTCCTGCCGGAGCTGGACGGCGTGATCGACGCAACACCGACAGGCAACCTTGCTTTTCTGGTGACGGCGTTCGGCAAGCCTTTCACTTCGAACGGGTTCGGCAACTGGTTTCGCAAACAGTGCGACGCAGCGGGTCTTAAGCACTGCTCGGCACATGGTCTCCGCAAGGCCGGTGCGGCGCTTGCGGCAGAGAACGGCGCGACTGAGCGTCAGCTCATGGCAATCTTCGGCTGGAGCACGATGAAAGAAGCCTCGCGCTATACCCGCGCTGCCCGCCAGAAGGTGCTAGCAGCATCCGGCATGAAGCACCTCTCGCGCGACCAAGGCTGAAACCTGCCGAAGCGGCTTTCGACCGCTTCGGCGGGATCACTACCACCACGAGTCATAGAAGACTGTGTAGCCGTTCTTGACCCTCTCGCGTGCCTTCGCGATGAAGGCCAGATCGTCTTCGGTCTCCGTGCCATCGGAGGCACCAAAGAAGAACCCGCACGTAGGCGGTAGGCCAGCCTCTTTGATATCGGCTTCCAGGCGATTGAGATCGGCCTCGGTCAGTACCACGCAGACGCAGTTAAAGCTGTCAGCACTGCCGCCTTTGTCGAAGTAGAGCTGTTCCATCCAGCCGTGAAGGTTCGGATGCTTGCGCCAGTAGTGCAGTTCGGTGGGCCGCTCTGGCTTGAAATCCACCTCGCCGTCGAACTGCTCGTCAGTCACCATTGCATACATATCAAGTCCCATTGTCTTTTCCTTTCTCTCTTAGGTTGGCGTCCTTGTTGGACGCGCCCCGGAAAGACGGCGGGAAAAGCGGGGGCTTCATGTTCAACACGGTCCGCTTTGGCGGATGGTGCGGGCCGGACATTGAAGGCCACGCGACCGCTGGCAAGGTCGCGGACGATCACCTCAAGGGCGATCACCAAGAGAGTGAAGGGCGATGGCAGCGATGATCAGGAGGATGGCTGACGGCCAAGTCGAGGGTCTCTTCGAGCACAGAGCGCGAACAAAAAAGTCCCACTTTTGCCTATGCCGGGGGACGGTGGGACAAAATCGGCTCTTAAGAAGCTGATTTCATTAAATCTAGGGTAGTGAATGGTGCCCGGGGGCGGTGTCGAGGCGATCCGGTCGCGCGGGCTGGCGGGCTTTCGCGCCGAGGTCGGGGATGTCACCGGGCTGGGCTTCGAGAGGGCCCGCGAGATTGCCGACTGGGACGCGGTGAAGGTGCTGGACGTGCGGGTGGACCGGCTGCGGCGCTGGTGGCGGCCGGGTTTCCTGGCGATCGGCGATGCCGCCCATGCGATGAGCCCGATCGGCGGCGTCGGGGTCAACCTGGCGGTGCAAGATGCGGTGGCGGCTGCAAATATCCTTCATGCCCCGCTTCGGGCCGGGGCGGTGGGCATCCGCGATCTGGAACGGGTGCAGGCCCGCCGCGAGGCGCCGGTGCGGGCGCTGCAATGGGTGCAGGTCCAGGCCCAGAACCGTGTCCTGCAGCCGGTGATGGAGGGCGCGGCAAGGGGTGCGCCGCTGCCGTTCCGGCTGCTGGCCCGCTTCCCCTGGCTGCAGCGGTTTCCGGCCCGGGCGATCGGGTTGGGGCTTCGTCTGGAAGTCCTTTCCGAGGCGATGCGCTGAAACACCGGACTTGCAACTTTTGCGTGTCCCTTACAAAAGGGTTGCCGGGGGCTGTCGTTGCGTAAGCGGGGAGGTTGGTTTTGACAGCAGTGTTCGCCGGGTTCGCGTTGGGTTTCAGTCTGATCCTGGCGATTGGGGCGCAAAACGCCTTTGTGCTGAGACAGGGATTGCGGGACGAGCATGTGCTGGCCATCTGCCTGACCTGCGCATTGTCCGACGCCATCCTGATCACCCTGGGGGTCGGAGGAATGGGTGCCGTGGTCAAGGCGGCGCCGGGCCTGGAGCATATCCTGCGCCTGGGCGGTGCGGGCTTTCTTCTGGTCTATGGCGCCATGCGATTCTATGCAGCCTGGAAGGGCGGCGAGGTTCTGGCCCCCGGCAATGGCGGCAAGGTCAGCCTGGGGGCGGCGCTTTCGACCTGCCTGTTGCTGACCTGGGCCAATCCGCATGTCTATCTGGATACGGTGGTTCTGCTGGGGTCCGTCTCGACCCATTGGCCGGGGCGGACGGTGGAATTCGGGCTCGGGGCGGCGGCGTCCTCGGTCGTGTTCTTCTTCGGGCTGGGCTATGGTGCGGCGCTGCTGCGGCCGCTGTTCGCCCGCGCCGGGGCCTGGCGAATCCTCGAGATCGTCGTCGGACTCACCATGTGGACGATCGCCGCCAAGCTCTTGCACGGCTGATCCGGCGGCACGGCTTGCGCTTGCCCCGGCAATCGGGTCAGGTCGCGCCATGAATTCCGGACCCTCTTCCGTTCCCGCGGCCAGACCGCTGGGCGGCATCCTCTGGATGCTGCTGTCGGGGCTGTTCTTCACCGCCGTGACGGTGATCGTGAAACATGTGGCGCAGAGCCTGCCCTCGCCGCAGGTGGTCTTCATGCGCTATGCGATCGGGCTGGTCTTCGTGCTGCCGGCGTTGCCGGCCATGGCGCGGGCCGGGGTCGGGCAGGGGCTGGGTCTGCGCTTTGTCGGGCGCGGTGCGCTGCATGCCCTGGGGGTGCTGCTCTGGTTCTACGCGATGGCACATATCACCATCGGCGAGGTCACCGCGATGGGCTACATGCAGCCGGTCTACATCACCATCGGGGCGGTGCTGTTCCTGGGCGAGACGATCGCCACCCGGCGAATCGCGGCGATCGGCTTTGCGATCCTGGGGGCGCTGCTGGTGCTGCGCCCGGGGTTCCGCGAGCTGCAGCCCGGGCATCTGGCGATGCTGGCGGTCACACCGCTGTTCGCCGCGTCCTATCTGATGGCCAAGACCCTGGCCGAGCGGACCTCGGCGGCGGCGACGCTGGGCTGGATGTCGGTGATCGTGGCGGTGCTGCTGGCCCCGGTCGCCGCCTGGGTCTGGCAGCCGATGACCTGGGTCGAGTTCGGCTGGCTCTGCGGCACCGCCGCGCTGGCCACGGCGGGGCATTACGCGATGCTGCTGGCCTTCCGGGCGGCGCCGATCACCGTCACCCAGCCGGTGACCTTCCTGCAACTGGTCTGGTCGGTCACTTTCGGGGCGCTGCTGTTCAACGAGCCGGTCGATCTCTGGGTGGTGCTGGGCGGCACGGTGATCCTCGGCTCGGTGGTGTTCATCGCCTGGCGCGAGGCGCGGCTGCGGCGCGGGCAGGCGCGGGCGGCCGCGGCGGCTTCGGCGCCCTGAACGGGCGGTGACGGGAACAGCGCTCTTGTTTCCGTTGCCGGCGATTGCTAGATGAGCCGTCCGGTCTTCGGGAGGGCCGTCTCCATGGCGCCGATCATCCGCATTCAAGACCTGGGCAAGACCTATGGCTCGGGCACCGTCGCGCTGAACGGCGTGACGCTGGACATCGAAGAGGGCGAGATCCTGGCACTGCTGGGCCCGAACGGGGCCGGCAAGACGACGCTGATCTCGACGATCTGCGGGCTGATCGAGCCGACGCGGGGCAGTGTCACGGTGGGCGGGTTCGACATCCGCAGCCAGTATCGGCAGGCGCGCAGCCTGATCGGGCTGGTGCCGCAGGAGGTGCTGATCGAGCCCTTCGAGAAGGTCGGCGCCAATGTCGCCTATACCCGCGGGCTCTACGGCAAGCCGCCGGACCCGGCCCATATCGAGAAGGTCCTGCGGTCGCTGGCGCTGTGGGACAAGGTCAATGCCCGGACCCTGGAACTGTCGGGGGGCATGAAGCGCCGGGTGCTGATCGCCAAGGCGCTGAGCCACGGGCCGAAGATCCTGTTTCTCGACGAACCCTCGGCGGGGGTGGACGTCAACCTGCGGCGCGAGATGTGGGCGCTGGTGCGCGAGCTGCGCGAGGAGGGCACGACGATCGTGCTGACGACGCATTACATCGAAGAGGCCGAGGAGATGGCCGACCGGGTCGGCATCGTCAACAAGGGCCGGCTGCTGCTGGTCGAGGACAAGGTCAAGCTGATGCAGAGCTTCGGCCGCAAGGTGCTGACCATCGAACTGACCGAGGACATGGCCGAACTGCCCGAGGGGCTGGCGCGGGACGGGCTGCGGCTCGAATCCGGCAAGCTGGTCTATGAATATGACACCCATGCCGAACGTTCGGGCGTGGCGCGGCTGATCTCGGACATATCGGCGGCCGGGCTGGCGGTCCGCGACCTGTCCACCGAGCAATCGACGCTGGAGGAGGTCTTCCTGGACCTCGTCGAAGGCGACAAGGCCCGGGAGGCGACGACATGAACTGGCTGGCGGTCAAATCCATCTACCGGCGCGAGATGATGCGGACCTTCCGCACCCTGTTCCAGTCGGTGCTGTCGCCGGTGGTCTCGACCACGCTCTATTTCGTGGTCTTCGGCAGCGCCATCGGCAGCCGAATCGAGAGTGTCGAGGGCATCCCCTATGGCGCCTTCATCGTGCCGGGGCTGATGATGCTGACCCTGTTGCAGCAATCGGTCTCGAACGGATCGGGCGGCATCTACATGCCGAAATGGGTCGGCACGATCTTCGAACTGCTGGCGGCGCCGATTTCCTGGGTGGAGATCACCCTGGGCTTTGTCGGGGCGGCGGCGACCAAGGCGGTGATGATCGCCACGATCATCCTGATCACCTCGTTCTTCTTCGTGGACATGCGGATCGCGCATCCGTTCTGGATGGTGGGCTTCATGGTGCTGACCTCGGTCAGCTTCGCGTTGCTGGGATTTGTCATCGGCATATGGGCAAAGAATTTCGAGCAGCTGCAACTGATGCCGCTGCTGGTCATCACGCCGCTGACCTTCCTGGGCGGGGCCTTCTATTCCGCCTCGATGCTGCCGCCGTTCTGGGAGGCGGTGACACGGGTGAACCCGGTGCTCTACCTGATCTCGGGCTTCCGCTGGGCCTTCTTCGACATCGCGGATGTGCCGGTCGGCGCCTCGCTGATCGCGGTGGCGGTGTTCCTGGGGATCGGGCTGGTGACGGTCTGGACGATCTTCCGGACCGGCTGGCGCATCCGGCAATAGCGCCATCGCCGCCCGGCACCGCGATTTACAGACCCCCTGTGGTTCATCTATGCCCCGGGGATGGATCTCAAGCTTGTCCGCACATTTCTGGAAGTGTCCCGCACAGGGTCCTTCGTCGCGGCCGCCGATCGACTGTTCCTGACCCAATCGGCGGTCTCGCTGCGTATCCGCCGGCTTGAGGACGATCTGGGCCAGCCGCTGTTTCACCGCTCGAAGGCCGGGGCCGAGTTGACCCACGCGGGGCGCGAGTTCGAGCACTACGCGCTGAGCCTGCTCAACGTCTGGGAGGCGGCGCGCCAGCAGGTCGCCCTGCCCGAGGGCTTCACCAAGAGCCTCAGCATCGGCGGGCAGTATTCGCTCTGGCCGCGGCTGGGTTTCCGGTTGGTCGACGGGCTGCGCGAGGCGATGCCTAATCTGAACATCCGCACCGAGCTTGGCCTGCCCGAGCGTCTGACCCGGTTGCTGGGTGAAGGCGTGGTGCAGATGGCGCTGATCTATACGCCGCATCTGCGGCCCGGGCTGGTGGCGCATCCGGTGATGCAGGAGGAACTGGTCCTGGTCGCCGCCTGGCCCGATCCGACGCTTGACGTGGCGGGGCGCTATGTCTTTGTCGACTGGGGGCCGGAGTTCCTGCGATTTCATTCGCAGGTGCTGCCCGACCTGACCAATCCCGGCCTGACCTTCAGGCTGGGCGCGATGGCCGTGGATTACATCGTCCGCCGCAACTATGCCGCCTATCTGCCGGCCCGCTACGTCAAGCGCCACATCGACGCGGGCCAGTTGCATCTGGTGCCCGAGGCGCCGCGTTTTCCCTACCCGGTCTGGTCGGTCTGGCGTGACGACCTGGAGCCGGATGTTGCCGAAATCACGCAGTTCGAGCTGAACCGCGTGGTGGCGACCCTGGAAGACGAGACCCAGGAGGTTCTCGACCGGCTGGACGACCTGAGCAATGGCAATGGCTTAGCAGGCGCCGGACCGGACCCGGATTTGACATGAGAATTACTCGTTTCATTTATTGTTAAAATTAATTTTTCTATTCATTCTGCGTTTCCTATCTGTCCTTTCAACAGGCCTTCATTCGACCCGATGGCGGGTTGAGGTCTCTGTTTGCGAAAGGGCAATCCCATGAATAATATTGCTAAAATGGCATCCGTTTCGGCCCTGGCCCTGATCACGGCCGCGCCGGTTCACGCGCAGGCCGTGCTGGTGGGCACCGACGCGCTTGACGAGCGCATCGACGACATCCAGTCGGACGTCGAGGAGGAACTGGCGAAGGGCGAGGACGACGCCCGCTTTGGCGGCAACCAATATGCGCAGGGCTGGTCGGGGGGGCTGTCGCTAGGCTTCGCGGCGACCTCGGGCAACACCGATACCGCCGATCTGTCGCTGGGCGGGCGCTTCCGCTATGGTGCCGGCCCGTGGAACCACACCTTCGGTTTCGCGGTGGAGTTCGCCGACGACAACGGCGTGCGCAACAAGGAAGAGGCCTTTGTCGTCTATGACGCCAACCGCTACTTCAGCGACAGCTTCTATGTCTTCGGCATCGGCTCGGTCCATTACGACGCCTTTGCGACCAATGAATACGACGCCTTCCTGGGCTTTGGTCCCGGCTACCGCGTGGTGAACACCGAAACCGTCGCCTGGCGCATCCAGGCCGGCCCGGGCGTGCGCTACACTCAGAACCAGCTGGGCGCCGACGCGACCGAGTTCGCCGGCATGGCCTCGTCGCGGCTCTACTACAAGCTGACCGAGATGATGTTCCTGACCAATGACACCGACGTTCTGGCCTCAAAGGGCAGCACGGTGGTGACCAACGACTTCGGCGTCAACTTCAAGATGACCGACATGCTGTCGACCCGGCTGGGCTATCGGACCGAGTATGACTCGGACCCGCTGCCGGGGTTCAAGAACACCGACAACACCCTGGGGGCCTCGCTGGTTTACGGCTTCTAGGAAACGACCTTCTGATCAAAGGGTGCGATATGGAAGAGGGGCGGGGAAACCTGCCCCTCTTGTCGTCGCGAGGGGCGGTGCCGCGCCCGCAAGACCGGATAGTCAGGCGCCGCGCAAGCGGCTAGTCTTCGGCCACGAACCGGGACGAACGAAGGCAGGCGGCAATGCGATACGGAAGACTGGCGGCGGCGATACTGGCGGCGGGGCTGTTTCTGGCGGGGGCGGCACGGGCCGAACTGACGATCTGCAACCAGACCGAGGCGCCGATGCGGGTCGCGATCGGGTCGCTGGAAGGCAGCGCTTATGTCTCGCGCGGCTGGATCGAGCCGAGCCCGGGGAACTGCGGCGACCCGAGCTATCCCGAGTTCAACGGATACATCTATTTCCACGTCGACGATCCGGGCTTCGTCGGTGACGGCTATGGCTTCTGTGTCGACGAGTCGTGGTTCTATATCGAGGGTGACGAGGACTGCGAGGCGCGGGGCTATCGGCTGGCCAATTTCAAGGCGGTGGAACTGACGCCGGGGCAGAGCAAGCTGACGCTGAACATCGGCGCCGGCGGCGTGGTGGTTCCGCCACCCGATCTGCCGGTGATCGACCTGAGCCACCCCTTCACCCCGCCCGGGAAACCGCAGGGCCCGGTGCCGCCCGCGCCGGCGGGGGGCGACCAGCGCTATGTCAGCGGACTGGCCGAGGGTGCCAACGGGCCGGTGTTCCAGCTCGACGGGGTGTTCCAGGGCTGCGAGACCGCGGACGGCCGGGCCTATTGCGCCTTTCACGCCGAGGGCTGGAAGTTCTTTGCCTATCAGGGCGGGCCGACGCCGGACGCCTTCCTGGTGCAGATCGAGAACATTCCGATGGGCACGCCGGTCACGGTCGCGGGCGATGTCGTTTCCGAGGGCGACATCTTCGCCGAGGTGGCGCTGCGCGAGGTGGTGGCCCATGCCGAGGACCCGTTCGGGGACTTGCGGGCGGCGATCCAGGGCGACTGGATGTCGAGCGACGATCCGCTGTACCGGATGACGGTCTACGGTTCGGAGGCGTTCGAGTTCTACGACGGCGAGCAGATCGGGGTGCGGTTCCTGCGGATCGAGGCCGAGTGCGACGGCTCGGCCGGGGCCGGGCCGGTGCTGCTGACCACCGAGCTGGAGCAGTTCGAGACCCAGTGCTTCCTGTTCCAGGACGGGCTGCCGGACCGGATGATCCTGGCGCTGGCCGGGCAGGGCGGTTTCGTCAGCTTCGAACGGCCCCGCTAGGGCGCGGGATGGCGATCGGGGCGGCGCCGCAGCCGGGGCCTCCGGCGGGCGTATTGCGACCCGAAGGCGGGATCAGCCGCGCGGATCGAGCAGCCGGGCGAGGACGGTTTCGCGGGTGATCTGGCCGATCAGCCGGTCGCCTTCCATCACCCCGACCGGGCGGCCGATCTGGTTGACCGTCTCCATCACCTCGCGGATGTCGGTATCGGGGCCGACGCTGTGGCTGGGGGTGCCGACGGCCGGCTCGCAGACATCGCGGGCGCAGAGCACGCCGAGCGGGTTCATGTGGGCGACGAAATCGGCCACGTAATCGCTGGCCGGATTCGAGAATATCTCGCGCGGGGTGCCGCACTGGACGATCCGGCCGCCTTCGAGGATCGCGATCCGGTTGCCGATCTTGAAAGCCTCGTCGAGATCGTGGCTGACGAAGATGATCGTGCGTTTCAGCTTCTGTTGCAGGTCGAGCAACTCGTCCTGCAACCTTGTGCGGATCAGCGGGTCGAGGGCCGAGAAGGGCTCGTCCATCAGCAGAATCGGCGCATCGGTGACGAAGGCGCGGGCCAGGCCGACCCGCTGCTGCATGCCGCCGGAGAGATCGCCGACCTTGCGCTCGGCCCAGTCCGAGAGGCCGACGAGGGCCAGCTGTTCATCGACCTTGGCCTCGCGCTCGGCCACCGGCATGCCGCCGAGTTCCAGCCCCAGGCCGACATTTTCCCGCACCGTGCGCCAGGGCAGCAGGCCGAACTGCTGGAACACCATGGCGACGCCGCCGAGCCGGATCCGGCGCAGGGTGCGGGCATCGGCATGGGTGACATCGCACATCTCGCCGGTCTCTTCGTCATGCACCAGCACGGTGCCGCGGATCACCGGGTTCAGCCCGTTGACGGCGCGCAGCAGGGTGGACTTGCCCGAGCCGGAAAGGCCCATCAGCACCAGTATCTCGCCCTGTTCGACGGTCAGGGAGCAGTCGTGGACGCCCAGCACCTGGCCGGTGGCCGCCTGGATTTCGGCCCGGTCCTGACCGGCATCCATCAGCTCCAATGCGCTGTCGGGGCGGTCGCCGAAGACGATGGACACATTGTCGAATATGACGGCGCTCATTTCCGGGTCACCCGCAGCATACGGTCCAGCACGATGGCAAGGACGACGATGACGAAGCCGCTTTCAAAGCCAAGGGCGGTGTTCACCGAGTTCAGGGCCCGGACCACCGGCACCCCCAGCCCGTCGGCGCCGACCAGCGCCGCGATCACCACCATCGAGAGCGACAGCATGATGGTCTGGTTGAGCCCGGCCATGATCTGCGGCAGGGCGAAGGGCAGTTCGACTTTCCAGAGCGTCTGCCGCCGCGTGGCGCCGAATGCCTCGGCCGCTTCCAGCAGCGGCGTCGGGGTGGTCGAGATGCCCAGATGGGTCAGCCGGATCGGCGCCGGCAGGACGAAGATCACCGTGGCGATCAGCCCCGGCACCATGCCGATGCCGAAGAAGACGATGGCCGGGATCAGGTAGACGAAGGTCGGCAGGGTCTGCATCAGGTCGAGCACCGGGCGCATCCAGTCATAGAGCCGGGGCCGGTGCGCCGCCGCGATGCCGATCGGCACCCCGACCGCCATGCAGACCACGCAGGAGGACAGCACCAGGGTCAGGCTTTCGGTGGTTTCCTCCCAATAGTCCTGATTGACGATGAAGAGGAAGCCGAGCCCCACCAGCAGGCAGGTCTTCCAGCTGCGTTGCAGCGCCCAGGTCAGGGCGACGAAGGCGAGGATGACGAGGAAGGGATGCACCGCTTCGGGGTAGATCGGGGCATAGCCGGGATAGATCGGCGGGGCGTCGGTCAGCGCGTCGCGGACCCGCAGCGGGAAATACCAGTCGGGCGGCGACTGCAGCACCGTCAGGATCAGTGCGATCATCCCTTCCAGCACGTTCGACAGCCAGTCGAAGACCCATTCGCCATGTGTCTTCAGCCAGTCGAAGCCGATTCTGGCGGTTCGTCCGACGGGGATCTTGGGGATATCGAGCAGCGGGATGAGGCCGAGCATTCGGGGCCTTGCGTTTGGCTGAGGGGACAGGGAAAGGCCGCCCCGTTTCGGGGGCGGCCAATCGGACTACATCAGCGATTTCTCGACCGCCGCGACGGCGTCGCCGCCGTCCCTGGTGGTCACGCCCTCAAGCCAGGGCTTCCAGGTGTCGGGATGGGCGGCCAGCCAGGTCTTGGCGGCATCGGCGGGGTCCATCCCGTCGTCGAGGATCATGCCCATGATCTCGTTTTCCATCTGCAGCGAGAACACCAGGTTTTCCAGCAGCTTGCCGGTATTGGGGCATTCATCGACATAGCCGGCGCGGGTGTTGGTCATCACCGTCGCGCCGCCCAGGTTGGGGCCGAAGTAGTCGTCGCCGCCGGTCAGGTAGGTCAGGTCGAAATTGGCGTTCATCGGATGCGGTTCCCAACCGAGGAAGACCACCGGCTCGCCCTTGCTGTCGGCGCGCTCGACCTGGGCCAGCATGCCCTGTTCCGAGCTTTCCTTGACCGAGAAGCCCTTCAGCCCGAAGGCGTCGGAGTCGATCATGTCGATGATCAGCCGGTTGCCGTCATTGCCTGGCTCGATCCCGTAGATCGTGTCGTCCAGTTCGTCGCCGTGCTTGGCGATGTCGGCGAAATCCTTGATGCCCAGGTCGGCGCCGGCCTTGTTGGTGGCCAGGGTGTATTTCGCGCCTTCCAGGTTGGCGCGGACCGTATCGACGGTTCCGGCCTCGCGATAGGGAGCGATGTCGGCCTCCATCGTCGGCATCCAGTTGCCGAGGAAGACGTCGATGTCGCCGCCGGCCATCGAGGTATAGGTGACGGGCACCGAGAGCACCTTGATGTCGGTCTCGTAGCCCAGGGCGTCGAGAATGGCGGTGGTGGCCGCGGTGGTGGCGGTGATGTCGGTCCAGCCGACATCCGAGAAGGTGATCTTGTCGCAGCCTTCGGCCAGTGCCGGACCCGCCGCGGCCAGAATTGCCAGCGCCGAAAGCGTGGTTCTGATCGTCATTGATGTTCTCCCTGTTTTGTTGATTGACGAGTCAATCAAGGACCTCATACACCGGAGACATAGCAGAAAGGAAGCCGCATGCCCAAGCTCGGGATGGAGCCTATCCGACGCGAAGCCCTGGTGAAAGCCACGATTGCCGAGGTCGGGCGCACCGGATCGCTGGATGTGACGGTGAGCCAGATCGCCCGGACGGCTGGAATGTCCTCGGCGCTGGCGCATCACTATTTCGGTGCCAAGGAACAGATTTTCGACGCCGCGATGCGCCATATCCTGGCGCTCTACGCGGCCGAGGTGAAGGCGGCGCTGGCCGGAGCCGAGACACCGCGGGCGCGGGTCGAGGCGATCGTCCGGGCCTCCTTCGCGCCGCCGAACTTTCAGGCCGAGGTCGTGTCGGCCTGGCTGAGCTTCTATGTCCGGGCGCAGATGCCGGGCGAGGCACGGCGGCTGCTCAGGGTCTATCAGCGGCGGCTGCGGTCGAATCTGCTGTTCGGGCTGCGGCCGCTGGTCGGGGCCGGGGCGCCGGCGGTGGCCGACACGCTGGCGGCGTTGATCGACGGGCTTTATATCCGCGCCGCTCTGGGCGAGGGCACGCCGGACGGCGCCGCCGCCGTGGACTGTGCGCTCGGGGTTCTGGACCGACTGCTGGGGGAGCGGAGATGAACATTCTGATCCTGATGGTCGATCAGCTGACCGGCACGCTGTTCCCGGACGGCCCGGCCGATTGGCTGCACCTGCCGAACCTGAAGCGGCTGGCCGAACGTTCGACCCGGTTTGCCAATGCCTATTGCGCCTCGCCGCTCTGCGCGCCGTCGCGGGGGGCGTTCATGTCGGGGCAACTGCCCTCGACCACCGGCATCTATGACAACGCGGCCGAGTTCCGCAGCGACGTGCCGACCTTTGCGCATCATCTGCGGCGCCGGGGCTATCAGACCTGCATGTCGGGCAAGATGCATTTCGTCGGGCCGGACCAGCTGCACGGGCTGGAAAGCCGGCTGACGACCGATATCTACCCGGCCGATTTCGGCTGGACCCCCGATTACCGCAAGCCGGGCGAGCGGATCGACTGGTGGTATCACAACATGGGTTCGGTGACCGGGGCCGGGGTGGCCGAGATCACCAACCAGATGGAATATGACGACGAGGTCGCCTTTCTGGCCTGCCAGAAGCTCTATGACCTGGCGCGCGGGCATGACGAACGGCCCTGGTGCCTGATGGCGAGCTTCACCCATCCGCACGACCCCTATGTGGCGCGGAGGAAATACTGGGACCTCTACGAGGATTGCGAGCATCTGATGCCGCGGGTTCCGGCACTGCCCTACGAGGCGCAGGACCCGCATTCCCGGCGCATCTTCGATGCCAACGACTGGCGAAATTACGAGCTGACCGACGAGATGATCGCCCGGGCGCGGCGCGCCTATTTCGCCAATCTCTCCTATCTCGACGACAAGGTGGGCGAGATATTGCAGGTGCTGGAGGACACGCGGCAGGAGGCCGCGATCCTGTTCACCTCGGACCATGGCGACATGCTGGGCGAGCGCGGGCTGTGGTACAAGATGAGCTTCTACGAAGGGTCTTCGCGGGTGCCGCTGATGCTCTCGGCGCCGGGGCTGGAGCCGGGGCTGGTCGAGACGCCGGTCTCTTTGCTGGATGTCTGCCCGACATTGGCCGAGCTGGCCGGGGCCGACATGTCCGAGGTGCTGCCCTGGGCGGATGGCGAGAGCCTGCTGCCGCTGGCCCGGGGGGCGGACCGCAAGACGCCGGTGATGATGGAATATGCCGCCGAAGCCTCGATCACACCGCTGATCTGCCTGCGCGAGGGCCGGTGGAAATACACCGCCTGCCGGGCCGACCCGGAGCAGCTCTTCGATCTGGAGGCCGACCCGGACGAGCGCCGCGATCTGGCCGCCGATCCCGGACATGTCCCGGTCCTGAACCATTTCCGCGAGCTGGCCGAACGCTGGGACCTGGACCGGTTCGACGCCGATGTGCGGGCCAGTCAGGCGCGTCGCCTGGTGGTCTATGACGCGCTGCGCAACGGCCGCTACTATCCCTGGGACTACCAGCCGCTGCGCGACGCCTCCGAGCGCTACATGCGCAACCACATGGACCTGAACGTGCTGGAAACGGCGCAACGTTTTCCGCGGGGAGAATGACCGTGCCCGGCCTTCCCGTCCTGCAACCCCTGCCGCCGAGGGCGCCATGCCGCGCAACCGGCGCTTCCCGCAAAGGACCTGTCTGATGCTTCGTGCCCAACCGACCGCCAGCCACCATATCGCCGGGGCCTATATCGACGATTCCGAAGGCGCGCCGATGGCCTGTCTCTATCCGGCGACCGGCGACAAGGTGGCCGAACTGCATGAGGCGACCCCGGCCCTGATCGAACGGGCGCTGGCCGCCGCGCAGGCGGCGCAGCCGGAATGGGCCGCGACGGCGCCCGCCGAACGGGGCCGGATCCTGGCCCGCGCCGCGGCGATCATGCGCGAGCGGAACCACGACCTGTCGGTGCTCGAGACGCTGGATACCGGCAAGCCGTTGCAGGAAACGCTGGTTGCCGATGCCGCCAGCGGCGCCGATGCGCTGGAGTATTTCGGCGGCCTGGCGGCGGGGCTGCAGGGCCAGATGCTGCGGCTGGCCGGGGGGGATTTCTGCTATGCCGAGCGGGTGCCGCTGGGGGTCTGCGTCGGCATCGGGGCCTGGAACTACCCGACCCAGATCGCCTGCTGGAAGGCGGCGCCCTGCCTGGCGGCGGGCAATGCGATGGTGTTCAAGCCGTCGGAAGTGACCCCGCTGGGGGCGTTGACGCTGGCCGAGATCCTGACCGAGGCGGGGCTGCCGCCGGGAGTCTTCAACGTGGTGCAGGGCGCCGGCGCGGTGGGCGCGGCGCTGGTGAACGACGCCCGGACCGCCAAGGTCTCGCTGACCGGGTCGGTCGCCACCGGGCACAAGGTCTATGCCGCCGCCGCTGCCGGCATGAAGCAGGCGACGATGGAACTGGGCGGCAAGTCGCCGCTGGTGGTCTTTGCCGATGCCGACCTTGAGGACGCCGTCTCGGGCGCGATCCTGGGGAATTTCTATTCCTCCGGGCAAATCTGCTCGAACGGCACGCGGGTCTTTGTCGAGCGGCCGCTGCGCGGCGCTTTCGTGGCGCGGATGGTCGAGCGGCTGGCGGGCGTGGTGATGGGCGATCCGCTGGACGAGGCGACGAATTTCGGGCCGCTGGTCAGCGAGCGGCAGCTGGAGAGCGTGATGGGCTTCATCCGCAAGGGCGAGGCCGAGGGCGCCACCCTGGCCTGTGGCGGGCATCGCGCCAACCGGCCGGGCTGGTTCGTCGAGCCGACGGTCTTCACCGATGTCACCGACGAGATGACCATCGCGCGCGAGGAGATTTTCGGGCCGGTGCTTTCGGTGCTGGATTTCGACAGCGAGGAAGAGGTGATCGCGCGGGCGAACGCCACGCCCTATGGCCTGGCGGCGGGGGTCTTTACCGCCGACCTGGCGCGGGGGCATCGGGTGATCGGCCGTATCCAGGCCGGCACCGGCTGGATCAACACCTACAACCTGACCCCGGCGGGGATGCCCTTCGGCGGCATGAAACTGTCCGGCTTCGGACGCGAGAACGCGGCGGTGGCGCTGGAGAGCTACACCCAGCTCAAGTCCACCTATGTCGCCACCGGCCCGGTCGAGGCGCCGTTCTAGGCGGGGCGGGCAGATGGGAGAGAAATCATGCTGACGATCTACGGGCGCGCCAATTCCTCGAATGTGCAGCTGGTGATGTGGGCGGTCGCCGAGCTGGGGCTGACCTGGCAGCGGCTGGACTATGGCCATGGCCATGCATCGACGCGGACTCCGGAGTTCCTGGCGATGAACCCGATGGGGCAGGTTCCGGTCCTGAAGGACGGTCAGGCGGCGATCTTCGAGAGCGCGGCGATCCTGCGCTATCTGGGGGCGGCCTATGGCGACGACGATTTCTGGCCTGCCGATCCGCTGGTCCGGGCCCGGCTCGACCAATGGGCGGAATGGGGCAAGCACTGTTTCGGGGCTGCGGTCACGGCGCTGTTCTATCCGCTGGTGCGGTTGCCGCCGGAAGCCGCCGCGCCCGATGCCGTCGCCAGAGCCGAGGCGGCCATCGCGCCGCTGGCGCGGATGCTGGACGCACGGCTGGGCGAGGGGCCCTGGCTGGCGGGCGATGCCTTTTCCTTTGCCGACATCGCGGTCGGGCATCTTCTGCACCGCTATTTCACCCTGCCCTTCAACCGGGTCGAGACCCCGGCGCTGGACGCCTATTACGCCAATCTGCAAACCCGGCCCGCCTATGCCGAACATGCGATGGTCAGCTATGAAGCCCTGCGGGGGATCGGATGAGCCAGATAAGGACCCCCGTCGCGGATTACGTCATCGTCGGTTCCGGATCGGCCGGCTCGGCCATGGCCTATCGGCTGGTCGAGGCCGGCTGCTCGGTGCTGGTCATCGAGGCCGGCGGCAGCGATATCGGCCCCTTCATCCAGATGCCCGGGGCGCTGTCCTATCCGATGAACATGCGGCGCTATGACTGGGGCTATACCTCGGAGCCCGAGCCGCATCTGAACAACCGCCGCATCGCGGTGCCGCGGGGCCGGGTGATCGGCGGTTCGTCCTCGATCAACGGCATGGTCTTCGTGCGCGGCCATGCCCGCGACTTCGACACCTGGGCCGAGATGGGGGCGGAGGGCTGGGCCTATGCCGACGTGCTGCCCTATTTCAAGCGGATGGAGACCTGGCACGGCGAGAACGGGCATGGCGAGAACGACCGGCCCAGCCCCTATCGCGGCAGTTCGGGGCCGATGCACATCACCCGCGGTCCGCGCTGGAACCCGCTCTTCGCCGCCTTTGTCGAGGCCGGGCGGCAGGCGGGCTATCCGGTGACCGAGGATTACAACGGCGCCGCGCAGGAAGGATTCGGCGCCATGGAGGCGACGATCTGGAAGGGCCGGCGCTGGTCCACCGCGAATGCCTATCTGCGTCCGGCGCTGAAGAACCCGAAGTGCAGGCTGATGCGGGCCCAGGCGCGGAGGGTTGTCTTCGAAGGCAAGCGCGCCGTCGGGGTCGAGGTCGAGCGGCGCGGCAGGACCGAGGTGATCCGTGCCGGGCGCGAGGTGATCCTGGCGGCCTCCTCGATCAACTCGCCCAAGCTGCTGATGCTGTCGGGGATCGGCCCGGCGCAGCATCTGGCGGAGATGGGCCTGCCGGTGCTGGCCGATCGGCCCGGGGTGGGTTCGAACCTCCAGGACCATCTGGAGGTCTATGTCCAATATGCCTCGACCCGGCCGGTGACGCTGTATCGTTACTGGAACCTGTTCTCCAAGGCGATGATCGGGGCCCGCTGGCTGCTGACCGGCGGCGGGATCGGGGCGTCGAACCAGTTCGAGAGCGCCGGGTTCATCCGCTCGGCCGCCGGGATCGAATATCCGGACATCCAGTATCACTTCCTGCCGCTCGCGGTCCGCTACGACGGCAAGGCGGCGGTCAACCGGCACGGCTTCCAGGCCCATGTCGGACCGATGCGGGCCAAGGCGCGGGGCACGGTGCGGCTGCGTTCCGCGGACCCGGCGGCGGCGCCCGAGATCCGCTTCAACGCGATGAGCGAAGAGGATGACTGGCTGACCTTCCGCCGCGCCCTTCGGCTGACCCGCGAGATCTTCGCGCAACCGGCGCTGGCCGAATATGTGGCCGAGGAAATCCAGCCCGGGGGCGGCGACAGCGATGCCGAGCTGGATGCCTTCATCCGCGAACATGCCGAAAGCGCCTATCACCCCTGCGGCACCGCGCGGATGGGGCGGCGCGACGATCCGATGGCGGTGGTCGACAGCGAAGCGCGGGTGATCGGCGTCGAGGGGCTGCGGCTGGCTGACAGTTCGGTGTTCCCGCAGATCACCAACGGCAATCTGAACGGGCCCTCGATCATGGTCGGAGAAAAGACCGCCGACGCGATCCTGGGCCGCCGTCTGCCGCCCGAGAACCTGCCGCCGCAGATGCCCGGCAACTGGCGCGAGGCGCAGCGCTAGGCTCGGCTGGCCGCTGCGACCGGCCGGATCATGACGGGCTGACGCGGCGCGGAAATGGCGGCATGATCGGGCCATCATGCCCGGACGCCTGATCCTGACCACGCCGCTGGAGGCGCTGTGCACCCAGCATGGCGCCGTGACCGACCTGCCGGCGCAGGGGCCGCGGCACAACATCGCGCCGGGGCAGGACATCGTCGTGCTGACCCCGGACCGGCAGCTGGTGGCGATGCGGTGGGGGATCGTGCCGGTGGGCCGGGTCAATGCCCGTGGCCGCCCGGTGATGGAGGTGATCGTCAACGCGCGGTCGGAAACCCTGTTCGAGAAATCGGCCTTTGCCGGAACCGGCCGGGCGGTGGTCCCGGCCGATGGCTGGTACGAATGGACCGGGCAGAAGCGGCGCAAGACGGCCTGGCGGATCGGCGCGGCGGATGGCGCCTGCCTGAGCTTCGCGGCGATCACCGACCGCTGGACCGCCCCCGACGGGCGTGTGCTGTCGCAGGTCGCGGTGGTGACGCAGGCGCCGAACGCCGATGTCGCGCCGGTGCATGACCGGATGGGCGTGCTGCTGGACGGCGGCGGCGTGGCGGCCTGGCTGGACGGCGACGAGGAGCGGGCCCGGACGGTGTTCCGACCCTGGCCGGAGGGGCGGCTGACGGTGGCCGAGGCCGGTGCCGTGGACTGGTCGGCGCCCTGACCGGGCGTGGCAAGGTTGCATCCTCGGGCGGAAATCCTCGGCCCTGGCGGCCCCGGGCATAGGCCCTCCGGGTGGCATGTGGCAGTTTGTCGGAACGCGCCCGGAGAGGCGCGACGAGGCAGATTTCGGTGCCCGGGTGGCACCAGAGCACAGGTAGGACAACCATGAACAAGGCCCTGCGTATGGGGAGTTTCGCAGCCGAATGCCATGGTGTGCGCGTTCCGGATTCGCCATTCCTGCATGATCGGCGGATCGCGCGGATCAATTCGGGAAACTACGAGAGCCAGGAAATCAACGGAGCGCTGCATGTCGTCCGGCCGGGCGACAGGGTTCTGGAACTGGGCGCCGGGCTGGGCATCGTCGGCGCGGTGGTGGCCAGGAACGCCCAGCCGTCCAGGGTGCTGAGCTACGAGGCCAATCCGGCGCTGATACCGCATATCCGCAGGCTTTACCGGCGCAACGGGCTGGATGATGTCATCTCGGTGCGCAACGCGGTGCTGGTCGGGCATGGCGAAGACCGCAAGAGCCTGCCCTTTCATGTCCGCAGCAGCTATCTCGGCTCGTCCCTGATCGACGTCGGACGGCCTGCCGAGACCGTGGAGGTCGCCACCGAACCGCTGATCGAGGTGATGACCGAGCTGTCGCCGGACGTGCTGATCATCGACATCGAGGGTGGCGAGCTGGACATCCTGCGCAGCGCCTACCTGAGCGCGGTGCGGGCCTGCGTGATCGAGTTCCACCCCGAGGTCTACGGCCGCGAGGGGATGGTGGCCTGCAAGACGATCCTGCGCGAGGCCGGGCTGGACCGGATCAGCGATCATTCGACCCGCACGGTCTGGACCTGCGAGCGGCTGGCCGGATAGTTCCGGCCCTGGAGGGGACCGGAGAGGTCCCCCCCTCAGATCACGTTGACGACGGTGCCGATCGGCACCCGCTCATACAGATCCATGACATGCTCGTTGATCATCCGGATGCAGCCGCTCGACACCGAGCGGCCGATCGATTGCGGCTCGATGGTGCCGTGAATCCGGAAATAGGTGTCGCGGCCGTTCTGGAACAGATACATCGCCCGCGCGCCCAGCGGGTTGCCCGGCCCGCCCGGCATCGCATCGGTGTTGTCCTTGTACTTGCCGTAATGGCGCGGGTCGCGTTCGATCATCTCGTCGGTCGGGCGCCATGTCGGCCATTTCTTCTTGACCTGGATGACGGCCTGACCCTGAAAGGCCAGCCCTTCCTTGCCGACGCCGATCCCGTAGCGCATGGCCTGGCCCGGTTCGGTCACGAAATACAGATAGTGCAGCCGGGTCACGATGAATATCTGGCCGGGGGCGAAGCTGGGCTTGATCCGGACCATCTGCGGCAGGAACCGGTCGGGCACCACATAGCCCGGCGTCGCGGCGCGGGCCCGGGGGGCGAGCATCAGGGTCGCGGCCGAGGCGAGTGCAAATCTGCGGCGGGTCAGCATGGGATACTCCGGAACAATCAGGACGGGACGTCCGGGTATCTTGCCCGTCGCGACGCGGAAATCAACGGGGACGGCACCCTTCGGACCCACGAATCTGCGACAGGCCCGGCTGAACCGGGCCTGATGAACGGGGCCTGAACGGGGTTGGCCGGTCTGTTTCCGGCCGCCGGGGGTCAGCCCAGCAGGGCGGCGATCTGGTCCTTCAGGACCATCCGCTCTTTCCGCAGCCGGGTTTCCTCGGCTTCGTCGATGATATCGACACGGGTCTCGGCGCGGTGAATCGTGCGGTTCAGCGTATGATAGTCGTCGGTGAGGCGGCGGAAATGCGGATCGGATTCACGCAGGGCGTGGATCGCATCGGCCTTGCCGGGAAAATCATCCGCGAGTTCGTGGGGGGTGTTCGACATCCTGTCCTCCTGAGTCGAGCGGAGGCTAGAGATTGTCGGAACCGGCGGCCTTGATGTGGGTCAAGCCGGTTGGATGCGGCGCCGGAGAAAGCCCGGCGCCGCGAAGGGTCTTAGAGAACCTTCAGGTTGGTCGCGGCTTCGCGGCCGTCACGGCCGGCTTCGATGTCGAAGGTAACCTTCGCGCCATCTTTCAGCCCGGTCAGACCGGCGCGCTCAACGGCCGAGATATGAACGAACACGTCGCGCTTTCCGCCTTCGGGCTCGATAAAGCCGAAACCTTTGGTGGCGTTGAACCATTTCACGGTGCCATTGGCCATCGTGAGTCTCCTACAGAATGCCATCCGCGGGATGCGATGGCCCGGCTCAGTCAGTTCTTGATCGAAAAACTGTGGCCGATGAAGGAGAACAGAGGTCGATAGAGTAACGTCGCAGAGGGGTGTTTGCCTGATTTGGCGCCGTTTGTCCACTGTTTTCGGTGTAGCGCGGCGGCCCGCCGCCGGTGGGGCGGACCGGCAGGGTGGCGCCGGAACGGCCCGGCGGGGTGACGGATGGGCGGTCCGGCGAACGGCCCAGGGACCCGCCCGGCGCTATTTCGATGTCAGGGCCTTGCCCTTCTGCGCCGGGGGGATCTTGCCGTTGCCCTGCTGGATCACATGGGTCAGCTCATGGGCCAGGAGCTTCTTGTCGCCGGCATCGCCGGTCTTGCCGAAGAAGACGTCGTTGCCCACGGTGAAGGCCTTGGCGCCCAGTTTCTTGCCGACATCGGCGGCATTGCCGCCAGTATGGATCCGGACCTTGGACAGGTTGGTCTTGAAATGCGTCTCGAGCATTTCCTTCACGTCCTTCGGCAGGGCGACGCCACGGGTGCCGGACGGCGCTTCGGGCAGCGGCTTGACCTTGGCCTTCCTGCCCTTCAGCTTCTCGACATCCTTCAGCAGCGGGTTGGGCTTGTCCGGCATCCGATCATCCTCCTCTGAACGGAGGCAGGGTAGCGCGGGATCGGCAAAGCCCAAAGACAATTCGCCCGAATCGGGTCCGACCCGGGCCCTCAGCGCACGAACTTCTTGAACCGCATCCGCTTCGGTTCGACCGCGTCGGCGCCGAGGCGACGCTTCTTGTCTTCCTCGTAATCCTCGAAGTTGCCCTCGAACCATTCGACATGGGCGTCGCCTTCGAAGGCCAGGATATGGGTGCAGATCCGGTCGAGGAAGAAGCGGTCGTGCGAGATCACCACGGCGCAGCCGGCGAAATCCACCAGCGCGTCTTCCAGGGCGCGCAGCGTTTCGACATCCAGATCGTTGGTCGGTTCGTCGAGCAGCAGGACGTTGCCGCCGGCCTTCAGCAGCTTGGCCATGTGGACCCGGTTGCGCTCGCCGCCCGAGAGCAGCCCGACCTTCTTCTGCTGGTCCGAGCCCTTGAAGTTGAAGCTGGAGCAATAGGCGCGGGAATTCACCGTGGCGTCACCGAGCGCGATGATGTCGGTGCCGCCCGAGATTTCCTCCCAGACGGTCTTCGACGCGTCCAGCGAGTCCCGCGACTGGTCGACGAAGGACAGCTGCACCGTGTCGCCATAGGTGATCGTGCCCTCGTCGGGTTCCAGCTGGCCGGTCAGCATCCGGAACAGGGTGGACTTGCCGGCGCCGTTCGGGCCGATCACCCCGACGATGCCGCCCGGCGGCAGCGAGAAGCTCAGGTTCTCGATCAACAGCTTGTCGCCCATGGCCTTTTTCAGGCCCTCGACCTCGATCACCTTGGAGCCGAGCCGCTGGCCGTTCGGGATGACGATCTGGGCATAGCTGATCTTGTCGCGTTCGGACTGGCTGGCAAGGTCGTTGTAGGCCCTGATCCGGGCCTTCTGCTTGGCCTGCCGGGCCTTGGCGCCCTGGCGAATCCATTCCAGCTCGCGTTCCAGCGTCTTGGAGCGGCTCTTGTCCTCGCGCTGTTCCTGTTCCAGCCGCTTGGCCTTCTGTTCCAGCCAGGAGGAATAGTTGCCCTCGTAGGGGATGCCGCGGCCGCGGTCGAGTTCCAGGATCCAGCCGGTGATGTCGTCGAGGAAATAGCGGTCGTGGGTGACGATCAGGATCGTGCCCTTGTAGGCGATCAGGTGGTTCTGCAGCCAGGCGATGGTCTCGGCGTCGAGGTGGTTGGTCGGTTCGTCGAGCAGCAGCATGTCGGGGGCTTCGAGCAGCAGCTTGCAGAGCGCCACCCGGCGTTTCTCGCCGCCCGAGAGACTATCCACCGCCGCGTCGTCGGGCGGGCAACGCAGGGCTTCCAGCGCCACATCGACCTGGGCGTCGAGATCCCAGAGGTTCTGCGCGTCGATCTCGTCCTGGAGCTTGGCCATCTCTTCGGCGGTTTCGTCCGAATAGTTCATCGCCAGCTCGTTGTAGCGGTCGAGGATGGCCTTCTTCTGCGCCACGCCTTCCATCACGTTGCCGCGCACGTCCAGCGCCGGGTCCAGTTCCGGTTCCTGCGGCAGGTAGCCGACCCGGACGCCTTCGGCATGCCATGCCTCGCCGGTGAAGTCCTTGTCGATACCGGCCATGATCCGCAACAGGGTGGACTTGCCCGAGCCGTTGACCCCGACGACCCCGATCTTGACTCCGGGAAGGAAATTCAAGCGGATGTTTTCAAAGCATTTCTTGCCACCGGGGTAGGTCTTGGAGACCTGGTCCATGTGATAGACATACTGATAGGCGGCCATGGGTGAACTCCGGCAATAGGGACAGCAGGTGAGATAGCCGGAAGGGGCGCGGGGTGCAATGTCTGCGGGGCCGGGCGGTCAGAGCGATTTCTCGAACCAGTGATGGGCGTAGGGTTCGGTGTTGAAGGCGGGGATCTCGGTCCAGCCGTCGCGGCGATAGAGGGCAATCGCCTCGGTCAGCGCCCGGTTGGTGTCGAGCCGCAACCGGGTCATGCCCAGTTCGCGCGCGGCGGCCTGTGCCTCGGCCATCAGGCGGCGGGCCAGGCCCAGGCCACGGGCGGCGGGGGCGACCCAGAGGCGTTTCAGCTCTCCGGTCTCGGTGCCGTTGCCCTTGAGCGCCACCGCGCCGACCGGCAGCCCGTCGGACATCGCCACCAGAAACCGGCCCAGCGGCGGGCGCAGGGCCGCGGCCTCGGGGTCGAGGCTTGTGGCGGGATCAAAGCCGGTCTCGAAGCGCTGCGCCAGCTCGGCGTAATAGTTCTGCAGGCAATGCCGGGCGGCCGGGGCTTCGGGGTCGATATGGGTGATCTCTATCCGGTCACGGCCAAGCGCGGTGGCGATCAGGTCCATCGCCGCCAGAAGCGCCTCGGGCCGGGGATGCGCGGCCAACAACCGAGCGGCGCGGTCATTCGAGAGGGCGTCGTATTGCGCCACTTCCGCGGCGCCTGCCGGGGTCAGCCTTGCGATGCGGCGGCGGCCGTCATCGGGGTCGCGGGCGACGGTCAGCAGCCCTTCGGCTTCCAGCCCGCGCAGCAGGCGGCTCATCAGGCCGCTGTCGAGTTTCAGGGTCTCGCGGATCGCGGCGACGTCGCGCCCCTCGGGGCCGATGGCGGTCAGCACCCGGGCGGCGCCCAGCGGTCGGCCGCGGCCGAGAAACGAACTGTCCAGCGCCCCGACCTCGACCGTCACCGCCCGGTTGAAGCGGCGCATCCTTGCGATGGGATCAGGCGGGTCGGTGGCGGGAGTCGGCATGGTACCTGACTAAAGTCAGATAATCCGGCCCGATGCAACCCCGCCCGCGACTGCGCGGGTTCAGCGGCGAACCTTGACGCCCTTGGCTTCCAGCATGCCGATCTGGCCCTCGTCGGCCAGGGTCACGTCTTCCAGCGTCAGATCCTTCAGTTTTTCCAGCCCCATCAGCGGGGTCAGATCGGTGACCTTGCTGCGGCTCAGGGTGATCCGGCTCAACTCGGTCTTGCCGGCCAGCGCCGATATGTCCGCGATCGGTGCGCCATTGGCTTGCAGGTTGCGCAGATAGGGCAGCCCGGCGAGGGCCGAGATGTCGCTGATCGCGGTATTGCCGATGCTCAGCTGCCGCAGGTTGCCGATTCCGGCCAGCGCCGAGAGATCGGTGACCTTGGTCTCTTCGAGCGACAGGTTTTCCAGCCCCGCGAATCCGGCCAGGGGCGTCAGGTCGGCCACCGCGGTCCGGTCGAAGGAGAGGTTCTCGAGCCCAAGCATGCCGGCGACCGGCGTCAGGTCGCTTACCTCGCTGCGGTCGAGGCGGAGCGATTGCATGGCGGTCATCCCGGCCAGCGGCGACAGGTCGGTGATCTCGCAGTCCTGCAACTCCAGCCAGGTCATCCCGGTCAGCCCCGTGAGTGGCGAGAGATCGGTGACCTCGCTGTGCGACAGGCTGAGCTTGCGCAGGGCCGACAGCCCGGCCAGCGGGCGGAGCGAGGTGACGTCGGTGCGCGCCAGGTCCAGATCGGTCAGCCCGCGCAGTCCGGCCAGCGGCAGCAGATCGGTGACATCGGTATCGACGAGCGACAGCTCCTGCAGGGCGAAGAGCCCGGTGAGCGGGGTCAGGTCGCTGAAATCGCTGCCGGCAAGCCACAGCACCCGCAGCCCGCCAAGCCCGGACACGGGGGCCAGGCTGAGCCCGTCGACATCCATCCGTTGCAGCGACAGCCTCTGCAGCCCGGTCATCCCTGCCACCGGTCCCAGGTCAGCAACGCTGCTGGACGAAAGGTCCAGGTCCCGCAGCCATGTCATCCCGGCCAGTGCTGAGATGTCGGTGATCGGGGTGTCATACAGCACCAGCCGTTCCAGCGCCTTCAGATCGGTCACGGGCGACAGGTCTGCCAGTTCCATCTTGCTCAGGTCGAGGCTGCGCAGCCAGGGCATCTTGCGCAGCGCCGAAATGTCGGTGATCGCGCTGCGGCCGAGGTTGAGGTTCTGCACCGAGGTGAGGGTCAGCGTCTCGGGCGGCAGCGTGGCAAGGTCCTTGACCCGGCCCAGCGAAAGCGAGGAACAGGCCTTGGCGCGGCATTCCTCGATCATCTCGAGCGCATCGGACATCGGATCGGCATGCAGGGCCGAGGACAGAAGACCCAGCCCGAGGCTGGCGGCAAGAACGGCGCGGGCAAACATGGTTGGGCTCCAAAGTACAAGGTGATAAAAACGTCTCGCAAACTTGCCGTTGGGTCCGGGCCAAGTCAACTCCCGAGGGTCCGGCGCGGCCACGGCAGAACGGGAAAAGCCAGGCGACCGCTTGACGCGCGGCCCCTGCCCGGGCGACATGGGTTGCCGTCAGCGAGGACCCCGAGGCCATGATCTTTCGTCACCACCTGCCGAAAGCGCGCCCGGGCGAGTTGATCGGCCTGCTGGGCGGATCGTTCGATCCGGCCCATCACGGCCATCTCCACATCAGCCGCGAGGCGTTGAAACGGTTCCGGCTGGACCGGATCTGGTGGCTGGTATCGCCCGGCAACCCGTTGAAGCCGGAGGGGCCCGCGGCGCTGGACCGGAGGCTGGCGGCGGCTCGTGCGGTGGCGCGTGACCCGAGGATCACCGTGACCGATGTCGAAACCCGGCTGGGCACCCGCTACACGGCGGCGACGCTGGAGCAACTGTTCCGGCTCTATCCGCAGACCCGTTTCATCTGGCTGATGGGGGCCGACAACCTGGCCCAGTTCCACCGCTGGGATCGCTGGGACTGGATCATGAGGCATATCCCGGTGGGGGTCATCGCCCGGCCCGACGGGCGGCTGGCGGCGCGGATGTCGCCCGCTGCCGCCCGGTTCCGACCGGCCCGGCGCCGGGAGCCGGCGGCCGAGATTCTGGCCCTGTCCGCGCCGCCGGCCTGGTGCCTGATCAATGTGCCGATGACCGATGCCTCGTCGACCGCGATCCGGGCCAGGGGCGACTGGAAGAGATAGGCCATGCCCGTCGCCGATTGGCACGAAGGTGGGACGGATTCTCCCGGCCTCGGGCCTTGCGCCGCCGCGCCCCGGGCGGTTTACTCCGCGTCATGAGCTATCGCGTTTCCCGCCGCCTTCTGATCGGCAGCCTGCTGGCCACCGCCGCCACCGGCGCCTGCGCCAACGCACCGGAGCGCTCGCTCCGGCCTCCGGCACGGCCCCTGCATGGCCGCGCCCAGACCGCGCCGGATGCCGAGGCGCTGATCGCCGAGGCCAAGCTGGGCGGCAAGGTCAGCTATCTGGTGGCCGATGCCCGGACCGGCAAGCTGCTGGAGGGGCGCAACGTGCGCGAGCCGATGGCCCCGGCCTCGACCGCCAAGACCTTCACCACGCTGTTCGCCTTCGACCGGCTGGGTCAGGGCTACCGGTTCCGGACCCGGCTGGTGGCCGACGGCAAGCTGTCGGGCAGCCGGCTGGACGGAGACCTTGTTCTGGTCGGCGGCGGTGATCCGACATTGGACACCGAGGCGCTGGCAGGCATGGCCCGCGCCCTGCGCGCCAAGGGCATCACCGAGGTGACGGGGCGGCTGCGCTATTGGGGCGGCGCCTTGCCCTATCAGCACGAGATCACCCCCGGCCAGCCCGACCATCTGGGCTACAACCCGGCGATCTCGGGGCTGAACCTGAATTTCAACCGGGTCTATTTCGAGTGGAAGAAGAAGGGCAACGGCTATGCCGTCAGCATGGACGCCAGATCGGACAAGCGCCGCCCCTTGATCTCGACCAGCCGGATGAAGGTCGCGAACCGGCGGTCGCCGCTCTACACCTTCAAGGACGGGCGCGACGCCGAAATCTGGACCGTGGCAAAGCCGGCACTGGGCAAGGGCGGCGGGCGATGGCTGCCGGTGCGCCATCCCGATCGCTATGCCGCCGAGGTGCTGCGGGTCCTGGCCGGGGCCGAGGGGATCTCGATCGCCGGCGGGCTGGCTGCGGCGGCGCGGGCGCCGGCGGGTGCGGTGCTGGCGGAACGGCAGAGTGACGATCTGCGCAGCATCGCCCGCGGCATGCTGAAATACTCGACCAACATGACCGCCGAGGTGCTGGGCCTGTCGGCCTCGGGTCAGCCCAGCCTGCGCGCCTCGGCTTCGGAAATGGATTCCTGGCTGGGCGCCAGCTATGGCGCCGCCGGGGCGCGGCTGGTCGATCACTCGGGCCTGGGCGGGGCGTCGCGGGTGACGGTCGAGGACATGGTTTCGGTGCTGACGGCCGCCGGGCCGGCGGGGCCGCTGAGGCCGATCCTCAAGGACATCCCGATGCGCGACGCCAAGGGCCGGCCGATCGCCAACCACCCGATTGCCGTCCAGGCCAAGACCGGCACCTTGAACTTCGTTTCCTGCCTGGCCGGCTATGCCGGCCTGCCGGGTGGAAGGGTGCTGAGTTTCGCGATCCTCACCGGCGACCTGAAGCGGCGGGCATCGCTGCACGACGAGGAGCAGGAGCGGCCGCCGGGCGCCCGGGCATGGAACGCACGCGCCAAGCATCTGCAGCAGGCGCTGATCGAACGTTGGGGTCAGGTGCACGGCGCCTGAGCGCCGGGTCCGGCGGCCTGCGGCTGCCGCCGCAGAAGCCCTTTCGGAATGATCGCCGGGCAGCGGGCCGGGGAGAAGGGGCCCGGCGTCGGAGCCTCCGGCGGGGATATTTTCAAGATGAAGCCGGGCGCCGTCAGCCGCGCGGCTTGACCCGGTTGACATGGCCCATCTTGCGGCCCGGTCGCGCCTCGGCCTTGCCGTAGAGATGCAGTGCAGCGCCGGGTTCGGCGGCGATCCGGGCGACCCGGGTGATGTCGTCGCCGATCAGGTTCTCCATCACCACGTCGCTGTGCCTCTGACCGTCGCCGAGCGGCCAGCCGGCGACGGCGCGGATATGCTGTTCGAACTGGTCGACCGCGCAGCCGTTCTGGGTCCAGTGGCCCGAGTTGTGGACCCGCGGCGCGATCTCGTTGACGATCAGCCCGCCGGCGGTGACGAAGAGCTCGACCCCCAGGACGCCGACATAGTCCAGTGCGTTCAGAATCCGGGCGGCGAGCAGCACCGCGTCGGTGGTCTGCGCCGCGCCGAGCCGGGCCGGGACCGTGGTGCTGTGCAGGATGCCGTCGCGGTGGATGTTCTCGCCCGGATCGAAGGCGGCAACCGCGCCGTCGAGACCGCGGGAGGCGATGACCGAGACCTCGCGCTCGAAATCGACGAAGCCTTCCAGGATCGCCGGGGCGCCGTTCAGGGCGGCCATGGCGGCGGCGGGGTCGGTCTCGGGGGTCAGGCGGATCTGGCCCTTGCCGTCATAGCCCAGGCGCCGGGTCTTGAGGATCGCCGGGGTGCCGATCCGGTCGAGCGCGGCGGTCAGCGCCGCCTGGTCGGGCACATCGGCATAGGGCGCGGTGGCGAGGCCGAGACCGGCGAGGAAATCCTTCTCGGTGAGGCGGTCCTGCGACAGCCGCAGCGCCTCGCGGTTCGGGCGGATCGGCACCAGCGCCTCGATCCGGTCGAGGGCTTCGGTGGGCACGTTCTCGAACTCGTAGGTCACCACATCGACGGCGCCGGCAAAGTCGGCGAGGGCCGTGGTGTCCTGCCACGGGGCGGTGGTCACCGCATGGGCGACATCGCCGGCGGGCGGCGCGGCGCCGGGGTCGTAGATGTGGCAGCGGTAGCCGAGCCGCGCGGCGGCAACCGAAAGCATCCGGCCGAGCTGGCCGCCGCCGAGAATGCCGATGGTCGCATTGGCGGGCAGCGGCGAGAGGGCGGGCGGCGCGGGCCGGGTATCCGGGCCGCGGTCAGCCATCCGTCGGTGCATCCGGGATCGTGGCCGAGAGCGCGGCGCGCCAGTCGGCCAGGCGCTGCGCCAGCGCGGGATCGGAGGTGGCGAGGATTCCCGCCGCCATCAGCCCGGCGTTCAGCGCCCCGGCTTCTCCGATCGCCATGGTCGCCACCGGAAAGCCGCGCGGCATCTGGACGATGGAATAGAGACTGTCGAGCCCGCCCAGGGCGCGGGTCTGGATCGGCACGCCGATCACCGGGACGATGGTTTTCGACGCCATCATGCCGGGCAGATGCGCCGCCCCGCCGGCCCCGGCGATGATCGCCTTCAGGCCGCGCTCCAGGGCGGTTCGGCCATATTCCCAGAGCCGGTCCGGGGTGCGATGCGCCGAGACGATCCGGGTTTCATGGGCCAGGCCCAGTTCGTCCAGCACCCTGGCCGCATGCTGCATGGTCGGCCAGTCGGACTGGCTGCCCATGATGATGCCGATCTCGATCTCTGCCATGCCGCGTCCAAGCCAACAAAAGGAGCGCGCACTATAGCCGCGGCGGGGGCAAGGACAAGCTGTGGTGGCGGGTGACCGGCGGCTCAGGCGATGATATCCGGGGTCAGCTCGTCCTCGATCTGCCGGATCTCGTCCTTCAGCGCCAGTTTCTGCTTCTTCAGCCTCCGGATCGTCAGCATGTCGGCGCGGCCCGAGAGTTCCAGCGCGTGGATCGCCTCGTCCAGATCGCGGTGTCGGCGGCTGAGAACGCCGAGCTTCACCCGCAAGACCTCTTCGTGATTCATTTCTGAGGAGTTCATGCGGTGCCCCGTTCTGCCCGAGGTGGAGGATAAACTGCGTGGGCCGATCCGCCAAGCGCCCCGGCTCTGTTGGCCCGGACCCTTGCGCTGCGCAAGGACAGCCCCCATATTTTCCCTGTCTGCGGCTGCCGAATGCGGGGCCGGAGGCACCCCTCGTGTCGCTTTGCTGCAAAAGGACCGCTGATCGTGACCAAACTGACATTGGGATCCCATCCCTACATGCTCGGCTTCGAGCAACTGGAACGCCTGGTCGAACGCACGTCGAAATCCGACCTTACCGGTTATCCGCCCTTCAACATCGAGCAATCCGGCGACAATGCCTATCGGATCACCCTGGCGGTGGCCGGCTTTGCCGAGGACGATCTTTCGGTGACGGTCGAGGACCGGCAGCTGATCATCCGCGGCCGCCAGACCGATGTGGAGGATGAGCGCATCTTCCTGCATCGCGGCATTGCGGCGCGGCAGTTCCAGAAGGCATTCGTCCTGGCCGATGGCGTCGAAGTGGCGGGGGCCGCGATGGAGAACGGGCTGTTGCACGTCGATCTGAATCGCACGCCGCCGGAGAGCATCGTCAAGACCGTCAAGATCAACCGGAAATAGGAGGCAGACATGGACCACAAATTCGATTTCGCTGCCCATATGGGCCAGCCCGAGACCGCCGAGCGGATCGTCTATGTCCGGCCGGTCAGCGTTTCGGACCTGCCGGAAGAGGTGCGGGCGCAGGTCGGCGACCTGGGCACCATCTATGCCGTTCACTCGGAGGATGGCGAGCGCCTGGCGCTGGTGCGCGACCGCAAGCTGGCCTTCGTGCTGGCGCGGCAGAACGACCTGGCGCCGGTCAACGTGCACTGATCCTGCGGACCGGCTCCGCGCCGCATCGCCGCAGGCGACGCGACGGAATTGTGCCGCAGCCGCGTTCTGATCTAGAAACGCGCGGTCAATTCAAGGAACGGTTCCATGACTCCACAAGGTTACAGCCGCCTGCAGATCGTCCTGCACTGGCTGACTGCGGCGCTGCTTCTCGTCAGTTTCTTCAGCCATGAGGGCATGAAGGCGTCTTGGCGTGCACTGTCGCGCGGCACCGAGATGACGGTGACCACCGGGACCATGCTGCACGTCTGGGTCGGGATATCGATCCTGGCACTGACGGTGCTGCGGCTGGCGGTGCGGTTGACCCGCGGCGCTCCGGCGGCGCCGGAAGGCGGTTCGAAGTTGCTGGAACTGCTGGCACGCTGGGCGCATTGGGCGCTTTATTCGGTTCTGCTGGCAATCCCGTTCAGCGGCGCCATGGCCTGGTTCGTCGGGGTCAAGCAGGCTGCCGGAACGCATGAGATCCTGTTCACGATCGGCTGGATCCTGGTGGCGCTGCATACGGCGGCGGCGCTGTTTCACCAGCTGGTGCTGAAGGACAACCTGATGCAGCGGATGAAGCGCCCGGGCTGAAGGCCCGGACAGGGGAATTGGCTCCCGCGGAACCCGGTGGCCTGCGGGAGCGTTTCATGCAAAGGGCGCGGCGGGGTCCGAAAACCGCCCCAAAGCTGACAGGAATCGCGCCTAGCAAGGTCGCAGTCTAAGGGAGACTGCGCCATGCCGATCCTCTTCGTTCTCGCCCCGAAACTGCTGGTGCTGGGTCCGTTGCTGCTGGTGCTGTGCTTTGCCGCGCGGCGGCTGGCCGGACCCGGAGAGGCCGCGCTGGCCTATCGCCGACTGGGACGTGCCGCTGCCGCGATGACCATTGTCGGCGCCGTGCCGGTCATGATGGTGATCGTCGAGAGCGGCGGAATGCCGGAGTCCTTCGCCCAGGCCCTGGCCGCGCCGACCCATGAGCTGATGACGAGCCAGATCCTGAACTGAATCCGATCGCGCCGCGCGGACCCGGTCCGTCTCTGACCCGTAGTTGGACCACCGCCCGCCGTGATGCCGGCGGGTTCCGTCGCTTTCCCCGTCTTTCCGGGCCGGAATAGCCCCGGCACATGGCCGGGGCCTTTGGTGCGTTGCGGTGCGGGCCGCCTAGTTGGCGGCGATCAGGCCCAGGCTCTCGAGCTTCAGGATCACCTGATGGGCGCAGTTGTCGACATCCAGACCTTCGGTATCGACCCGCAGTTCGGGATTTTCAGGCTCTTCGTAAGGGTCGGAAATCCCGGTGAATTCCTTGATCTTGCCTTCCCGCGCCAGCTTGTAGAGCCCCTTGCGGTCGCGCCGTTCGCATTCCTCCAGCGAGGTCGCGACATGAACCTCGACAAAGGCGCCATAGGTTTCGACCATCTCGCGCACCGCGGCCCGGGTCGCGGAATAGGGCGCGATCGGGGCGCAGATCGCGATGCCGCCGTTCTTGGTGATCTCGGAGGCGACATAGCCGATCCGGCGGATGTTGATGTCGCGGTGCTCCTTGGAAAAACCCAGCTCGCTCGACAGATGCTTGCGGACCACGTCGCCATCCAGAAGCGTCGTCGGGCGGCCGCCCATCTCCATCAGCTTGACCATCAACGCATTGGCGATGGTCGATTTGCCGGAGCCCGACAGGCCGGTGAAGAAGACGGTGAAACCCTGCTGGGCGCGCGGCGGCGAGGTGCGGCGCAGTTCCCTGACCACTTCGGGGAAGGAGAACCACTCGGGGATCTCCAGCCCTTCGCGCAGGCGGCGGCGCAGCTCGGTGCCCGAGATGTTCAGCACCGTGGTATTCTCGGGCACTTCGTCGATCGGGAAGTACTGGGCGCGCTCCTGCACATAGACCATGTGTTTGAAATCGACGAGGGTGATGCCGATCTCGTCCTCGTGCTTGCGGACCAGTTCCTGTGAATCGTAGGGGCCGTAAAAGTCCTTGCCCTGGCTGTTCTTGCCCGGGCCGGCATGGTCGCGGCCGACGATGAAATGGGTCAGGCCATGGTTCTTGCGGATCAAGGCGTGCCAGAGTGCCTCACGCGGGCCGCCCATCCGCATCGCCAGGTTCAGCAGGCTGAGATGGGTGGTCGAGGCCGGATATTTGTCGAGCACCGCCTCGTAGCACCGGACCCGCGTGAAATGGTCGACATCGCCCGGCTTGGTCATGCCCACGACGGGATGGATCAGCAGGTTGGCCTGGGCCTCCTTGGCGGCGCGGAAGGTCAGTTCCTGATGCGCGCGGTGCAGGGGGTTGCGGGTCTGGAAGGCCACCACCCGGCGCCAGCCGAGCTTGCGGAACAGGGCGCGGAGTTCGTTCGGCGTGTCGCGGCGACCGCGGAAATCGTAATGCACCGGCGGCTGGATCCCGGTGATCGGGCCGCCCAGATAGACCGGGCCGGCCTGGCGGTGCAGATAGGCGACGGCGGGATGCGCGATGTCGTCGGCGCCGAAAACATCCTTGGCCTCGGCCGACTTGTCGGGGGTCCAGCGGTCGGTGACCGACATGATCGCCAGGATGACGCCTTCGGCATCGCGCAGCGCGATGTCCTGGCCGGGCTCGATCCCGTCGGCAAAGTCCTGGCTGACATCGAGCGTCACCGGCATCGGCCAGAGCGACCCGTCGGCCAGCCGCATGTCCTTGACGACCGAGTTGTAGTCGGCCTCGCCGAGGAAGCCCTTGAGCGGGTTGAACCCGCCGTTCATCAGCAGTTCCAGATCGCAGATCTGCCGCGGCGTCAGGTCCCAGGATGGCAGCTGCGCGGCTTCGTGCTTCAGCTTCTGGGCGCTGTCGTAAGACACAAATAGCTCCGGGATCGGAGCGAGATTGGAAATCGTCATAGGAAGATCGGCTTTCGGTTGTCGTGCGGTGGAAGGCCCCCGGGGCGCCTTTACCGAGCGATCCGTGCAAAAGCAAGGAAACAGAGCCGGCGCGGCCGAGGTCGCGGCGGAGGGCCAGCGGGCACCGGGTTCGCGCGGGGTCCCCGATCCGGGGATATATGCTGCCCCTGGCGGGAGCGCCGCGACCGATCGCCGGGTCCCGGGCGCTCTTCAGGGACAGCATCCTTTTTTGCGGGTCCGGTGCGGCCGCGCGTCGGGCGGCGGCTATTCGGCCGCCGTGTCACCTTCTTGTTCGGCCAGCCACCGCTCGGCATCCAGTGCGGCCATGCAGCCCATCCCGGCGCTGGTCACGGCCTGGCGGTAGATGTGATCGGTCAGATCGCCGGCTGCAAAGACCCCCTCGACCGAGGTATGGGTGCTGCCGGGGCGGACCTTCACATAGCCGCCGTTGTGCAGTTCGAGCTGGTCCTTGACCAGTTCCGAGGCCGGGGCATGGCCGATGGCGACGAAGAAGCCGGCGCAGGGCAGCGTCGAGACCTCTCCTGTCTGGACGTTCTTGACCTTCACGCCCTCGACGCTCGGCGGCTCGCTGCTGCCGACGACCTCTTCCACCGTATGGTTCCACAGAACCTCGACCTTGGGGTTCTTGAAGAGCCGGTTCTGCAGAATCTTCTCGGCCCGGAAACTGTCGCGCCGATGCACGATGGTGACTTTCGAGGCGAAATTGGTCAGGAACAGCGCTTCCTCGACAGCGGTATTGCCGCCGCCGACCACGACGACTTCCTTGCCGCGATAGAAGAATCCGTCGCAGGTCGCACAGGCCGAGACGCCGAAGCCCTTGAACCTCTCCTCGGACGGCAGGCCCAGCCATTTCGCCTGCGCCCCGGTGGCCAGGATCACCGCCTCGGCCACATAGGTGGTGCCCGAGTCCCCGGTTGCCACGAAGGGCCGTTTCGACAGGTCGAGCGAGGTGATGATGTCCGAGACCACCTCGGCGCCCATCGCCTTCGCATGGGACTCCATCCGGACCATCAGGTCGGGGCCCTGCACCTCGGTATCGCCGGGCCAGTTCTCGACTTCGGTCGTGATCGTCAACTGACCGCCGGGCTGGATGCCCTGGACCAGAACCGGCTCCAGCATCGCGCGGGCGGCATAGACGGCGGCGGTATAGCCCGCCGGGCCCGAACCGATGATCAGCACCTTGATGTTCCGCGTCTCGGCCATGTCCAGTCCCCTTTGCAGTTACGCTGCCGATATAGTCGGGGATGGGATGCGGTGGAACCCCGGACCAGCGGCCATGCATATGCGGCATGACGCCCCGGTCGGTGGCTCAGCGGCGGCGGCGAAACAGCCTGGCGTTGTCGGCGATGAACTGGCGGATACCCCCCGACAGACCGCCGAGATCGCGGTCGAGAAGGTAGAAATAGCCGACCAGCCCGCCGAAGGCGCCGCCCGCCAGATCGACGATCAGATCGCCCATCGTGTCGGGAAGGCCGGATTTCTGCATGTTGGTCCCGGCATAGCTGTCCATCAGGAATTCGAATATCTCCCACAGAACCCCGATCGTCACCGCCACGGTGCAGGCGATCAGCGCCAGCGCCCAGGCGGGGGCGGCGTAGCGGTCGCCTTCGAACAGCATGAAGATGAAGAGGAAGCCCAGCATGCCGAAGCCCAGGGCCGAGCCGCCGTGCAGGGCGATGTCCCACCACCAGTAACGGTTGTAGAAATCGAAGGCCTCGCCAAGGAAGATCGTCGCATAGATGAACAGGACGATGCCGACGGTGAACGAAACCGGCATCCGGATTCCGGCCCAGTGGATCAGGACCATCGGCAGCAGGGTCAGCACGAAGGTCGCCGTTGCGACGAAGGCCAGCGACCAGCGGCCCTCGATCAGCGCTGCGGTGAAGGCGAGTGCCAGCGAAATCCAGATCACGAGGACGGCAACCGGGGGGCGTCGGGACAGAAATCGGGCCATGACACCAAGCTAGGGCGGCCGGGCCATGCCGACAAGGCAGCCCGGGCCGACCGTGAAGACATGGCGTCGCAGGGGCCTGCAAACCGGGGCCCGCGTGCTTATATTCAGGTGATGGATATCCGTCTTGCCAGCTACAACCTGCACAAGTGCCAGGGCACCGACCGCCGCCGCGACCCCGGGCGGGTGATCGACGTGCTCAATTCGGTCGAGGCCGATGTTCTGGCCTTGCAGGAGGTCGATCACCGGCTGGGCAACCGGCCCGAGGCGCTGCCGCGGCGGATGATCGAGGACAATACCGATTTCGAGGCCGTCGATCTGGCGCTGAGCCCGGCCAGTCTCGGCTGGCATGGCCAGACCCTGCTGCTGCGCAAGGGGGCCGAACTGCTTTCCGCCGACCGTCTGCACCTGCCGGGGCTGGAGCCGCGCGGCGCGGTGCTGGCGGAATTGACCCTGCCCGAGACCGGGCCGCTCCGGGTCGTCGGTGTGCACCTGGGGCTGATCCGGCGCTACCGGCTGAAGCAGCTTCGCGCGATCCGGGCGGCGCTGGAACGACGGGCGCCGATGCAGACGGTGATCCTGGGCGATTTCAACGAATGGTCGACGGATCGCGGGCTGGAGCCGCTGCACGACCTGTTCGAGGTCCATGCGCCGGGTCGGTCCTATCACGCCTCGCGTCCCGTCGCGGCGCTCGACCGCCTGGCGCTTGGCCAGGGGGTGGAACTGCGCGATGCCGGGGTCGTCGAGACCCAGTTGAGCCGCCTGGCGTCGGACCACCTGCCGGTCTGGGCGGATGTCGCGCTGAACGAAAACTGATTGCCGGCGTTATATTGTTGCGCTGATGCGAAACAGAATTGCGCCCCGTCAGGCGTTTCGGTAATAGTTGGAAAACTCTGGAATTGGGAGATGCCGGTGGCTGGCAGCAAACTCGACCCGATCGATCGGAAGATTCTTGCCGAACTTCAGGGCGACGGACGGATGACCAATGTCGAATTGGCCAGCCGGGTCGGGATTTCGGCACCGCCCTGCCTGCGGCGGGTGCGGACGCTGGAGGAATCCGGCTACATCCTGGGCTATCACGCCGACGTCAATCCGCGCGAACTGGGGTTCGAGGTACAGGTCTTCGCGATGGTCGGGTTGCAGAGCCAGGCCGAGGCCGACCTGAGCGCCTTCGAAAAGAAATGCGCCGACTGGCCTCTGGTCCGTGAATGCCACATGCTGAACGGCGAGGTCGATTTCATCCTGAAATGCGTGGCGCCGGATCTGTCCACCTTCCAGCGCTTCCTGACCGAGGAACTGACCTCGGCGCCCAATGTGGTGTCGGTCAAGACCTCGCTGGTGATCCGATGCGCCAAGGACGAGCCCGGCGTGCCCTTCGACGTGCTCGAGGACCGGCTGGCCAAGTCGGCCTAGGCCGTGGCGGCGAGGTCGTCGATCGCGTCCAGGCCGAGCCGCGGCAGGGCCAACGGACCAAAGTCCGACGGCTCGCGCAGATGGGGAAACAGGGACAGGAACAGGCGCAGCAGGTCGCCCGTCAGACCCTCGGGCAGGTGGCTGCCCGGGTGATAGGTCTCGACCGCCAGGCGGTTGACCTCGATCACCGAATGACTGTCCAGCGCCAGGTGATAGGCGGTGACCGAGGACATCGGGTTGATCTGGGTGACATGGACGCCGTCGGCGAAATCGGCGATCGGGACCAGCAGGTCCGGCCCGGTGCGCTGCGCCGCCAGCCGGGCGACGCGGTGGACCAGCCGGGCGCCAGAGCACAAGACAAGGTCCGGCGCCGGGCGCTGCGGCCCGAAGGCGTCGGCGCTGACCCGGAAGATGTCCGGGCCGCCGTCCTGCTTGAGATTGGCGGGCGGCAGGGTGATCCGGCCGATCCAGCGCACCGGCAGCGGCCCGAGACGGGTCTGGATCAGGGTGCCGGGCAGCAGATCCTCGATCGCGACTTCACCTGAAGGGGTGGCGATCAGGGCGCCGCGGGCGAAGGCGGTAAAGGCCGTCTCGAAGGCGGGCATCGCCGGGGCGACCTTGGTCAGCTCGGCCAGCGAGCCGTTGTGATCCTGCCACAGCACCTCATAGCGCCGGCTCGGCTGCATGATGCGGGCGGGGTGGCCTTGCGGCGTCACCGTCCAGGGCCGTGCCACCGGGGCATCGAGGCGAAGATTGGCAGCTTGGGAAGCGGGGCGGTGGGGATAGGTCATACGGGCGCGGTCCTTGGCGTTCACGCCTCTGCATCGGTCCCCACCGAAGGTCGCAGAGGAAAGTCTGTGCCGCTACAAAGACATGAAAACCGGGGTTCTGTCAAAGTTCTGGCGTGAAACGGCTTCGCCTGGTTAACAATCCCCGATCTGCGCCCGGTCTGTTTCCGCACCTGCGCGACTGCTGCCACAATTGCCGCGGCCCCGCCGATTCGCGTTCCCATGCGCCGGTTCCGGTCTATTCCGACAGTCGGAACACCTTGGTGCGCCCCTTGGCCCCGCGCAGAAGTTCCAGCCGCGAGGGCGCCACGCCCAGCCCCTTGGCAAGCAGCTTGGCGATTGCCGCATTGGCGCGGCCGCCTTCGGCGATCACGGTGACTTCGGCTTTCAGCCCTTGTTCGGTCATGCTCAGATGATTGCGCCGCGCCGCGGGGCGGGCGGTCACTTCGAGCGTTGCGCCCGGCTGGGCAAGATGGGCAAAGGGTGGCTGGGCCATCTTTCCGGACCCCCGGCTTACGGTCTAGGCTTCGCGGGAAACCTAAGGAGAGCCCGAGCAGATGACCACAGCCTTTTATCGCGACGAGCGGTGTTTCTGGCACGGCGGCGGAGACTATGTGCTGACCCTGCCGGTCGGCGGTCTGGTGCAGCCGGGCGGCGGCCTGCCGGAAAACCCCGAGACCAAGCGGCGGCTGTGGAACCTCATGCAGGTGAGCGGCCTGGCGGAGGACCTGGCGGTGCTCTCGGCGCCCGGGGCAACGCGCGAGGATCTGTTGCGGGTGCATCCCGGCAGCTATCTCGACGCCTTCAAGGCAATGTCCGACAGCGGCGGTGGCGAACTGGGTCTGCGCACGCCCTTCGGTCGGGGCGGTTACGAGATTGCCTGTCTTTCGGCCGGGCTGACCCTGGCCGCGGTGCGTGGCGTTCTGACGGGCAAGCATGCCAATGCCTATGCCCTGTCGCGGCCGCCGGGGCATCATTGCCTGCCCGACTGGCCGAACGGGTTCTGCCTGATGGCCAATATCGCCATCGCGGTCGAGGCGGCGCTGGCCGAGGGGTTGGCGGGCCGGGTGGCGGTGCTGGACTGGGACGTGCACCACGGGAACGGGACCGAGGCGATCTTCTACGAGCGGGCCGAGGTGCTGACGATCTCGTTGCATCAGGAGTGGAACTATCCGCTCGACACAGGCGCTTTTGCCGATCGGGGCAGGGGCGCCGGTGAGGGGGCCAACCTGAATGTGCCGCTGCCGCCGGGCACCGGGCACCGGGGCTATCTGGAGGCGATGGACCGGCTGGCGCTGCCGGTCCTTGCGGCTTTCCGGCCGGATCTGATCGTGGTGGCCTGCGGCTATGACGCCTCGGCGGTCGATCCGCTGGGCCGGATGCTGGCCAGCGCCGAGACCTTCCGGGTGCTGACCGCAAAGGTCAAGGACGCGGCGGCGCGGCTTTGCGGCGGCAAGCTGGTGCTGGTGCATGAGGGCGGCTATTCCGAGGCGCATGTGCCCTTCTGTGGCCATGCGGTGCTGGAGGAGCTGTCGGGCAGCACGCGCGCCGCGCCCGATCCGCTGGCCGAGACATTGGACAAACGGCAGCCGGGACCGGCCTTCGATGACTTCGTCTCGGGGCTGATCGGAGAGATGGAGTCGGCTCTGGCACTGCCCTGGGGTCGGCCCTGAGACTTGGCGCGAATTCCCCCGGTCAGAGACTGGTTTGGGCGCTAACATCAGGGCTATCGCAGGGCCGGTCGCGCGGATAGGTTGCCGGGGCCGAAATCGCCGTGGACCCTGATCCGATGATCGCCAATGCCTTCCGCCTGTCGCGCGCGCCGGTTGCCGCGCTGACTTCGATCGGGGTGATCTGGGGCGGTTTCGCAGGTGTGGTGCCCGACCTGAAAACCGCTGTCGGCGCCTCGGAGGCGGAACTGGGCATGGCGCTGCTGGGGTCGGCGATCGGGGCCATGGTGTCGATGTATCTGGCGCCGCGGCTGATGCAGGCCCTGGGACGCCGGGCGCTGCCCCTGCTGGGGCTGGCCCTGACCGCGGCGGTCTTCTACCCGTTCCTGGCGCCATCGGTCGGGGCGCTGGCGCTGGCGATGTTCGCCATGGGGGCCTCGGTCTCGATGCTGGACATCACCGCCAATGTGCGGATCTCGGGGCTGGAGAGTCGCCACGGCCTGCATCTGATGAACCTGAATCACGCGATGTTCTCGGTCGGTTTCGCCGGGGCGGCGCTGGTCACCGGGCTGGCGCGGAAGGCCGGACTGGGGCCCTGGGACATCCAGCCCTGGCTGGCGTTGCTCTGCCTGGGGCTGACGGTCGTGATGTGGGAGGGCGCGGGCAGGCTGAGCCCCGCCGAACCGCAGGCCGAGACGGTGCCGGCCGGCTTGCCCTGGATGGCGATCCTTCTGACCGGGGCGATCCTGTTTGCGGGCTTCGTCGGCGAGAACGCAACCGAGGCCTGGTCGGCGCTGCATATCGAGCAGACATTGGGCGCCCCGGCCGGGCAGGGCAGCTTCGGCCCCTTCGGCCTGGGGGTGACCATGGCGGTCGGGCGGTTCTCAGGGCAGTTCGTGGCCAGCCGGATCGGCGAGGCGCGGCTGATCCTGGTCTCGGCCCTGCTGGGCGTCGTCGGGGCGCTGACCCTGGCGCTGGCACCGGTGCCGGGGGTGGCCTTTGTCGGGGTCGGCCTGATCGGGCTGGGGATGGCGGTGATCGTGCCTTCGGTGAACTCGATCCTGGGCCGGGCGGTCCGCGAAGAGGCCCGCGCCGTGGCGATCAGCCGGGCCTGGATGATCGGGATGATCGGCTTCTTCCTGGGCCCGGCCATGATGGGCGGGGTGGCCGAGCTGACCAGCCTGCGCTGGTCCTTCGCCGTGGTGGCGCTGGTCGTGGCCGGGATCGTTCCGGCGGTGCGGATGCTGGACCGGCGGGTCCGGGCGGCGCGGGGCTGAGCCGGGGGCTCAGGCCCAGCGGCCTTCGAAATCCTCGGGCACCAGCAGGATCGAGCGGTCGACCTCGTCGATCCGGCGATGGCCGCAGAGCGCCATGCTCAGGTCCATTTCCCTGGCGATGACCTCGAGCGCCCGGGTCACCCCGGCCTCGCCCATCGCGCCGAGCCCGTGAATGTAGGCCCGCCCGATCATCGTTCCGGTCGCGCCCATGGCCAGCGCCTTGAGCACGTCCTGACCCGAGCGGATACCACTGTCGAGCCAGACCTCGGCCTGATCACCGACTGCCTTGACGATCGAGGGCAGCATCCGGATCGAGGAGAGTGCTCCGTCGAGCTGCCGGCCGCCGTGGTTCGAGACCAGGATCGCATCGGCGCCCAGATCGACGCCGCGGCGGGCATCGTCCGGGTCGAGTATGCCCTTGAGGATCAGCTTGCCGCCCCACATTTCCTTGATCCGGGCGATCTTGTCCCAGTCGAGACGCGGGTCGAACTGCTCGTTGGTCCATGCGCCCAGCGAAGACAGGTCCCCGACGCCCTTGGCGTGGCCGACGATATTGCCGAAGGTCCGGCGTTTGGTTCCCAGCATGCCCAGCCCCCATCTCCAGCGGGTCGCCAGATCGGCAATCATCTGCGGCGTCAGCTTCGGCGGGGCGGACAGCCGGTTCTTGAGGTCCTTGTGGCGCTGGCCCAGCAGTTGCAGGTCGAGCGTCAGCACCAGCGCCGAGACATTGGCGGCCTTGGCGCGGGCGATGATGCCCTCGAGAAACTCCTGGTCGCGCATGACGTAGAGCTGGAACCAGAACGGGTGCGGCTGCTGGCTCGAGACATCCTCGATCGAGCAGATCGACATGGTCGAGAGCGTGAAGGGCACGCCGAAGTTCCCGGCGGCGCGGGCGGCCAGAATCTCGCCATCGGCATGCTGCATGCCTGTCAGCCCGACCGGGGCGAGCGCCACCGGCATCGCGACATCCTGGCCGATCATCTTGGAAGCCAGCGAACGTTCGGACATGTCCACCGCGACCTTCTGGCGGAAGCGGAGCTTCTGGAAGTCGGTGGTGTTCTCGCGGAAGGTCTGTTCGGTCCACGAGCCGCTTTCGCAGTAGTCGTAGAACATCTTCGGAACCCGCCTCCGGTGCAGGCGTTTCAGATCGTCGATGCAGGTGATGACTGGCATTCGTGGGCCTCCTGCGCGTTTGCTAGCAACCCGGACGGGGAGCTGCAATCCGGGGGCGATGCGGATTTCTGCGGCGCCGTGAAAATGTATATACAAGTGATATTCAACGCAGTTACGATGCAGGGGCCCCGAATGAGGCTGCGACATGACCGAAAAGAAGAAGTCCAGGAAGAAGGCGCTGAAGGACAGCCAGTTGATCATCAGGATCGCCGGATCGGAGCGGGACCGCTTCGTCTCGCTCTGTGACAGGCTGGACACCAGCGCCGCGCGGGAGGTTCGGCGGTTCATCCGCGAGTTTCTCCGGGATCATGAAGAGCCGTCGAACGGGTAGAAACCCCAAGACCCAGGAGAAAGACCCATGGCCAAGAAATCTGTCGTCAAGTCGCTGAAGAAGGAAGTCAAGAAGCGCAAGGGGAAGGTCGCGCGCCAGCTCCGCAAGCTGAAGGCGGCCAAGAAGGCGCTGAAGAAAGCCGCCTGATCCAGAGGGATCGCGTGCAGGGGGTCGGCCTTCGGGCCGGCCCCTTTCCATGTCGGGGGCGGCTCAGGCCCGATGGGCGCCGTCGGCGAGGCTCTTGACGAAGGCCAGCACCTCTTCCGGCCTGTCGCCCCGGCTGATCCGCTCGACAATGGCGGAGCCGACGACGCAGCCGTCGGCAATCGAGGCGATGGACCGGGCCGCTTCCGGGGTCTTGATGCCGAATCCGACCACGATCGGCAGATCGGTGTGGGCCTTGATCCGGGCGACTTCCGGCCCGACATCGCCGGCCACGGCCTCGGCGGCGCCGGTGATGCCGGTGATCGAGACGTAGTAGACGAAGCCCGAGGTGTTCTGCAGCACCTTTGGCAAGCGCGCGTCATCGGTCGTCGGGGTCGCGAGCCGGATGAAGTTCAGCCCCGCGGCCTGTGCCGGGATGCAGAGCTCGTCATCCTCTTCGGGGGGCAGATCGACGATGATGAGCCCGTCGATCCCGGCCTCGTGCGCCTGTTCGAGGAACTTCGGCACCCCGCGCGAGAAGATCGGGTTGTAATAGCCCATCAGCACGATCGGCGTGGTGCTGTCGGATGTGCGGAAGCTGCGCACCATGTCGAGCGTGCGGTCCAGCGTCATGCCGCCGTCCAGCGCCCGTTGCCCGGCCTTCTGGATCACCGGGCCGTCGGCCATCGGATCGGTGAAGGGCAGGCCCAGTTCGATCACGTCGACTCCGGCATCGGGCAGGCCCCGCATCACCGCCAGCGAGGTTTCGACGTCCGGGTCGCCCGCCATCATGTAGGAGACAAAGCCCTTGCGGCCCTCGGCCCGCAGCCGGGCGAAGCAGGTGTCGATCCGGGTCATTCATCCCTCCGTTGCCGCGTTGCGGTCAGGTCGGGGCAGGGAATGCGTCAGGTGGCGGCGAAAAGCAATCCCGGGCAGGCACGCGGAGGGGAGTTTGCGCCAAAAATCCGGGCCTTGCGGGGACATGACGCCGGCAGGGAGCCGCAGGTGGTCCCCGGCGGCGTCATGCCTTCGGATCGGTCATGACCATCCAGCGGATGCCGAACCGGTCGGTGAGGGTGCCGAAGAGCGGCGCGAAGAAGGCGGGTTCGAGCGGCATCCGCGCCTCGCCGCCCTCGGCCAGCGCGTCGTAGACCCGGCGGGTTTCGGCCTCGGTCGGGAAGGAGAGCGAAATGGATGCCCCGGCCATCGGCTGTGCGTCGGTCCCGCCCATGTCGTCGGCGGCAAAGACCCAGCCGTCCCCGATCTTGACCGCCGAATGCATCACCGAACTGTCGGGCAGCGGCGGCATCTGCGACCGGACATCCGGCGGCATCGAGGCGACGGTGAGGATCTCCAGCGAATCCTCGGTGCCGAACAGCCCGGCATAAGTCGTCATCGCCTCGGCGCAGGTGCCGTTGAAGAAGAGGTAGGGAGTCGGTTGCATGGAGTCCTCCTGATTATGTTCATATCAATATAATGCGACCCGACCGGCCCCGGTCAACCGTTGCCTTGGGCCGGGGCCAAGCCTTGCTTGCAGCCGGGGCAGGGCCTGCGTAGAAGGCGGCGAATGCTGCAAAGGGGGCCGGGATGGGTTTCAAGATGGGGATCGTCGGGTTGCCGAATGTCGGCAAGTCCACGCTGTTCAATGCGCTGACCCGCACCGCCGCGGCGCAGGCGGCGAATTTCCCGTTCTGCACGATCGAACCGAATGTCGGCGAGGTCGCGGTGCCGGACGCCCGGCTCGACCGGCTGGCCGAGGCTGCCGGCTCGAAGCAGGTCATCCCGACCCGGATGACCTTCGTCGATATCGCGGGGCTGGTGAAGGGCGCATCGCGCGGGGAAGGGCTGGGCAACCAGTTCCTCGCCAACATCCGCGAATGCGATGCCATCGCCCATGTGCTGCGCTGCTTCGAGGACGGCGACATCACCCATGTCGAGGGCCGGATCGATCCGGCCTCGGATGCCGACATCATCGAGACCGAACTGATGCTTGCCGATCTGGAATCGGTCGAGAAGCGGCTGGCCAACCTGTCGCGCAAGGTGCGTGGCGGCGACAAGGAGGCCGTCACCCAGGAGCGGCTGCTGAAATCCGCCGCCGAGGCGCTGGAGGCCGGCAAGCCGGCCCGCAGCGTCGCGGTGCCCGAAGAGGATGCCAAGGCCTGGCGGATGCTGCAGCTGATCACCGCCAAGCCGGTGCTCTATGTGCTGAACGTGGCCGAGGCGGATGCCGCCACCGGCAACGAATACTCGGCCCGGATGGCAGAGAAGGCCGCCGCCGAAGGCGCCGCGACGGTGCTGATCTCGGCCCGGATCGAAGAAGAAATCTCGCAGCTCGGTGACGAGGACGCCGCGATGTTCCTCGACGAGATGGGCCTGGAAGAGCCGGGCCTCGACCGGCTGATCCGTGCCGGATACAAGCTGCTGGGCCTGCAGACCTATTTCACCGTCGGCCCGAAGGAAGCCCGGGCCTGGACGATCCCGGAAGGCACCCTTGCACCGCAGGCGGCGGGGGTGATCCATGGCGATTTCGAACGCGGCTTCATCCGGGCCGAGACGATCGCCTATGACGATTTCGTCACCCTCGGCGGCGAGACCGCGGCCAAGGAGGCCGGCAAGATGCGGGTCGAAGGCAAGAGCTATGTGGTCCGGGACGGCGACGTGATGCATTTCCTGTTCTCGGGCTGAGGCCGGCGGGCGCCGGAGGCCCGGTTTCGGCAGCCTTCCGCATGGAAATGCCCCCCGACGCCCTCATCCGCCCCTTGCTTCGCCATTCCAGCGTCGCTAAACGGGTCGGCGGAGTGGTGGCCGAGTGGTCGAAGGCACACCCCTGCTAAGGGTGCAGACCGGAAACGGTCTCGAGGGTTCGAATCCCTTCCACTCCGCCACCACATAACATGTTGATAGCGAAGAGTTTTTTTGTTCTTCACATTCCGGCGCAACGGCGGTCGGTGCACCGGGCGCCGGAATCGACGTCTGGCGAAATCGAAACACGTCGCGCACGGCTTGATCAAATTTCCGACGGCGCTTCGAATGCGCTCCCGCGAAAATCAGGCGCAATCGGTGGCATTTGTATTGCCGACCATTTCAAGGAAGGCTGCAAATCTGTCCCGAATGCCTGCGATGACCCGCAAACCCGGGTCGGTTCATTCCCCGTGGGTGCAGCGATCGGGTTTCGGCGGTGACGCCGGATTCGACCGGGGCTTAGCGTTCATGAAATGCGCGGCCCATGCTGTCGCGGATCGGCTTCACCAGGTACTGGACGAAGGTGCGCTCGCCGGTGCGGATCATCACTTCGGCCGGCATGCCCGGCAGCGGCTTGAACTGCGGCATCTGATCCAGTGCGCGTGGGTCGAGGGCGACGCGGGCGATGTAGACCTCGCGCGTTATGCCGTCGCTGCGGTCCGTAACGGCGTCGGCCGAGACATATTCGACCCGCCCGCTCAGGATCGGCGTCACCCGCTGGTTCAGGGCCGTCAGCCGGATCGAGGCCGGTTGTCCCGGGCGCACGCTGTCGATGTCGGTGCGAAGCACGGCCACCTCGATGATCAGCGGCACGTCTTCGGGCAGGATCTCGACAATGGGCTTGCCGCTTTCGATCACCCCGCCGGGCGTATGGTAGAAGAGCCGCACGATGGTGCCCGATACCGGCGCCGCCACCACCGAGCGCGACAGCACGTCCTTGGCCCGGGTCTCCTGCTCGCGGATCGAGTCGAGCTCGGCCTGGATTCCCTGCAGCTCGCGCAGGGCGCCCTGGCGCCGTTCCTCGCGTGCCTGCTCGATCTCGGTCTCGTAGCGCTGCATGACCTCGGCCATCTCGGCGATCTCGGCCTGCAACCGGCCGATCTCGCCGACTGCCTCGACAAGGGCGCGATGGTTTGCGCTGACTTCATTCTGTCGCATCAGGCCGGCCGCCAGCAGGGCCTCGCGTGTCTCGAGCTCTTCGCTCAGGCTGGCGGCCTGATCGCTGTAGGACCGGACCAGCCCTTCGTAGCCCGCCGTGCGGATGTGCAATGCCTTGATGTTGCTGGCCAGCAGGGCGATGTCTCGTTCCAGCGCCGCCTTCGCCACCTCGAAGGTCAGCCGCTGGCTGTCGATGATCGACCTGATGTCGGGGTCCTCCGCCTCGGCCAGGATATGCGCCGGAAGCGTGAGTGCGTCGGCCTCGGAGTTGACCGCGCGCAGCCGCGCCTCGATGGCTTCGAGCCGGATCCGGCGCAGGTAGATTTCGCGCAGATTGGCCTGGGCCGCCGTGCGGTCGAGTTCCAGCAGGGCATCGCCGGCCTCGACCCGGTCGCCTTCCGAGACCGGGATGGCGCGGATGATGCCGCCCTCGAGATGCTGCACCACCTTGTTCTGCCCGGTCGCGACGAAGTTCCCGTGCGAGATCACGGCCGCCGCCAGCGGTGCACGAAATGCCCAGGCGCCGAAGCCGCCGAAGGACACTAGCATCAGCAGCGCACTGAACAGGACCAGCGGCCGGATCGAGCGTGGCACCGCGCTGTACCATTCGGTTCTGTCCTTCGTCATGCCTCGCCTCCGTGCAGCCGCCCGCGGCCTTTCGCACTGAAGTCCTGCAGTTTCCGCAGCACCTCGGTCCGCTCGCCGAACAGCGCCACGGTGCCGTCGTTGAGCAGCATGATCTTGTCGACCTCCTGCAGCAGCGCCGGTTTCTGGGTGATCACCACCACGGTGATCTTGTGGTCCCGCGCATGGCGGATCGCCCGGGCCAGTGCCCGGTCGCCGGATGTGTCCAGGTTCGAATTCGGCTCGTCCAGCACCACCATGGTCGGGCTGCCGAAGAAGGCGCGGGCCAGGGCGATGCGCTGCTTCTGCCCGCCCGAGAGCGGCGCGCCGTCGGCAGCCACCATCGTCTCGTAGCCATGGGGCAGGCCGGCGATCATGTCGTGCACATCGGCCAGGACGGCGGCGGTGTGAATCTGCGCGTCGGTCGCGTCCTCGCGCATGCGGCCGATATTCTGCTTGATCGTGCCCGGAAACAGCTGCACGTCCTGCGGCAGGTATCCGATGTTTTCACCGAACTGGCGCGGGTCCCAGTTGCGGATGTCCATCAGGTCCAGCCGCACGTTGCCCGAGGTGGGCAGGATCGATCCGACCAGCATCTTTCCCAACGTGCTCTTTCCGGCGCCGGAATTGCCGATCACCGCCAGCACCTCGCCCGGCGCCAGGGCGAAGGAAATGCCGTTCAGCACCACCTGCTTGGTGCCGCCGGGAACATAGAGCAGCCGCTCGACATCCAGCCTGCCGGTGGGATGCGGCAGCCAGAGCCGCTCGAACTGGTATTTCGAGTTGGTCAGGAGCTGCCGAACCCGGGCATGGGACCCGCGCGAGATCAGAAAGGCGTGCCAGCCCTCGATCGAACCTTCGATCGGTGCCAGCGCGCGGCCGGCGATGATCGAGGCGGCAATGACCATCCCGCCGGTGATCTCGCCGTCGATGGCCAGCTTGGCGCCCCAGCCGAGCAGCGCGATCTGGGTCAGAAGACGGGTTGCCCGCGACAGCGCCGCGAAGGCGATGTTGCGGTCCTGCGCCCGCACCTGCGAGGTCAGCGAGGCGGCCGTGTCGCGGCCCCAGATCGTCACCGCCTCGGGGATCATCGCCATGGCGTTGATGATCTGGCTGTTGCGCGACATCGAGTCGACATGCTGGTTGGCCTTGGACTGCGCCAGATTGGCCTCGCCGAAAAGGCGTTCGGTGGCTTTCTGATTGACCAGGGCGATTATCAGCAGCGCCAGGGCGGTGGTCCCGACGATGAGGCCCAGATGCGGGTGCACCATGAACACGGCAAACAGCAGCAGGGGGGCAAAGGGCACGTCGAGAAACGACATCAGCGTGCCCGAGGTCAGGAAGCCGCGCAGCTGCTGCAGGTCGCCCAGCGTCTGGTATTCCCGTCCGGTGCCGTGCAGCGAGGCATGGGCCGCGGCGCTCAGGATCGGTGCGCCGAGCCGGGCGGCAAGCTCGACCGCGGTGCGCAGCAGCATCATCCGGCGGATTCCGTCCAGCACCGCCTGCAGGATCACCGCGCCGATCATCACCAGCGTCAGCATGATCAGGGTATCGACTGACCGGCTGGTCAGCACCCGGTCGGAGATCTGGAACAGGTAGACCGGGATCGCCAGCACCAGCAGGTTGGTGGCGCAGGTCAGCACCAGCACGGCGAGAAGGTTGCGCTTGACCGCGGTGAGTCCCGTCTTGAGGCTGTGGGCGAAGTCCTGCGGCCCCTGCCGACGGTGGAACCGGCCGCCGCGCCCGCCGCCCGAACCGTCGCCGCCGCCCGCCGGCGGCTCGCGGCGCCGGATCGGCTCGTTGGCCCGGGCCTGGATGGTCTCGCCCAGCCTGTCCCCGGACGATGCCAGCCGCGCCGTCGCGGCTCGGCGCGACACGAAACGGGCGTCCTCGCCGGGTGGCGGTGAACCGGGGAATCCCCTGTCGGATCGGGGGGCTTCGGAGCGCGTGGTTCCGACGGGCCCGGTCCCGGTTTCTGCCGGTGCCGCCGAACCCGTGTCCATGGTCGCTTGCCCCGTTTCGGCCTGTGCCGTTTCGGCCGGTTTCACCCGTGGCGCCCGCACGGCATCGCCGGTGACGCGCTGGTCGGCGGTCAGCAACAGCGGCAGGCGCCGCAAGGGCCGGGGGTGGTCTTCGTCCAGCGAGTCCTTCATTTGCCCTCAACCCGTGACTGTCTGCATGACATCGGCACTCGGCATCCCGTCGATGACCTGTTGCGAGATGTGCTCCTCCATCTCTGCCGCCTTGGCGATCATGTCCTCGGCCAGGAAGGCGACCGCTTCCGAGGCAAGGGCCACCTGCGCGAAGACGCCCGCGGGCATTGCATCGGTGTCGATCAGCCCGGCCTGATGGATCATCTCGTCGCTGTAGGAGTCCCCCTTCACGAAGACGTCCGAATCCATCCCGCGCTCGGTCAGCGAAGCGGCATTCAGCAGCGCGTTCGCGCCGGCCGATATCTCCAGCTGTCCGGTCGCGACCTGCTCGGCCGCCGCCGCCATCGCATCGGCCACCGACATCGCGATCTGGTCGGCGTCGCCGACGACATTGCGCTGTTCGATGACGGTCGCCTGGTAGAGGTCGCCCTGCACCACCAGCACCGCGAGATTGCCGAGACCGTCGAATGCCCCGCCCGAGACCTCGGCGGCATCGAAGCTGCGCCCGCCTTCGACAAGCCGCTCGGCCAGCGCCGTCATCTTCTCCGACGCCGTCTCGATCCGGTCCTCGCCGACCCGCGAGATCACGGCACGGTTCATGGCCAGGTTGTCCGCGCCCAGCGTCTGCGCCCCGCCGCCGGTGGCGATCACGTCGTCGTCCAGCAGGACATTCTGCTGGCTGATGCTGATGACTTGCGAATAGTCACCCGCCACCACGATCACGTCGTATTGCTGGTTGAACGCCTGTATCTCGGCAAGGTTGCTCAGCCTGTTGGCCCCCGCCGTCAGTTCGGTGGTCGTCGCGGTCAGCGTGACCGAGATGCGGTCGAAATCCTCGATGTAGTTGGTCTGGACGATGTCGATCAGCTGAGTCAGGTCGCCGTCGATCTCGGTCACCGACCAACCAGTCGCCGGCCCGTCCGGTCTGGCGGACGGTGCCGAGGAGGAACCGATCTCGGCCCCGTTCAGTGCGACGCTGGCTGGATCGGTCTGACCGCTGCCGAAGTCCCGGTCCGAGATGAGGTTGATCTGGCTGATCGCCGTCAGGTCCAGGTGATCGCCCATCACCAGGATCGTCGGCGCATCGACCGGCCGCAGATAGAGATAGGACTCGTTGATCGCCAGGTTCTCGCCGGTCGTGAGCTGGTGGCCCTCGGGATGTGGCGCGGCTGTCGCGGCAGCGGTTTCGGCGGCGGCGCGGCCACCACCATGCGCGTCGGAAAGGACAGAGCCGATCACCACCGGGGCCGGATCGTCCGGTTCGGCCGCGACCGTGGCCGAGGCCGGCGGGCCGGACTCAGCCGGGTCGTCCGCGCCCGGGTCAGGCGACGACTGGTCGGGATCGGCGGGGGCGGTCGTATTCTCGCCCGCCGCTTCGTCCAACTCGAGTCGCGCGGCCAAAGCCTCTGGCAGGCTGTCGCGGAAATCGGGCACCGCCTCGGCCGATACGCCATCGACCAGCGGCCCCGATATCGCCTCGCCGCGCAGCACGGTCACCGCGGCGCCGGGCAACTCGGGTATCGGCGCCTCGGCCATCTGCCGGGCCAGGTCGGACCCCAGTTCGGCCAGTGACCCGGCCATTGAAATCGGCACCGTCGTGAAGGGGACCAGCATCCCGGCCGTGCCGGCCATGGTGGAAAGCGCGTCGGCCAGCACCTCGGGTGCCACGAAACCGGCCGTCGCCATGTCGCCCACGACGTCGTTGTCGGCCAGGTGATTGGCCTGCCGCAGCACCGCCCCGATGCTCGCCGGCGGCGGCAGCAGATATGACGTGGTGGCCATCTGCGGCTGGTTCGCCGCGTGACTCATGGCCGGACCGTTCGTGCTGCCCAGGATCAGGTTCTGATGGATGCCGCCGTTCACGCCAGATGCGGTCGCAGCGTGGAATGGCGGCGCGGAGGGGGTGTGGCCTTCCAGCGGCCGGGACAGGGCAATATTCAGGTGCGGATCATAGCCCTGGAGCTGGTGCGAACTGGGGTGCGCGATGGTCACAGGCGCCAGCTGCGGGTGCTCGGGGTCGGGCTGGTCGGGTTGAGAAAAGCGATTGTAGGTAAACCGGAAACGTCCGTCTTCTGCGCTCAACTCGAACAAGCCAACGAAATGGGCGATTGCCTCGGTTGTGCGATCAAATGGAATCATCAAGAAGTCCCTTCGCTGGTGGCCAGCATGATTTTCCGGGCAGTCCGATGAAGGCCCGGGGCCGGCGAACCGGCCCCGGGATTTGCACCGATCAGGCGCTGTCGCTGCTGTCGTCGCCGACGTAGGTGGAGCTCATCGATCCGCCGACCACGGTCATGTCGACCGAGTTGCCGAGCACGTTGGCCCCCATCACGATGCTCTGGTTGAACGCCGTGGTGTCGATCGCCGCGGCCGCAGAGGCATAGGACGAGCCGTCGACATAGCCGTCGTCGCCGTTGCCCGAGCCCCACTGGCCAAGATCGCCGCCCATGCCGCCGTCGCCGTTGGTGGCGGTGCCGCCCATGCCGGCGATGGCATCGCCGATATCGATCGCGCCGCCGGTAGCGGTGCCGCCGCCGGCCAGTCCGCCTTCACCGCCGGCCGCCATCGACTCGCCGCCCGAGCCACCGGCGCCACCCGTTGCGGTGCCGCCGCCGGTCCCGTTCGCGGTATTGCTCGACGAGGTGTCCGAGCTTGCCGCGCCGCCGTAGCCGGCGATGGCGTCGGCCATGCCCTCGCCCGAGGCGGTGGTCATCGACTCCGAGACCATGTCGGCCAGCCCGCCGTAGCCCGAGTCGGCTTCGGCATCGCCGGTGCCCGAACTGGAGGTGTCGGTGTCGTTCTGGGCCCATGCCTCGCCCGAGCTACCGCCCAGCGAGTCGGCCTGGCCCGCACCACTGCCGTTGGCAGCCGAGTCCGAGGCCGCATCGGCGTCGCCGCCCATGCCGCCCAGGGCTTCCGAGGTGCCGGTACCGGTGCCGTCGGCCGCCGAATCCGACATCGCGTCGGCGGTGCCGCCCGCGCCGCCGTCCGAATCGGCCGAGCCGGTCCCCGTGCCCATCGCATCGGCGGCCGAGTCGAGGTCGGACGCGCCGCTGCGGCCGCCGGTGGCGACCCCGCTGCCCGAGCCGGTTCCGGTGGCGTCGGCGTCATTGGCGGCGTCGTTGCTGCCGCCCATGCCCGCCGCCGCGGTTCCGGTGCCGGTGCCGCGACCATCTGCATCCGAGGTGGCGTCGGCATCGTTCGAGCCGCCTTCGCCACCGGTCGATGTGCCGGTTCCGGTGCCGGTGCCATCGGCCCGGGACGTGCCGTCGAGGGCGTTGGAACCGCCTCCGCCATTGCCGCTGTCGGCGCTGCTGGTCCCGGTGCCGTCAGCGTCCGACGACGAGTCGGCATCGTTCGCGCCGCCCGCGCCTCCGGTCGAGGTGCCGGTTCCCGTGCCGGTGCCGGAGCCCGCCGCCGGGCCCGAGGCGGCGGTGCCTGCGGCGCCGTTGCCGCCTTCGGCATTGCCGAGCCCGATGCCCGCGCCGAGCGCGTTCGCATCGTCGGCCTCGGCGTCGGCATCGCCCCGGCCGCTTTCCTCGACTTCGGCCTCCGACTCGGCCTCTGCCGCGCCAAGCCCGGCGCCAAGCGCCCCGGCATTGCCGCCGTCACCGCCGTCGCCGTCGGCCTCGCTCTCGCCTTCTCCGAGTCCCAGGCCGCCGCCAAGCGCTGCCGAGTCGCCGCCGTCGGCATCCTCGGCCTCGGCTTCGGAACCGGCGAGACCGGCCCCTAGCGCTGCGCTCTCGGCTTCGCTGTCACCGCCCTCGGCGTCGTCGGCCTCGTTCTCGGTCTCGGCGCCGGCAGCACCGATCCCGGCGCCAAGCGCACCCGAGTCACCGCCGTCGGCATCCTCGGCCTCGGCATCCGACTCGCTGCCCGCGGCCCCGATGCCGGCACCCAGGGCCCCGGCGTCACCGCCGTTGGCATCCTCCGCCTCGGCCTCGGACTCACTGTCCGCGGCCCCGATCCCGGCGCCGAATGCACCCGCGTCTCCACCGTCACCGGTTTCCGACTCCGAGTCGGATTCGGCCCCGGCTGCGCCGATGCCCGCGCCCAGTGCGCCGGAATCGCCACCGTCAGCGTCGCCGCCATCGGATTCGGATTCGGCCTCGGCAGCACCGATCCCCGCTCCGATCGAGCCGGCATCGCCGCCATCGGCATCGCCGCCATCGGACTCGGCTTCGGATTCGGCTGCCCCGATCCCGGCGCCGAGCGCCGCGGAATCGCCACCGTCGCCGGATTCACCCTCGGCTTCGCTGTCGACATCGCTGGCGCCAAGACCGATGCCAAGCGCACCGGCGTCGCCGCTGTCGCCGCCTTCGGCCTCGCCGTCGGATTCGCTGGCGCCCAGGCCAAGACCGACGCCCAATGCGCCGCCGTCGCCACCGTCGCCACCGTCGGTCTCGCTGTCGGCTTCCGAGCCGCCGATGCCCAGACCGACGCCCAGCTGTGCCGTGTCGCCGGAATCGCCACCGTCACCGGTTTCCGAATCCGCTTCGCCGCCATCGCCGGACTCGCCGCCCTCGGCCGCCGCAAAGCCGCCCAGGCCGGTGCCGCCCTTGGCGTCGCCACCATCAGCATCGGCGTGGTCGCCGCCATTGCCGCCTTCCGAGCGTGCATCGATGCCCGGGCCGGCTTCCGCCTTGCCGCCGGAGGCACGACCGTTGGCCTCGAAGGTGGCGTCATTCCTCACCGACGCGTTTTCCAGCGTGTCGTTGTCGTCGAGCGTCGATGTCTGCACGTTGACGAAGCCGAAATTGTTGCCGGAGCCGCTCAGCGAACCGTCGAGCGCGCCGCTCACGTCAATGTCGAGATCGTCGCCGGGATCGAAGTCGACGTCGCCCTTGGCAAGCACGACGTTGCCCTCGTTGTCCTCTTCAACCTCGACATCGCCGAATCCGTCATAGGACGGGTCGTAGCCTTCGAGATCGACATCTACGTCCACTTCGACATCGACATCGACATCCGAGTCATTGCTGCTCTCGGTCTTCGTCTCGGTCTTTGTCCGGGTGTCGGTATCGGTTTCCGTGTCGGTCTTTGTTCCGGTCTTCGTCTCGCTCTCGCTCTCGGTGTCGGTCTTGCTTCTTGAAGATGTGTCGGTTTCCGTGCCGCTGGAATTGGTATTCTCGTTCGAGTTCTCGTTGCCATTCCATTGGCCCTGTCCCTGACCTTGAGCTTGGAGACCAAGCTGCGCCTGGCCCTGTCCCTGATCCTGGTCCTGATCCTGGTCCTGTTCCTGATCGGAGAGGGCGAAGAGATGATTGTGATGACGTTGCGACATGATAGCTACTCCCAGCTAGACGCCCGTGTGCCGCAACTCTGATCAATGCGGTCATGGCGGGCGTATGTCAGATTGAGATTTCGGATTCGCGGGGCAGCCGCGGTAATCCCGGGGCCCCCTCGGATCGTGAACGCCGGCGATGTCCCCCCTTTCCTTGGGCGGGCCGCCGGTGTCGATCCGGCGTCTTCGCGGTGTGGAATGTCGCCCCGCCCGTTCCGCCAAGCAGGACGATGCTGGCAGCGATGTCGGAGTCGGCCTATTCGCAAGAAGACCTATCGGAACTAGTCCCCCGGCCGGGATCTCCGGGCGTTCGCGAGAAAAAAATATTGCAATGGCGCGACAAGAGCGCAAGATTTGGTGAAGGAAGGCCGGGCTCCCGGGGGAGGGTAGGGCTAGATCTACATCCTATTGGCTATAGGCCCGTGGATAATTTGAGTTACCCTTGAATGATTCCTTTTTAACTTCCGGGATGCCGCATTTTCGGCATTCGTTTTCCGGTCTGGGCGGGCAGGGCAGTTCTTGTTCAAGCAGTTGAGGCATAGTCGAGTGCGAAGTCTTTTGTAGTTGTGGGTTGGGTGGTGAATCATGGGGGGACAATGGAGCGGTCTCGACGGGGCCGGGCAGCTGGCCGGTTTCGAGGGATGCGCAACGGTCATGCTCATGGGAAGTCGGTTCCGGTTCTCGGATCGATTCCTGCGGGTGACGAATGCCGAATTCGAGGGAGTGCGCTTTCTGCGCGTCGGCTCGTTGGACGAGCTCTCTGCGCTGGCACGAGTCGAGGAATTCGATCTGGTCGTTTTCGAGTGTGCCAGGCCGGATGACCTGGCGCTGCGTCTCGACGGGTTTCTCGCGGCGGCCGGGTCGGCGCAGATCGCGCTGACCTATCCCGACGACAGGTCGGCACAGCGCATGGCGCATTTTCTGCTCAAGCAACGGAAACTGCGCCAGATCGGGCTCTGGCCGGCCGAGGCCGGTCTCGAGACCTGGTGGGCACTGGTCCGCCTGCTACTCGCCGGCCGAACCTATCACCCGTCCTGCATCTTCGACGTGTTGCAGAACGGCGCGCAGGACCAGTCGGCCGCACTGGAGGAGGGTCTCGGCGCCGGGCTCACCGTGCGCGAGATCGAGGTGTTGCACCAGCTCTCGAAGGGCGCCAGCAACAAGCTGATCGCCCGCGATCTGGATATCTCCGAGCACACGGTCAAGCTCCACGTCCATCACATCATGCGCAAGGTCGAAGTCTGCAACCGCACGGAGGCCGCGAATTGGTACATGCAGCTCCAGAGATAGCCGGCGGCGCCGCGCCGCGCCCGCTTCAGGCCCGTTTCGACGAGCTGATGCTGCTGCTCGGGCGGCTGAACTATACCTGGACCAATACCGAGAGCCTTCTGATCCATCTCATCGCCGGACTGGCGCGGGTCGAGAAGGACACCGCGGTGGTCATCTTCCTGACCCTGAATGCCACGCGGGGGCGGCTGGACCTGGTCGAAAGGCTCGCCAAGGCCGAACGGGTTCCGGTCGAAGAACGCGCGCGGGTGCTCTCGGTCACCGGCGCACTCGGCCGGCTCTCGGGGCTCCGTAACCGGTTCAATCACTGCATCTATTCGGTCGATACGGACAGTGGCGGCATGCAGTCGATCCTGATGCGCATTTCGGACCGCAAGGATGGCATCCGCATGGGGCAGGTCACCGATCTCGGCGAGGCCGGCCTGGTCAAGATCCGCGCAGCGACCGAGGAGCTTTCGGCCCTGAACAACGAGATTTGGGCGCTGGTCTTCGATTTCGACTACCCGCGCTGAGGCGCTGTTCAGGGAAGGCGGCGCTCAGGGCCGGCCGCGTCGCGGGGCTTGTCGTTGCGCCTTCCCCCCAAGACGCCCTTCCGTTCCTTCGCAAGGATCGCGCGGAACAGGGTCTCCCTCTGCCAAAGAGCGGAGCGGACCGCACCTGTGGATCATCACCCGCGATCGGCCTGCGTCAGGTACCAGGCATAGGTTTCACGGATGCCCTCTTCGAGCCCGGTCCTGGCCCGCCAGCCCAGTCTTGCCAGCCGGCTCACGTCCATCAGCTTGCGAGGGGTGCCGTCCGGCTTGCTGGTGTCGAAACGGATTCGGCCCCGGAAGCCGGTTACCCTTGCCACCGTCTCGGCGAGGTCGCGGATCGTCACATCGGTGCCGGAGCCCACGTTGATGTGGCTCTGCATCGGTTCGGTCTCGCGCAGGTAGGTTTCGCGATCGAGGTCCATCACGAAGAGCGAGGCCTCGGCCATGTCGTCGACATGCAGGAATTCGCGCATCGGCGTGCCACTGCCCCAGACCACGACCTCTTCCGAACCGTCGCGGGCGGCCTCGTGGAACCTGCGGATCAGGGCCGGCAGCACATGCGAGGTCTCCGGATGAAAGTTGTCGCCCGGACCGTAGAGGTTGGTCGGCATCACGCTTCGGTAATCGGTGCCGTGCTGGCGGTTGTAGCTCTCGCACAGCTTGATCCCGGCGATCTTGGCGATCGCATAGGGCTCGTTGGTGGGTTCCAGCGGGCCGGTCAGCAAGGCGTCCTCGCGCATCGGCTGTTCGGCCAGCCTGGGATAGATGCAGGACGACCCCAGAAACAGAAGCTTCCGCACGCCGGCCTGAAAGGCCTGGTGGATCACATTGGCCTCGATCATCAGGTTGTCGTAGATGAAATCCGCCGGATAGGTGTTGTTGGCCATGATGCCGCCCACCCTGGCGGCGGCAAGGATCACCTGGTCCGGCTTCTCGGCCTGCAGAAAGTCCCGCACCGCGGCCTGGTCGGTCAGGTCGAGTTCGGCATGGGTTCGGGTGAGGGTTTCCAGCCCGCGTGCCTCAAGCTTGCGCAAGATTGCGCCGCCGACCATGCCTCGGTGGCCCGCAACATAGGTCTTCATCTGGTTCCCCTCAGGTCTCGAATGCCACGGGCAGATCGAGCCCGTGTGTCTTCAGCAGTGCATGGCGTTTGGCCGCATTCAGGTCGGCGGCGACCATCTCGGCGCACATCTCGCGGGCACTGATCTCGGGCACCCAGCCCAGTTGTTCGCGGGCCTTGGTCGGATCGCCCAGCAGGGTCTCGACCTCGGCGGGGCGGAAATAGCGCGGGTCGATCCGCAGGACCACATCGCCGGGCTTCAGCGCCGGCGCATCGTTGCCGGTCACCGACTCGACGATCCCGACCTCGTCCGGGCCTTCGCCTTCGAAGCGCAGGGTCAGCCCCAGGTCTTCGGCCGCCCAGGTGATGAAGGTGCGCACCGAATACTGCTTGCCGGTGGCGATGACGTAGTCCTCGGGCCTGTCCTGCTGCAGCATCATCCACTGCATCCGCACATAGTCCCTGGCATGGCCCCAGTCGCGCAGCGCGTCGATATTGCCCATGTGCAGGCAGTCCTCGAGCCCCTGGGCGATGTTGGCCAGGCCGCGGGTGATCTTTCGGGTCACGAAGGTCTCGCCCCGGCGCGGACTCTCGTGGTTGAACAGGATGCCGTTGCAGGCATGAAGCCCGTAGGCTTCGCGGTAGTTTACCGTGATCCAGTAGGCATACATCTTGGCCACCGCATAGGGGCTGCGGGGATGGAACGGCGTGGTTTCGCGTTGCGGGGTTTCCTGCACCAGCCCGTAGAGTTCCGAGGTCGAGGCCTGGTAGAAGCGGGTCTTCTGCTCCAGCCCCAGAAATCGGATCGCCTCCAGCAGCCGCAGGGTGCCGAGCGCATCGACATCGGCGGTGTATTCCGGAGCCTCGAAGCTGACGGCGACATGGGACTGGGCGCCGAGGTTGTAGACCTCGTCCGGCTGGACCTCGCGCATGATGCGGATGAGGTTCGAACTGTCGCTCAGATCGCCGTAGTGCAGTAGGAAACGGGCATTGTCGATATGCGGGTCCTGGTAGATGTGATCGACCCGCTGGGTATTGAACAGCGAGGCACGACGCTTGATCCCGTGTACCTCATAGCCCTTCTCCAGCAGGAATTCAGCCAGATACGACCCGTCCTGCCCGGTGATGCCGGTGATGAGCGCTTTCTTCATGGCCGTCACTTTCTCATGTCCGAGCGAAATCCGCACTGCAATTTCGACACTGTTGGATGCCCATGGAGCTCTCGCAATTCGATCCGGCGGAGTATTCCCCCCAATACATCGCCCCGTGATCCGGAACGCAAGGATCGCGCCCTGGATCGCTCGTAAATCGCGCCTTTCGTGGCACGACATTGGGCACAGGCGTCCAAAGAAAGCTTGGAGAGCACGAAATTCGCAATGGCGGGTCGGCAGGCGCCCGGTAACTCTTCCCGCCAATTGCCGACGTCAACCACTATTACCTGACCTTCCATCGAAGAACCGGATATCTCGGCCATTTTCCGGCCTCCCAAGCTGGGTCATCGGCGGATTCCTGATCTAATTCAGCTGGCCCTCCCGAGACCTTGACTCCGGAAATCAGCCGCGGACATAAGGCGGCGCTCCGCCGGTTGCTCTACGAACTGCGTCTGGTTTCCGACCGAGGGCTGTCTGAAATGGCAACAAGGGCATCTACACGACATGGTGCGGTTTTCGGTCATCACGGCCACCTACAATCTGATTGATTGCGATCGCATAGACAGCTTCCGGAAGGCGGTTGCCTCGGTCAGGGCTCAGACCCATGCCGACATCGAGCATATCGTGGTTGACGGCGCTTCGACGGATGGAACTGCCGAGCTTCTGAACCGGATGTTCGCAGACGGGGAATTCGACATCCTGATCTCGGAACCCGATCAGGGAGTCTATGATGCGATGAACCGCGGGGTGGACGCGGCGAGCGGCGATTTCGTTCTCTTTCTCAACTCTGACGATTCCTATCATGACCCGAACGGGCTGTCGGATCTGGCCCGGCACTCCGCCGCGGATTTCATTGCCAGCCCGGTCGTCACCCGAAGCGAACGGGGTGACAGGATTCTTGCCGTCAGCAAGGGCTTTGCAAGAGTGCTGCTGACGATGCCGTTCAATCATCAGGGTCTCGCGGTGCGTCGCGAGTTGTTCCACCGGCTCGACGGCTTCGATCTGGCGTTCAGGATCGGGGCGGATTACGACTTCATCCTTCGGATGCTGATGTCGGGGGCCAGAGGGGCGCGGACCTGCAAGCCTTTCGTGACCTATCTTGAAGGGGGGCTATCGTCGGACAGGACGCGCGCTATGGCCGACGGCGTAGCGGTCTGGCTGAAAAACTACTCGGCACATGCCGACCTTTCCCGCGCGGAATGGGAAAGCGCGATGGCCCGCCGAATTGTCCCGGTGAAACTCTGTCGTGCGATGCTCCTGGACGCCAGCCTGCCGTTTGTCATTCGGCGCAGCGCCCTGGTGCAGCTGGGACGTGCAATGCTCAAGGGCAGCGGCAACCCCTGATTCAGGGACGGATATCCGCGAAGCTCGATTTGCGCCGAAGCAGATGACTTAGCGCCGCGCAAAGCGATGACGTCCGGTACGTCCCGCCTTCGTGCTCAATGCATAGGGTTCGATCAGGTGATAGAGCCGGGAGGTCCCAAGGAACCATGCATCGCTCCAATGCCGCTCACCATCGCGCGAAAGACCGTCGAGCAGGGTGCCTCGATCATAGCCCATGAAGCCAAGGTTCTTGTCGCCCAACTGCGCGAGATACCGCGCCGCCCACCGTCGGCGCAGCTCGCCGCCGAAACCGGTCTTCCACAGCCCGGTGGGTTGGGTCGCGGTGCCTGCATATCTGGCCTGTCCGGTCTGGTCCCCCATCCGGGACAGAATTTTCGGCGGTTTCTGGAAATATGCCGGGTCATAGCTGGCCCCGAAATGAGCAAACACCGCGGGCCAGGTTTCTTCCGGCCGGGCAACGAGGTCTTCGTAGCGCACGGCCATCACGTTCGAATGGCCAGCGAACTGGCGAGCGGTTGCGATCAACGCGGGTAGGCCGAGATACAGGTCGTAGTGGTAGAAATGTGCTTTCCAGCGCCCGCGGCCCCAAGTCCGGTTCATCGACGCCACGATCGAGAGCGGATTGCGCCAGAGAAACAGAACCGGTGCGTCGGGGAAGGTCGTGACGATCTCGCGGGAAAACAACGCATTCCGGGGGGTCTTCTCGAGGAACGTCTGGCCGGGCCCGACAAAATTGGAAAACAGCTTCTCCGCCGCCGCACGCAGCGCCTCGCGCCAGGCGTGTTCGCCGTCGTCGAGCCGGGCCAGCACGTCGTCGAGCCCGGCCCGTACGTGATCATAGGCGAAATCGGCCAGCGGCGCATCGCCAGAGCGGATGCCGAACAGCGCCGGCAGGAGCCATGTTTCCGGGGTGGTGGCGATTTCAGGCGCGGCGGAAAGCACCCGTTGGGCATAGGTCGAGCCGGAGCGCGGCAGCGAGAATATGAAGCCGATGGGCATAGGGGGGCGTCCTTTGGCAACCAGGGTAGAGGAGGCGTGCAGACTTCGTCAAAGTGACCCGCCACGATCGGTTCGCGGCGGCACTTCTGCGCCGATGGACCGTGTGTGTTCAAGAGCCGGGACCGTCGGCGTGCGATCAATCCCGCAGCCTTTGACGCCTTCCGCAAGGCCGCTACGCATTGAATAGCCGAGGGTTGTCGAGAATATGATCCCGGCGGGGGCAAATCCCGTTGGCCTCGCCCGGAACTGTCGAAGCTGGCTGATTGACAACCCCGTGATTCCACGGTCTCCCTCTTCCGGCCAAGCGGTTTCCGAGTGAAACCGGCGAACAACAAGAAGCCACTTAGACGTTGATCCCGCATTCTTCCTTCCTTCGGAATCTCAGGTGTCCGCAATGATCCGGTTGCCCGATTTCAGCGGCGCGCGGCGTGCCCTCGGGCCGGGGCCGTTCCGGATCTACACGGTCGGCAATGTCACCTCGCTGATCGGGACCTGGATGCAGCGGATTTCGGTCGGCTACCTGACCTGGGAAATGACCCATTCTGCCACCTGGCTGGGGCTGATGGCCTTTGCCGATCTCTTCCCGACGGTCATCATCGGTCCCTTTGCGGGGGTCGCCGCCGACCGGTGGAGCCGCCAGCAGGTGTTGCGGATCACCCAGTTCCTGGGCCTTGTGCAGGCCCTGTCGCTGGCTGTGCTGCATATGATGGGCCTGCTCAGCGTCGGCCTGCTGCTGGTCATCACGCTGGCTCTGGGCATCATCGCGGCCTTCGCGCAGCCGTCGCGGCTTGCATTGATTTCTTCGATGGTCCCGCGCGAGCTGGTGGCCTCGGCGGTGGCGGTCAATGCGATCTCGTTCAATCTTGCGCGGTTCCTTGGGCCGGCGGTGGCGGGAGTCCTGATCTCGACCTTCAGCGTCTCGGCGGCCTTCGCGGTGAATGCGCTGACCTATGCGGTGTTCATCTGGGCGCTGGCGCGTCTGCCTGACCTGCCGACCGGGCGCAGCAAGGCACCGGGAAGCTTCTGGGCCGATCTGTTTTCCGGGTTTGGGTATATCCGGCGGGAACGGGCGGCGGCCGAGGTGTTGCTGGCCATGGCCGTGTCGGGAATTGCTGCCCGCCCGGTGATCGAGCTGATGCCGGGCTTCGCGGGGCAGGTCTTCGACCGTGGCGCGGCGGGGCTGGCGGCACTGACCTCGGCGATCGGTATCGGTGCGATGCTGGGCGGAGCCTGGATGGCGGCACGGCCGCCGGGAAGCCCGCTGGCCCGGCCAATGGTGCTGGCCGGGCTGATTTCGGCCCTTGGCGTGGTCGCGTTTGCCTGCGCGTTCAACTTCTTCCTGGCGCTGGTGGTGATCGCGCTGGTCGGCGGCTGCTGGGTGGTCGCGGGGATCACCGCGCAAACCCTGTTGCAACTTGGGGTCGCCAGCGAGGTGCGGGGCAGGGTGCTGGCGATCTACGGTCTGATCCTCAAGGCCAGCCCGGCGCTCGGGGCCTTGGCGACGGGCAGCCTGGCCGATGTCCTGGGGTTGCGGTTCAGCGTGGCCGGGGCTGCAATTCTTGCCAGTCTCTACATGGCCTATCTGCTGCTGCGGGTGCGGCAGCGCTTCGCCGGGCTCGAACCGGAGCCGCAGCCCGATCAGGCCAGGACCGGCACACGCCGCTGATCTGACGTCGTGGTGCCGGCCGGGCTCCGCACACTATGCTCAAGATACGCAGTCGTTGCTATGAATGCGGGCGCCGCATGCCTGCGCCTCGATGGTTATCGTCATCACGCCACACCGCAATCAGACTTCGGCCCCGGTCTCCCACCGGCCCCGGCTGCTGCCCGGCGTTCACAGGCCCCTGAATTCCGTGCTACCCATCTGCGTAGCGTCCCGCGGAGGGCCGCGGATGGAGAACCGACCGGACTGCATTCGATATGGACAAGCTTTCCGTCATGCGGGCCTTCCGCCGCATCGTCGAACGCGGCAGTTTCGCGCGTGCGGCCGAGGATCTCGGCGTCTCGCCGGCGCTGCTGAGCCGCGAGATCAAGCTGCTCGAAGAGAGTCTCGGCAGCACCCTTCTGACACGCACGACCCGCTCCATGTCGCTGACCGATGCCGGGCGGCTCTACTACGACGAGGCCAGCGGCATCCTCGATGCCGTGGCCGGGGTCGAAGCCCGCATCCGCGACTGGGCCGGGGCAGTGCGGGGCCATCTGAAGGTGAACGCGCCGACCTCCTTCGGGCAGTCGGTGATCGCTCCCATGCTGCCCGCCTTTCTCGAGGCCCATCCCGATCTGAGACTGACGCTGTCGCTCGACGACCGCGTGGTGGACATGGTCGAAGGCGGGTTCGACCTGTCGATCCGCATCCGGGCCGAGATGCCGGATTCGGCGCTGGTGGCGCGCAGGATCGCCACCACGCGGCAACGGCTCTTCGCCGCGCCTTCCTATCTGGAGCACGCCGGCACGCCGCTGAGGCCCGAAGACATTCCGCGCCACCGGATCGTCGGCTTTCTCTACGCGAACCACCTGACCTGCTGGAGCCTGCACGGGCCCGAGGGCACGATCACGCTCGATCTCGATCCGCCGGTCCGGGTGGGTAGCAGCCTTGCCCTGCGCGACCTGCTGATCGCCGGCCAAGGCATCGGCACGCTTCCCGATTTCGTCTCGTCCGAGGCCGAGGCGCGCGGCGATCTGGTGCGCGTCCTGCCCGCATGGGAACTGCCCGCGCCGGGCGTCTTCGCCGTCACCGCTTCGCGGCTGGGCATGGACGCGAAGGTCACTGCGTTCCTCAATCACCTGCGTACGGCGCTCACGGCCTGACATTCTTGACCATGCGTAAAGAATGAAGTGAGGGCGGGCCGGTTTTTCCGGCCGCCCGCATCCCCGATCCTCCCGGCATCAGAACCGACAGCCCGAGAGGATCCCATGACCCGCGTTCTCGTTCTCTACTATTCCAGCTATGGCCATGTCCGCGCGCTCGCACAGGCCGAGGCCGAAGGCGCCCGCAGCGTCCCCGGAACCCACGTCGATCTGCGCCGTGTCCCCGAAACCGTTCCCGAAGAGATCCGCGCCAAGGCCGGTTTCGTCGCGGACGACACACCGGTCGCGTCGCCCGCGGATCTCGAAGCCTACGACGCCATCATCTTCGGGACGCCCACCCTGTTCGGCATGATGGCCGGGCAGATGAAATCCTTCCTCGATCAGGCCGGCGGGCTCTGGGCGCGGAACGCGCTGGTCGGCAAGGTGGCTGCGGTCTTCGCCTCTACCGGCTCGCAGCACGGCGGCCACGAAGCAACGCTGCTGTCCACCCAGATCCCGCTCCAGCATTTCGGGATGCTCATCGCCGGCATGCCCTACTCCTTCGCCGGCCAGACGACGGCCGACGGGATCGTCGGTGGCGCACCCTATGGCGCGGGCACCATCGCCGGCGCCGATGGCTCGCGCGTGCCCACCGAGACCGACCTCGCCGGCGCGCGATTCCAGGGGGCGCATGTCGCGCGGATCGCCGCCCGGCTGGCTGACGCCAATCCGCTGGCGGAGGCCGCCTGACGGCCCTCGCCGGGCGATGCGCCCGCGCGCCGCGCCCGGTCCCCGCTCCGGCCCCGGTATCCGCGACAGGGGCCACGCATCGTCAACCGCGCGAGGATCCGGCCGCTTGACCGCGCACCACCCTCCGCGCCTGCCAATGAAAGGAGATACCGATGACATTCACGATCTTCCGTCGCAAGGATCGGCTACGCCGCCAACTGGCCCGTCGCAGCCTCGCGCCCGATCTTTCGCCCCACCTGATGCGCGACATCGGGCTCGAACCGTTGCCCGAACGCACGCGCCTGTCTCTTCCCGACTTCAGATAGGCCAACGCCCAGGAGGCGCGTCATGCCCGACAAATCGCCGGTCCTTCACATGCTGTGCGGCAAGATCGCCGCCGGCAAGTCCACGTTGGCGGCTCGGCTCGGAGACCTGCCCGGAACCGTCCGGATATCGGAGGACGACTGGCTGCACGCGCTCTATTCCGACGAGCTGCGCGGATTGGAGGATTACGCCCGGTGTTCCTCGAAGCTGCGGCGGATCATGGGTGCCCATGTCGCCGGATTGCTTGGCGCGGGATGTTCGGTCGTTCTCGATTTTCCGGCGAACACCGTCGAGCAACGCCGCTGGATGCGCGGCATACTGGAGAGCACGGCCGCCTCTGGCCAGCTTCACCTGCTCGATACACCCGACGCGGTCTGCCTCGCGAGGTTGAGCGAGCGCAACGGTCGAGGCGACCACCCGTTCAAGGTCACCGAGGCCCAGTTCCGCCAGTTCTCCGGTCACTTCGCGGCGCCATCACCGGACGAAGGCTTGCCCATCGTCCGTCATCGCGGCGGCTGACGTTCCCGAACCCGAGAGTGCCGGGAGGCGGGAACCCGGGTCGGCCCTCACTTCCTTCCCAATTCCCGAAAGCGAGAAACCCGATGTCACGCACCTTCGATATCCTCCTCACCGCGCTCGCCCCGGCGGTCTGGGGCAGCACCTATCTCGTCACCACCGAGACGCTGCCCACGGGCTACCCCGTGACCCTCGCGGCGCTCCGCGCCTTGCCGGCAGGGCTCTTGCTGCTCGCGGTCACGCGATGTCTGCCGCCACGCGCGTGGCTGGGCCGCAGCTTCCTGCTCGGCAGTCTCAACTTCGCGGTCTTCTGGGCGCTCCTATTCGTGGCCGCCTATCGGTTGCCCGGCGGGATCGCGGCAACGCTGGGTGCGATACAGGCGATGATGGTCATCTTCATGGCGCGCGGATGGCTCGGCACCCCGATACGCGCCGGGGCCGTCGCCGCGGCGGCGACGGGCGTCCTCGGCGTGGCGCTGCTGCTGGTCGGCCCGGAAGCGCGGCTCGACCCCGTCGGCATCGCTGCCGGCCTGGGCGGAGCCGCTTCCATGGCGGCGGGCACGGTTCTAAGCCGGAAATGGCAACCGCCCGTCTCGGCTCTCGGCTTCGCAGGCTGGCAACTGACGGCCGGCGGGTTGATCCTGCTGCCGCTGGCCCTGGTTCTGGAACCGCCGCTGCCGCCGCTGTCGGTCGGCAACCTTTTCGGCCTCGCCTGGCTTGGTCTTGTCGGCGCCGCCGCGACCTATGCGCTTTGGTTCCGGGGCGTCGCAAGGCTGGAGCCCGGGGCGGTCTCGATCCTGGGCATGATGAGCCCGGTGACGGCGGTGGCGCTCGGCTGGGTCTGGCTCGACCAATCCCTGTCGCCGATCCAGATCATCGGCGCCGTGATCGTCCTTGGTTCGGTCTGGGCAGGCCAGCGCGTCAACCGCCCGAATGGCGATCCCCACATTGCGCATCCGGTCGCGGCACGGGCAAGACCCGCCTGATCGCCGCCGAAGGCTGGTCGAAGTCATGCCGGAACATGCACGGCAGGAGGCGGCGCCCGTGGCGACTCTGCGATCCGTTGCGCGCCGGACAGGTGAGCGGCCCGAAATCCTGTGCTCCGTGCAGTGACCTGTCGCAGCCGACCGAAACAGTCCGGCGCGCCAGGTGCATCACTTCACGCAACTATCCGGCATGGAATGCGTTGGCTGGGGCGGCAGGACGCCTCGTCGGCCGCTTCTTTTCGATGAAGTTCCGACGGAAGCATGCCTTGGATGCGTATAGAGACAGAACTCAGAACAAGCCGAGGACCGCTCAATGCCGAAAAAAGCAACGCAACACCGTCGCCGAGCGACACGATGCGGGATGCTTGCGCTTGCCCTGTTCGGCCCGACACTCGCTTGGTCACATGATGACGTCGATCATTGCGAGGCCGTGAAAGCCTCTGTGGAGGATGCAGGCTTTGCGGATCAGGTGACCGTCACCTGCGACGGCGACACGGCCTTCATCGTATCGGATACCTATCCCGACCATGAGATGATGACTGGCATCGTCGGCACGAACGAGCAGATTCCGGTTCCCGCCAAGGATTACGCCGCGCCGATCCCGCTGGCGCCTGTTCTGGGCACGACGCCCCAGACCCGCGATGCGGCTCTGGGCGTGGCCGTGAACGGCGTGCCGATCTACGACTATACCGGCGGTGGCGAAATGACGGTGGAAGACCTCTACCACGCACAAACCCACCACGACACGCTGCTGACCCAGCAGCTTGATGCATGCGGCGGACATGCGGGGCGGGGCAACGACTACCACTATCACGTCAAGCCGGTCTGCATGATCGAGCAGATGAAGAATGCCGGCGATGCCGCGATCATCGGCTGGGCCTATGACGGTTTTCCGATCTATGGCGACAACAACCCCGACGGAACGCATATCGCGCTGGATGTTCTCGATGTCTGCAACGGGCAGCCCGACGCCACTTTCGGCTATCGCTATCATACCTCGGTTCAGGCCCCCTATATCATTCAGTGCCTGATGGGGGAGGTTCCCGATATGCGCAACCTGCCGCGCGTCGCGCCGATGAAATCGGCAGGACTATTGGGTGGCGGTCAGGAATCGGGCGTGCCGCCCCGGGGCGGCGTGCAAGACCTCGTGTTCACACAAGACGCCGATGGCAGGCGCTCCATGGACTACACCTATGAGGGCGAGGCCTACTACATGCGCTACACGCCCGCAGAAACGCCGGACTGCTACGATTTCGAAACCCGCACCGTCACTGATGGCGGCCAGGTCAAGACAGGGGAATACTGCCGGTGAAGCGCCCGTAGTCCACGCACATCGCGTAGGCACTGACCGGGTTCGCCTGGGTAGGCCCGGCTGCGGCGCAGGGTACGCCGATCCTGACCCGCCCCGCGTTTCCGGATTGTGGAGCTTTGCCTGACGATCTGAAATGCAAGCGCGACGACGGCGATGGCCTGTCGCCGCCGCAGGATTGGGCCGGCGTGCCAACCGGACCCAAAGCCTGGCGGTGATCACGTATCACTATCCCAGGGGCACCGTCGAAGGCGTCGACCCGCCCAGCCAATACTGGTTGTTGTGGAATATCCCTGCAGGCGCGAGGTCATCGTCGCGCGGCAACCCTCAGTCCATCGGCGACGAGGGCTCGGACAAGGACGAATAACCCACGGGCTACACCCCGCCCTGTTCTCCGGCACCGTGGTTTTCGTTCGCCAGCGGCCCGCAGCACCAATACTCTATCGAACTCTTCGCCTTGAATGCTTCGCTGACGACTGTGCAGGCACATGCCGACGTGCCGGTCGATTGGGCAACCTTGACGGTCGCGATGAAGGACAAGGCGATCGCAACGTCGCGGATATCCTTCTGGAGCTGATCCGGCAATTCTGCCTGATAAGACATTGACAAACAAAGAAAATCTCATGCGGGCAGCCCTGACAATCGGCATGATCCTGAACGCAACCACGGCATTGGCCGAACCCAAATCCGTCACTGCGGAGATCTGGGTCGACAACTGGTTCGAGATGCATGCAAACGGTGAAAAGGGTGATCGAGGATTCAGTGCCAATCACCACCGAGCGTTCCTTCAACGCCGAAACCACGACCTTTGAGGCCGATCTGCCGATGACGATTGCGATCATGGCCAAGGACTTCAAGGAAAACGATAGCGGTCTGGAATACATCGGAACAAACCAGCAGCAGACGGGCGACGGCGGGATGATCGCGCAGTTCCATGACGCCGTGACGGGCGATCTGATCGCTGCCACGGACAGCAACATGCGCTGTCTGGTCGTGCAGCATGCGCCGGTGGATCGCGCATGCGTGAAGGAAGCCAATCCTGTAGCGGGGCAGGGCGCTTGCGCCTTTGTCGAAACACCGGTCCCGGCCAACTGGACCGTGCCGGATTTTGACGACAGCGCCGGGCCAGCGGCGGCCGAACATACTGCTCGCGAGGTCGGATCGAAAGACGGATATGACGAGATTAACTGGGATCAGTCCGCGAAACTGACATGGAGCGATGATCTGGTGCTGGACAATACGTTGCTGTGCCGACTGGTCGTGACCGAGTGAATGCGCAGCAAGTCAAGAACTCCGCGCCCTGAGGTGAACAACGAAACCGTAATGTTCCCAATGTGCGTTGACCTCCCCGCTGTCCGCGGCCATGCCATGGCCAGTATCTAAATGGCTGCTGGAAGTACTGCGCTGCCACGCGGGATTTTGCTGAACGGGGTTCACTCCGGCTCAGTATCGTGCATTTCGAGAAGACCGGGTCCGCCCCGAAAGTCCTGGGCGACGGCAGGGGCGGAAGGCAGGCGAGCGATGCGCATCGGGCATACGCCAGTTCCGCGGACAAGGCGGACCCGAGTAAACAGATGCGGAATCGTGGCAAGACAAGCGGACTCTGAAAGATCGCCGCCCTGAAAGGGGGCCGCTGCCCTCGGAGGTGCAGGGAAGGCATGCCGCGCTGCGCAAAGCACCGTGCCCGGGGGAGCGGAGGCAACCTCTTTCTCTTAAGGGAAGCGGATGACCAAACGTCATGGGAACGGAAATGCCACGCTCATCCGTATTACCCTCACTGTCCCAGTGCGTCCGTCCGAAAGGCCCATATTTCATGAAAAAAACGCGCATGTTGATTCCGCTCGCGTTGGCGTTGGCGGCGGTTGGGGGCTGGTTCTATTTCGCCGGTAGCGAAGACGTTGCGTCCCCGACGACGGCTGCCGTCACCCGCGCCACGGTGGAGGAGACGGTGCTGGCGTCGGGCACGATGGAGGCCAAGCAGCTGGTAAGCGTTGGCGCTCGGGTCTCGGGGCAGATCGAGACGCTGGCAGTCGCGCTTGGTGACGAGGTCGAGCAAGGCGACCTGATCGCGCAGATCGACAGCCAGGACCAGGAGAACGACGTATTGACGGCGAAGGCGAACCTGGCCAACATCAAGGCCCAGATTGCCGCCAAGAATGCCGGATTGGTCAAGGCTGAGCGCGTTCTGGAGCGGCAAATGAAGCTGATGACCTCGGACTATGTCTCGAAGGAGGACCTTGAGTCCGCGCAGGCCGATGTCGATGTCTACAAGGCCGAACTAGACGCGCTGGCAGCACAGAAGGCGAGCGTCGAGGTCACAGTCTCGACTGCGCAGATTGCGCGTGAGCGGACCCAGATCACCGCACCGATCTCGGGCACGGTCGTTGCAATCGTCAATGACGAGGGCCAGACGGTGAACGCCTCGCAGAGCGCGCCGACAATCGTCAAACTTGCCGAGTTGGACCAGATGGTGGTGAAGGCGGAAATATCCGAAGCCGACGTGGTGCACGGAATTCCCGGCCAGCAGGTGGTCTTTACTATCCTGGGAGAACCTGATCACCCATTTTCCGCCACCGTGCGCGACGTCGAACCTGCGCCTCCGGAAATCGAGGACAGCGACACGATTTCGACCGACAAGGCGATCTATTACAACGGCTTGCTGGAAGTGGACAATCCCGACCATCTGCTGCGCATCGGGATGACCGCCGAAGTCTCGATCATCCTCGACAAGGTCGAGAACGTGCTGACCGTCCCGGCCTCGGCGCTTGTCAAGGGGCCGCAGGGCTACACGGTGAAGCTATTCGATCCGGTCACCGGCGTCACCAGGGCGCAGGCGGTCGAGGTGGGGCTGAACAACAAGGTCATTGCCGAAATCAAATCGGGTTTGAGCGAAGGCGATCTGGTGGTCACGGGCACTGCCGTCGCCGCTGCGGCGTCGTCCCAGAGCAGTACCCGCATGCCTCCAATGGGCCTGTGACGATGGGAGACCCCCCTGATTTCCGCGCGCGGGATCTCGCGCGACTTCCAGGCCGGCGACGAAACGATCACCGTCCTGCGCGACGTCGACGTTGACATCTGGCCAGGCGAACTGGTGGCGATCATCGGCGCTTCCGGCTCGGGTAAATCGACGCTGATGAACATCCTCGGCTTCCTCGACCGCGCCAGCGCGGGCAGTTATCGCTTTAACGGTCAGGATGTGAGCAAGCTCGACCCCGATCAGCTTGCCCAGCTGCGGCGCGAGCATTTCGGCTTCATCTTTCAGCGCTATCAGCTGCTGCCCGATCTCGACGCGGTGGGCAATGTCGAGGTGCCCGCGATCTATGCCGGCGAAGGCCGCGCGGCCCGACATGCGCGCGCCGCCGATCTGCTGGGCCAACTCGGCCTGGCCGAGCGGCTGGACCACCGCCCCGGCGAGCTTTCGGGGGGACAACAGCAGCGGGTCTCGGTGGCGCGCGCCCTCATGAATGGGGGAGAGGTGATCCTGGCCGACGAACCGACCGGTGCGCTCGATACGACAAGCTCGAAGGAGTTGATCGATCTGCTGCTGGAACTGAACAACAAGGGCCACACGGTCGTCATGGTCACTCACGACCCGGAAGTCGACCAGCACGCGCATCGCACGATCGAGATCAGTGATGGGCGGATCGTCTCGGATACGAAGACCGCTCCCGAAGATATCGCCAATGTCGAACGGCTGGATCGCGCGCCTGCGAAGCAGCGGCCAGGGGCCGCGCTGTTGCGACTGCGCGAGGCCCTTGACATGTCGCTCAAGGCTCTGCTTGCGCATCGGGTGCGTTCGGTGCTGACGATGCTGGGGATCATCATCGGCATCGCCTCGGTGGTGCTCGTGGTCGCGCTCGGGACTGGCACGCAGGAGAAGGTGCTCGACAACATCTCCTCGCTCGGGACCCGCACGATCACGGTGCGCTCGGGATCTGGCTTCGGCGCGCGCGACGTCAACAAGGTGCAAACGCTGATGCCGTCGGATGCCGATGTGCTGGCGCTGCAACCCTATGTCGATGGCGCCTCGCCCTCGGTCGCGACCAAGAGCACGGTTGTCTATCGCAGCACCTCCTCCGACGCCTCGATCAACGGGGTGGGCGGGGATTATTTCCAGGTCCACAACTACATCACCGTGAATGGCGCCACCTTCGGTTCGGAGGATGTCAAGAACCGCGCCCAGGTCGCGGTGATCGACGAACACGCGCGACACCTTTTTTGATGCCGATGTCGATCCGGTGGGCAAGGTACTGCTGCTGGGCGGCGTGCCGGTGCGGGTAATCGGTGTGGTGCGCTCGAGCGGCGCGAGCTTTGGGCCGGAATTGCTCAATGTCTGGGTGCCTTATACCACGGTGATGACGTGGATTTTCGGGCAGAATTTCCTTGATAGCGTCGAGGTGCGGGTAAGAGATGACTACGACACCTCGCTTGCCGAGGCCGAGATCAACGCCCTGCTGACCACCCGCCACGGCACCAAGGATTTCTTCCTTTCAAACTCGGACACGATCCGCGATACGATGACCTCGACCACGGAAACGCTGACCTTGCTGGTGGCGATGATCGCTGTGATCTCGCTGATTGTCGGGGGGATCGGGGTGATGAATATCATGCTGGTATCCGTTACCGAGCGCACGAAAGAGATCGGCGTGCGCATCGCGATCGGGGCGCGGCGGTCGGATATCGTGGCGCAGTTCCTGATCGAGGCGGTGCTGGTTTGTCTGACTGGCGGCGTGCTGGGGATTGCCGGCGCGCTGATCGGCGGGCAGATGGTCGGCTACTTCTCGTCCGATGTGCGGCTGAGCTTCTCGGTCACGGCGATCGTGGTGGCGTTCCTGTCTTCGACCCTGATCGGGATCACCTTCGGCTACCTGCCCGCGCGTTCGGCGGCCTGGCTCGACCCGGTGGTGGCGCTCAGCCGCGAGTAATCGAAACGGGGCGAGGAGACGGGTAGGGAGCCGGTTCGAGGGTATCTCGATGCCTGGTCCGGAGCGCCCTCCGGTGACCAATCTTACCACCGGGCATTAGGAGGCCGTCGTCGCTGGCGGGCAAGGCTTCGCATTCAAGCCGTTCTGTGAGTAACCTGCTCCCCTGCGCGTCCACGTTTCTGGGTTGGCTCTGCTCACGGGGCAGAGCAGGGTGGAGCCCCGCGCCCCGGACTGGCCCGCGGCTAATAGAAGCGTGACGGCAGGTCCAGCGCCAGGCCGGGAAACAGCATCAACAGTAGAACCATCGCTATGAGGGCCGCCACGAAGGGGAGAGCGCCAAGAATGACGTCATCGACATTGCCGGTGCGCCGCACGCCCTGGATGACATAGAGATTCAACCCGACCGGCGGGGTGATCAGCGCAGTCTCGATCAACAGCATCAGGATGATGCCGAACCAGACCGGATCGTAGCCCAGCGAGAATACCACCGGCGCGATGATCGGGATCGTCGTGATCATCAGCGTGAGGGTTTCGAGGAACAGTCCCAGAACGAGGTAGAGCCCCACGATCATCAGAAGCGAAATCGCTGGCGGATACTCGAGACCTGTCACGAAATCACTGACCGCCTGCGGCAACCCGATCGTGGCCAGCACGAGGTTGAGGAAGAAGGCCGCAACGACGATCAGCATGATCATGGAGCTTGTCTGCATCGAGCCCTCGATCGACTCGGCGAGTATTCTCAACGTCAGCTTGCGTCTAGCCATAGCCAGAATCAGGGAACAGACCACACCGAGAGCGGCGGATTCCGTGGGCGTTGCGAAGCCGGCATAAATCGAGCCGATCACGACCAGAAAGATGAAGGCGGGGGGCAGTAGGTCGGGGAGGCTGCGCAGCCGATCGCTCCAGGAGAACCGGAGCCGGCGCCCGCCGAACTCCGGCCGGATCAGGCAGGCGAGGATCACCGTTGCACTGAACAGCGCCGCCAGCACCAGCCCCGGGACAATGCCGGCGAGATAGAGCTCGGGGATCGAGGTGTCGGTCAGGGCGCCATAGATGATGATGTTGATCGAGGGAGGAATGAGGATGCCCAATGTGCCGCCCGAGGCGAGCGTTCCCAAGAACAGCTTCCGGTTGTAGCCATTCCGCTCCATCTGCGGAATCGCGACTGTGCCGATCGTCGCGGCGGTGGCGACCGTTGATCCCGAGATCGCGGCAAATGTCGCACAGGCGCCGATATTGGAATGCATGAGCCCGCCGGGCAGCCAGGTGAGCCAGGTCGAGACGGACCGATAGACCGCGTCCGCGATGCCGCTGCGCAGCAGGATTTCTCCCATGAGCACGAACAGGGGAATTGCCACCAGCAGGGAATCGGTCGAGGCCGACCAGGCGATATCGCCCATCGCGCGGTGCAGCGGCATGAAGGAATAGAGCTGCTCGAGGATAAGCCCCAGCAGGCCAAGCGCTGCCGCCACCGGGATCGACAGGCCGATCAGCAGCAACAACAGCAGCAGGGATGTCTTAAGCATTTTGTCTGGCGCTCTTTCTATCGGCTGCTTTCGGCGGGCTGGTTTGGCGGCAATTCGTCATCCATGGTTCGGCTGCCTGCGAGTTCCGACACGCGGTCTCGGTCGCCCTTCAGCAGCGCATGGAGGCAGGCGACAGCCAAGAGCACGCTCGACAGCGAGAACTGGATCATGCCGATCAGCCATAGCCCTTGCGGCAGCCAGAGCGGTATCGCCAGCGTCGACGTCGAGATCGCCGAGAGGTTCAGCGAATCCTGCAAGACGCGCCAGCAGAACCAGGTCAGGATCACCGAGAAGGTCGCAATCGAGACGATGCCCAAGCAGTCGAGCCAGGCCCGTGGCCCGGACGGAAGCCGGGTATAGAGTGCATCGACCCGCACATGCGCTTTTGCGTGAAGCGTGTAGGAGAGCGCCCAGGTGGAACTGATCGCGAGCGCATAGCCCGAAAGCTCGTCCGTCCCGCCGGTCGAGATGTTGGCGAACCTTCGAAGCAGGATTTCTGCGGTGATGAGCAGCGCGATCAATACGATCAGGCTGCCGCCGGTGCGGATGGCGAGGCGTGACATCGCCTCGCTCAGTCCAATGAGTCCGCGATGGCGATCCATCCGCGGATTACTCGGTGGGCGCGCTCAAACCGATCGCTGCGCCGGCGGTTTCGTTCCAGCGCGCAGCGCATTCCGAACCACAGCGCTCGGCCCATTTCGGAATCACAACGTCCTGCATGATGGTGCGGAGCTTCTCGTAGTCGCCCTCGGGGATCTTGCTCAGCGTCATGTGCGCGACATTGCCGCCGACGCATTCGCCACCAGTGTTGCAGGCAATCCCTTCGGCCGTTTCAGAGCGTCCCGACTCCCAGGCAGAATCCTCCCAGGGGCCGATCTCCTTTTCGAGCAGGGCCCGCACCTCGGGGTCGAGGCCGTTCCAGAAATCGAGATTTGCCGCAACGAAGGTGATCGCCCAACTGATCGGAAGCGGGTAGAGATTGGTCGTGGCCTGCTGCCATTTGGCCAGGTTTCCGCTGAGCGCCCCGGCGATGGCGCAATCGACGACGCCCTTCTCCAGTGCCGGAACCACCTCGCCAAAGGGCATGCCCACCGGCGTGCCGCCGAGCGCCTCGATCATGTCGCTTTGCGAGCGGCCCGAAGTGCGCACCTTCAGGCCCTTGAAGTCCTCAAGGCTGTCGATGGGCGCGTTACAATAGCTGATCTGCGCGTGATAGGGGATGATGGCGAGCAGCTTGACGCCGTATTCCTTTTCGAAGACCTCGGCCAATACCGGCTTGTAGGCGTCCGAAATCCGGTGCGCCTCGTCGATGTCGCGGGTGATCCCGGCCAGGTCGACGGCTTCGGCTTCGGGGATATCCCCACCGACGTAGGACAGCAGCGTGGCGCTCATGTCGAGCACGCCGTTGCGCAGCAGGCGCAGAATCTCGTCGCCCTTCAGGCCCAGTTCGGTGAAGGGCTGCACCTTGACGGTGATCGCGCCGCCGGACTTCTCGGAGATGGTGTCTCCCCAAAAGGGCTTTTCGACCTTGTTGTAAAGCGTCAGGTTTCCCCAGGTTCCGACATAGGTGAATTCTGTCTTGGGCAGGTCCTGGGCCTGAGCGGCGCTGGTGCCGATGGCCGCGGCGCACAGCACAGCGGCGCGGCACAGGCCGGTGATCGACGAAGTTCGCATGGCTTTCTCCCGTTGACGGTACCGGCCATTCTCGCGAGCCGGCGACTCGATAACAGGGAGTATACCTTGTTTTATTTTCGGCTCAATGCGCAAGTGGTCGCATGTGAATTCCTGTCGCCAGACCAACGGTTCGCGTGGGACAGCCGGGATCAATGCGGTCGGCCGAAGACTGAATCGCGCCGGGTTGGCCGAGGGATGGTTCGTATCTATTAGTGCGATCATGTTCTCAGAACCCATGGTCGCGTAGCAATCCATCCTGCCTTCGGCAGTCGGGATGCTCCCGATCGGCTCGTGGGCCAAGGGCATCTCTATCCAATGCCGATCGTCGAACGATGTGCGATGGAGAACCGGATCGAGTCCATTGATGCCGTCAAAGGTGCCGTCTGATCTCCGACACGGCATCCGCAACACCCATCTTGGCCGTGTCGATCTGGACATCGGCCGTGGCCCACGGTGTGTAGTCCCGGGCAAGGACGTCTTGCCAGTCAGGTTTGCAAAGGCCGGGCACATCGATGTCGCGTTCTTCGACACGCGCACGATGCAGGTTCAAATCAGAGCAACGCGTCTCTACACCGAGCAAACCTGCATCAGCTCGCTTCGCCGCATCCGCGAAAATCCGGCGTGTCATGTCCCACGGGTTTATGCAGTCAACGATCACTGTATGTCCCAGCCAGAGGTTGGAGGCCGCAAGGGCAGCCGCCATATGAATGATAGCTCTCCGGGCCAATCTCCCGATCAGGATCATTGGCCCAGATCGCGGCGTCGATCTCGTCAATACGTATATAGAACGCCCCTGTCGCAACCGACAGTGCCCTTGCAATGGTGCTCTTGCTGGTTCCCGGCAAGCCCGCGAATGAAATCAGGACAGCCACAGTTAACCCTAGCATACCTCCGTCGTGGTGAGCGGCCCGACGTCATGCGCTTCGTGCAGTGACCTGTCACAGCCGACCGCAACAGTCCGGCGTGCCGAGTGCATCACTTCACGCAACTGTCTGGCATGGAATGTGTTGGCTGGGGCGGCAGGAGTCCTTGCACGACCTTGAACCGGATCGCTTACCGTCAGTGGTGGGCTCGACTGGGGCAGTTGGTGGGGCCTTTGGGGGGTGTTGAGGGGCCTCTCCGGGCCTCTGACGGGGGGCTGGTGGTGTTCGGAAACTCCTGTGCAATGCTCCGAGTTCAATATGGTAGCTTACAGGCCTCTCTGAGCCCACTGGCGGCTTAGTGACTTGCTGGGACTGGTGCTGTGGATTGGACGATGAGCTGCTGTGCTTGAAGATTCCGCCTTGCGCATCGAACTGCCACGAGATGCCATATTCTGAACGCCGCAAAGGCGAACTCGACCAGCTTGCCGCGGGAGAGCACCGGGTTTGACCGAATCCCTTGGTTGCCCCTAGGGTAGCAGACTGGGAAAGTTGGAGACAGCCGACATGCGCGCAGACATTCTCCCTCCCCGTTCAGATGACCGCCTATATCTGACCGAGGGCGGCATCGAGACAGAGATCATGTACAAGGACGGCTTCGAATTGCCGCACTTCGCGATGTTTCCACTGCTTGATGATCCTGCGGCGCTGGAAGCCATGAAACAGATGTGGAGGCGCATGCTTGGCGTCGCAGCTGAAACCGGATTCTGTGTCGTGTTGAACGGGCTGGACTATCGGGCAAGTCCGGATTGGGGACGATTGCTGGGCTACTCACCGGAAGGTCTGGCGACGATCCAGCATCGGTGCATCGATTTTCTCCGTGACCTCGCCCGAGAATTCGAGAACTCAATCGAGAAGATATACATATCCGGAACGGTTGGGCCACGTGGCGATGCCTACTCTTTGAATCGAACGATCACCGCCGACGAGGCGGAAGAGTATCATTCCGTTCAGTTGGAAACGTTGAGGGAGGCAGGCGTAGATTTGGCTTGGGCGATGACATTCAACAATGTCCCCGAGTCAGTTGGGGCAACGCGTGCGGCGAATGCGTTGGGTGTTTCATTTGCAATGGGACTGACGCTTGACAGCAGTTGCAAGTTGAAATCCGGGCCAACCTTGGCACAAGCGATCGTCGAGATAGACCAGCAAACCAGCTTCGGGCCTGAGTTTTACGCCTGCAACTGTTCGCATCCACTGGAATTCGAGCCAGCCCTCGATGGCGGGGCCTGGCAGGAAAGACTGCGCTGTATCCGACCGAACGCCTCTGCGATGGAGAAGATCGCACTTTGTAAGCTTGGGCACCTCGAGGACGGAGACCCGGCAGAACTTGGTCAGCAAATGGCGGACGTCGCGCAACGCCTGCCACACATGGATATCTTTGGAGGCTGCTGCGGAACTGATGAACGTCATCTACGCGAGATTGCTTACCGTGTGCGCAACATCCGAAGGAAAATGGTCCGCGAGCAAGAGTAGGACGCAGAGATTAACACGATGGAAGTCCATGCCGGGGCCGTATCTGCCGCTAGCATGGCTCTGCGCTGAGGTCGGCTTTGGGTGACGTGTCTGGCAGAGCACCAAAGGCCCAGCCACTTGGGTCGCCTGATCTGATAAGAAATGCAAAGCAAACCTGACCCCCGACAATTCCGAAGAGCCACCGGAGATCGTTTCAGTTCGGTAGTCCCCGCTTCAACACGTACCCAGCCAACCAGCCGAAGTAGTGGTCCGCATCGCTGAACCCTTGCGCCTGGGCAGCAAGGTCCTCTGCCCTCTGTCAGGGGACTGGGGCAGTTTCCGGGGCACTCTGGATTCCGCTCTGGGGCCAGTTCCACCAAACCTTCAGCTTTCAGGAGGTTGGCTGGGGCGGCAGGATTCGAACCTGCGAATGCCGGTACCAAAAACCGGTGCCTTACCACTTGGCGACGCCCCAACGGTGGCCGCTTTTACTGACCCCTCGGCGCTGCCGCAAGCCCTCTTTCGCAGCAAATTGCACCTCCGCGCACCTGGCGTGTCGGTGGTGCTGCGAGTCAGGCGGTTACCTGCTCCTTCAGGATCGACGCGGTCAGGGAAATCATCAGATAGATCCCCGAGAATACCAGGAAGGACAGCAGGGTGTTCTCGAACTTGCGCGGATAGGTCGGCTCGTCCGGGGCGACCGGGCTGACGCCTTCGGTGATGTAGCGGACCTGCTTGTTGGCCTCGATCCGCGCGGTTTCCAGTTGCTGCAGGGCGGCCTGCATCATCATCTGCCGGGTCGCGAGATCGGTTTCGGCCATCTTCAGCTCGCCGGAGATGCGCGCCAGCGAGGCCGAACCGTCGGCGTTCTTGGTCAATTGCGAGCGCAGTTCGGCGACCAGCGCCCGCAGCCGGTCGATATCGCCCTGGACACCATCGACCCGGGCCTGGTTGGGGCGGGCGTTGTCCTGGAGCTGTTTCAGCTCCAGTTCCTTCTGCCGCAGGAGTGTTTCGAAATTGGTGATCTGGCCCATCAGCGCCGCGGTTTCCGAGACCGGGTCCAGCACGCCCAGACGTTCCTGCAGTTCCAGCACCCTGTCCTGGGCGGCCTGCATCTTGGCCTCGGCAGCCTCGTAGCTCTCCTTGGCGCCCTTCATCTGGTCTTCGCGCAGGCGTTGCGACATCTGGTCCACCTGCTCTTCGGCATATCCGATCAGGGCCTCGGAGAACTCCTCCGAAGTCTGCGGATCGGCTGCGATCACCTCCATCTTGATGATCCCTTCCGAGGGGTCGAAGCCGATCTTCACATGGCTCTGGTAGATCTTGTAGGCGTCCTCGTTCGTGGCATCGGGCGGCAGGCGCTTGATCGGGTCGATCGATTCCTGGCTGAAATGCGCCTTGAACCCGTGCTCCCGGTCCAGCCGCTGCATCGCCTCGCGCGACTGCAGGTAACTCTGCACGGTGATCGAGTCCTGCGTGGTGGCGAACTGGGTGCCGGAGAACAGGCTGCCGAGGCTTCCGGGCGTGGTGGCGTCGGCCTTCTGGATCAGGAACTCGGATTTGGTCGCATAGAGCGGGGTGGCGATGTTGTAGTAGTAGAAGCCCGCGATCAGCGTCGGCAGCAGCACGAAGGCCGCCAGACGGCTCAGCAGCAGCATCAGCCGGCGGCGGCGGCGGCGCGCGATGTCGCGCTGGATGTTGAAGATTTCCTGGGCCCGCGCCTCTTCGCCCATCATCTTGGCCGAGGGCAGCTGCGGTTTCTGGATGGTTTGCGGCAGATTGGGCCCCGCAGGCTTCAGCTGCCCGCCGCCGCCCGCCGGCTTGCCGTCGGCAATCACCAGCTCCAGCATGGTCGAACGTTCGAACGGGTCGATGCCCTGCTCGCGCAAGAGCCGCACCGCGTCGAAATCGGATGTCGGCGCGAGTCCGTGCTTCTGGGCCACCCGCCGGGCCATCCGCAACTGGCGCCCGGTCAGGCCTTCACGGCGGATCGCATCCAGCGCCGCGTCGCTGGCCACTTCCTCGGGCTCGGCGATATTGGCGTTCTGGGCGGGGGTGAACTTCTGGTCGCCGAAGCCGTCGTCATGGTTCGCGAATGCGGTGTCGGAGTCGAAATCCGGGGCCTGGGTCCGTGCCGCCGCGGCGCCGCCGCCGCTGCCGGGGGCCTTCGTGGTGCCGACATTTGCCGGGGCCGGATCGCCGGCCAGAGAGGCGGAGCGGCGAATGCGGAACTTCTTGGCCTTAGGCTTGGTAGTCATAAAGCTGCTTCGCCTCTTCCAGAGAATCGAACTGATAGAGCTGCCCGTCGCGCAGCACCGCCGCCCGCTGGCAGAACTTCTCGAGCGTGTCGGCGGAATGCGAGACCACGATCACCGTCGCACTTTCCAGCCGCTCGCGCAGGATGTTGCCCGCCTTGCGGTTGAACTCGACGTCGGTCGAGGACGGCATCCCCTCGTCAATCAGGTAGATATCAAACTCCAGGGCCAGAAGAAGCGCAAAGGAGAAGCGGGACTTCATTCCGGCGCTATAGGTGCCCAGAGGCATGTCGTAATACTCCCCCAGGCCGCAGAGCCAGCGGGTGAAGGCTTCCATGTAGTCCGGGTCGATTCCGTAGAGCTGGGCGATGTAGCGGGCGTTCTCGCGCGCGGTATGGCGGCCGACGACGCCCCCCATGAAGCCCAGCGGAAACGAGACTTTCGAGGTCCGGCGCACCTCGCCTTCGTCGGGCTTCTCGAGCCCGGCCATCATGTTGACCAGGGTCGTCTTGCCGGTGCCGTTCGGCGCCAGAATGCCCAGCGACCGGCCCAGCTCGACGCGAAACGAGGCGCGATCGAGGATGACCTTGCGCTGGCTGCCCGTCCAGAAGGACTTGCTGACATTAATGAACTCGAGCATTTGGTTACATGCGCCCCGACGCCTGCCACAGTAGCATTTCCAGCTCTTAACCGAGCATTGTTAACGATCGGAGCTATGGCAGTCCATTTGGGCCATATTATGTCCAATCGACGCCTCCAGAGAAACGGGAAACCCCGGATTTGTGGCGAATCGGGCCTTCGCATGCGGGGGATTGTTCCCGATTCGCGATCAATCGAAACCTGTCCGGCAGCTCTGCCGGACAGCGGGGCGTCGGGCCGGGGAGGCCGGGCCAAGGGTCATTGCATCGTGTGAATCATCACATGCACGCCGATGCTCGCGAGATAGCCAAGGGCGACCGCCCAGGTCCAGCGGATGTGGCTCATGAACGTGTAGACCGAGACGTAGCGGCCGTCCTCGTTCTGCATCTTGGCGGCGCCCATCAGCGCCACCCCCGCAGCCGAACCGATCGACAGCAGCGAGCCTCCGACCCCGGCCGTCAGGGTGACCAGCATCCACTGGCCATGTACCATCTCGGGATCCATCCTGAGCACCGCCGACATCACCGGAATGTTGTCCACGATCGCCGACAGCACGCCGACCAGGCTGTTGGTGACGGTCGCGCCCAGGTGGCCGTACATGAGCTCGGAGACCTTCACCAGATAGCCGACCTGCGCCAGCCCGGCGACCGCCATCAGGATGCCGTAGAAGAACAGCAGAGTGTCCCATTCGAGGTTCTTGATCGAGATCATCGGGTCGAACGGACGATACCGCGGCTTGAACTGGCGTTCGATCAGTTCGCGGTGCTCGAAGGCGATGCCCGAAGGCAGGGCCGGCGCTTCGAAGTGGAAATGCTCGTGATGCGACAGGAAATAGCCATAGAGCATCAGCAGGCCAAGCCCGGTGGTCATCCCGATGACCGGCGGCAGGTCGAGGACCATATGGGCCATGACCGCCATGAAGATGGTGACGCCGAACAGGGCGATCATCACCCGGGCGCCGTGCTTCATCTTCGCCGGTTCGTTCTTGGCATGGGCATCGCTGTTCTGGATCGCCAGGGACATGATCACGGCGGGGACCAGCCAGTTGATCAGCGATGGCAGGAAGATCGAAAAGAACTCGAGGAATTCCACCTTCTCGGCCTGCCAGACCATCAGGGTGGTGATGTCGCCGAACGGGCTGAATGCGCCGCCGGCATTGGCCGCGACGACAAGGTTGATTGCCGCGAGCGTGACGAACTTGCGGTCCTGGGTGGCCGAGCCGACCGCCAGAACGACGCTGATCAGGGCCAGCGCGGTGGTCAGGTTGTCGAGAAACGGCGACAGCACGAAAGCCGCGAGGCCCGTCACCCAGAAGATCGACCGTTGCGACAGGCCGGCATGCAGCATCCGGTAGCGGATCGCTTCGAAGACGTTCCGCTCCTGCATGGTCACCACATAGGTCATGGCGGTCACGAGGAAGAAGGTCAGTTCGCCGATCTCGATGACCGAAGTCTCGAATCCGGCTTTCATCACCTCGACAAGCTCGGGGTCGTGTTGTTCATGATAGACCAGCGCGACGAAGGTCCAGATCACGCCGGCACCGATCAGGACCGGGATCGATTTCTTCAATTCGTGCTTCTCGCCCCAGACCACGAAGCCATAGGCGATTACCAGCGACGCGACGACGGCCCAGGAAAGGATGTTTCCGGTCAGATCCGGCGGTGCGGCGGCGGCTTCCTCTGTCCAACCCGGGACTGCAGTTGCAAGAAGGGTCAATACTGTCAGCAGTACCCGCACGGGCAGAATCCTTTCGTCCAAATGCCGCATGGGGGCGGCGCTCAGTTGGCAAATCGCATGCTGTGCGCCGATATGCTGAACGCGCAGGCGTCGAACCAGCTCGACCGGACGTATTTGCCCTATGGTCCGGACGCATTTTTGAGATACGGCAAAGCGCAGGGGGCGGCAACCCTAGGCAGACGCCAGAAACGCCCGATCATGCCTGTTATTCATGGTCTTGCATGGTTTTGGGCCCCGCCCCGGTCGAGACGGGGGAGGGCTCCGGCCGGGGCGGCAGGTGGGGATCATGACGGCGCGGGGGGGCGACCTGCCGGCAATCCGCGCCGGCACTTTCCCTTTCCCGGGTCAGGGACTATTCCGGTCCGCATGTCGCTGCTGGATGACATCGCCGCCTGCCGGCTCTGCGCCCCCGCCTTTGCGGCCACGGCCACCGCCCATGCGCCCCGGCCCGTGGTCTGGATTCGGCCGGGTGCGCGGCTGCTCATCGCCGGGCAGGCCCCGGGGCTCAGGGTGCATGAAAGCGGCAAGCCCTTCACCGATCCGTCCGGCGACCGGCTGCGGGACTGGCTGGGCCTCGATGAAGCGACCTTCTACGACCGGGACAGGATCGCCATCGTGCCCATGGCTTTCTGCTTTCCCGGCTATGATGCCAAGGGGTCCGACCTGCCGCCGCCGGGACTCTGTGCCCGGACCTGGCGGGCGAAAGTCATGGAAGCCCTGGGGCAGGTCCGGCTGACGCTGCTGGTCGGAAGCCATGCCCAGAACTGGCATCTGGGCAAGGGTTCCTCGGTCAATGCAAGGGTCGCGGACTGGCGCCGCCATGCGCCATCGGTCTTCCCTCTGCCGCATCCGTCCTGGCGCAACAGCGGCTGGCTGAAACGCAACCCCTGGTTCACAAGCGAATTGCTGCCCGCGCTGCGGGCCCGCGTTGCCGAGGTGCTGGCATGACCGAAGACCCGACTCCGCTGGATCGTGCCCATGCCGCGATGGAGGCCGCCCCCGAGGATGCCACCCTGCGGTTGCGGTTCTACGAAGCCCTCGTCGAGGCCGAGTTGATCCTCTGGCTGGCCGCCGACCCGGCCCCCGGCGCCGATCCGGCCCCGGCCCTGTTCGACACCGAGGACGGCCGCCTGGCACTGAGCTTCGACAACGAGGCCCGGCTGGCCGCGTTCACCGGCGCTCCGGCGCCCTATGCGGCGCTGCCCGGGCGGGCCCTGGTGCAGATGCTGGCCGGGCAGGGCATCGGGCTGGGGCTGAACCTCGGAGTGGCGCCGTCCTCCTTCCTGCTGGGGGCAGAGGCAATCGACTGGCTGGCCGAGACCCTTGCCGTGGCGCCCGAGCCGATGCAATCGCGCCCGGTCCATCTGGCGCCCCCGCGCCTGCCACCCGAGGTCATCGCCGCCCTCGACCGAAAGCTGGCACGGGCCGCGGGCCTGGCCAGCCATGCGCTGCTGGCCGAGGCACGCTGGTCGGACGGGCGCGAGGGCCATCTTCTGGCGCTGGTCGGTGCTGTCGCCGGGGCCGAGCAGGCGCTGGCGCAGGCTTTGGGCGAGGCGCTGATCTTTTCGGGGCAGGAGGCAACGGTGCTGGACGTGGCCTTCCTGGCCGAAAACGACGCGCTGACGGGGCGGCTGGCCGGTCAGGCGCTGCGCTTCGATCTGCCGAGTGGCGCGCAGCCCGAGACCGACGCGCCCGGACCGCAACCGCCGGGCTCGGACCCGAACCGTCCGCCACGCCTGAGATAAGGCTCTGCCGCGGATCCGCGCTCTGCTGGTCTCAGGCGCTGGCCTGGCTCATCACCCGGCGCAGGTCGGCTTCGAGCCCGTCCATCAGTTCGGGGCCGACCCGGCGCGAGAGTTTCATCAACTGGGTGCGGCGGTGACCGGGCGATTCCATCTCGACCGAGACCTCGATCTTGTGCCCCAGACGGGTCGCCAGATGCAGCGTGCCGCAATCGGTCTCGATCCGCCGACGCTGCTCGATGACCTCTTCCTGGCTTCCCAGCAGCCGCGTCAGCCGCCCCGATGACGGCCCCTGCACAACCTCGGTGCCGCTGTCCGAAAGGGTCCGAAGCGTGAGTTTGCGCAGGAAAACCCGCGCCAGGGCTCCGGGCACCGACCGGTCTTCGGCCAGGGCCGCGACAATGGCACTATGCGGGTCATTGCCCCAGACCTGGGCCAGGGAGTCGATGGCGCTCTGATAGCTGCTGGCGCTGACCGGCTCGACCTTCACGGCCCGGCACAACCGGGCGATGGTGGCATCGACAAATCCCTGCCAGCCCCAGTTCTCGAGCGTCCGGCGCTCGCTGTCGGTGATCTGCGTGTCCAGCGACTCGGCGAGGGCCTGACGTTCGTCGGCGGTCGCTTCTCGCAGGGCGATGAAACGCGGCGCGATCAGGTCCAGCAATCTGGTCTTGCCGGCCCGGCGCAGCCCGTCCAGCGCTTCGCCGGCGCGGTCCGACTGAACGCCGACATGCTTTTCGTAGGCAGCGAAACCGTGGTCCGGGTCGGCCAGCATGTTCATCAGCTCGGGGACTGTTTCCAGGGCCCTGAGATCAATGGGAAACCGCACCATCGGCACGCCGCGTGCAACAAGGTCGCGCAGCGGGCTGAGGTAGGCGGCGACCTTGTCGACCAGTTCCGGTGCGGCCAGGGCCTCGGCGGGCACTGGCAGGGAATCTTCGCTGAACATCAAATCTCCGAACGCTCCTGACTGGGACAGGTCGGCTCGAAGTATTGTCAGGAATTTGGCCAAACTCGTGGCACCATGATGCCAATCCCGGGGCCGAATGACCCGCCCCGGGCGAGGTTTCCCTGTCAGATCGCGGTCTTGCGGCTTTCTTCCAGGTAGATTTCGCGCAGCCGCCCCGCGACCGGGCCGGGCTTGCCGGTGCCCACGGCCGTGCCGTCGATCTCGATGACCGGAGTCACGAAAGACGAGGCCGAGGTGATGAATGCCTCATCCGCCGCCTGCGCCTCGTCGATCGAGAAAGAGCGTTCCTCGACCTTCATCTGCGCCTCGCGGGCAAAGCGCAGCACCGCGGCCCGGGTAATGCCGTGCAGGATGTCGTTCGACAGGTTGCGGGTGATGATTGCGCCGTCCTTGACGATATAGGCGTTGTTCGAGGTGCCTTCGGTCACCATCCCGTCCTCCACCAGCCAGGCATCATCGACGCCGGCCTTCTTGGCCATCATCTTGGCCATCGAGGGGTAGAGCAGCTGCGTCGTCTTGATGTCGCGCCGGTTCCAACGCATTTCGGGGACCGAGATCACCTTCAACCCGGATTTCGCAGCCGGGCTGTCGGCAAGGCCGGGCTTGGACTGGGTGAACAGGATCAGGGTCGGGGACACTTTCTCGGGGTCGGGAAAGGCGAAATCCCGGTCGCCGGGATTGCCGCGGGTGACCTGCAGATAGATCATGCCGTCAACCAGCTTGTTGCGTTCGACCATCTCGCGGAAGATCGCCAGCAGTTCGTCGTCCGAGACCGGCGGGGTCATATCGAGTTCGGACAGAGAGCGCGCCAGCCGCGCGGCATGGCCGGGATAGTCCAGAATCTTGCCATCCAGGACCGAGGTCACCTCGTAGACCCCGTCGGCCATCAGGAAGCCGCGGTCGAAGATCGACACCCTGGCTTCGGCCTCATCCACATAGTCGCCGTTCACATAGACGATCCGACCCATTCCGCGTCCCTCACTTTGCCTTGAAATTCCTGCGCCGGGATGCGGGAAGGGCCATGCCCTGCCTGAACGCCCGGTCGCTGTCGCTGTTGCTGTTCATGCCGTCGATTTGCCCTGCAATACTTGGGGCCGAGGGGGCGCGTCAATGACCGTCGCTCCCGAAGCCGCGGCCGCCGCTGCCGGCCTCCGCTGGATCAGATCCGCAGCCGCGCCATTCCGGCGATCTGCCGGGCCAGGGTCAGTGGCGATGCGCTGCGCAGTAGGTCGGCGATCATCCCGGCATCGGCGCGCAGCCCCGCGATCCAGCCGAACTTGCGGGCCTTCAGGGGGCTGTTGACGTCGGGCCAGTGCACCACCGCGATCCGGGCCCGGCGGGCCAGGCAAAGCTGGTTCATCCAGACCTCGAAACCGAAACGCGGCAACCCGCGCAATTCGTCCAGCCGGTCCGAGATCAGGTCGCGATGCAGCGCCCGTTCGCCCGAGATGTAGTCGATGCCGATCCAGTGCCACAGCTTCGGGGCATTGCGGCGCAGGCTGATGGCCATCTCGGCATGTCCCCCGAGCACCGGTTCGACCAGCGCGGTGATGTCGCTGGCGCGCAGCCCCAGCAGGTCGGCGTCCAGGAACAGAAGATGGCTGTGCGCCGCCTCGGCGATCCCGGTGGCCAGAGCCGCGGTCTTGCCGCCATTGGGCCATTGCCGGATCAGCCGCACCCCTTCGGCGGCTTCGGCGACGGCTGCGGTCTCGTCGGTCGAGCCGTCATCGACCACGATCACCTCGTCGATCTGCGGATGCGCCGCCAGGGCGGAAAGAACCGCAGCGATCCGGGGGCCTTCGTTATAGGCCGGAACGATGCAGGATATGCCGGGGCCGTATTCTGTCATGACCTTTGCGCCCTGTGCCTGAGAAACCAGATCAGCGCCACCACCCCCAGAACGAACACCACCAGCGAACCGCGCCAAAGCCAGGTGCTGATCAGGGTCTGGGCATGGCCCATCGCATAGCCGAGCAGCATGAAGGCCAGGGTCTTCGGCAGGGTTCCCAGGAAATTGAACCAGAGGAAGGGCAGGAACGGCATCCGCGCCACGCCCGATGCGATCAGCGCCGCGAAGCCAAGAGAATGAGTCAGCTTGGCCAGGATCAGCGTCCGCCCGCCCCTGACCTCGAAATGGTTCACCAGCGCCTGCATCGCCGCTGAATCGATGCCGAGCCGCTTGCGCCAGCGCTCCGGAAACAGGCGCAGCCCGCTGCGCCCGGCGGCATAGTGCAGCGCATCCCCGATCAGGTCGCCGAGGATCAGGATCACATAGGCCCAACCGAAGGAGACGAGCCCCAGCTTCGCCATCCAGCCCGCCCCGACCGAGACGATCGGCCCCTCGACCACCGAGAGCGGGAACAGCAACAGCAGTCCGTGTGCCTGGATCAGCTGTGAGATTGTGTCGGTCGAGATCGCCATGGCCCGGGTCTACTCTGCCGGATGCAGCGCGGTGTCGTCGTCATGCATGGCGTTGCCGCGCCAGACGAAGCCACGGCTTGCAAAAGCCGTCAGCCAGACCGCCGGGATCAGCGTATCGCGCAGCAGCCAGGCCAGGACCTGCACGGGGGACGATGGCCAGCCGGCGCGGCGGGCCAGGGCCCATTCGGCCCCATACCAGAGAACCGGATAGGCGAGTGCGAGGGGCGCGGGCATCGCCCCGGCAATGGCCAGCCCGGCCACGGCCACCATGGGCAGCGCCGCCGTCGAGAGCGGCTCGACCGCATAGAGCCCCGGAAAGCCGGAGCGGCGGACCCGCGCCCAGCGAAGCTGCCGCAGCCAGACCTCGTCCGCCGTCCGTCGGCCCAGTGGCTGCGGCAGCGGCCGATCCAGCACGCGAACCTTCAGCCCCGCCGCCCGCACCACCTTGGTCGAGGCGACATCTTCGGCCAGGTCATGGCCCAGCACCGCCAGCCCGCCCGCCTGCTCCAGCAGGGCGCGCCGCCACATCAGCACCTTGCCCTGCGCAAAGCCGTTGCCGATCTGGTCCGAGGTCAGCTGCCAGCGGTCCTGATAGCTGTTGAGAAACCCGGCCTCGACCGCCGCCCAGAACCCGACCGGACGGATTCCCGCCGGCGGCGAGGTGACCAGCCCGGTGCCGGGCGTCCAGTGATCGAACAACCGCTGGATATAGTCGTCCGGCAACAGCACGTTGCTGTCGATCATCACGATCCAGTCGTTTCGCGCCGCCGCCCAGCCCTTGGCAAGGTTGTTCAGCTTGGGATTGCCGCTGATCCGGTCGTCGCCGATCAGCAGCCGCGCGGTGACCTGCGGGTTGGCGTCGATCAGCCTCTTCACCACCGGTATCGCCGGGTCGTCGGCTGCGGCGATGCAGAAAATCGCTTCGTCATCTTCCGACATGGCGGCAAAGGTGCTGGCCAGGGTCTCGTCCATATCCGGGTCCAGGCCGCAGACCGGCCGCAGCACGGTGATGGCCGGATGGGCCTGCGCCGGCTTCGATCCGGTGGTTCGGAGAAACCGTGGCCAGACCAGAGCGATCGAGGCCAGGTGGATCAACAGAGCGACCCCCGCAAGACCCGCGACGGACAGGATCAGCAGATGGGTCATGTCAGGCGACGGGCGTCAGCCCGCCCTCCGTCTGGGGGCGCCGGCTTTCAGGGGCCGTTGTCTCGGTCTCGGGCGAGAGTTCCAGCAAACGAATCTGGCCGTCGAAACCCTCGGCAAGCGCCGTGTTGCTGCCGACCCAGTCGCCGCAATTGGCATAGATGACGCCATGCGCGCTGTGCAGCGCCGGCTGGTGGAAATGTCCGCAGACGATTCCGTCATGGCCGCGCGCGCTCGCCAGGTCGGAGAGACGTTCCTCGAACCGGTCCCAGTGACGGATCGTGGCATTGGTCGCGTCGATCATCCGGGCGATCCCGGTCCACTCCGATTTGCGCATCCGGCGACTGATGCTGCGCATCAGCCCGTCCAGGTGGTGGGCGCCGGTCTCGATCAGACTTCCGAGCCGGGCCAGAAGCGGTGCCCGGCGGGCGAAGACATCGGCGCAATCGCCGTGGACGACCAGATAGCTGCGGCCGTCGGCGGCCCGATGGGTCGCCTCCAGGCGCACCTCGATGCCCCCGAAATCGGTCCCGGCATACTGGCGGAAGAAGGCATCGTGATTGCCGGGGATATAGATCACCCGGGTACCGTTCCGAGCCAGGTCCAGGATGTGGTGCAGCACCTGATGGTGCGGCTCGGTCCAGTTCTGCGCCAGCGGGTGCCAGTTGTCGGCGATATCTCCGACCAGGTAGAGCGTCTCGGCCTCGTTTTCCTGCAGGAAGCGCAGGATGAGATCGGGCCGCGAGCCGCGGGCGCCCAGATGCATGTCGGACAGGAACAGCGTCTGATGTCTGGTCCTGTCGCGGGTGACCGTTCCGCGACCGGGCCGCTCCGTCACCGCCGGCGGGGTTGCCTTCGGCAAGGGCTGAGGGCCTGGACGGTGCAGGTTGCGGTCAAGTCCGGCCATTGTCTTGATCCTCGGGTTCGCTTGTTTCGCGGGGGATATGGTCCTCGTGCCTCGCAGACACATCACGGCAACATTACAAACGTGCAACACTGGGCGTTCCGTCGGGTGGCATGGGGTGGCCGAATGCCCGTTTTTTGGCCGCCCGGACCGCCGCGGACATGTTCGCTGCCGTCTTTTCGACCGGACCGGTGCCCGGGGCCGGCAGGCTCGAAGGCATGCAATGCCCATCCAATGGCTCGGCGGGCTTCCCGTCTTGATCGTCTGTGGCCTTGGTCGCGTGGACGCTAACCCTTTGACAGAACGTTCCTTTCATGTGCGTGCGACGCCTTCGGCGTCAGGGGCCGTGACCGCGACGGTGGAGACCCTGTGGCACGGGGGGCGGACGTTCTGCATCGCGCTTCCTGCCGGGCCGGACGACCGGCCAGACGGTGCAAGCGGAGGCCGGCGGGCGGCCCCGAAGCGTGTCAGGCCTCGCTCAACCCCAGCACATCCATCATGTCGTATTCGCCCGGCGCGCGGTCCTGCCCCCAGAGGGCGGCCCGGAGCGCACCCTTGGCGAACAGCGACCGGTCACTGGCAAGGTGCCGCAGCACGATCCGTTCCCCCGGGCCGGCGAAGATCACGTCATGCTCGCCGACCACATCGCCGCCACGGATTGCGGCAAAGCCGATGTTTCCGCGCCGACGGGCCCCGGTGATGCCGTCGCGGCCCCGGTCGGCGACCTTGTCCAGATCGACGCCGCGCCCCTCGGCCGCGGCCTCCCCCAGCATCAGCGCAGTGCCCGAGGGGGCGTCGACCTTGCGGTTGTGATGCGCCTCGACGATCTCGATATCGAAATCCTCGTCGAGTGCTGCAGCGACCATCCGGGTCAGCTTGGTCAGCAGATTGACGCCAAGGCTCATGTTCCCGGCCCGCACGATCACCGCGTGGCGGGCGGCGGCCCGGATCGCGGCCAGATGCCCGGCCTCGAGCCCGGTGGTGCCGATCACATGCACAGCGCGGGCCTGGGCGGCGAGTTCGGCGAAGCCGACCGTGGCGGCGGGAGCGGTGAAATCCAGAACCGCCTGTGCCCGTGCGAAGGCCTCCAGCGGATCACTCTCGACCGTCAGGCCCATCGCAGCACCGCCCATCGCGGTGCCGAGGTCCTGGCCGATCCAGTCGTGGCCGGGCCGTTCGATCGCGCCGACCAGCCGGGCGCGGCCCGAGTCCAGCACCGTGCGGATCAGCATCTGCCCCATCCGCCCCGAAGCGCCCGTCACCACTATTCCCGGCAATTCCGCCATCGTTCCGCCTCCGCTTCGCCCTGCGCGTTCCGCCTCTTAGCGAAAGCTGCCGCCGCGCGCAAAGCCCGCGACCGAAGCTCTGCCACGGCAATGTCATCCTGCGCCCTGTTGCAGATGCCCGGCAAGGGGACTATCTGGCGCTCATGGCCCGCGGCGCACATCCCCATTCCGGACCCTCGCAACGCCAGCTGCGCGTCGGCGAGCTGATTCGTCGGACTCTGTCCGATGTCCTGCAGAAGGGCGAGATCCACGATCCCGACCTGAACCGGATTCCGATCACCGTCGGCGAGGTCGTGGTGACCAGCGACCTCAAGATCGCCACCGCTTACGTTCTGCCGCTGGGCGGGCAGGGCCGCGACGAGATGCTGGACGCCCTGCGCCGGAACCGGTTCGAACTGCGCCGCGCGGTGACAAGGGCGATGACGCTGAAATATTCGCCCGAACTGAAATTCGCCATCGACGAGACCTTCGACCGGCTCGACGCCACCCGCAGGATGTTCGCCGAAGAGCGGGTCAAGCGCGACCTGTCGGAGAGCCAGGACGATGTTCCGGACGGCGATTAGGGCGGGTCTGGCGCTGGCGCTTCTGGCGTCCGCGTCCGGTGCCGCAACCGCGGCGACCTGCGAGGAAATCAGCGACCGGGGCGAAACCTATGCCGTTTGCGAGATCGACGCCGGCGAAGACCTGCGCCTGTTCCTGAACGGCCGGGACGGAAAACCCTATGGCAGTTTCGAAAGGCTCTCGGCGGCGCTGAAGGCCACCGGCAAGCGACTTGTCTTCGCGATGAATGGCGGGATGTATCATCCCGACCGGCGCCCGGTCGGACTCTATGTCGAGAACGGCAGCCAGATTGCCGGGCTGGTGACGCGGGCCGGGCCGGGCAATTTCGGGCTGCTGCCGAATGGCGTCTTTTGCATCGAGGACGACCGGTTCCGGGTGGTCGAAAGCCGGGCCTACGAGGCCGAGCAGCCGTCCTGCCGTTTCGCCAGCCAGTCCGGCCCGATGCTGGTCATCGGCGGGGCCTTGCACCCGAAGTTCCTGAAGGATTCCGACAGTCGCAACATCCGCAACGGTGTCGGGGTCTCGGCCGATGGCCGCCGGGCCTGGTTGGTGATCTCGGACCGGCCGGTGACGTTCTATACCTTCGCCACGCTGTTCCGCGATCGGCTGAAGACGCCGAACGCACTCTATCTCGACGGCAGGATTTCGCGGCTCTATGCCCCGGAACTGGGCCGCGCCGACCCGGGCCGCCCGATGGGACCGATTCTGGGGCTGGTGGCCGGCGGCTGAGGTGCCCGGAAGGGCTGTGCCAGCGCGACCGGCAGTCGCGGGCGCCTGAGGCGGGGATCCCTGGAATAGGAAGCCGCAAGCGGTCCGGACCGGGCCGGGCGGGCGTTGACGGGCGCGGCCGGGCGCGATAGCAGGCCGTTTCACGTCACGAAGGGGCCGACATGGCACGCAAGAAGGGCCGCAATATCTCGGGCTGGCTGGTGGTGGACAAACCCGCAGGCCCGACCTCGACCGCCGTCGTCAACAAGCTGCGTTGGGCGCTGGACGCCAGGAAGGCAGGCCATGCCGGCACGCTGGATCCGGCGGCGACCGGGCTGCTGGCGGTGGCCTTCGGCGAGGCGACCAAGACCGTGCCCTTCGTCACCGATGACGACAAATGCTATCGTTTCACCGTCCGCTGGGGCCAGGCGACCAATACCGACGATGCCGAAGGCGAGGTGATCGAGCAATCCGGGCAGCGCCCCTCGGACGAGGCGATCCGCGCTGCCCTGCCGGCCTTTGAAGGTGACATCCTGCAGGTTCCGCCGAAGTTCTCGGCGGTGAAGATCGACGGCGAACGCGCCTATGCCAGGGCCCGCGGCGCCGAGGAGTTCGAGATTGCCGCCCGCCCGCTCTGGGTCGAAAGCCTGACGCTGGTGGCACGGCCCGATCCCGATCATGCCGAGTTCGAGATGGTCTGCGGCAAGGGCGGCTATGTCCGCTCCATCGCCCGCGATCTGGGCCAGGCCCTGGGCTGTTTCGGCCATGTGACCGCCCTGCGCCGCATCTGGTCCGGCCCCTTCACCCTGGAGGGCGCGATCACCTGGGACGAGATCGAGACGCTGGCCCGCACGCCTGATCTGGATGCCAGGCTGTTGCCGCTGGAAATTGCGCTGGAGGGCTTGCCCGAACTGCACTGCACCCCGGAAGGCGCCGCCAGGCTGCGCAATGGCAATCCGGGGCTGGTGCTGACCTCGGAGGCAAAATACGGCGACGAGGCCTGGGCCAGTCTCGACGGGCGCGCGGTGGCGGTGGGCATCTACAAGGCCGGAGAACTGCACCCGAGCCGGGTGTTCAATACCTGAGCCGGCGCAGCGGCGGCGCTATCCGCGCACCGGACTGTCTTCGGTTGCCGGCAGGCCGGTCAGTTCGGCCAGCCGCGCCTGCGTTGCACGGGCCAGCCCTTCCTCGCTCGACTGGACCAGCCGCACCGTGTGCTTGCCCGCACCGTGCCGCAACTCGACCCCGTGCCGCGTGGTCCCGGTCTTGCTGCTCGATGGTGGCAGGACCCGGCGGTAGACCACGGCGGTATACTCCGACAGCGGCGCTTCCCAACTTGTCCCGCGCAGCGGAGTCTTGCGGTGGTAGCTGACCGTCTCGGGGCCCAGTTCAACGACCGTCCGGCTGTTCATGATCCACCAGCCCCAGGGGATCGCCAGCAACGGCCCCGCGGCGAAGGCCAGCACGATCCAGCCCCAGGCGGCGGGAAGGCCCTGCGCGACCAGGCCGATCAGCCCAAGAATGCCGCCGATGACCAGCGGTCCGATGACTCCGGCGGCGATCAGCACCAGGCCGAACAGCGGCGTGCCCCCGATATGGAAGCTGGTCGGCAGGGCCGACAGGTCAGGCCCGGGCGGGACGAGATTTGCAAGGCGGTCGCTCTGGCTCATGGTCCGAGTATTGCCGACGAGCACGGTCTTGCCCATCCCCCGACGCTTGGCCGGTTTGCCTTTCGGTGCTTCGCGCGGCACAGAGGGCTGATGATCGTCCGCAGCCATTCTTCGGGGGAAACCCGGTCGACCGCCGTCTATTCTGCCTGCGGGCGGTATCGCTATGCGCTGACCCGGGTCTGGGACGCCGCCGCGCCGAAGCTGCTGGTGGTGATGCTGAACCCCTCCACCGCCACCGAGGAACGCAACGACCCGACCATCGAACGGGTCGAGCGGCGGGCGCGGCGGCTGGGGTTCGGCGCCTTTCGCGTCACCAACCTCTTTGCCCTCCGAGCGACCGATCCGAAGGCGCTGTATGCCCATCCCGATCCGGTCGGGCCCGACAACGATGCCGCGATGGCCGAGGCCGTCGCCTGGGCGGATCGGGTGCTTTGCGCCTGGGGCGTGCACGGTGCGCTGTTGCACCGGGACGTCGAGGCGGCCGCGACCCTGCAGAACGGCGGCAAGCCGCTGTTCCACCTGGGGCTGACCAAGGCCGGGGCGCCGCGGCATCCGCTCTATGTCTCCTATGCGCAGGCGCCGCAGCCCTGGCGGCCCTGAGGCGCCCTGCGCGGGCCGTCAGGCGGCGAGGCCGGGCGGCAACTCGATGTGGATGTCCTCGGCCGTGGCCTCGGGCGCGCCTTGCAGTACCGCCACGGTGATGCCATCGACCCGGACCAGCCCGTCCTGCCCGTCCGTCGAGGCCGTGACCTCGCAATCGGGCAGGCAGGTGAATTGCGCCGGGTCGAGGGTGATCCGCAAGACATCCTGCCCGCTGACGAAATCGTCGATCAGCGCCGGCGCACCGGTGGCAGAAAAGAGCTGGAACAGCTCCGCCCCGGCCCCGCCGTTCGCGGTGCCGCCCGACCCGGGGAGCAAGCCATCGTCGCCACTGCCGTCTTCGGGATGGGGACCGTCCGAGCCTGTGTCCGGCAGGCCATCCACCATGCCGCCCCCGCCATTGGCCGGTTCTTCGTCATCCCCAGCCACCGGGGCGAGCACGATGTCTCCGTCCGCATTTCCGAGCGGCCTGTCGATGGCTTCCGGATCGCCGGGGGCGACGGCAGGGCCGTCGCCGTCATCGGCGGGTGTGACGATGTCCGCGGCCTCGGGATCGCTCGGGGTGAGCACGCTGCCTTCGCTGTCCGCCAGGGGAGGTTCGGAAACGCCCGACGGTGCGAGCGCAAAGCTATCCACTGCGCCGGTCAGCGGATCGGTCACCAGGATCGAGATATCGCCCAAAGGCACTTCGGTCAGGCCCGCGAAGGTCACCACGCGGCTGCCGCTCTGGTCGTCGATATGCAGCTCCGCATCGCCGGTTTCGTCGTCAGTCCCGGAATGGAAATCGCAGCCCGGGCTGGTGATCCCGAGGTCAAGTCGGTCGATACCGGGGCGGAAGCCCGAAATCTGCGTATCGTCGGCATCTTCCGGAACGCTGAGCGTCGTGCCCGAGGCTGTGCCATCCGCGGCGCCGTCCTCTGCGGCTGCGCCATCGTCCTCTTCCGAGGCGACATGCGGCGGCCCGCCGGGGTCATGCCCGGCTGCCTGGTCGATCCAGCCAGCCGAACATGCGGCCCCCGGACCCACCCCCTGGTCCGGGGGACCCCCGGAGTCGGCGTGGTCATCGGCCTCGTCATCGCTCTTCGGACTTTCAAACAGAAATGCCGCGGGAAGCAGCCCCAACAGCAACAACGCAGACAACATCACGCACCCGTTCCCTGATACACTCGACCGCTGCATAGCATCGATCCGGGCCGCGACCGACCTGCAACTCCGTGCAATTCTAGGGAAATCCTGCCCGGTGCGGGATGCCGGGGCAGGGGTGTCGTTCAGGGTTTGGCGCATGGCTGCGGCCGGGATGTGGCGGCCCCGGGAGGATTCAAGGCGCGACATGCGCGGCTCTGCGACAGCGCAGGGGCACGAGCCGGAATCTGCCCCGTGCCGCACCGCCGCAATCGGGCCGCATTCCCTTGCCGCAGGTTACGAGCCGCCATAGGGTTTTCGGCGAATTCTTCGGACTTTCCTGGCCGGCCGGGGCGTCGGGACGACCGGGAACGGCGGCCGGGGCTGTCGGCGGTCCGAATCGGGCCTCACAGCCGTTCCGCCATGGCAACGGATCTGGTCGGTCCGGGAACTCTATGCTTTCCTTTTGACCCGCTTTCCCCTATATGCGCGCATCCGCTTGCGTCATCCGATGCCGGCGGCACTCTCCACGGGCCTTGCTGGACGACATCCCGGCTTGCGCCATTCACCTTCAACTGCAAGGAGACCCCGATGTCGATTACTGCTGAAGAAAAGACCCGCCTGATGAAGGAATTCGCGACGAAGCCGGGTGATACCGGCTCGCCCGAAGTTCAGGTGGCCATCCTGTCGTCGCGCATCGCGACATTGACCGAGCATTTCAAGACTCACGCCAAGGACAACCACTCCCGGCGCGGTCTGCTGATGATGGTGGCACAGCGGCGCAAGCTGCTGGACTACGTCAAGGGCAAGGATGTGGCGCGCTACACCTCGTTGATCGAGCGTCTGGGCTTGCGCCGCTAAGACAGAAACGACAGGAACGCGCCCCGACCGGGGCGCGTTCCGCATTCATCCAACGGTTGCCGGGCGGGCCTGCCGGTACCATGAGGCAAATCATAGGACAGGCCACGGGGCATACGGCCCCGTCCGTAAACGCCGCCGGGGATACGCTCCGGAGAGGCAAGCTAGGAAAAACAGATGTTCCACGAAACCAAGAAATCCATCCAGTGGGGGGAAGAGACCCTGACGCTGGAGACCGGCAAGGTTGCCCGTCAGGCCGACGGCTCGGTCATCGCCACGCTGGGCGAGACGACCGTCATGGCCAACGTGACCTATGCCCGGACGCAGAAGGAAGGCCAGGACTTCTTTCCGCTGACCGTGCATTACCAGGAAAAGACCTATGCCGCCGGGAAAATCCCGGGTGGCTTCTTCAAGCGCGAAGGGCGTCCGTCCGAGAAAGAGACGTTGACCTCGCGCCTGATCGACCGTCCGATCCGGCCGCTGTTCGTGCCGGGCTTCAAGAACGAAGTGCTGGTGATCGTCACCGTGCTGAGCCACGATCTTGTCAATGATCCCGACATCGTCGGCATGATCGCCGCTTCGGCCGCGCTGACCATTTCCGGCGTGCCCTTCATGGGGCCGATCGGTGCCGCGCGTGTCGGCTACGTCGATGGCGAATACATCCTCAACCCGATGGTCGAGGACATGGACCAGCTCCGCACCAAGCCCGAGCAGCGGCTCGATCTCGTCGTCGCCGGCACCAAGGAAGCGGTGATGATGGTCGAATCCGAAGCCTACGAGCTGTCGGAAGAGGAAATGCTGGGCGCGGTCAAATTCGGCCACGAGCAGATGCAACCGGTCATCGACCTGATCATCGACCTGGCCGAAACCTGCGCGAAAGAGCCGTTCGACTATCAGCCCGAGGACTATTCCGAGCTGTACGCCAAGGTGAAGAAGCTCGGCGAGAAGCAGATGCGCGCCGCCTTCGCGATCCGTGACAAGCAGGAACGGACCAATGCGATCTCGGACGCCGTCACGGCGATCAAGGACGCGCTGTCGGAAGAGGAAAAGGCCGACAAGAACCTCGGCGCGGCGATCAAGAAGCTGGAAAGCTCGATCCTGCGTGGCGACGTTGTCAAGAACGGCATCCGGATCGACGGGCGCGATACCAAGACCGTGCGCCCGATCACCGCGGAAGTCGGCATCCTGCCGCGGACCCACGGTTCGGCGCTGTTCACCCGCGGCGAGACCCAGGGCCTGGTCGTGACCACGCTCGGCACCGGCGACGACGAGCAGATCATCGACCAGCTGCATGGCAATTTCCGCTCGAACTTCCTGCTGCACTACAACTTCCCGCCGTATTCGGTCGGTGAAGTCGGGCGTTTCGGTCCTCCGGGCCGGCGCGAGATCGGTCACGGCAAACTGGCCTGGCGGGCGCTTCAGGCGGTCCTCCCGGCGCCGACCGACTTCCCCTACACGATCCGCATCGTCTCCGAGATCACCGAGTCCAACGGCTCGTCCTCGATGGCCACGGTCTGCGGTTCGTCGCTGTCGATGATGGACGCGGGCGTGCCGCTGAAGGCCCCGGTGGCCGGTGTGGCCATGGGCCTGATCCTGGAAGAAGACGGTGAATGGGCGGTTCTGACCGACATCCTGGGCGACGAGGACCACCTCGGCGACATGGACTTCAAGGTTGCCGGCACCGAAGACGGGATCACCTCGCTGCAGATGGACATCAAGGTCGCGGGCATCACGCCCGAGATCATGGAGCAGGCCCTGGCGCAGGCCAAGGAAGGCCGGATGCACATCCTGGGCGAGATGTCGAAAGCCCTGACCTCGGCCCGGACCGAGTTCTCGGAGCACGCGCCGAAGATCGAGACCATGACCATCCCGACCGACAAGATTCGGGAAGTCATCGGCTCGGGCGGCAAGGTGATCCGCGAGATCGTCGAGACCTCCGGCGCCAAGGTCGACATCAACGACGACGGCGTGATCAAGATCGCCTCGTCCGATGCCGACGCGATCAAGCGCGCCTATGACATGATTCATTCCATCGTGGCCGAGCCCGAAGAAGGCAAGATCTACAAGGGCAAGGTCGTGAAGCTGGTCGATTTCGGCGCCTTCGTGAACTTCTTCGGCAAGCGCGACGGCCTGGTGCATGTCTCGCAGATCGAGAACAAGCGCCTGAACCATCCGTCGGATGCGCTCAGGGAAGGTCAGGAAGTCTGGGTCAAGCTGCTGGGCTTCGATGACCGCGGCAAGGTCCGCCTGTCGATGAAGATCGTCGATCAGGAAACCGGCCAGGAAATCTCCCGGGAAAAGCAGGAAGAGGCCAGCGCCGACTGAGGCGCTGCCGATCCCGAATGACGAAAGGCCCCGGTGGAAACGCCGGGGTCTTTTCTTGTCGGGAAGCGCGTTGTGGTCAGGTCCGGCCCGAGGGAACGAAGAAGTCCAGCACCGATCCGGCGCCGGGGCGGACCTCGGCCCAGGTCGGAACCTGGAAATCCACCACCAGCGTCGCCGCGGTCGGATAGCGGCGGAAGTCGGCATCCGCGACCGGACCCGAGGGCAGCATCGCGGCCAGCTCGGCGATTCCGGGGTTGTGACCCAGCATCATCACCGTATCGCCATGCGCGCGTTGCAGCAGTGTCAGCATGCGGTCCGAGGAAGCGTGGTAGAGTTCGGGCAGATAGCGGACCTCGGGGATGATCTCCAACGGAGTTGCGGCGACGGCGGCCCAGGTCTCGGTCGTGCGGCGGGCCGAGGAACAGAGCACCTCTTCGGGCAGATAGCCGCGCGAGGCCAGCCAGTGCCCCAGTTCACGCGCGGCGCGCAGGCCGCGGGCATTCAACGGGCGGTCGTGGTCGTCCAGCGTGGGATCGTCCCAGGCCGATTTCGCGTGCCGTGTAAGGATAAGTCGGCGGCGGGGTCCCGTCGTCATTTGTGGAAATGCCTCATGTGATGGGCCGATTCACGGACCAGCCTGCCATAGCGGCGTGATGCCGGGCAAGCGCGACGCGCAGAACAGCCGGAATCCATGCAGTCCCTGCCCTCGGGTGTGTCCAGGAAACCGTGGCAACGGTCCAGGTCGTAATGGTCCTCGGCAAGGGCGTTCACCGGGCAGGCGGTGCGGCAGGGCTGGGTCGCGCAGCTCCGGCAGGGCGCCGGCGCCGGGGTGGCCGGAAGCGGATGTTTCAGCGCCAGGGCGCCTCGCCACGAGGCCATGAGCCCCATCCGGTCATGGACCAGCAGCGAGACCGGAGAGCCATGCGCGCGACCGGATCGCAGCGCCCAGGTCACGAAGGGCCGATAGGGTGGACCACCGAAGGGCAGCAGTGCCATTGCGTCCAGGGTCTGCGCCACGGCCTGCACGACCCGGGCCGACCAGCGGTCGAGCGGATCGGGCCCGCCATCCAGGAACTCGGGCTGCGCGGTGACATGGTTCCAGAAGCCGGGCTCGTCCGGCGACAGCAGGGCAATCGAGACATAGGGGTCCGGCAATCCGTCGGCGGGCTGAACCGGCAGGGTGCCCGAAACGAACAGGCGGTGCGGGGCCGCCGCCGCGCCGATCTGCTCTAGATTCGCCGTGGCTTCACCCTTGGTTCCGAGGCGCGGATGATGGTTCCGGCGCCGTGTTCGGTGAACAGTTCCAGCAGCGAGGCATTGGGCAGCCGACCGTCGAGGATCACCACCGCGCGCACCCCCTGTTCCAGCGCATGCAGCGCGGTCTCGGTCTTCGGGATCATCCCGCCGGAAATGGTACCGTCGAGGATCATCTCGCGCAGCTGCTCCGGAGAGAGCTGGGTGACGACCTCGTCTTCGGCGTTCTTGACCCCGGGCACGTCGGTCAGCAGCAGCAGGCGATCGGCTTCCAGCGCCCCGGCGATTGCCCCGGCGGCGGTGTCGCCGTTGACGTTGAAGGTCTCGTTGTCCGCCATGCCGGTGGCCACCGGGGCGATGACCGGGATGATCCCGGCGCCATAGAGATCACGGATCACCTGCACGTTCATCTCGACCGGCTTGCCGACAAATCCCAGTTCCGGATCGTCGGCCTCCGCGATCATCATGTCGTCGTCCTTGCCGGAGATGCCCACGGCCCGGCCGCCGGCATCGTTGATCGCCTGCACGATCCGCTTGTTGACCAGCCCCGAGAGGACCATCTCCACGACCTCGACGGTGGCCTTGTCGGTAACCCGCTTGCCGCGCACGAAATCCGACTCGATCCCGAGCTTGGCCAGCATGGCGTTGATCATCGGACCGCCGCCATGGACCACGACCGGGTTGATCCCGACCAGCCGCATCAGCACGATGTCGTTGGCGAACTCGGCCATGGCGGCATCGTCGCCCATCGCGTTGCCGCCGAACTTGACCACCACCACCGCCCCGTAGAACCGTTGCAGATAGGGCAGGGCCTCGGAGAGGGTCCGGGCGGTGGCGATCCAGTCGCGGTTCATGTTCTGCTTGCGCATCCTTGGGGCATCCTTGGTCTGCCAGTGATAGGGACGGGGGAAACGGGGTCAAGTGATTAGGCGTTGGCGGTTTCGGCTCTGGCGGTTGGCGGGCCGGGCCTGTCATACTAGCTATCACTTGGACCGAAAGGGGCAACAGGAATGACCGATGATCGCAAGGTGATGCTGCTGACCGGAGCCAGCCGGGGGATCGGCCACGCGACGGTCAAGCGGTTCTCGGCCGAGGGCTGGCGGGTGCTGACCTGCTCGCGCCATCCCTTCGATGCGCGCTGCCCATGGCCGGGCGGCGCCGAGGACCATGTGGTGATCGACCTGGCGGACCCGAATGCCACCATCGCGGCGATTGACGACATCCGCGAGCGGCTGGACGGGCGGCTCGATGCACTGGTCAACAATGCCGGAATCTCGTTGAAGGCCGAGGGCGGCGGGCGGTTGAACACCTTTGATACCAGCCTGCGCGACTGGGGACATGTGTTCCACGTCAATTTCTTCGCCCCGGTGGTCCTCGCCCGGGGCCTGAAGGAGGAACTGACCGCCGCCAAGGGCGCGGTGGTCAATGTCACCTCGATCGCCGGATCGCGGGTGCATCCCTTTGCCGGGCCGGCCTATTCGACGTCGAAGGCCGCGCTGGCGGCCCTGACCCGGGAAATGGCGCATGACTTCGGCCCTCTCGGGGTGCGGGTCAATGCGATCGCGCCGGGCGAGGTCGAGACCGCCATCCTGTCCCCGGGCACCGAGAAGATCGTCGAGACCCTGCCGCTGCGCCGGCTTGGCCAGCCCTCGGAAGTGGCGGATGTGATCTGGTTCCTCTGTTCCGGCGCGGCCTCCTATGTCACCGGGGTCGAGATCGAGGTGAACGCGGGCCAGCACGTCTGAACCGGCCCGCCGGGGCCGTCGCGGGGTCTCAGCCGCCGCCGGGGATCTTGACATGCTGGACCGTCAACGGGGTGTCGTCATGGCGCGGCACGGTCTGACGCTCGATCATCCGATGCACGCGGGGCCGTTCCGGGCCTCGGTGCAACGCCGTGAGACTGTCGAAATTCTCGGCATCGGCCTGGGTGCGGCGGTGGTTGTGGCGCAGGTATTCGTGCCAGGTCGGGACATGGTAGCTTTCGGTCCAGATCTCGGGGTCCTCCAGGTCCCGCAGCAGCGCCCATTGCCGGGCGCCGTCGCGGATGCGGATCCGGCGCCGCTGCGCCATCAGCGCCAGGAAGCGGGTCGTGTCGTCCAGGGCGATCCGGTATTCGACCAGGATCATGATCGGCCCCGAACGACCCTGGATGTCGAGCGCCAGCGGCGGGACCTGGAAGCGGTCGAGCGGGTCGAGATTCAGCGCCGCCGATTCGGGCAGCCGGTAGCGCAGGCCCAGGGCGGCGCCCAGCAGCATGGTCACGCCCGACAGCACCAGGGTCCATTCCGGGCCGATCCCGGTCGAACACTGGCCCCAGAGCCAGCTTCCCAGGGTCATCCCGCCGAAGGTGCAGCTCTGGTAAAGCGCCAGCGCCCGGCCGACGACCCAGCGGGGCGTCGAGAGCTGGACCGAGACGTTGAACAGCGACATCGCCTGAACCCAGGAGGCGCCGGTCAGCATCAGCGCCAGGAAGGACAGCCACTCGTAGGTCGAGAAGCCCAGCACGGCGGCGCCGAGAGCGAAGACCAGGAACGAGCCGCGGACGATGGTCTCGCTGTCATGGGCTTCGCGCAGCCGCGGGCTGACCAGGGCGCCGAAGATCGCGCCGAACCCGAAGGCGCCCAGCAGCACGCCATAGGTGATGGCGCCGCCGTCCAGCACGTCGCGCGCCACCACCGGCAGCAGCGCCAGGATCGAGATGCCCGAGATCCCGAATATCGTCGAGCGGCTGAAGATGGTCAGCAGGTTGGGCGACATGCGGACATAGCGCAGCCCGGCCGACATCGCGGCGCCCAGGGTTTCGCGCGGCAGCAGCCGCTCGGTCGGTTTCGGGTGCCAGCGGATCAGCGCCGCGATCACCGCCGCATAGCTGACCGCGTTCAGCGCGAAGGCACTGGCCGGGCCGGCAAAGGCCACGATCAGCCCGCCGACCGCCGGTCCGACCGAGCGCATCATGTTGAAGCCCATGGCATTCAGGCTGACGGCGGCCGAGAGGTCTTCCTTCGGCACCAGGTCGAGCATCGAGCTTTGCCAGGCCGGGTTGTTCAGGGCCCCGCCGCAGCCGATCAGGAATGTGAAGGCCAGCAGCGACCAGGGCCCCAGCAGCCCGGCATAGGCGCTGACCGCCAGCAGCGCCGAGACGACGCACATGAAGACCTGCGCCACCAGCATGACCTTGCGACGCTCGAAATTGTCGGCCAGCGCGCCGGCCGCCAGCGCCAGGAAGAACACCGGCAGCGTCGTCGAGGCCTGGACCAGTGCCACCATCCCGTCCGAGACATCCAGCGCCGTCATCATCCAGCCCGAGCCGACGGACTGCACCAGCCCGCCCAGATTGGAGGCCAATGTGGCGATCCAGAGCGAGCGGAACGCGGTGTGTTTCAGTGGCGCGAGAGGGGACGGGCGGTTCGGCATCGGGACTCCTGCGGCGCAGAGTAGCAGGTCGGTTCGCGGGGTCGAGAGGGGGAACGACGGGAGCCGGGGTTTCGTCCCGGGCTGTGCCCGGGCCGACCGGCCGGGGGCTGCCGCCCCCGGACCCCCGCGGATATTTCCAAGGTAAAGCCTGTGCGGGCGGCGCCAGGCGCCCGAAGCGGTATTCCGTTGCGGTGTGGCTTCAGTCGATCGCGGCGATGGCGGCGCGGAGCACGTCGATTCCGTCGCCCTTTTCCGAGGAGGTGAGGATCATCTCGGGATAGGCGGCGGGGTGCTTCTGCAAGGCGGCGCGGACCTGGGCCAGCAGCGCCGGATGCTCCGAGACCTTGATCTTGTCGGCCTTGGTCAGGACCACCTGGAAGGGCACCGCGGCCTTGTCGAGAAGGCCCAGGATCTCGTCATCGACCGGCTTCACGCCGTGCCGGCTGTCGATCAGCACGAAGGCGCGGCGCAGATTGGCCCGGCCCTGCAGGTAGCGTTTCAGCAGCGCCTGCCATTTTTCGACCACGACCTTCGGCGCCTCGGCAAAGCCGTAGCCGGGCAGATCGACCAGGTAGCGGTCGGCAAGGGTGAAGAAGTTGATTTCCTGCGTCCGGCCCGGCGTGTTCGACGCGCGGGCCAGCGCCTTGCGATTGGTGATCGCGTTGATCAGGCTGGATTTCCCGACATTCGAGCGGCCCGCGAAACAGACCTCGACCCGGTCGTCCGGCGGCAATCCGGACATTGCCACCACGCCTTTCAGGAATTCCGCCCCCTGAGCGAACATCCGGCGCCCGGACTCGATCTGCGAAGGCTCGGGGGCTGCGAGCGGGAAGGGCAGTTGCATCATATCAGCTCCAACCGGTCGCCCAGAGCGATGCGGCCGGATTCGGCCACCGTGACATAGATGCCGAAATCCTGATGCCCCCAGGTTGCATTCAGGGTGCCGAGAGTATCGGCATCGGTTTCGCCGGTCGCCGGGTTGGCCTTGGTGGCGTTGCAGCGGGTGATCCGCGCCTCGACCTTCAGCACCGCCTCCCCGAGCCGCAGGCTGCGCCCGATCCAGTCCCATTCCGCCCATGGGTCCAGACCGTCGATCAGCAGGTTGCCGCGCCAGCGCTCGGGCGAGAGGTCGATGCCGATCGCTTCCGACAGCGCCTGATTCGTGGCGCTGTTGAGCAGGGAGATCGAGGGAAAGGGCGTATCGGTCATGCCGCGCCCGGGCACCTGGACGAGGCGCACGGAACGGGCGCGGTCGGCGGGCATCAACGGGCCCACCCAGTCGATCATGCGCTGGCCTTCGGTGGCCGGGTCGAATTCGAGCGGCGGCAGCTCGGGATGGGTCAGGGCGATCCGGCCGCTTTCCTCGTCGAGCGTCGAACGGATCGCCGTCAACGAGCCGACCTTGGCGGCGCGGGTGAAATTGACGCAGGGCACCCAGGCGCTGCCGTCCGCCTTCGAGGCGTCATGCGCGACCGCCCAGAGCCGGTCGCCGGGCAGCGTCTCGCCGGCGGCCAGGGTGACATGGTCGAGAGACTCGCGCCCATGCGACTTGATCGGATGCCGCCAGATATGGGCGAGCGTTCCGGTCATTTCTTCCGGCTGGGCTTCTTGGCCGAATTCGCCGCCTTTTCAGGCACCGGCACCGGTTTCTTGCGCGTCAGGCTGGCCTTGATGTTGCCGAAGACATCCGGCTTGTGGCCGTGGCTGCGCATGATCAGGTACTGCTGCACGAAGGTGATCGTGTTGTTGGTGATCCAGTAGAGCACCAGCCCCGAGGCGAAGGAACCGAGCATGAACATGAACACCCAGGGCATCCAGGCGAAGATCATCTGCTGGGTCGGGTCGGTGGGCGCCGGGTTCAGCTTCTGCTGCAGCCACATCGAGATGCCGAGGAAGATCGGCAGGATGCCCAGAGAGATAATGTGCAGCATCGATCCGGGATCGGGCGCGGCATAGGGCAGCAGGCCGAAGAGATTCAGGATCGACGAGGGGTCCGGTGCCGAGAGGTCGCGGATCCAGCCGATCCAGGGGGCATGGCGCAGCTCGATGGTGACGAAGATCACCTTGTAGAGCGAGAAGAAGATCGGGATCTGGATCAGGATCGGCAGACAGCCCGCCGCCGGATTGACCTTGTTGTCCCGGTAGAGCTTCATCGTGCCCTGCTGCAACGCCGCGCGGTCGTCGCCGAATTTCTTCTTCAGCTCCTCCATCTGCGGCTGCAGTTCCTTCATCCGGGCCATCGAGACATAGGACTTGTAGGCCAGCGGCAGGACCAGCGCCTTCAGCACCACGGTCAGGGCGATGATCGACCAGCCCATGTTGCCGATGAAGCCGTGCAGCCAGTGCAGCACGAAGAAGATCGGCTTGGTCAGGAAGAAGAACCAGCCCCAGTCGATCGAGTCGATGAAGTGATAGACGCCGTCCTTGTTCTGGTAGTTGCGGATCGTGTCCCATTCCTTGGCGCCGGCGAACAGCCGCGAGGTCGAGGACACGGTGGCGCCCGGGGCGACCTCGGTGACCGGCATCCGGGCGTCGACCTGGTAGGTATCGGCGGCGGGGGTATATTTCGCGACCGAGGTGAAGGCCTGACCCATGTTCGGGATCAGCGTGGTCATCCAGTAGGCGTCGGTAAAGCCGATCCAGCCGTTCTCGGTGGCCTCGTATTTCTTGCCGACCGCGCCTTCGAGCGGGTCTTCCTTGGGCATCTTGGCGTATTTGATCTCGTCCAGCTTGCCGTCGGCGAGCGAGATCACCCCTTCGTGGCGCACATAGACGGCGCGGCCTTCGGGCTTGCCCTTGCGGAAGACCTGGGCATAGGGGAACAGCCGCACCGGGGTGGTGCCGGTGTTCTCGACGCTCTGCTCGACGGTGAACATGAAGTTGTCATCGACCGAGATGGTGCGGTGGAAGATCAGGCCCTGGCCGTTGTCCCATTTCATCCGGACCGGGGTGGTTTCGGTCAGGGTGTCGCCGCTTTCCAGCGTATACAGCGTGGTGGCATCGGGGACCGCATCGGCGGGCAGGTCGCCGGCGGGGCCCCAGCCGTAGACCGCGTAATAGGCGTGTTCGGTGCCGACCGGCGACAGCAGGGTGACCGGCGGGCTCTCTGGATCAAGAGTCTCGCGGTAGTCCTTCAGCGCCAGCGTGTCGATCCGGCCGCCCAGCAGCGACAGGGCGCCTTGCAGGCGGGCGGTGTCGATGGTGACGCGGGGGGCGTTCTTCAGCGCCTCGGCCGTTTCGGAAGCCGGGGCCGCGGCGGCGGGCACCTCGGCGGCCGGAGGCGGCGTCACCGCGATGGGCGCGCCCGAAGCATCGGTCGCCACCGTGCCGGGTTCCGGCACCGTCGGTGTGGCGGGCGGAAAGAAGGTGAGCCAGACCAGCATCACCAATCCGCTCAGCACGATCGCCAGAATGAGGTTCTTGTTGTTGTCGCTGTCCATGGCTGGACCACCTGCCTTGCCCGGAATCTGTTCGGGGGTTCAACAGGGCGCTCGGCCAAAGGTCAAGGGGTTTCCCGGCACGAGGATGCCGGATGTCAGGTCACGCGGCGTCTGATCGAACGCGTTTCGGCGATCTTCGCGCTGTTGGCGTGCATCCAGTTCAGCGTGTCGGCAAAGGGCATCGGGGCGGCGACGCCGAAACCCTGCACCGTGCCGCAGCCCAATTGTGCCAGCATCGCGTGCTCTCCGATGGTCTCGACCCCTTCGGCCAGGGTCTGGAGACCCAGCCGCTCGGCCATAGACAGGATGGCTGCGACCATGTCCTGCTGCCCGCGGTCCTGATCAATTCTGCTCACGAAGGAGCGGTCGATCTTGATCCGGTGAACGTCAAAGCGGCGGATCGCGGCAATCGAGGCGGTGCCGGTGCCGAAATCGTCCAGGTCGATGGCGACGCCCATCCCGGACAGCTGGGCGATGTTGCGGGTCATCACGTCTTCGGTGGAGGGCGTCAGGACCGTTTCGAGGATTTCGATGCAGAGACGTTCCGGCTTCAGGTCGAATCGGTCCAGTTCCCAGCGGACATGGTCGGGCAGAGCCGGATTGCGCAATTCCTCCTCGCCCAGGTTGACCGACACGGTCGGCACCTCCAGCCCGACCCGGTGCCAGTCGCGCAGCGCGGTCAGCGAGCGGTGCAGCATCAGCGTGCCCAGCTGGTCCATCCGGCCGGCGGCGCCGACGGCGGGCAGAAACTCGGCGGGGGACAGGACGCCATGCTTGGGATGAACCCAGCGGGCCAGCGCCTCGAACCCTGCGACTTCGCCGGTGTCGGTGGAAATCTGCGGCTGGAACCAAGCCTGTATCTGATCGTTTTCGAGCGCATTGACCACGTCCAGGGTCAGCAGCGGGGTGCCGACACGGCCGCGTTTCTCGGCCGCATTATGGGCCCGGATCGAGCCCGGACCCTGCTGCCGCGCAACTGCCAGCGCCAGTTCTGCGGCCTCCAGCATCCGGGTGCCGTTGGCGGCGTCGATCTGGCGCGGCAGGACGAAGCCGACCGTCACCGAGACATAGACCCGCATCGCGTTGATCGAGATCGGTTCGGCCACGGCAGATTGCATCCGTGCCGCCAGCTGGATGGCGGTTTCCAGATTGGCGCTGCGCAGCGCTGCCGGGATCACCGCGAAGGTGCTGTCATCCAGCCGCGCGACGATATCGGTGTCGCGCAGCACCGATTGCAGACGCTCGGCAACCCGCTGGACGATCTCGTCCAGCGCGGCGGCGCCATGGGTACGGCGCAGGGCGGCGAATTCGTCGATGCCGACCGCAAAGCAGGCCGTTGCGCGGCCGTTGCGCGGTGCCTCGGCCAGAAGCAGTTCCATCTCGGCCGTCGCGCCCTGGCGCAGCGGCAGCCCGGTCAGCCCGTCTAGCTGTCGGCCCTGAAAGGTCTGCGCATTGGTGACCGAGGCCAGCGCGATGACGGCCGGGATCGACAGGCCGGCGATCAGCAGCAGCCCCTCGCCGCCGAACCAGTATCCCATCAGCATGGCGCCGGACAGCAGCGCCAGACCCTGCGGCCCGGCCAGCACCTGCCGCAGGCCGTTGAAGAGATGTCTCGGCAGTCCAAGTGTTTCGTCGGTCATGGCTGTGCGTCCTTGTCCCCAACCCCGACCCCACGGGGCTTTGGATGCCAACCTAGAAGAGAGCCGACACCAGTCGGTTAACGCGACACCGGCAGTTGTGTCGCATTTTCGGCAAATCCGGTTTCGGGGACGCCGGTCGTCAGCCGGCGGGGTCGCCGTCGCCCGCCGGGCCCAGCGTCAGCCCGGCAAAGTCGAACAGCTTCGGGTCCAGCAGATGCGAGGGCCGGGCGTTCATCAGCGCCCGGAACATCTTTTGCCGTCGCCCCGGATGCGCCTTTTCCCAGCCGTCGATCAGGGTCTTGATCTGCTGCCGTTGCAGCCCTTCCTGGCTGCCGCAGAGATCGCAGGGAATGATCGGATAGGCCATAGCCCGGGCGAAACGGTCGCAATCGGCTTCGGCCACATGGGCCAGCGGGCGCAGAACGAAGAGGTCGCCCTCTTCGTTGACCAGCTTCGGCGGCATCGTCGCCAGCCGCGAGCCGTGGAACAGGTTCAGGAAGAAGGTTTCGAGAATGTCGTCGCGGTGGTGGCCCAGGACCACCGCCGAACAGCCCTCTTCCCGGGCGATCCGGTAAAGGTTGCCGCGCCGCAGCCGCGAGCAGAGCGCGCAATAGGTCCGGCCCTCCGGCACCTTGTCCAGGACGATGGAATAGGTGTCCTGGTATTCGATCCGGTGCGGCACGCCCATTCTGCTCAGGAACTCGGGCAGGACGGTGGCCGGAAAGCCGGGCTGGCCCTGATCGAGGTTGCAGGCCAGCAGATCGACCGGCAGCAGGCCGCGCCATTTCAACTCGTGCAGGATCGCCAGCAGCGTGTAGCTGTCCTTGCCGCCCGACAGGCAGACCAGCCAGCGATCGCCCTTGCGGACCATGCCGTACTGTTCCACGGCCTCGCGCACATCCTGCACCAGCCGTTTGCGCAGCTTGCGGAATTCGGTGCTTTTCGGGGCACCGTGGAACAGCGGATGGATGTCGTCGCCCTCGTCAAGCATGGCGCCGGGGTATCCTATGGGATGGCGTCGGGCAAGCCATTGCGGGGGGCTGCCGCAGCGGGCGCGGGGTCCGGAATCCCGCACGCGACGCCCTGATGCCGGCGTGCTACCTTGCGGTATTCAGGAGAGGTGGCCATGGCCGGTATCGAAGAGCTGGAGAGCAAGATTCTCAAAGCGGTGGGCGAGGCCGAGAAGGGCCTCTCCAAGTTGCAGATGGACCTCGGCGTCGTCGCGAAGAAGCTGAAGGAGCCATCCGTCGATCAGGCCAAGGCCCTGGCCGCGATGAAGAAGGTCTATGCCTTCATGGGCAAGTACACGGCCGTGACCAAGATCCAGTCGTCGAAGGTCTTCGATCAGCTGTCGCCCAAGGCGCAGGCCAAGGTTGTCTGGATGGACAAGGTCATGGCCGAGCTGCTGAAGCAGGCGGACCAGCTCAAGCAGGCGCAGAAAGAGTCCAAATGGGACCCGGACAAGAAAAAGCCGATGCTGCTCAAGGTGCTCAAGCAGCGGGTCCGCGAGGCGCCGCAGATGCCGCGCGGCGTCGGCACGCTGGTCAAGACCATCGAAAAGGGCAAGGATCTGGGCGGTTTCGACGGCGCCTCGATCGGCTTCTTGCCGATGGCGATCATGTTGTGGATGATCTGGGATACGATCACGCGGGCCTTGAAGTCGAAACCGCGCTGAGGCCCGGGATCGGCCCCTCGGTTCGCGCCGGGCAGGTCCGGACAGCAAAGGACACCCATTGCCGGGCATGGAAAAGATCGAGACCAAGGTCCTCAAGGCCGTCGGAGATGCGCAAAAGGCGATGGCGCGACTGATGACAGAGCTGCGGCCGCTGGTGTCCAATGTCCGCCGGGGCGAGATCGATGGTGGCCTTGCCGTAAAGCTCTACAAGCGTGCCAAGGCGACGCTGGGCAGGTTCGGCAAGGTGACGAGGCTGCGGGACCATCCGGTGTTTCCCAGGCTCTCGGAGGCGGTGCGGGCACAGGTCGATTGGATCAGCATGCTGATGACCGGGCTGCTGCAGTTGAAGGCGCGGCTGGACAAGGCCCGCAAGCAATCGAAGCTCTATGTGAGCCGGAAATGGCGGATGCATCTGAAAGTGGCCCGCGAAGCGGTGCGGGCCGCGCCGCAGGTGCCGCCGAAGCTCCGGGCGATGATGAAGAAGGCCGAAAAGGCAAAGGACGATTTCGAGGACGCCGACAGGGTGCCCTATGTGCCGATGTCATTGCTGCTGGTGCAACTGGCCGATGCAATCTCGAAAGGGTTGAAGACGCGCCCCCGTATCGCGGCGCGGGTCTGAAGGCGCAGGATCAGTCGGGGACGTTGTCGATGCCGGAACCGCCCCAGGGATGGCAGCGTCCGATCCGGCGGATCGCCAGCCAGGTGCCCTTGATGCCGCCGTGCTTCTCCAGCGCCTCCAGCGCATAGGCCGAGCAGGTCGGTTGATAGCGGCAGCCGTGCCCGACCCAGGGGCTGAGCAGCAGCCGATAGGCCCGCACCGGCACGGCCAGGACATGCGCCAGCGGGCTCATCCATGCACCCGTTCAAGGGCGCGGCGCAGCTCTTCCCGCATCAGGGCAAAGTCGCGTGTCGCGGTGGCCTCGCGGCGTCCGACCAGCACGTAATCCCAGCCCGGACGGCCATGGGTGGCAAGGTCGAGCCGGGCAATCTCGCGCAGGCGGCGCTTGGCGCGGTTGCGGGCGACGGCATTGCCGACCTTCTTGGAGCAGGTGAAGCCGACGCGGATGCCCTGCCGGGCATCGGCGCGGTCCCGGGCCTGGAGCAGGAAGCCCGGTGTCGCCTGGCGTCGGGCCGAGGCGGCGCGCAGGAAATCGGGCCGGTGGCGCAGCCTTTGCAATGCGGCCTTCGTTGCGCCAGCGCTCTTGCCGGTCTCCGGACAAACGGAAACCGCCGGGGCGACCGCGGCCCCGGCATCTCTGCCTGCCTCAGCCTTCCCCGGCGGTGTCATCTCATTCGCCTTTCGGGCTGGCCTCAGGCCGAAAGCACCTTGCGGCCGCGGGCGCGGCGGGCATTGAGAACCCGGCGACCACCTTTGGTGGCCATGCGGGCGCGGAAACCATGGCGGCGGGCGCGCACCAGCTTCGAGGGTTGGTAAGTCCGTTTCATCGTCTTGCTCCGTCACGCTCAGTCGACCGAATCCAATCGTCGGGTTCAGGTCGGGATAATCCGAAGCCCGCCGTCTAAGGGGGATGCCCGCGGTTGTCAATCGCCGCCGACCGGGCCGCGGGCGGCGCGCCGTCTCCCTTCGGAGCCCGGTCCGGCGATCGGTCAGGAGCGCTGTCCCGCCGCACCTGCCCCCCTGTAAATCGTACCTTCGCTCTGCTAATCAGTGCATGTAATGGCGGTTCCCTGACGGGACGGAGTGCATGTTTTTCAATACCCTTTCGGGCCGCTTCGTCGTTCTGACCACGATTTTCGTGCTTCTCGCCGAAGTGCTGATCCTTGTCCCCTCGGTGGCCCGGTACCGCGAGGACTATCTGTTGTCGCGGCTGGAACGGGCCCAGATCGCCTCGCTGGCGCTTCTGGCCAACGACATGATCGATTCCGACCTGGAAAAGGAACTGCTCAGGACCGCCGGGGTCTACAACGTCGTGCTGCGCCGCGACGAGGTCCGGCAACTGGTGCTTTCCTCGCCGATCCCCTCGCCGGTCTATGCAACCTATGATCTGCGCGATGCCAGTTCGCTGGACCTGATCCGCGATGCGATGGTGGATTTGTGGAGCGCCGAGAACCGGGTGATCCGGGTGATCGGCAACCCGGTCCAGCAGGCCGGACTGCTGATCGAGGTCACGACGGATACCGCGCCGATGCGCCGCGAAATGCTGGACTACGGCCTGCGGATACTGGTCCTCTCGGCGGTGATCTCGATCGTGACCGCGATGCTGTTGTTCCTGGCGGTGCGGCGATTCCTGGTGCGGCCGATCAAGGGCGTCGTGGGCGCGATGAAGAGCTATGCCGAGGCGCCCGAGGATGCCCGGCGGATCATCCAGCCCAAGGCCGGCATGGTCGAACTGCGCGAGGCCGAGCAGGCGCTGGCCTCGATGCAGACCCAGCTGACCGGCGCGCTGAAGCAGAAGGAGAGACTGGCGCAACTCGGCGGCGCCATGGCCAAGGTGAACCACGACCTGCGCAACATGCTGACCACGGCGCAGCTGTTCACCGACCGGATGGAATCCTCTTCGGACCCGGTGGTCAAGCGCACGGTGCCGAAGCTGATCGGTTCGATCAACCGGGCGGTGAATCTTTGCGAGACCACGCTGGCCTTCGGCAAGACCGAAGAGCCGCCGCCGATGCTGACCCGGGTTTCACTGGCCGCGCTGGTCAACGAGGTGATGGACAGCGAACGGCTTGCGGCCGGCGACTATGACCTGTCGTTTTCCGAGGACGTGCCGACCGGCCTCGTGGTCCGCGCCGATGCCGAGCAGCTCTACCGCGTCATCGGCAATCTGGTCCGCAATGCCCGCCAGGCGATCGTTGCCTCGGGCAAGCCGGGCGAAATCTCGGTGCGTGCCACCGAGACCGACAGCGAATGGGACATCCATGTCACCGACACCGGCCCCGGCCTGCCGCCGAAAGCGCGCGAACATCTGTTCCAGCCGTTCCAGGGCGGGGTCCGCAAGGACGGCTTCGGCCTGGGCCTGGCGATCGCCGCGGAACTGACCCGCGGTCATGGCGGTCGGCTGGAGCTGCTGTCGAGCGGCCCGGAGGGCACATCCTTCGCGGTGCGGCTGCCGAAGACGCTGACCCAGCTGGAACAGGCCGCGGAATAGCAAGGCCTGCGAAGCCGGCAGGATCGAGGTTCCACCACTTCACCTCGGAATCCCCTTGCATCGGTCCGGCCCGGCAGCTAAATCGCCTCCTGTCCGCGCGCTGGTAGCTCAGTTGGATAGAGTACTTGACTACGAATCAAGGGGTCGGGGGTTCGAATCCTCCCCAGCGCGCCAAATTCACAAATAAAACCAAGCAGTTACGGGTCGTTCGGCTTAGCTCTACATTGCCGTCGGACTTACCTAGCAACCAATTGGCAAGCAAACGCGAGCACTCGGCTCCGCCGCCGCAACCAACGTGCCAGATTTTAGCAACCCGCGTTTTGATTCAGTGGCTTGCTCATGAAATACGTTTCACCCTCGGTCAAGGAGACCGCCTTCAATTGCCCGCACTGCGGGGCTTTGGCTCGCCAGTCTTGGTATTCCACTCACGCTGACGCGATGGAGAAGGACACCCTACCCGATATCATTGCCGCCGAGAAGTTGGAGGAGTTGAGCCTCGACCATATCGAAGAGGCAGAGGTACGTGGTAGCCTGAAAAAGTGGGCCGAACGCAAGGCCACGGGACGCCCGTTCTTCGAGGAGCATTCCACATATGGAGAGAGAGACCACCTGAACAATGTCTGGATAAGCCGCTGTTTCAACTGTAGCGAAGTGGCGCTCTGGATTTGCGACCAGATGATCTACCCTCGGAGTGGTGAAGCGTCACCCGCCAATCCCGACACGCCGGACGACATTCGCCGGGACTACGATGAGGCCAGCACTATCCTTGACCTCTCGGCCAGAGGGGCAGCAGCTCTCATCCGCCTCGGCATCCAAAAACTGTGCAAGCACCTCGGCCAACCGGGCAAGAGCATCAACGATGATATTATGGTCCTTGTTGCAGGAGGCCTCGATCCGCGCATTCAGAAGGCCCTCGATGTGGTGCGGGTCGTTGGGAACAACGCCGTTCACCCCGGTCAGATCGACCTCAAGGACGATCGAGCGACCGCGGAAAGCCTCTTCCGGCTGCTCAACTTGATCGTGGAAAAGATGATCTCCGAACCCAAATACGTTGATGAGGTCTACGCGGCGCTCCCGGAGGAAGCACGCAAAGCGATTGAGAAGGGCGACGGCAAGTAAGGCGCCCCCACAATCCATGCTGCGAGGGCGCCTGTCGGTTCGGGCAGCGAAGGAGCACCGCCGCCGACTGGACCCGATGATTTAGCGTCCGTCGGTTTCCTCAAGGACGCGCGGTTGGCAAGACCGCGTGTCGCTGCTCTGCCATTCCTGCGGCAGCGACTAGAGTGACCCTCGACCCACTCCCGCACGGCGGTCAGTGGGTTGCTTGCATCCGTGACAGAGGCGGATGGCTGTCACGTCAGTGCTCCAAAACTGCGAACTGCATCGCAGGCAGACCCGCCAGCCGACGCGCCGAACCACGCGGGGCGGCGACTGGTCGAGGTCCAAGACCGGCTCGCGCCTCTTGCCTCCGTCGAACGGCCATGCCTCAAGGCGTGGCTCGCTGAACCCGAACTCGTTAGGGCGCGGCTGTGCTGGCGCTACAGCCGAGGATCGCCCCTCGCCGCCACCCTTGCCCCGAGCCGGTGCAACTCGCGGCTGTGCGGGCGGCGCTGTCGCGGCCGGGGGCGCTGTCTCGCCCCTGCGGTACGCGACCAGCCACGCAGGCTCGCCCGTCACCGCGCCCGCCCCGGCCATTGTGCATACGCCGCCTGCCACGTTCCGTCCCGTTCCCACTTCGTCAGACAGTCAATCGGGAAGTCCTTGGCAAGCTCGCTTGCCGCCATCTGTTCGCGGCACCTCGCCTCGAACTCCTCGAAGGGCGCGAATGGGGACTGACGCGGCGCACGCGCTGCCTCAACCTTCGCAAGTCGTGTCAGCATTCCCCTGATCACCGCCATAGCTCAGTCGCCCAGCGCGAGCAGCGCTGCGCCAAGCTCAAGGGCGCGGCGGAAGCGACGGTCAGCCTCAGCCTTCCGCTCTTTCGCGGCGTCTTCCGCACGCTGCGCCAGCACCGGCTGTTCTGCCTGCGTCACCGTGAAGTCTGGGACGACGATAGGGGCCTCGCGGCGCTATTTCGTGTCGGAAGCCAGCGTTTACAGGGTTCTGAAGGCGCATGACCTGATCACCAGCCCGACCTTCGTGGTCATCAAGGCAGCAGAGGAGTTCCACGAGAAGACGACCCGACCGAACCAACTCTGGCAGACCGGCTTCACCTACCTGAAGGTCATCGGCTGGGGCTGGTTCTACCTCTCGACCATCCTCGACGACTACAGCCGCTACGTCATCGCCTGGCGGCTCTGCACGACCATGAAGGCGTCGGATGCGACCGCGACACTGGAAGATGCTCTGGTCGCCTCCGGCTGTGATCGGGCCACAGTTGCCCACCGGCCCCGGCTGCTCAGCGACAATGGCAGCAGTTACATCTCCGGGGAACTGGCCGACTGGCTTGCTGACGAGGGCATGGATCACGTCTGGGGCGCTCCCGCCACCCTCAGACCCAGGGCAAGATCGAGCGCTGGCATCAGACCCTGAAGAACCGCATCCTGCTTGAGAACTACTACCTGCCCGGCGCCCTGGAACAGGCGATCGGCGACTTCATCGACCACTACAACCATCACCGATACCACGAGAGCCTGGGCAACCTCGTGCCCGCCGACGTCTATCTCGGCAGGGCCGAAGCCATCCTGAAAACACGAAAGGAGATCAAAGCGAAAATCATCGAGAAGCGCCGCTTGCTGCATCGCCAGACCGCGGCATAGACTGAAACCCCAACGAGTCAGGCCCTCCGTTCTCGATCAGGCCCTCGTGTCCCAAATCATCTGACGACGGACAGGCTGATCCGGGTGAAGAAAACCATGTGGGCCGTGGCCGGGACCTGGGAACGCGCGTTCACGTGCCTTGGAAAGACGAGCGGCTCCTTCGGCGTTGTATCCTTCCAGCCTGGACAAGTCGGCCCGGATCCTTAGCCTGCCGGGCTGTGACCAGTCGAGGCGCTTTTGGGTAACGCGAGCAAGACCTGTCCGATCTGTTCGGGACTTGAAGCGGGGTTGATTCCGGCACCGCGTCATGTGGCGCGCTGGGATGTGCTCACCGCGTCCGAACAGCTCGGACTGCTTGCCCAACTCGGAGAGGCGCTCGGGCGTGGGGCGCCTGGCTTCACCGCCTCTTCCGAATATGGTCACTTCCATCTCAGCGAGGCGCTGCCGCAGGGACAAGCGCCCATGCGCCTGACGACCGGGGGCGAGGATCCGATGCTGCCCCTGCTGACTGAGAACTTGGATCAGGCGCATTCCGTCGATCTTGCGGTAGCGTTTGCAATGGACAGCGGTGTGGCGCTGTTGGAGCCGTGGTTTCAAGACCTACTGGAGCGCGGTGGGCGTCTTCGGGTCGTCGTAGGCGACTACCTCGATACGACCGATCCGGCCGCGCTGGGCCGGTTGCTCGAACTGGAGGGCGCCGAGCTTTACGTGTTCGAGACGGCGGGACTGAGCTTCCACCCCAAGGTTTGGTTGTTTCGCGCGGAAGACAACCGCGGCGCGATTGTCGGAAGCTCGAACCTGTCGCAATCCGCGCTGACGACCGGTGTCGAGTGGAACCTGCATACAGAGGACACCTCCGGGGAAATCGCCGAGGCGTTCGAGGCGTTGCTTGCACGGCCTGAAGTGAAACCGCTCACCCCAGAGTGGATCGACGCATATGCCGCGCGCCGACGCGCACGGCCCCTGCCGGAGTTCTCGGCCAAACTGCTGGAAGAGGAGGGGCCGCCGCCCGAGCCGCACGAGATACAGGTTGAGGCCCTCGAGGCCTTGCGTGCCACCCGCCAGACCGGACACCGCGCCGGGCTCGTGATTCTCGCGACCGGATTGGGCAAGACCTGGCTCGCGGCCTTCGATACGGTGCAGGCCAAGGCCGGTCGCATACTCTTCGTCGCCCACCGTGATGAGATCCTCACGCAGGCAATGAACGCTTTTCGAAAAGTTCGCCCGGATGCCCGGCTCGGCAAATACAACGGCCAGGAAAAGGACGCCGAGGCTGAGATCTTGTTCGGCTCGATCCAAACCTTGGGTCGCGTCGCGCATCTGCGGCAGTTTGCGCCCGACCACTTCGATTACATCGTCGTGGATGAGTTCCATCATGCCGCCGCAAGCACCTATCAGAAGCTGATCGACCACTTCACGCCACGCTTTCTGCTCGGCCTGACCGCGACGCCGGACCGGACAGATGGCGCCGATCTGCTTGGGCTGTGTGGCGGGAACCTCGTCTATCAATGTGGGCTCTTCGACGGAATCGACCGGGGACATTTGTCGTCGTTCCACTACTTCGGCGTGCCCGACGAGGTGGACTATGCCCAGATCCCCTGGCGCTCGGGTCAGTTCGACCCGACCGAGCTGGAAGCCGCGATGGCGACAGAGGCGCGGGCGCTGAATGCTTACGAGCAGTTCCAGAAGCGCGCAAAGGGGCCGGCGATCGGGTTTTGCGTCTCGAAGCACCATGCCGATTACATGGCGGAGTTTTTCAAGGCGCGTGGGCTGCGGGCGGTCGCGGTTCATTCCGGTGAAAGTTCGGCGCCGCGAACCAGTTCGCTGGTCGCGCTGGGCAGGGGTGAGATCGACATCCTGTTCGCTGTCGACATGTTCAACGAAGGCGTCGACGTGCCCGAGATCGGCACCGTGATGATGCTTCGCCCGACCAAGAGCGCGATCATCTGGCTGCAACAGCTTGGCCGGGGTCTGCGGCGCGTCGAAGGCAAGGTGCTCCAGGTCATCGACTACATCGGCAACCACCGCTCGTTTCTCACCAAGGCAGCGGCGCTCTTGCAGGCTGGCGGTGGTGACAGGTCGATCAGCAAACGGTTGGATGATCTGGAGGCTGGGGCGTTCAAGCTTCCGGCGGGCTGCGAGGTCACGTATGAGCTTGAGGCCATCAAGTTTCTGCGCGACCTCCTCAAGACTAGCGACGCCCATGACGAAGGCGAGGCTTTCTATCGTGGGCATATCTTGCGGAGAGGGCGAAGGCCCACAGCCCTGGAATATGCCGAGGCCGGGTTCTCCCCGGCCAAAACTGGTCACGGCACCTGGTTCGAGTTTGTGCGCGACATGGGAGATGAGGTTGCGCCGGGCGTATTCGAGAACATGGGGCTGCTGAGAATGCTTGAGCGACCAAATCTCGCGACGCCGGAGGTTCCCGCTCTGATCGATGTCCTCACCTCCGGTGAACTTCTGCCGAAGAGTAAGATCGCTTCGGCGGTGGGCGAGACGCTCCAGCGTCATGGCCTCCGGCAAAGCGGCACGTCGGAAGAAATTGAGAGAGCCGTGGCCGACCTGCTGATGTCGCCACACGTGGTCGAAGCTCATGGCGTTGTGCGTTTTCGCCAACCCGTTTCGCAGGATCAAGCGGCGGCGTTGCGTGAACTCATTGCCTGGCGGTTGGATACCTCGGTCGAGCGCGTGCGGCCATCAACGGAATTTGCGGAACCGGGGCCAGGTCCGATCCTGTGGCACGAATACATGCGCCAGGATGTGCCCGCATTGTTCGGAGAGACCTTCAACACGGGCAGCTGGAACCAGGGTGTCGTGAAGATCCCGAGCGGGCTGGTTCTGTTCACGACCTTGAAGAAGGGAGGGCTTTCACAAGGCGGACAGTATGAAGATCACTTCATCGACGACCAGACCATGCAATGGCAGAGCCAGACCAGCACACGCAGGAGCAGCGAGCGGGGGCGGATCCTTCTTGGTGAGGTCGAGGGGCAAGAGGTGCACCTCTTCGTACGCGGTTCCAAACTCCGTGGATCGACTGCCGCGCCTTTCCTCTACCTCGGAAAACCCCGTGTGATCCGGTCCCGAGGGGAAGCGCCAATCACAATCGAATGGCAGCTTCCGGCCAAGATCCCGCCCGCTTTTCACGGGGCGTTCGGCTTGGGGCAGTGATGTCATTAAGCGTTATTCGCGAATGGCGGCGCGGCAATCGCACCCTTCTGAGTTTGGGGGCCAGATCAGGGATGAAATCAGGTCGTCACGTCCGAGACTTGGCTATCCGTCTTCGAACACCAACTCCGGAAGCACGACCTCCCATTCATCGCGCTTGAGGGTGTAATGAAACGCCTCGTCGCCGTCCTCCTTGCGCCAACGTAGAATCGCTGCGATCTCGCCTCGGGCAAATCTGGTCCTGGGAGGCGGTGAGAAGGATTTTGCCATTCGTCCGAGAACCCGCCCCTTGGCGTCGCGAATGAACCATTGGCCATTCTCAAGGTCGAGCCTCACAGGATCACCAATCTGCGCGTCAGCGATGGCCGCGAGCGCGGGATGGCCGGGGCGTTGACGACCGGCAAAGGAGAGATCGACCATCCGTGCTTCGGGCGAGACGTAGTGTCGCCTCGGACTCGGAAAGGCGGTAAGAATGGGTGTGACGTGGCGAGTCAGGATCGAGGGTGAGTCGGTGGGCAGGTATTCGTGGTTGTCGTTCGACATTACCGCGAGGCTACGGCGCGCGCGGGTCATGGCGACGTAGAACAGCCGGCGGGGGGCGTCCTGGTCTTCTTCGCGCGAGGGGCGCTCCCAACCGCCGTCGAGGATGACCACGTCGTCGAACTCAAGCCCCTTGGCGCGGTGGGCTGTGAGCAGCTTCAGGCCGCGTTGTTCGCCCCAGGAGTCGCGCGCCCATTCCGCGAACCATTCGATGATGTCGGTCGCAGGGAGCGAGCGGCTCTCGACATCGCGCGCGAGAAGGCCAAGGCCCTCGCCGATCCGATCGGTCCAGCGGGATGTCGGGATGGCGTTGAGCACTTGGGTCAACTCGGCAATGGTGAACATCCGGGTCAGGTCGGCGCGGATGGTCGCGACAAAGGTCTGCATTTCGCGCATTCGCCACAGGCCCGGCAGTCGGTCACTGGCCCATTCGACCGGGATGCCAAGGCTCTCGGCGTAGTCGCGTACCGGGGCGAGGCGGCGCCAGTCGCGGGCGATGATGGCGGCGCGAGACCATGTCCAATCCGGGATCAACCGCGACAGGCGTTGCAGCTCATCGAGCGCGGACATGGCCTGCGCGTCGTTGCCAGGCGGGCAGGCGAGGATCTGGACACGTCCTTGCCCGACCGGGTCGAGTGACGCGAGCGCCCCGCCGGGATCGTCGTTCAACCGCGCCGGATCAACAGTGATTTCGTGCCCGGTCTTCATCCGCTCTGCTGACTCGGCGATCACCGCGTTGGCCGCCGAGACGATGTGGCCGGAGGAGCGGTAGTTGTCGGTGAGGAAAACGGGCTTGGCGGAGTAATCCTCCTCGAACTGGCGGATGTAGCGGACAGACGCCCCGGCGAAAGCGTAGATGTTCTGGTCGTCGTCGCCGACGGCAAACAGGCTGAGTCGCTGGTCAGGGTCATCAAGGCTGCGGCCAGCGACCGCCGCGATGAGCGCGTATTCTCCCGGGCCGACATCCTGGTACTCGTCGACCAGGATCCAGCGGTAGCCCTGGATCAGGGTCTCTCGCAGGGCCTCGGCCTCTTGCTTGCTGAGCCCGTCGCCCCGGAGCAGTTGGACAGCCTTCTTGAGCAAGTCGTCGAAATCCACCGTTTCGGTCCGCGCCCCGGCGAAGCTGGCACCGACAAGGCGCATGGCGAGGGCATGGACCGTCGACACGGTGACAAAGGCTGCCTCATCGCCGATCAGGCGGCGCAGCCGTTCGCGGATCTCGGCGGCGGCATGGCGGTTGTAGGCCAGCACCAGGATGCCGCGCGGGTCTTCGCGCCGGATCCGCACGAGGTAGGCGATGCGGTGGACCAACACCCGGGTCTTGCCGGACCCGGGGCCAGCGAGAACCAGCACGTTTGTCTGTTCGCGGTCGTCGCGGACGATCTGTTCCTGCACGGGGTTGCCGAGAGAACCGACGATGGCCTTCCACGACGCGCCGGTGGCTTGCCTGCGGTACTCGGTGCCACGACCCGGAAGCCAGCGGCGCATGAAGGTCTCGTGGTCGAGCGCGAAATAGTCTTCAGCCAGCCGTTCCGCCTCTTCGATGCTGTCGAGGCCCTTCTCGGCATAGGTGGCCATGACATGCGTCTGGATGGTCTGCTCGGTGTAATGTTCTTCGAGTGGCGCGAAGTGCTGTACCGTGAAGTTGCCGCCCTTGCGGTTGAGCCGAACGGTCAGCGCCTGCCGGAACACGCTGAGCCCGCGACCGAGGGTGACGACCTGTTGCTCATGCAGCCAGAGGAGGGCGCGGTCCATCAACCGGTTCGGATCGTGGATCTTCGCGCGCAGCAAGGCGTCACCGGTGATTGCGGCGAGCAGGCTGCCCAACGTGGTCTCAACCTGGATGTCCTTGCCGCGCGTTCCCTTCTCCACCTTTCCGACCAGATGATCGAGAAGTCGCTGAGCGCCCTGGCGGCGGACCTGGGCGGTCTGGTCGACGACTGGCCAGGACCGTTGAAGGCGGACCATAAGGCTGCTGCGCGCCGACTTACGCACTGACAGGTTTCCGCGCCCGCCGTCCATGTCGCGCCCGTCCTGCGCCATGCCGCGGATGAGCGCCTCGACCAGATCTGGGCGCACATCAGAGTGGCCGCGCTCGCGCAGCGCCTGGCTGGTCTGGGCGAGGTTGAGCGGCAAGGGCTCATTCGCATCCGCATCGGGCGCGAGTTCCCGCATCAGGGCGATCAGGTCGGCCTCGAGAGCGGCGGCCCGGTCGAACCTGTTTTGCGACGAGTTTTCGATGCCGACGTGCGCGAAGATGGTGATGTTGGTGTCGTCGTTGGCGATGCCGACGGCTTCAAGGTCAGTGAGCGCCTTGCGCAGCGCGGCCCCGGACAGCCCGCTGACACCGGCAAGCTCGTCGGTGCTGATCCCCTCGTCGACTGGCGCGTTGATGATGTGACGCACGATGTTGAGGAGGCGCTGTTTCTGCTTGCCGGAGATGGCGGCCCTGTCGAGGATCCTTTCAGCCGCGGCCAGATCGGGCACCCGAAGCGAGGCCGGAAAGACCTGTACACGGTTCTCCTCGCGCGACAGCAACGTTGCCTCTTCCAGCCAGGCGACAGCTGTCTTCACGCGGGTGTCGTCGGTGTTGGTGTCGCGCTGGAAGTCGTAATCCCTCTCCTCGCGCACGATCTCGCCAGAGGTGGCGATGACTTCGCCGTCTTTTCGGGTGCGGGTGTCGATCCGGCGAAGGGCCTTGAGGATCGCGCCGATCTCGTGGCGGGCAAGGCGCGAGCGGGCCGAGAGGCCGAACTGCCTGTCGACGTCTTCCTCGTTGTACAGCAGCACGCAATTTGCCGGTTGCCGGTCACGCCCGGCGCGGCCGGCCTCTTGCAGGTAGTTCTCGAGTGAGCCGGGCACGTCACCGTGTACGACCAGCCGGATATCGGGCTTGTCGATCCCCATCCCGAAGGCGTTGGTCGCAGCGATGACACGGATCTCGCCAACGCGGAACTGCTCCTGGATCTCACGTTTTTCTTCCGGGTCCAGCCCGGCGTGGTAGCGTTCCGCCGCGAGCCCTTGTTGCTTGAGAAATTCGGCCACGCGCTCGGTCGCGCTGCGGGTTGCGCAATAGACGATCGCGCCGGAGACGCCTTCGGGCGGTAGGGAGCTCTGGATCGTGTCGAGGATGTCGCTCAGCTTGGTCGTGCGCTGTGTGGGTCTAACTTCAAAGCTGAGGTTGGTGCGGGTCGAACCGCCGTCGAGCAGGACAAGATCGTGGCCGACGCGGGCTTTGAAGTGGTCTCGAATGTCCTGGACGACTTCGGGTTTCGCGGTGGCCGTGAGGCAGAGCACCGGGGCCGGGTCATCGCCCGAGCTCTCCTTGATGAACCGGCTCACGTAACGGTAGTCGGGGCGGAAATCGTGACCCCATTTTGAAATGCAATGCGCCTCGTCGAGTACCCAAAGACCGACTTCACGTTGCTTCAATGCGGAGCGGACCGAGATACTGCGGAGTTGCTCAGGCGAGATCAGCAGGATCGCCGCGTCGCCCATCCGCACCTTTTCGAGGGCGTCGTGGCGCTCGGGGAGCGACAACAGCCCGTTGACCGTGACGGCGGAAGAGATCCCGGCGCGCGCGAGGCCCTGTACCTGGTCGGCCATCAGAGCAACCAGCGGCGAGATGACAACAGTCAGCGCACCTGTCTTGTCGTAGCGCGATAGTGCCGGGATCTGGTAGCAGAGCGATTTGCCTGTGCCGGTGGGCAGGATGCCAAGAACGCTGTTGCCGGCCATTGCCTCCGCAACGATCCGCTCCTGCAAGGGGCGTCCAAGTTCATCAGCGGGTTCAGGCCGGAAGTTCTCGAAGCCGAACCAGCGTTCGAGCGCGGCCCGCGGGTCGTTCTGCTCGCGGCACCAGGCGCAGGCGGGGGCGTTGCAGCTGTGTTCGCGCAGACGGCGCACGATCCGGGCCGCCTCGGGAAACTGCATCCGCACCCAAGGCGGCATGACCGAGTCCCCACCAGAGACGGAGATCCAGGACAGCGCGTAGGCCAGCGGCCACCCCTTATTAGGGCTGCGGATATCCTCGAGCAATTCATCGAGCAATTCATCGAGCTGGTTCATGCAGGCCTGCCCGGCAAGCATTCGGCGGATGGCGGCGCGGGCTTCGATCTCTGACGGTGCGCCGGTGCCGCGAATTTGGTGGAAAACCGTGTGAAACCCACCTGTTCGTGGCCCTCGGGTCGCAAGGAAATGGTAGGCGGTGAGCGTGTCGGGCGTGGTGGCGTTCAGGCGCGCCAAGGCCGCGATCTGATCTTCCAGAACCTCGAACACCAGTCGCGCGTCCTGCTCTGGATCGTTGACGTGGCCCGACTGGAGCCGCCCGTCGTGGTAGTGTTTGACGAGGTGATGGTAAGGGTTGCGCGGGAAGGCGAGGGGGTTGAGCCAGAGTGTGTCGATCGGGGCTTCTGCGAGCGCCGCCAACCGCGGCGATGCGGCGGCAAGATGAGGTAGATCGTGGCGCAGGATGTTGTGCCCGATGACGTGGTCGAAGTTGCGGCAGAAAGTGTCGAGCCGCGACAAGGCGGAGCTGATGTCTCGGGTGGCGTGGATCGGCGGCATGGCCGCGTCACGCGCAACGGCGGCAAGCGCGAAAATGCGCGCGGCCTTCGGATCGACCTCGAGGTCGACCGAAACACAGCGGGCCAGAATGTCGGCCCTCAATCCACTCGCGTTTGCGAACATTCCCACGGTTTCAACTGCCTTTGTTAATGTTTCGGATAAAACCCCTTTGTGGCAAGGAAAAGGAAAGCGTTTGACCAGACAGCTACCAACAGGCTCGCGCGAAAAAATCTGCCCTTTTCCCAAACCTGTGTTGACAGGCGTGCTGTGCATTTTCGTTAGACATGGCGCCGTGTAAGCTATTGATCGTCAAAGGGAGGGATTTGTCTAAGATCCACGCAACCCATTGAAGAGTAAAAGGGGCACCGATCCTCCCCTGCGCGCCATTTGCTTTCCAGTAAATTCAGTTCGTTGGTCGGCATGATGTCGGCAATCTCGGTTGGTCGGCTTCGCAGCCGGGCCCCGTGGCTGCCTCTGGTGCCTCTGTCGGTTGCGCGGGCCGGCGCGGGGCACTCCATGCCGGTCAGCGTCTGCGTATTCTCCTCCGTAGGCCCTATTCCGGAGTTGGGTGCAGGATTGTCGGGCCGCTCGGCCTGTCTCCCAGCTTGCGAAGGCGCCAGACGCGGAACGGATTGGACCACAGGCTCCCGAGCCAGAGGGGAAAGCGCGCCTTCAGGGTCAGCGCCGGTACGCCTTCGGCTCCTTGGTCCAGAGACGCGACATCCAGTCGCCGCCGCATATGTGCCGCCAGGACGGCAAAGCCCGACCGTTTCGAGTTCAGCGTATCGACCATGACCAGCCGCGCCGCCGTTGCCATCAGGTAGAGGTCGGTCAGCATTTCGGCATTGCGCTCGCTCACCCGCGTGCCGCCGGAATAGTGAAGCGGGCTGTTGTCGCTGCTGCGGGCGGTGTCCGTGGTGGTCCAGTCGAACTCGGGGCCATGGGTTTTGGCAAAATACCCGATGGGGATCTGACTGTCGGAACAGATCAGGAGCCGCCAGCCGCGCATCCGGCGGGCGATCAGTCTGAAGGCAGTGCGAAAATCCGTCTGATAGTCGGTATGTCGAATGTGCACCGCCGCGTAGCGACCGCCGATGGCCCTGCGGGCGCCAAGGATGCGGTCGACCAGTGCCGGCTTCAGTCGCAGCCGCGCGAGGAATGCGACCCCCAGTTCGCCGCCTCCATGCGCGTAGTGCAGAAGGATCGGCGCGTCCTGCGGCTGGCCTTCGTCATAGCGAAGGTCGAGATCACCTTCGGGCAATTGCCAGACCGTCTCGGTGTCCCCGTGGGTTGCGGTGATCCTGCCATGTGCCGTCGCAACGGTTCCGGACCAGTCCCGGAGCGCGACGATCCGCTGTCCTGGTGCGAGGTCGAAATACTCGAAGAGGTCGTCCTCAAGCCCCGACTGCCGGGTATCGACAACAAGAAGCCTTCCGGACCGCTCGGCGGCGCGGACGCAAAGCTCCAGCTGGCACAGCATGTCGTTGAAGCCGCCGCGCGGCATTGCCAGAAGTACCTGGTCCGATTCGTCTTCCGCCATGCCACATGCCAAACAGGGAAATGATGAGTACCGATACGCAAGCCCGAAGCGTATGGTCTGGCCCGCCATTCCTCAACCGCTATTCCCCTGAAGGCTTGTGCCGGTGGCCGGATCGCAAGGTGCTGCGCGCGGCCAAGGTGTCGGCCGTCAGCGGTGCGGGGGCTTGGCCGGGATGGTCGGGAAGCCATCTGCAATTGGAACGAAGCCAATGTCGGGCTGTTGCCAACGGGATGGAACCGTCAGGTGGGATCGAGGCTGGCAGCGGCGAGCAGAAGAAGGTCGTCGATGATTTGACCCCGGAGCGCGAGATGCCCAGGTTCGTCAGGTCTCGGGCCTGTGCTCTTTCCGCCCTATCCGGTGATGAAGGGGATCGGCAGGCCGAAGACATCCGCCAGCAGGACGAAGTTCAGCGCCAGGACGACAACGGCACCGATGCCGGCAAGGGTGCGGATCAACGGTCCGGTGGCAAAGGCGCCCATGATGTCCTTGCGGGCGGAGAAGATGATCAGAGCGATCATCGGCACTGGCAGTGCGATCGACAGCACCACCTGACTCATCACCAGAGCCTGCGTGGCGTTCACGCCCATGCCGACCACCGCGAAGGCGGGAATCATGGTGACCAGGCGGCGGACCCAGACCGGGATGCTGAAATGCAGGAAACCCTGCATGATCATCTGGCCTGCCATGGTTCCGACGACGGAACTGGAGATGCCGGAAAAGATCAGCGACAGCAGAAACATGCTTGCGGCCGCAGCGCCAAGCAGCGGGGTCAGGGTATGATAGGCGGTCTCGATCTCGGCGACGTCGGAATGGCCTTGGTGAAAGGCGCTGGCCGCCATGACCACCATGGCGATATTGACCATGCCCGCCACCGCCAGCGCCAGGACCACCTCGATGTTCGAGTAACGCAAAACCTTGCGGCGGTCGGAATCGTTGCGCGGTTCGGCACGCGCCTGCATGAGCCCCGAGTGCAGATAGATCGCATGCGGCATGACGGTGGCGCCGATGATGCCGACGGCGATGGTCAGGGCCAGGGTATCGGGCAGTACCGGCTGCATCATGCCCAGGCCGACCGAGGCCCAGTCCACCGGGGCGATGATCAGCTCGGCCAGGTAGCAGAGCCCGATCACCCCGACCATCGCGCTGATGATCAGCTCCATCGGGCGGAAGCCGTAGCGCTCGAAGATCAGGATCGCATAGGTCACGATGGCGGTGATCACCATGCCGACGAACAACGGCAGGCCGAACAGCAGCGCCAGCCCAATGGCGCCGCCCAGGAACTCGGCCAGGTCGGTGGCCATCGCCGCCACTTCGCTGATGACCCACATGATCCAGACCACCGGTTTCGGGAAGTTGTCGCGCGACAGTTCGGCCAGGTTCTTGCCGGTGACGATGCCCAGCCGGGCCGACAGCGCCTGGAACAGCATGGCGATCAGGTTGGCCAGAAGCACCACCCACAGCAGGCTATAGCCATAGCCTGCTCCGGCCTGGATGTTCGTGGCATAGTTGCCGGGGTCCATGTAGGCGACCGAGGCAATGATTGCCGGGCCGGCGAACAGGAGCTTGCTTCGCCAACTGCGGTTCTTGCCGCTGAGAACGGCACTGATACCGCCACGGGTTGTTTCTGTGAGATTGGACATGGGTCTTTCCAGGAGCTTCGGCGTGAAAGATAGCCAGTGCTATACCTTCTGCAAGGGTAAATCTGTAATTCCCTTGTCTTGTGACGGGATTCCTGGTGGCGAAGAAGTTGAGCCTTGGCTATAAAGTCTTCCTGACACATTCGGGTAACCTGAACATGCCGACCTCGCCGACGCCTCTCCAAGACCAGGCCGATCGCTTCGCGCGTGCGCGTGAGGCGCAATCGGTCGCCTTGCTCGAAGATTATGTGGAGCTGATCGGCGATCTTCATGCCGAACTTGGCGAGGCGCGCGTGGCCGATATCGCGCAGCGGATGGGTGTCGCCCAGCCGACCGCCACCAAGGCGATCGCGCGCCTGAAGCGGGAAGGGCTGGCGACGTCGCGTCCCTATCGCGGGGTCTTCCTGACCGAAGACGGCTCGGCCATGGCCGACCGTGTCCGGTCGCGGCACCGCACGATCGTCGCCTTTCTGATCGCGGTCGGGGTCCCCGAAGACGTGGCCGAGACCGACGCCGAAGGGATCGAGCATCACGTCTCCGGCCATACGCTCAAGGCCTTTGAACGTTTTCTTGCACAGCGGGACTGAGCGCGGGCGGGCCGGACCGGCGAAGGGCTGCGGCGTCCGTCGCACGGTCGGGCCGATGCGAGACTCAATGCGGAATAAGCGGACGGCTCAGCTGAATGCGGCTGTCAGCGCGATCTCGACCATATCGCCAAAGCTCTTTTCGCGCTGGTCCGAGGGCAGGGCCTCATGTGTTTGCAGATGGTCCGAGACCGTCAGCACCGCCAGTGCCCGCACGCCATGGCGCAGGGCCAGCGTGTAGAGCTCCGCCGCCTCCATCTCGACACCAAGGATGCCGTGCCTTGTCATCTGTTCGGTCAGATCAGGCCGTTCGTCGTAAAATGTATCCGACGAATAAATTCCGCCGACATGAATTGGCACCGCTTTGGCCCGCGCCGCCCGTTCGGCAGCGGCCAACAGTTGCCAATTCGCGGATGGGGCAAAATTGACCTCGCGGAAAATTGTGGCGGACGGAGAGGAAACCGTACTCGCCGTCATTGCGAGAATAACGTCGCGGAGTTTTACCTCTGGTTGCATTCCGCCACAGGAGCCGATCCGGATCAGCGTCCGCGCCCCATAGTCCCGAATCAGTTCATTCACATAAATCGAGAGTGAGGGCATCCCCATTCCCGAACCCTGAATGGTAACCCGATTCCCGTTCCAGGCGCCGGTAAAGCCGAGCATTCCCCGCGTTTCGTTCACGCAGGTCGCATCCGTCAGGAAGGTCTCGGCCGCCCATTTCGCGCGATAGGGGTCGCCGGGCAACAACACCGTTTCGGCGATTTCACCCGGCTTGGCCCCGATATGGACGGTCATCTCAGATTGCGAAGTCGGACAGGGACTTACCCGCCGCCAGGCCGGCCTTGATCCAGCCAGGCTGACGCCCGCGACCCGACCAGGTTTGCGACGGGTCGGCCGGATTGCGATATTTCGGAACGCCCTTGGTCTTGTCGGCCTTGCCGCTCAGCAGATCGGACAGGCTGAAACCATGCTTGCTGGCCGCTTCTTCGGCGGCTTTGCGGGCTTCGGCCCGGCGCCGCGATGCAAGAGTGGAAATCGCTTTGTCCACCTGCGCCCGAAGCTCCTTCAGTTCGGTATCAGACATTTTGTCCAGGTCGATCTTCATTGCAGTCTCCAATTGGAATTTCTTCCAATAATGCACTGCCGACTTGCAGTCTGCAATACGAAAACAATGGGTTCCCCCACAGTAATTCAACCAGAATGTTTCATTCTATGAAACTTCAATAGAGACTACGCATGGGGGCCGAGGATATCCCGTTACTCGGCTGCAATTGGCGATGTCTCCACGATATCCAGGATATCATACATTATGTCATTCAGTGCGAAGTCTTTCGGCGTGTAGATACGGGCTACGCCCATTTCGGAAAGGCGTCTGGCATCCGGGTCGGGGATGATGCCGCCGACGACGACCGGGATGTCCAGGGCGGCAGCCCGGAGCCGGTCCAGAACTTCGGCGACCAGGGGCAGGTGGCTGCCGGACAGGATCGACAGGCCGATGGCATGGGGCTGCCGTTCGCGGGCGGCCTCGACGATCTCTTCGGGGGTGAAGCGGATGCCGTCGTAATGGATGTCCATGCCGGCGTCCCGGGCCCGCGTCGCAATCTGCTCGGCACCGTTGGAATGACCGTCCAGCCCCGGCTTGGCGATCAGGAAGCTGAGTCTCCGGCCAAGCCTGTCCGAGACGGCATCGACGCGGGCGCGCAGGTCCTCCAGCCCCTCGGTGCGGTTGGACCGGCCGGCGGAGACACCGGTGGGCGCCCGGTACTCGCCGAAGGCGGCGCGGATGACTGCGCCCCATTCGCCGGTGGTCACGCCCGCGCGGGCGGCAGCAATCGAAGGCGGCATGATGTTGGCGCCCGAGGCTGCGGCGTCGCGCAAAGTCGCCAGTGCCGCCGCAACTGCCTGCGGGTCGCGGCCGGAGCGCCATTCGGTCAGCCTGGCGATCTGGTCGGCCTCGGCCGCCGGGTCCGCCTGCATGATGGCGCCATCGCCGGTGGTCAGGGGGGAGGGTTCGGCCTCCTGCCAACGGTTCACCCCGACCACGGTGGTTGCACCGCTTTCTATGCTGGCGATCCGCGCGGCATTCGATTCGACCAGCCGCGATTTCATGTGCTCGATGGCCGCGACCGCGCCTCCCATGGCGTCGATCTGCGCCAGTTCGGCCCGTGCGCCCTCTTTCAATTCCGAAACCTTGGCCGCGACCACCGGATTGCCGTCAAAGAGGTCGCCATACTCCAGAAGGTCGGTTTCATAGGCCAGGACCTGCTGCATCCGCAGCGACCATTGCTGATCGAAGGGGCGCGGCAATCCCAATGCCTCGTTCCAGGCCGGAAGCTGCACGGCCCGGGCGCGGGCATTTTTGGAAAGCGTCACGGCCAGCATTTCCAGCAGGATTCGATAGACGTTGTTTTCGGGCTGTTGCTCGGTCAGGCCCAGGCTGTTGACCTGAACACCATAGCGGAAGCGCCGGTATTTCGGGTCGGTAACGCCATATCGGGTCTGGCAGATCTCGTCCCACAATTCGACAAAGGCCCGCATCTTGCACATCTCGGTGACAAAGCGGATGCCGGCGTTGACGAAAAAGCTGATCCGGCCGACCATTTCCGGGAAGTCCCCGGGCGCCACCTTCCCTTGCAGGTCATCCAGCACCGCTGTCGCGGTCGCCAGGGCATAGGCCAGTTCCTGCTCGGGCGTCGCTCCGGCCTCTTGCAGGTGATACGAGCAGACATTCATCGGATTCCATTTCGGCATTTCCGCGCGGGTCCAGGCGGCAATGTCGGTGATCATCCGAAGCGAGGGTTTCGGGGGCGAGATATAGGTGCCGCGCGACAGGTATTCCTTTATGATGTCGTTTTGCACGGTGCCCTGAAGGGCGGCCACATCGGCCCCCTGTTCCTCGGCCAATGCCACATAAAGCGCCAGCAGCCAGGGCGCGGTGGCATTGATGGTCATCGAGGTGTTCATCTTCTCCAGCGGGATCGCATCGAAGAGGGCCCGCATGTCGCCCAGGTGATTGACCGGCACGCCGACCTTGCCGACCTCGCCCCGCGCCAGCAGATGATCGCTGTCATAGCCGGTCTGGGTCGGCAGATCGAATGCGACCGAAAGCCCGGTCTGGCCGCGTGCCATGTTCGCGCGATACAGCGCGTTCGACGCGGCGGCAGTGGAATGCCCGGCATAGGTGCGAAACAGCCAGGGCCGGTCCTTTCTCTGGCCGTCCTCGGGTCTCTCGGTCATTGCGGCACCTCTTGCGGTTGCGGGTAATTTTGTTGCGTATTGTGATTTATCTGAGAAAGATAAAGCCAAGTCAATTCGCTGCGTTGCGGCAATGGTGATGCCCGTGGCCGGCCCGCCATGCCCTGTGGCTCTTGTTTCGGCTTTCGTGCCCCGCGTCGGGACATCGCTTTACCCAAGGTCGCGAAGCTGCCACCCTTCGAAGCTATGTTTCGAACTGTCGAGCTTCCTCTCTGGCTTCTGGTTCTGATCCTCGGCTTTGCCTTGGTGACCTTCGCCTCGCATTTCCTGTTCCCCTCGGTGCGCTGGTTCTTCCGGCGCAGGGCCGAGGCGGCGGTGGCGCGGTTGAACAAGAGGCTGGCCCGGCCGATCGAACCGTTCAAGCTGGCCCGCCGCCACGACACGATCCAGCGGCTGATCTATGATCCGGGGGTGATCGAGGCGGTGGCCGAACGCGCGTGCGAGGCCGGTATCCCGCAGGAAGTGGCCCATCAGGAGGCCCGGCGCTATGCCCGCGAGATCGTGCCCGCTTTCTCGGCCAGCGCCTATTTCGGTTTCGGCACCCGGGCGGCGCGCTGGTTGAGCCGGATGCTCTATCGGGTCCGGATCGGCCATGTGGACGAGGCCGGGCTGGCCGCGCTCCCCGAGAATGCCACCGTGGTCTTCGTGATGAACCATCGCTCGAACATGGACTATGTGCTGGTCACCTATCTGGCCGCACAGCGCAGCGCGACGCTCAGCTACGCGGTCGGGGAATGGGCCCGGGTCTGGCCGCTGTCGGTGCTGATCCGCTCGATGGGCGCCTATTTCATTCGGCGCTCGTCGCGCAATGCACTCTATCGCCGGGTTCTGGCGCGCTATGTTCAGATCGCCACTGCCGAGGGAGTGACCCAGGCGGTCTTCCCCGAAGGCGGGCTGTCGCTGGATGGCCGCGTGGGGCGCGCGAAACTGGGCATCCTGTCCTATGTCGCAGGTGCCGAGGCGCCGGGGCGCGAGGTCTGGTTCGTCCCGGTGGCGCTCAACTACGATCGGGTCATCGAGGACCGGTTTCTGGTCGCGGCCCATCGATCCGGAAAGCGGCGGTTTCCGGTCCCGGTGCTGAGAACGCTGGGCTATGTGCTGCGGCGTCTGTGGCAGAAGCTGCGCGGCACCTTCCTGCGTTACGGCTATGTGGCCGTCAGCTTCGGGGCGCCGATTCCGCTGGCAGCTTATCGCGGCAAGGAGGCTGGCGATGCGACCGCCGAACTGGCCGAAGATCTGATGCAGAGGATCCGGGAGCTGGTGCCGGTGCTGCCGGTGCCGTTGCTGGCCCGGGTTCTGCTGCGGCACGGCGACATGGACCGCAAGGCGCTGGAGGCTGCCTTTGCCGCGGATGTCGAGCAATTGCGCGCCAACGGGGTCTATGTCCATGTGCCCCGCGGCTCGATCGGGCTGGCGGTGCGGCTGGCGCAAGAACACCTGGTTCTGCGCGGCGTGCTTACCGAGGACGGAGACGTCACCCGGATCACCGAGCGGGACCTGCCGCTGCTGGCGTATTACGCGGCGTCGATCGCGCATCACTTCCCCGATCCGGCTGCCGGTGTCGCTGCGCCCGCAAAGGAGAATGCTGCATTCGCAGGGTCATAATATTTCAAAAATAGACGATTATGTGTTGCAAAGTTTCGTCGAGGATCGTATCTGACGTGGAGCCGCCGTGATTCTGCGCCGCGGCACTGCGTGGGAGTTGCCGATGAACGCCATGACTCTGGAACAAGCTCAGGCCCCGATGCCCTATGAGGCCCCGGTGAAGGATCTATACCGCGTCGGCGAGATGCCGCCCCTGGGCCATGTGCCCAGGCAGATGCACGCCTGGGCGATCCGGCGCGAGCGGCATGGCGAGCCGGACAAGAGCTTTCAGTTGGAAGTCGTGGATACGCCCAGAATCGACAGCCACGAAGTGCTGGTTCTCGTGATGGCGGCGGGGGTCAACTACAACGGCGTCTGGGCCGGCCTCGGGATTCCGATCAGCCCCTTTGACGTGCATGGGGCCGAGTATCACATCGCCGGCAGCGACGCGGCAGGCGTGGTCTGGGCGGTGGGCGACAAGGTCAAGCGCTGGAAGGTGGGCGACGAGGTCGTCATCCACTGCAACCAGGACGACGGTGATGACGAGGAATGCAACGGCGGCGATCCGATGTTCTCGCCGAGCCAGAGGATCTGGGGCTACGAGACCCCGGATGGTTCCTTCGCCCAGTTCACCCGGGTGCAGGCGCAGCAGTTGATGCCGCGACCGAAGCATCTGACCTGGGAAGAAAGCGCCTGCTACACGCTGACGCTGGCCACCGCCTACCGGATGCTCTTCGGCCACAAGCCGCATGAATTGAAGCCGGGCCAGAACGTCCTGGTCTGGGGCGCAAGCGGAGGGCTCGGTTCCTTTGCAATCCAGCTGATCAATACCGCGGGCGGCAATGCGATCGGGGTGATCTCGGAAGAGGACAAGCGCGATTTCGTCATGGGGCTCGGCGCCAAGGGGGTCATCAATCGCAAGGACTTCAACTGCTGGGGTCAGATGCCCAAGGTGAACACGCCCGAATACAAGGCATGGTTTGCCGAGGTCCGCAAGTTCGGCAAGGCAATCTGGGAGATCACCGGCAAGGGCGTGAATGTCGACATGGTCTTCGAACATCCCGGCGAAGCGACTTTTCCGGTCTCGGTCTTTGTCGTTGCAAAGGGCGGCATGGTGGTGATCTGCGCCGGGACGACCGGCTATAACCTGACGCTGGACGCGCGCTATCTCTGGATGCACCAGAAGCGCGTGCAGGGCAGCCATTTTGCCAATCTCAAGCAGGCCAGCGCGGCGAACCGGCTGATGGTCGAGCGGCGGCTGGACCCCAGCATGTCCGAGGTCTTTCCTTGGGCCGAGATTCCTGCGGCACATGTGAAGATGCGCAAGAACTTGCACAAGCCGGGCAACATGGCGGTGCTGGTGCAGGCGCCGGTGACCGGGTTGCGGACGATCGAGGACGTGATCGAGGCCGGCCGCGAAGGTTGAACATGGGGGCGCCCTCGCACCGGCAGCCGGAGCTGCCGCGTCGAAAACGTCCCTGCGCCGACCCGATCGTATCGCCTGCGCTGGCGTCCGCCCCGCCGCCGCCCTATGGTCGCCGTCATGTCCTCCGACCTGTCCAGTCCCGCCGCCGCAACCCTCACCTTTTCCGAGGATCAGGCCGAGGCCTATGATCGGGTGGCCGAGCTTCTGGCCAGTGCCGGGATCGACCTTGCCGATGGCAGCCTGACCCCGGCGCAGGAAGGCGGATCGCGCGTGCTGGCGGTGGTCGGGCGGGCCGGATCGGGCAAGACCCTGCTGCTGGCCGAGCTCTGCAAGGCGCTGAACGCCGCCGGTGTCGATACCGTCTCGGGCGATTGGGAGGGGCGCCGCCGCCGCGACCGGCGCACACTGGCGATTCTGGCGCCGACCAACAAGGCCGCCAGCGTGCTGCGCAGCCGCGGCGTTCCCGCGACGACGATCCACCGCATTCTCTACACGCCGGTCTATGCGCCGGAGTATGAAGCGATTGCCGAATGGCTGGCAGGGCAGGGCGAAAAGCCCGAGGTCGAGGTGCTGACCGAAGCCGCGCTCGACCGCGCCTACGGTTTCTACCAGTCGGTGAAGTCGATCCCCGGCGCATTGATGGCCGCCGGGCTGCGCGGTTCGGACTTCATCACCGGCTGGAAGCGTCGCGACGATCCTCTGGATGTCGGCTTCGTCGATGAAAGCTCGATGCTGGACGAACGCCAGTTCAAGGATCTGCAAGAGATCTTTCCGGTCCTGGTACTGTTCGGCGACCCGGCGCAGCTGGCGCCGGTCGGCCAGTCGGGCGAGATGATCTTTGACCGTCTGCCCGACAGCCGCCGGCTGGAACTGCACCGGGTCCACCGGCAAGAGGCCGACAGCCCGATCCTTGATCTGGCGCATGCGCTGTCGGACGACAGCCTGCGGTTCGATGATTTCGAGGCGATGATCCGCGATGTCGCTGCCCGGGACGACAGGGTGGTGATGGCCGAGAGGGTGGAAAGCGATCTGATGGCCCGGTCGCCGGTTCTGGTCTGGCGCAACACCACGCGGATTCGGCTGATCCAGGCTTTCCGGCAGGCCTTCGGCTGCCCGCCGGATGCGTTGCTGCCGGGCGAGCCGCTGATCTGCGACGGCATCGAACTGCCGCTGAAGCACCGCAAGAAGCGCATTGATCTCGAAGCGCGCGGCCTGATCAAGGGGGCCCAGGTCATCTATCGCGGCGAAGGCAGCCGCCCGGGCTTTGCCCGTCTCTATGTGGTCGGGGCCGAAGACCCGCAGGTCTCGGTCGCGGCGATTGTCAAGATCGAGCTGCCGGGCGAGGAGGAACCCTTCATCCCGCATGCCGCGACCATGGGTGCGGCCTTCCTGCATGGGGCGGCGGTGACGATTCACAAGGCGCAGGGCAGCCAGTGGGAGGTGGTGCAGGTCTTCGCGCCCGATCTCTGGGCCGCCGCGCAGTCGGGGCGGATCGAGGCCGGGTTGCCGCTTTGGAAGCGGCTGGCCTATGTGGCGATCACCCGGGCCGAAAAGCGCCTGCTCTGGGTGGTGCGCAACCGGCTGGCGGTGCCGACGGCGCCGCTGGGGACGGCGGACCTGGTAAAGGTGTCTGCGCCGCTGAAACTGGGTGGAATGGAGGAGGAAACATGAAGAGCATCATCATCACGGGCGCCAGCGGCGGGATCGGCAAGGCCACGGCGCTGGCCTTTCTCGAGGCCGGCTGGACCGTCGGCTTGCTGGCCCGGAATGCCGCGAAACTTGACGAGCTGGCCGCGGATCATCCCGCGGCGCATGCGCTTCCCTGCGATGTGACCGATGTCGATCAGGTCGAGGCCGCCTTTCAGGATTTTGTCGGGAAAGTCGGCCATCTCGACGTGCTGTTCAACAACGCCGGGCGCGGCGCGCCGCCGCAGACCATCGACGAGATGGACCCCGAGGTCTGGAAGGCGGTGCTGGATGTCAACCTGACCGGGATGTTCCTATGCGCCCGCGCCGCCTTCCGGGTGATGCGGCACCAGAAGCCGCAGGGCGGGCGGATCATCAACAACGGCTCGATTTCGGCGGTGATGCCACGGCCCGGCGCGGCACCCTACAACGCCACCAAGCACGGCGTGCTGGGGCTGACCAAGACATTGTCGCTGGACGGGCGGCCCTTCGATATCGCCTGCGGGCAGATCGACATCGGCAATGCGCTGACCGAGATGACGGCGCGGATGGCCGGAGGCGTGCCGCAGGCCGATGGCAGCCGCAAGCCCGAGCCGACGATGGATGTCTCGAATGTCTCGGCGTCGGTGCTGCACATGGCCGGACTGCCGCTGTCGGCCAATGTCCAGCAACTGACGGTTATGGCGACCAAGATGCCCTATATCGGCCGGGGCTGACCGGGCCGGCCGCTCGCGCTTCGGGTCCGGCTCAGCCGGGCCCGAGCGTGGTGCATTGCACGTTGCGGGCGATCAGCCGCTGGCAGGCCAGGTTGGCCATGTCCTTGCTCATGCCAAGAAAATTGGCATCGAAGCCGGTCTTGGTCCGCTTCACCTTGCGCAGGGCCTCGTCCAGTGTCGAGATCTCTTGCAACGCGGTGGTGAGCAGGACCCGCTCGGCCTCGTATTGCGAGCCATAAGTGCCGACATTGATTCCCCAGTGCCGCCCGCCCGAAGTCGAGAGCCGCGTCACGACCACAGGTTCGGAACGCTGGTTATCGAAGGATTCGGGCTCGATGCTGGCCAGTTCCACGCGCGGGGTCGGGCCGTTCGCGGGTTTGGCGTAATGGGTCCCGTCGCGGTCTTCGGCGCCGATCGGGGCAACGGCGGACTGGCCGGTCGGGGGGGCTTCGGACTCGGCCAGCAGCGCCAGTTCGGCCTTGTCGTCGGCAGAGCCGCCCACGGTGTCGGCTTCGGCGACCTCGAGCTCGGGCACGACGAACTTCGGCTGAGGCGCGGTCTTGACCGGGGTTTCGCCCTCGGGGCGCGGCGGCGGGGCGATGGCGGCTTCGGCCACCAGAACCGGGCTTTCGGCCTCGGTGGCCGGGGCCAGATCAGGCTCGGGCGTTTCCGGTTCAAGGGCGGCGAGCACGGCGGCGTCGGCCTCGTCCTTGGTGGCGACCAGCTTCGCGTCGGGGTCCTCGGCGGCGGCCAGAACCGCCTGCAACGGATCGTCCTTGGCCAGTTCCGCCAGGGCGGCGACGATCTCGCGATGTGGGCGCGGCGGGGCGGGTGAGGTGGCCAGAGGGGCCGCATCGGTCGGCGCCGAGGCGACGGCCTCTTCCTGCACGGCTTCCAGGGTTTCCTGAATGCCGTCCTGGATCGCGGCCAGCATTTCCTCGGAAGGCTCCGGCACCGCCGGGGCAGGGCGCCAGTGCGGCCGCGGGCTGCGTGTCACCGCGCCCGAAACCCGGATCGACTTGGCCGCAGCGCCCTTGCTGGACCCCTTGCCAGATCCCGCGACCACCACCGGCCCGTCAACTTTCGAGTAATCCGGCTTCTTCGGCTTCTGCACCTTGACGTGCGACGGCGCCTTCTTGAAGCCGAGGTCCAGCAGTTCGGCGACCTTGGCATTGCGCGCTGCGGTCGAGGTGCCGCCGAAGACGGTGGCGATGATCCGCTTGTTGCCGCGCTTTGCCGATGCGACCAGGTTGAAGCCTGCTGCAACCGTATAGCCGGTCTTGATCCCGTCCGCGCCCTTGTAGGAGTTCAGGAACCGGGCGTTGGTCGAATTGACCGTGCGCCCGCCGGCGTCGGCCGAGCGGCGCGAGAACAGGTTGTAGTATTCCGGGAAGTCGTAGAACAGGTGGCGGCCGAGGTTGGTCATGTCGCGCGCGGTCGAAAGGTGTCCCTTTTCGGTCAGCCCGTTGGCGTTCTTGAAGGTGGTGCGGGTCATGCCCAGGGCTGCGGCGGTGCGGTTCATCCGGCGGGCAAAGGCGGCTTCCGAGCCTTCGATCGCCTCACCGATCGCGGTGGCGCAGTCGTTGGCCGACTTGATCGCCGCGGCGCGGATCAGATAGCGCAGCTTGATCTTCTGCCCCGCCCGCAGCCCCAGTTTCGACGGCTGTTCACTGGCAGCGTGGGCCGAGACCGTGACCAGGGTATCAAGGCTGATCTCGCCGTTCTCGATCGCTTCGAAGGCGATGTAGAGCGTCATCATCTTGGTCAGCGAGGCCGGATGCAATCTGGTGTCGGCATTGGTGGATTGCAGCACCTGCCCGGTGCGCGCATCCATCACCATCGAGGCGAACGGCGCCGCCAGCGCCATCTGCGCCGACAGAATCAGGGCGAAGGTCAGGACCAGGAATGCGCGAAACGAGCGCACCGAAAAGGTTGCGTGTCGGACTGACATTTACTGCCTCGTTCCGGGCAGCTCGTTGGCGGCCCGTGATTATGATTGGGCTCAGCGTAACATATGGCATTTGTTCGGAAAACACCTCAGTCCCGCATCGGCGCAAAAAGTCCGAACGTGATCGTCCCCGATCTGGTAGGCTCGCAGGGGCCAAATACCAGATCGGGTATTGTGGCGGCTTTGTGGCAACAATGTGGTCGGAATCGTCAGCCGATCTCGGCGACCAGACGGGGCAGTGCGCCGAGGTCCTGAATCACATGGAACCGGTCATGCCCCGGGTCGGGCGGTTCGGCATGTTCCAGGGCCCAGCCCAGGTCATGCGGTACATGCACGCCATGTGCCCCGGCCTCGATCGCCGGCAGGACGTCGGATTTTATCGAATTGCCGACCATCACCGCCCGTTCCGGCCCGTCGCCATGCTGTGCGAAGATCCGGTCGTAGGTGGCGCGGTGCTTGTCCGAGACGATCTCGACGGCATGAAACATCTCGCCCAGCCCCGATTGCGCCAGCTTTCGCTCCTGATCCAGCAGGTCGCCCTTGGTGATCAGCACGATCCGGTGACTGTCGGCCAGGGTCTCGACCGCCTCGCGTGCATGGGGGAGCAGTTCGACCGGGTGGCGCAGCATCTCCTGCCCGGCGGCGATGATCTCGCGGACCACCGGGGCGGGCAGGGTGTCGCCGGTGACATCCAGTGCGGTTTCGATCATCGACAGCATGAAGCCCTTGATGCCGAATCCGTAGTGGCCGATGTTGCGGCGCTCGGCGTCCAGCAGCCGCTGGTCGAGATGCTCGGGGTCCGCATGGTCGGCCAGAAGCTCGGCAAACCGGGCCTGGGTCAGCCGGTAGAAGCTCTCGTTCTGCCACAGCGTGTCGTCTGCATCGAAACCGACGGTTGTGATACGGTCGCTCAAATCCCGCGCGCCCCCTTTTCAGCCCGGCCCTTGCGCCTATATAGTCTGCTCGATCCGCAGTTCGCTATTGTCCGAGAGTCGATTTGTCCCTTCTGACCTTCAAAGCCATGGCTGGCAATGACCGGCGCGACAGCGACGATGATCTGGGTGTGGTGCTGGAGACCCGGCCCAAGACCCAGCGGCCGCCGCTGTACAAGGTGATGATCCTCAACGACGACTACACGCCGATGGAATTCGTCGTGCATGTGCTGGAGCGGTTCTTCGGCCTCAGCCATGCCCAGGCCTTCGAACTGATGCTGACGGTCCACAAGAAAGGGCTGGCGGTGGTCGGCGTGTTCTCGTTCGAAGTTGCCGAAACCAAGGTGGTTCAGGTGATGGATTTCGCCCGCCGGCATCAGCACCCTTTGCAATGCACGATGGAAAAGGAGTAAGGGCGGCAGGATGACCGCTCTGCGACTTGCCCATGCCCTGGAGACCGGGGCGCTTGCCCTGCCGGAAGGCCGCATCGCGGTCTTCGCGCCGCGGGTGGGCGACATGCTGCCCTTTGGGCCGGACGTGGCGCAGGTCATCACCGGCGGCAAGCCGGAACGCGACTATTTCGCCGAGCGCGGATATGATTGCCAGCGGGTGCCGAGCGGCGCGTTTGCCGCGGCGCTGGTTCTGGTGCCACGATCGCGCGAGCGGGCCCGTGGGCTGATCGCCACCGCCGCTGCCCTGGGCTGCCCGGTGCTGGTGGAGGGCAACCGCACCGATGGAATCGATGGCCTGCTGCGCGACCTGAAATCCCGGGTGGCCGGGCTGGAGAATGTGTCCAAGGCGCATGGACGGGTGATCTGGTTCGATGCCGGGGCCGATCTGGCCGACTGGGCCAAGGCGGCGCTGCCGCGTCAGGTCGGGCCGTGGTGGACGGTGCCGGGGGCCTTCTCGGCCGACGGGCCGGACCCGGGGTCCGAGGCACTGCTGGCCGCACTGCCGCAGCTGAAGGGCAGGGTGGCCGATCTGGGCGCCGGCTGGGGATTTCTGGCGGCGGGGGTGCTGGCGGCGTCGCCGGCTGTCAGGGAACTGCATCTGATCGAGGCCGATGCCGATGCGCTGGACTGTGCCAGGCGCAACCTGTCCGATCCGCGTGCCAGCTTTCACTGGGCCGATGCGCTGCGCCCGCTGCCGGGTGCTCCTTTCGATGTGGTGGTCTCGAACCCGCCGTTTCACACGACCCGCGCCGCCGATCCGGGGCTCGGCCGCGCATTCCTGGAGGCCGCCGCGCGGTCACTGACCCCGCAGGGCACGCTCTGGCTTGTTGCGAACCGGCATTTGCCCTATGAATCCGCCTTGTCCGAGGCCTTCATCGGGGTTGAAACGCTGCCCGGCACGCCCGCGTTCAAGATCATCCGCGCCAGCCGTCCCAAGCGGCGGCGCTGAGAAACGCACCCTTCCCAAGCACTAGCAATAGATTCTGGACCAAGCTCATGAGCTTTTCGATTTCCGGCAAGACGGCGATTGTCACCGGTGCCGCAGGTGGTGTCGGTCTGGCCATCGCGCGGCACTTCGTGGCGCAGGGCGCCAATGTTGTCTTCTCGGACGAGGATGAGGCGGCGCTGGAGGAAGCCATCGGCACCGCAGGCGACACCGACGCCGACGCCAAGGGCGAGGGGGCGCACACACGGGCCTTTTCCGCCGACCTGCGCTCGAAACTGTCGATCGCCAATCTGCTGTCCTCGACCATCGACGCCTTCGACCGGGTCGACATCCTGGTCAACGCGGCCCGCGAGGTGGTCCGCTCCGAGGCGCTGGACCCCGATCAGGATATGGTGATGCCGATGCTCGAGGCCAACCTGATGCCGGCCCTGCGGCTGAGCCAGGCGGTCGCCAAGCGGATGATCGGCCAGGCCGAACGCGAGGGCCGGACAGAGGGCACGATCGGGACCATCGTCAACCTGTCGTCGATTTCTGCGCAGCGGACCTTCAAGGGGATGATGGGCTATTCGGTGGCCTCGGCTGCGCTGGACCAGTTGACCCGCAGCCTGGCCGTGGCACTGGCGCCGAACCGGGTGCGGGTCAACGGGCTGGCCTTTGCCTCGGTGCTGTCGAATGCACTGGGGGTGGCGATGCGCGAGCAGGAAGGCCTGCGCGAAGCGGTCATCGCCGCGACCCCGGCCGGGCGGATCGCCAATCCGACCGAGATTGCCGAGGCCGTGCATTTCCTGGCATCGGATGCCTCTGACTTCGTCGTCGGCCAGGTGCTGGTCGCGGATGGCGGTCGGTCGCTGCTGGACACGGTGCGGGTGGTTCACAGCTAAGCGCATGGCCCGAGCGGGCCGGGGCGGAATGTCCCTTTGGCAAGCCGTGATCCATTTGCTAGGCAGGCCCCGAACCCAGGAGCCGATATGTCCGATATGAATGCCGAAAAGACCCGCGCCGCGGCCTGGTTCCGCAGCCTGCGCGACCGCATTGTCGCTGCTTTCGAGGAACTGGAGGACGGCCACGGCTCCGGCCCGCTTTCCGACCAGCCTGCGGGCCGGTTCGATGTCTCGGAAACCCGGCGCGGCACCGATGGCGGCGGCGGGCTGATGAGCGTGATGCGCGGCGGAAGGGTCTTCGAGAAGGTCGGGGTCAACGTCTCGGAAGTGCATGGCGTGCTGGGCGACAAGGCACAGAAGGCCATGGCGTCGCGCGGAGTGCCGGGGATCGAGGAGGACGCCCGGTTCTGGGCATCGGGAATTTCCCTGGTGGCGCATTTGCAGAATCCGCATGTTCCGGCGGTGCATATGAACACGCGGATGTTCTGGACTCCCGGGGCCTGGTGGTTCGGCGGCGGTGCCGATCTCAATCCATGCCTGCCGGTCGAAGCCGACACCGCGCATTTCCACGCCGCGTTGCAGGCCGCCTGCGATGCCCACGGGCCCGATCTCTACACCCGTTTCAAGGACTGGGCCGACGAGTATTTCTTCATCCCGCACCGGGGCCGGGCGCGCGGTGTCGGCGGGATTTTCTATGACGACTACAACACTGGCGATTGGGAAGCGGATTTCGCCTTTACCCGATCGGTCGGAGAGGCGTTCCTGCCCGCATTCCAGCCGCTGGTCGTCAAGCATCGGGCCGAGCCGTGGGACGCGGCCGACAAGGAAGCGCAGCTGATCCATCGCGGGCTCTATGCCGAATACAATCTGGTTTATGACCGGGGCACGAAATTCGGCCTGGAAACTGGCCATGACGCCAATGCAGTGCTGATGAGCCTGCCGCCGCTGGCCAAGTGGATCTAGCCGTGACGCGCCCCGCGGACGGCCCGAAATGACCGATCCGGCGGGGCTCTGGCTGTTTATCCTGACATCGGTGGTGATCGAACTCACACCCGGTCCGAACATGGCTTGGCTGGCCGTGGTCGCGGCGTCCAAGGGCCGGCGGCCGGGTCTTGCTGCGGTGGCCGGGGTGGCGCTGGGGCTGCTGGTGGTGGGGCTGGCGGCGGCGCTGGGACTGGCGGCGATGATCCAGGCTTCGCCCGCGCTCTACCAGACCCTGCGCTGGGGCGGGACGCTGTGGCTGCTCTATCTGGCCTGGGATGGCTGGCGCGATGCCGATGCCGAGAACACCCAGACCGAGGGCTGGCCGATGGCCCGATATTTCCGGCGCGGGCTGGTGACCAACCTGCTGAACCCGAAGGCCGCCGTGTTCTTTGTCGCGGTGTTGCCGGGCTTCGTCGATCCGACCGGGCCGGTGGTACAAGAGACCGTCACCCTGTCCCTGATCTTCGTGGCGGTGGCGACAAGCATCCATGCCTCGATCGTCATGCTGGCCGCCGCCGCCCGCGTCCTGCTGACCGACCCCATGCGTGAACGCCTGCTGCGGCGCGGGCTGAGCCTGCTGCTGGCCGGAATCGCCGTCTGGTTCGCCTGGACCACCAAGGGCTGACCCGAGGACTTAGCCGCGCAGGGTCTCGACCAGCAGGGCGACATTCGCCGGATCGGCATCGGGGGTGATCCCGTGCCCGAGGTTGAAGATATGCGGCCCGCCCGAAAAGGCGTCGCGAATCCGGCGGACTTCCGAGACCAGCGCTGCGCCGCCGGTGACCATCCGCTTCGGGTCCAGATTGCCCTGCACGCAGCCATCGACCTGCAGATGCTCGGCGGCCCATTGGGCCGAGACCGAGGTGTCCAGCGCCAGGCAGTCGGCGCCGGTGGCGCGGGCGAAGCCCTGATATCTCGGCCCGGCCTCGCGCGGGAAGGCAATGACCGGCAGGCCGGGGTGCAGGCGTTTCAGCTCGGCAATGATGCGCCTGGTCGGCGCTAGCGCGAAATCGTCGAAATCCTGCCCGTGCAGCGACCCGGCCCAGCTGTCGAAGAGCTTGACCACCTCGGCGCCGGCCTTCACCTGCTCGGAGAGATAGAGCACCGTCGCATCGGCGATCCGCTCGATCAGTGCCGCGAACGTGGCGCGGTCGGCGGTCTTCAGCGCATGCGCCGGGGCCTGGTCCGGAGTGCCGCGACCTGCAATCATGTAGGTGGCGACAGTCCAGGGCGCCCCGGCGAATCCGATGAAGGCGGTTTCCGGGGGCAGGGCGGCGGCCACCTGGCGGACTGTCTGATAGATCGGCGCCAATGTGTCATGGATTGCATCGGCCGGTTTCAGGCGGGCTAGATCGGCGGCGCTGGTGATCGTGGACAGGCGCGGACCTTCCCCGGTCTCGAACCACAGATCGGCGCCAAGCGCCTGGGGCACCAGCAGAATATCCGCAAACAGGATCGCGGCGTCGAGACCGAAGCGGCGAATCGGCTGCAGCGTGACCTCGGTGGCGAGGTCGGGATTGTAGCAGAGCTTCAGGAAATCCCCGGCCTCGGCGCGGGTGGCGCGGTATTCCGGCAGATAACGCCCGGCCTGGCGCATCAGCCAGACGGGAGGGACGGGCAGGGTTTCGCCAGCAAGGGCGCGGAGAAGCAGCTTTGTCATCCGCCTGACCTGTCTGGGACGCGGCATTTTGTCAACTTCCGTTGAACGGACCTCTTGTCGCGGCTATTGGGGGCGGATGCAGATGCCAGACCCCAAACACCCGCTGAAGATCGGCACCCGAGGTTCGCCTCTTGCTCTGGCGCAGGCACATGAAGTGCGCGACCGGCTCGGCAGTGCCTGGGGGCTGGAACCGGCGGCTTTCGAGGTCGTCGCGATCTCGACCCATGGCGATCGGGTGCAGGACCGCAGCTTGCGCGATCTCGGCGGCAAGGGGCTGTTCACCGGAGAGCTCGAGGCGGCGCTGTTCGCCGGCGCGGTCGATATCGCCGTGCATTCGACCAAGGACACTGCGGTTGTGCAGCCGGTCGGGCTGGTGCTCGACTGCTTCCTGCCCCGCGAGGATGTGCGCGATGCCTTCGTCTCGCCCCGGCACCGCGCAATTGCCGATCTCCCGCAGGGCGCGGTTGTCGGCACCTCGTCGCTGCGGCGCCGGGCGCAATTGCTGGTCCGGCGGCCCGATCTGCAAGTGGTCGAGTTCCGCGGCAATGTGCAGACCCGGCTGCGCAAGCTGAACGATGGCGTCGCCGAAGCGACCTTTCTGGCGATGGCCGGGCTGAACCGGCTGGGACTCATGGGCACCATCCCGGCGGTTCCGGTCCCTGTGGACGACCTGTTGCCAGCGGTGGCCCAGGGAGCGATCGGGGTGGAGCGGCGGGCCGATGATGCGGTCGCGGCGCGATTGCTGGAAGTGCTGCATGACGATCGGACCGGGCAATGCCTGGCCGCCGAGAGGGCGTTCCTGGCCGAATTGGACGGGTCCTGCCAGACCCCGATCGGCGGGCTGGCGGAGATCGACGGCGGCACCCTGCGGCTGCGCGGCGAGATCCTGCGCACCGACGGGTCGGAGGTTCAGAGCGGCGAGGCGTGCGGTGCGGTCGAGGATGGGCCCGGGATGGGGGTCGAGCTGGCCCGCGATCTGCTGAGCCGGGCCGGGCCGGGGTTCTTCGCCTGACGCCAGCGCCGGACTTGCGCCGGGGCCACGGCCCGGTCGCGATCACTCCGGGGGCAGCACCTTGCCCGGGTTCATCAGCCCCTTCGGGTCCAGCGCGGTCTTGATCGTGCGCATGACGTCCAGCGCCAGCCTGTCCTTGCGCCGCGCCATCGAGGGCAGCTTGCTGATGCCGATCCCATGCTCGGCCGAGAATGAGCCGCGCAGGCTGGAGACAATCTCCTCGACCATCTCGCGCACCTCGTCGATCCGGTCCGGGTCGGTGAAGGTCGGCAAGACGGTGTAATGAAGGTTGCCATCGCCGAGATGGCCGACGACAAAGATCGTGGCGCCGGGGTCCAATGCCTTCAGCCGCTCTCTGGCCGTGTCCAGAAACTCTTCGACCAGGTGAAGCGGCAGGCATATGTCGTTGTCGATCTTGTTGATCCCGCCGGCCACCAGCTCCGCCGCCGTTTCCCGCATCGACCAGAGCTTCTTGCGCTGCGCCTCGGATGTGGCCACGACGGCGTCCTGAATCAGCCCCTCGGCGGCGGCGCTCTCCAGGATTTCGGTCAGCATCGCCGTCACCGGCAGGGTGCCGTCCGGGCCGGGCAGGACATCGCGGGGCGCGGTCGCGCCGATCTCGACAAGGATCGAGACCTTGGTGTCGGCGGCCAGCGGCGAGGCCAGTTCGGGTTTCATTCGGGCCAGCCGTTCCATGTAGTTGTCGGGCATGTATTCGAAGGCCTCTACCGCACCGCCCGAGGCATCCTGCAACCGGTTCAACAGCGTGCGCGCCGGAGCCAGGCTGTCCATCGCCACCAGGGCGGTGGCATAGGCGCGCGGCTTCGGGAACAGTTTCAGCACCGCTGCGGTGATGATGCCCAGGGTGCCCTCGGCGCCGATGAATAGGTCCTTCAGGTCATAGCCGGCGTTGTCCTTGTGCAGTTCGCTCATCAGGTTCATCACCCGGCCATCCGCCAGCACGACCTCCAGCCCAAGGGTCAGTGCCCGCGTGTTGCCATAGCGCAGGACATTCGAGCCTCCGGCATTGGTCGAGAGGTTGCCGCCCAGCATGGCCGATCCGCGGGCCCCGAAGAACAGCGGAAAGACCAGGCCCTCGGCATCGGCGGCCTCATGGAGACGGGACAGCACCACGCCGGCTTCCGCTATGGCGATCCGGGTGTCGCTTCGCAGTTCGCGAATCCGGTTCAGCCGTTCCAGCGACAGCATCACCTGGCCCTCGGCCGTGGTAGCGCCGGTCAGTCCCGTGTTGCCGCCGATCGGCACCACCGCGATGCCGTGCGCATGGGTGAAGGAGAGACAGCGCGAGACCTCTTCGGTCGAGCCGGGGCGCAGCACCGCAAGTGGTCGGGTCGGGTACTGCCCCATCCAGTCGGTGCCATAGGGGGCCGCATCGGTCCCGGTCAGGACATGTGACGGGCCAAGAATGGCGCTCAGTTCGGCGATAAGATCCATGGTGTGCCTCCTGACCGTCGAGATAGGGCGAACACCGGTGGAAAGACCAGCCCCCTCAGTCCGGCAGCAGACCGGCCAGCACCAGATCGGCGGTCGAGGGCGACATCGCCAAGGGTATGTCATAGAGCACCGCAAGCCGCAGCAGCGACTTCACATCGACATCATGCGGCAGCGAGGACAGCGGATCGGTAAAGAAGATCAGCGCATCCAGCCCGGCCTCGGCGATCCGGGCGCCGAGCTGGGCGTCGCCGCCGAAGGGGCCGGACTTCATCCGCTCGACAGGCAGGCCGGTGGTTTCGGCCACCAGCCCGCCGGTGGTCCCGGTGCCGCAGAGTGTCGCCTGCGCCAAACGGTCGCGATGCCGTCGGACCCAGGCCACCATGTCATCCTTCTTGGCGTCATGCGCCACCAGCGCGATAGTTTTCAAGCCCGTCTCCCCGCGTTCTGTCTGCATTCCGGATCGACCCGGCCCAGCACCGCCTCGGCAGCCAGCCGGCCCAGTTCATCGCCCGACTTGGCGCCGCGCGCGCAGCCCGCCGTCGCCACCGTCAGCCGGTCGGACAACCGGTCGATCAGCGGCCGGTCTCCCGGCGCGAAACTGACCGCGCAGGCCTCGGTCCGGGTCGCCTCGATCCGCAGATCGGGCATCAGGTTGCCGAGCAGCGCCTCCAGATGTGCGGCGACCTCGGCCAGCCCGGGGCTGCGGAACCAGTCGTCCAGCTCCTCCCGGGCCAGCGGCAGGTCACGCGGGTCGCCGCCGATCTTCAGCCAGAGCCCGCCGTCCGGATAGCGGATCGGTGGCATCAGATAGGGCTCGCGCTGCATCGCGTCCTGCATCACCAGGGTCGGCATCCCCGCCAGCCGGGCGGCCTCATCGGGTGAGACCCGCAGGAACATGACGGTGCGGGCATAGACCGAGACCGGCAGCGGCTCATCGATGAGCGACCGGGACCAGGCCCCGGCGGCCAGCAGGGCATGATCCACGGTCAGGCTGCCCGAACGGGTCTCGATCTCGACCCCTCCGGCACCCTGGCGAAGAGCGGTGGCCGCGTCCGGCAGCAACTCGGCGCCCTGGGCCCGGGCAATGGCGATCTCGGCCCGGACCAGATCGCGCGGGTTCAGCCAGCCGGCGCCGGTGGCCTCATGGTAACCGGTGAAGTCCTTGGGAAACCGGAAAAAGGGGAAGCGTTCGGCCAGCGCGGCGCTGTCCAGCACTTCGACCGGAACCTGCATGTCCTGCCGAACCCGGTCCGCCTCACCCATCAGGGCGCCATCTCTCGATCCGGCCATCATGCCGCCTGTCTCGTGGAAGAAGCGGATGCCGCTGGCGCTTTCGATCTGGCGAAACCTCGCAATCGAGGCGGTCTTGATCCGGCACCAGAACGGCGAATGGTCCAGGGCCCGGACCAGGCGGCCCTGATCGTGGTGGCTGGCAAAATATCCGGCGCCTTCGGGCGGGCCGATCAGCACCACCTGCTGACCGGATGCCGACAGGTGCCGCGCCGCCGCAGCCCCGACCGGCCCGTTTCCCACCACTGCAATCCGCATGGCCACCTGTCCCTTCCCTTTCGGAATCCTAGCCCAGCAGCCGCGAAAGGAAAGCCCGGACAACCGCTGCGGCGCAAATTCGGCGCAGGGGAGTTGGCTGCCCCTCTGGAGCGGGGCCAATTGGCATTTCAAAGTTTCTTGGAATCAATTCTCTGAAAATCCCGTTGAATTTCTGCCGCTTTCAAAACACGGTCGATTGACTTGCACAAAACGGCGAATTGACCTAATTCTCCGGCCCACACCGCCAGGACACAAAGTTGTCGTGGTGATTGATGGGAAAAAATTCTCAACGTGTCGACTGCTGAAAAACCTTCGAACGCCGCTCCCTTGTCCAAGCGCCAGGCCGCGAAGCTGCGGACCCAGAAAAGCCTGCTGGCCGCCGTGCGCGAGATGACGGCCGAGGGCGCGCCGCTTTCGATCGCCGCCGCCGCCCGGCGCGCCGGGATCGGCGTGGCGACTGCCTATCGCTACTATTCCGACCTCGACACCCTGCGCTCGGATGCGGCGCTGGATCTGCGGATGGACGAAGGGCAGCCGGATTTCCTGGCCGAGTTCGAGCGTCGGGTGGCCGGGATCAGCGACCCGGAAGAGCGGCTGGTGATTGCCCAGAGACAGATGATCGGATTTGTCGAAGGCAACGATCTGGACTACCGGATGTTCATCGCCAAGGCCCAGGAACAACATGTCCGCGAGGCCGCGCAGGGCGTGAGGACCGTGCCCAAGGGGGGGCGGCGGCTGATGATGATCAGGGCCGCGCTATCCGAGGTCGAGGCCGACTGGCCCGAGGATTTGTACCGGGATCTGGTGCGTTCGCTGCTGCTGATCACCGGGCCGGAACCCTGGCTGATCCTGCGCGACTACGGCAATCTGGCGCCGGACGAGGTGCATGCCGTCAATGAACAGGCCGTGCGCGACCTCTACCGCGCACATTTTGCGCGGATGCAGGAAAGGACCGGGCAGGCCTGAGGCTGCAACCCGGTCGGTCCGTTCTCAATCCTCGTCGTCTTCGTCGTCGTCCGATTTGCCCGGCAGGTTGAAGAAGCTGTCGGCGTCGGGCACGTCCTTGCGCGCTTCGTCGTTGTCGTCCTCTTCGCTGGACTTCGTCAGCGAAAAGGTTTCGAGCCCTGCAATCGCGGTCGGCAGCTTCGGTTCCGGCGGCATCCCCAGCGACTGTTCGGTCGAGACCAGCTTGCGCCGCTCGTCATCCGACATCACCGTCCCGGCGGCGGATTTCTTGGCGGCGGCCTTCTGCACGGCGGCATCCAGTTCGGACTGCTTGCACAGGCCCAGGGCAACCGGGTCGATCGGCTGGATGTTGTTGATGTTCCAGTGGGTGCGTTCCCGGATCGACTGGATTGTCGGCTTGGTGGTGCCGACCAGCTTGCCGATCGCACCATCGGACAGTTCGGGGTGAAACTTGACGAGCCAGAGAATCGCGGCGGGGCGGTCCTGACGTTTGGACAGCGGGGTATAGCGCGGGCCGCGGCGCTTTTCCTCGCCGACTGCCGAAGGATTGAACTTCAGCTTCATCTTGTAGTTCGGATCGGCCTCGCCCTTCTTGATCTCTTCGGGATCGAGCTGGCTGTTGGCTATCGGGTCGAAGCCCTTGACGCCCGCGGCCACGTCGCCATCGGCGATGCCCTGCACTTCCAGCTCGTGCATGCCGCAGAATTCTGCGATCTGCTTGAAGCTGAGCGTGGTGTTGTCCACCAGCCAGACGCAGGTGGCGCGGGCCATGATCGGTTTGTTCATCGCGGGTCTCCTTCGACAAGTCCCCTTGGGAGGCAAATCTTTCCCGGGCCGGGAAAACGGCTGTTCCGCTGTGGAACCTTACCTCGTTTTCAGGGAAGTTGGGCTGATATAATCCTGCAAGTGCGATGAGGGAAGAGGGAAATGCGACAGATCCGGCGGCTTCTTCTGCTCATTAGCGCCGTTTGGGCGGCCGCGCCGCTCTGGGCCGAGGGCGAGCGGGCCGGGGATTTCGATTATTACGTGCTCTCGCTGAGCTGGTCGCCGACCTGGTGCGCGCTGGAAGGCGACGCCCGGCACTCGCCGCAATGCGATGCCAGCGAGGACTTCGGCTGGGTGCTGCACGGGCTCTGGCCGCAGGACGAGGACGGCGGCTATCCAAGCTACTGCCGAACTCCGAAACGGGACCCCAGCCGCGCCGAGACGGCGGCGATGGCCGATATCATGGGCACCGACGGAGCGGCCTGGTACCAGTGGAAGAAACATGGCCGCTGTTCGGGCCTGAGCGCGGGCACCTACCTGGGCGCCGCCCGGCTGGCCTATGGGGCGGTGAAACGGCCCGAGGTGTTCCGCAAGCTGCCGCGGGAGGTGACACTGCCTGCCTCGGTGGTCGAGCAGGCCTTCCTGAAGGCCAATCCGAAGATGACGCCCGACATGATCACCGTGACCTGCAAGGCGGGCCGGATTCAGGAGGCACGGATCTGCCTGACCCGAAAGCTCGAACTGCGCGATTGCGGCGCCGGCGTGGACCGCGACTGCACCCTGGAGGACGCGCTGCTGGAGCCGATTCGCTAGCCTGCGGCCCGGTTCGGGCTCCACCGGAGCCCTCGCCGTCCCGCGTCGGGCCCTGCCCTCGCGGGGGGCCGTCTGCCCTCCGATCCCCCCGAGAGTATTTCCGAGGCAAAGACCGGGGCGGGATCAGGAGATCGTTAACCCTGTCGCGGCATCCTGGCGGCGCTGAACAGGCTGGAGAGCCGATGGCCGCAGGCGAAGAAGTGCCCCGTCCGATGTTCCGGGCGGGGCGTCCTGTCGTCCTTGTCTTCAAATGACTCCCGCCGGAGGCTCAGACCTGCGGGCGGGGCCGCACGAGCCCGACCGCTCTGCCATTGTCACAGAGTGATGCGATAGCGCGCGAAGCCGTCCGGCCCGTCGCCGGCCGGGTCGATCTTCACGCCCTTCACGTCGCCGATGTAGTCCTTGCCCTTCGGCCCGGTGTCGAACAGCACCGAAGTGCCCGGCAGCGGTTTGAAATGCCAGTTGGCATCGGCGCTCGGGTTGATCGTGCCCTGTTCGACGATGTAGCGCACGATCACGTCGCGGTTGGTGTCGGGGCCGGTGAAGACGATGGTCGAGCCATCGGCGCCGGGGAAGCTGCCGCCGCCCGAGGCGCGGTAGTTGTTGGTCGCGACGATGAATTCGGCGGCCGGGTCGATCGGCTTGCCGTCGTATTTCAGCTCGACGATCCGGTTCGCGTCCGGGTTCAACGCCCCGCCCTTGGAATCGTATTTCGACGGCTGGCTGAGGTCGATCTGATAGGTGACGCCGTCGATCACGTCGAAGTTGTAGCTGGGGAAATCGGGGTTCAGCAGCAGCTGATCGGCCTCGCCCGGGGTCACCTGGTTGAACATCCCCGCCGACCGCTCCAGCCAGTCCTTGACCTGGGCCCCGGTGATCTTCACTGCCCGCACCGTGTTCGGGTAGAGGTAGAGATCGGCGACATTCTTGATCGCCACGTCACCGGCCGCGACATCGGTGTAGTATTCCGGCCCGCCACGTCCGCCGGCCTTGAACGGAGCCGCTGCCGAGAGGATCGGCAGAGCTTCGTATTCGGTGCCCTTCATCATCTGGGCGATGTACCAGGTCTGGGCCTGGCTGACGATCTGCACGCTCGGATCATCGGCGACCAGCGCGAAATAGCTTTGCAGCGGCGCCGATGTCTTGCCCACCGCGCGGCGCACATAGGCCAGGGTCGCGTCATGCTCGGCCTGCACCGAGGCCAGGACTTCCGGCACCGAGTCGACCGTGGGCGTGATCGAGCGGTCTTCGTTGCGCTTGTAGATCGGCCGGGTCTCGACAGCGGTGGAGATGACTTTCCACGCGTTGCCGTCGCGTTCGAGCATCAGGTCGATGACGCCCAGATTGTCGCCCCAGAATCCGCCCATCACCGCCGGCTTGCCATGGATCAGACCGGCTTTCGAATCGACCATGTCGTAGCCGTCATAGGTCGGCGAGGGGAACACCAGATGCGAATGGCCGGTCAGCATCGCGTCGATTCCGTCTAGCGCCGCCAGCGGTACGCTGGCGTTCTCGGCCATTTCGTCGTGTTGCGCCGAGCCGATGCCGGAATGGCTGAGCGCGATGATGATGTCGGCCCCGGCCTCCTTGATCACCGGGATCCAGGCCCGGGCGGTATCGACGATGTCGCGGGTCTCGACCTTGCCTTCAAGGTGGCCGCGATCCCATTGCATGATCTGCGGCGGGACAAAGCCGATCAGGCCGATCCGGATCGGATGCTCGACCCCGTCGCCATCCTTCAGCATCCGGTCGAGAATCACATAGGGCGGGATCAGCGTCTCGTCTTTGGTCGGGTCGGCGCCCCTGGTCTTGGCGATATTGGCGTTGACGATCGGGAAATCGGCACCGGCGATCGACTTCATCAGGAAGTCGAGCCCGTAGTTGAACTCGTGATTGCCGAGGGTCGAGGCTTCGATCCCCACCGTGTTCAGCGCGTTGATGACCGGATGGCTGTCGCCCTCCTTCATGCCGCGCTCATAGGCGATGTAGTCGCCCATCGGGTTGCCCTGCAGGAAATCGCCGTTGTCGAGCAGCAGTGAATTGGTCGCTTCGGCGCGGATGGCCTTGATATGCGCCGCGGTTCGGGCCAGGCCGACGGTATCGACGGGTTTGTCGGAATAGTAGTCATAGGGAAACACATGGACGTGCAGGTCGGTGGTTTCCATGATCCTGAGATGCGCCTGACCCGAGGCGGCGCGGGCCGAGAACGGGTGCAGCGCGATCATCGTGGCACCTGCGGTGCTGGCAGACAGGAAAGCGCGACGTGAAAGGCGATTGCTCGAGACATGCGGCATGGTTGATCTCCCCTGAGGCCGGTGCGACGACTAGCTGACAGGGCAAGACAACTCCCATATGACAGTTCTGACAATAGCCGAGTGCGGACGCGGCGAACAATACCGCATAGGTTGCGCCACCCCGGAGTGAGGCAGGGCTGCCACCGATGCCGTGCAGGGCGACATCCGGCGTCGCAACGCGGTGCGGGGTTTTCCGCAGCGGCAGGGCATGGCAAAGCAGGCGCAAGCAGGAGGCAGGCCATGAAACTCGCGGAAACGGTGACATTCGGTGGATCGGGGCTGGATCGGGCCGGGCATCTGCGCGGCGATTCCGGTGCCCAGGCGCGGCTGCTGGCCGATCCGGAGGCGCGCGTTCTGCCGATCTGGCGCGGCAAGCCACTTGTGACCGGCGAGGCGGAACTGACGGGCGGCTGGTTGCGGCCGAGCCATCCGGCGCTGCTGCCGGCACCCGATGTGCCGCCGGTGTTCCTGGGGCTGGACGAGGGCCGGCCGCGATTCACCGTCGATGTCTCGGCCTGGAACCCGGAAAGCCTGCCCGACTCTCTGGGCGCCTTCCTGGACCCGTCCGAACAGCGGCATCCCGATCTGGACGAGGACCAGCGTTTCGTCGAGCTGCGGGCCTGCATGACCCGGCTAAGCCCGCGCGAGGCCGAGTTGATCGCCACCGCCAAGGCGGTGCTGGGCTGGCATCAGAGCCATGGCTTCTGCTCGGCCTGCGGGGTGGCCTCGGAGATGACGATGGCGGGCTGGCAGCGAGACTGCCCGGCCTGCGGGACGCATCACTTCCCGCGCACCGATCCGGTGGTCATCATGCTGATCACGCACGGCAACTCGGTGCTGCTCGGGCGCAGCCCCAACTGGCCCGAGGGGATGTATTCGCTGCTGGCGGGATTCGTGGAGCCGGGTGAGACCCTGGAGGCGGCGGTGCGCCGCGAGGTCTTCGAGGAAACCGCCGTGAAGGTCGGTTCGGTCGGCTATCTCGCGTCGCAGCCATGGCCCTTCCCGGCCAGCCTGATGTTCGGCTGCCGGGGCGAGGCGCTGACCCGGGAGATCAAGGTCGATCCCTCGGAAATCGAGGACGCGATGTGGATGACCCGCGAAGAGGTGATGCAGGCGCTGGCCGGCGAAAGCCCCCGAATGCGGGCGCCGCGGGCGGGGGCGATTGCCGGATTTCTGTTGACGATGTGGGTTGCGGACCGTTTGGAATGAACCGACAGTTGCTTCGGGGCTTGGACGGGCGGAACCTATGAAATTCTCGAAACGAGAGGATATCGAAGCGCCCCTGGACGTTGTGTTTCGGGCGGTCAGCGACTTCAACGCATTCGAGAGATCGGCGATGCGCCGCGGCATCGAGGTGTCGCGCCGGGACGATCTGGAACAGCCCGGCGTCGGCATGGCCTGGGATGTCCGGGCTCCGGTGCGCGGGCGGTTGCGCGACATCTCGATCCGGGTCGCGGCCTGGGCTCCGGAAACCTCGCTGGCGCTGAACGCGGATTCATCCGGCATTCTGGCCACCCTGACGGTCGAACTGGTGGCCCTGTCGCGCAACCGCACCAGGATGCAGGTCGGGCTGGAGCTGAGAGCCGTGACGATGAGCTCGAAACTGCTGCTGCAATCGATGAAGCTGGCGAAACATTCGCTCGACGCGCGGTTTGCCAAGCGGGTCGCGGATTTCGGGACCGAGATCGAGGGTCGCCAGACCAAGGTCGGCTGGGAGACCTGATCGACGCGCGGGTGCCTAATGCCGGCGGGGATCGGCGGGATAGACGCCGAGAATCCTCGTCTCGGTGGTGAAATAGCGCAGTTCTTCCAGGGCCCGGGCCACGGGGGGATCGTCGGGGTGGCCTTCGATATCGGCATAGAACTGGGTCGCGGTGAAGGTGCCGCCGACCATGTAGCTTTCCAGCTTGGTCATGTTGACGCCGTTGGTCGCAAAGCCGCCCATCGCCTTGTAGAGCGCCGCCGGGATGTTGCGGACGTTGAAGACGAACGAGGTGATCATGCCGTGATCGCCGCGCCGGGTCATGTCGATGTCGCGGGTCATGACGAGGAACCGCGTGGTGTTGGTGTCATTGTCCTCGATATGACGTTCGAGAACCGTGAGCCCGTAGATGTCCGCCGCCAGTTCCGAGGCCAGGGCCGCCTGGCTCGGGTCGCCGCCCTGGGCCACTTCGCGGGCGGCGCGGGCATTGTCGGAACTGACCACGCCCTTGATGCCGTGCTGCTTCAGAAAGCTCGCGACCTGGGGCAGGATGACTGGATGCCCATGCGCGCACTGCACCTGGTCGGTGGTGGCGCCCGGAACCCCGAGCAGGTTCACATGCACCCGGACAAACGCCTCGTCGATGATATGCAGCCCGCTTTTCGGCAGCAGCGAATGTACATCCGCCACCCGACCGTAGGTCGAGTTCTCCACCGCGATCATGCCGAGATCGGCCTTGCCGAGGCGCACCGCCTCGACCGCGTCCTCGAAGGTCGCGCAGGGCAGGGGTTCATACCCCGGGCGCGCGGCAATGCAGGCCTGGTGGCTGTAGGCTCCGGGCTCTCCCTGGAAGGCGATCTTTCCGGTCATATCGGTTCCTCAAGAGCCGACCGTGGAACTTGGTCGATTGGTCGCGGGTCTTATACCTTGAAACTCCGATGGGGAAGCGGGTAGATAACCGCGGATTCGCAGCGGACGGGACGCGCAATGTTCGACACCATGACCTTGACCAAAATTGTCGGCGGCTTCTGCGGCATGTTGCTGGTGTTCTTGCTTGGCAACTGGGCCGCGGAAGGCCTGTACCATGTCGGGGCCAGTGGACATGGCGATGGCGAGCATGCCCAAGCCTATACCATAGCCGTTGAAGGCACCAAGGAAGCCGAGCCTGAAGAACCGGTTGATCTGGACGCCCTGATGGCCAGCGCAGACGCCGCGAAGGGTGCCAAGGTCTTTGCCAAGTGCAAGGCCTGTCACAAGATCGACGGCAGCAACAGCACCGGCCCGCATCTGGACGGCGTCTTCGACCGCGACATCGCCTCGGTGCCGGACTTCGGCTATTCCGATGCGCTGAAGAACCTGGACGGCCAATGGAATGTCGAGCATCTCTTTGGTTTCCTGCAGAGTCCGAAGAGCTATGCGCCGGGCACCAAGATGACCTTTGCCGGGCTGCCCAAGGAAAGCGATCGGGCGAATCTGATCGCGTATCTGGAAACGCTGAAATAGGCGGCCCATTGCGGTACGTATCTGGAGGCCGCCCGTTTCGGGCGGCTTTTTTCTGTTGTGTCGGCCGAACAGGGCCACGCAAAGATCACGGAAAAGCAACTTGAGTGTTCAAGCTGCGGGAAATTACCCTAATGTGTGCTGGATCAATCCCCTGCGGCGTGCCGCGGGGACGAGACCAAGGGAGATCGTGATGCGTCAGGACATGTCAGCGGCAAGGGTTGCGGTCAGGGATTGGCGCAGGGCGGCAATCGGACTGACCGGAACGACAATCGCCGCGCTGGCCCTGATGACGCAGCTGGTCTTCGGGCAGGACGCCCCGGCAAAGGACCCCAACAAGATCATCAAGTCCTACGGTTATTCGACCTATGGCGAGCTGAAGTACCCTGCCGATTTCGATCATTTCGACTATGTGAATCCAGACGCCCCCAAGGGCGGCGAGATCAGCATCTGGGCGCAGGGCACCTTCGACAATTTCAACCCCTATACCCGCAAGGGTCGCGCCGGCGCCCTGTCGACCATCGGCTACGAGTCGCTGCTGACCGCCTCGTCGGACGAGGTTTCGGGGCAATACTGCCTGCTCTGCGAAAGCCTGGAGTATCCCGAGACCGAGGACTGGGTGATCTTTCACCTCCGGAAGGATGTGAAATTCTCCGACGGCACCCCGTTGACGGCGCATGATGTGGTCTTCAGCCATTACAAGCTGCTGGAAGAAGGACTGCCGTCCTATGCCGAAGCGGTGCGGGCGCTGATCCCCGAGGCCGTGGCGCTGGACGACTATACGGTCAAGTTCATCTTTGCCGAAGGCGTGCCGCGCAAGGATCTGATCAGTCAGGCGGGCGGCATTCCGGTCTGGTCGAAGGCCTGGTACGAAAAGACCGGTGCGCGGCTCGACGAACCGCAGATGGAAATCTCGCCGGGCTCGGGCCCCTATGTGCTCGACAGCTACGAGATCAACCAGCGCATCGTCTACAAGCGCAACCCGAACTATTGGGGCAAGGATCTGCCGGTCAACAAGGGCCGCTTCAATTTCGACAAGATCCGGGTCGAGTATTTCGCCGACAGCGATGCCGCGATGGAGGGGTTCAAGGCCGGGGTCTATACCTTCCGGCAGGAGAACTCGTCGCTCAGCTGGGCGACCCGCTATGATTTTCCGGCGATCGACAAGGGCTGGGTGGTCAAGGAGACGCCCGAGAACGGCAATCTGCCGCCGGCCTACGGGTTCGTCTTCAACCTGCGGCGGGAAAAGTTTCAGGACATACGGGTGCGCAAGGCCCTGGGCCTGATGTTCAACTTTTCCTGGACCAACGACACGCTGCAATACGGCCTGTTCAAGCAGCGCGAGAGCTTCTGGCAGAACTCGGCACTCGAGGCGAGGGGCGTGCCCGAGGGGCGCGAACTGGAAATCCTGGAAAGCGTCAAGGACATGCTGGAACCCGGCATCCTGACCGACGAGGCCTTCATGCCGCATGTCTCGGACGGCAGCCGGCAGTTGGATCGCCGCAACCTGCGCAAGGCTTCGCGGCTGCTGGACGAGGCCGGCTGGGAGGTCGGCCCCGACGGGATGCGGCGCAGGGACGGCAAGACGCTGGATGTGGAATTCCTGTCCTCCAGCCCGAGTTTCGACCGGATCATCAATCCCTATGTCGAGAACCTGAAACAGCTGGGCGTCAACGCGGTCTACAACCGTGTCGACCCATCGCAATACACGGCGCTGGAGCGGGATTTCCAGTGGGACATGATCTATGACGGCTACATCAACGGGCTCGAGGAAGGCATCGGCCTGACCCAGCGGTACGGCTCGGAGGGGCTGGGCGATCTGTTCAACCCGGCCGGCTATGCCAGCGACGAGGTGGATGCCATCGCCAAGGTGGTGGTGGATGCCAAGACCGCGGAAGAGATGCAGGCCGGGGTCCGGGCCATCGACCGGATCATGCGGGCCAAGTATTTCATGGTCCCGACCTGGTATCTGGGCAACTACTGGCTGGCCTACTACGACATGTACGAGCACCCGGCCAAGCTGCCACCCTACGGTCTGGGGCAGCTGGACTGGTGGTGGTACAACGCCGACAAGGCCAAGGCGCTGGTCGCCGCTGGCGCGATCCGTTGATCTGGCTGGATTAGACCTTGGGCGCTTATATCCTTCGACGGCTGCTGTTGGTGATCCCGACGCTTCTCGGCGTGATGATCGTCAACTTCGCCCTGACCCAATTCGTCCCCGGCGGCCCGATCGAGCAGATCCTGGCCGAGATGGAGGGCAACGGCAACGTGTTCGAGAGCATCTCGGGCGGGCGTGGCGATGTCGGATTCCAGGCCGATTCCTCATCGGACAGCGGCTATGTCGGATCGCGGGGGTTGCCCAAGGAATTCATCGAAAAGCTGAAAAAGGAATTCGGTCTCGACAAGCCGCCGCTGGAACGCTTCCTGATGATGATGTGGAACTATATCCGCTTCGATTTCGGAGAAAGCTATTTCCGGTCGGTGTCGGTTCTGGGACTGGTCGCAGAAAAACTGCCGGTCTCCATCACGCTCGGCCTCTGGACCACCTTGCTGAGCTATCTGATCTCGATCCCGCTCGGCATCCGCAAGGCGGTCCGCGACGGGTCGAGCTTTGACAGCTGGACCTCGGCGGTGCTGGTCGCGGCCTATGCGATTCCCGGCTTCCTCTTCGCGGTCCTCTTGCTGGTGGTCTTCGCAGGCGGCTCGTATTTCCAGTGGTTCCCATTACGCGGCCTGACCTCGGACAACTGGGAAACGCTCAGCTGGCCGATGAAGATCGTCGACTATTTCTGGCACATCACCCTGCCGGTCGTGGCGCAGTCGATTGCCGGATTCACCTTCCTGACCCTGCTGACCAAGAACTCGTTCCTGGACGAAATCCGCAAGCAATACGTGATGACCGCCCGCGCCAAGGGCCTGACCGAGCGGCGGGTGCTCTATGGCCATGTGTTCCGCAATGCCATGCTGATCGTGATCGCCGGGTTCCCGTCGCTGTTCGTCAGCGTCTTCCTGGGCGGTTCGGTGATCATCGAGACCATATTCTCGCTGGATGGGCTGGGGCGGCTTGGCTATGAGGCCGCGCTTCAGCGCGACTATCCGGTGATATTCGGGACGCTGTTCTTCTTCGGTCTGATCGGTCTCGTCGTCGGCATCATCTCGGACCTCATGTATGTCGTCGTCGATCCCCGGATCGACTTCGGGACACGGGAAACCTGATGGCAATTTCGGCACTCAACAAACGTCGCTGGCGGAATTTCAAGTCGAACCGCCGCTCGTGGTACTCGCTCTGGATCTTCCTGATCCTGTTCGGGATATCGCTCTGCGCCGAGTTCATCGCAAACGACAAGCCGATCCTGATCCAGTACAGGGGCGAGTATTTCACGCCGATCTTCCACTTCTATCCGGAAACCGCCTTCGGCGGCGACTTCAAGACCGAGGCAATCTATCGCGACCCCGAGGTGAAATGCCTGATCGTCACCGGCGGGCTGGCCGATCCCTGCTATGACGACCCCGAGGGGGTCATCGCGGATGCCCAGGACGGGGAAGTGGACGGCCAGAAGATCGAGAAGGGCTGGGCGATCTGGCCGCTCATCCCCTATGGCTATTCGCGGCCCGTCGATGTTCCGGGCGCTGCACCTTCGCCGCCGACGCGGGATAACTGGCTGGGCACCGACGATACCAAGCGCGACGTGCTGGCGCGGGTGATCTACGGCTTCCGGCTGTCGATCATCTTCACCCTGATCGTCACCACCCTGACCTCGATCGTCGGTATCGCGGCAGGCGCCGTACAGGGCTTCTTCGGTGGCTGGATCGACCTGATCTTCCAGCGAATTCTGGAGATCTGGACCGCCATCCCGCAGCTTTACGTGATCATCATCCTGTTCGCGATCCTGGGCCGAAGTTTCTGGTTGCTGGTCTTCGTGGCGGTGCTGTTCGGCTGGCCCTCGCTGGTCGGTGTCGTGCGGGCCGAGTTCCTGCGGGCGCGCAATTTCGAATATATCCGCGCCGCCCGGGCACTGGGCGTTTCGAACAGCAGGATCATGTTCCGCCATGTCCTGCCCAATGCCATGGTCGCGACGCTGACCCTGCTGCCCTTCCTGGTCACCGGGGCCATCGGCACCCTGGCCTCGCTGGACTTCCTCGGCTTCGGCCTGCCGTCCTCGGCACCCTCGCTGGGGGAACTGACGCTGCAGGCCAAGTCCAATCTGCAGGCGCCCTGGCTTGCCTTTACCGCCTTCTTCACCTTCGCCATCATGCTGTCGCTTCTGGTCTTCATCTTCGAAGGCATCCGTGACGCCTTCGATCCCCGGAAGACGTTCAAATGAGCCGGATACTTTCGGTAAGGGATCTGACGGTCACTTTCCGTCAGGACGGCCAGTCCACCCATGCGGTCAAGGGCGTCAGCTTCGATGTCCGGTCCGGCGAGACCGTGGCGCTGGTCGGCGAGAGCGGCTCGGGCAAATCGGTGACGGCGCTCTCTACGGTATCGCTCCTGGGCGATTCGGCCGAGGTCGGCGGTTCCGTCACCTTCGAGGGCCGCGAGATGGTCGGGGCCAACGAAAAGGAACTGCGGCGCACCCGCGGCAATGACATCAGCTTCATCTTCCAGGAGCCGATGACCAGCCTGAACCCGTTGCACACGCTCGAGAAACAGCTGGCCGAAAGCCTTCTGGTCCACCAGGGCGTGCCCAGCGGCCAGGCGCGCGGGCGGATCATCGAGCTTCTGGAACGGGTCGGCATCGACCGGCCGGAAGATCGCCTGGCGAGCTATCCGCACCAGTTGTCCGGAGGCCAGCGGCAGCGGGTGATGATCGCCATGGCGCTGCTCAACGACCCGAAGCTGCTGATCGCGGACGAACCGACAACGGCGCTGGACGTGACCATCCAGGCGCAGATCCTCGACCTGTTGGCACAGTTGCAGAAGTCCGAAGGGATGAGCCTGCTGTTCATCACCCATGACCTCGGCATCGTCCGGCGCTTTGCCGACAGGGTCTGCGTCATGCAGCATGGGGAAATCGTCGAGCAGGGGCGGGTGGCCGAAATCTTCGATGCGCCGAAGCATCCCTATACGAAGATGCTGTTGGCCGCCGAATCCACCGGCCATCCGGCGCCGGTGCCCGAGGGCGCGAAGGAAATCCTGCGCACCGAGCATCTGAAGATCTGGTTCCCGATCCAGCGCGGGCTGCTGAAACGCACCGTCGGCCATATCAAGGCAGTGAACGACGCGACGATCTCGGTCCGCGAGGGCGAGACGCTGGGCATCGTCGGAGAGAGCGGCAGCGGCAAGACGACCCTGGCGCTTGCGGTGATGCGGCTGATCCGTTCGGAAGGGCCGGTGGTGTTCCTGGGCCAGGACGTGCAGGGCTGGACGTCCAGGGCCCTGCGGCCCCTGCGCCGTGACATGCAGATCGTGTTTCAGGACCCGTTCGGCAGCCTCTCGCCGCGGATGACCTGTGCCGAGATCATTGCCGAGGGTCTGGGCGTGCACGGCCACGATCCCGCCCGCACCAAGGCCGATCTGGTCTCGGAGATCATGGTCGAGGTCGGATTGGACCCGGCCACCAAGGACCGTTATCCGCACGAGTTCTCGGGCGGTCAGCGGCAGCGGATCGCGATTGCCCGGGCGATGATCCTGCGGCCCCGGCTGGTGGTGCTGGACGAGCCGACATCGGCGCTCGACATGACGGTGCAGGTGCAGATCGTCGATCTGCTCCGCAATCTGCAGGTCCAGCACCGGCTGGGCTATCTGTTCATTTCGCATGACCTCAAGGTCGTGCGGGCGCTCAGCCACAAGGTCATGGTGATGAAGCGCGGCGATGTGGTCGAGCAGGGCGAGGTCGGAGAGGTGTTCCAGAACCCGCGCTCGGATTACACCCGCGAACTGATGGCGGCGGCCTTCCTCAACTGAAGGCCCGTCCGCGCGCCCGGATCAGGTGCGGATGTAGCGGAACAGGGCAGAGGCCACCCAGCCGAGGCTGATCGCCAGCACGATCGCCAGAACGCCATAGGCCAGCGGTTGTTCGCGACTCAGTCGGAAAAGCCAGCGTTCCAGCCCGGCCTTCTGGACCTCGATCTCGGATTCATAGGCGTCCACCACTTCCCGGTCCCGGGTCAGGAAGACCCTGGTGCGGTAATTCCCCTCGACCAGGTTCGACGGCAGTTCGACGGCGGTGGAAAACAGCGTCTCCTCCGAGATTTTCACGGTGTTCGGCAGGGTCTGGTACAGGCCGCTCTCGCTGCGGATGCGGATCAGCGCATCGGTGAAGGACTGGCTGTCGCTGACCGTCGCCCCGACCGAGCGGATCGCCCGCGGGATCGAGATGCGCCAGCGCAGATCCTCGGTGTCGCTGATGACCGTGTCCCAGGGCGCCGAGGTGGCCACCGCATAGAAGCTGGGCGCGGCATCGACCTCTACCGAATCGGCGTTGACCCAGATGCCGAAGCGACGGGCCTTGCGGCGCACGGTGACGGCTGCGCTTGGCCCTTCGACGGTGACGATGACCTGCAACTTGCCCGGTGGCGGCAGTTCGGCCCGTTTTACCGCGCCGAAGATCAGCAGTTCGGTCCCGTCGAAATTGGCGGTGATCGAGATCGTGTTCTGCGATAGCCCGGCGACGACCTGTTCACCGTCGAAGTTGACGTCGGCCTGGTCGGCCACGCCTTGCGCCGCCGCGGTCAGCGGCAACAGGAACAGGGCCCAGAGCGCGGCGGTGAAACTGCTGCGGATCATCCTTCGCCCCCCGAAGCGATGGAATAGAGTTCCGAAGGTTGCAGCAGCAGGTCCAGTCCCAGCTTGATGCAGACCGACAGCACCAGAATGGCCAGCAGGATGCGCAGTTGTTCGGCCTTCAGCTTGGTGCCCAGCCTGGTGCCGATCTGAGCCCCGATGACGCCGCCCAGCACCAGCACCAGGGCCAGGCCCAGATCCACGGTATGGGTCGTCGTGGCGTGCAGCAGGGTGGTGAAGCCGGTGACGAAGATGATCTGGAACAGCGAGGTGCCGATCACCACCTTGGTCGGCACGCCGAGCAGATAGATCATCGCCGGAACCATGATGAAGCCGCCGCCGACCCCCATGATCGCCGAGAGCACGCCGACCAGCAGGCCGATGCCCAGCGGCGGCAGCACCGAGATGTAGAGACCCGAGGTGCGGAACTTCATCTTCAGCGGCAGATTGTGCACCCAGTTGTGCCGCCGCCGCTTTGGCTTGGTGCCGGGTTGGCGGGCACGACGGATCGCGCGCAGGCTCTCGGCGAACATCAGGCTGCCGATGATCCCCAGAAAGACCACGTAGAACAGCTTGACCAGAAGATCGACCTGGCCGACCTCGCGCATCGCGGCAAAGATCTGCACCCCGAGCGCAGCGCCGACCAGGCCGCCCACGAGCAGCATCATCCCCATTCGGAGATCCACCGTTCGTCGCTTGAGATGCGCCAGAACCCCCGAGAAGGACGAGGCCACGATCAGGTCGGCGCCGGTGGCCACCGCGACCGCCGAGGGGATCCCGATGAAGAACAGCAGCGGGGTCAGCAGGAAGCCGCCGCCGACACCGAACATGCCGGAGAGTATGCCCACCATCATGCCCATTCCCAAAAGGAGAAAGACGTTCACCGATACCTCGGCGATGGGAAGGTAAATCTGCATTTGAGTCAGGGTCCGCGGCGGGCTGTGATTCCGAAACAACTCCGTTCTGGCCGGGGTGTCAAAGGGGCTGGGCCGGAAAATGCCTTTGCCGCGCCAAGGGTTGCGAAATAGTGTCGGCTGACGCCGATGCGGGCCGGATCGGCGGGGTCATGACCACGCGATCGGGGCAAGGCACCCCGTCAGAGGCCGGCCAGCGCCCCGCGCAGGACTCGTTCCAGCTTGGCCGCGCCGATCGGGGCCATGGCCTTGGTATGGCTGTGGCTGATCCGTTCGTCCGACATGCCCGCCGCCATGTTGGTGATGACCGAGACCGCCGCGACCCGCAATCCGAGGAACCGCGCCAGGATCACCTCGGGCACGGTGGACATGCCGACCGCGTCCGCGCCCAGGCCCCGGATCGCCCGAATTTCGGCCCGGGTCTCGAAACTGGGGCCGGAATACCAGGCATAGACGCCTTCATGCAGGGTGACCTCGGCGGCCTTGGCGGCGGCGTGGAGCCGGGCACGGAGCCCTTCGTCATGCGCGTCGGTCATCGGCACGAAGCGGGCGTCGGTCGGCTCTCCGATCAGGGGGTTGAGACCCGAGAAGTTGATGTGGTCCTCCAGCGCCATGATCTCGCCCGGCCCCATCTCGGGCCGCATCGAGCCCGCGGCATTGGTCAGGATCAGGCTTTCGGCACCCAATGCCTTCAGCACCTCCAGCGGCAGGCGCATCGCCGCCGCGTCGCCTTTTTCATAGTAATGCGCCCGCCCGCCGAGAATCGCCACCGGGCAGCCCTCGAGCGTGCCGACGACCAGGTTGGGGTTGTGCCCCGAGACACCGGCATGGGGAAAGCCCGGCAGGTCGGAATAGGGGATGGCGGTGCCCGTCACCGACTCGGCCAGATGGCCCAGGCCCGAGCCGAGCACCAGCCCGACCCGCACCTCTGTATTGCCGGTCCTCTCGCGGATGTGGTCGGCAAGCTCTTCAGCGTTCCTTGACATAGGGCTCTCCTCCGGCGCGGGGCGGGATCGCCTTGCCGACGAAACCTGCCAGGATCACCACGGTCAGGATATAGGGCAGCGCCTGGGTGAACTGAACCGGGATCACGAAGAGCCCGAGATCGATGTTCGGATAGAGGTTCGAGATCGCCTCCAGCAGGCCGAACAGCAGGCAGGCATACATCGCATACCAGGGCCGCCATTTGGCAAAGATCAGCGCCGCCAGGGCGATATAGCCCCGGCCCGCGGTCATCTCGCGGCCGAAATTGGCCCCCTGCGAGGTCGACAGATAAGAGCCGGCGATGCCGCAGAGCAGGCCGCAGATCAGCACTGCGGTATAGCGCATCCGCACCACCGAGATGCCGGCGGTATCGACCGATTCGGGATTCTCGCCCACGGCCCGCAGGCGCAGGCCGAACCGGGTGCGGAACAGCAGCCACCAGGTCAGCGGCACCAGAAGGAAACCGATATAGACCAGCGGCTTGTGCCCCGAGATCAGGTCGGAATAGATCGGCCCGATCAAGGGCACGTCGCGCAGCGCGTTGGCGAAGGGCAGGGTGATCTCGCCGAACCGCGCCGCGCCTTCCAGCGTCGGTGTCTGGCCGCCCTTGCCATACCAGGCATTGCCGATCACCACCGTCAGCCCCGAGGCGAGGAAGTTGATTGCCACGCCCGAGATCAGCTGATTGCCGCGAAAGGTGATCGAAGCCAGCCCGTGGATCAGGGAGAAGATGATCGAGGCGCCGCAGCCGAACAGAAGCCCCACCCAGGCCGATCCGGTCTCATAGGCCGCCGCCGCCGAAACGAAGGCGGAAATCAGCATCTTGCCTTCCAGCCCGATGTCGAAAATCCCGGAGCGTTCCGAATAGAGCCCGGCCAGGCAGGCGATCAGCAGCACGGTGGCCAGACGGATCGTCGAATCGAAGGTCGCGATCAGTTGCGAGAAGACATGCAGGAAATCCATGGCTCAGCCCCCCGACCGGATCAGCGTCGCGCTGACAATGTGGCGTGAAACGCATGCACTCATTTCGACACCGCCTTCGCCGGGGCGCGCAAGCGCAGGAACATGGCCTCGAGCGGGTAGCGGACCAGATTGTCCAGCGCCCCGGTGAACAGGATGATCAGCGCCTGTATGACCAGAACCATCTCGCGGCTGATCCGGTTGTTGAACTCGAACAACAGCTCGAACCCGCCCTGGGTCAGCGCCCCGAACAGGATCGCCGCCAGCACGATGCCGATCGGATGCGAGCGGCCCATGAGTGATACCGCGATGCCGACGAAGCCGGCGCCTTCGACGAAGTCACGGATCAGCCGCTCCTGTTCACCCATCACCACATTGATCGCCAGCATTCCGGCCAGCGCACCCGAGATCAGCATGGTGACCAGGGTGATCTTCACTGCCGGGATGCCGGCATAGCGGGCCGCGCTTTCCGAGTGGCCGAAGGCACGCATCTGGTAGCCCATGCGGGTGCGCCAGATCAGGAACCAGACCAGCACCGCCGCCGCCAGCGCCAGGATGAAGGCGAAGTTCAGCGGCGCCGAGCGGGAAAAGTTGATGCCGAAGGGCGCCAGCATCTCATGCGCCGAGGGCAGGTGAGCCGCGGCCGGAAACTTGACCGTCTCGGCACTTTGGGTGTCCGGGTTCTTCAGCCAGCCGTTCAGCAGATAGCCCATGACGGCGCCCGCGATCAGGTTGAACATGATCGTGGTGATGACGATATGGCTGCCGCGCTTGGCCTGAAGATAGGCCGGAATCGCGGCCCATCCGGCACCGAACAGCATCGCGCCCAGGGTGCACCAGACCAGCGCAATCGTCCAATGCGGCACCAGCCAGGACGGCAGGAACAACATGGGCAGCGCCACGCCAAGACCGGCGACCCAGGCCTGGCCTTCGCCGCCGATGTTGAAGAGCTTGGCGTGAAAGGCCACCGCCACCGCGAGACCGGTGAAGATGTAGTTGGTCGCGTAGTAGAGCGTATAGCCCCAGCCACTGGTCGATCCGAAGGCGCCCTTGATCATCACCGCCAGCGCGTGGAACGGGTTTTCGCCGATCGCGGCGACGACCAGCCCGGCGGCGACGAAGGCCAGCGACAGCGAGATCAGCGGAATCAGGACCACATCGGCCCAACGCGGCATCTTGTCCATCAGCCAGCCACCCCTGCCATCAACAGCCCCAATTCCCGTTCGTTGGTCTCGGAAGGCAGCTTCTCGCCCATGATCCTGCCGTCGAACATCACCGCGATCCGGTCGCTGAGCGACATGATCTCGTCCAGCTCGACCGAGACCAGCAGGATCGCCTTGCCCTCGTCACGCAGTTGCACGATTCGCTGGTGAATGAACTCGATGGCGCCGATGTCGACGCCGCGGGTCGGCTGGCCGATCAGCAGCAGGTCGGGATTGCGCTCGATCTCGCGGGCCAGGACGATCTTCTGCTGGTTGCCGCCGGAAAAGCTCTTGGCCGTCAGCGACGGGATCGGCGGCCTGACGTCGAAACGCTGCATCTTGGCCAGGGTCTCGGCCTTGATCGCGGCATTGTCCATCAGCAGGCGGTTCCTCTGATAGGCCGGATCGTGGTGATAACCGAAGATGGTGTTTTCCCATGCCTCGAACTCCATGATCAGCCCCTCGGACTGGCGGTCCTCGGGGACATGGGCGATGCCGCGTTCGCGGCGTGACTGGCCATCGGAACGGGCACCGGTCAGGTCGATCGGCTGCCCGTTCAACATCACGCTTCCGGTGCCTTCCGCATAGCCGCCCAGAAGCTCCAGCAGCTCCGATTGGCCATTGCCCGCCACCCCGGCGATGCCGAGGATTTCCCCGGCCCGGACCTCGAAGCTGACGCCTTTCAGCCGCTCTACCTTGCTGTCGTCGCGAATCCGCAGATCCTCGACCTTCAGCACCACATCGCCCGGCGTCGCCGGCTTCTTGTCGACCCGCAGCAGCACCTTGCGGCCGACCATCAGCTCGGCCAGCTGTTCGGGCGAGGTTTCGGCGGTCTTGACCGTGGCCACGATCTCGCCCCGGCGCATGACCGAGACATTGTCGGTGATCTCCATGATCTCCCGCAGCTTGTGGGTGATCAGGATGATGGTCTTGCCCTGCTCCTTGAGCCCGTTGAGGATGCGGAACAGATGGTCGGCCTCGTCCGGTGTCAGGACGCCGGTGGGCTCGTCCAGGATCAGTATCTCGGCCTGGCGATACAGCGCCTTGAGGATCTCCACCCGCTGCCGGTGCCCGACCGAAAGGTCCTGCACCACCGCGTCGGGGTCCACGTCCAGTTCATATTCCTCGCCGAGCCGCTTCAACTCGGCCCGCGCCTTGGACAGCGATGGCGCCAGTAGGGCGCCTTCCTCGACGCCGAGAATGACGTTCTCGACGACGGTGAAATTCTCGACCAGCTTGAAATGCTGGAAAACCATGCCGATGCCGGCGGCGATCGCGGCCTGGCTGTTGGGGATGCTGGTGGGTTTGCCGTCGATCAGGATTTCGCCCGAGTCGGCCTTGTAGAACCCGTAGAGGATCGACATCAGGGTCGATTTTCCGGCGCCGTTTTCGCCCACGATGCCGTGGATCGTGCCGTCTTCGACCCGGATCGAGATATCCTTGTTCGCCTGCACCGGCCCGAAGGCCTTGGAAATGCCGCGCAGTTCGATGGCTGGGGCGGCCGTTGCCGACCGCCCCGCCTGTTCTGATGTCATAGTCACGCCGGCTGCCCTTACATCACCGGGCAGGTATCGTCGTCTTCGTAGTTGTGGACCGTGATCGAGCCATCGACGATGGCTTTCTTGGCGGCCTCGACGGCGGCGGCGATTTCGGGGGTCCAGACCGGTTCGTTGTATTCGTCAACCGCGACATCCACGCCGCCGTTGGCCACGCCCATCACGAAGGCGCCCATCTCGACATCCTCGCCCGCCTTGAACGCGTCGTAGACCGCATTGTCGACCCGCTTGAGCACCGAGGTCAGCACCGAACCGGGATGCAGATAGTTCTGGTTCGAGTCGACTCCGACCGAGAAGATGCCCTCGTCGGCGGCGGTCTGCAGCACGCCGGCGCCGGTGCCGCCCGCGGCGGCATAGACCACGTCCGCACCCTGGGCGATCTGCGCTTTGGTCAGCTCGGCGCCCTTCACCGGGTCGTTCCAGGCCGCGGGGGTGGTGCCGGTCATGTTCTGGATCACCTTGGCGTCCGGATCGGTGGCCTTGACCCCCTGCACATAGCCGCAGGCGAAGGCGCGGATCAGCGGCACGTCCATGCCCCCGATGAAGCCGACCACCCCCGATTTCGAGGCCGTGGCGGCGGCGACACCGGCCAGGTAGCTGCCTTCGTCGGCACGGAACGTCACCGAGCGGACGTTGGGTTGATCGACCACGGTGTCGATGACCACGAACTTGGTGTCGGGATAATCCGGCGCCACGTCGTTCAGCGGCGATTCGAACGAGAAGCCGGTCATCACGATCGGGTTGTTGCCGGCATCGGCAAAGCGGCGCAGCGCCTGCTCGCGCTGTGCTTCCGAGGACAGCTCGATCTCCGAGAAGGTGCCGCCGGTTTCCTCGGCCCAGCGTTTCGCGCCGTTGTAGGCGGCTTCGTTGAAGGATTTGTCGAATTTTCCGCCAAGGTCGAAAATGATGGCGGGATCGGCCAGCGCCGCGCCTGCGGTCAGCGCCAAAGCAGCGGCAGCGCCAAGAAACTTGGTGTATGCGGTCATATGAGACTCCCCGGTCCTGGTTGCGGCGCATCCGGCCCGATGCCGGGCGCCTGTCATCGCCGGGCCTTTTCGGCCCGTTCATCGGTCGATTAGGGCGAAGGGGTCGGAAGCCGTCAATAGCGATTCGGTGAAAATCGCATGCCGGCCCCGTGATTTGGCTGCTGCCGGTCCTGATGACGCTGGGTCATGGCCGCGGTCTGGCAGTGTCCCCGGCTCCGGCTGACGGCACCAGCGACAGGCGCATCACCAGCGCATCTCTGGAACCGCCATCGGGGTGCCTGTAATAGGCCGGGCGCCGCGCGATCTCGGCGAATCCCGCGTCGTGGTAAAGCGCGATGGCCGCGGCATTGTCGGCGGCCACTTCCAGAAGCATGACTTCGGCCCGGCGCTGCCTGGCGGTGGCGAGGCAGCCGTCGAGCAACCGGCGACCCAATCCCTTGCGGCGGGCCTCGGGCGCAACGGCGAGGGTCAGCAACTCGGCCTCGTCCGCCACGACTCGGGCAAGGGCGAAACCCTGCGGTTCGGCAACCATGAAACAATGGACCGAGGCCAGCAGATCGACGATTTCCCCTGCGCTCCAGGGCCGGGGCACGGTGAAACAGCGGGCATGGAGGGCGGCCATGTGGGTGGGCGAAAGCCCCGACGCCCGGGCGCCGATCACGGCAGCATCACGGGCGCCGGGTGCCGCGATGGCGCCGCATCGGCCGCGCGCAGATAGAGAGGCGCCGGCGGCGGCGCGGGCTCGCCGCCGGTCAGCCTGGCATGGGCAATGCGGGCGATGTTCCGGGCCAGCGTTTCGGGCGTCACTGGCGGAAGATGTCCGGCCGGCAGCCCGGAAATGTCGCCGCGGCTGGCCGCCAGCCCGTCGAGCGGCAGCGCGTCGCCGCTGGCCAGCAGGGCAGGGCCGTGGGCGCCCTCGCCGAAACGCTGGGCATAGACCTCCCCCCGCCGCGCATCCAGCGCAACGAGGCAGGGCCGGGGCAGGTCCAGTGCCTCGGCCTCGAAGCGGCTGACCCCATGGGCGGGCAGGTTCAGCGCCAGGGCAAAACCCCGCGCCGCCGAAACCGCGATCCGGACTCCGGTGAAATTGCCCGGCCCGGTGCCGCAGGCCAGGGCGCTCAGATCTGCGTAGCCCAGGCCCTGTTCGGCCAGCATCTCGGACAGCAGATCGACCAGCCGCTCGGCCTGGCCACGCTCCATCGCCTCGACGCGGGCATCCAGCAGATCCGCGCCACGCAGCAGCGCGGCGGCGCAGTGCGGACCCGCGGTGTCAAAGGCAAGGATCAGCGGGGCAGGGGGCACGCGACAGACGGACCGGAGGCCTCAGGCGGCGACCGGGCGCACCTCGATCACTTCGGGGATGTAGTGGCGCAGCAGGTTCTCGATGCCCTTCTTCAGGGTCAGTGTCGACGAGGGGCATCCGGCGCAGGCGCCCTGCATGTGCAGATAGACCACCCCGCGGTCGAAGCCGTGAAAGGTGATGTCGCCGCCGTCCTGGGCCACCGCCGGGCGCACCCTGGTGTCGAGCAATTCCTTGATCTGCTCGACGATCGCGCCATCCGGCCCGTCATGCGTGGCATGGCCGGCGGCGCCGCCATTGCCGGTCGCCAGCGCCGGTTGGCCGGACTGGAAATGCTCCATGATCGCACCCAGAATGGCGGGCTTGATATGATCCCATGCGACGTTGTCGGATTTGGTCACGGTGATGAAATCGCTGCCGAGGAACACCCCGGTCACGTCGCCGACCGCAAAGACCCGCGCGGCGAGCGGCGAGGCGCTGGCCGACTCGGGGGCCGGGAAGTCTGCAGTGCCGCTGTCGAGCACCGCCTGGCCGGGCAGGAATTTCAGCGTTGCGGGGTTGGGCGTGGTCTCGGTCTGGATGAACATCGGCGCGGTTCCTTCGTGCTGATCCAGATATGCCCTTTCCGACAGGAAAGGTCAAGAATTGTGGAATCATTCTAAACAGTGCCGCGGCGGCCGGTCAGGTGACGGCCTCCAGCCGCTCTTTCGACATTTCTCCCGGCACGATGGTGACCGGTATCGGCAAGGAGCCGGCGCTGCGGGTCATGGCCAGAACCAGCGGCCCCGGCCCGGCCTTGTCCGATCCGGCGCCCAGGACCAGCACCCCGATCGAGCTGTCCTCGCGGACCTGGGCCAGAATCTCCGGCACCGCCTCGCCCTCGCGGATCACCAGTTCCGGGTCCACCCCCTGGCGGTCGCGCATCCATTTGGCAAAGACCTCGAAATGCGCCACGATTCGCTCTCGGGCCTCCTCGCGCATGATGTCGCCCACACCGATCCAGTGCTGGAACTCGTCGGGCGGAATGATCGACAGGATCGTCACCCCGGCGCCGGTATGGGCGGCCCGCATTGCCGCGAACCGCATGGCGTTCAGACATTCTCGGCTGTCGTCCAGCACCACAAGGAATTTGCGCATCAGATATCTCCCGCCGGCGGAGTGTGGCGCAGCCGGACCGGCTCCGCAATGGGTCCGATGATTTTGTCCTTCGCAATCAAGGGGTCGGGCGCCTGCGTGCGCCGCCGTGTCGGCGGCGGCGGCCGGCCGTGCAACGGCAAGCCCGGAGTCGCTGCGACAATTGCACCCAGGAGGCGGGTCATGCCACCCCTATCGCTCGGATGCGGCCCAGTCCCAGTAGAGCTCTCTCGCCCGCCGGGTGACCGGGCCGATCTGATAGGACCGGTCCTCGAATGCGGTGACCGGAGTCACCTTGTTCATGTTGCCGGACAGGAACACCTCGTCCGCGGCGCGGAAATCGTCGAAGGTCAACACCGTCTCGACGACCTCCATACCGTCGGCACGCAGGTTCTTGATGTGGCGGGCGCGGGTGATGCCCGACAGGAAGGTGCCGTTGGCCACCGGAGTCATCACCACGCCGTCCCGGACCATGAAGACATTCGCCGTCGCGCTTTCGGCCACGTTGCCCAGGGCATCGGCGACCAATGCGTTCGAGAAGCCCTTGGACCGCGCTTCGGCCAGCATCCGGGCGTTGTTGGGATAGAGCGCCCCGGCCTTGGCGTTGCAGACCGAATCCTCCAGCACCGGGCGCCGAAACCGGGTGGTGCCGAGCGTCGCCGCAGCGTCGGGCGGCGCCATGGCGACCGCTTCCAGACAGATGCAGAAACCGGTCGATCCGGGTTTGGGCGCGATGCCGGAGTGGTCGCCGTCCAGCCCCCAGTACATCGGCCGGATATAGACCGGCTGGTCCTTCGGGCAATCGGCGAGGCCCTCGCGGACCAGTTCGACCATCGCGTCATCCTCGACCGTCGGCGTCAGCATCATCGCCCTGGCCGACCGGTTGACCCGGGCGCAGTGCTTGTCGAGATCCGGGGTCAGCCCGTCGAACATCCGCGCCCCGTCGAACACGCTCGATCCCAGCCAGGCGCCATGATCGGCCGCGCGCATGACGGCCACGTCGCCCCGGTGCCAACTGCCCTCGAACCAGGTCATGATATTCTTGCCGATGGCCATGCTCTGCCCTTTCGTTGTGTGTCGGGAGGTTAGGCGGCTGAATCGGGACCGTCCAGCCCGCGGCCATGCGGCACCACGCCGCCCTCAGCCCGGCCTCAATCCGGTCTCGACCAGCATCCCGCGCCGCTTCGCCTCGTAGTAATAGCCGCGCGCATACCAGCCGACGGCTTCATCGTAGCTGCCATGTGACAGAAGCCAGGCGCCGCGCAGGTATTTCACCCCGTATTTCAGGTTGGTGTCGGCATCCAGAAGTTCCGAGGCCGGACCGCGATGGCCCATGGTCCGGGCCGTCTGGGGCAGGATCTGCATCATCCCGTAATAGGGACCGTTGCGGGCGTCGGGGCGGTAATTGCTTTCGCGCTGCACGACACGGTGGATCAGCGGCGCAGGCACGTCATAGAGCTCGGCATAGTGGTTGATCAGGCGCCGGATTTCCGGGGTCTCGCCGGGGTAGAGATCGGCGCTGCCGCGCTGTCTTTCGCGCCGCTTGCCGCCGCAGGCCGCCAGCGTCAGGCTGGCGAGGGTCGCAATCAGGAAAGAGCGGCGCGGAAGGGACATGCGGACCAGCCGTGGTTGTTGTGTCCCCTGGTCATACCCAAGCCGGGGCCGCCGCGAAACCCCGCACCGGTTGCAGCGGCTGCGCTCTGCCTGCGCCGAAGGGGCCTGCGTCGGTTCAGGTCGCCGGGGCCTCGGCCAGCAGCGCCTCGAGATCCAGCGGCGCATTGACCATGTGGAGCGCACCATCCGCATCGCGAGGCCATTCGGACTCGGGGCGGTCGCGGTAGAGTTCGACGCCGTTGCCGTCCGGGTCGCGCAGATAGATCGCTTCCGAGACGCCATGGTCGGCGGCGCCGTCCAGCGCAATTCCGGCCGTGACGACCCGGCGCAGGGCATCGGCCAGGCTGGCGCGGTCGGGATAGAGGAAGGCGGTATGATATAGCCCGGTCGCGCGGCGGGGCGGTTGCGGGCCGCCCAGGCTTTCCCAGGTATTCAGCCCGATGTGATGGTGATAGCCGCCGGCCGACAGAAAGGCTGCCTGACGTCCATAGCGCTGTGTCAGCTCGAATCCCATGACTCCGGAGTAGAAGCCGATGGCACGGTCAAGATCGGCGACCTTCAGGTGAATATGCCCGATGCGGGTGGCGGGATGGACGGGAGTCGACACGGCGAGGTTCTCTCTTGTTTGCGCATTCAATATAGTTCTTTGGCTGCTGCACAGTACTGCCGAATCTGCAGGGCTTCTGTGCGTCAGCGGCGGGACAGGGGCGGATGCAGGATCGTTTCGACTTTCCCTCGGGCGCAAATTGGTGAACACCTGCGCCCCATGAGCACCCGAACATGAATACACTGACTTTCCTGCGTGAGAACGCCCGGTGGCTGGGCGCCGGATTCCTGCTGGCGCTGACCTCGAGCTATGGCCAGACCTTCTTCATCTCGATCTTCGCTGCGGAGATCATGGCGGCTGCGGCTTTGACCGACGGTCAATGGGGGCTGCTCTACACGCTGGCCACGACGGCATCGGCTCTGGCGATGGTCTGGGCCGGGACGCTGACCGACCGCTTCCGGGTCCGCCGTCTGGCGCCGTTCGTCCTTGGCGGATTGGCGCTGTCCTGCCTGGCGATGGCGGCGCTGCCCGGATCGGGCCGCGGCGTGGTCTGGATCCTGGTGCCGGTGATCTTCGCGCTGCGCTTCTTCGGTCAGGGGATGACCAGCCAGCTGACCATTGTCTCGATGGCGCGCTGGTTTGCCGCCAACCGGGGGCGGGCGCTGTCGATTGCGGCCCTGGGCTTTGCCACGGGGCAGGCGGTGCTGCCGGTGCTCTTCGTGGCGCTGCTGGTCATCATGCCCTGGCGGCTGCTCTGGGTTGTCGCGGCGGTGCTGACAGTGATGATGGTGCCGGTGATCCATTGGCTGCTGACGCAGGAGAGGCAGCCGCGCTCGGAAGCCGGTGACGATGCCGTCGCCGGGATGAAGGGACGCCACTGGACCCGTGGCGACGCGCTGCGGAACCCGCTGATCTGGTTGATGGTGCCGATGCTGCTGGGGCCCTCGGCCTGGATCACGTCGCTGTTCTTCCAGCAGGTGCATCTGGCGCAGGTGAAAGGCTGGAGCCATCCCGGATTTGTCGCCCTGTTTCCGTTGTTCACGCTGAGCTCGGTGACGACCTCGCTCATCGCCGGCTGGGCGATCGACCGTTTCGGCGCGACGCGGATGATCTCGGGCTACATGCTGCCCTTCGCACTGGGCTTCGGGATGCTCTGGTATGCCGATTCACTGTCCCAGGCGGCGCTGGCCATGGTTGCGCTCGGACTGGCGAACGGGATTTCCTCCACCCTGCCGTCGGCCTTCTGGGCCGAGGTCTACGGCACCCGCTATCTCGGTTCGATCAAGGCGCTGATCGCGGCTGTCATGGTTTTCGGTTCGGCCATCGGGCCGGGTGTCTCCGGACTGCTGATCGACCACGGCATCGACTTCCCGCACCAGATGCCGGTCATCGCGCTTTATTTTCTGGCCGCTGCCGGGATGGCGACCCTGGGCGTGGCGACGATCCGGCGCAGCGCCTAGCTTTCCTCGGCGGCGCTGTCCGGAGGGCTGTCGATATCGGCCAGTTCCACCTCCAGAAAGCGTTCGAAAGCGTCGAGATCCACCGGCTCGAACTGTCCGAAGCTCTGCATCCAGACCGAGGCGGCGCGCATCGCTTCGGGTTGCAGCTTGCACCACTTCACCCGGCCGCGCTTTTCCTGTGCGATCAGCCCCGCGTTGGCCAGAAGCGTCAGATGCTTGGAAATCCCCGCAAGCGACATATCGAAGGGTTCGGCGACATCGGTGACCGCCATGTCGTCCTCCAGAAGCATCAGCAGGATCGCCCTCCGGGTCGGGTCGGCAAGAGCCTGGAAGATCGCGTCGAGGGAGGCTTGCATGGGATTTCAGCTACGCTCCGGCGGGCGAACCGTCAACCGATCGGTTTAATATGCTCTGCCCCCGCATCACGGGCCTTGCCAGAACGCCGGAACCCGGGGTGCGTCACTTTTCGTTTTAAAACAAAATGTTGCATGGTTTCGTCGGAGGTATCACGGCAACTTGACTCGGACGGCCCTGCTCCATAGAACCCCGCCAAGTGACCTGCGGGGTCTGTTGTGCTCGAACCGGAAGACAAGGCGCGCCTGGACGCGCTCACCAAGCGGATCGAAGCGGCAAAGGGGGCTAAGGAGCCCGCCTCGCGTGGCGCGGAGCATCATTCGACGGCTCAGCTGGGCTGGCGCATGGTGACCGAGCTGGTGTCCGGTCTGTTGATCGGGTTCGGCATAGGATACGGGCTGGATGCGGTCTTTGGCACCATTCCGATTTTCCTTGTCGTGTTCACCTTGCTGGGCTTCGTGGCCGGGGTCAGAGTAATGCTGCGCTCGGCAAAGGAGCTGCAGGCGGGACCTCCCGGCGGGCCGGGAAACGAGGGGACGTAGATGGCGGACGGTGCGGAAAGCTCAGGCGGGCTGCAAATCCACCCGATGGAGCAGTTCACGGTAAGGCCTTTGTTCGGCGGCGGGGAAGACCACGGTCTGTCCTTCTACACCGTCACCAACGTGACGCTCTGGATGGCGATTGCGGTGGTCTGCGTGATCCTGCTGTTTGTCTTCGGCACCAGGGGCCGGGCCATCGTGCCGTCGCGGGTCCAGTCGGTGGCCGAGCTGGCCTATGGCTTCGTCCACAAGATGATCGAGGACATCGCGGGCAAGGAGGGGCTGAAATACTTCCCCTATGTCATGACGGTCTTCATGTTCATCGTCACGGCCAACATGCTGTCGCTGATCCCGATGAGCTTCGCGACCACCTCGCATATCGCTGTCACCGGCGTGCTGGCACTCTTGGTCTTCGTCTCGGTCACGGTGATCGGATTCGTCAAGAACGGTGCCGCCTTCCTGGGTCTGTTCTGGGTCAGCGCCGCGCCGCTCGCGCTCCGGCCCTTCCTGGCGGTGATCGAGGTGATGTCCTACTTCGTCCGCCCGGTCAGCCACTCCATACGTCTTGCCGGCAACATGATGGCTGGCCACGCCGTGTTCGAGGTCTTCGCGGGCTTTGCCGCCGTGGCGCTGATCTCGCCGGTCTCGATCGTGGCAATCGCAGCGATGTACACGCTGGAACTGCTGGTCGCCTTCGTGCAGGCCTACGTCTTCACCATTCTGACCGTCGTCTATCTGAAGGATGCGCTGCATCCGCAGCACTGACGGCCGGACCCGAACCGAATTCACGAACTCCACCCAACACCAACCAACACCGCGTTAAGGAGATAGATATGGAACTCGCAGCAGCAGCAGCGCTGGGCAAATTCATCGGTGCCGGTCTCGCCTGTATCGGCATGGGCGGCTCGGCTGTCGGCGTCGGCAACATCGTCGGCAACTTCCTGTCCGGCGCTCTGCGCAACCCCTCGGCGGCCCCCGGCCAGACCGCGATGCTGTTCATCGGTATCGCCTTTGCCGAAGCCTTCGGCATCTTCTCGTTCCTGGTCGCCCTGCTGCTGATGTTCGCGCTCTGATCGCGCGAATAACAGAATTGGGTCGGGCGGTTTCGCCCGGCCTGGCAGGTCTTGCGGTCCACGGAGGACGACATGGCGACAGAAGCGATTGAAGCGGGCGCTCACGCAGCCGGTGAATCCGGCAGTGCCGGGATGCCGCAGCTCGATTTCTCGACCTTTGCGAACCAGATTTTCTGGCTCTTGCTGGCCCTCGTGGCACTGTGGTGGGTGATGTCTCGCATCGCCCTGCCACGGATCGGCTCGGTGCTGGCGGAACGCTCGGGGACGATCACCAACGATCTGGCTGCGGCGGAAGAGTTGTCGCTGAAGGTCAAGGAGGCCGAGGCCGCCTATACGAAGGCACTGGCGGAAGCCCGGGTCGAGGCGAACAGGATTGTCGGCGAGGCGCGTGACGCGATCAAGGCCGACCTGGCCGAGGCAACCGCCCGCGCCGACGCCGAGATCGCCGAGAAGACCGCCGAGTCTGAAAAGCAGATCGCCGCGATCCGCGCCTCGGCGGCCGGTTCGATCAGCGAGGTGGCCAAGGCCACGGCAACCGAGATCGTCGCGATCCTGGGGGCCGAGGCCGATGCCAAGACGGTCGAGGCCCTGGTTGACGCCCGGGTGAAAGGGTAGCCATGACACTGTTCCGACATATCTCGTATAGCGTCTCGGCCCATATCGCGGCACTGTTCGCGGTGATGGCGCCGTTGGCGGCGCAGGCCGAAGGCGACGAAGTGGCCGAACATGCCGCTGCTGCCGGCGGCCACGGCGGAGGGTCCTTCTTCTCGCTGCAGAACCCGCATTTCATCATCATCATCGCCTTCCTGATCTTCGTGGGGGTGCTGGTCTACCTGAAGGTTCCGGGCAAGCTGGGCGGGATGCTGGACCAGCGTGCCGCGACGATCCGCAAGGAGCTGGACGAGGCCCGCAAGATGCGCGAAGAGGCGCAGGCGATCCTGGCCAGCTACGAGCGCAAGCAAAAGGATGTGCAGGAGCAGGCCGACCGGATCATCTCGACCGCCAAGGCCGAGGCAGCCGCCGCCGCCGACAAGGCGAAGGAAGATCTGAAGGTCTCGATCGCGCGCCGCCTGGCCTCGGCCGAAGACCAGATCGCCAGCGCCCAGGCCGCCGCTGTGCGGGAAGTGCGCAACCGGGCCGCCGAGATCGCGGTCGAAGTGGCGGGCGAAGTCATGGCCAAGCAGATGACCGCCGCCAAGAGCAATGCGATGATCGACGATGCGATCGCGGCGGTGTCGTCGAAACTGCACTGATCCTTACGATCCCGACAGAATTGAAAGCCCCGGCCGTTGTGCCGGGGTTTTCGTTTTCCGCAGGCCGGGATCAGGGGCTGTCGTGGGACAGGCGCTGGCGGGCAATGGCCTCGTTCCGTTCGGCCCGGCGCAGGTCGATCAAGGCGCGTTCGACATAGTCGAGATGTGCTTCCACCGCTGCCCGGGCCGCGTCACCGTCGCGTGCCTCGAGCGCGGCGTGGATCGCCCGGTGCTGCTCCAGCAGGGCCGCGCGGGTGGTGCGCTGGCGGAACATGACCTGGCGGTTGAAGAACACGCCCTCGCGCAACAGCCCGAACATCGAGCGCATCATGTGCAGCATCACGGTGTTATGTCCGGCCTCGACAATGGCGAGATGAAACTCGGCATCCAGCCGCGCCTCCTCGGCGGCGTTGCGCCGGCTCTGTTCGGTTTCCATCCGGACGAGCAGGGTGCCGATCACCTTGAGGTCGGTGTCCGATCCCAGACGGGCGGCGCGTTCGGCGGCCATCCCTTCGATGTCGCGGCGGAAGGCGATGTAGTCGAACACCGCTTCGTCATGAGTGGCGAAGAGCCGGACCAGCGGTTCGGGGAAGACCGCCCCCAGGCTTTCCGCGACATAGATGCCCGATCCGGCGCGGGTTTCCAGCAGGCCGTTCTCGGACATCTCCGCCACGGCATCGCGCAGGCTGGGCCGCGACACGCCCAGTCGCTCGGCCAGGTCACGTTCGGCGGGCAGTCTTTCACCGGGACGCAGGATTCCACGCAGGATCAGCAATTCGATCTGCCGGGACACGGCTTGGGACAGGCGTTCTGGCTGGACCTTTTCGAACGGCATCGTGCTTTCCGTAGTGCTGCGGATCTGGTGTAGGCTGCCCGGGGCCCGAGAACAACGCCTGCCGCGTCCGGCGCCCGTAAACGACGAAGGCCGCGGTGCGAACCGCGGCCTTGCCGGTCTAGTGCGATCGGGCGCGTCGCGCTCAGTTCGGACGGATGTAGATATCCACCCGGCGGTTCTGGGCCCGGCCGCTGACCGTCTGGTTCGACGCGATCGGCTGATCTTCGCCGCGGCCGATGGCGCGGATGCGGTTCGAGGAGATGCCGTTGCCGATCAGGATCGTCGCGACAGCAGAGGCGCGGCGCTGCGACAGGTCGAGATTGTACGAGGCGGAACCGGTGTTGTCGGTGTGACCGATGACCTCGACGGTCGAATTCGGATAGCGTTGCAGGCTGTTGGCCAGCGCACCCAGATCGCTGCGCAGACCCGCCGAGACCGTGGCGCTGTCGACGGCAAAGAGAATGTCTTCCGGCATCCGCACGATCAGGTAGTCGCCCTGGTTGATGATCTGGATCCGGCCGTCCATCGAGCTGCGCAGTTCGGCGGCCTGCTGATCGAGGTTGTAGCCGATCGCCGCACCGGCCCCGGCACCGACGGCGGCACCGATCACCGCACCGCGGCGACGGGCTTCGGCATCGTCGCCCATCGCGACCCCCAGCAGGGCGCCACCGATCGCGCCGATCGCGGCGCCTTCGCCGGTGCGGGTCCGGGGATTGCCGGTATCGACATCGGTCGGAGTGCAGGCGGCCAGCGCCAGTGTGCCCATCAGGGCGGCAAACATGGGGGTGCGAAGTGTCATGGCGTCCTCAGACTATGAATATGTTGATGCTTACCGCGCTTATATCCGATTGGTGACATTCCGCAGCAACAGTCGCGTGATCTCGGCGTGATTTTGCGCATTCCTGTAACCTGTGCGTGATCGCTGCCGCCGGCCCTTCGCCGGTAGCGGGGCGTTCATCCGGCGTCGGCCCGAGCCGCCTCCCAGGCCAGCAGGGCACGCTTGACCGGCAGGCCCCAGTGATAGCCGCCGAGGCCGCCCGATTTGCGCAGCGCACGGTGGCAGGGGATCAGCCAGGACACCGGGTTGCGGCCAACTGCCGTGCCCACCGCACGCACCGCCTTGGGGTGGCCGATGAAACGCGCGATCTCGGAATAGGTCGTGACCTGGCCCGAAGGCACCGCCAGCAGCGCCTCCCAGACCTTGATCTGGAACGGCGCCCCAATCAGGTAGAGCGAGGCCTCGCCCGATTGCCCGAAGGCGGCGGCCATCCAGCCTTCCAGCCGCTCGGGCGCCTCGACGAACCGGGCCTTGGGCCAGCGCCCGCGCAGATCGGCCATCGCCGCCGCGTCGCCGGTCTCTTCGGCGAAGGCCAGGCCGCAGATCCCCTTGTCGGTGCCCATCGCCAGGGTCCGCCCGAACGGCCCCTCGAACCAGCCCCAGGCAATCTCCAGCCCGGCGCCGGCCTTGGCATAGTCGCCGGGGCTCATCGCTTCCCATTTCACGAACAGGTCGTGCAGCCGCCCGGCGCCGGACAGCCCGGCTTCGTGCGCGGCGCCCAGGGTGGTGAAGTTGTTGGCCAGCAGCCGCCGCGCATTGTCCAGCGTGAGATACTGCTGGTAGGCCTTGGGCGAGACCCCGACCCACCGCGAGAAGGTGCGCTGGAAATGCGCCGGGCTCATCTTCAGCCGTGCCGCCAGATCGTCCAGCGTCAGGCCGGCGCCCGCCGCGTCGATCTCGTCCAGCGCCCGGCGCATGACGTGGAAATGATAGCCCTCGGGCTCTGTCGGTGACATGCGCGTATCCATAGCAGCCCATCCATAATCTGTCTTCTTTGCCCGAAGGTAGCCCCGGGCCGCGCTTCGGACGATCCGAAACTTGCGCCTTTGCGCCGGGCATTGCATAGGGTCGCGGATGGCCAAGCAACTGCCCTATCAGACGATCCGCGAGATTTTCGCCCGGTTCCGCGCCCAGGAGGCGGAACCGCAGGGCGAGCTCTACCATCTCAACGCCTACACGCTTTTGGTTGCCGTGGCGCTCTCGGCGCAGGCGACCGATGCCGGGGTGAACAAGGCGACGCGCGACCTGTTCCCGAAGGTGGATACTCCCGAAAAGATGCTGGCGCTCGGCCTCGAAGGGTTGACCGAGGCGATCAAGACCATCGGCCTGTATCGCCAGAAGGCCAGGAACGTGATCCGGATGTCGGAGATCCTGGTCGAGGAATACGGCGGCGAAGTGCCTTCATCCCGCGCCGCGCTGCAATCGCTGCCGGGGGTCGGGCGCAAGACCGCCAACGTGGTGCTGAACATGTGGTTCCACCACCCCGCGCAGGCCGTCGATACCCATATCTTCCGGGTCGGCAACCGCACCGGCATCGCGCCGGGCAAGGATGTCGAGGCGGTGGAACGCGCGCTGGAAGACAATGTCCCGGTCGAGTTCCAGCAGCACGCGCATCATTGGCTGATCCTGCACGGCCGCTATATCTGCACCGCCCGCAAGCCACGCTGCCCCGACTGCCTGATCCGCGATCTCTGCCCCTATGAGGAGAAGACCCTGTGAGCAAACGCTATGATGTCGTCGGAATCGGCAATGCCGTGGTCGATGTGTTCTGTCCCGCGGATGACGCCTTTCTGGAGTTGATGGGGATTCAGAAGGGGATCATGCAACTGGTCGAGGTCGAGCGCGGAGAACTGCTCTATGCCGCGATGAAGGAGCGCAGCCAGGCGGCCGGGGGATCGGTGGGCAATACCGTGGCCGGGATCGGCTCGCTGGGTCTGAAGGCGGGTTTCATCGGCCGGGTCAACGACGACGCGCTTGGTCGGAGCTATGCCGCCGACATGGCCGAGCAGGGCACCGATTTCGTCAATCCGCCGGTCAAGGGCGGGTCGTTGCCGACCTCGCGTTCGATGATCTTTGTCTCGCCCGACGGCGAACGCTCGATGAACACCTATCTGGGGATTTCCACCGAGCTTGGCCCCGAGGACGTCCCGGACGACGTGGCCGGGCAGACAAGGTTCCTGTTCCTGGAAGGCTATCTCTACGACAAGCCGCGCGGCATGGCCGCCTTCGACCGGGCCGCGCAGGTCTGCCGGGCGGCGGGCGGGCAGGCCGGGATTTCGCTGTCGGACCCGTTCTGTGTCGATCGGCACCGGGATGCGTTTCGCAGGCTGGTCAAGGAACTCGACTACGTGATCGGCAACGAACACGAGTGGGAGTCGCTCTATCAGACCGATCTCTCCTCGGCGCTGGAACAGGCCGCGCAGGATGCCGGGACCGTTGTCTGCACCCGTTCGGGCAGCGACGTTGTGCTGGTGCGTGGCGACGAGACCGTCGAGGTGCCGGTGCACCGCGTTGTGCCGGTGGATGCCACAGGGGCGGGCGACCAGTTCGCCGCCGGTTTCCTCTATGGCCTGGCCGAAGGGCGTCCGCTGGCGGTCTGCGGCCAGATGGGATGCGTCGCGGCGGCCGAGGTGATCGGCCATTTCGGCGCCCGGGCCGAGACCGACGTCAAGGCGCTCTTCCGGTCGGCCGGGCTGCTGGGATAGGTCCGGGGCGCACGAACCTCTGTTGCCCACGGCATTTGTCATTTTGACCTTGGGGAAAGCACTGCTAGCCTGTCTCCACCTATTTGATGCTCTGGAGGGGTTTGATGCATTTCCACAATTCTCGGGCCGGACACGGCCGCCGGGGGCGCCTGGTCGCCTGGCTGTTGGTCCTTGGCCTTGCACTGGGTGCCGGCCCGTCCGGCACATGGGCACAATCGGCGGACGGCGGCACGGCTGACGGCGGTGAGGCGGCCGGTGCCGATACCGGCGCCGCCGGCCCCGCGGTCGCGGATGACGGCGGCACTGATGCCGATGACGGGGCCGAGGCCGATGACGGGACCGGTGGCGACACGCCGACCCCGCCGCCACCTCCGCCGCCGCCTCCCCCTCCTCCGCCACCTCCGCCTCCGCCGGTCGAACCGGAACTGGCGGTCTACATCGCGGTGAATGGCCAGACGACCGGTCCGTTCAGCCGCGAGGAACTGGTCGCCAAGGTCAAGGCGGGCGAACTGACCGGTGAGACGGTGGTCTGGCAGGAAGGCATGGCCGACTGGCAGGCGGCGTCGAAGGTCGATGACGTCGCCAAGCTGATCGAGGCATCGCAGCCCAAGAAGCCGGCCTTCGACCCGGCGGCCTTCATCGTCGGCAAATGGCGCACCGACAACGCCGAGATTCCGGTGCCGGATGCCGGCATGGGCGTGTTGAACGGCACCATCACCTATGGCGCCGATGGCTCGATGGTGCTGGAAGGCACGTTGACGGTCACCACCCAGGGCGTGCCGCTGAAGATCGCGCTGCGCTCGACCGGGACCTACCGGGTCGAACCGCAGACCGACACAAGCTTTGCGGTGATCCCGAACGGCCAGCTGACCATGACGGTTCCGGGCTATCCGCCGCAGACACAGCCGATGACCGATCCGTCTTTCTTCCTCGTCGTTGACGAGGACACGTTGCGTGACGGTGACGGCAATATCTCGAAACGGGTGCACTAGGGGTCTGCACCCGGATCGGCCCTGATCTCGCGCCCCGGCGGTTCCTTCGCCGGGGCGTTTCCGTTTCGCTCAGCCCCGGGCGGCTGCCAGCCACAGGGCGTCGAGCGCGTCGATCTCGTCAATGCTGAACCATTCGGCCTCGTCCCAGTACCGGCCCGAAGGTACCATGTAGCCCAGTTCGGCTTCCCGGCGCAGGGCCCTGTTGACCAGTTGCGCGTCGAATTTCTGCACCGGCCCGTCCAGCGCCTCGCGCCGGGCGCGGGGCAGGATCAGCCGGCTTTCCTTCTCCTGCGACAGGTTGACGGTCCGGCAGCCCTGCCGTGCCGCCAGGATCATCAACCGCGCCGATTTCGCCTCGAGCGAGCGCAGCGTGATGTCGTCGCGGAGCGGATCGGCGGTGCCGGTGCCGTAGAAATGCGTCGCCCCGCTGGTCGGATAGACCATGTCGCAGCCCAGAAAGGCGATCAGCCGGGGCCGCAATGCATGCAGTGCCCAATAGGCGGCGGTAAAGGCCATGGTGCCCCCGGCATAGACGAAGCCGCCATAGGCGTTCTGCGCCGGCACGAAGGCATCGGCCTCGATCAGCCTCTGTCCCGGCGACAGCGACGGTGGGTGACGTTCGGCGGGGAAATCCTCGGGCGCCACCAGATCGTCCCAGTCCGGGCGCACCCGCCAGGCGTTGTTGATCGCCACGATCCGGTCGAACGGCGCCCGGGGCCAGTGCCGGCAGTCGGTCACGTTCGGGCCGGAGCCGAGGATGAGGAGCTTGGGCATCGCTGCCGCAGGTTAGTCCGGCAGGCGGCGTTGTCCAGCACGGCAAACAAGCCTGCCTAACCGAGGGACCAGCCCGTCAGTCACCCAGCTTGGCGTGGACCTCGTCCAGGTCGATCTCGCCGGTCGGCATCTTGTTGGCCGGGTTCTCGAAATCGTATTTGAACAGCCGGAAATCGCGCTTGTAGATCTCGTAGACCAGATGCATCGACAGGTCGTCGAAATAGTCCTCGACCGGATGCGCCCGCTTGGGCCCGTGGCCCTCGCTTTCGTTGAAGCGCGGAACCTTGCTGAGATCGACTTTCACCGGGGTCTCGATGTTGTCCAGAACGACCTGCATCCCGGTGTTGAAATCCTCGGTCCAGAAGATGTGGTCATAGGTCCCGCCGTTGACGATGTAGGTCGAGATATGGCCCGACATGGCCGACCAGTGGATGTCCGGCTCGATCGGGCGGCGCCAGCGGATGGTGTCGCGGGTGAACAGCAGGAAGCGGCGGAAGCTCTTGATCTGGTCGAATTCGAAATTGGTTTCGGGATCGCCGACCTCGACCCCGTATTTCTGCATCAGCGTCGGGACAAGGTTGCCGCGATAGCGTTTGCCGTTGCGCTGAATGCCGCAGATCTTGTCGAAGAAGGACGACAGGATGCGGGTATAGGGGTTGCGGACGCAAGTGAAGGCATAGGACTTGTGCGCCTGCACGTTCGCCTCGATCAGCGGGGCGCTGGCCTCCTGGCTCCACTTGTGCAGGCCGGTTTTGGAATCGTGGATGTCGCCATCGAAGAACTTGCCGTGATCCGAATAATACATGATCTGTCCGATGGTCGAGCAGGCGCATTTCGGCACCACCCGGTACACCACGCTCTCGCTCTCCGTCATCCACGTCCCGGGAAAACCCATGCACTGCCTCCAAGCGTCCCCAGAACCGTCCTTCATCCGCGGTTGGGTGACAATGGACAGAAAAGAGCAAAAAATCTCTGTCTCTTCAATGCTCCTTCACGTTAAGTGAGGCAGCAATCACGGCAAAACAGGCCGCCCGGTTCCAAAATGGCAAAAATCGCCTTCATTCTTCTTTGCCACAAGGACCCCGACGCGATCATTCGTCAGGCGCAAAGCCTGACGGCTGTCGGCGACTGCATGTCGATCCATTTCGATGCCCGTGCGAAGCGCGAGGATTACGACCGCATCGTCGAGGCCCTGAAGGACAATCCGAACGTCACCTTCGCCCGCAAGCGGGTCAAATGCGGCTGGGGCGAATGGAGCCTGGTGCAGGCGACGCTCCACGCGATCGAGGCGGCGGTGGCCGAGTTCCCCCGCGCAACGCATTTCTACATGGTGTCGGGCGACTGCATGGCGATCAAGTCGGCGGCCTATGCACACAGCTTTCTCGATGCCAACGAGGCCGATTACATCGAGAGCTTTGACTTCTTCCAGTCCGACTGGATCAAGACCGGGATCAAGGGCGAGCGGCTGATCTATCGGCATTTCTTCAATGAACGCACCCACAAGAAACTGTTCTACGCGTCGATGAACCTGCAAAGGCGCCTGCGTCTGAGCCGTGAGATTCCGGCCGACCTGCAGATCATGATCGGCAGCCAGTGGTGGTGCCTGCGACGCCTGACCATCGAGGCGGTGCTGGATTTCGTGAAGAAGCGCCGCGACGTGATGCGATTCTTCCGCACCACATGGATCCCGGACGAAACCTTCTTTCAGACCATCGTGCGCCACCTGGTGCCGGAAGCCGAGATCCGCACCCGCACCCTGACCTTCCTGATGTTCACCGACTACGGCATGCCGGTGACCTTCTACAACGACCACTACGACCTGCTGCTCAGCCAGGATTACCTCTTTGCCCGCAAGATCAGCCCCGAGGCGACACAGCTCCGGGACCGGCTGGGCGTGCTTTACGCCGACGACACGGCGGATTTCCGGATTTCCAACGAGGGCCGCAGCCTGTTCCGGTTCCTGACCGGGCGGGGCCGGATCGGGCGGCGGTTCTCGCCGCGGTTCTGGGAAACCGAATCGACGCTGGGACGCGACCGCGAGCTGATGATCGTGGTCTGCAAGAAATGGCACGTCGCCAAGCGGCTCCAGGAGCGCGTCCGACAGACCGTCAACCTGCCGTCGGTGGCCTATCTCTTCGATGAGGAGGCGACGCCTCTGCCGGATCTGGGCGGCATCCAGACCACGCTGGGCAAGCGGACAAGGCACCGCCGGGCGCTGATGCGGATGCTGTTCGATTATTACGAGACCGACCGGCTGTTGATCCTGCTCGATCCCAACAACATGGACCTGCTGCGCGATTTCTATTCGGACCGCAGCGTGACCAAGCTGCTGGAAGTCGAATGCGTGTTCACCGACGAGTATCTCGCCGGCCATGCCCTGCGGGTCGGGCTGCTGGGTGAACGGACCAGCCAGGAGACGATCGACCGGCTGTTGCCGACGATCCGAAACGACGTGTTCCATGAAAGCGACCGGATCAGGGACGCCAATTTCGAGAACTACTATCGGATCAGCGAGACCCAGTCGCCGGACGAGAACGCCGTGCAACTGGCGCGGTTTCTGGATATTCCTCTGGAACAGGCGCAGGAGATCGCCGCGACCGAGCACCTGTATACCGACTGAGGACAGAAAACCGGGGACAGATATGGCCTATATCTACGACGACCAGAACATTTTCGCCAAGATCCTGCGCGGCGAGATTCCGAACCAGACGGTTCTGGAGACCGCGCATACCCTGGCCTTCAACGACATCCAGCCGCAGGCGCCGATCCATGTGCTGGTGATCCCCAAGGGACCCTATGTCTGCTTCGACCATTTCTGTCTCGAAGCCAGCGAAGCCGAGATCGTCGATTTCCATCGCGCGGCCGGCGAGATCTGTCGCCAGCTCGGCGTGCAGCCCGGGATGGGCGGGGGTGGCTACCGGACGATCTCGAATGCCGGCGAGGCCGCGGTGCAGGACGTGCCGCATTATCACCTGCATATCCTGGCCGGACGTAAGCTCGGCCCGATGCTGATGCGGGCTCCGGGCTAGGACCGCCCTGCGCCGGAAGGCTGCGCGGCGTCCGGGGTTGGACCGTGACAACCATTGTCATTGGACCGGTGCCTGACGCCGTGCAAGTCTGACCGGCAGGTCACATGGAGCTTTGCCATGCAACGAATGTTCCGCCGTCTGGCTGTCGTCCTGGCGCTGGCCCCGCTTCTGGGGCTCGGTGCCACCCCGACCCGCGCCGACAGCCTGATCGGCAGCTACATCGCCTTTATCGGGCAGGACGATCTGTACAATTCGCAAGGCAAGCGCCTGACCGCGCCCTGGCAGGTGCTGCGCCAGGACCGGGCGAATTTCCACCGTTTCGGTGTGTCGCAGCCGGGCGACGAATGGGATCCCTATTTCGGTGTTGCGGCAAATCGGGCGACCTTGGAGCGGATGGTGCGCAACGGCCGGATCGATGCCCCGGCCGGGAAGGCGCTGCTGCGCGGCGGGGTGATGGTCGAGGTGCGGATTTACGGCACGGGCAAGGTCGGGCGCCGTGTCGAAGTGGACGTGGTCCGCTGAAGGACGGAACCGGCCTGCCCGAGTCTCCTGGCCGGGTGACTGCGCGGGCAAGGCCGGGGCGTCGGTGTCCTATCGCCGGTCCGGCTCGGGCGTATAGCTGCCGAGTTCGCGGGCGATCTTGGCGCAGGTCAGCTTCAGCCGGTCATGCATCGCCTCGAAATTGGGCGGGCTGTTGCGCCGGCTGAATGCCGCCACCGTCACGCAGGCCACCGCGCGGCCGTCGGGCATGACGATCGGGCAGACCACGTCGGTCACGCCGATGATGTCGCGGCTTTCGTGGATCACCCCGCCCAGTTCACGGGCCTCCTGCATCGCTTCTTCCAGGGTCGCGGGGTCCGGGGGCAGGGCCATCAGAAGCTGGCAATCTGCGATCATCCGGTTGCGGATATGCTCTGGCTGGAAGGCCATCAGCACCAGTCCGGAATGGGCATCGGCAAGCGGGCGGCGATAGCCGAGCTTGAGCGCAAAGTTCATGTCGGAGCCACCCGATACCGCCGCAATGATCACCGCCTCGCCGCGATGGGCGACGACCAGATGCGCGGCTTGGCGCACTTCGGCGGCGAACTGTTCCACAATCGGCGCGGCGACGCTGACCAGATCGCGGGCCCGCGCAGTCTGCATTCCAAGGCTGAAGAGCTGGTTCGACAGGGTCAGCCCCTCACCCGAATCCTCGCGCTGCAGATAGCCGCGATCCAGAAGCACATGCACCATCCGGAAGATTTCGCTGGTCGATCGGCCAAGCTTCTCGGCGATCTGCCTTGTGTTCAGCGGTCGCCCCTCCCGGGCCAGAATTTCGAGGATATCCAATCCCTTCTCAAGGGCGGGTGCGCTGTAGGTCGGGCGATCTTCAGACATACGGAGACATTTCACTTATAAACATTGACGTCATATATAAAGTTTCCTAGCGTTTGACATCAAGGACTATCCTCAAGCTTGCTTGGGTTCCGTTGATAGAGTGCAGAGGGGGAGCTCCGCACCCATGAACTACAACTTCAAATTCAGTGCTCTCTGGCCCTATATGCCGGAGATTCTGAGCGGCGTCATCCTGACCCTGCAGCTGGCCTCGGTGGCGATGCTGTTCGGGCTGGCGATCGGGCTGGCGGTGGCGATCGGCCGCGTGAGCAGCCGCCCGGCCATTCGGATGGCGGCGCGGGTCTATGTAGAGGCGATCCGCAACACGCCCCTGCTGGTGCAGCTGTTCATCGTGTTCTTCGGTCTCCCGTCGCTGGGTCTGCGCCTGGGCGCGAATACCGCGGCGGTCATCGCCCTGTCGATCAACCTGGGCGCCTACAGTGCCGAAATCCTGCGGGCCGGGTTCGAGTCGGTCCGGGTCGGGCAGGTCGAGGCCGGGCGCTCCCTGGGGCTGACGGCGGCGCAGACCTTTCGGCATGTCGTTCTCTTCCCCGCTATCAAGGCGATCTATCCGGCGCTGGCCAGCCAGTTCGTCCTGCTGATGCTCACGACCAGCGTCGTGTCCTCCATCGGCGTGACCGAACTGTTCGGGCAAGCCGCCTTCATCGACTCGCGGACCTACCGGTCCTTCGAGGTCTATACCCTCATAACCCTGTCCTATCTGGTTTTCACCCTGGGCTTTCGGGCCCTGTTCTCGGCGATCTACTGGGCCGTATTCGTTCGGAGATCGCACCGATGATCCGGGAATTCTCGCTGAACGATCTGGTCTTCCTGCTGGAAGCGCTGCGCTGGACGGTGCTGCTGGCGCTGGTCGCCGCGGTCGGCGGCGGGCTGCTGGGCCTGCTGGTCGCCATCCTGCGCACCCTGGCCTTCCGGCCGGCGAACTGGCTGGCGCTGAGCTACATCAACCTGGTGCAGGGCACGCCGCTGCTGGGGCAACTCTTCGTGTTCTTCTTCGGACTGCCGCTCCTGGGCGTCAATGTCGACGCCTGGGTCGCTGCTTCGATCTCGCTGTCGATCTATGCCTCGGCCTTTCTCGGCGAGATATGGCGTGGCAGCCTGCAGTCGGTCTCGTCGCGTCAGTGGGAGGCCGGGGCCAGTCTCGGCCTGACCTACATGCAGCGGCTGACCCATGTGATCCTGCCGCAGGCGATCCGCATCTCGATCGCGCCGACCGTCGGTTTCCTGGTGCAACTGGTCAAGAACACCTCTCTGGCGGCGCTGATCGGCTTTGTCGAACTCACCCGGGCCAGCCAGATCATCACGGCGGCGACCTTCGCGCCGCTGACGGTCTACGGCATCGCCGCGGTTCTCTACTTCGTTGTCTGCTTCAGCCTGTCGCAACTCAGCCAGCGACTGGAAAGGAAATACCATGCCCCTCGTTGATCTTGCGGATGTTCACAAGAGTTTCGGCGCCGTCCCGGTTCTCAAGGGAATTTCGCTGACGCTGGAAAAGGGCGAGATCGTTGCCGTCATCGGCCGCTCCGGTTCCGGCAAATCGACGATGCTGCGCTGCATCAACGGGCTGGAACTGGTGCAGTCGGGCAGGATCGTGGTGGACGGGATCGAGCTGACCGCCCCGGGCGCCGACCTGAACGCGCTGCGCGCCCGCGCCGGGATGGTGTTCCAGAGCTACAACCTGTTCCCGCATCTCTCGGTCGAGCGCAATGTGATGCTGGCGCTGAAACTGGTGCGCAAGATGAGCACCGAGGACGCGCGCAGCCTTGCCCATGCCATGGTCGCCAAGGTCGGGCTGGCCGACAAGCTGTCGGCCTTTCCCGACGAGCTGTCGGGCGGCCAGCAACAGCGGGTCGCGATTGCCCGGTCACTGGCGATGCAGCCGACATTGATGCTGTTCGACGAGATCACCTCGGCGCTGGACCCGGAACTGGTGGGAGAGGTGCTGCGGGTGCTGGAGAGCGTCGCGGAAGAGGGCATGACGATGATGCTCGTCACCCACGAGATGAACTTTGCCCGGAATGTCGCCGACCGGGTGATCTTCATGCACGAGGGCCGGATTCACGAAGACGGCCCGGCGCGTGAAACCCTGTCGGCGCCGCGAACGGACGAGCTGAAGAGCTTTCTGAGCGCCGTCCTGCACTGACGAACAACCAACCAAGAAACCGCTTAAGGGAGAAGAAGCGATGTTCAAGAAACTGACCAGAATTGTATCGGCCGGGCTGCTTGCGGCCAGCGCCTTGGCAGCGCCGGGCGCGGCCGGAGACCTGCAGGACATCCTGTCGGCGGGCAAGGTCCGGATCGGGGTTCCGGTGGATGTCGCGCCCTTCGGGTCGAACGACGAGAACAACCAGCCCGTCGGCCTGGACGTGGACATGGCCCACAACATCGCCGAGGCCCTGGGGGTCGAACTCGAACTGCAGCAGATCACCGGCGCGAACCGGATTCCCTATCTGCTGACCGGCAAGCTGGACATCGTGATCTCGGTGATGGGCGCCACCCCGCAGCGGGCGTTGCAGATCGCCTTCAGCTCGCCCTATTCGGCGGTGTCGAGCGGCGTCTTCGGGCCGGACTCGATCCCGGTCTCGAAACCGGAGGATCTGACCGACCAGACCATCGCCGTCGCGCGCGGCACGACCCAGGACCTGCTGCTGACCAAACTGGCGCCGAACGCGAAGATTCAGCGCTATGACGACGACGCGACCGCTGCGGCGGCCTTCACCTCGGGTCAGGCCGAACTGTTCGCGACCGCCGATATCGTCGCCAAGGTGATGATGATGCAGGACCCCAGCCTGGAGCTGAAGCCGAAGTTCATCATGGCCTTCAACCCGACCTACATCGGGGTTCGGCAGGACAGCCCGGCACTGCTGCAATGGCTGAACACCTTCGTGCATGTCGGGATGCTGGACGGCTCGCTGGCTGCCCTGACCGAGAAGTGGCTGGGCACCCCGCTGCCCGATCTGCAGCCTCTCTGAACCTGTTTCGAAACCTTCCGGCAGGGGGCTGCGGTCCCCTGCCGATCCCCTGTTCATGACTGCATAGAAAGCTGGGCCTCATGTCTTCGGCGCATACCACGATCGACTTCGACCGCAATGGCAAGCAGGTCGGCTTTGTCGACATTCCGCATTCGCCGCATGACGATGCCTGGGGCGCCACGCGGCTGCCGCTGGCCGTCATCAAGAACGGCAACGGCCCGACGGCAATTCTGCTGGCCGGCAATCACGGTGACGAGTACGAAGGCCCGATCACGCTGGGCGAGATGATCCGCGATCTCGATCCGGCCGAGGTCAGCGGCCGCCTGATCTTCCTGCCGGCGCTGAATCTGCCGGCGGTCCTGGCGGGGCAGAGAACCTCGCCCGTGGACGGGTTGAACCTGAACCGGACCTTTCCCGGCGATCCGCGCGGCACAATCACCCAACAGATCTCGGCCTATGTCAGCGATGTGCTGATGCCGATGGGCGACGCCTATCTGGACCTGCATTCCGGCGGCTCGTCGCTCAACATCCTGCCGAGCGCGATCATCGAGCCGAGTCACGACCCGGAACTGCGGCGTCGCAACACCGCCGCCGTGGTCGCCTTCGGCGCACCGCTGACGGTGGTGATCGACAATCTCGGCGAGCCGCGGACCTCGACCGCCACGGCGGTGCGGGCGGGGCTCATCACCGTCGGCACCGAAATGGGGGGCGCCGGCACCGTCTCTCTCGAAGCGCTGGCGATCTGCCGGCGCGGGGTGCGCAACGTTCTGGCGCATCTGGGAATCACCGAGTCCAGCGGCGCACCGGTGCCGGAGCGCCCGGAGGCGATCCTGCGCATCCCGGGCCACGATGGCTATCTGCTGTCGCCATGCAACGGGGTTTTCGAGCCCTATCATCCGCTTGGAACCCAGGTGAGCGCGGGCCAGGCGGCGGGATGCATCCACAATCTGGGCGACCCTTCTCGCCAACCGGAACTGTTGCGATATGCTGCGGACGGCGTCGTCTATGGGCGCCGCCAGCCGGGTCGGGTCACCGCCGGCAACTGCTGCGTCGCGGTTGCGGCGCCCTTCGAAGGGGAATTGGATTGAGCCAGCAAGGCCGGGCGCCGGATACCAGAGCCGCAAGCGGGCGGGTGACATGAGCGGGCGCGGCGCGGGGGACGGGCTGCACCCGGTCCTGGCCGAGGCCGTTACGGCACGGTTGCAGGGGCCGCGTTACAGCGAACTGACGATCGAGGAGGCGCGGGAGCTGAGCCGCTCCCGTCAGGGGGCGCCGACCCGTTTGCCGCCGGTCTTCGCGGTCGGGGATGTCTCGATCGAGAGCGACGCGGGGCCGATCCCGGCGCGGCTCTACCGGCCCTCGGGTAAGTCGATGCTGCCCCTGATGGTCTATTTCCACGGCGGCGCCTTCGTGATGGGCGATCTGGAGTCGCATGACGCGATTCTGCGAAAAGTGGTGGCGGATTGCGGGATCATGGTCCTGTCGGTGGACTATCGTCTGGCCCCGGAACACCCGTTCCCCGCCGCGATCGACGATGCCGGGGCGGCGCTGCGCCATGTTCTGGCGCGGGCCGAGGCGATGGGCGCCGATCCGGCCGCAATTCTGGTTGGCGGCGACAGTGCCGGCGGTGCCATAGCGATTGCCGCGGGCCGTGGGCAGCCGCAGGTCGCCGGCATGGTGCTGATCTATCCGGTCACCGATCTGTCGCGGCTGGGCGAGACCGAGAGCTATCGGCGGTTCGGAAGCGGTGCCGTCGGTCTGTCGCTGGACGACATGCAATGGGCGACCGGGCTCTATGCACCGGACCCGGCAAGCCGGCTGGACTGGCGCTGCTCGCCCCTGCGCGCCGAGCCGCCGCTCGACATGCCGCCGGCCTTTGTCGTCACCGCCGAACTGGATGTCCTGCGCAGCGAGGGCGAGACCTTTGCCGGGCTGCTTGCCGACAACGGCTGCCAAGTCGAGCATCTGGCGGTCCGGGGTGTCAATCACGGGTTCATCGCCGCGTTCGGCAAGGTGCCGCAGGCCGACAGCGCCATTGCCGCGCTCGCAGACTGGATCGACCGGACATGCCGGCCGGAAACGATTGAGCCGGGGAGGGTGACGTCGTAGCCTGCGCCGGCAGGGCGCCCCGCCGGGACGTCCATCCAGGCGATCCGACGGGATCGTGCAACGAACCCAGCAGCGAAAGATCTTCAGACCATGACCCGTATGCCCCGATCCCTCCAGAAGGGCCTCGCCTTTCGCCAGAAGCTGCGCACCGGGCAGATTGTCAGCGGCGCATGGTCGACCCTCGGGTCGCCCGAGATCGCCTATGGCATGGCGCGGGCCGGGCTCGATTATGTCCTGGTGGACCTGGAGCATGGAAAGGGCGGGATCGACGGGCTTTCGGCGCAGGTTCAGGCGCTGGCCGGGCTCGACACGGCGATCATGGTGCGGTTGCCGGAACACGGGGCGGGGGACATCAAGCGGATTCTGGATGCCGGTGCCAATGCGCTGCTTGCGCCGCAGGTCAACGCGGCGGCCGAGGCGGCCGGGATCATCGAGGCTTCCCTGTTCCCGCCGGAGGGCCGGCGCGGGGTGGCGGTCGGATCCATTGCTGCGGCCGACTGGGGCTATGAGCCGGAGAGCTATTTCGCCAATGCCAACGAGGCCCTGACCATCCTGACCCAGGTCGAGACCCCGCAGGCGGTCGAGACCCTGCCCGAGGTTCTGGCCCTGTCGCGGCTGGACGGGATATTCGTCGGCCCGAACGATCTGTCGGCCGCGATGGGCATGTTCCGCGACTATGACAACCCGGCGTTCCGTGACGCCTTCGCGCAGGTGATGGAACGAACGCTGGCGGCAGGCAAGGTCTTCGGGGCGCTGCCGTTCCCCGGCATGGAGCCCGCCCGCCTGTTTGCAGGCGGGGCGCAGGTGGTGACCGGCGGCGCCGACATGGCGCTTGTCCGGGCGGGCGCGCAGGCCATCGTCGCGCAGGCCGAGGAGTGCCGCCGAACCAAGGGCAAGGGCTGAACGTCCCCCGGTATTCCGCTTTTCCGATGTCGGCGCTTGACAGGATTGCGGGAGCAGTGCACCTGTGGGCTAACTGGTATCTCAGTTGAGGTATCAGTTTGGTTGTCAGCCAGGGCCGTCTGGCCGGGATACTGAACTGGGAGGAAGTATCATGAAGAGACTGATCAAATCCGGGGCCTTGGCCGCCGCATTTCTGGGCTTCGGAGCCTTGCAGGCCGCAGCGGAATTCCCCGAGAGCCAGATCACCATGATCGTGCCGTTCGGCGCCGGTGGCGGTTCGGATCGCGTGGCGCGGACCGTGGACCAGTTCTGGCAGCAAGAGACCGGCGACAGTTTCAATTTTCAGTATCAGCCCGGCGCCGCCGGTTCGGTCGGTACCGCTGCCATCGCGAATGCCAGCCCGGATGGCTATACCATCGGCATCGTGAACCTGCCGAACATGGTTGTGCAGCCGGTGGTCGGAACCGGCACCTTCGCGCTGGACGGCTTTGATTACATCGGCCGGGTCAATTCCGACCCGATCGTGCTGATGGTGCCGGATGCCAGCCCCTACAAGACGCTGGAAGACTTCGTCGCCGCGGCCAAGGAAGCGCCGGGCACGCTGACCCTGGCGATCACCGGCACCATGGGAGCGGCGCATCTGGCGGCCCTGCAGATGATGGACGGCGCCGGGATCGAAGTGACCCTGGTGCCGACCCAGGGCGGCGCGAACACCGTCGCGCGGATCGCCGGTGGTCATGTCACGGCCGGGCTGATCGGGCTGGGTCTCTACACCAGCCAGGACAATGGCCGGGCGCTGGCGCTCACCGCCGATGCCCGCTCGGATTTTGCGCCGGATGTCCCGACCTTCTCGGAAAAGGGCATCTCGCTGGACCTTGCGACGGCGCGGATCATCGTTGCGCCGGCGGGACTGCCCGAGGACGCGCTGGCCTATCTGCGGTCGACGCTTGAGAAGGTCACCGAAAGCGAAGGCTTCATCACCGCTTCGGCCGAACAGGGCCAGGGCGCGATCTGGCAGGATGGCGAGGCGCTGGAGGCTTCGGTCAAGGCGATGGAAGAGAGCATCACCGGCCTGCTGCGCAAATACGAGTTGATCGACTAGCGCCGTCCGCGCGGGACCGGGAGACCCATCCAGATGTCTCTAGCTCAGAGCATTGCCGCGGCGACGGACCCGATGGTCCTGATGATGATCGTGCTGGCGACCGTTTTCGGCGCGATCATCGGCGCCCTGCCGGGCTTCAGTTCGGTCATGGCGATCTCGCTCCTGCTGCCGGTCGTCTATCCGATGGACCCGCTGATGGGGCTTCTGGTCCTAGGGTCGATCTATATGGGGGCGATGTACGGGGATGCCAATGCAGCGATCCTGCTGAACATTCCCGGCACCGCCTCGTCGCTGCCGACCACCTTCGACGGGTTTCCGATGACCCGGCAGGGCCGCGCCCGCGAGGCGATGCTGGCGGCCCTTGCCGGTTCGGTCTTCGGCGGCGTGACCGGGGTTCTGGTCCTGCTCCTGAGCTTCGGGGCGCTGGCGGAGTTCTCGCTGCGATTCGGTCCGCAGGAGTATTTCTGGCTGACGGTGCTGGGCCTGACGACCATTGCAGCGCTGTCGGAAGGCAATATGGTCAAGGGACTGGTCGGCGGCGGGCTGGGCATCGCCATCAGCCTGATCGGACTGGATTCCTACTGGGGCACGCCGCGCTTCACCTTCGGGCAAAGCTCTCTGATGGCCGGGATCCATCTGATCCCGGCCCTGCTTGGACTGTTCTGCGTATCGCAGGTCTTCGCCAGTCTGGCGGCGCCCGGGGGGGACCGCCGGGCGCCCGAGATCGGGCCGCAGAAGGATGCCTTGCACAGGGTTCTCCGGACCATGGTCCGGCGCTGGGACGTGATGCTCCGTTCCTCGGCGATCGGCGTGGTGATCGGGATGCTGCCGGGGGCCGGGGGGCCGATCGCCTCGACCATCTCCTATAACGAGACGCGGCGCTGGGACCGGGACAGTTCCAGTTTCGGCAAGGGCCGTGTCGAAGGTGTCTTTGCCTCGGAAGTGGCCAACAACGCGATGGTCGGCGGCAGCCTGATCCCGATGATGGCGCTGGGAATCCCCGGCAATGTGAACGCCGCGGTGATCCTGGGCGCGCTGCTGTCCTTCGGGATGCGGCCCGGGATGAACCTGATGACCGACGGCTCGGGCATCGCCATGTCCTTCATGATCGGTCTGCTGATCTCGAGCATCCTGCTGGCGCCTCTGGGCTATTTCCTGATCATCCGGGTCTCGACCCTGGTCCTGCGAATCCCACGCACCTATCTGGCGCCGACGATCCTCGTTTTCGCCACGGTCGGTGCCTATTCGGTCACCAACTCGATGTATGGGGTCGTCATCATGACCGTCATGGGGATCGGCGGCTATGCCTTCCGCCGTATCGGGATCGAGGCGGCGCCGATCGGCCTGGGGATGATCCTTGGACCGATCGCCGAGCGCGAGTTCACCAGTTCGATGCTGATCGCGCATGCGCAGGGCAGTTACTGGAGCATCGCGATGCGGCCGATCTCGCTGGTTCTGATCGCGCTCTGCCTGCTGTCGATCGCGACGCCGCTGCTGCTGGCGCTGCGCAGCCGGCGGGCGGCCCGGCGCAGGGCCGAGACGACAGCGTCGGAGCAGGCCTGACATGCCGGTTCTCGAGAAGTTCATCCTGGCGGCGGTGATCGTGCTCTGCGCGCTGTTCGCGTTCCAAGCACTGGAGATCAAGCCGCCGGCGCGGGCCTTCCCGCTTTTCGTCAGCATCCTGACCGGGGCCATGGCGGTTCTTGCCCTGGCCCGCTCGGTGGCGCGGCCCCTGACGGTGCCGATCTTCACCGGAGGCACGGGCCGGGTGGTGATGACCGGCGCGGCGGGGCTGGTGCTCTATGTCGTGGTGCTGCCGGTCGGCTACATCCCGGCGACGCTGGGCTTCCTGTTCCTGGGCTATGTCATGCTGATGCAGGAGAGGTCGGCGCGGTCGATCCTGGCCGCGGCGCTGATCGCGCTGGCCGCCACCGGGTTCACCTGGCTGTGCTTTGCCTACTGGCTCGGGGTCAACCTGCCCTGATGCTCAGTCCGACATCCCCAGGGCCCGACGCCACGACGCCTTCAGATGTGCCGCCATCGCTTCGGCCGCGCGGTCCCCGTCGCCGTCGATCACACTGCCGAGGATCGTGAGATGCTCGCGGATCGCCCTTTCATCGGTGTAGTTCCGAAGCCGGAACACCAGCCGCGACAGTTGCAGGCGGCCCAGCATCCGGTCGAAGAGGTCGTTGGCAAAGGCATTGTCCAGCGCCGAGACGAACAGCCTGTGCATCTCGTGGTCAAGCGCGGTCAGCGCGTTGATCTCGGCAAGGTCGAGCGTTTCGCGCGGCCGGCTCTGTTCGCCCGCGGCCCGGGTCCGGTCGCGCAGCTCGGCCGCCGCGGCCTTGTCGCCGCGCTCGGCAAAGACGCGCACCGCCTCAATCTCGATCAACAGGCGCATCTGGAAGGCGTCGTTGATGGTCTTCTCGTCGATGTCCAGAATCTTGATGCCGCGCTGCGGGATCAGCGTCACCACGCCTTCGCCTTCCAGCCGCTTCAGCGCCTCGCGCATCGGGCCCATCGGCATGTCGAGCAGGCCGCACAGTTCGCGCTGCGACACAAGCTGCGCCGGACGCAGCGCACCCGCATTCAGCTTCTCCATGAAACGCTCATGGGCCAGATTGCGCAGCGTGGCGGGTTTGGCGGTGTCGGTCATCCGGGGCGGCATCCTTGCGTCAACGGGCCTGGGCGATCCATCCCGGCTTTGCGAAGCGCAGGGAACCGCAGGTCCGGCTATCGGAGGCCACTGATATCTCAATCAAGCACTCAATCAAAGGGTCTGCCGTGACAGAGTCCCCGGTCCCCACATTCCTCGGATATCGGCGCGGTCAGGGACGGCCCGGCATTCGCAACGCCCTTCTGGTGCTCAACATCACCGGGCTGACGGCGCCCTCGGCGCGGAGGATTTCCCGCGATCTGGTCGGCAGTCTGCTGGTGTCGATGGATCACGGCGCGGCCATCAACGGCCGTGGCGAGGCGCCGGTGGAGGCGACCCTCGAGAGCCTGGCCCGGCATCCGAATGTCGGGGCGGTTCTGATCCTGAGTGCTCATCGCGGCAAGGCGCAGGCGCTGCTGGAAAGGCTGTCCGATGATGACCGGCCGGCCGTGGCGGTGACGCTGGACGACGCCAACCGCGACGCGCTGGAATTCCGGCTGGCGGCGGTGCGGGCCGGGGCACAGCTGATGGCGCGGATATCGACCCAGCGGCGCGAGGCACTGCCCTGGAGCGACCTGATGCTTGCGCTGGAATGCGGGATGTCGGACCCGACCTCGGGGCTGGTGGCCAACCCGCTGCTGGGTCTGGTGACCGACCGGCTGATCGCTGCCGGCGGCGCGGCGGTCTTTGGCGAGACCACCGAATGGCTGGGCTGCGAGGGGCACCTGGCCGAGCGGGCGGCGACACCAGAAATCGCGGCGCGTATCCGGCAGGCGGTGCATCGCCGCGAGACCCTAGCCCGCGACGGCGGGATGGACCTGATCGGCAACAACCCCAACGATGCCAATATCGCCTCGGGGCTGACCACGATCGAGGACAAGGCGATCGGCAGCGTGGCCAAGTCCGGCAGCGCGCCGATCACCACCTTTCTGGACTATGGCGAACGCTTGCAGCGGCCCGGACTCGCGGCGATGGACGGGCCGTCCTACACACCCGAGTCGCTGACCGGCCTGGTGGCGGCGGGGGCGCAGATCGCGCTCTTCACCTCGGGTGTCGGGAATTCCTTCGTGAACCGCCTTGCCCCGACTCTGAAGATCACCGCCAATGCCGAGACCGCCGCGAAGCTTCCGGTGCAATTCGATTTCTGCTGCGCCGAGGCGCTGACCCAGCCGGACAAAATGGCAGCAACCGTCGATGCGCTTGTGGCCCGGATCGTCGAGGTCGCCTCGGGCGCGCTGACCTTCGGCGAGATACTCGGCGAGGATGACGAGGTCGTCGCCCGGTTCGGAGAGACGCTGTGATGGACCAGGACAGGACCGCCAGGGCAATTCGCCTGCGGGCAGAGGATACCGTGGCAGTGGTCATTCAAAGGGTCCGCAAGGGCGATCGGGTGACGATCACCGGCCCGGGTGCGCCTGTTTCGGTGACGGCGGCGGAAGACATCCCCTGTTACCACAAGATCGCCCTTTCCGCAGTCCAGCCGGGGCAGAGCCTGCTGCGCAACGCGATCCCGATCGGCGCGGCGCTGGCCGAGATCGGCGCCGGAGACTGGGTGCACAGCCACAATCTGGCCAGCGGCTGTTCGCGGCGGGCGGGGGAGGGTGCCGATGGCTGAGCGGCCCAACATCCTGTTTCTCTTCTCCGATCAGCACGCGCAGCGGGTTGCCGGCTGCTATGGCGACGGCATAGCCGAAACGCCGGCGCTGGATGGTTTGGCCGCTGCGGGCGTCACCTTCGATGCCTGCCATACCCCATCTCCGATCTGCGGACCGGCCCGGATGTCGATGCTGACCGGGCGCGAGCCGAACGACACCCGGGTCTGGACCAACAACGACATGCTGCCCTCGGACATGCCGACCTATGCCCATGCCCTGACAGCCGCCGGATACGAGACGATCAGCATCGGACGGCTGCATGCCCTGGGCCCGGATCAGCATCGGGGCTTCACGACGCGGCTGGTCGGCGACCATTCCCCGAACTGGCCCGGTGTCGCGCGGCATGACATGGGCGTGCTGAGCAAGACCCACGGCCCGAACCGGGTCAGCGTCGAGCGCAGCGGCCGGGGCAACAGTGCCTATCAGAGCCTCGACGAGGCGACCCTGGAGGCGGCGCTGGCACAACTGGACCAACTGGGGGAGAGACGGCAGGCGGGGGATGCCGCGCCGTTCTTCCTGCAAGTCGGCTTCATGCTGCCGCACCCGCCCTATGTGGCGCGGCCCGAGGACTACGACAGGTTCGAGGGCCGGGTGCCGCCGGCGGCGATCCCGGCGCCGGATGATCCGCATCCCTGGGTTGACTGGTGGCGCCGGGTTCGCGGTGTCGCGGATGTCACCAAGGCCGAGGCGGCGCGGTCGCGGGCGGCCTACTATGCGCTGGTGCGACGGATGGACCTGCATATCGGCCGGATCCTGGATCGGCTGGCGGCGCTCGGGCTGAGCGAGGACACTCTGGTGGTCTATGCCTCGGACCATGGCGACCACATCGGCGAACGCGGGCTGTGGTGGAAGCACACGATGTACGATGACTCGGTCAAGGTGCCGTTGCTCCTGCGCTGGCCGGGCCGGATTCCGGCCGGTGCGCGGCGCGGCGAGAATGTCGGCCTGCTGAATGTGACGGCTGCATTCCTCGAGGCCGCCGGGGCACCGCCGCTGCCCAATTCCAGCGCCGACAGCCTGCTGTCGCTGGCCCGCGGCACGGCGGAGGACTGGGCGGATACCGTTGTTTCGGAATATTGCGCGAATCCCGAAGAAGCCTATTCCGGCGGGCGCTGGACCCTGCAGCGCATGGTTCGGACGGGACCGTGGAAATACATCTGGCACGACGGCTTTCCGGAACAGTTGTTCGACATGCAGGCCGACCCCGAAGAGCGCCACGATCTGGCCGGGGACCCGGGCCAGTCGGACCGGCTGGCGCAGTTTCGGGACCGGGCGTTGGCGGGCTGGAATCCGGAGGCGATCCGGGCCGCGATGGCCGCGCGGGCGCGGGATCGCGAGTTGCTTTGCCGCTGGGCCGGGGCGGCGCCGCCCCGGGATGCCCTGCGATGGGAATTCCCACCCGATATCAACCGCCTGGACGGCTAGGCAGGGCAGGTCAGCATGTCGGATCGTCGATCAGCGGCGTCGGCTTGGCCAGGTCGAGCAGGGATTTCTGGTTCGAGACGGTGACCCGGCTGCCCTCGATCTTCACGCCGTAGGGTTGCAGGGTCTTGATCGCGCGCGACAGGTTCTCGGCCGTCATGCCCAGGATCGACGCAAGGCGGCGCTTTTCGATATCGAGTTCGAAGACCCGGGCGCCCTCGGACTCGATCTGCTGTCGCAGGATGTAATTCGCCAGACGTTCCAGCGAGCTGCGCAGCTTGAGATTCTTGGTGTTCTTGATCGAGGCCCGGTAGCATTGGGCCAGTTCGGCGACGACGGCCCGGGCAAAATCACTGTCCCTTTCGAAGGTGTCGCGCACATCTTCCGAGGGAATCAGCACCAGACGCGATTTCTCCATGGTCCGTGCCGACATCAGATAGGGCGCGTCCCGAATCGTCGCCGCTAGGATGAAGGTGCCCAGGGGCCGCACGATGGCCATCGTGGTGTCGCGATTGTCCCATGAGGCCAGCATCTCGACCGTGCCTTCGACCACGATATGCAGGAAATCGCTGCGATCGCCTTCGGTGACCAGCTCGATCTGCGGGGGAAAGGTCTGGACATAGGCGCCCCGCATCAGGGTGCCGAAATTGCCGCTCTCCATGTCGCGAAACAGCGGAAGGGATCGGACCTCCGGTATGTCTGATGCTTTCAATTCGGTTTACCCATTTCTGCCACTTGATAATTATCAATCCTAATATTGTCGGTTGTCAAGATTCTGGAAAGGTTTCGTAAATTAGCCGCATGACATTCTCTAGTGGCTCCAAAATTAGTGTTTCATAAACTGTTTATTTCGTTCTGTTGGCTCAGCATAGTTGATCCAGATCATGCTCGGCCGACTCTCCGGGCCGCATGACTGGCCACAAGCCATTCGTGGCAGTTGCATTGGAATCTTTCGGAGGAACGGTCATGCATTCCAGTGAAGGCGGTCGCAATACCGATCAGACCCGTGCACTCGCACTCAGCACCATCGCCTTTACCGCCTGTTTCGCGGTCTGGACACTGTTCTCGATCATCGGCGTCGAGATCAAGCGCGAACTCGGGCTGAACGAATTCCAGTTCGGCCTTCTGGTCGCCACGCCGATCCTGACCGGGTCGGTCTCGCGGCTGTTCCTGGGGGTCTGGACCGAGAAATACGGCGGCCGTCTGGTGTTCACCGCGCAGATGCTGCTCACCGCGGCCGCGACCTGGATGCTGACCTGGGCGTCGAGCTATCCGATGTATCTGATCTCGGCCCTGGGGATCGGCCTGGCCGGCGGATCGTTCATCATCGGCGTTGCCTATGTCTCGCGCTGGTATGGTTCGGGGCGGCAGGGCACCGCGCTCGGCATATTCGGCGCCGGCAACGTCGGCTCCGCGGTCACCACATTCGTCGCGCCCTTCGTCATGGTTGCCTATGGCTGGCACGGGGTGGCGCATGTCTGGGCCTCGGTGCTGGCGGCGATGGCAGTGCTGTTCTTCCTTCTGGCCAAGGACGACCCCAAACTCGTCGAGCGCCGCAAGAGCGGGATAAGGCCGCCGACCTTCGCCGAGCAGGTCGCGCCGCTGCGGAACCTGCAGGTCTGGCGCTTTTCGCTGTATTACTTCTTCGTTTTCGGTGGCTTCGTGGCGATCGCGCTGTGGACGCCGCACTACCTGATCGACGTCTACCACGTCGATATCCGGACCGCCGGCATGGCGGTGGCGGCCTTCGGCCTGTCGGGGTCGCTGTTCCGCGCCTATGGCGGGCATCTGTCCGACCGGTTCGGCGCGCGCTCGGTGATGTACTGGAGCCTCGGGTTCTCGACCATCCTGCTGTTCATGCTGTCCTACCCGGAAACAAGCTATGTCATCGCGGGCAAGAACGGGCCGATCGCCTTTACCACCCGCATGGATTTCCTGCCCTTCGTGGTCACGCTATTCGCACTGGGCTTCTTCATGAGCCTGGGCAAGGCGGCGGTGTTCAAGCACATCCCGGTCTATTATCCGAACCACGTCGGCGCCGTCGGCGGGCTGGTCGGGATGATCGGCGGCCTGGGCGGCTTCCTGCTGCCGATCATGTTCGGCGCGATCCTCGACCTGACCGGCATCTATACCTCCAGCTTCGCGTTGCTGTTCCTGCTGGTCGGGGTCTCGCTGCTGTGGATGCACATGGCAATCCGGGTGATGGAGCGGTCGGCACAGGGCACGCCGCTGGATCAACTGCCGCAACTGCCCGAGATGCAGGGGATGCCGCTGCCCGAGGGCCGGGCGGCAGCGCATACGCTGGAGGAATGGACCCCCGAGGACCCGGTGTTCTGGGAGGCCAAGGGACGCCGGATCGCGCGGCGAAACCTGTGGATTTCGATCCCGGCGCTTCTGCTGGCCTTCTCGGTCTGGATGGTCTGGTCGGTCGTGGTGGCGCGTCTGCCGGCGATCGGCTTTGCCTTCACCTCCGAGCAGCTGTTCTGGCTGGCCGCCCTGCCTGGCCTGTCGGGGGCGACGCTGCGGATATTCTACAGCTTCATGGTGCCGATCTTCGGCGGTCGGCTGTGGACCACGATCTCGACCGCCTCGCTGCTGGTTCCCGCGATGGGCATCGGCTATGCGGTGCAGAACCCCGACACGCCCTATTTCATCTTCCTGGTCCTGGCGCTGCTCTGCGGCTTCGGCGGTGGCAACTTTGCCTCGTCGATGGCCAACATCGCCTTCTTCTTTCCGAAGGCCGAAAAGGGCAACGCGCTGGCGCTGAACGCCGGGCTGGGCAACCTCGGCGTGTCCGTGATGCAGTTTCTGGTGCCGATCGTCATCACGACGGGCGTCTTCGGGGCAATGGGCGGACAGCCGCAAACCCTGCCCGACGGCGGCCAGCTCTGGATGCAGAACGCCGGCTTCGTCTGGGTGCCGTTCATCCTGGTGGCGACGGTCCTGGCATGGGTCGGGATGAACGACATCGCCGACGCCAAGGCCAGCTTCCGCGAGCAGGCGATCATCTTCAGCCGGTTGCACAACTGGCTGATGTGCGTGCTCTACACCGGAACCTTCGGCAGCTTCATCGGTTATTCGGCGGGTTTTCCGCTGCTGACCAAGCTGATGTTCCCCGAGGTGAATGCCCTGCAATACGTCTTCCTCGGCCCGCTGGTCGGGGCGTTGAGTCGCGCCGGCACCGGCTGGATCAGTGACCGCTTCGGCGGCGGGCGGGTGACCTTCTGGACATTCCTCGGCATGATGGTTGCGGTCTTCGGTGTGATCTTCTTCCTGCCCATCGGCGGGACAGGCGGCAGCTTCATCGGTTTCTTCGCCTGTTTCATGGCGTTGTTCCTGCTGACCGGGGTCGGCAATGCGTCGACCTTCCAGATGATCCCGATCATCATGGGCCGCGAGATCCCGCGCCTGATGCCGAAGCTGGACGCAGAAGCCACACGCCGACAGGCCGACCGCGAAAGCGCCGCGATCATCGCCTTCACCTCGGCCATTGCCGCCTATGGCGCCTTCTTCATTCCCAAGGCCTACGGCACCTCGATCGCGATGACCGGCGGGCCGGTGATGGCGCTATGGGGCTTCCTCGGTTTCTACGCGATCTGCGTGGCCATCACCTGGGTCTTCTACACCAGGCCCGGCGGCCTTCTGCACGACATCGAACATGGCAAGTCCGCAGCCGCGGCCGCCGAACCCGCACGATAAGAAAGGACGCATGTCATGAGCCATCTGCTCGACCGCCTGAATTTCCTGCAATCGAAGGATCAGGAGACATTCTCCAACGGCCATGGCCAAGTCACCCGCGAGAACCGCGAATGGGAGAACACCTATCGGGGACGCTGGCGGCATGACAAGATCGTCCGCTCGACGCATGGGGTGAACTGCACCGGGTCATGTTCGTGGAAGATCTACGTCAAGTCCGGCATCGTCACCTGGGAGACCCAGCAGACCGACTATCCGCGGACCCGGCCCGACCTGCCGAACCACGAACCGCGGGGCTGCGCGCGGGGGGCGTCCTACAGCTGGTATCTCTATTCGGCGAACCGGGTGAAGAACCCGCTGATCCGCGGCAAGCTGAAGAAGGTCTGGCGCGAGATGCGCAAGACGAAGTCCCCGGTCGAGGCCTGGGCCGCGATCCAGAACGACCCGATCCTGCGCCAGGGCTATGTCGAGACCCGCGGCAAGGGCGGCTTCGTGCGCGCCAGCTGGGACGAGGCGACCGAGATCGTCGCCGCCGCCAATGCCTATACCGCCAAGACCTACGGGCCCGACCGGGTGTTCGGCTTTTCCCCGATCCCGGCGATGTCGATGGTCAGCTATGCCGCCGGATCGCGCTATCTCAGCCTGATGGGCGGGGTCTGCCTGTCGTTCTACGACTGGTATTGCGACTTGCCGCCGGCCAGTCCGCAGACCTGGGGCGAGCAGACCGACGTGCCGGAATCGGCCGACTGGTACAATGCGGGATTCCTGCTGCTCTGGGGCTCGAACGTGCCGCAGACCCGGACTCCGGATGCGCATTTCTATACCGAGTCACGCTATCGCGGCACCAAGTCGGCGGTGATCTGTCCCGACTATTCGGAAGCCGCCAAGTTCAGCGATATCTGGCTGGCGCCCAAGGCGGGCACCGACTCGGCGCTGGCAATGGCGATGGGCCATGTGATCCTGCGCGAGTTCCATCTTGATCGGCAGGCCGGCTATTTCGAGGACTATGCCCGCAAATACACCGACATGCCGATGTTGGTGCGGCTGGAAGAAAAGGACGGAAAGCTGATCCCGGGGCGGTTCGTCCGGGCCGACGAATTCTCGGACAAGCTGGGCGAGACCAACAATCCCGACTGGAAGACCGTCGCGATCGACGAACTGTCCAAGTCCATCGTCGCGCCGAATGGTACGATCGGGTTCCGCTGGGGCGAGAAGGGCCTGTGGAACCTCGAGGAACGGGCCGGCGAGGCGGAAACGCGGCTGAAGCTGTCGCTGCTGCTGGAGGAGGACCACGACGAGGTTGTCGGGGTCGATTTCCCCTATTTCGGCGGCGCCGCGACCGAGCATTTCGTCAAATGCGACCACCCCGAGGTGCTGACCCGCAACGTGCCGGTCAAGCGGATCGCGCTGGCCGACGGCGAGGCGATGGTGGCCACGGTCTTCGACCTGTTCTGCGCCAACTACGGGCTCGATCGCGGGCTGGGCGGTGACTGGGTGTCGAAGGATTTTGCCGAGGACAAACCCTATACACCGGCCTGGGCCGAGAAGATCACCGGCGTTGCCGCCGACAAGATCGTCACCGTGGCCCGGGAATTCGCCCGGAACGCCGAGAAGACCGAAGGCAAGTCGATGGTCATCCTCGGGGCCGGGCTGAACCACTGGTACCACATGGACATGGCCTATCGCGGCATCATCAACATGCTGGTGATGTGCGGCTGCGTGGGCAAGTCGGGCGGCGGCTGGAGCCATTATGTCGGGCAGGAGAAGCTGCGCCCGCAGACCGGCTGGCTGCCGCTGGCCTTCGGTCTGGACTGGAACCGCCCGCCGCGGCAGATGAACGGCACCAGCGCCTTCTATGCCCATACCGACCAGTGGCGTTACGAAACGGTGACGGCCAAGGATATCCTTTCGCCCACGGCCCCGGACGGCGACTGGGACGTGTCGATGATCGACTACAACATCCGCGCCGAACGGATGGGCTGGCTGCCCTCGGCGCCGCAGCTGAAGCAGAACCCGCTGGAGGTGGGCAAGGCCGCCAAGGCCGCCGGCGTCGATGTGAAGGTCTATGTGGCCAAGGGGCTCAAGGACGGGTCGTTGCAGATGTCCTGTGAGGACCCGGACGCGCCCGAGAACTGGCCGCGCAACATGTTCGTCTGGCGCTCGAACCTGCTGGGTTCCTCGGGCAAGGGGCATGAGTATTTCCTCAAGCACCTGCTGGGCACCCAGCACGGGGTTCTGGGCCATGACCTGGGCGAGGAGGGCCGCGCCAAGCCGAAAGAGGCGACATGGCACGAGAAAGCGCCGGAGGGGAAGCTCGACCTGCTGGTGACGATCGACTTCCGGATGAGCACCACCTGCGTCTATTCCGACATCGTGCTGCCGACGGCCAGCTGGTACGAGAAGAACGACCTCAACACCTCGGACATGCATCCCTTCATCCACCCCCTGCAGGCGGCGGTGGACCCGGCTTACGAGAGCAAGTCGGATTGGGAGATCTTCAAGGCGATCGCCCGGAAGCTTCAGGATGTCGCCCCGGAAGTCCTCGGGGTCGAGACTGATGTCGTGGCGCTGCCGTTGCAGCACGACACGGCCTCGGAACTGGCGCAGCCCGATGTGAAGGACTGGAAAAAGGGTGAATGCGAGCTGATCCCGGGCAAGACCGCGCCGGCCTATATCGCGGTGGAGCGCGACTATGGCGCGATCTACGACAAGTTCGTCGCGGTCGGGCCGTTGCTGGACAAGCTGGGCAATGGCGGCAAGGGCATCGGCTGGGAAACCAGGGACGAGGTGCAGCATCTGCGCGAGCTGAACGGCGAATGGTCCGACGGTCCCGCCAAGGGCTGTCCGAAGATCGACACCGATATCGACGCCACCGAAGTGATCCTGATGCTGGCGCCGGAGACCAACGGCGAGGTGGCGGTCAAGGCCTGGCAGGCACTGGAGCAGTTCACCGGGCGCGACCATGCCCATCTGGCCGAGGCCAAGGAAGACGAGAAGATCCGCTTCCGCGACATCGCAGCGCAGCCGCGCAAGATCATCTCTTCGCCGACCTGGTCCGGGATCGAGAGCGAGAAGGTCTGCTACAACGCCGGCTACACCAATGTGCACGAGCTGATCCCCTGGCGCACCCTGACCGGGCGACAGCAGCTCTATCAGGATCACCTCTGGATGCGGGCCTTCGGCGAGGGCTTCTGCCAGTATCGCCCGCCGGTCGATCTGAAGACGATCACCACGGAAGTGAACCACGACGCCCGCGAGAATGACCCGCATGTGGTGTTGAACTTCATCACGCCCCACCAGAAATGGGGCATCCATTCGACCTATTCCGACAACCTGCTGATGCTGACGCTGAACCGCGGCGGGCCGGTTGTCTGGATGTCCGAGATCGACGCCAAAACCGCGGGCCTGGTCGATAACGACTGGATCGAGGCCTACAACGTGAACGGCGCCCTGACGGCGCGGGTGGTGGTCAGCCAGCGGATCAAGCAGGGCACGCTGTTCATGTATCACGCCCAGGAGAAGATCGTGAACACGCCCGGCTCGGAACGCACCGGCAACCGGGGCGGTATCCACAATTCGGTCACCCGGACGGTCCTGAAACCGACCCACATGATCGGCGGTTATGCCCAGTTGTCCTACGGGTTCAACTACTACGGCACCGTCGGAGCGAACCGGGACGAATTCGTCATCGTCAGAAAGATGCGGAAGGTCGATTGGCTCGACACGCCCGTCGGCAGCAAGGAGGCCGCAGAATGAAAGTCCGCGCACAAATCGGCATGGTGCTGAACCTCGACAAATGCATCGGGTGCCACACCTGCTCTGTCACCTGCAAGAACGTCTGGACCAGCCGCGAAGGCGTCGAATACGCCTGGTTCAACAATGTCGAAACCAAGCCCGGCACCGGCTATCCGACCGACTGGGAGAACCAGAAGAAATGGAAGGGCGGCTGGACCCGGACCAAATCCGGCAAGCTGCAGCCCAAGCAGGGCGCCAAGTGGCGGATCCTGTCGAATATCTTCGGCAACCCGAACCTGCCCGAGATCGACGACTATTACGAACCCTTCACCTTCGACTACGACCACCTGAAATCGGCGCCGGACATGTCGGCCTTTCCCACCGCGCGGCCGCGGTCGCTGGTCTCGGGCGAGCGGATGGAGAAGATCACCAAGGGCCCGAACTGGGAAGAAATCCTGGGCGGCGAGTTCGAGACGCGCAGCAAGGACTACAACTTCGACGGCATCCAGAAGGAGATTTATGGAGAGTATGAAAATACCTTCATGATGTATCTGCCGCGGCTCTGCGAGCACTGCCTGAACCCGGCCTGCGTGTCCTCCTGCCCCTCGGGTGCGATCTACAAGCGCGAAGAGGACGGCATCGTCCTGATCGACCAGGAAACCTGCCGGGGCTGGCGGATGTGCGTCTCGGGCTGCCCCTACAAGAAGGTCTATTACAACTGGAACTCGGGCAAGTCCGAGAAATGCACGCTCTGCTATCCGCGGATCGAAAGCGGCAATCCGACGGTCTGTTCGGAAACCTGCGTCGGGCGAATCCGCTACATCGGCGTGATGCTCTATGACGCCGACAAGATTCAGGACGCCGCCAATGCACCGGATGAAAAGGACCTCTACGACGCGCAGCTTGGCGTCTTCCTTGATCCGCGCGATCCGGCGGTGATCGAGGCGGCCCGCGCCGGCGGCGTCCCGGAAGACTGGATCAAGGCGGCGCAGGAAAGCCCGGTCTGGAAAATGGCGATGGAGTGGAAGGTCGCCTTCCCGCTGCATCCCGAATACCGGACCTTGCCGATGGTCTGGTACATCCCGCCTCTGTCGCCGATCCAGAATGCCGCCGCTGCCGGGAAGATCGGCGTCGATGGCGAGATGCCGGATGTGACCAGCCTGCGGATTCCGGTGAGATACCTTGCCAACATGCTGACGGCGGGGGACGAGGCGCCGGTGGTCAGCGCGCTGGAGCGGATGCTGGCGATGCGGGCCTATATGCGCTCCAAGACGGTGGACGGGGTCATCGACGAAGGCATCGCGGCCCGCGTCGGGCTTTCCGGCCGGATGATCGAGGACATGTACAAGATCATGGCCATTGCCGATTACGAGGACCGTTTCGTGATCCCGACGACGCATCGCGAGCAGGTCGAGGATGCCTATGACCTGCGCGGGGAATGCGGGTTCACCGATACCAACGGCTGCTCTCCCGGGATCAACAAGGGGACGTTGTTCGGCGGCAAGAAACGGCCGCTGAAGATGCCGACGGAGGCGATGCGATGACAGTCCTCCTCCAAGACCGGACGCTCAAGGCGCTGTCGCTGGTGCTGAGCTACCCGACCGGGGAACTGCAGGCGGCGATGCCCGAGATCGGCGCCGTCCTAGCGGCGGACACGCGGCTGACGGCCGCCACGCGGCGGGCCCTGCGGCCGCTGGTCACGGCGCTGACGGTGGATGACATCTACGAGCTTCAGGAACGGTTCGTGATGCTCTTCGACCGGTCGCGCACCCTGTCGCTGAACCTGTTCGAGCATGTCCATGGCGAAAGCCGCGACCGGGGCGGGGCGATGGTCTCGCTGGTCGAGACCTATCGCGCGGCGGGGTTCGATCCGGCGACATCGGAACTGCCCGACCATCTGCCGGTCTTGCTGGAGTTCCTGGCGACCCGGCCGGCGGCGGAGGCGGCCGAGACACTGGCCGACGCGGCACATATCCTTGCCGCCCTGGCCGAGCGGCTGGCCAAGCGCGACAGCCCCTATGCGGCGGTGTTCGAGGCCTTGTGCCAGCTGTCTCAGGCCACGCCCGACCGCGAGATCGTTGCCGAATTGCTCGAGCATCCCGATGACGATCCCACCGATCTGGCGGCGCTCGACGCGGTCTGGGACGAGGCCCAGGTCACTTTCGGCCCCGATCCCAATGCCGGCTGCCCGCAGGTCCGCGACATGCTGGCCAACATGGACACCCCCAGAACACCCGCGCCGGCCCCCCGGCACGCGGCCAAGTAGCGGAGGCTCAGATGCACTATTTCATTTTCGGAATATACCCCTACATCGCCCTGGCGATCCTGGTGATCGGCAGCATCGCCCGCTATGACCGCGACCCCTTCACCTGGAAGACCTCGTCCAGCCAGCTTCTGCGCCGCCGGCAGCTGATCCTCGGCTCGGTCCTGTTCCACATCGGTGTGCTGACGATCTTCTTCGGCCATGTCGTCGGGCTGCTGACCCCGATCCCGCTGCTGGAGGCGCTGCATGTCGGGCATCAGTTCAAGCAGATACTGGCGATCGTCGTGGGGGGCTTCGGGGCGGTCCTGGCGCTGGTGGGCGGCTTCATGCTGCTGCACCGCCGCCTGACCGACAGCCGGATCCTCGCGACTTCCAGCAAGATGGACATCGCAATCCTGGCGCTGCTGCTGTTCCAGCTCTGCCTCGGCGCGCTGTCGATCTTCGTGTCGCTGCAACATATCGACGGCAGCGAGATGATCAAATTCATGCTGTGGGCGCAGGGCATCTTCACCCTCGACCCGAACGCGGCCAGCTATACCGAAGGCACGTCGTGGATATTCGAACTGCATATCCTGACCGGCCTGACGATCTTTGTCCTGTTCCCGTTCAGCCGTCTGGTCCATATCGCCTCGGGCATCTTCGCGCCGATCCGCTATGTGCTGCGGCCCGGTTATCAGATCGTCCGCTCGCGTCGCCTGGCCGCATCGGCGGGCAAGCGCCCGGCCACCAAACCGGCGGAGTAGGGCATGTCGGCGGCGCTTCTTCCCGAACTGGTGGTGAACGGAACCATCATCCCCGCAGCGGCGATTTCGGCCGAGGCGCAGAACCACCATGCGCCCAAGGGCAAGCCCGGCCTGGCCTGGCGCAAGGCGGCCCGTGCCCTGGCGGTGCGACAGCTGTTGCTGGAAGAGGCGCAGCGGCGTGGCATCGTCGCCACCTGCGAAGACCTTGGCGCCGGGAAGAGCGAAACCGAGGACGAGGCGTTGATCCGGGCGCTTCTGGAAGAGGCGCTGGAGGCGCCGGAACCATCGGAAGAGATGGTGCGCGCGGAATGGGCCAAGGAGCCCGATCGCTACAGGGCGCCGCCGCTCTGGGAGGTTTCGCACATCCTCTGCGCCTGCGACCCCGGTGAGCATGAGGCCGCCAGCGCGGCGCGAATCCGGGCCGAGTTGCTGATCGAGGCATTGAACAAGGGCGCCCGCCGCTTTGCCGATCTCGCGGCCAGCGACAGCGACTGCGGATCGAAAGCCAATGGTGGTACCCTGGGCCAGCTTGGCCCCGGCGACACGGTGCCCGAATTCGAGGCCGTCCTGCGCCAATTGCCGGAGGGCGAGATCACGCAAGAGCCGGTACGGACTCGGTTCGGCTGGCATGTGGTGCGGATGGATGCCTGCGCGGAGGGCCAGGTATTGCCCTACGAGGTGGTTCGTCCCAAGCTGGCCGAGGCTATGGAAAAAGCCGCCTGGACCGAAGCCGCGCGGGCTTTCGTCGATGAACTGGTGGCGGCGGCGAAGATCAGCGGGCCGGATATCCGGGCGCTGTAGGCCAGTCAGGGAAGGACCAGGGATGAACATCGCCTATACCATCGCCCCGGGCCGCGGCGACACCGACCTGTTGCTGCAACGGCTGGCGACCGATCTGGCGGCGCGCGGGGTTCGGACCTGCGGCACCGTCCAGATCAACAGCGAGAGGCCCGGCAGTCTTCCCTGCGACATGGATATCCAGGTGCTGCCCGCCGGTCCGGTGCTGCGGATTTCGCAGGAACTCGGGGCCGGGTCGCGCGGATGCCGGCTTGATCCGGCGGCGCTGGAACAGGCGGTGGCGCTCTGCGAGGCCGAGGTGGCGGAGGGGCCGGATATCCTGATCATCAACAAGTTCGGCAAGCATGAGGCCGAAGGGCGCGGCTTCCGGGCCCTGATCGCCGAGGCTCTGGGCCAGGGGATTCCGGTTCTGGTCGGGCTTAACCGGCTGAGCAGGGAGGCCTTCGACAAGTTCTGCGAGGGGCTGGCCGTCGAACTGGCGCCGGACATCCAGGCGCTGCGAGGCTGGGCGGAGCAGGTCCTGGCGCTGGAACGGGTGTAGCGGCCCCGGACCGCCCGGCGCATCTGCCGTGGCGTCGCCCTCGGTATCGGCTGATCCACGTCAAGGCGCCCATGATCTGCGGGGCTAGTCTGCGGAACAATCGTCCGGCATGGGCGTTCAGTCTGTTTGAAGGATACCCGCTTGGCCCCGATTGATGACAAGTCCTCTCTGGACCAGAGCACGGATATGCCGGTGCCTCGGGCAGAGTCGGTATCGCTGGTCCCGGCCTCCGGCCACGTCGCGCCGGTCCGCAAGCCCCGGCGGCGCTGGTGGCTCTGGGGTGGCGCGGGGCTGATCCTCGTCGCCATCGCCGGCCTGCTCTATACGCAATTCTGGATGTCGCGCCCGCCGGTGGTCGCGGTCGAGGTCGCCGCGCTGGCCCCGGCGACGCGGGTTCTGGCGGTCAATGGCCGGATCGCGGCGGAGGACTCGGTCGAGGTGCGTTCGGTCGTGACCGGCAACCTCAAGTCGATCGAGGTGGCGGAGGGAGACAAGGTCGAGGCCGGCCAGATTCTGGCCTGGGTCGATTCCGAAGCGCAGACCGCCATCGTGCGCCAATCCGCCGCCGCGCTGGACGCCGCGCTCGTGGCCCGGCAGCGGGCGCAGGAGGCCTATGACCGGGCGGTGGCCGGGGGTGGCAATGTCACCCGGGTGGCGCTGGAGGCCGCGGCCCATGATCTCGAGACCGCCGAGCAGGAGGTTGCCCGCCTGACCGCCGCCTTGGATCAGGCCAATGTGGTGCTTGCGAATTACACGATCCGGGCACCGGTGACGGGCAGCGTGCTGACGCTGGACGCCGAGCGCGGACAGATCGTCGGGCCGACGATCCCGCTGCTTACCCTTGCCGATCTGAGCGATCTGGTGGTCGAAGCGGATGTGGACGAGGCCTATGCCACCCAGATCGCGCTGAACCAGCCGGCCGTGCTGCAACTGGCCGGCGAGAGCGCGACCCGGGACGGTCATGTCAGCTTCGTCTCCACCGTCGTGAACGTGTCGACCGGCGGTCTGGCGATCAAGATCGACTTCGACGATCCGGTCTCGGCCCCGATCGGCATGACGGTGGCCACGAATATCGTTGTGGAGCAGCGTGCCGCCGCGCTGACGGTCCCCCGCGCCGCATTGCGCGCCGGGGCCGAAGGGCAGGGCGTCTTCGTTGTGACCGACGGCAAGGCGCAGCTGCGCCCGGTGACGGTGGTGGAATGGCCCGCGGCCCGGCTGATCGTGACCGACGGGCTGGCCGAGGGCGATGTGGTGATCGCCGATGCAACCGGCATCAGCGACGGGCAGGCCGTGGAACCGGACCTTCCCTGATGCTCTACGCGCTCAAGATCGCGGCCCGCTATCTGACGGCGAACAAGGGCCAGACGGCGCTCTTGGTGCTGGGCGTCGCGGTCGGTGTCTTCATCTTCATCTTCATGTCGGCGCTGATCGGCGGGCTGGCCGAGTTCATCCTGTCCCGCACTGTCGGCGACATGTCGCATATCACGATCCAGGCCGAGACGGTGGACCCGCCGCTGCTGATCGCACCCGATGGCGCGGTGCTGGTCGCGTCCGAACGTGGCGAGACAAGAACGGCCACCCTGTCGCAATCCGCGACCTGGGTGCCGCTGATCGCGGCGGTGCCGGGGGTCAAGGCCGTGTCGCCACAGATCTCGGGGGCCGGCCTGCTGGCGCGGGGAGCACAAAGCGCGCAGGTCAGCGTCACCGGGGTCGAGCCGGGGAATGAATCGGCGATCCTGGACCTGGATGGCTACATGGTCGAAGGATCTGCGCGGCTGGCGTCGGACGGGATCATCCTGGGGCAGAAGCTGGCCGACGATCTGTCGTTGTCGCTGGGCCAGACGCTGCGGCTGCAGTCCTCGGACGGGGCAACGATCCTGCTGACCCTCGGCGGCATCTTCCTGACCGGCAACGGTGCCATGGATGACGGGCGTGCCTTTGTCAGCCTGTCCACGGCCCGCTCGCTGTTCGATACCCCGCAGGGGGTGACCCGGATCGAGATCAAGCTGGACGATCTGAACAGCGCCGATGACATCGCGCTGCGCATCCGGGCCCTGACCGGGCTGGACGCGGTGCCCTGGACCGACGGGGCGGAGCAGCTGATGGAGGCGCTGGACGCCCAGGCGCAGACCGGGATTTTCCTCAAGACCTTCGCGCTGATCACCATCGTCATCGGGGTCGCCTCGGCGCTGCTGCTGTCGACCTACCGCCGCCGTCCCGAGATCGGGATCATGCGGGCGATGGGCGCCGGACGCGGGTTTGTCGTGTTCGTCTTCGTCATGCAGGGCGGACTGGTGGGGCTGATGGGTGGCCTCTCGGGCGCGGTGCTCGGTTATCTGGCTCTGCTGCCCTTCCCTTCGCGCGACGAGTTCCGGGCCGGGACCCTGCCGATGGACATCACCCAGGGCTCCTACGGGCTGGCGATCCTCTTGACCGTGATCGGCGCGGTGCTGGCCTCGATCCTTCCGGCCCGCTCGGCGGCGCGGGTCGATCCTGTCACGGCGATCGGCCAATGAGCGCGCTTCTGGAAGTTCGCGATCTGGTCAAGACCTATGGCAGCGGCGAGGCCGCGACCCGGGTGTTGCGCGGCCTGTCGTTGCGTCTCGATACCGGAGAGATGGCCGCCCTTCTCGGCCCTTCCGGTTCGGGTAAGAGCACCTTGCTGACGATCCTGGGCACGCTGATGAAACCCACTTCGGGCAGTCACGTGATGCTGGGCCAGGACCTGATCGCGGCCGGGGATCGCGAGTTGACGGCCTTTCGCAACCTGCACATCGGCTTCGTGTTCCAGTTCCACAATCTGCTGCCAGATTTCACCGCGCTGGAGAACGTGATCTTCCCGACCTCGGTCCGCGAGGGGCGCGAGACCCCGGCGGCGCGGGAACGGGGCCGGGATCTGCTGGTGCGGATGGGGCTGGGGGACCGGATCGACTTTCCGTCGGCCAATCTCTCGGGCGGACAGAAACAGCGGGTCGCGGTGGCCAGGGCGCTGATGAACAGCCCCGAACTGGTGCTGGCCGACGAGCCCACCGGCAATCTCGACCGCGCCTCGGCGATGCAGGTGATGGAGCTGATCGGGCAGATCAACCGGGAGGAGGGCACGACCTTCCTGATCTCGACCCATGACGAGAAGATTGCCGGTTTCTGTCGGCGGCAGATCGTGGTCGGCGACGGTCTGGTGACCGGATAGCGCCCGGGCCGCGGAGGGCCCGGGGGAGCGTTCCGGGCCTATTCCGCCGGCTCGGTTTCGGCCCTGATCCCGCAGCCACAGCCGGATTGACCGGCAGCCTTGGCCTCTTCGTCCTGTGCGCAGCAGGCAGTGGCATCCGCCTTGGGCGCCCCGCCGCAGCAGCCGGTTTCGGCGGTGTCGGCGGGTGCTTCGGTGGTGCCGCAGCAGGCCGTGGCCTTGGACGCGGATCCGGTCTTGCAGACGCCGCTTTCGGGAAGCTTCAGCCGCACTTCCCGCGCCGCGACCGGGTCGCCGGCCAGTTCGGCCACGACCGAGCGCACCTGCTCGTAACCGGTCGTCATCAGGAAGGTCGGTGCCCGGCCATAGCTCTTCATGCCGACGATGTAGAAATCCTTCTCGGGCTGGCTGAGCTCGACCACGCCATGCGGGCGGACGGTGCCGCAGGAATGCAGGTTGGGGTCGATCAGCGGGGCCAGCATCGGCGTCGCTTCGACGATCGGGTCGAGCGAGAGCCGCAGTTCCGACAGGATCGAGAGATCGGGACGGAAGCCGGTGGCGACGATGATCCGGTCGACCGAGAAGCTGACCGGCTGGTCGGCCTCGGTCCCGGTGACGCTCAGGCCGCCGCCACGCGCCGCGATCGCATCGACGGCGAAGGGCGAGCGGAACGATACCCTGCCCGAACGTATCGCCTCGGCCGCTTTCAGGCCCAGCTGGCCACGTCCGGGAAGCTCGTCATTCAAGCCGCCGCCGAGCACCCGCTCGATCCCGCCGGAACGGGTGGCCCAGGTGATCTGCGTTCCCGGCACCTGCGCCTGCAGTTCCATCAGGTCGAGCGCGGCATTGATCGCCGAATGGCCTGCCCCGATCACCAGCGAGTGCCGGCCGGCATAGGTGTCGCGGGCGCGGCCCAGCACGTCGGGGATGCCATAGGCGATCCGCCCGGCATTCTCCTGCTCACCTTCGACGGGCAGGCCGTCGAGCCCGATCGGATTGGGTTTCACCCAGGTACCCGAGGCGTCGATCACGGCGCGGGCTAGGCTGCGGTGGCGACCTTCGGCGTCCTGCCAGAGGATGACGAAGGGGGCTGCGTCACGCCCGTCGCTGGCCAGTTTCGAGCGGCCCTGGCGGGTGACGGCCTGCACTTCGGCATTCAGGTGCAGATGCGGCGCGATGGCGGGATGCGCGGCGAGCGGGGCCAGATAGTCGCGGATCAGCTCGGCCCCGGTCGGCAGATAGTCGGGGTCGGGCAAGGTCCAGCCGGTCGGTTCCAGAAGCCTCCGCGCGGCTGCATTCGTGTTGTATTCCCAGGGCGAGAACACGCGCACATGCCCCCATTCGGCGACCGCCGCGCCGGCGCTGTTGCCGCGTTCGAAGATCAGCGGGGTCATGCCGCGTTCGAGCAGTTCGGCTGCGGCGGCAAGGCCCACGGGCCCGGCGCCGATGACGGCAATGGGAAGATTGGACAGGTCGGTCATCTGGAGTCCTTCCAAGGGGCTGGAATGGTCGAATAATCGTGAATCGTCAGTTCGTTTCGGCCGTCGCCGTCGTGTCCGACACTGTGGCATCGCCGGTGCCGCAGCCTTCTTCGGCACAGCATTCGTCGGCCAGATAGCCGATGAGCGCCGCCATGGCCGGATATACGGCATGGCAGATCAGGCTGGTGCCGTCGCGCTCCTGCCGGACCAGGCCTTGATCGACCAAGCGCCTGATATGGTGCGACAGGGTCGAGGCGGCCATGCCGAGCCGGTCCTGCACCTGGCCGACGGGCATCCCCGCCCGCCCCGCCCGCACAAGGCTGCGATAGATGGCGAGCCGGGTCGGATTGCCGAGCGCTTCAAGCTGGCGGGCTGCTATTTCGAGTTTCATGGAAATATAGATGGCAATGCGGCGCGCCGGAGTCAACGACTATTTCGATAATTCTGGAAATATCAGTTGGCCGCGGTCCGGTTCACCCGCGCGATCAGGGATTCGCCGGTTTCCTTCCGTTCGGAATAGCGGTCCACCAGATGCTCGCGGATGTCGCGGGTCAGCAGAGTGAATTTCATCAGCTCTTCCATCACGTCGACGATCCGGTCGTAGAAGGGAGAAGGCCGCATCCGCCCGGCTTCGTCGAATTCGTTGAAGGCCTTCGGCACCGAGGATTGGTTCGGGATCGTCAGCATCCGCATCCAGCGGCCAAGGATGCGCAGTTGCGAGACGGCGTTGAAGCTTTGAGAGCCGCCATTGACCTGCATCACGGCAAGGGTCTTGCCCTGGGTCGGCCGCACTGCGCCCAGCGACAGCGGAATCCAGTCGATCTGCGCCTTCATGATCCCGGTCATGGCGCCATGCCGTTCGGGCGTGCTCCAGACCATGCCGTCGCACCAGGACACCAGATCGCGCAGTTCGGCCACCTTCGGGTGCTCGGCCGGCGCGTCATCGGGCAGCGGTAGCCCGGAAGGGTTGTAGATACATGTCTCGGCGCCCAGCCGGCGGAGGATTCGTCCGGATTCCTCGGCGGCGAAACGGCTGAAGCTGCGGGTCCGCAGCGAGCCATAGAGCAGCAGGAACCGCGGCGGGTCGCTGCGGCGCTCTTTCGGAAACAGGGAGTCGGGATCGGGCAGGCGGAAATGCGCGTCGTCGAGCGCCGGCGTATCAGTCAACAGCTTGGCCTTCTGCATCAAGGATCATGGTGCCGTCCTCCTTGTAGAGCGGCCCCTTGGGCCTCTGGTCGAGGAGGTCGAGGACGGCCTGCGACGGGCGGCACAGGCGGACACCCTTCGGAGTGCAGACAATCGGTCGATTGACAAGCACAGGATGCGCGATCATCGCGTCGATCAGCACTTCGTCCGCTACTGCCGGATCGGTCAGGCCCAGCTCGGCGGCGGGCGATTTCGAGACCCGCAGCGCTTCGCGCGGGGTCAGCCCGGCGGCGGCGAACAGGCCCAGAAGCTGCGCCCTTGTCCAGCCCTCGGCCAGATAGTCGATGACCACCGGCGTCTCGCCCGCGGCCCTGATGATGGCCAGGACATTGCGCGAGGTGCCGCAGGCCGGGTTGTGATGGATCACGATCATGCCGGGAACCTTTCGCGGGTCCGGTTGGCAAAGGCAACCAGCGACAGCATCACTGGCACTTCCACCAGCACTCCGACGACCGTCGCCAGCGCCGCGCCCGAGGACAGGCCGAACAGGCTGATCGCCACCGCCACCGCCAGTTCGAAGAAATTCGACGTGCCGATCATCGCGCAGGGCGCCGCGATCCGATGCGGGACCTTCAGCGCGAAGGCGGCGCCATAGGCGACGGCGAAGATGCCGTAACTCTGGATCAGGATCGGCACCGCGATCAGCGCGATGACCACGGGACGGTCAAGGATCACCTGGCCTTGCAGGCCGAACAGGATGGCCACGGTGGCGATGAGGCCGACCACCGACCAGGGTTTGATGCGCGCGGTGAAGCGGGCAATCCGCTCGTCGCTGCCCAGGGCGCGGCGGGTGATCAGCCCGGCGGTCAGTGGCAGCAGGACATAGAGCAACGTCGCAAGCACCAGCGTCTGCCACGGCACCGCGATGTCGGTGACGCCCAGCAGGAAGGCGACGATCGGCGCGAAGAGCACCACCATGATCAGGTCGTTCAGGGAGACCTGGACCAGCGTATAGGTCGGGTCGCCGCGGGTCAGCTGCGACCAGACAAAGACCATCGCCGTGCAGGGCGCGGAGCCCAGCAGGATAAGCCCGGCGGTGTATTGCGCCGCGTCCTCGGGTGCGATCCAGGGCGCGAAGACGTGGTCGAAGAACAGCACCGCCAGCAGCGCCATGGTGAAGGGTTTGATCGCCCAGTTCACGATCAGCGTCACCAGCAGCCCCTTCGGCTGCCGCGCCACCCCGGCCACGGCGCCGAAATCGACGCCGACCATCATCGGGTAGACCATCGCCCAGATCAGCACCGCGACGACGAGGTTGATCTGCGCCACTTCTGCGGCGGCGATCGCTCCGACCAGGCCGGGGAACAGGCTGCCGATGCCGATACCGGCCAGCATTGCCAGCGCCACCCAAAGCGTCAGCCAGCGTTCGAAGGGCCCCATCGCGGCTGGGGCGGCGGTTGTTTCGGCCATGGTGGTCCCTTGATTATTCGGTCTCGGCGCGGGCCTGATCCTTGCCGATCTCCCGCAGACGGGACTGAAGCGACAGGCCGTCGAGCGATTTCAGCGGCAGGTTGACGAAGATCGAGATGCGGTTCTTCAGCATCCGGTAGGTGTCGGAGAAGGCCAGGCGGCGCTCGGTCTCGGAACCGGTGGCCGCGGCGGGATCGGGCAGGCCCCAATGTGCGGTCATCGGCTGGCCGGGCCAATAAGGGCATTCCTCGGCCGCTGCCTGGTCGCAGACGGTGAAGACGAAATCCATCTTCGGCGCGTCGGGGCCAGCGAATTCGTCCCAGCTCTTCGAGCGGAACCCAGAGGTGTCGTAGTTCAGCCGTTTCAGCAGGTCGATGCTGTAGGGATGGACCTCGCCCTTGGGATGCGACCCGGCCGAGTAGCCCTTGAACCTGCCCCGGCCCTCGCGGTTGATCACCGCTTCGGCCAGGATCGAACGGGCCGAGTTTCCGGTGCAAAGAAACAGAACGTTGTACATGGTCTTGTCTTCCTCAGCAGGCGCAGGCGACCTGATCGATCACCGGTTGACACAGATCGGGCCGACCGCCGCAGCAGTCTTCCATGAGGTAGCCCAGCAGGGCGCGCATCCCCTCCATATCCGCGAAATAGCGGATCCCGCGGCCCTCGCGAGCATTGCGGACCAGTCCGGCGGCGGCGAGGATCGACAGGTTGCTGGACATGGTGTTCTGTCGCACGTCCAGCGCATCGGCGATCTCGCCCGCCAGCATCCCCTGCGCCCCGGCCTTGACCAGCAGGCGGAACACATCCAGCCGGGTTTCATGGCCAAGAGCGGAAAGTGCCGCGAGGTGACGTTTCTTTTCCATATATCGAGATAACCCGATTCAAAGAGGCCCCGCAAGCGGATAATCCCGCGCCGTCGCCACTGTGCTGGTCTCAGGCCTTGGCGGCGGTGTGTTTCGGACGGCGCAGAAGAAAGACGATGGGCGCTGCGGCGAGGGTAAAGACCAGCATCAGCAGGAAATTGTCGTCATAGGCGATCATCGCTGCCTGCTGGCTGACCAGCCCGTCGACGACCTTGGCGATCGTCGGATTGCCGGAAAGCAGGCCGGGCACCTGGCTGGCCACCTGCGGCGCGTCGGCGGTGAGACGGGCGGCCAGCTCTTCGTGGTTCACCGTCACCATCCGGGCCAGAACCGTGGTGACGATGGAAATCCCGACGCCCGAGCCGACATTGCGGACCAGGCTGAACAGAGAGGTGGCATCGCCGCGATAGTGGGGCGCCAGGGTGGCGAAGGTCAGGGTCGAGAGCGGCACGAAGACGAAACCCAGGCCAAAGCCCTGAATCACGCCCGACATGATGATCGGCTGCCGGTCCATGGTGACGTCGAAGCCCGACATGATCCACAGTGACCAGGAGGTCATCCCCAGCCCGAACAGGATCAGCGCCCGGGCGTCGATCCTGGCGACCAGTCGGCCGACCAGGATCATCGACAGCATGGTGCCGATCCCGCGCGGGGCCATGACGATGCCGGTGGTGATGACCGGATAGCCCAGCAGCGACTGCAGAAGCGGCGGCAACAGGGCCAGTCCCGAGAACAGCGTCAACCCGACCATGAAGATGAAGACCAGCCCGGTCGCGAAATTGCGGTCGGCAAAGATCCTGAGGTCGATGAAGGGATCGTCGGCGGTCCAGCAATGCACGATGAAGACCCAGAAGCCGCTGATCGAGAGGAAGAGATAGATCCAGATCTCGAGCGACTCGAACCAGTCGACGGCCTGACCCCGGTCGAGGATCAGCTGCAGCGCCCCGACCGCCAGCGCCAGCATGGCGAAGCCGAAGAAGTCGAAGCGCCGCCGCTTCAGGCCGGTCTTCGGCAGGAAGGCGAGAATCCCGGTCAGGGCCAGCAATCCGACCGGCAGGTTGATCAGGAACACATAACGCCAGTTGAAGGTCTCGGTCAGCCAACCGCCCAGGGTCGGGCCGATGATCGGGCCGACCATGATCCCGGCGCCGTAGATCGCCATCGCCTGTCCGATCCGCTCACGCGGGTTGATGTCGAGGATCACGGCCTGCGCCAGCGGGATGAGCACCGCGCCGAAAATCCCCTGGACGACCCGGAACAGCACCATCTCGGACAGGCTGGTCGCGATGCCGCAGGCCAGCGAGGCCAGTGTGAAACCGCCGATCGCGGCGACGAAGACCGCCTGCCGTCCGAACCGGTCTGTCACCCAGCCGGTCACCGGGGTCGCAATGGCCGAGGCGACGATATAGGAGGTCAGCACCCAGGTGATTTCGTCCTGCGCGGCGCCGAGGCTCGATGCCATGTGCGGCAGAGCGACATTGGCGATCGTGGTGTCGAGCACCTGCATCACCGTGGCCAGCATGATCGCGGCCGTCAGCCAGCCGGGATGGGCGACCTCGACCGCCGGTTTCGAATGGGCGGCCGGGCTGCTCATCCCAGTTTGTCCAGTCGCGTGCGGCCGGTGTCGACCGATACCGTGACGCTCATCCCGTCGCGCAGCGGATGGTCGGCGTCGGGGGTGACGCTGATCCGCACCGGGACACGCTGCACCACCTTCACCCAGTTGCCGGTCGCATTCTGTGCCGGGATCAACGAGAACTGCGAGCCGGTGGCCGAGCCGATGCTTTCGACCGAGCCGGTCAGTTCGACTCCCGGATAGGCGTCGATGTGGATGCTTGTCGGCTGGCCGACCTGCAGGGATTCCAGCTGGGTCTCCTTGAGATTGGCCTCGATCCAGGTCTCGCCGGTCTCGACGATGCTGGCAACGTTGGTGCCCGGGGTGACGTATTGACCGACATTCAGACTCTCGATCTGGCTGACGATCCCCGCCACCGGCGCCACGACCTCGACCTTGGACAGGTCCCGCTCGGCGGCTTCGCGCTGCGCCAGGGCGGCACGGACCGCGGGAAAGGAGTCGGTTTCGATGTCAGGGTCACCGCCAAGCGCTGCCGCTGCCGCGGCCACGCCCTGCCGCGCCAGGGTTACATCGTTTTCGGCGACCTGCACGGCCATCGTCGCCTCATCCAGCGCCGCCGACGACGAGACGCCGCGCCCGGCCAGGGCTTTCTGGCGGTCGAACTCGCGTTTCCGGACGTCCAGGATCTGCTCGGCCGCGGTGAGCTTTGCCTGCGCGGTCGCATAGGCGGCGCGCAGCTGCGCGACCGACAGCCGGGCCGAGGCCAGCGCAGCATCGGCCTTATCCAACGCGATCCGATACGGTTCAGGGTCCAGATGGAAGATCGGGGTGCCTGCGGCGACGGCCTGGTTCTCGGTGACATCGACGGCCACGATCCTGCCGGCCAGGTCCGGCGAAATAGTGACGATCGGCTGATGCACATAGGCGTTGTCGGTCGATACATAACGCCCGCCGGTCAACCAGACGTAACCGCCGCCGAGGGCAAGAAGTAGCGGGACCGCCAGCATCAGAAGCCGGTTACGGCGTTTCTTCGGCTTCGCAGGCTGCGGCGGAGGCCCGGCTTCGCTGGGCTGTACCGTCTCGACCTGCGGTTCGGCCTTCCGGGCATCCGGCACGGGCACCGCCTCGATGCGCTTGGTCGCGGCGTTCATGAGTTGTCTTCCTTCTCTTCGATCCCCGAGGCTTCGAGATTGGCGGCGATCTGCTGCAGCCCGCGGGTCAGGCCCTGGAGGTCTTCTTCGGTGATCCCCGCCAGCGCCTCGGCATAGACGTCGTCGGCGATCCGGCGCATCTCCTCGACGATCGGCCTGGCCCGGTCGGTGATCCAGACCAGCTTGGCGCGGCCATCGCTCGGGTCGGCCTCGCGGCGTACCAGCCCGTCGCTTTCAAGACGGTCGATGATGTCGCTCATCGTCATCTGGCTGGCCTCGACCCGGGACGCCAGCGCCGTCTGCGTCATCCCGTCGCTTCGATACAGGGCCCCCAGGGTCCGCCATTGCATCAGCGACAGCCGATGCTCGCGCGCCCGTCGTTCGAACGCGCTCTTCATCAGCCGCGCCGCGTCGTGAAGCATGAGTCCGAGACTTTGCATCCAATCCGCCTCAATTTGCTACGCGGCCAGATAGTAGCCATACGTAGTATATGCAAGAGGCAATTCGGCGGCTTTTTCGGAGCCATGCGGGCGATGCGGCTGCGGCGGAGAGGGATCAGCCGATCTCGGAGAACCGGCCCTTGTAGATCGTCCGCGGCGGGATCAGGTCAGGCTCGATCTCGATGAGCACCGGGTCGGTGGTCCCGGCGTCTATCAGTTCGAAAGCCGTCTGGATCAGCCGGTCGGAATTCTGCCGAACCATGTGGACCGGGAATTGCAGGAAGGCGCCGAACGGATCGTAGTCGTAGCAGCCGATGACGGATTGCTCGAACGCATCGGGCGGCAGATCGACGAAATAGCTCAGCGCGCCCTCGAAGGCGGTCAGCGAATTCACGAACAATCCGGCGGGAAGGCCGCCGAGCCGGTCGCAGAGGGCGGCAAGCTCGCGCGCGGTTTGGCCCGGGGCATAGCCGCAGGCGATGACCTGTTCGGGGCTGATCTGTCCAAGCCGGTCGGTGACCACGGTCCTGAACGCGTCGATCCGGAGCGAGGTGGCGATGTTCGTGGTCAGGCCGCCGACGAAATAGGGCTTTGCCCGCGCCGGGTTGCTTTGCGTCGGCATGGTATCGACGATCACGCGGCTCAGTTGCTCGGCGCCGTGGTAATTGTGGCTGACCACCGAGGGCGCGTCCTTTCCGGGCAGGTCCACATAGATATGCTGGACATTCGCGGCCTTGCAGATGTCGCTCAGCGCGTCGGGGTCGGCGGCACCGGCGATGAACAGCGAATCAATCGCATAGGCGATCAGGGTCTCGACGGTGCGGATCTCCTCTTTCGGGTCGCGCAGGGTGCTGGCGATCACCGGGCAGAGGCCGCGTTCGCGGGCGCAGGCTTCGAAGCTCTGGCTCATCGAGGCGAAGAAGCGGTTTTCGTGGACCGGCAGGATCATCCCGACGAGGCCAGAGCGGGATTTGCGCAAGCCGCGGGCCTGCAGATTGGCGGTGTAGCCGATCTGCGCGGCGGCCGCCTGGATGCGCGTCACCGTTTCTTCGCTGATTCGCCGACGCTTCCAGGAACCGTTGAGTGCGGCGCTGACTGTGGAGGGCGAGGCGCCCGCTGCGGCCGCGACGTCAGATATCGTGGGTTTCGGCTTCCTTGTCGGCATCGGATTTCCTGTCGCTCTGGTCGGTCTGGGCGATTTCTCTTGACGACTATCGGGTTTCTTGTTCATCTGTGCAACATCGATTGTGCAAGCTGCAGGCAAGGACGCCGCGGCGTAGACCCCAACGCAACTGAAGCCCTTGGAAACCCTGCGCTCAAATCGGCAACACAAATAACACAATCGATTGTGCAACGTCGGCCGGGCACTCCGGCCTCTGTGGGAGGAAAGAACATGAACAAATTCACGTCCATTCTGGCCGGGGCGGCTCTCGCCGTTTCGGCTGCTGTTTCGGCGTGGGCAGAGGATCAGCCCACGATGGGGATCGTGGTGAAGATCGGCGGCGTTCCCTGGTTCAATGCCATGGAGCTGGGCATCAACGAAAAGGCCGCCGAGCTTGGCGTCGATGCAAGGATGATCGGCCCGACGAGCACCGACCCGGCGCTGCAGGTGCGGGCGATTGAGGATCTGATCGCGCAGGGTGTCGACATCATCGGAGTGGTGCCGAATGACGAGGCGGCGCTGGAGCCGGTGCTGGAAAAGGCAAGGGCGGCCGGTATCAAGGTGATCGCGCATGAGGGGCCGGGGCTCGAGAACGTCGATTGGGATTTCGAACTCGCCTCGGCCAAGGGCTTTGGAGAGACCCATGCCGAACTGCTTGCCCAGAAGATGGGGGGCGAAGGGCAATATGCGGTGTTCGTCGGCTCGCTGACGGTTCCGCTGCACAACGCCTGGGCCGATTACGCGATTGCCTATATCAAGAAGAACTATCCGAAGATGGAGCTGATCGGTGACCGCTATGGCGTTGCCGAAAGCGTCGATGACAGCCGCAAGACGGCGCTGGACTTGATGGCCGCCAATCCGGGGCTGAAGGGCTTCCTTGCCTTCGGGTCACAGGGCCCGATCGGGGCCGGCCGCGCAATCCAGGAGCGCCGGATGGTCGGCAAGGTGCATGTGCTCGGGCCGTTCTCGCCGGGGCAGGGTCGCAGTCTGGTGAAGGATGGCGCGATTGCCGGCGGCTTCATGTGGAATCCGGCCGAGGCCGGGCGGGTCTTTGTGACCATCGGGCGGATGATGGCCGATGGCACCGCGATCACCGACGGGATGGAGATCCCCGGGCTGGGCGTGGTGCATCCCGATGAGGCCAATCACGACATCATCACCGACAACCTGATCCCGATCAACGCGGAGACTGTGGACGAACTGGCCGATCTCGGCCTGTGATCCGATCCCGGTGAGAGGGGCGGCCTGCGCGGCGGCCCCTTCCTCCACCCCGAATTCAACCTGAGACATGATCCGGACCGATCCCGTAGGGGGGGCCGTCCGGTTGCAAGCTGATCCCGGAGCATTGCCGATGACTGACCTATACCATTCCGCCCTCACCGAACTGGGGACGGTCTTTGACCGGCTCGACGACATCCAGGTCGACCATGCGGTCCGGATGATCGGGCAGGCCGACAAGATCGCGGTTTTCGCCGGCGGGCGCGAGAAGCTGCAGATCATGGGCTTCGCGATGCGCCTGTTCCACATGGGGCTGAAGGTGGCGGTCGAGGGCGACATGACCTGCCCTCCGATCGGCAAGGGTGATCTGTTCATCGTCTCCATCGGGCCGGGCGAAATCTCGACCGGGCTGGCGCTGATGGAGGTGGCCCGCAAGGCCGGGGCAACGATCCTGTTCATCACCGCCCAACCCGAAGGGCGCGGCGCGACCTATGCCGATTTCGTTCTGACCCTGCCCGCCCAGACCATGGCAGACGACCAGGGCGCACAGAGAACATCGACGCTGCCGATGGGGTCGCTCTACGAAGGGGCCTTGTTCGTTCTGTTCGAAGTGATGATCCTGAAGCTCATCGACCATCTGGGCATCACCGCAGAAGCGATGCGCGCCAACCACACCAATCTGGAATAGGGGGGCAAGTTGCGGGAAGAGACTGCCGTCGGTATCGGGGCGCCGCCCGCGATTTCGCTGAAGCATGTCTCGAAGACATTCGGGGGTGTCCATGCGCTTGACGACGTGTCCTTCGAGATCGCCCAGGGCGAAGTGCATTGCCTGGCCGGCGAGAACGGCTGCGGCAAGAGCACGCTGATCAAGATCATCACCGGGGTCTATCAACCCGACGCGGGTCTTGTGGCGGAGTATTTTGGCGAAAGCGTCGCTTCGATGACGCCGAACGATGCCCGGCGCCGCGGCATCGCGGTGATCTGGCAGGACCTTGCGCTGTTTCCCGAAATGACCGTGGCCGAGAACATTGCTTTCGAAACCCTGGTCGGCGGCCGCCCGCGCCTGTTCAGTTTCGGCAAGATCCGGGCCATTGCGCAGAAGGCGCTGGCATCGCTGGAGGTCGAGATCGATCTGGAAGAGCGGTTGGGCCGCCTGCCCATCGCGCAACGCCAGATCGTCGCCATCGCCCGCGCCCTGGTGAGCGACGCGCGGCTGATCTTCATGGACGAGCCGACCGCCTCGTTGACCCAGTCGGAAACCAATGCGCTGCTTGCCGTCGTGCGTCGGCTGTCGGCCCGTGGCGTGTCGGTGGTCTTCGTCAGCCATCGGCTGGCCGAGGTGCTGGACATCGCCACGCGGGTGACGGTCCTGCGCGACGGCAAGCTGGTCGGTGTCTATCCGACCGAGGGCATGACCCAGTCGCGGCTGACCGAGCTGATGACGGGCACGCGTTTCGACACCGCCGTCGCCGCGCGCGACACGGCGAACAATGCGCCGGTTCTCGAAGTGCGGGGCCTGACCCGTCGCGGCGAGTTTTCCGATATCGGTTTCGTGCTGCGCGAGGGCGAAGTGCTGGGCCTTACCGGCCTGATCGGGGCCGGGCGGACCGAGCTTGGCCATACCCTCTTCGGGATGACCCGGCCTGATGCCGGGACCATCGCGCTCGACGGCCGGGTGCTGCATCTGAAATCGAACCGCGATGCGGTCGAAGCGGGGATCGCCTATGTTTCCGAGGACCGGCTCGCGCTTGGTCTCGTGCAGCCGCAATCCATCGCGGACAACCTGGTGCTGCCGGTGCTGGGCAAGATATCGAACCGGGCCGGGCTGATCTCGCGCGCGGCCCGGGACGATCTGGTGCGGCACTGGCTGACGGAACTGGCGATCAAGATCGGCCATCCATCGGACCCGGTGGCAACCCTGTCGGGCGGCAACCAGCAGCGGGTGGTGCTGGCGAAATGGCTGGCTACCGAGCCGAAGGTGCTGATCCTCGACAGCCCGACAGTGGGGGTCGATGTCGGCGCCCGGGCCGGCATCTTCCGCATCGTGCGGAAGCTGGCCGAGAGCGGGCTGGCGATCCTGATGATCTCGGACGAAGTGCCCGAGGTCTATTTCAACGCCGACCGCATCCTGCACATGGCGGCCGGTCGCATCGTCGGTGAGTACGATCCGAGGAAATTCGAACTGCCTGATCTGGAGGCTGCGGTCTATGGCTAGGTTCTTCCGCGCAAGCCCGACCGAGTCGCGGCTGCTGCTGGTGCTGATCGCGATCTGTGTCTTCCTGTCCTTCGCCTCGGACAGCTTCTTCACGCTGGTGAACTTCACCTCGCTCCTGAACAATTCGGCGATCAACCTGATCTGGGCCATGGGGCTGTTGGTGGTGCTGATTGCCGGCGGGATCGACATCTCGTTCGCGGTCGCCGCCTCGGTGGTGCAATATGTCTGCGTCTATGCCTTCGACGCGATCGGCGGCGGCAACTGGGCGATCGGGGTCGTGCTGGCGGCGGGGCTGGGCATGGGGTTGGGGTTCATCAACGCCACGCTGATCCATGTCTTCAGGATCATCTCCATCGTGGTCACCATCGCCACCTTCAACGCCTTCTTCGGGCTGCTGATGTTCCTCAGCTCGGGGCGCTTCCTCTACAATCTGCCGGATTGGTGGACCCGCCGAATCCTAATCTTCGAATACCAGACCGCGGACGGCACATGGGCGGAACTAACGCTGCCGGTGGCGGTGATGTTCGCGGCGGTGCTGGCGACATGGGTGCTGATCAACCGGACCACCGTGGGTCGCCAGCTCTATGCCTTCGGCGACAACCCCGAGGGCGCGCGGCGCGTCGGGGTCAACGTGGCGGCGATGCAGTTCATCGCCTTCGGCTGGATGGGCGCGATGGCCGGGATCGGCGGGCTCATGCAGGCCAATATCGTGCAGGAGGTGGTCCCGAATGCGTTGATCGGGCGCGAGCTGGACGTGCTGGCTGCGGTGGTGCTGGGCGGGGCCCGGCTCGGGGGCGGGCGCGGCTCGGTGCTGGGCTGTTTCCTCGGCGTGCTGCTGGTGGCGATCACCCAGAACGGGCTGAACCTGCTGGGTGTCTCGCCCTTCGCCTTCAAGATGGTCGTCGGCGGAATCATCCTGGTGGCCATCTCGATGTCCAACCTCGATTTCGGAACCCGTGCCAGGCACCGGCCCGGGGACGACCGGGAGGAAACGGCATGACCAGAGCGATTTCCTGGCTGCGCAAATCCTATGGTGACGACGTGCTTGGGCTCCTGGCCTTTCTCTGCGTGGTCATTGTCGGCTTCTCCCTGGCCACGCCGCGCTTCCTGACCTTCGCCAATTTCGACTCGATGGCGTTCCAGCTGCCGGTTCTCGGGTTGCTGACCCTGGCAATGCTGGCGCCGATCATCTCGGGCGGGCTGAACCTGGCGATCATCTATACGGCCAACATGTCGGGGCTGACGCTGGCCTGGATTCTCAACATCAACGGCGGTGTCGAGGCCGGGCCGGCGGCCTTTGCGCTCGGCGTCGTGGCGGCTCTTGCGGTGGGGACGTTTGCCGGCCTGGTGATGGGGCTGATCGTCGCCTATGTCGGGGCGCACCCGATCCTCGTGTCGCTGGCGATGATGATCTTCCTGCGCGGACTTGGAGAGTTCCTGACCAGGGGTGGCGACATCTCGGGCTTTCCGGAATACCTGCGCCCGATCGGGCATGGCGTGTTCCTGGGGATACCGGTGCCGATGCTTTTGTTCCTTGCGGTGGCGCTGATCTGGCACGTGCTCCTGCGTCGGGCGCGGCACGGATTTGCGGTCTACATGATCGGCTCCAATATCGCTGCAACGACCTATTCCGGCGTGCACAGTCGGCGCACGCTGACCCTGATCTACACCCTGAGCGGCTTCATCTGCGCGCTGGCCGGCATTCTCATGCTCACCCGGTTCAACTCGGTCCGGGTCGGGCATGGCGAGGCGCTGCTGCTGGTCACGGTACTGGCCTGCTTCCTGGGAGGTGTCGACCCGTTCGGCGGCTTCGGTCGCGTCGTGCCGGTGGTGATCGCGCTGTTCATCCTTCAGGTGCTGTCCTCCGGCCTCAACCTGCTGGGCGCGAACCAGCATCTTTCGACGGCGGTCTGGGGCCTGTTCCTGATCGCGGTCATGGTCATCCGTTACCTCGTGGCCAATCAACGGATTTTCGGGAAAGGAAAGGGAACCTGACATGGAAGGATTTGGCGTCCATACCAGCATGTGGACCATGGACTGGTCCCGCGAGGGGGCAACAAGGGCGGTCGAGGCGGCAGCGCATTACGAGATGGATTTCATCGAGATCGCGCTGCTCGACGCCCCGAATGTCGATGCGGCCCATACTCGGACCTTGCTCGAGAAGCACGGGCTGCGGGCGCTGTGCTCTCTGGGCTTGCCTAAGGCTGCCTGGCCCTCGCAAGACCCCGAGGCGGCGATTGTCCATCTGACGCAGGCGATCGACAAGACCGCCGAGATGGGGTGCGAGGCGCTGACCGGCGTGACCTATGGCGGCATCGGCGAACGCTCGGGCCAGCCGCCGACCCAGGCGGAACTGGACAATGTCGCCCGGGCGCTGGAGGTGGCCGGCCGGCACGCAAAGACGCGCGGCATCCTGTTCGGGATCGAGCCCGTGAACCGGTACGAAACCCATCTGATCAACACCGGCGCCCAGGGCGTGGAGATGATCGAGCGGATCGGGCTCGACAACATGTTCCTGCATCTCGATACCTATCACATGAACATCGAGGAAAAGGGCGCCGCCAACGGGGTGCTGGCCGGGCGCGAGCACCTGCGCTACATCCACCTGTCGGAAAGCGACCGCGGCACCCCGGGCTGGGGCACCTGCGACTGGGACGAGATCTATGCCGCGCTCGCGGCGATCGGGTTCACGGGCGGGTTGGCGATGGAGAGCTTCATCAACATGCCGCCGGAGCTCGCCTATGGGTTGTCGGTCTGGCGGCCCGTGGCCCGCGACGAGGCCGAGGTGATGGACAACGGCTTGCCGTTCCTGCGCGGGAAGGCGCGGCAGTACGGGCTGATCTGACCCTGCGGGAGGGAACCCCATGTCACAGCGCATGGACATTGACGGTCTGACCGGTCTGCTGGCGGAACAGCCGGGTGATGAACGCTGCTTCGTGGCCATCGCCGGAGCACCGGGGGCGGGAAAATCGACCGTCGCCGCGGCATTGGTCGAGCGGCTCAATGCGGAGCGTTCGGGGGCCGCGGCGCTGCTGCCGATGGATGGCTTTCACTATGACGACGAGTTGCTGCGCGCGCGCGGCAGCCTCGCGCGAAAGGGGGCGCCCGACACCTTTGATGTGGCGGGGCTGCGCCACATGCTGATCCGGCTGCGCGACGACGGCGAGAGAGACGTCGCAGTGCCGGTCTTCGACCGTTCGCTCGAGATCGCCCGGGCCGGGGCGCGGCTGATCGGGCCCGAGGCGCGGATCATCGTGGTCGAAGGCAACTACCTGCTGCTTGACGAGCCGCCATGGGACACGCTGCGGCCGCTGTTCGACAAGACGGTGATGCTCGAGGTGCCCGAGCCGGTGCTCCGTGCCCGCCTGGAAGACCGTTGGCGCGGCTTTGCCTTGTCGCCAGAGGAGATCACCCGAAAGCTGGAAGAGAACGACCTGCCCAACGGCAGGCGGGTGATCCGCAACTCGGTCGCGGCCGAGTTCGTGCTGGACACCTGATCGCGGCTCTTCCCCGCAAGTCGGGAGGTCTGCCGACCGGGAGCCCGCAGCGGTGTTGCCGAAGGCCCTGGCCGGCGGGATGCCCGAACCCGGCCGGCTCCGGTTCAGAGCGCGCCCTGTTCCTTCAACGCGCCAACCGCGGCCTCGGTGATCTCCAGGGTTTCATCGACGACCTCGGGACCATGCTCGCAGGACATGAACCATGCGCCGCGCTCCAGCACACGGACGCCGCGGTGCACCAACTCGTTGGCCAGCGCGACATAGCCGGTCCGGTTCAGCTTCAGCAGGTCGCGGTAGCTCTTGGCCGGGGCGTCGAGGCCCAGGCCGATGTGGAAGACCTGCGGGAAACCGACGATCGAGGCGGTGACCCCGGCATCGGCGAAAATCCGTTTCAGCCCCTCCATCAGCCGGGTGCCATTCTCGGCGATCCCGGCATAGAGTGCGGGCGTCAACTGGCGCAGGGTCGCGGCGGTGGCGGCCATGGCGATCGGCTGCGCGTTGTAGGTTCCGCCGTGCAGCACCCTGCCGGCGCAGAGTTCCAGCAGATCGGCGCGGCCGACGACCGCGGCCACCGGGAATCCGTTGGCAATTGCCTTGCCGAAGGTCGAGAGGTCGGGCGTGACTCCGAACAACTCCTGTGCGCCGCCCGGCGCCAGGCGGAAGCCGGTGATCACCTCGTCGAAGATCAGGATCGTGCCGGTTCGGCTGCAGGCCTCGCGGACACCTTCCAGATAGCCCGGGGCGGGATGGATGGCGCCGGCATTGCACATCGCCGGTTCCATGATCACCGCCGCGATGTCGCCCTTGGCCAGACGCGCCTCGAGCGCGGCGAGATCGTTCCAGGGCAGGACGCTGATCGCCTCGGCGGCGCTGGCAAGCTGACCCTGGCTGCCCGCGAAAGGGGCCGGGTCGTTATGCGAGGCCAGCCAGTCGGCGGGCGGTGCCACCGACCAGAGCACATTGTCGAACCAGCCGTGGTAATGGCCTTCGAACTTCACCACCCGCTCGCGGCCGGTATGGGCCCGGGCGATCCGCAGGGCGGCCTGGATCGCCTCCGAGCCGGAGCAGGCAAAGCGCATCCGTTCGGCACTGGGGACCATTTCGCAGACCAGTCGGGCGGCCTCGGCCTCGATCTCGGTGGTGCCGGCGTAGAGGATGCCCTTCTGGATCTGTGCTGTCACCGCCTCGACCAGGGCCGGCGGCTTGTGCCCCAGGATCATCGGCCCCATCCCGAGGTAATAGTCGATCAGGCTGTTGCCATCGATGTCGGTCAGTCGCGCCCCATTACCGCTCTCGATCACCAGCGGGGTGGGCGAGATGTTCAGGCGGAAGTTGCTGCTGACCCCGCCGGCCAGCCATTGGCCGTTGCGCGCAATCGCTTCCCGCGATCGGTCGAAGCTCAGGCGTGGCTTGCCGCCGCCCGCGTTCTCCGATGGAACATTGCTTTCGAGGCTCATCAGCCTTCTCCTTGTGTCTTCGCTGAGGTCATGGGCGCAAGGTCCCCGATCGGATCGAGCGGGTAGATCGGGCGCCGGAGCTTGCGGTAGGGCAGGCTTTTGAGATCGCTGGTGCAGGGCCCCGGCGTCGCCACCGTGTAGCTGCCGGCCGCGATCTTGTCGTAAGCGCGCCGATGCGCCACGGCCGCTTTCACCCCGATCGCCAAAAACTCCGTTGGTTCAAGTCCTTGCGACCGGAGTTGGGCCAGGTCGTTGGGCGGGGTCTTGTGGCTGGTCAGCATGATGGTGACGCCGCCCGAGCGGACCACGGCTGTTGGCCCCATGCTGAAATGGGTGCCCTGAGACGCGACCATATGGCTTTGCCGGTCCTCCAGATCGAATTCGCCGTCGCTGGTGCTGACCAGGGTCACTTCCAACTCGACCGGGCCGGGGTCGAAGGGGCTGCCCTTGCCGCCGATCGACAGGGTGCGGCGCCCCCCGGGGGGCGTGCCATCCAGGGCGGCGACCGCGGCCGGGTCGGAGATCACGACCAGCGCCTTCTCGATCCCGTGCCGCAGAAATCCACGCAGGATGCTGGTGCAGTCTCCGGGCCCGCCGCCGCCGATGTTGTCGGCCGGTTCGACGATGATCCAGGGTCCGTCAGGACGGGCCTTCACCTTCTCCAGGGCGGTGTCGAGATCATCCTCGTCCGGCTGCCCTTCGTCGCGCAGGCGCCAGGCGATGTCGCAGAGTGACTCCAACGCTTCCCGGGCCTGCGCTTCGCTTCCTGTCGTCACCATGTTGAAGGCGACGCCGGCCGAGTCCACGTCGGAAAAGGCAAAGCCCGCGGTGACACTGACAGACCAGATCTCGGGCGATTCCGCCTCGATCTGCCGGGCGCGCGCTTCGAGATCCTTCATCGGCGAGGCGGCGGTGGCGGTGCCGGTCGGGGGCCAGATCAGTGGTACGCGGGCGCAGTAGATTCGCGGCAGAACCCCTTCGCGCAGGGTCCGGGCCAGAAGTCTTGCCGATTCGACGGCGGCGGCACGGGCGTCGGTATGCGGGTTTTCCCGGTAGCCGACGAGGCCGGTCGCGTGGCGGGCCATGGCGTCGGTGAAATTGGCGTGCAGGTCGAAGACCGCGAAGATCGGCAGGGCCTCGGCGCCGGCAATGGTCCTGATGCGCTTCAGAAGCTTACCCTCGATATCGTCGCAGTCGGTGGTGACGCCGGCGCCATGCAGCGCCAGCCAGATCGCGTCCAGCGGCGCTTCTGCCAGGGCCGCCTTCAGGCCGCTCTCGAGTTCCTGCCAGAAGGCCTCGAAGACGCTGTGCTCAATCGGGCCGGCGGGCAATGCGGAGTATTCGCAGACGGGCACCACCGCCCAGCCCTGCTCGCCCGCGACTTCGAGAAAACCGTCCACTGTCGAGCCATCGCCCGCCCGGGCCAGCAGCTCTTCCCCGCGGCGAATCCGGAAGTCGTCCAGCGCGGTCGTCCGTCGGACGAAGGTGTGGGTTTCGTGATAGATGCCGGCCAGCAGAATTCTGGGTTGAGCGCTCATGTCACCGCCTTCGCTTCGGGGCGCCGTGCCGGGCAGGCCGTGCCGGGGCCCGGGGTGCGCCTGCGTCTGGTTGTCGGCTGGCGATGTTTCATGGCGATCACGTTGTTCCATATTATGGATCGAGCGGCGAAATGCGTTGGCCGATCTAACCACCGGCTTCGGGCGTTGCGCAAGTAGGCAATCCGAAAAAACGTCTACAACAACGCTATTGTTGCTTGACGTGTGGGTATTCAAGGCTGTCAGATGCTCTTTGAGATAGTCCGAATGGTTTGGTAATATAGAACGATGCGACAGAGCATGGCCAAAGGGCGGGAGGGGCTGCGGGTTTTCGTGGCGTCCTTGGCGACCGAGACCAATACTTTCTCGCCGCTCTATGTGGACCGGTGGGCGTTCGAGGACGCCTTCTATTGCCGGCCCGGGGAGCATCCCGAGACGCCGACCCTCTGTTCCGGGCCGATGGTCGCGGCGCGCGAGCGGGCGCGGAGCGACGGGTTCGAACTGATCGAAGGCACCGCGACCTGGGCCGAACCGGCGGGGCCGGTCTCACGCGATGGCTACGAGAGCCTGCGTGACGAAATCCTCGACCAGATCCGCGCCGCGCTGCCACTCGATGTGGTGCTGTTCGGAATGCACGGCTCGATGGTCGCGGTCGGCTATGATGATTGCGAAGGCGATCTCATGGCGCGGGCCAGAAAGATCGTCGGGCCGGAGTGCATCATCGGCACCGAGTTGGACATGCATTGTCATCTCACCGACCAGATGGTGCAGGCGGGTGATGTGATCGTCGCGTTCAAGGAGTTTCCGCATACGGATTTCCTGGCCCGGGCGCGCGACCTGACCGATCTCTGCCTGCGGGCGGCGAAGGGAGAGGTGTCTCCGGTCATGACGGTCTTCGACTGCCGGGCGATCGGGGGGTTCATGACCAGCCGGCAGCCGGGGCGCGATTTCGTAGATCGTCTGCTGGCGATGGAGGGCAGGGACGGCATCCTGAGCATCACCATCGCGCACGGGTTTCAGGCTGCGGACGTCCATGACATGGGCACCAAGGTTCTGGTGATCAGTGATGGCCCCTCCGACAAGGCTGGCGCACTGGCCGAGAGCCTCGGGCGCGAAATCCTGTCGTGGAAAGGCGCCGGTTCGGCCCCGTTGCTGAAGCCGGATGCGGCCATAGAGGCGGCGCTGGCCATCGACGGCGGGCCTGTCGTGCTGGCGGACCGCTGGGACAACCCGGGCGGTGGCGTGGCGGGGGATTCGACCGTGATGGTCGAGGCTCTGCTGGCCCGGCCAGAGATTCCCGCAGCCATCGGCGCGATGTGGGACCCGGTCGCGGTATCCTTCTGCCGGGCTGCCGGCGTGGGCAACAGGATTTCGCTGCGCTTCGGTGGCAAGGCGGCGGCGACCTCCGGCCCGCCCATCGACGCCGAAGTGACGATCCGCGGGGTCACTGACGACCTGTTGATCCCGTTCGAGCAGAGCCTGGTCTCGCTTGGCCCGGCGGCGGCGATAACGCTTGGCAATCTCGACGTGGTGCTGGCGTCCGGCCGGGCCCAGACCTTCAGCCCGGCGGTCTTCACCCGTCTGGGCATCGACCTGGGGGCCAAGAAGATCGTCGTGGTGAAGTCGTCCAACCACTTCTACGCGGCCTTCGCGCCGATCGCGGCCGAGGTTCTCTATCTCGACACCGGCGGCCCCTATCCCGGCGACGTGACCAAGCTGACCTTCAAGAAGCTGCGCCGCCCGATCGCGCCGCTTGACCCGAACCCGCTGCTCTAGGAACCGAGGACCGCCCATGCGCATCGCGCTGATCCATATTTCGCAGGAAACCAACGACTTCAATCCGGCCCTCACCAGGCTGTCGGACTATCGGTCCTTTGGCATCCTCGAGGGCGAGGAGATGCTGGACAAGCTCTCCGGCCATGGCGAGGTCGGCGGCTTCCTGGAGGTGATGCGGGCGAAGGCGCCGAACTGCGAGATCGTGCCGATCTTCCGGGCCTTCACCGTGGCCGGTGGCCGGATCGACCGGGAGTCCTTCGAGTTCTTCGAGCGCAAGATCCGGGATGGCCTGGCCGCGGCGGGCCGGATCGACGGGCTTATGCTGCAGCTGCATGGCGCCTGTGCCTCGGTGGTCACCGACGATGTCGAGGGCGCACAGGCGGCGCTGTGCCGGGAGATTCTGGGTCCCGACATCCCGATTGCCCTGGCGCTGGATCACCATGCCAACATCACCGGCAGGATCGTCGACTCGGTCGATGCCATTGTCGGCCACCGCACCCAGCCGCATGACCTGATGGACACCGGCCGCATCGGCGCCGAGATGATCCTGAAGATCCTGGTCGAAAAGGTGCGGCCGGTGATGGCCTGGCGGAAGATTCCGCTGGTCACGCATCAGGAGCAGTTCCTGACCTCGCAGGGACCGATGAAGACCTGGTTCGACAGGGCGCGGGCGCTGGAGGGCGATCCGAACGTCCTGCAGGTCGCGAATTTTCCGATGCAGCCCTGGCTGGACGTGGCCGAAGGGGGTTGGGCGACCGTGGTGGTCACCGACGGCGACCCGGCCCTGGCCGAGCGCCTGGCCGACGAGATGGCCGAAATGGCCTGGGAGATGCGTGACGACTTTCTGGTGCGCGAAGCCGTCCCGGTGGATACGGCCCTTCGTGCAGCGGATGCGGAACCCGAAGGTCTGGTCGTCCTCAGCGATACCGGCGACACGGTGTTCGGCGGCGCGGCGGGCGACAGCAACGTGATCCTCGAAGCGGCCCTGCGGCTGGGCGTGACCGGACCGGTCCTGATCCCGATGATCTCGAAGGCCGCCGTGGCGATCCTGTCCGAGGCCGGCGAAGGCGCCGAGGTGACACTGCCGCTGGGCGGCTGCACGGCCAAGGAGTTCTTCACCCCGCTGACAGTGACCGGCGTGGTCCGGAAGGTCGCAGACGGCAGCAACGTGACGCTGAGCAACTATTTCCACCAATCGGCGGTGAACATGGGCAAGGTCGTGATCTTCGAGACCGGTCCCGTGACCCTTATGATCACCGAATTGCGCGGCGTGGCGGGCAATGTGCCCGATGCCTATCGGGCCTTCGGGGTCGAGCCCCGGGACTACAAGATGGCGGTGCTCAAGACCGCATCCAATTTCCAGTTCTTCGCGTCGATCACCTCGCGGCTGATCCGGGCGGATACCCGCGGTCCGGGTCAGTCGGATGTCTACACGCTTCCGTGGAAACGCTTGCCGCGGCCAATTCATCCTCTGGACAAGGTGACAGACTGGCGTGGCGCGCACCCCGTCAACCGGAGGACCACACGGGAGGCCGGCCGATAGGCCTGTCCTCGAACCAACGGCACGGAATGAACCGGCCGGCAAATCAACAGGAGATGTGAAAATGACCAAACTCAAGACCACAAGGCGGTTGTTCATGACCGCGGCAACGGTTTCCGTCGTCGGCCTGGGACAGCTGGGATTCGGCAGCTCTGCCTGGGCCGCCGATCTCAAGGGCGGAACCCTTCGGGTGGCCATCACCAATGACATGACCAACTATGACCCGCAGCAGTTCTCGACGGTCAATTTCTTCCTCATCAAGAACCTCTACGACAGTCTGATCGAGTATTCGGCCGAAGGCGAGGCGATGCCGAGCCTGGCGACCGAATGGACGATCGCGGAGGACAACACCTCGGTCTCGCTCAAACTGCGCGATGACGTGACCTTCCATTCCGGCACCCCGTTCGATGCCAATGCGCTGACCGCGACGCTGGAGAAGGCCGCCGACCCCGAGCGCGGCAAGAACGTCTATTCGACCATGTCGATCGTCAAGGACTGGACCGTCGATGGGGATCATGCGCTGACGATCAGCTTCATCCGGCCGATCCCGGAACGCCAGATCACCGACCTGTTGCAGTTCCTGCTTCCGATCGACCCGGCCGCGATGGACTCGCTCGAGACCATGGAAGGCGGCACCGGTGCCTTCATGCTGGGCGAACGCCAGGTCGGCCAGAGCGTGACGCTGGTCCGCAACCCGAACTACTGGCGCGCCGATCAACCGATCCTGGACGAGCTGCAGTTCACCATCTTCAGCGAGGATGCCGCCGCGGCCTCGGCGCTGGAATCCGGCTCGGTCGATCTGATCTATGGCGGCCAGTCGCGCAGTGCGGTCCGGCTTCGCAACAGCGGCTTCAACGTGCTGCAGGGGCCGGGCAAGCTGGTGCAGGTGTTCCGCATCAACTCGACAAAGGCGCCGTTCGACAACAAGCAGTATCGCCAGGCGTTCAATTACCTGATGAACCGCGCGGCCATCCTCAAGGTCGGCTATGCCGGTCTGGGCGAAGTGACCGCTCTGCCCTGGGCGCCGGCCAACCCGGCCTTCGATGCCAGCTATACCGAGAAATATGCCTACAACATCGACAAGGCCAAGGAACTGCTCGCGGCGTCGGGTCTTTCGGCGGAGGAGATGAGCAACTGGAAACTGCTGGTCAACGGCTCGGATGAAGCATCCACAGCCATCAGCCAGGTGGTGCAGGGGTCGCTGAAGGATGCCGGCATCGACATCGAACTGGACGTGCGCCAGGGGGCCGAGTTCATCGACGCGCTGCTCACCGGCGGCTTCCACGCGGTGTTCGGCGGGGTCGGCAACGTGCAGAAATTCCCGTCGCGCGTGGCCACCAACAGCATCTACCGGACCGCGAAGAACCCGGTCTTCGGCGACCCACACCCGCATCCGGCCTATGTCGAGGCCATCGCCAAGGTGGACTCCAGCTTCGGCGAGGATGTCCAGCCCGCATACGACAACCTGAATGCGGTGCTGGTGGACGAAGCCTTCGCGATCCCGACCAACTCTTACGAGACCGGTCTGATCGTCGCCTCGCCCAAGCTGGACGGGTTCACTTTGGATATCGATAATCTCTTCGTGGGCCGTACAGTCGGATTCAAATGACCGACCCCGTCCTGAGCGTCCGCGATCTGAAGGTGGATTTTCTCACCGGCACCCGGAAACGGGTGTCGGTGGTTCGCGGCGTTGATTTCGAAGTCTATCCGAACGAAATCCTCTGCATCGTGGGGGAGTCCGGCTCGGGAAAGAGTGTGACCGCGCTTGCGGCGACCGGGCTGCTGCCCGAGAACGCCGAAGTGCGGGGATCGGTCCGGCTGAATGGCACCGAGGTGATCGGAGCCGATACCGAGACATTGCTCCGAATGCGGGGCAGAGAGGTGGGGTTCGTGTTTCAGGACCCCTCCACCACCCTGAACCCGGTGGTTCAGGTCGGAAAACAGATGACGGAAGGGCAGGTCTGGAACGGCCTGCTGGCGCGCAGGGACGCCCATGCAAGGGCCGTCGAGCTGCTGCGCGAGGTCGAGGTGGCCAATCCCGAGGTGCGCGCCTCGCAATATCCGCACCAGTTCTCGGGCGGGATGCGGCAGCGCGCCGTGATCGGCATGGCGATGGCGGGAAAGCCGAGCCTGATCATCGCGGACGAACCGACGACCGCACTGGACGTGACCGTGCAGGCGCAGGTGCTGGACCTGCTGGCGCGGCGCAAGCAGGAGACCGGCGCCCCGATCATCCTGATCACCCACGACCTGGGTGTCGTGGCCGAGACGGCCGATCGCGTGGCGGTGATGTATGGCGGGCGGATCGTCGAGACCGGGCCGGTCGATGAGATATTCAGGGCGCCCCGGCATCCCTACACCGCCGCGCTGCTCAAGAGCATCCCGCGCCTGAACACGACCGACCGGCGGCTCGATCCGATTCCGGGCCAGCCCGTGACCCCGGCCAACCTGCCGCCCGGTTGTCCCTTCGAGCCCCGGTGCAGGGTCGGCAACGGGCGGCCGCTGTGTCAGAGCGAAGAGCCGCCGCTGAAGGACACCGGCGCGGCGACCCTCTCGGCCTGCCATTACTGGGACGAAATCCCGCCCGACGATCTTCCGGCCCGGCCGCGCCCCCAAGCGACGACGACGCCCGAGGAACAGGCACCGCTGCTGGAGATTCGTGATCTGAAGGTGCACTTCCAGATCCGGCGTGGCATCCTGCAACGCGTCGCAGCGCATGTGCGGGCCGTCGACGGGGTGAGCCTGAAGCTCTTCCCCGGCGAAACCGTCAGCCTGGTGGGCGAGTCCGGCTGTGGCAAGACCACGACCGGGCGGACGGTCATGGGGCTGATCCCCGCGACCGGCGGCGACATCCTCTTCGACGGCAAGTCGATGCGCGGCCTTTCCTTTGGCGGAATGCGCCGGACCCGGCGCAACCTTCAGTATGTGTTCCAGGACCCGTTCTCGTCGCTGAACCCGGTGAAGACGGTCGAGGATATCGTGGCAGAGCCGCTGCATATCCACGGCATCTACGACGAGGTCGGCGGCGCGAAATACATCGCGGAGCTGTTCGACATGGTGGGTCTGTCGCCGCAGATGTTCGGGCGCTTTCCCAACGAGTTTTCCGGCGGCCAGAAGCAGCGGGTCGGGATCGCCCGGGCGCTGGCGCTGAAGCCGCGGCTGCTGATCCTCGACGAACCCGTGGCTGCGCTGGACGTGTCGATCCAGGCGCAGGTCCTCAATCTGCTGGACGACCTGCAGCGAGAACTTGGCCTGACCTATCTGTTCATCGCGCATAATCTCTCGGTGGTTCGGCATATCTCGGACCGGGTCGCGGTGATGTATCTGGGCCGGATCGTCGAGGAAGGGACGCGCGATGCGATCTACGACTCGCCGTCGCATCCCTATACGCAAAGCCTGCTCTCGGCGGCGCCGATCCCAGATCCGGTGGCAGGGCGTCGCCGCAAACGCATCATGTTGCAGGGCGAGGTGCCCGATCCGTCGAATCCGCCGAAAGGCTGTGCCTTCAGCCCGCGCTGCTTCCGGGCGAGCGAGCGTTGCCATTCGGAGAAGCCGCCCTTCGTCCATGCCCCGGGCAGCCCGACCGGGGTGGCCTGTTTCCACGCCGGGCCGCTGGACGGTGCTGCTCCGGAAACCGAGATACCGATCAAGATGGAGGCAGGTCGATGAACAGCCTGCGATTCATGCTGCGGACCATTCGGGGTCTGATGGCCAGGCCCGGACCGGCGCTGAGCCTTCTGTATCTGACGGTCGTGGTGCTGGCGGCCGCGCTGGCGGAAGTGTTGCCGATCGATCCCTTCAGCCAGGATTTCGTGATGATGCTCGAAGGTCCGTCGGCGGCGCATTGGTTCGGCGCCGACGAACTGGGCCGGGATATCCTGGCGCGGGTGATCTATGGCGCCCGGACGTCGCTGGTCACGGCGGCAGGGGCGGTGGCGATTGCCGGGGCGATCGGCATTCCCATGGGACTTGTGGCAGGTTTCTTCGGCGGTTGGCGCGACGCGGTGCTGATGCGCATCGTCGATGTGATGATGGCGCTGCCGGCAATCCTCTTTGCCATGGCTCTGATCGCGGTCTTCGGACGCAGCCAGGGCGCCGCCCTGCTGGCCGTGGGACTGACCGGCGTTCCCGGTTTTGCCCGGATCGTCCGCGCCCAGGTGCTGACCCTGCGCCGCCGCGACTTCGTGGTGGCTGTCGAGGCCTTCGGCGGCACCTCCGGCTACAACATGTTCCGCACCATCCTGCCGAACTCCTGGAGCCAGATTCTGGTGCAGGTGGTCGTGCTGTCCTCGGTCGCGATCCTGCTCGAGGCGGCGCTGGCCTTCCTCGGGGTCGGGGTGCCGCCGCCCACGCCGAGCTGGGGCGAGATGCTGCGGACCGGAAAATCCTATCTCTACGAGGCGCCCTATTACGCCGTGTTGCCGGGCATCGCGTTGACTCTGACGATCCTGTCCTTCGACACCATAGGCCGGGGGCTGGCGCGGATTCTGGAAAACCCGCGTGACGTGGCCGCGGCAGGAGGTCCCACATGATCGGCTATGTGCTGCGCAGAATACTCCAGTTGCTGCCGGTCCTGCTGCTGGCGTCGATCGGCATCTGGGCCATGCTCTATGCGGTTCCCGGCGGGCCGGTCGGCATGATCCTGGGCGAGAACGCGACACCGGAACAGATCGCCGCCACGCGCGCCGAACTCGGGCTCGACCGGCCGGTGGTGGTCCAGTATCTCGACTGGCTCGGCAGCGTGTTTCGCGGCGATCTGGGCCTGTCGATCCACAGCCGGGAACCGGTGCTGGACCTGATCATGCATCGCCTGCCGGCCACGCTTCAGCTGGCCTTCGTCGCCACCATCGTCGCCATCCTGCTGGGCGTTCCAGTGGCGATCATCAGCGCGATGCGGCCCGGATCCTGGCTGGACAGGGTTCTCAGCGGCTGGAGTGCCCTGGCCCTGGGCGTGCCGACCTTCTGGCTGGGGATCCTGCTGATCCTGCTGTTCGCGGTCTATCTGCACCTGCTGCCTTCGGCCTCGGTCTATGCGCCGCTGTGGAGCGATCCGGTGACCGCGTTGAAGAGTCTCATCCTTCCGGCGCTGACGCTGGGCGTCTATGTCTCGGGTGTTCTGGCCCGGTTCCTGCGGGCCTCGCTGGTCAGCGAGATGAACGCGGACTATGTGCGCACCGCCCGGTCCAAGGGCCTGCCCGAGCGGCAGATCATGCGGGCGCATATCATCCGGAACGCCATGTTGCCCTTCATCACCATCGTCGGCCTGCAAATGGCGGCCTTCATCGGCGGTGCGGTGGTGACCGAGGCGGTGTTCACCTATCCGGGGCTTGGACGGTTGCTGATCCAGGCGATCAATACCCGTGACTACCCGCTGATCCAGGGCTGCATCGTCGTCATTCTGGTCATCTATGTGCTGATCAATCTGACCGTCGATGTGATCTATGCCTATGTCGATCCGCGCATCGAGTATCGTTGAGATGGCCGGGGCCTTTCCCACTCCGGCGCAGCTGTTTGACCTGTCCGGGCAGGTGGCGCTGATCACCGGCGCATCGCGCGGACTCGGCTGGGGAATGGCGCAGGCGCTGGCGGCGGCCGGGGCCGATGTGGTGCTGGTGGCGCGCGGTGCCGAGGCGGTCGAGGCGCGGGCGGCCGAACTGCGCGACGCGGGGCTGTCGGCGCATGCATTGGCGCTGGACATATCAGGGCAGCATGCCGCGGAACAGGCCGTCGCCGCCGCGCAGGAACGCTTTGGCCAGCTGGACATCCTGCTGAGCAACGTTGCCGCCAGCGTGCGCAAGCCGGTGCAGGAACTGGGCGAGGGCGAGTGGCAACATGTCCTGACCAATGGCGTCACGGTTGGCTGGCGTCTGGCCCGCGCGGCAGCGCCGCCGATGCGGCAGGCCGGGCAGGGGCGGATGATCTTCGTCTCCTCGATCAATGCCCGGATCGTGCGGCCCGAAATGGCGGCCTATGCCGCCGGCAAGGCCGCCCTGGAAGGGCTGGTCCGATCCCTTGCCGTGGAGCTTGGGCCGGACAGGATCACCGCCAATGCCATCGCTCCCGGCTATTTCCTTACCGATGGAAACGCGCCGCTGCGGCGGCAGCGGCCTGAGTTCCACGACTGGATCGCGGGCCGCACCGCACTGGGACGCTGGGGCATGCCCGACAACCTGGCCACGGCGGCGCTCTATCTCGCCTCCCCCGCCTCGTCCTTCACCACCGGCAGCGTGCTGCTGGTCGACGGTGGCATCACCGTGAAAATCTGAGCCGTTCCGGTTCGGGCCCCATCCAGCAAGAACAGGAGACAGACCATGCTCAAGCTTGTCGACAAGGGCGCCAAGTCCAATCGCCCGTTCAGCCCCGGGTTCATCGCCGGGGATATGCTGCACATTTCCGGCCAGGCCTCTGTCTCCCGCGACGACGGGACGATCATCCCGGGAACCTTCGAAGAGGAAATGCGCCGCTCGATCGAGAATCTCGAGGCGATCCTCAAGGCTGCCGGCCTGACGCTGGATCATGTCATCAGCGTGCGCTGCTATCTTGGCGACTCTGCCGATGGTGCCCGGCACAACGAGATCTATGCCGAGTATTTCGCCGAACCGCGCCCGGTGCGCTCGACGATCTCGGGCGTTCTGGGCACACAGCTGAAATACGAACTCGACGCCATCGCCTATGTCCCCATGACCCGGCAGGAAGCGCAGCGGGTCGAGTGAGCGAGGTCTAGAAGAAGGTCAGGATGCCGTCGATCACGGTGTAGTCGTCAGAGACGATCGGCATGAAGCGCCATTTGTCGAAGGCGGTGCAGGGATGGGAGATGCCCGAGGCGACAAGATCGCCGACCTGCCAGTCCGAGCTGGGCTCGATCCGGACAAAGGCGTGCTGATCGTTGACCGCAAAGACCTCTGCCGCGCCGACATCACGGAACCCGACGCCGGGCCGGTACCGCCGCAGCGGTTTCGGCAGACCGGCGTCATAGGGCACATCGCGCTTGCCCATCGCCAGCAGCGCCAGGCCGGGCTCGGGGCGCGACTGGACATAGGTCCAGGCTTCGAGCGCCGGGCGCAGCTCTCCCTTCCAGGCCCGGTGCGGGTCATTGCGCGCGGCTTCCTGGTTCGAGCGATAGCCCCCGTTGTCGGTGGTGATGTAGCAGCCGGACCGCAACAGGATGCGCACCGGGACATCCAGCTTCAGCGTGGCGAAGCATTCGGCCATGATGTCGAAATGCGAGGACCCGCCGCCGGTCAGGATGAACTCGTCCAGCCCCTGGAGCAGCGCCGGCGGCAGGGCGGCCGCGATATCGACGGTGCTCTGGGCATAGTCGATCACCGGCTGAAGGCTTTCGGCGGCACCGGGAACTACGCCTTCAAAGGCGGCGACACCGGCAAACCGGAACCTGGTGGGATCGGCGGCGGCCATGGCATCGGCCAGGGCAAGACCCTCGGCCGTGCTGCGCACCCCGGTGCGACCGCCGGTGACGCCGACCTCCAGAAGCATCCGGATGGGCTGGGCAAGCGGGGTCTCGGCCAGATGCCGGGCCATGTTGTCGAGCTGGGCGACCGAGTCGACGAAGCAATAGAACTCGAACCCGGGGTCGGCATTCAGCAGCGCCGCGATGCTGGCCAGATGCGTCTTGCCGATCAGTTGGTTGGCCAGAACGATCCGGGGAACGCCATAGTGCCGCATCACCTGCACCTGGGGCACCGTCGCGGCAGTGATCGCCCAGGCTCCGGCCTCGAGCTGTTCGGCATAGAGCTGCGGCGACATCGTGGTCTTGCCATGCGGCGCCAGCGACAGGTTGTGCCGGGTCAGATAATCCGCAAAGACCTTCTTGTTGTGGTCGAGATTGCTGCGCTTGAGCACCATTTGCGGGAACGGCAGATCCTCGGCCAGCAGGTTCCAGCCCCGGGCACCGATCTCGGCAAGGGGAAAGGGGCGCACGGTGCCGGGGATGCCCTTGGTTCTTGCGTCAAGGATCGTGTTCTGGATTTCGGTGAGATTCATCGAGTGTCGTTCCGTAATGTGGTCCGATGCCGAGGGTTCGCGTGACGTCAATAGAGGCGGGATGGGTGATGCATGTCAATCAACTCCTTTAGGGGCGTTGTTTTCTGGAGTTTCATGGCATGGCCGTCACCCGGTCGCCGAAAGGGAATCATTGAATATTGTGGAACATCTCCCGATGGCTATAATCGAATGAAAGGGGTGGCGGATGAACACGCGAACCGGATCGAAGAAGGGTGAAGGCGGCGCCGTCGAGGCGCGTATCCAGTCGATCGGCAGGGCCAAGGCGCTGCTCGACGCGATGGCGGACGGGGAATGGATCGGGCTTCGCGACCTTGCCGCGCAGACCGGGCTGGTCAAGACCACCGCCTTCAACCTCGTCAACGCACTGGCGGATGTCGGCCTGGTCGAGCATGACCCCGAGGTCGGGGCCTACCGTCTTGGCCTGCACCATGTCGTCTATGGCCGGGCGGTGGAGCGCAGGCTCGACATCCTGACCATCGCCAAGCCGCATCTGGTCAAGCTCTGCACCGCCACGCGCGAGACGGTGAACCTGGCCCTGCCGGGACCGGGCGAGGCGACCATCGTCGAAAGCCTGGAGGGCAGCCACAATCTGCGCGTCACGTCCTATTCGGGCACTGCGGCAAGCTATCACGCCACGGCCTGCGGCCGCGCCCTGCTGGCCTATCAGCCGGAAAGCTTCCGGCAGATGGTCTATTCGATGGGCACGCTGAACAAGATCACCGAAAAGACGATCATCGATCCGCAGGAACTGGAACAGTTGCTGGAGCAGTGCCGGACCCGGGGCTGGACGCTCGAGGTCGAAGAAAACGAACCCGGCAGCGCCTGCATCGCGGCGCCGATCTTCGACATGACCGGCAAGGCGGTCGCGTCGGTCAGCGTCGCCGGGCCCGCCGCACGGTTCCATCCCGAGGCGGCCGAGAACCTCGCGCGGATGCTGGTCGAGCACCTGTCGAGGATCAGCGAGGACCTGGGCCGACCACGGACGCCGGCAGAGGTGCCGGACGGCAAGGGTCGCCGCGCCGGGCCCCGCTGAGCGGCGGCAGAATGCGGGTGCAAGTCCATACCCGGGTCCGGGCGCAGGCGACGGCCGGTTCAATCGGCCTCACCGGGCGGGGGTTGGCGGTCCGTGCTCTGCGGCCCGGAATTTCTGACAAGGGAGCCTGACCGAATGCATGTCTTTCTCGCCACGCTTGGCACCGAAACCAACACCTTCTCGACCTTCCCGACGGGCATCGACAGCTTCCGGCATCGGCTGTGGCAAGAGGGCGATGTCGAGAACGCGGTTGCCACGCCATGGTCGGCCCCGGCCCGCAACTGGCGGAACTGGGCGCTGGAAGAAGGGTGGAAGGTATCGCAGGGGCTGCATGCCTTTGCCGAACCTGCGGGAACGACGACACGCTCGGCCTATGAAACGATGCGGGATCGAATCTTGGCCGATCTGAAAGCCGCAGGCCCGGTGGATGCGGTGATGATGTTCATGCACGGCGCGATGGTGGCCGACGGATACGATGACTGCGAGGGCGACATGGCCACCCGCATCCGTGAAATCGTCGGCGACAAGGTGAAGATCGGCATCGAGTTGGACCTGCATGCTCATATCGACCAGGTGCTGGTGGATGCGGCGGACATCATCGTCTTCTACAAGACCTATCCGCATTTCGATCACACCGAGCGGGCGCGCGACGTCTTCGACCTGATGAAGCGCACCCTGGCGGGCGAGATTGACCCGGTGATGGCGCTGTTCGATTGCCGGACGATGGGGCTGTTCCCGACGACGATGGACGGGCCGATGCCGGCCTATATGGAGAAAATGGTCGCGGCCGAAGGCAGGGACGGCATCCTGTCGTTGTCGCTCAACCACGGGTTCCCCTGGGCGGATGTTCCGCTGGCCGGCGCCAAGATGCTGGCAATTGCCGACGGCGACATGGCGAAGGCCGAGGCCGCCGCCGGGGCCTTCGGGAAGGAGTTCTACGGCTTCCGGGCGCAGGCGATGCTGCCGTTCACGCCGTTCGACGAGGCCATCGAGAAGGCGAAGGTCAAGGGCGACAAGCCGATCCTTCTGGCCGATACCTCGGACCAGATCGGCAGCGGTGCGCCGGGCGACACGACCTACATGCTGCGGGCGCTGATCGACGCCGGAATCCGCAGCGCGGCGGTGGCGCCGCTCTATGACCCGCTGGCGGTGAACATCTGCTTTCAGGTGGGGGTGGGGGCGAAGCTGCCGATGCGGATCGGCGGCAAGCTCGACCCCAATTCGGGGCCGTTCCTGGATGCGGATGTCGAGGTGCTGTTCCTGAAGCGCGGGGCCTATCAGGAACATGTCAACAACGAGCGTATTCCGGTCGGCGATCTGGCGGTGATCCGGGTCGAGGGGATCGAGGTGGTGTTGACGACCGAGCGGTCGAACCTGTTCTCGCCGACGCTCTACACGCTGCACGGTATCACCATCGACGACAAGCAGGTGCTCGCGATCAAGAACCTCTACAAGCACAAGGACATCTTCATCCCGCTGACCCGCGAGCAGTTGTTCGTTGCCTCGCCGGGATGCAGCAATCCGGATTTCGGCCAGTTGCCGTTCAAGCGTCTGCCGCGTCCGATCTGGCCCCTGGACCCGGACCCTCTGGGGCTGGACCCGGGCTGACCGGGCAGCAGCAGACCGGGGATGGAAGACAATGTCGCGATCCATGCGGGTCGCGGGTGACGCAGGCAAGGAGATCGGAACATGACGGCCACTTCGGAGATTATGATCCGCAACGCTCGTCTGTTTGACGGCACGGGTGCGGCAGCCGTTGTCAGGGACCTCAGCGTCGCGGATGGCATCATCACCGCCATTGGCCGTGATCTGCCCGGGACGGCTGCGCAGGAGATGGACGGCAGCGGGCTGGCGCTCGCTCCCGGGTTCATCGACGTGCATACCCATGACGATGCCATGGTGCTGCAGCCTGGCGGCATGGAGCCAAAGCTCTCTCAGGGCGTGACCTCGGTCGTGACCGGAAACTGCGGTATCTGTCTTGCGCCCGGTCTGCCCGAGGGAGCCAGCGTGCCGACGCCGCCGCTCGATCTTCTGGGCGATGCGGCGGCCTTCCGGTTCCCCGAATTCGGCGACTTCATCGACGCCCTGCACGGGTCCGGGCCGGAGGTGAATGTCTTTCCGCTGGTCGGTCAGACCCTGTTGCGCCTGCGGGCCATGGATCGTCCCGGCCGCCCCGCCACCGCGGCCGAGGTTGAACGGATGCGGGAGGATCTGGCCCGGGCGATTGCCGGCGGGGCTGCGGGCCTGTCGACCGGGCTGGCATATCCGCCGGCGCGTTTCGCCTCGACCGATGAAATCCTGGCCCTGGCCCGCGATGTCGCGGCGGCGGGGCTGCTGTGGACGACGCATATGCGCGACGAACGCTCGGGCGTGGTGTCGGCGGTGGCCGAGACGCTGGATATCGCCCGGCGCTCGGGGGTGCGGACCCTGATCTCGCACCACAAATGTTGCAGCCAGGCGGCCTTCGGCCTGTCGCGCACGACGCTGGCGATGATCGAGGAGGCCCGCAAGGAGCTGTCCGTCGGGCTTGACCTCTATCCCTATACCGCCAGCTCGACGGTGCTGCTTCCGACTTTCGCGCGCGACAGCACCAAGGTCACGGTCACCTGGTCCGATCCGCATCCGGAAATGGAGGGGCGGGACCTGAAGGATATCGCAGCCGAGTGGGGTGTCAGCCAGGACGAGGCTTTGGAGCGTCTGAAGCCCGGCGGGGCGATCTATCACCAGATGGACGAGGGCGACCTGCGCCGCATCATGGCCTATCCGCCGACGCTGATCGGCTCGGACGGGTTGCCGCAGGACCGCCGCCCGCATCCCCGGCTCTGGGGCACCTTCCCGCGTGTCCTTGGCCATTTCGCGCGGGACGAGGCGGTGCTGCCGCTGGAAACCGCCATTGCGAAGATGACCGGGCAGACGGCGGCCTTGCTGGGGCTCAAGGACCGGGGGCTGCTGAAGCCGGGCTGCAAGGCCGACCTGGTCCTGTTCGATCCGGAGCAGGTCATCGACCGGGCAAGCTATGCCGAGCCGACGCTACCCCCGGCGGGCATCCGGCAGGTCTGGGTCAATGGCGCGCCGGTGGTCGAAGACGGTGCGTACAGGCCCGGAAGGCCCGGTGCCGGCACGGTGATCGGCGGTTGCCGGGCGGCAGCCTGATCCTGCGCCGGCCCCGGCGCGCTAGAGATGCAGGAAACGATACTTCTCGAGCAACTCCAGAAGCATGGTCTTGGCATGGGTGCGGTGCGCATAGTGGATCCGGCGCGCCTCGGCGGCATTACCCGAGCGGATCGCCTCGAAGACGCCACGATGGTCCTCGTTCGACTTCACCGGCAACGGGCGGATTTGCAGGGTCATGGCCTTCGCTCGCCGCACCTGATCGACCATCATGCCGGCGATGGCCTGCACCCGGCTGTTGCGACCCAGGCGGACCAGTTCGGCGTGGAACGCGTCGTCGGCCTTCGCCCAGGCTTCCAGATCCTTGCGTTCCAGCGCCTCCTCCATGTCGCTGATCGCGGTGGCAAGATGGCGAAGCTCCTCGTCGCTGTAGCCAAGGCGGGCGGCATTCTCGGCCGACAGGCTTTCAAGCTCGGTCAGCACATCATAGATGTCGCGCATGTCCGAGGGCGACAGCGCCAGAACCCGCAGCCCCTTCCGGGGCCGCATCTCGACCAACCCCTGCGCCTCGAGGATCAGAGCGGCTTCGCGGATCGGGGTGCGGGACATGCCCAGACGCTCGGCCAACTCGCTTTCCAGGTGGTCCGAACCGGCACCGAGCTCGCCCGAGAAGATCAGCCTGCGCAGTTCATCGACGGCTCGCTGAGTGTTCGAAACCTGTTTCACGGCACCGTCCATTCGGGGTCAAAGCCTCATCTTCATCCCGGTCTCGGCTGACCGGTAGATCGCATCGCGGACCTTGATCACGGTCAGATAGTCCCTTGCAGTATTCGCCAATTCGGTGCCCTGCAACACCCCGGAGACCACATGCGCCTGCAAGGCGTGCACGCAATCGCCGCCAAACCCCTGCCAGGTATCGGGTGGCAGGATCTGCTGCGCCTCAAGCTGGCCGAACCTGCGCAGCTGGACGCTGCCGTCACCCAGCAGGGTCAGCGTGCCCTCGGTGCCTTCGATCAGCGCCTCGCCCATGGTCCGCCGCAGGTTGTCGGCGGCGTGGTCCAGCAGGCGGTTGCCGTCGAACAGCGCACGGACGTCGCCGGGGTGGTCGAACAGGACGAACCCCGCATCCTCGCCGGCCAGCACCGGGTTGATCCGGCGCAGGTCGGCATAGACGGCTTCCGGGTCCCCGAACAGATAGCGGAAGGTATCGACCCAATGCACGCCGGTCTCGTGGATCAAGAGCTGCGGCATGGTCTGGAAATAGGGTTGCCGGTCAAGATAGGCGCGCGGCCCCTGGCCATCGCCGGGGCGCAGCCGGAACGTCGCCTGCAGCACGGTGCCGATCCGCCCCGCGTCGATCGCCGCCTTCATCGCCCGATACCACGGCATGAAGCGGAAGTTCTCGTGCACCACCAGGGTCATGCCCGCCGCTTCGGCCTCGGCGGCAATCGCGGTCGCTTCGGCCAGATCGTGGCAGAAGGGCTTCTGGCAGATCACCGTCGGAATGCCCGCACCGATCGCGGTGCGTATCGCCTGTGCATGGCCCGGCGGCGGCAGGATGATGTCGAGGATGTCCGGCCGGGTCTCGGAGAGCATCCGCTCCAGGTCGTCAAAGGCCGGCACCCCGGTCGCTTCGGCGGCCTGAAGGTTCAGGTCCGCGGCACCCACCAGTGTCACCTCGGGAATGCGGCCCCAGGCGCCATAGTGGAACTGGCTGAAATACCCGGCGCCCAAGCAGGCCACCCGCAGGGGTGCCCGGGCACTCATGCGCGGGACAGGCAGGTCATGACCGCCTCGGCCGCGTCCTGGGTCGTGGCCTTGCCGCCCATGTCTCCGGTGCGCACCTTGCCCTGCGCGATCACGGTCTCGACCGCCTCGCGCAGTCGCGTGCCGTCTGCGGCCAGCACCGGCGCATCGTGGCGCAGGCCCAGCCAGTCCAGCATCATCGCGCCAGAGAGGATCATCGCCAGCGGGTTGGCGATTCCCTGTCCGGCAATGTCGGGGGCCGAGCCGTGGCAGGGCTGGAACACCGCATGGTCAAGCCCGATGTCGGCGGACGGGGCCACGCCCAGCCCGCCCATCAGCCCGGCGCCGAGATCGGACAGGATGTCGCCAAACATGTTCTCCGTCACCAGCACGTCGAAATCCCAGGGCTTCAGCACGAACCAGAGCGCCGTGGCGTCAACATAGGCGTGATCGGCGATCAGGTCAGGGTGCTTTGCGGCCTCGGCATCGAAGATTTCGCGGAAGAAGGCGAAGGCGCGGAACACATTTGCCTTGTCCACGCAGGTCACGCGGCCCTTGCCGCGGCCCTGTTCCTTGCGTTCGCGGGCCAGATTGAAGGTGAAGCGGAACAGCTTTTCCGAGATGTCGCGGGTGATCAGCAGGGTTTCGCGGGCCTCGTCCCGGCTGACCTCGCCGCAGCCCTGGGTATGAAACAGCCCCTCGGTGCTTTCGCGGATCAGCACGAAATCCACTTCCTTGCCCTCGGGCATGTTCAGCGGGGTCGTCTGTCCCGGAATGATGCGGACGGGGCGCACGCCGGCAAAGAGCGTCAACGCCTTGCGCAGGTCGATCTGCGGGGAAATCTCGGTGCCGTCGTCATAGCGCACGCTGGGCAGGCCCATGGCCGAAAGCAGGATCGCATCCGATTTGCGCGCCGCCTCCATCGAGGCAGCCGGAAGTGATTCCCCGGTCCGGGCATAATGTGCGGCGCCCGCCGGAACCGAGTTGAAATCCAGATGATAGCCGCCGTCCTGTGCCAACTGCGTCAGTATCTTCAGGGTGGGCTGCATGATCTCGGGACCAATCCCGTCACCTTCGAACACCGTGATATCGAAATGGTCTTGCATCTTGGTCCTTAACCTCTGCCCCTGATCGCGGTTTTCCGCGCGACTGCAATGTGCGTTGACAATGCATTGATTAACGCATACGCAAATAAATGCAATAATAAACTCAGTGTTCGGGAGGACATTATGAAAGGCACATTCATCAGACTGGCCGCGCTCACGGCGGTGGCGGCTGTCATGGGCACCGGGGTCATGGCCCAGACGGTGCTGCGCTTCAGTCACACCGACAACCCGGGCGGGTCGCGCCAGGCTGCGGCCGAAGTCTTTGCCGAAAAGGTCAAGGAATACACCGACGGTCGTTACGAGATCCGGATCTTTCCGGCGGGCCAGTTGGCGAACGACCCCAAGGCGATCGAACAGCTGATTCTGGGCGGCGTCGATTTCACCGTCTCGGCCACCGGCTCCTATGCCACCCATCTGGCCTCGCTGAACCTGACCGCGATGCCGTTCCTCGTGGACACCTATGAGCAGGGCTGGGAACTCTACGACAATTCCGAATGGCTGCAGGGCGAGTTCGACAAGCTGCCGGCAGTCGGGTTCCGGGTGCTGGCGACCTGGGAGGCCGGGTTCCGCTCATTCACCACCGACCAGCCGCTGGCCTCTCCGGCGGACGCGGCCAAGATGAAGATGCGCGTCTATCCCAACGACATGATCCGCTGGAGCATGGAGGCCATCGGCTTCCAGACCGTCGTGATGCCGATCACCGATGTCTATCTGGCGATCCAGCAGGGCACCGTGAACGGCCAGGAAAACCCGGTGGACACGATCAAGTCGCTGCGCTTCTACGAAGTGGCGCCCTATGTCACGCTGACCCGCCACGTCTACAGCCCGCTGCCGTTGACCGTCTCGGAAGCGACCTGGCAGAAATTCTCGCCCGAGGATCAGGAAGCCGTAATGAAGGCCGCCGCCGAGGCCGCCGCCTTCAGCCGTGACCTGGTGAAGAACTCGGTCGATCAGCAGATCGCCGACATGGAAGCGGCCGGGGCCAAGATCTCGACTCCCGAAATCGGACCGTTCCGCGATGCGGTGGCCAGCGTCTATGACAAGGCCCGCGGTGTCTATGGCGCCGAAGAGGTCGACAATCTGCTGGCCGATGCCGCTGCCATCCGCGCGGCGATGCCGGCGAACTGATAGACATCGAGTCATCGAAGATACCGGGGCCATGGTAACAGGCCCCGGTCACTGACGACCTGGTGGGGGAGCAGGGACATGGACTACAGGCCGCAATACCCGGCGCCTTTGCGCGCCTTGAGCTTCTTGATCGACATCTGCCTGGCTCTGGGCGGGATCAGCATCGTGGCATTGGTCTTCATCAATGCGCTTCTGCGCGGCGCCGCCGGGTTCGACCTGGCCTGGTCGCTGGAGGTCACGGCCTTCTTGCTGCTCTGGACCACCTTCCTCGGTGCTGCCGCAGCCATGGCGCGGGGGGCACACATGCGGGTCACCGAGATCGTCGCCAACCTTGTTCCGCGCGCCGCGCAGGCCTGGCTGGCGCTTCTGATCGACCTGATCGTGACTGCCATGCTGGCGTCGCTGATCTGGTATGGCGTCTCGATCGCAAGCCACAGCTGGGCGCAGAAGACCACCGTGCTCTACTGGCCGGTCGGGCTGCTCTATGCCTCGATGCCGACGGGCATGGCCTTCGCACTGGTCTTTCACCTCTTCAATCTGGTCCGTGACTGGCGCCATCCCGAAACCTGGGTGGCCAAGGACGCGGATGACGGTGCCGCGCAATGATCCTGCTGTTTATCGTCGCCGTCTTCCTGGTCACGGTGTTTCTGGGAATACCGCTGGTCTGGGCGATCCTGCTGACCGCGATCCTGCCGATCTTCGTCTTCGACCTGTCGGGCTATCCGCTGCAGGCGGTCTATCTGAACTTCATCGGCGGGGTCGAGCCGAACCATTTCCTGGCGATCCCGCTGTTCATCGTCGCGGGCGAGCTGATGTCGCGCGGCGGGGTCGGGCTGCGGATCATCGGCTTTGCCCGCGCCGCCTTCGGCTTCATGCCGGGCGGCCTGGGAATGGTGGTGGTCGGTGCCTCGATGCTCTTTGGCGGCATCTCGGGCTCGGCCATCGCCGATACCGCCGCCATCGGTTCGGTGATGATCAAGAACATGGCCAAGGAGGGCTATCACCGCCCCTTCGCGGCAGGGCTCGTCGCGGCGGCCGGAACCATCGGCATCATCATCCCGCCCTCGATCCCGATGCTGATCTACGGATTCGTCGGCAATGTCTCGGTCGCCGACCTCTTCCTTGCCGGGATGGTCCCCGGCGTGATCTTCGGGCTGTTCTTCATGGGGGTCTGCTTCTGGGTCGGCAAATCCTCCGGTTGCGATCCGGGTGGCCGCACCGTCAGCAAGGCCGAGTTGTGGCGATCGTTCATCGGAACGGCTCCGGCGCTGTTCATGCCGGTCCTGATCCTCGGCGGCATCTTCACCGGCTGGGTCACCCCGACCGAGGCCGCCGCCGTCGCCGTGGTCTACGGGCTGTTCGTGACCATCGTCGTCTATCGCGACTTCCGCCTGCGCGACCTGCCGTCGCTGATGGTCGATGCCTTCGTGACCTCTTCGGTGGTCATGGTGGTGATCGGGGCGACAACCGTGCTGGGCTGGATGATCACGCTGGAGCAATTGCCGCAGATCCTCGTGGCCTTCGTGCAGGACGTGTCGAGCAGTCCCTGGGTCTTCCTGCTGCTGGTCAACATCGTCATGCTGATCCTCGGCCTGGTGCTGGACCCGGTGCCGGCGATCCTGCTGACCGCGCCGCTGTTCCTGCCCACCGCGCAGAGCTTTGGCGTCGATCCGGTGCATCTGGGCGTGATCATGACCTGCAACGTCGCGGTGGGCCTGTTCACGCCGCCGGTCGGGGCGACACTCTATGTCGCCTCGCGGATATCCGGGGATGGGGTGCTGTCGATCGCGCGGGCCATGGCGCCGCTCTATATTGCGGCAATCTCGGCGCTGTTGCTGATAACCTATGTCCCGGCGGTCTCGATGAGCATGGTCGAACTGTTCCGCTGAGAAAGGCAGAAGATGTTTGCAGTCGTTGTCACCTTCCAGATCGTGCCGGGGCAGATGCCGGCCTTCCTGCCGCTGATGCTGGCCAATGCCCGGGCCTCTCTGACCGCCGAGGACGGCTGCCACCAGTTTGACGTGGCCACCGACCCGGAGCGTCCGGACGAGGTGTTTCTCTATGAACTCTACACCGACAAGGCGGCGTTCGACGCACATCTCGACAGCCCGCATTTCGCGGAGTTCAACGCCGGGACCGCGGCGATGATTGCCGGCAAGACCGTCGCCACCTATGCGCAGGTGCAGCAATGAGCGACTGGGAGGTTCACGCCGTCAAATACGCCGATCGCAACGCGCGCACCCGCGGCGACAGCTTCATCTTCGACGACAACCACGATGCGCCGCACCCGATGGACTACTTCGTCTGGGTGTTGCGCCGCGGGGCCGAGGTGATCCTTGTCGATACCGGCTATGACGGTGCCGAGGCGGCGGCGCGCGGGCGGCCGATCCGGCAGGACCCGGTGGCCTGCCTCGCGCCGCTGGGGCTGCGGCCCGAGGATATCGGCCAGGTCATCGTGACCCATCTGCATTACGATCACGCCGGGGGCCTGCACCTGTTCCCGAACGCCACCCTGCACATGCAGGCCGCCGAGATGGCCTATGCCACCGGCCCCTGCATGTGCCACGACGTCCTGCGCGGGCCGTTCACCGCGGGCCATGTCTGCGAGGCGGTCAGGCGTCTCTATGCCGGCAAGGTGATCTTCCATGACGGCGAGGCGCAGGTGGCCGAGGGCGTGACGGTGCATCGCATCGGCGGACACAGCCGGGGCCTGCAATCGGTGCGGGTGCGGACCTCTGCCGGCTGGCTGGTCCTGGCCTCGGACGCGGCGCACTATTACGAGAACCTGCTGCTGCGCAAACCCTTCCCCATCGTGGTCGATCTTCAGGACATGCTGGACGGGTTCGACACGCTGGAACGGCTCGCTTCGAAGCCCGAGTTGATCGTGCCGGGCCATGATCCGAAGGTGACGCAGGTCTTTGCCCAGGGTGTGGCCGACCACATCTGGCGGCTCGACCCCGGCCCGATCGCCAAGGTCACGCCATGAAGCTGGGGGTGATCGCGGATGACTTCACCGGGGCCTCGGACATTGCCCTGACGCTGGCCGAGGGCGGGATGCGCTGCGTGCAATATGCCGGCGTTCCCGGACAGCCCGCCGACAAGGAGGTCGAGGCCGGCATCGTCTCGCTGAAGTCGCGGACGATCCCGGCAGGGGAGGCGGTGGCACAATCGCTGGCCGCCTGCGACTGGCTGCTGGAACAGGGCTGCACCCAGATCGTGTTCAAGGTCTGCTCCACCTTCGATTCCACCCCCCAAGGCAACATCGGCCCGGTCGCCGCGGCGCTTGCCGAACGGCTGGGAGAGGATCGGGTCATCGTCTGCCCGGCCTTTCCGGAAAGCGGCCGCTCGGTCTATCAGGCGCAGCTGTTCGTCGGGGACCAGCCACTGGCGGAAAGCAGCATGAAGGACCACCCGCTGACTCCGATGCGCGATTCCGACCTGCGCCGGGTGCTGGGGGCGCAGACCGACTGGCCGGTGGCCCATATCGCTGCGGCGACAGTCTTCGAGGGCGCCGAGGCGATCCGCGCGGCCCTGCCCGACGGCCCGGCGATGGTGATCGTCGATGCGATCCGCGATGCCGATCTGCGGGCGATTGCCGGGGCCGCGCGTGATCGCCGCTTGCTGGTCGGTGGTTCCGGCATCGCCATCGGGCTGCCGCGGAATTTCGGCGCCAGTCCCGCCACCCCCGGCTGGGCGCCGGTCGCCGGCCCGGGTGCGATCATCTCCGGTTCCTGCAGCAGCGCCACACGGGGCCAGGTCGCCGCCTATCGCGACATGGCGCCCAGCCACGAGATCACGCCCGAGGCGGTGATGTCCGGGCAGGTCGATGCCGAGGAGATTGCCGATTGGGCGATGGCGCAGAGGACCCCGCCGCTGATCTATTCCTCGGCCGACCCGGCCGCGGTGGCTGCGGCACAATCGCGCTTTGGCGGCAGTGCACTGGCCGAGGCCATCGAGCATTTCTTCACCCGTCTAACGGCCGCACTCCGGCGTCGCGGCATCGCCCGGCTGGTCGTCGCCGGTGGTGAGACTTCGGGCGCGGTGGTGGCCGGGCTGGGCGCGGCGGCCTTTGCCGTCGGCCCCCGGATCGCCGCCGGGGTTCCGATGCTGCGCCCCGAGGGAAGCGATATGGGCCTGGTCCTGAAATCCGGCAATTTCGGTGGCCCGGCCTTCTTTGCCGAGGCTCTGGAAAGGCTGCGCACCCCATGACCGAAGAGACCCGTCTGCGGGACGAGATCGCCCGCTTTGCCCGATCGCTGTTCGAGCGCGGCCTGACCCCCGGAAGCTCGGGCAATATCTCCGCCCGGTTGTCCGACGGCTCGGTTCTCGTCACGCCCACGGGCAGTTCGATGGGGTTTCTCGACCCGGCGGAGATCAGCCATCTGGCTGCCGACATGACCCATCTCTCGGGTGCCAGGCCGACCAAGGAAGTGCCGCTGCACAGCGCCTTCTACGATACCCGCCGGACCACCGGCGCCGTGGTGCATCTGCATTCGACCCACGCCGTCGCTCTGTCGATGCTGCCTGACACGGACCCCGAGAACGTGCTGCCGGCGCTGACACCCTATGCGATCATGCGGCTGGGCAAGGTGCAGTTGCTGCCCTTCTTCCTGCCCGGCGACCCGGCGATGGGCGCGGCGGTGCGCGGGCTGGCAGGCAGACGTTCGGCGGTGCTGCTGGCCAACCACGGGCCCGTGGTGGCCGGGCGCGACCTGGCGTCGGCGGTCTTTGCCATGGAAGAGCTGGAAGAGACGGCGAAGCTTGCGCTGCTCACCCGCGGGACGGGAGCCCGCGGTCTCGGCCCGGAGCAGGTCGGCGCGGTGGTCGAGCGCTTCGACGTCGATTGGGACTGAGGCCGGGGTGAGCGTCGGGGTCAGGCAGGGGCAGAGAAGGACCGGGTCCGTCAAGACTGGTTGAACAGACGGCCCGTGCCGGTCTTATCGCCCCCGCCGCGGTTTGCCGCCGCGCATGCCGCCTCGGCCCGCCGTGCTTCGGGCCTTCGGGCCTTGGGCGGCATCGCTCGCGGCCTCTACCGCCGACTGCCGCGCCAGCGGGTCGTCCGCGATCGCGAGTTCCACCGCTTCCAGCCGCTTGATCTCGTCGCGCAGGCGGGCGGCCTCTTCGAATTCGAGGTTCTCCGCGGCCTTGCGCATGTCGGTGCGCAACCCCTCCAGATGGGTCGCCAGATTGTCGCCGACCATCGCCTTGTCGACCTTCGCGGTGATCCGGCTCTGGTCGGTGTCGCCCTGCCACAGCCCGTCCAGAACGTCCGCGACGTTCTTCTTCACCGTCTCGGGGGTGATCCCGTGTGCGTCGTTATAGGCGCGCTGCTTTTCGCGGCGCCGGTTGGTTTCGCGGATCGCCCGTTCCATGCTGCCGGTGATCCGGTCGGCATAGAGGATCACCCGGCCTTCCGAGTTCCGCGCCGCACGGCCGATGGTCTGGATCAGCGAGGTTTCCGAGCGCAGGAAACCTTCCTTGTCGGCGTCGAGGATCGCCACCAGCCCGCATTCGGGGATGTCCAGCCCCTCGCGCAGCAGGTTGATCCCGATCAGCACGTCGAAGGCGCCCAGCCGCAGGTCGCGCAGGATCTCGATCCGTTCCAGCGTGTCGATGTCGGAATGCATGTAGCGCACCCGGATGCCCTGTTCGTGCATGTATTCGGTCAGGTCCTCGGCCATCCGCTTGGTCAGCGTCGTGACCAGGGTGCGCAGGCCCTTGGCGGCGACCTTGCGGACCTCGTCCAGCAGATCGTCGACCTGCATCTCGACCGGGCGGATTTCGACCTCGGGGTCCAGAAGCCCGGTCGGGCGGATCACCTGTTCGGTGAAGACGCCGCCCGATTGCTGCAACTCCCAGGCGGCCGGGGTGGCCGAGACGAAGATGCTCTGCGGCCGCATCGCGTCCCATTCCTCGAACTTCAGCGGGCGGTTGTCCATGCAGGAGGGCAGGCGGAAGCCATGCTCGGCCAGGGTGAACTTGCGCCGGTAGTCGCCCCTGTACATGCCGCCGATCTGCGGCACCGAGACGTGGCTTTCGTCGGCAAAGACAATGGCATCGTCGGGGATGAACTCGAACAGGGTCGGCGGCGGCTCGCCCGGGGCGCGGCCTGTGAGATAGCGCGAATAGTTCTCGATCCCGTTGCACACGCCCGTCGCCTCGAGCATCTCGAGATCGAAGCGTGTGCGCTGCTCCAGCCGCTGCGCCTCGAGCAGCTTGCCCTCGCCCACCAGCTGGTCGAGCCGCTGCTGCAGCTCGGCCTTGATGCCCTTGATCGCCTGCTGCATCGTCGGGCGCGGTGTCACATAGTGCGAATTGGCATAGATGCGGATCTGCTCGAAGGTGTTGGTCTTGGCGCCGGTGAGCGGATCGAATTCGGTGATGCTTTCCAGCTCGTCGCCGAAGAACGAGAACCGCCAGGCCCGGTCTTCCAGGTGCGCCGGCCAGACTTCCAGACTGTCGCCCCGAACCCGGAAACTGCCGCGCGCGAAGGCGGCGTCATTGCGACGGTATTGCTGGGCGACAAGCTCGGCCATCACCTGCCGCTGGTCATAGCTTTCGCCGGTCTTCAGATCCTGCGTCATAGCCGAATAGGTCTCGACCGAACCGATGCCGTAGATGCACGAGACCGAGGCGACGATGATCACGTCGTCGCGTTCCAGAAGCGCCCGGGTGGCCGAGTGGCGCATCCGGTCGATCTGTTCGTTGATCTGGCTTTCCTTCTCGATATAGGTGTCGGATCGCGGCACATAGGCTTCGGGCTGATAGTAGTCGTAGTAGCTGACGAAGTATTCGACCGCGTTGTCGGGAAAGAAGCCCTTGAACTCTCCGTAGAGCTGCGCCGCCAGGGTCTTGTTCGGCGCCAGGATGATCGCCGGTCGCTGGGTCTCCTCGATCACCTTGGCCATGGTGAAGGTCTTGCCGGTGCCGGTGGCGCCCAGCAGGACCTGATCGCGCTCGCCGTTCAGAATGCCCTGCGACAGTTCGGCGATCGCCGTCGGCTGATCCCCTGCCGCGGTGAACGGCGTCTGCATGACAAAGCGCCGCCCGCCTTCCAGCTTCGGCCGGGTCAGCACCTCGGGGCGGTCGGTCAGGGCATTCGTGTTGTTATGTGGCATGGGGGGCGACTCCTTGCCCCCAAGATGGGCGGATTGCGCCCGGGCGCAAGGGCAGGCTGCCGCCGGGCGGTACGTTGCGGCGCCCTGCTGACGTGATCTGGCAGGGGCGGGGTCGGTTCGGCCATGTGGCCGGGTGCTGCGTGGCCGGTGATCCGCTGCCCAGGTGATCCGGTGTGTAGAGCTTAAGAAAGTCCTACCATTTTGGAACGCATTTTCGACAATTGAACACCGTCAGGTCGGTTGTTGCGCTTGATCGGCGCGGGGTCGGGGCGTAGCCTTTGCGGGCAAGCATCTGAACAGACTGCCGGGGTCGGCGCACCATCCACCCCACCCACGCTTCCAGCCGTGCCCCGGCAGTCACCCCTGCTCTCACCCCCACAACTCACCGGATTGCCGCTTTGCCCGGCCTCCCGTCGGATGCCGGCGCCTTCCAATGGCTTGTTGCGGCAGGAAGCGCCTCGTGCGACCGGAGCGCTGGCCCTTGCCTCGGGTGCCGATTCTGCGGATAACACGCCCGAAGCCAGAGGAGTCTGCCCCATGCGCGCCCGTATCTTTCAGCCTGCCCGCACCGCGATGTCCTCGGGCACCGCAAGGACCCGACGCTGGGTGCTGGAATATGCCCCGACCCAAAGCCGCGAGATCGACCCGCTGATGGGCTGGACCGGCTCGGGCGACACGAACCAGCAGGTGCGCCTGACCTTCGCCACCAAGGAAGAGGCGCTGGACTACGCGCAGGACAAGGGGCTGGAGGTCACGCTGGTCGAGCCGCACAAGCGCAAGCCCAATATCCGCCCTGGCGGCTATGGCGAGAACTTCGCAACCAACCGGCGGACCGTCTGGACCCATTAGGGCCTTTCGGGCCTGACCGAAAGACCAGCCCGGTTGACCTGACCTCTTGGGCCCGCGTTCATCACGCGAGCCCGCAGGTTTGATTTCGGTAGCCATGGGGTCGGCTTGTGTCGGCGCGCCCTCATGTCGCTCAAACGCCAGGCGCCCGCCCGAGGCCCGCCAGTTGGCGGAACGCGACGGGCGAGATCAGAACCAGACCGACCAGCGTGGCGATCAGGTTGGGCGCCACCAGGAAGATCGCCGCGACCACCAGCAAGGCCCTTTCAAAGGCGAAGACAGGTGCAAACAGCCATCCGGCGAAAGCCGCCGAAAGCGCCCAGATCCCCAGCATCGCACCGCCGGCGGCAAGAAAGAACGCCTCCCAGGTGAATCCGTCTACGACCAGCAGCAGCGAGGGCGAGAAGACGAAGACGAAGGGCACCAGCGCCTTGCCGATCCCCAGCCGGAAGGCGGTGTTGCCGGCCTTGAAGGCGTTGCAGTTGGCGATCCCGGCGGCCGCATAGGCAGCCAGGGCCACCGGTGGCGTGATGTCGGCCAGCACGCCGTAGTAGAAGACGAAGAAATGCGCCACCAGCGGCTGCACCCCCAGAAGTCCCAGGATCGGCGCCGCGACCGCGATCATGATCAGGTAGTTGGCGGTGGTCGGAATACCGCAGCCCATCAGGATGCAGACAATGGCAGTCAGGATCAGGGTGAACAGAAGCGTCATGTCGGTCTGGGTCATGACCTCGAAAGGCAGCACCGACAGCCAGCCCGTGATGCTCCCGGCCCAGGTGGCGGCGATCCCGGTGACCATATAGGCGATCTTGAAGCCGACTCCGGTCAGCGTGACGATGCCGATGATCACCCCGACCAGGGCGGCCGCGGCGGTTACCGACAGCGAATATTTCGCGCCCAGCACGAAGCCGTCGAAAATCCCCCGGATGACCGCGTTGGCGGCGGCGCGCGGCGTCAGCGTGGCCGCGCTCTGAATGATCAGCACCGCGATGCAGGAGGTGATGCCCCAGAATGCCGCCGCGTAGGGCGTCATCCCCGACAACAGCACCGAGACCAGGATGATCAGCGGCACCACCGTCATCCAGCCTGCCTTCAGCACTTTCCAGATTTCGGGCAGCTCGTCCTTGGTCAATCCGCGCAGGCCGCGCCGTCGCGCCTCCAGGTGGACCTGGGTAAGCACCCCGAAGAAATGCATGAAGGCCGGCACCAGCGCCGCGGTCAGGATCGTGGTCAGCGGCAGGCCTAGGTATTCGATCATCAGAAAGGCCACCGCGCCCATGACCGGGGGGGTGATCTGGCCGCCGGTCGAAGAGGCTGCCTCGACCGCCGCCGCAAAATGCCGCGGATAGCCGATGCGGATCATCGCCGGGATCGTCAGCGAGCCGGTGGTCACCGTGTTGGCGATCGACGAACCCGAGATCGAACCGAGCAGCGCCGAGGACAGCACCGAGACTTTCGCCGGCCCGCCCGCATAGCGCCCCGCGATGGCCGAGGCGAGGTCGATGAAGAGCTGCCCCAGACCGATCCGCGTCGCCAGAACCCCGAACAGCACGAAGTGGAACACATAGGTCGAGATCACCCTGAGCGCGGTTCCATAGATGCCCTGGCTGGTCAGGTAGAGATGGTTGACGATGCCGCTCCAGCTGGCGCCGGGATGCACCAGCACCCCGGGCATCGAGCGGCCGAAATAGGCATAGGCGATGAACAGCAGCGCGATCACCGGCAGCGGCCAGCCCATCGAGCGCCGCACCGCCTCGAGCAGCACCACGATCAGCGTGGTGCCCATGATTACGTCGATCGGCAGCGGATTGCCGACCCGGAACGCCAGCTGTTCGTAGATCCAGGGCACATAGAAGGCCGAGACCAGTCCGGCGATGGCCAGCAGCCAGTCCCAGATCGGCAGGCCCAACGGCGCCCAGATCCGGTTGGTCGGCGTCGGGCCCTGTCCCCAGATCCCGAAGGACATGAAGATCAGCGCCAGGGTAAAGCCCATATGGACGCCGGTATGGGTGGTCATCGGCGGGATGCCGAAGCCCGAGGTGTAATAGTGATAGCACGAGAGACCGAACAGGATCGTACCTGACAGGATCAGCACTGGTCGTGACTGGGGCCGGAACCGGACCTCGCTGTCGAAACTCTCTTCCAACTTGCGCAGCTCTTCCGCGGTGAGCGTGGCTACCGAACTCTCGGCTTTTTCGGTCATCCAGGGGTCCCCAGGCAGTCTGTATCGGATCGCGGCCGGAACTTGCCCGGCCGAAAAGCATCGGGGCCGACCCTTGGGGTCGGCCCCGCGGCCCTTACTTCAAGAGGCCGGCTTCTTTGTAGAACCGCTCGGCACCCGCATGCAGCGGAATCCCGACGCCGTCCAGCGCGCTCTCGGCGGTGATCGCCTTGCCCTTGGCATGGCCGGCGTCCAGGAGCTTGCGGGTATTGTCGTTCCACAGCGCCTTGGTGATCTGGTAGATCAGATCGTCCGACTGGTCGGCCGAGGTGACCCAGAGCGCCATGACCGAGATCGTCTCGACATCGCCATCCACGCCCTTGTAGGTGCCGCCCGGCACCAGATCCTTGGCGAAGAACGGATAGTCGGCAATGGTCTTGTCGGCCTCGGCGCCATTGATCGGCACCAGGGTGATGTCCTGCTGGCTGGCCAGTTCGGCAATCGCGCCGGCCGGGAAGCCGCCGACGAAGAAGAAGGCATCCATCGCGCCGTCGCGCATCCGGTCGCCGGCCTGATCGGGCTTGAGGTATTCGGCCTGAATGTCGTCCTCGGTCAGCCCGTAGGCGCCCAGAATGATCCGCGCGTCGACCAGGGTGCCCGAGCCGGGTTCATCCAGCGACACCCGCTTGCCCTTGAGATCGGCGACCGAGCTGATGCCCGAGGCTTTCGAGGCGACGAGGTGGATCGATTCCGGATAGAGCGAGGCGATGGCACGCAGCTTGTCGACCGCGGGCTTGCCTTCCCAGACGCCGGTGCCGGACTGGGCCCATGCGGCGACATCGGATTGCACGAAGCCCGATTCCAGCGTGCCGCCCATGATCCCGTTGATGTTTGCGACCGAGCCATTCGAAGAGACCGCAGTCGCGATGACGCCCGGAGCGCCGCAGGACCCACCCTGGTCGCAGGGCCGGCTGCCCGGCGGGTTCGAGATCGCATTCGCGATCAGCCCGCCAATCGGATAATAGGTGCCGGCGGTGCCACCGGTGCCGATCCGGAAGAATTGCATGTCCTGCGCAAAAGCGCTGGTCGAATTCAGCAGACCGGCGCCGAACAGGCCGGTGGCGCCGAGGCCAAGCAGGAGGTTTCTGCGTGTCGTCATTGTCGATCTCCCTTTTGCAAACTGCCCACACAAAATCACCTTGGCGGCATAGGTTCAACAATGATGTGCACGTCCAATCCGGAGGCTGGCCGCTGCTGATCCTGCTCCGCCGGTCAAGGTTGTCGCGGGCGAAACGGCATGAGCCGCGAACCCGTTCGCTGTTCACGAAACGGCGTTTGTCTTGGTCCCCCGCGCCTTCAATCCGGCCGTATCCGCCAACTGACTTCCTCTGCTGATTGTCGGTATTCGATATCCATCCGGCCATTGGCCAAGATAATGTCGCGTCACGGGTTCCGACGGAGAACCCTGCCTGAGCTCCTCGGAAACCCAATTCCTTGAAGCGCGCCCTCTCGGGCTTTTGTGCGGGCTTTTTCCGCTATCAAAACGGCAGAAATCAACGCATTGACTTTGCCTGCGTTTATGGGCTTCTCCGGGGTAGCCTTGCGCCAATTCTCACCCGGTGCTGCCGATGCTGACTTGCCGGGTGAGCTCCGCCCGACCCCCAATGCGAAAGGACTGCCGATGCGCCGTTGCGCCGTCGTTGCCCTGCTGGTCTGTCTGCCTGCCGTGCCGACCTGGGCCGAACCCGCCACCCGCGCCGGCGCGGATGGGATCGCCGCCGCCCTGGGCCGGCTTCTGCCTGCCGCGCCCGGCACGCTGGCCGTCACGCCGAGCGGCGACCGCTATGTCGCGACACTGGACCTGGGCGCCCTGTTGCCCGAGAAGAAAATCACCCTTACTCTGCGCTTCGGCAGCGTGGGAGCCGCCGCCTGCAAGCTGGATTTCGAGGGCAGAATGGACATCGGTCCGGGGCAGGCCCCGGTCGGAAGGGCCAGGATCGCCCTCGACGGGATCGAGGCGGTTCTGGCGGTGCTGAATGCCGGACCCGAGGAGGTGAAGGGGGACGCGGTGCCGGGGCTGCCGATGATGCGTGGCCCGGGTCGGGCCGAGAGCCCCGACAAGGTAAGCTGGGAGACCGAGATGACCCCTAAGGGAAAACTTCTGATGAACGGCAACGATCTGCCGCCGATGATGGGCCGATGAACGGTCCCGGGAACAGCAGGGTGCAGGGCAGCCGCATCGCGGCGGAAAATCCCCTGGGCGCGGATCTGGCGCTTCTGCACCGGCGCCATACCGACGAGATGCATGCCGACACGCCGCCGGAGTCGATCCACATGTTGCCGGCCTCGGCGCTGGCCGCCCCGGGGATCAGTTTCTTCGTCGCCCGGGACGGCGAAGGGACACCGGTGGCGATGGGCGCCCTGAAACGGCTGGACGTCGTCCATGCCGAGATCAAGTCGATGCATGTGCTGGCCGAGCATCGCGGCAAGGGGTTGGCCCGGCTGATGCTGATGCGGCTGATCGACGAGGCGCGGGCGGCGGGCTTTACCCGGGTCTCGCTCGAAACCGGCAGCCAGGAGAGCTTCAAACCGGCGCGGGCGCTGTATCTGCGGTCGGGTTTCACCGAATGCGGCCCCTTCGCCAGCTACACCCATGATCCGAATTCGGTCTACATGACCTGCACCCTGGCCATGACGACCGAATCCGCCTGACCATCTCTTTGCCACGCCGGGCTTGTGGCGACGGCCCCTGGCGCTTTAGAAGCAGGCGACGACTCCATAGCTCAACTGGATAGAGCAGCTGACTTCTAATCAGCAGGTTGAGGGTTCGAGTCCTTCTGGAGTCGCCAAACGGATTGCCTTGCGGACCCGGTCGCGACGTTGCGACACCGGGGCCGCAAGCGGGCAGGACGCGCCCGATTGCGGCGAAATGCCCTATGACTCGACGCCGAGGCGTGTCAGAAGCGGGCCGCGTCGCTCATCGGGGTCGCCGGCAGCAGACGCCGGTCGCCGGGGGCGCGGACGACACTCGGGGCATTTCAATCCGGCACTCCCATCGGGGCGTCCTTCCCCCGGGGCGCGCAGGCAGATATCGGGCGCCGACCGCCCGGGTTTCAGACAGGGCTCTCGCCATGATCAAGACACTTCAGGACGCGCTCACCGAGCGTGGATATGACAAGCTTACCGATGTTCAGGAGGCCGTCACCGCCGCCGAACTCCAGGATGCCGATCTTCTGGTGTCGGCGCAGACCGGCTCGGGCAAGACGGTGGGTTTCGGGCTGGCGATCGCCCGCACGCTGATGGGCGATGACGAGCAGCTTGGCCCGGCGGCGGCGCCGCTGGCGCTGATCGTGGCCCCGACGCGGGAGCTGGCCTTTCAGGTGATGCGCGAACTGGCCTGGCTTTACGCCAAGGCCGAGGCGCGGGTCGTTTCCTGCGTCGGCGGCATGGACATGCGGGACGAGCGGCGGGCGCTGGACCGGGGCGCCCATATCGTCGTCGGAACCCCGGGCCGGCTGCGCGACCATATCCAGCGCGGCTCTCTCGAGATGAATGCGCTGCGGGCGGTGGTCCTGGACGAGGCCGACGAGATGCTGGACCTCGGCTTCCGCGAGGATCTGGAGTTCATGCTGGCCGCGGCCCCGGTCGAGCGGCGCACGCTGATGTTCTCGGCCACCGTGCCGCCGACCATCGCCAAGCTGGCCAAGCAGTTTCAGCGCGACGCGGTCCGGGTCTCGACGACGAGCGGCGCCAGCCAGCATGCCGACATCTCCTATCAGGCGCTTCAGGTGGCCGAGCGGGATGCCGAACACGCGATCTTCAACCTGCTGCGCTATCACGATGCCACCAATGCCATCGTCTTTGCCAATACCCGCGTCGCGGTGAGCCATCTGACCGCGCGGCTGGCGAACCGGAACTTCTCCGTGGTCAGTCTGTCGGGAGAGTTGAGCCAGGCCGAGCGGACCCATGCGCTTCAGGCTATGCGCGACGGGCGGGCGCGGGTCTGCGTCGCCACCGATGTCGCGGCACGGGGGATCGACCTGCCCAATCTCGAACTGGTGATCCATGCCGATCTGCCTTCGAACCCCGAAGGGCTGCTGCATCGGTCGGGCCGCACCGGACGTGCCGGGCGCAAGGGCATCTCGGCACTGATCGTCACGCCGAAGAACGCCCGCAAGGCCGAACGGCTGCTGGGTTTTGCCAAGATCACCGCCGAGTGGACCGCGCCGCCGGGCGTCGAGGACATCCTGCGCCGGGACAAGGAACGGCTTCTGGCCGATCCGGTCTGGGACGAGGAGGTGACCGAGGATCAGGCGGCCTTCGCGGCCGACCTGCTGGCGCTGCATGCGCCGGAGAAGATCGCCGCCGCCTATCTTCGGCTCTACCAGGCTCGGCAGTCGGCCCCGGAAGAGCTGTCGCCGCCCGGGGCGAAACCGGCCCCGAGAGAGCGCAAGCCCTTCGGTCCGAGCATCTGGTTTGCCGTTTCGGCGGGGCGTGAACAGAACGCCGAGGCCCGTTGGCTGCTGCCGCTCCTCTGCCGGGCAGGGGGCATCACAAAGGACGAAATCGGCGCGATCCGGATTCAGCATTCGGAAAGCTTCGTCGAACTCAAGGCGGATTCCGTCGAAGGCTTCCTGGGGAACCTTCCGGACGGGGTCACGCTTCAGGATGGTGTTACGATCCGCCAGATGGAGGGGGTGCCCGAACTGGGCGTGACGGGCCGTGGCCGAAAGCCGCACAAGGCCAGGGACCGCGCCCCGCGCGAACGTCCCGCCGACCGTGGACCATCGCGCAGGCCGGCGCCTGCGGACGACAGGCCACCGGCCCCGGTCGCGGCACAGGCGGACCCCGCCGCCGAAGCGCCGCAGCCGGCACCCGCACCGACCGCTCCGGTGGCCGAACCTGCACCTGCTGTCGAGCCTGCCCCGGCCCCGGAGCCGAAACCCGCCAAGCCGCGCAAACCCCGGCACGGCGATGGTGGCGCTCCCGCAGGGCCGCGCGCCAAATCGCCGGGGCCGAAACCATCCGGCAAACCCCGCTTCGACCGGCCCAAGTCGCGCCCGGCGGGATCGGGGCCGAGGAAGGCCGCGTCAGAGGGATCGTCCGCCGCGCCGAAAGGGCCACGGCCAGGCGCTGCGGACCCGTCGAAACGCTTCGAGCGGCCGGGCAAGGCCGGACCCGGGAAGCCCCGGTCCAAGGCCCCGCGCAAGCCGCGGCCGCATGGCGGTGGCGGGGCCGAGCCACCAAGGCGCAAGAAGCGGAGCTGATCGCCCCCGCCGCCGGGGTCAAAAGGGGAGTCGGGGGGAATTCGTGCCGCGTCCGGTTTCCGGCTCAGGCGTCGCGTTTCATGATCCACTCGAGTTCCGGCGCAGCGACGAAGCGCCATTTGCGCAGCGGCCCGGCCATGACGTTGAGGTAATACATCTCGACCCCATAGGGTGCGCCGCAGGGGTGATGACCGCGCGGCACCAGCACCACGTCGCCGTCCGAGACCGCCATGGTCTGATCGAGACCGCCGTCGTCGGTATAGACCCGCTGGATGCCGAAACCGTTCGCCGGATTCAGGCGGTGATAATAGGTCTCTTCCAGATAGGTGATCCTGGGGAAGTCGTCCTCGTCATGGCGATGCGACGGGTAGGATGACCAATGCCCCGCCGGGGTGAAGACCTCGGTGACCAGCAGGCTGTCGGCGTAGTCCTCGTTCTCCATGGCGATGTTGTTGATGTAGCGGGTGTTTGTGCCCTTGCCGCGTTCGGTCAGGCTGATGCCCTCGGGTCCGATGCGGCGTGCCGGATGCCCGCCCAGCCCCGGCGCCGAGCAGACGGCGATGACGCAATCGGTCTCGGCGCGTGCGCTCCAGTCGCTGCCGTCGGGCAGGTAGAGGCCATGCGGCGGGGTCTTCTCGAAGACATCCATCCGTTCGCCCAGAACGCCCCAGTCCTGTCCGGCACCGCTGATCGCGGCCTTGCCCTCGACCATGACCAGGATCACTTCGCGTTCCCCTGTCGCCTCGGCGGCGCTTTCGCCCTTGCGCAGGCGGTAGAGCGAAAAGCCGACATAGCGCCAGCCGGCCGAGGCCGGGGTGATCTCGTGCACCTTGCCGTGGGTTCCGAAGGGTTTGCGCAGCAGATCTGTCATGGGTCGATGTCCTGTCTCTCTAGGCCGGGATCAGCCCGGTTTCCCGCGCCTGCCGTTTCAGTGTCGCCAGCCCGAGGGTCTGGTAGAGCAGCGGGTTGTAGCGCTTCGGGTCCTGTTCGGCCTCGATCACGATCCAGCCGTCATAGTGGTTGTCGGCCAGGACCTTCAGCAAGGGCTTGAAGTCCAGGCCGCCTTCCTGATCTCCGGGAACCGTGAAGGCTCCGGCGAGCACCGCCTGTAGGAAGCTCAGCCCCTCCTGCCGGGCCCGGGCGATGATGTCGGGGCGGATGTTCTTGGCGTGGAAGTGCCGGACCCGGCCGATATGCCGGGTCAGCACCGCAAGCGGATCACCGCCGCCGAACCGGCAATGGCCGGCATCGAACAGGAGTTGGGTCGCCGGCCCGGTCGCGGCCATGAGGGCGTCGATCTCTTCCGGGCTTTCGACAATGGTGCCCATGTGATGGTGGTAGACCAGCGCGATGCCTTCCCCGGCCAGATAGACGGCGAAGGATTCCAGTTTGTCGCCGAATGCCGTCATCTCCTCGGCGCTCAGGCGCGGCCGGTCGTTTACCGGTCTGCTCGCATCGCCGTGGATTGCGTTCGAGGTCTCGCAGACGATGCAGACCTTGCAGCCGTTGTGTTTCAGCTTGCGCAGATGCGGCTGCACGGCGGCGATCTCTTCCTCGACCGAGCGGGCGAGGAGTTCGGTGGAATACCAGCCGGAGATGAAGGACAGCCCGTAGCGCCCGAGCAGCGATCCGAGTGCCTTGGGGTCCTCCGGCCAGCGGTGGCCGTTCTCGATCCCGTCGAAGCCGATCAGCTCGCCCGCCTCGTGCAGGATGCGCTCGGTCGGGATGTCGGCGCCGATCGAGCGGTCGTCGTCATTGGCCCATGCGATGGGGTTGGTCCCGAACCGGATCATCCGCGTGGTCTCCTCAATCGGCGCGTTGCTGTTTGCGCGATGCATCATAGGCCGCACGCGCCTCGCGTACCTGCGGGCGGTCCGAGACCTCGGGCACCGCGACATCCCACCAGGCGCCCGCCGCGCCGAATCCGGGGCCCTGGGTCGGGTCGGTCTCGATCACGATGACGGTCGGAATTTCGCGCCCGCGGGCGGCGGCGATCTGCGCTTCCAGATCGGCGATGTCCTGCGCCTTGACGGCATGGGCGCCCATCGCGGCGGCATGGCCGACATAGTCGATCTGCGGCTGGGCCTCGACGTTGCAATCCTTGTAGAGGTTGTTGAATTCCTCGCCGCCGCAGCCCTGCTGGAGCCGATTGATGCAGCCGAAACCGCGATTGTCGGTCAGGACGACGGTGAAGGGCACCCGGCGCATCACCGCCGTCGCCAGTTCGGAATTGGCCATCATGTAGGAGCCATCGCCGACAAAGCAGATCACCTCGCGCTCGGGTGCCGCCAGCTTGACGCCCATGGCGCCGGCGATCTCGTAGCCCATGCAGGAGTAACCGTATTCCATGTGATAGCCGCCGGCGCTGGCCTGCCAGAGCAGCTTGAGCGCTCCGGGCATGGTCCCGGCGGCGCACATGGCGATGGCGTCCTCTCCGGTGGCGCGTTGCACGGCGCCGATCACCTGCGCATCGGTGGGGAGGGCATTGCTTTCGGCCGGCGCGGCGCAATGGGCATCGACGGCGGAGAGCCAGTCTGCACGGGCCTGGGCATCGACCGTGCCGCGATAGTCGCCGATCCGCTCGCCAAGCTTCTCGATCGCAACCTTCGCGTCCGAGACCATGCCGATCGCGCCATGTCGGTCGGCGTCATAGGGTTGCACGTTGATCGACACCAGCTTCCGCTCCGGGTTCCTGAACAGCGCCCAGGAGCCGGTGGTGAAATCCTGAAAACGGGTGCCGATGCCGATCACCAGATCGGCGCTCGCCGTGGCGGCATTGGCAGCGGCCGAGCCATCCACCCCGGCAGCGCCGAAATTCATCGGATGCGCTTGCGGGATGGCCGATTTCCCGGCCTGGGTCTCGACCACCGGGATATTGTGGCGGGTGGCGAACTCGGCCAGCGTGGTCTCGGCCCCGGAATAGATGACCCCGCCGCCGGCGACGATCACCGGGGCCTTGGCGCCGCGGATCAGGGCCGCCACCTCGTCCACTTCGCGCGGGTCGGGTTCCGGTCTGCGGATGCGCCAGACCTTCGGTGTGAAGAAGCTGGCCGGATAGTCGAAGGCCTCGGCCTGCACGTCCTGGCAGAAGGCCAGGCAGACCGGGCCGCACCTGGCCGGGTCGGTCATCACCGAGAGTGCGCGGGGCAGGCAGGTCAGCAGATGTTCGGGCCGGGTGATCCTGTCGAAATAGCGGACAACAGGCCGGAAGCAATCATTGGCGCTCACGGTGCCGTCGCCGAAATCTTCGACCTGTTGCAGCACCGGGTCGGGGGCGCGGTTGGCGAAGACATCGCCCGGAATGAACAGGACCGGCAGCCGGTTCACATGCGCCAGCGCCGCCGCAGTGACCATGTTGGTCGCCCCCGGCCCGATCGAGGAGGTCACCGCCTGCGCCTGGCGCCTTTTCCTGGTCTTGGCATAGGCGATGGCGGCATGGGCCATGGTCTGTTCGTTCTGGCCGCGCCAGGTCGGCAGGTCGTTCCCCAGAGCCTGCAGCGCCTCGCCGAGCCCCGCGACATTGCCATGGCCGAAGATCGCCCAGACGCCCTGAATGAAGCGCTCGCCCTCCTCGGTCATCTGCAGGCTCAGCCAGCGCGCCATGGCCTGGGCAGCGGTCAGTCGGATCGTCTCGGTCATGTCTTCGCCTCCCCTGTCGTGTCACGCGCCTCGTTCCAGATCGTGCAGAGCCTCTCAAAGCGCGTCGCCATCTCGGCTACGGCGGCATCATCGCTCATCTCGCCCTCCAGCCAGGCCCGCGCGACACTGCCGAAGATCGTGCGGCCGACCGCGAAGCCCCTGACCAGCTCATGTGCCGCAGCGACCTTGAAACTGGCTGCCAGCTCGGCCTCGGGCGCGTCGAGGCCAAGGACCACGATGCCGCGTGTATGGCGGTCGTTCTCTTCGATGGCCGCGATCGTGTTGCGCCAGGCGGCGTCGGTCTGCATCGGTTCCAGCTTCCACCAGTCGGGATGGATGCCGCAAGCGTAGAACTGGCGGATCAGCGTGGCGGTCGTGCCATCGTCCACCGGGCCGACCTTGGACGGAATGATCTCCAGCAGGAATTCCAGCCCGTTGCGCCGTGCGGCTTCGAACAGCCGCCTTGCGGTGGCTTCCTGTTCCCTGCGCAGGGCGGGGTCGTCGTCGGGATGGCAGAAGCAGAGCAGCTTGACCACGTTCTCGCGGGCCCATTCCTCCAGCCCGCCGCAGTCGGACCCCAGTTCGGGTTCCAGCGCCAAGGGCCGCGAGCCGGGCAATTCGCAGGGTCGCCCGATCCAGAGCCCAGAGCCGGAGGCGGCATGCAGTGCCGAACGCCCGATCCGGTTGTCGCAGAGGATGCCATAGCCGGGCCGGCCCTGCTGCACCCTAAGCGCCGCCTGCAGGCATAGCTCCTTGAAGGCGCTGCCCCTGGCCGGGGTGAAGCCCTGCATCTCCTCCAGCTGCGACCGGTGGTCGAAGGCGAAGACCCGCATCGTCGACCAGTCGCCCTTGCGGTTCGTTGACCAGTGGAGCTGGTCCAGTTCCGGGTCATTGCGCAGATCGGGCCGGACCACGCCGCGCTTGAGGAAGAACTCCAGTTCCTCCAGCGAGGGATAGGCCGGGGTGCAGCCGTGGCGCGAGACGGCAAAGGCGCCGCAGGCATTGGCGTATTGCAGCGCGGTGGACCAGTCCTCGCCATCGAGCCAGCCTTTCAGCAGCCCCGAGAAGAATCCGTCCCCGGCGCCAAGGACATTGAAGACCTCGACCGGAAAGCCGGGGCCGGACTGGCCGTCATCCAGATCGTCCGGAATCTCGCCGTCCAGGGCCACCGCCCCCCTGGCGCCGCGCTTGCAGATCAGCGTTGCCGGCGTGACCCTCCGCACGGCCCGCAGTGCCGCCAGCGTGTCGGTCGTGCCGCCGGCGATGTGAAACTCTTCCTCCGTCCCGACGATCAGGTCGAAAAGATGCAGCGTCGATTGCAGCTTGGCCGTCACGCTGGCGCTTTCGACAAAACGGCTTTCGCCGTCGCCATGTCCGGCCAGGCCCCAGAGGTTGGGCCGGTAATCGATGTCGAGCGCGGTCTTCGCGCCATGTTTGCGGGCCAGGCGCAGCGCCTTCAGCACCGCGGCTTCGGTCTCCGGGTGGCTCAGATGGGTGCCGGTGGCCAGGACCGACCTTGCCTCCCTGATCAGGCCTTCGTCGATGTCATCAACCCGCAGCCCCATGTCGGCGCAGTTCTCGCGGTAGAAGATCAGCGGGAACCGGGTTTCGTCGCGAATGCCCAGCAGGACCAGCGCCGTCAGCCGCTCCGGGTCGGTCTTGACGCCGCGCGTATCGACGCCCTCGCGCTGCAGTTCTTCGCGGATGAAGCGGCCCATGTGCTCGTCGCCGACGGCCGTGATCAGCGCCGAGCGCAGGCCAAGCCGTGCGGTGCCGCAGGCAATGTTGGTGGGGGAGCCGCCGATGTACTTGCGGAACGACCCCATGTCTTCCAGCCGCCCGCCGATCTGTGCCCCGTAGAGGTCGACCGATGACCGGCCGATCGTGATGACATCAAGACGTTTCACGCGCAGGGGTCCTTCTTCATCGCGGTGTCGTGTCAGGCTTCGAGGGGCACCGGTGCGCCGGTCCTGAGCGAGAGGGTCGCAGCCTCGGCCATCGCCAGCGCCGCCACGCCATCGGCCAGCGTGACGGGAGGCACGGCGCCCTCCGACACCGCTTCCACGAAGCCCGCCCATTCCGCCCGGTAGGCTGGCATATAGCGTTCCAGAAAGAAATAGGTGGGCTTGGCGCCGGTCACGCCCTCGGCGGTGGATTTCACCACGGTGTTCTCCAGCACGTTCTGGGCCTGCAGCAGCCCCTTGGAGCCGAGAAGCTCGATCCGCTGGTCATAGCCATAGGCCGCCCTGCGCGAATTCTTGATCACTGCGATCCGCCCGTCGCCATAGCTCAGGGTGACGACGGCGGTATCGACATCCCCCGCCGCGCCGATCTCGGGATCAACGATGGCCGAGCCGACCGCCGAGACCGTGGCAGGCGCGCCGCCCATCAGGAAATTCGCCATGTCGAAATCGTGGATCATCATGTCGCGGAACAGGCCGCCCGAAACCCTGACATAGGCCACCGGCGGCGGCGCCGGGTCGAAGGAGGTGAGCGTGAGAAGCTCCGGCTTGCCGATCTCTCCCCGGGTCGCGGCCGTCTTGAGGGCGACGAAATTCGGATCGAAGCGGCGGTTGAAGCCGATCATCACCGGACGGCCGTTGGCCGCGACCGCCTTCTGACATTCCTGTGCCCGGGCCAGGCTGAGATCGACGGGCTTTTCGCAGAACACCGCCTTGCCGGCCGCGGTGGCCCGCTCGATCAGATCGGAATGGGTGTCGGTCGAGGTGGCGATCAGCACCGCGTCGATGTCGGGATCGTCAATGATCGCCTGCGTGTCGCCGGCTTCGGCGCCATGGCGTGCGGCCAGGGTCCCGGCGGCGGTGGCATTGATGTCGGACACCGCGACAAGGGCGCTTCCGGGATGCGCGGCAATCGTGGAAGCATGCACGGCACCGATGCGCCCGGCGCCCAACAATCCGACTCTCAGCATGCGTCCCCCCAGTAGTTGCGGTGTGGTGGTTCGGTTTGAGCGCAATTTGCACGCGCGTGCAAGATCATTTTGCACCCCCGTGCAGGACCGTGCTAGCTTCCGCGCGATGCCCGTGCCGGGTATTTCGGTCGGGACAGGCCACCAGCCTTCGGAGGGTGCGATGGACGAAGACGGCTCCGCCCGTCCGCAAACCGCGGTGACCGCGGACGATGTGGCGCGGCGGGCCGGGGTGTCGCGCTGGACGGTCAACCGCGCCTTCAAGAAGGATGCCTCGATCTCGGCGCGGAGCCGCGAGAAGGTGCTGAGCGCCGCCGCCGAACTGGGCTATGTGCCCGACCTGCTGGCGGCTTCGCTGGCGTCTAGCCGGTCAAGGCTGGTCGCGCTGCTGATCGACGACTTCGCCAATCCGCACAAGCTGGTCATGCTGGAACGGCTGACGCGCATTCTGCAACATGCCGGCTGGGACACCCTGCTGGTCAACATGTTGTCCGAGGACGATGGCCGCGACGCGCTGATGAACGCCAGCCAGCGCCGCGTCGATGCCGCGATCCTGATCGGCATCCAGTTCGACGACAAGGTTCTGGCGGCGGCGCTCGGGGCGCGGCGGGTGCGCAAGCTCATCATCTTCGCCCGCAGTTCCCAGAACGCCGAGACGATCTCGATTGCGGTGGATGACGTGGCCGCCATGACCGAGATCACCAGTCATGTCATCGACAGGGGCTATGCGCGGCCGATGTTCCTTGCCGGGCCGCAGACATATTCGGCGCATCTGTTGCGGAAGGAGACATTCGTGGCGCAGTGGACGGCCAGGGTCGGCCGGGCGCCCGAGGTCATTTCGGTCGAGACCTACGATCCGGCCCGCGCCTTCGACCGGGTGCATCAGGTGCTTGCTCCCCGGAACGGGCGCGGGCTGCCCGATGTCCTCGTCTGCGAGAATGACGCGCTGGCGATCGGCGCCATCGACGCCGTACGCCACAAGCTGGGTCTGCGGGTGCCCGAGGATATCGCCGTGACCGGCTTTGACGATGTCCCCCTTGCGAGCAGTCCGAACTACCGGCTGACCACCTACAGGCAGCCGCTGACGGCCATGGCGAACCGGATTGTCGAAATCCTGAACGAAGACCGGGAGCCGGGGAACCACTGCGATTTCCTCGGCCAGATCGTGTCGCGCGACAGCGCCTGAGAACCGCCCGCGACCTCAGTCGTGGTTGCGGAACGGTCTGACCGTGCCGCGCCAGATCATCCGCGCCGGCAGCGACACGGTTGTCGCCGACTCCTTGGGATCCTCCGCGTGCTTCAGCCAGTCCACGGCGGCGTCCGCAATTCCCTCGACCGGTTGGGCAAAGGTGGTCAGCGCGTAGCTTTCCCAGCGGGCCTCCTCGATGTCGTCGAAACCGATCACCGACAGCTCGTGCGGGACCTGGAACCCGAACCGATGCCGCGCCGCGTCCAGAACCCCGCAGGCCAGGAGGTCGGTCGTGCAGAATACACCGTCGGGCCGGTCGGGCCGGGCCATCAACTGGGTGCCGAGGTCGAGGCCTGTCTGATACGAGGTCATGCCGAGCGCCGCGACGGTCAGATCGACACCCGCCTCGCTGGCGGCGGCCTTGAAGCCTTCCTCGCGCCCCGCCAGGCTGGGCGTGCCGGCCTGCGACGTGGCCAGAGCCAGCCGTTTGCACCCGGCCGCGACGAGCGTCGCGAAGGCCTGCCGGCCGGCCTCGGCATCGTCGAGCTGGATGCGGATCGAACCTGGGCGTTCCTCGTCGCGATTGATGAGCACCAGCCGCATGCCGTTCCGCAGGCAGGTCTCGGCCAGCGAGCGCGCCGGCATTCCCGACATCACCACGGCGGCGTCGGTGCGATAGCTGATCGCCTGGCGAAGGGCGCGTTCGACGCTGGCATCGGATCGGTCGGTGTTGATCAGCAGCGCCACCTTGCCCGCTTCCTGCAGGCGCGCGGTAAGTGCAGCGAGCATATTCGAGCGGTAGGGTGTGTTGATCTCGGCCGCGATCAGCGCCACCAGACCGGTCTCGGACCGGATCAGCCCGCGGGCGAGGTGATTCACCTGATAGCCGAGCGTCTCGGCGGCCTGGAACACCTTGGCCCGGGTCTCGGCCGAGACGCTGGCACCGGGCGTGAAGCTGCGCGACACCGCGGCCCGCGAGACACCGGCGAGGTCCGCGACGTCCTTCGCGTTGACCGATGTCCGCGCCATGAATGCTCTCCAATTGCTGTGAACACCTGTGTGCAAAGGTGTTCAACGCGCCAACTTTGGCCGTCATGGGTAGCGAGAAAATGCCTTGTTGACAACGCGAGATTTCAATCCGAACTTGATGCACAGGTGTGCAAGCATCTGCACTAGGGAGGAGACAAGATGAAGAAACTTGCGATTGCCTTGCTGGGAACGACGGCGCTTTCGGCCGGCGTGGCCACGGCGGGAGAACTGAACCTGATCTGTTCGGCGGATGTGGTCATCTGCGAACGACTCGTCACCGAGTTCGAGGCCCGCCATTCCGACATCGACGTGAACATGGTGCGCCTGTCCTCGGGAGAGGCCTATGCCAAGATCCGGGCCGAATCACGCAATCCCCAGACCGATCTCTGGTGGGGCGGCACCGGCGACCCTCACCTGCAGGCGGCGCATGACGGGCTGACGATGGAATACAAGTCGCCGATGCTCGACGAGTTGCAGCCCTGGGCGGTGAAACAGGCCGAGGTGTCCGGCTGGCACACCGTGGGGGTCTATTCGGGCGCCCTGGGCTGGGGCTACAACACCGAAATCTTCAAGGAAAAGGGGCTGACCCCGCCGAAATGCTGGGCCGATCTGCTGGACCCGGCGCTGAAGGGGGAAATCGAGATCGCCGATCCCAACTCTTCGGGAACCGCCTATACCACACTCGCCACGCTGGTGCAGATCATGGGCGAGGACGAGGCTTTCGAATTTCTCGGCAAGCTGAACGAGAACGTGGCGCAATACACCAAGTCGGGCTCGGCCCCGGTCAAGGCGGCGGCGCGTGGCGAGACCGGCCTCGGCATCGTGTTCCAGCATGACGCGGTGGCACAGGCGGTGGCGGGATTCCCGATTGCCGTCGGCTCGCCCTGCGAAGGCACCGGCTACGAGATCGGCTCGATGTCGTTGGTCGAGGGCGCGCAGAATGTCGAAGAGGCCAAGACCTTCTATGACTGGGTTCTGAGGCCGGAAGTGCAGGGCGTCATGCCCGAGGCCGGCTCGTTCCAGATCCCGTCGAACAAGAACGCCAAGGCGCCGAAGGAAGCCCCGGACCTGTCGACGATCAAGCTGATCGACTATGACTTCGCGGTCTATGGCTCGTCCGAGAAGCGCAAGGCGCTTCTGGCACGCTGGGATGCCGAAATCGGCGGCAAGCCCGCGGAATGAGGATGGCGGGGCGCCTTTGGGCGCCCCGTTCGCACTGGACGTTTTCCTATGAACCGTGACAACCGACGGCTGGATCTGGTGATCCTGATGGCGCTGGTCGCGCTGGCGCTGCTGCCCTGGTATCGGGTCCGCGGCGGTTTCTTCGGCTTTGGCTGGATCGGCGACATGATGTCGAAATCCGATCTCTGGCCGGGGCTGGTGCAGGCGGCGACCGGGCGCTGGCAGATCTGGCCCGTGCTGGTGCTTCTTGCGCTGGCGATCTGGTTGCGGCTTGGCCGTGCGCCGGGCGAACAACGGGGGCGTGCCCTGGTCTGGACCGGCGCTTCGGGCCTGCTGTGGATGCTGGTCGAAGGGCTGTCGATCGGTTTGCGCGGCTGGAACTGGGGCCGGCTCGAGGCCCTGGGCGATGTCGCGGGGCAGCCGGCCTTTGGCGCCGGCGCGATGATCCTGGTCCTGGCATTCACCGCCTTCATCGCCTTCGGCCAGGCCGAACGGGGGGCGCTGAAGGGGGATGCCTTCGTGCTCGGCGCGATTTCGTTGCTGATCCTGCTGGTTGTCACCTTCGTCTTCTACCCGCTGATCTCGATGTTCACCGGGGCATTCCAGGACTTTGACGGCTCGTTCACGGCCGATGGCGTGCTGCACAACATCGTGGATCCGAAAATCTGGAGCCTCGGCTGCCTGTCCGGCGGTTCCTGCGGGGTGGCCTGGCGCACCTTCTTCCTGGCCTGCTGCACCGCGACCGGCACCACACTTCTGGGTCTCGCCTTCGCATTGGTGGCGACCCGCACCGCGTTCCCGTTCAAGAAATCCCTGCGCCTGCTGACCGTCCTGCCGATCATCACGCCGCCCTTCGTGGTCGGCCTGGCGCTGACCATGATGCTGGGCAGGAACGGCACCGTCACGCATTGGATCGAGGCGGTGACCGGCGGCGAACTGGGGCGCTGGCTCTATGGTCTGACCGGGATCTGGATCGCGCAGGTGCTCAGCTTCACGCCGATCTCCTTCCTGGTGCTGATCGGTGTGGTGGAAGGCGTCAGCCCGTCGATGGAGGAAGCCTCGCAGACGATGCGCGCCGGGCGCTGGCGAACCTTCCGCAAGGTCTCGCTGCCCCTGATGGCGCCCGGACTGGCGAATGCCTTCCTGATCGGCTTCATCGAGTCGATGGCCGACTTCGGCAACCCGCTGGTGCTGGGCGGGTCCGGAGGGGTGTTGTCGACGGAGATCTTCTTTGCCGTGGTCGGGGCGCAGAACGATCCGGCCCGGGCGGCGGTGCTGGCCACGGTGCTGCTGATGTTCACGCTGTCCGCCTTTCTGGCGCAGCGCTTCTGGCTGGCCGGGCGCAATTTTGCCACCGTCGGCGGCAAGGGCGACGGCGGCCGCCCGGCCCAGTTGCCGGCGCGGGTGGCCTGGCCGGTGACCATCGTGGTGATCGGCTGGAGCGTGTTCACCATCTCGGTCTATGCGATGATCCTGTTCGGCGGCTTCGTGAAGGTCTGGGGCCTGGATCACTCGCTGACCTTCGACCACTACATCCGTGCCTTCGGGGTGAGTTTCGTGGACGGCTGGCACTGGACCGGCGTCGCCTGGAACAGCTTCTGGACCACGATGAAGATTGCCCTGATCTCCGCGCCGCTGACGGCAGCCGTCGGGCTGCTGACCGCATGGCTGATCGTGCGCCAGAACTTCCCGGGCAAGACGGTGTTCGAATTCGCCCTGATGATGAGCTTCGCCATTCCCGGCACGGTGATCGGCATCAGCTACATCATGGCTTTCAACCTGCCGCCCCTGCAGATGACCGGAACCGCGCTGATCCTCATCGCCTGTTTCGTCTTCCGCAACATGCCGGTCGGGGTGCGCGGCGGCGTCGCGGCGATGGCGCAGCTCGACGGTTCGCTGGACGAGGCGTCGCTGACGCTGGGCGCGACCTCGGGCCGGACTCTGCGCCGGGTCATCCTGCCGTTGCTGCGTCCGGCGATCCTGGCTGCGCTGGTCTACAGCTTCGTGCGCGCCATCACCTCGATCTCGGCGGTGATCTTTCTGGTTTCCGCCAAGTACAACATGGCCACCGCCTATATCGTCGGTCTGGTCGAGAACGGCGAATACGGCATCGCCATTGCCTATTCCTCGGTGCTGATCCTCGTGATGATCACCGTCATCGGCGGTTTCCAGCTTCTGGTCGGCGACCGCCGCCTGCGGCGTCCCGAAGCCCGCCGCGAACCGAAGGAGGTCACTGCATGACCATGACCCGTGGGGCCGTCGAGTTTGACGGCGTGCGCAAGGACTATGGCAGCTTCACCGCCATCCCCGAACTGAACCTGCAGATCGAGCCGGGGCAGTTGGTGACGCTGCTGGGCCCTTCCGGCTGCGGCAAGACGACGACATTGCGGATGCTGGCCGGTCTGGAAAGCCCGACCCAGGGCCGCATCCTGATCGGCGGAGAGGATGTCACCCGGCTCCCGGCGAACCGGCGGGACGTCTCGATGGTGTTCCAGAGCTACGCCCTGTTTCCGCATATGTCGGTCGTGCAGAACGTGGCCTATGGTCTCGAATCCGGAGGCATGAAGCCCGTGGAGGCGCGAGAGGCGGCGGCGAAGGGCCTCGACCTGGTCGGTCTTGGCGGGCTGGGCGACCGGCTGCCTTCCGAACTTTCCGGAGGCCAGCAGCAGCGCGTGGCGGTGGCAAGAGCGCTGGTGCTGGAGCCGCAGGTGCTGCTGCTCGACGAGCCGCTTTCGAACCTCGACGCCCGGCTGCGGCGGAGGGTGCGCACCGAAATCCGCGAGTTGCAGCAGCGGCTGGGCTTCACCGCCGTCTATGTCACCCACGATCAGGAAGAGGCGCTTGCCGTCTCGGACCAGATCGTGGTGATGCAGGCGGGGCGCATCGCCCAGATGGGGGCGCCGCGAGAACTCTACGAAAGCCCGGCCTCGGAATTCATCGCCGATTTCATCGGAGAGGCCAACGTTCTGGATTGCACCGTCGTCTCGGTCGCCGAAGACATCGCGACGATCCGCATTGCGGCACTGGAACAGAACCTGCCCGCCCGTGGTGCGCAGCCCGGGCCGACCAAGCTGGCAGTGCGGGCAAATGCGATCAGCGTCACCCCGGCCGAGGATGCCAGCTTTCCCGGACGCATTACGTCCTCAGCCTATTTGGGAGATCACGTGGAATACGAAATCGACACCACGCTCGGCCGGCTCTTCGCCATCGACGCCGGCGCCACCCAGCCGATCGCGACCGGCACCAGCGTCGCGTTAGGGTTCCGGAATCGCGGTCTGGCGCTGGTCTCATGAGCAGTCTCGACATTTCCGCCCGCGTCGCGCGGGCCGAGTCGATCGCCCGCCGCGCCGGCGCCCTCGCTCTGGAGCATTTCCACGCCCGGGACTCGTTGGTGATCGAGACAAAGCGGCACCCGACCGACCTGGTGTCCGAGGCCGACCGCGCGGTCGAAACGCTGATCCGCGATGCGCTGTCGCAGGCATTTCCGGATGATGCGCAACTGGGCGAAGAGCATGGTCTCAGCCCGGGCGGCAGTGGGCTGACATGGGTCATCGACCCGATCGACGGCACCGCACCCTATCTGAACGGTCTGCCCGGCTGGTGCGTCTCGATCGGGGCCTGCGATGACGAAGGACCGCTGATCGGCGTGATCTTCGCACCGGTTCTGGGCGAGATGTTCGTCGCAGCGCGAGGGCAGGGGGCCACGTTGAACGGCAGCGCGGTCCGGGTGTCCGACAGTCTCGACCTGCGGAGCGGGCTTCTGGGGCTCGGCGCGAACGATCGGGTTCCGGCGGCGCGTGTCGGCACGACGCTCGACGCGCTGATGTCTGCCGGGGCCAGCTGGATGCGTTATGGCTCGGGCGCGCTGATGCTTGCCTGGGTCGCGGCGGGTCGGTTGATCGGCTATGTCGAGCCGCGGATGAGCGCCTGGGACTGCATGGCGGGCTATTGCCTGATCCTGGAGGCCGGCGGGCTGGTTCTGCCGTTCCCGGCGGGCGAAGGACTGTTGCGGCCGGCCCCGGTCCTGGGCGCCCGGCCCGGCGACTACGAGGAAATCCTGGAAATCTGCCGGCTTCAGGACGACGAATTCTGGACAATGCCGCCGGAATAGCGGTTTTGCGTAAACCGTGAGCACAGCGCATCCTGCGCTCTCCCTGCCTTCGGGGCGGGAGAGTGCCCCGGATCGCAGTTTCGGCGTCGGTGCGGTAATGCACGAAGCCACCCCACCCGATCTTGTGGTGGGGGACGGGTCTATCCACAATTTGTTCGGAGTTGCTGCCGTGTTCGGCCCGGAAGCCGCTTCCTGACCGCTCCGATCCCGTGTCGTGGTCCCCCGCCAGCGCCCGGACCGGCGCGGCGCCAGTGTTTGCGAAAATGCATCAGCACCGGAATGTTCGACGCCTTGACCGTACGTTAATGGATAGTTGGATGTGCGCCACTCGCCTTATGCGGTATGAATAACGATCATGGGTGACACGAAGATCACCGAAGATTCAGGTACGGCAGAATGCTCGGCGGACGCGCAAGCCTCATATTCCGGTATGCGATCACACTCCTCAGTCTCGTCCTGACTCTGGCGGTCTTTCTGCTTGTGGACTCCATCATTCGCTCCAGGGGCGAGTCCGCCTTTACGACCGTGACCAATGACAACCTGTCGGCGCTGCATGGTCGGCTGCAGAGCTATCTGCAATCGCTCAACGGGCTGGCGGGCCTGCTGGAAGCCTCGGACAATGTCACGGCGCAGGACTGGCGCCAGTATGTCTCGGCCCTGAAGATCGAGGAAAACCTGCCGGGGCTGACCGGGCTTGGCATCATCGTCATGGTTGACAGCAGCAAGCTGGACGAGTTCCAGAAGCTGATGCACGAGGAAGGCGTCGACGACCTCGTGATCCACCCCGAGACCGGCAGGGACCAGAAGCTGGTCATCACCTATATCGAACCGATCGAGACCAACGCCCCGGCGCGCGGGTTGGACATTTCCTTTGAAGAGGGGCGTCTGGCCGCGGCGATGGCGAGCCGTGACAGCGGATTGCCGCAAGCCACCCAGCCGATCCAGCTCGTGCAGGACGCGAAGGGTGAACCGGGATTCCTGCTGATGCGGCCATTCTACCAGCGCCAGATGCCGATCAGCACCGTTGCCGAGCGCCGCCGCGCCTTCCTGGGCTGGGTCTATGCGCCCTACCTGGGCACCTCGTTGCTGTCCGATCTGACTGCCAGCCAGGACAGGTTGTTCGATCTCAGGGTGATCGATCCCGACGCCCCGCCCGAACGCCAGGTCATCTTCGATTCAACCCCTCATGATCCGGACGCTCCCGGTGGTGATTTCGTCCGGCGCACCGAACTGCCGGTCTACGGCCGGACCTGGGAGCTGGAATGGGTCAGCACGCCGGCCTTCGACCTGTCGCAGAACCGCTATGCGAAATGGTTGTTCCTGATTGCCTGGCTGGGCCTGACGGTCTTGCTGCATCTCTACCTGCGCTCGACCCATGAACGGCAGCGGCTGGTCTCGGAGCAGGTCGAGAAGAAGACCCGCGACATCAAGGCGGTCCTCGACCACAACCGTTCCATCGTGGCCAATGCACTGGTCGGCATTCTGGTTCTGGATGGCGAGGACCGCATCCTTCAGGCCAACCCGGTGGCGGAAAAGCTGTTCGGTCGTGACGAGCAGACGCTGCGCAAGATGCAGTTGTCCGATCTGATCGACGAGACGATACAGGGCACCCATGCGCAGCGGAGCCTGGTCACGGCGCATTCGCAACGAGGCAAGCGCCTCTACCTGGACATCCATCGCAACCTGTGGACCGACGGCGAGGGCGAGAAGCGCCAATCGGTTCTGATCGTCGATGTGACCGACGAGACATTGGCCAACCGCGCGCTGGTCGAGAGCGGTGTGCGCTGGAACCTGGCCCTGAAGGGGGCCGAGATCGGCATCTACGATATCGACTTCAAGACCAACACATCTGTGGTGTCGGATACCTGGCTGGAACTGATGGGCCTTCCGCTGGACGATCCGAACCTGGACCCGCAGAAGAACTTCCTGTCGCGCGTGCATCCCGATGACCTGCCGTTCCTGATCCATGCCGATCGGGAATGCATCGCGGGCCGCACCCAGAGATCGATCTCGGAGTACCGGGTGAAGTTCGGTGACAGCTGGCGCTGGATGCATTCGGACGGCGTGGTGACCGAGTTCGACGAAGACGGGAAGGCGCTGCGCTATGTCGGCGTGCAGACCGATGTGACAGAGCTGATCATGGCGCGCGAGGCGCTGGCCCGCAGCGAGGACCGCTTCCGGCTCGTGTTGTCGAACGCGCCGGTCGGGATGGCGGTGATGGATCTCGACGGGCGCCTGACCGACTCGAATACCGCGATCTGCAACATGACCGGCTATAGCGAGCACGAGCTGGACGGCTTCCAGTTCGTGCGGCTGTTCGCCGAGGATGAGGTCGAGGACCTGCTGATCAAGATCGCCAATCTTCAGGGCCTGGCGAACGAATCCTACAGCGGCGAGCATCGGATCATCCGGAAGGACGGAACAGTCCGCTGGGGCGACGTGAAGGTGTCCTGCGTCGTGGACGTGCATGAAGGCGGCGAGATCTACATCCTGCAGATCAACGATGTCACCCATCAGCGGGAAGTCGACAGGATCAAGACCGAGTTCATCGCGACGGTCAGTCACGAACTGCGCACCCCGCTGACCTCGATCAAGGGGGCCCTGGGGCTGGTGTCCGACTCGCGGCTGGCGCCGCTTGAACCCTCGACCCGTCGCCTGATCGAGATCGCGGCGATGAATACCGACCGGCTCATCCTTCTGGTGAACGACATTCTCGACCTCGAGAAGATCTCCGCCGGCAAGGAGAATTTCGAGTATGCGGACATCAGCTGCAACCAGCTGATCCGGGACGCCGCACTGCACATCCGGCCGATGGCCGACAAGCACAAGGTCCGGATCGTCTGGAAGGCGGCGCGGAAGGACGCGACGGTCCGCGCCGATCTGGTCCGCATCGGTCAGGTTTTGTCGAACATGCTGTCGAATGCCTGCAAGTTCTCCTACCCCGAGGGCACGGTGGAACTGTCGTTCAAGGTGGAAGGCAGCGTTGCCCGGTTCAGCGTCGTCGATCATGGCGAAGGCGTGCCCGACAGTTTCCGCGCCAACGCCTTCGATCGGTTCTCGCAGGCCGATTCCTCGGATACCCGGCGCAAGGGCGGCACCGGGCTCGGGCTGAGCATCTCGAAGCAGATTGTCGAGAGGATGGGCGGCGAGATCGGATTCGAAAGCGTTCCGGGCGAACGGACGGAATTCTGGTTCACCTGTCCGCTGGCGATCCCCAGGGTGCAGTCCAAGCGCATGCCGCCGGCGCTGCCGAAGCCCGAGCCGCAAGCCGAGTCGAAGTCGATCCTGCACCTGGAAAAGGATGCCCAGTTCGCCGCCGCGGTTCGCGCCAGCCTGAAAGGGGTGGCCGAGGTGGTGTCGGTTGCCGATGTCACCGCGGCCCGGAAGGCGCTCAAGGAAGGCACCTATGACGTCATCATTCTCGACTGGAGCTTTTCCGACGAGCAGGCCCGCTATCTGCTGGACGACATCGACCTGAAGCAGCCGCAGGCAAGGGTCGTGGTCCTGTCGTCGAACGAGAAGATAGATGCGGATCGGCGGATCAGGACGTCGAAGATGAAATCGGACAACAGCACGCCGGAGGTGGTTTCGTGGCTGAAGGAAGAGATGGCCATGGCACAGCAGTGACGTTACGTCACGGCAGCGCCAAGTTTCCGTCAACAAAACACCCAACCCGCCGTGGATTATCTATGGGTGGTGAACGACCGGCCGACGCGATCACCTGTCCATGGACAGGTGGAACGGAAGCATTTGAGTACATCTGGGAGTAGTACTGTGTCGATGAGTGCCGATAACAATACCCTGCGGGTTGCCATCCTTGGCAGTTGCAGCGTCCTTGCGACCATTCCGCTGATGGCGGTTGCTCCGTTCGTGTCGATCCCGCCGCTGACAAATCTTGCCATCGGTACACTGGCTGCGGGATGCACCTCGATGATCCTGACCTCGATCCTCAGGCTGCGCGGCACCCAGAGCAGCCTGCGCAAGAAGCAGCACCAGCTGGAGCAGGAAGCCAAGGCCCTGAACGACCATGCGATCCTGTCGATGACCGACAGCGACACCCGCATCTGCTACGTGAACCAGAAATTCCTCGACGCCACAGGCTATGCTCCGGAGGACGTGATCGGTAAGGAGCCGGTCGAGTTCTACGAGAAAAAGGACGCGGCATTCTATACGGACATCAACAAGAGGTTGAGACGCGGCGAGTCCTGGAGCGGTGAGACCCGCATGCGCTGCAAGGATGGCAGCATCATGTACAGCCAGACGACGATCCTGCCGCGCGACGACGATCAGGGCAGGTGGCAGGGCACGATCGCCGTCCGCACCGACACGACCGAGATGCGCCGCGCCGCGGCCGCCATAGACACCGTCGCCGCGCTGCGCGGATTGTCCGAGCCGGTGGTGATGTTCATGCCCGACAGTCTGGAACTGGTCTTCATGAACAGGGCCGCCAAGGAGACCGTCGGCTGGTCCGGAGATACCTATCTCGGCAAGTCGGTGTCCGATGTGCCGCTCGATCTGGATATCGACCGGCTTCGCGACGGTCTGCGCCAGCTGGATGAACCGGGGACCGAACAGGTCGTGCTGCGCTTCATGCACATGGGCGCGACCTTCGACGCCGGGCTTCAGATGATCACGCTGCAATCCGGAGAGCGGCGCTGCTTCGCGATCTTCCGGGACATGTCGGGCGAGGTGGAACTGGCTCGTGCCCGCGAGGAATTCATCGCAACCGTCAGCCACGAACTGCGCACGCCCCTGACCGCGATCAAGGGTGCCATGGGGCTGCTTCTGTCGGGTGCGACCGGGACCCTGCCGGACAAGTCCCGCGATTTTGTCGCCATCGCGCACCGCAACGCGGAACGGCTGGTGCTGATCGTCAACGACATTCTCGATCTCGAAAAGATCGTAGCAGGCAAGATGGAATTCCGTCGCGAGGTCGGCGATCTCTGCGAGGTTCTGATCGAAGCGAAGGCGGCGAACCAGGCCTATGCGGACCAATATGGCGTGACGGTCCGGCTGGAGGGCACCGACAGCCCTGCTCTGGCCGATTTCGACGCCGCGCGGATTCTTCAGGTGATCACCAACCTGTTGTCCAACGCCTGCAAGTTCTCGGACAAGGGCTCAGAAGTCGTCGGGGCCATTGCCGTCGAAGACGAGGTGGTGAAGGTCAGCATCATCGACAACGGCATCGGGATCCCCGAAGAAGACCTGCCGCGGATGTTCGACCGCTTCCAGCAGGCCAGCAATGCCGATCGCCACCACCGCGACAGCTCGGGTCTTGGTCTGAGCATCGTCAAGGCCATCGTCGAGAAACACGGCGGGACCACCGAACTCAGCAGCACCCTGGGCGTCGGAACGACGGTGTCCTTCTCGCTGCCGCGCGCGGTCAATGCCTCCTGGCCCAAGAAGCTCCATGTCGTTGCCGGATAGCCCGGCCAGATCTCCTGGAATTGAACATGATCAAACTGCTCCACGTCGAAGACGATCCGGATATCCTTGAAATCGCGCTGATGGCCCTGGAACTCCCCGGGGTGTTCGAGGTCAAGCAATGCTCGGACCCGCTCGAAGCGCTGGCGACGGCACAGGAGTTCGCGCCCGACGTGTTGCTGATGGACCTGATGATGCCCGGGATGAGCGGCGACGTGCTTCTGAGCCGCCTGCGCGAATTGCCGGGGCTCGAGACCACGACGGCGATCTTCATGACGGCGCGTGCGCAGCCGCACGAGATTCAGTCGCTCATCGAGAAGGGTGCCAAGGATGTGATCGTCAAGCCCTTCGATGCCCTGACCCTGGCCGATCAGGTGCAGGCGATCATGGAGCGGCCGTGACGCCGGGCGTCACTCGGCGGTGGTGCTGCAATAGGTGATCGACAGCTCGAGGAACCGGTCCAGTTCCTCCGTGACCGGGGTCTGATCACGGAAATTCGTGTCGATATGCTCCTGCACCACGGTTTCGGCCTTGCCCGCCGCTTCGCCGAGGTCGGCAAAGCCCAGCGAGCCGGCCGAACCGGCGATCTTGTGCAGGATGTCGCGGGCGGTCAGCAGGGCCTGCTGACAATCCTCGCCCGAGCTGATCAAGGTCAGCGCGTCCTCGAGAGCGTCATGTCTCTCGTCATGCATCTCCAGGAACCGCTCGCGGATACGGGCGATCCCGGGCAGCTTATGAGCAAGACTGTTCAAGCCGTGGCCCGCAGCGGCCAGCGGGACTGACGCTGGGCGCTGGCGCAGAGCGCGGCGTGGCGGGCGCTGTCCACGATATCCTCGAAGGCGGTCAGCACCGAGCTGCTGGAGCGCCAGTCAAGCCGCAGGGCCTTGCCGTGGACCACTTCCACGTCCAGCGGCGTGCCATCGCTGCTGTAGAGCCCCATCTTCAGGATCTCGATCTGGGTCCGCGACACGAAATCGTCGAGGTCCGGCATCCATCCATCCTCGGTGACGCAGCCGAACAGGCCATTGCCGAGATAGGCCATCAGGAACTGGTTGCCGACCAGACAGTCGGACAGGGCCTCGGCCACGTCCGAGATCACGCCACGGAAATCATAGGGCTTGATGCTGTGGAACAGTTTCTCGACGTCGCGGATCGCGAAGGCGAAGATGGTCGAGCCGAACATCGCGCTGCGGGTCAGCTTCTGCAGGTAGTTCTCGAGCGCATGGGCCTCGATGACGCCTTTGACGTCGTTGATCTCGAACGGCTGGTCGAGCGTCAGCTGCGGAACGATCCGGCGGACGCGGTTGCGGCCCGGATAGGAGACCGCCGCCCGCTCGGAGCCGCTGCGCCGCTCCTGGACGAGGGAGGCGACCAGCTGGATGCGGCCCTGCAGTTCGGACAGTTCGAAGGGCTTGGTGACGTAATCGGTCGCACCGGCGGCAAAGGCGTTGTCGATATAGCGCTTTTCCGACATCGCGGTCAGCATCAGCACCGGGGTCCGCTTGAACCGCGGCATCTTCCGAAGCGCCTGGCAGAGTTCGATTCCATCCATGCCCGGCATCTGGATATCCAGAAGGAAGCATTGGATGTCCGGTGTCGTGCTGGCGATCATCAGAGCTTCCTCGGGGGAATCCGACGTGATCAGCTCGTGCTCGCCGATCACCGCAAAAAACTCTCTCAGCAATTCAAGTATGATGAGATCGTCATCGACGGCGAGAATTTTCATAGCCTGCCCTTCCTGCCTGCCAATGCCTCTTGACCGAGACTCTATGGCAGTGACGTGTTCCTTCTGCTTGTTTCAACCTGAAGGGTGACTCTGGCAAAAGTATGTCAACTTATCGGATAAAGCGGTGCAAAGCGCGTGTCCGCCAAGGCGTTTCGCGCATGTTGCATTGGCCCGACAGGCGCCGGTCGCAGGGGTGTTGCGGCCTGCCGGATCGGTCCGGATGGCGCCCATGCCGGGCGCTTCCGGATGTCGGGTTCAGCTGTTGATCCGCGCGCCGGTGGCGTCGAAAGCATGCACTCTTTCGGGCTGAACCACGATGCCCAGCCGGTCGCCGGCGCGCAGGGCGACATGGCCATGCTGGCGGACCATCAGCGGCCCGATCCCGTCGATCTGTGCATAGATGTTGGTGTCCGATCCAAGGTGTTCCACAACATCGGCGCTGCCGGTGAAGGTGGCATTGTCCGGGTCGGCCAGATCGAGATGCTCGGGGCGGATACCGAGTTCCGCGACCGGTCCTTCCAGCCCCTCCAGCGAGATCAGCGCACCGTTGGACAGCCGCACGTCGCCGCCTTCGCGCGAGGCCGGCAGCACGTTCATCGTGGGTGAGCCGATGAACTGCGCCACGAAGCGGTTGGCGGGGGTGTCGTAGAGCTCCAGCGGCGTTCCGACCTGCTGGACGATGCCGCCGTTCATCACCACGATCCGGTCGGCAAGGGTCAGCGCCTCGACCTGGTCATGCGTCACATAGACCATGGTTGCCCCCAGCCGGTGGTGAAGCCGTGCGATTTCCAGCCGCATCTCGACCCGCAGCGCCGCGTCCAGGTTGGAGAGCGGCTCGTCGAAGAGGAAGGCCTGGGGATCGCGCACGATGGCGCGGCCCATCGCCACGCGCTGCCGCTGACCGCCCGACAGGGCCTTGGGCAGGCGCTCGGTCAGGACATCCAGCCCCAGGGTCTTCGCCGCCGCCGCCACCTTCGAGCGGCGCTCCTCGGCCCGGGCGCCACGGATTTCCATCGAGAACCCCATGTTCCGGGCCACGTCCATATGCGGGTAGAGCGCGTAGGACTGGAAGACCATAGCGATGTCCCGGTCGCGCGGGGCGGCATCGTTCATCCGCCGCCCGTCGATCAGCAACTCGCCATGGGTGATCGGCTCCAGCCCGGCGATCATCCGCAGCAGCGTTGACTTGCCGCAGCCGGAGGGGCCGACGAGAACGATGAATTCACCATCGGCAACCGAAAGGTTGATGTCGCGCAGCACTTCCATCGTGCCGTAGCTCTTGCCGATGTCGCGCAATTCCAGCCTTGCCATTGTCGTCTCCTAACCCTTGACCGCGCCCGAGGTCAGTCCCTGCACCAGGTATTTCTGGATGAATATGAAGAAGATGCACGACGGGACCAGCGCCAGCACCCCGGCCGCCATCATCTGCCCCCAATCGACCGAGAACTTCGAAACGAAGGTCAGAAGTCCGACCGGAAAGGTCATCGCGTCATTCGAGCGGATCAGCATCAGCGCGAACAGGATCTCGCTCCAGGCCGCGGTGAAGATGAAGCCCAGCGTCGCCCCCAGGCCGGGCAATGTCAGCGGCAGGATCACCTTGCGCAGCGCCTGGAAGCGGCTGCAGCCGTCCATCATGGCGGCGTCCTCGAGGTCTTTCGGGATGCCGTCGAAGAAGGATTGCATCAGGAAGGTCGCGAAGGGGATGTTGAAGGCCGTGTAGACCAGGATCAGGCTCGGCAGCGAATTGAGCAGTCCCAGGGCGGCGACGATCCGGTAGATCGGCGCGATGATCATCAGCAGGGGGAACATCTGCGTCAGCAGCAGCAGGGCGACGAGGATCCGTTTGCCGGAGAACTCGAACCGCGAGAAGGCATAGCCCCCCGCGGCCGCGATCAATGTGGTGACCGCAGCCGTGGAGAGCGAGACGAACAGGCTGTTCCGGAAGAAGATCAGGAAATCGGTCTGGAAGATCACCTTGCCGAAATTGCCCAGCGTCGCGGTGCTGGGCCACAGCTTGGTCCCTTCGGTATAGACCAGCTGGTCGGGCGTGACCGAGATTTTCACCAGCCAGTAGATCGGGAACAGCGCGAAGCACAGGTAGAACAGGATGGCGCACAGCTTGCCGAAGCTGCGCAGGGGCGATCGTCTGACTTGCACCGACATCGGGTCAGACCTTCACGAACTTGCGACGCAGGGCCAGCACCAGGGCCGCGTAGATGAACAGCAGGCCGAGCAGCGCGACGGCGATCGTCGAGGCATAGCCGAAGTCCAGCTTCTTGAACGCGGTGGTGAAGACATAGGTCGACAGGATTTGCGTGGAATTGGCCGGTCCGCCGGCGGTCATGATGAAGATCAGATCGGCGAAATTGGCGATCCAGATCGTTCGCAGCATCACCGTGATGGCGATCATCGGGGCCAGGAACGGCAGGGTGATCTTGGTGAAACTCTGCCAGGCGGTCGCGCCGTCGATCTCGGCCGCCTCGTAGAGCTCGGAGGGGATGGATTGCAGCGCCGCCAGAAGGGTGATCGCGAAGAAGGGGACGCCATACCAGATGTTTGCGGTGATCGGGCCCCAGATCGCCAGTTCGGGGTCGCCAAGGATATTGTAGGGTTCCGACAGCGCACCGACGGCGGCCAGCCAGTGCGGCAGCGGGCCGATCACCGGATTGAACAGCCAGGCCCAGATCAGCGCGGTCAGGAAGGTCGGCACCGCCCAGGGCAGGAAGACCAGCGCCTGAAACACGCGCCGCCCGGGGAACCGGGTGTTCAGCAGCAGCGCCAGCCCGAGGCCCAGGGTGAACTGGAAGAACACCGAGCCGAATGTCCAGACAAGCGTGTTTTCGAGGGCGAGCCAGAATTTCCGGTCGGCCCAGAGATCGGCGTAGTTCGACAGACCGGCCCAGCCGCCCTTGTCGAGATGAAGAAGATTGACGGTTTGAAAGGAATAGGAGATCCCCACGATCAGGGGAAACAGCATGACCAGCGCGATCAGAAGGATCGCCGGGGTCAGGTAGAGATAGGGCTCGACCAGATATCGCCAGTAGAGCGAAGTGCGCGCCCGGGTTCCCCCGGGCGCCTTGTTGGTGAACGTCGTCACTGCTTGGCTTTCCAGTTGCCGTAAGCATCCGTCAGCAGTTCGGCCCATTCATCGGCCAGGCTCTGCGCGGTGCGCTGGCCAAGCAAGCCTTCCTGGGCGGTGTCCTTCAGCACCGTCGAGGTGAAATAGCCCCATTCCTCAAGATAGGTCGGCATGACGGTGGGAATGTAGTTCGGGCTGTTCAGCTCTTCGAACCAGCCCTTGAACTGGTCGGTCTTGAAGAAGGGGTCCTGATCGGCGCCGGTGTGGATCGGAATGACACCGACGCGCTTGCTCCAGGCCGCGTTGGACTCGGGCGAGGACAGATAGGCCACCAGCTTCCACGAGTCGTCGGCGTATTTGGTCGTGTTGAAGATCGACCAGCCGGCATAGCCAATGGTCGGGAAGGCCTTGCCCGCGGGCCCGACCGGCATCGGCATGACGCCAAAGTCCTCGGCCGGCATCCGGTCGGCAATCGCGATCAGCGCGTCGGGGTCCTGGTCCAGGAAGGCACAGGTGCCCGAGTAGAAGCCCGCGACGATCTCGTTGAAGCCCCAGTTGACCGAGTCCTTCGGCGCATAGCCCTTCTGGTACATGTCCAGCAGGAACTGGATGCCGGCGACCGAGCCCGGCTCGTTGATCCGGCTCTTGCCGTCGGCGGTGAAGAACTCGTTGGTCCCGTTCATGGTGGCGGCCATCATGATCCAGCCGTTGGTCCCGCCGGGCCCGCCGCGAAGGCAGTAACCATATTTGCCGTCAAGCTTCGAAACGGCTGCCGAGGCGGCCATGAAGTCGTCCATGGTCTTCGGAAGTTCGGTGACGCCGGCTTCGGCGAGCAGCTTCTTGTTGTAGAACATGGCCCGCAGGTAGAAGCCGTAGGGGATCATGGTCATCTTGCCGTTGGCAAGCTTGCCCATGGCCACGGTCTTCTCGGTCAGCGTCGTGCCGTGATCCCAGGTGGCGATGCGGTCATCCAGCGGCACGAGCTTGTCGGCATAGAGCGCGTTCCAGGTGTCGGGCATCTCGATCACGTCGGGAACGTCGCCGCCGGCGATCATTGTCGCCACGGTCTCGAAGGCCTGGCCCCAGGGGACCGAGACGATTTCCACGTCGATGCCCGGATTGGCTTCCTTGAATCCGTCGACGAGATTCTGCAGCACCACGGTGCGTTCGGGGCTGGTGATGACCTCGACCAGTTTCAGGGTCTCGGCCCAGGCCGATGTCCCCATGGACAGCGCAAGCAGGCCCGCGCTCATCAGCATTCGTTTCATCGTTCTCACTCCCTTTGGTTGTCAGATCTTGCTCTTGTCCAGCGCCGACTCCATGTCGGCCCAGAGGTCGTCCGCGCCTTCCAGGCCCAGGCTCAGCCGGACCAGTTGCGGCGAAACGCCGAATTCCTGCATCGAATTGAAGTCGCCGGCCTGCGCCAGGCCGATCCGCGACGGCAGGATCAGGCTTTCGAACCCGCCCCAGCTGACGCCCAGCCGGAAATGCCGAAGCGTGTCGGACAGGCGGGCGACGTCGATCGAGTCGTCGAATTCCACCGACATCAGCCCGGACCTGCCGCCCAGCCCCGGTACCGTGTTGCGCGAGGGCGAATTGACCCGCTTGACGAAGGGCAGGGCCGACAGGCGGTCGACAAAGAGGTCGGCCGTTTCCTGGTGCTGGCGCATCCGCGGCACCAGCGTTCGCAGCCCGCGGATCAGCAGCCAGGCCTCGAACGGGGCCAGCTTGCCGCCGAACAGGGGCAGGGTCAGGTCGCGTAGCCGGGCGATGTGATCCTTCGAGGAGACCACGACCCCGGCCACGGTATCGCTGTGACCGGAAATGTATTTCGACGCCGAGTGGATCACGATGTCGATGCCCAGTTCGATAGGGCGCTGGAACACAGGTGTGGCCCATGAATTGTCGATCATCGTGGTCACGCCATGCCGCCGGGCATGGGCCGCCACCTTGGGCAGGTTCAGCGCCTTGAAGACCACCGAGGTCGGGCTTTCCAGATAGGCGACCTTGACGCCTTTCAACAGCTCGGGATCATCTTCCAGATCGGCGCAGGCGTGATAGTCCGTCTCGATCCCGAAGGGCCGCAGGATGCGCTCCATGAAGCGGTAGGTGTCGGGATAGACATGCTCGACGCAGGCGACCCGGTCCCCGGGTTTCAGATGTGCGAGAAGCGCCGAGGATATCGCCGCCATGCCCGAGGCAAACCCGACGGCCGCCTCGCCGCCCTCGGCCTTGGCCATCATCGCTTCGAAAGCCGCGACCGTCGGGTTCTGCACCCGGGTGTAGAGGGCGCTGTCGCTGTGCCCCGACATGCGGTCCTCGAACTCGGCATAGGAGTCGAAGGTGAACAGCGAAGACTGCACGATGGGCGGCGTCACAGACCCGCCGATGCCGCCATTCACCTCGGACAACAGCGTGGCGAGGTCCGGGCTTCCCTGACCGTCAGGCATCGGAACCGCCCGCGACGCCGACCGTCGCCGCGTCCATGTCCGACATGATCCTCTCCATGATGGTCACCGCTTTCTCCTCTTCGCCTGCGACAATTGCTTCGGCGAGATCCCGGTGGACCGGGATCGTCGCGGCACCCAGTTGAGGCTGACCGAACGGGGCATCGTAGATGTCGTGAAACACACCGTGAATCTGTCGGATGATCTTGCCGAACAGGGGGTTGCCGGTCGCCTCGTGGATCACGGCATGGAACTGCCGGTCGGCGTCGCGCCAATCTTCCCCGGCCTCGTAGACTTCCATCAGCTCATACATCCGTTGCATGATCTTGCGCTTCATGGCCTCGCTGGCATTGCGGGTGGCCAGCCGCACGGCCTCGACCTCCAGCGGGCGGCGGACGGCGATCATGCGTTGCAGGCTGTCGGCCTCGATCTTCACCGTCAGCGGAATGTGCATGGAGCGCGACGACACCTCGGAGACGAGCCAGGTACCGGCGCCCTTGTTGCGCTCGATGATGCCGAGGCTTTCCCATTGCCGTAGCGCCTCGCGCACCGTGGAGCGGCTGAGCCCGAATTCCCGCGCCAGGGCGATTTCCGGTGGCAGCCGGTCCCCGACGCCAAGGCCTTCCCGTTCGACGAACTCGGCCAGCAGCCGCATCACCTCGCGCGGTTTGCGCGACGGTTGCGAAGGGGCGGGCGGCGTCCGTTCTGGCATGCGGTCCTGCTGGCGATGGTCAGCGTCGAATCAATCGACATTCCACGAGGTTATACATTGTCAGACATAAACTCAATTATGTCTGACATAAATCGGCCGCCCCATCGAGCCGATGGCGGAAAGGGGGCTCCGGGCATCGGAACGCGGGGCTGCCATGTCCGGCAGATTGATGATGGGATAGGGATGTGGCCGCAGGCGCGACGTTCTATTCGGTCCGGGCGAACCCGGCCTTGACCCGGCGCAGCGGGATCGAGCTTTCCATCGAGGCAATCCCCCGAACCCGGCTCATCCGGCCGACCAGGAATTCCTCGTATTCCCGAAGCCCCTCGGTCGCGATCCTCAGCAGATAGTCGCGGTTTCCGGTCATGAGCCAGCAATCGACCACTTCGGGAAACTCTGCGATGGCCGCTTCGAACCGGGCCAGGGCTTCATCGACCTGCCGGTCGAGCTTGATCGAGACAAAGACAGACACGCCGAAGCCCAGCGACGCCTCGTCGATCAGCGCCGAATAGCCGCTGATGACACCGGAGTCTTCCAGCCGCCGGACCCTGCGCGAGACCGGCGTCGGGCTGAGACCGACGGTTTCGCTCAACTCCTGGAGCGAAATCCGGCCGTTGTCCCGAAGGGCCTTCACGATTCGTCTATCGAACTCGTCAATCTTGGGGGATTTCACCAAAAATAATCCATGTCATGGCTGTATTCTGCGTAACTCTGTCGTCTGAGGGGTGAAATGGCAAGCCAGGCCGCCGCCATTCCGGCTAGAGTCGCGCGGCAGAGAGTCGGAGCAGGCAATGACCGGAACGTCGAGAACGAACCCCCATCTGAAGACCATCGAGCAGCGGCTGCTGTGGCTGTCGCACTGGATGATCCACAACGCGAACCACATCCGGCCCAAGGTGGACGGGATCAAGGTCGGCGGTCACCAGGCTTCGTCGGCGTCGATGGTCTCGATCATGACCGCGCTCTACTTTTCGGCCTTGCGGCCCGAGGACCGGGTGGCGGTCAAGCCGCATGCCTCGCCGATCTTTCATGCGATGCACTACCTGATGGGCAATCTGAGCCGCGAGAAGATGGAGAATTTTCGCGGCTTCGGCGGCGTGCAGTCCTATCCCTCGCGGACCAAGGACTTCGACGATGTCGATTTCTCGACCGGTTCGGTCGGGCTTGGGGTCGCCATCACCTCCTTTGCGTCGCTGGTACAGGACTACATCCGCGCCAAGGACTGGGGCGCAATCACCCCGGGCCGGATGGTGGCGCTCCTGGGCGATGCCGAACTGGACGAGGGCAATGTCTATGAATGTCTCCAGGAGGGCTGGAAACATGATCTCCGCAACGTCTGGTGGGTCGTGGACTACAACAGGCAATCGCTGGACGGGGTGGTGCGCGAAGGGTTGTGGCAGCGGATCGAGAAGGTCTTCGAAGCCTTCGGCTGGGATGTCGTCCGGGTCAAATACGGGGCGTTGCAGAGGGCGGCCTTTGCCGAGCCCGGCGGAGAGGGGCTGCGCAACTGGATCGACGCCTGTCCGAACCAGCTCTATTCGGCGCTGACCTACATGGGCGGCGCGGTTTGGCGGGAGCGATTGATGGAGGAACTGGGCGACCAGGGCGATGTCACCGCACTGCTGGACCGGCGGAGCGACGACGAACTGGCCGAACTGATGGAAAACCTCGGCGGCAATTGCGTGGCCTCGATGGCCGAGGCCTTCGCCTCGGTCGACCACGACCGGCCGACCTGCTTCCTGGCCTATACGATCAAGGGCTGGGGCACGCCGATTGCGGGGCACAAGGACAACCATGGCGGGCTGATGACCAAGGCGCAGATGGCGGCCTGGCAGAAGGACATGGGAATTGCGCCGGGCGAGGAATGGGACCGTTTTGCCGGTGTCGCCGATGCTCCGGCACTCCAGGCCTTTCTTGATTCCGTGCCGTTCTTTTCCGCCGGACCGCGCCGCCATTCCGACGCAAGGCTCGCCGCTCCAGCGATCAGTCAGACCAGCGACCGCGAGGTTTCGACGCAGACGGTCTTCGGCAAGATTCTCGATCAGATCGCCAAGGACGGCGGCCCCCTGGCCGACCGGATCGTCACCGCCTCTCCCGATGTCACCGGCACCACCAGCCTGGGTCCCTGGGTCAACCGGCGCAAGCTGTTCGCACGCAATGCCGTCGAGGATACGTTCCGGGCCGAGAAGATCGCCTCGACCGCGAAATGGGACTTCGCGCCCGACGGCCAGCACATGGAGCTCGGCATTGCCGAGATGAACCTGTTTCTCTGGCTCGGCGCCGCCGGTCTGGCCGAGTCGCTGTTCGGCAAGCGGTTGATCCCGATCGGCACGGTCTATGACCCTTTCGTGTCACGCGGGCTCGATGCGTTGAACTATGCCTGCTACCAGGATGCCCGGTTCATGATCGTCGGCACGCCCTCGGGCGTCACGCTGGCGCCGGAAGGCGGCGCGCATCAGTCGATCGCGGCGCCGCTGATCGGGATGAGTCAGGACGGGCTTGCAGCGTTCGAACCGGCCTTTGCCGACGAGCTGTCGGTGATCATGGAATGGGCCTTCGATTATCTGCAACGGCGCGGAGATGGCCCGGAGGACCCGCGCACCTGGCTGCGCGACCAGACCGGCGGGTCGGTCTATCTGCGGCTTTCGACCAATCCGATCGAGCAGCCCGGCAAGCGTGGCGATCAGGCCTTCCGGCAGGGTGCGATCGACGGAGGCTACTGGCTGCGGCAACCGGGGCCGAATTGCGATGTGGTGCTGGCCTATCAGGGCGTCATCGCGCCCGAGGTGATCCGCGCGGCGGGGGTGATCGCGGATGGCCGGCGCGACGTCGGCGTGCTGGCGGTGACCTCGGCCGACCGGTTGAATGCGGGCTGGACCGCCGCCCAGAGGGCCCGGGCCGCCGGTGTCGCCGGGGCACAGAGCCATGTCGAGCGGCTGCTGGCCGATCTGCCGCCGCATTGCCGGATCGTGACGGCGATCGACGGCCACCCGGCGACGCTGGCCTGGCTGGGTGGCGTGCACGGGCATCGGACGATGTCGCTCGGGGTGGAGCATTTCGGCCAGACCGGCACGATCGGCGATCTCTACCGCCACTTCGGCATCGACGCGGCTAGCATCGTGGCGCGGGTGAGCGAACTCACGGCGGGGCCGAGATTGCGATCCGTCGGGTAGGCAGGGTCCACGCACGAAAAGGCCCCGCTGCGGACGATGCCGCGGCGGGGCCCGTGAGTTGTCGCGATCAGGCCTGCAGGTCGAACCGGTCGGCCATCATCACCTTGGTCCAGGCCGCCGCGAAATCGCGCACGAATTTCTCGGCATTGTCGTCCTGGGCGTAGAACTCGGCATAGGAGCGCAGCACCGAGTTGGAGCCGAAGACCAGGTCCATCCGGGTCGCGGTCCATTTCACCGCATCGCTCTTGCGGTCACGGATCTCGTAGGTTCCATCCGCGACGGGCAGCCATTTGTTGCTCATGTCGGTGAGGTTGACGAAGAAGTCCTGCGTCAGCGCGCCGACTCGGTCGGTGAACACGCCATGCGCCGTGCCGCCATGGTTGGTGCCCATCGCCCGCATCCCGCCGACCAGAACGACCATTTCCGGCGCGGTGAGGCCCATCAGCTGGCAGCGGTCCAGCATCAGTTCCTCGGCGCTGACGACATAGTCCTGCTTCAGCCAGTTGCGGAACCCGTCGGCCAGCGGCTCGAGCGGCGCGAAGGACTCGGCGTCGGTCATCTCGTCGGTGGCATCGCCGCGGCCCGGAGCGAAGGGCAGCTCGATCGGGAAACCTGCGGCCTTGGCCGCCTGCTCGACCCCGAGGTTGCCCGCCAGGACGATCACGTCGGCAATGCTGGCGCCGCTTTCGGCCGCGATCGGCTCCAGCACCGCCAGCACCCGGGCCAGGCGTTCGGGCTCGTTGCCCACCCAGTCCTTCTGCGGTGCCAGGCGGATGCGGGCGCCATTGGCGCCACCGCGCATGTCCGAACCGCGATAGGTGCGGGCGCTGTCCCAGGCGGTCGCGACCATGTCGGCCAGCGACAGCCCGGAATCGGCGATCCGCGCCTTGACCGCAGCCACGTCATAGCCGGTCGGACCCTTCGGCACCGGATCCTGCCAGATCAGATCCTCCTGCGGCACTTCCGGCCCGATATAGCGGGTCTTCGGCCCCAGGTCGCGATGCGTCAGCTTGAACCAGGCACGGGCGAAACAGTCCTCGAAATAGGCCGGGTCGGCCATGAACTTCTCGCAGATGGCGCGATAGGTCGGGTCCATCTTCAAGGCCATGTCGGCGTCGGTCATCATCGGGTTGTGGCGCTTCGTGGGGTCGCTGGCATCCAGCGGCTTGTCCTCTTCGCGGATATCAACCGGCTCCCACTGGTTGGCGCCCGCCGGGGATTTGGCCAGCTTCCATTCGTGGTTGAAGAGCATGTCGAAGAAGCCCATGTCGAACACCGTCGGATGCGTCGTCCAGGCGCCTTCCAGGCCCGAGGTGACGGCCCGCGCCGCCAAGCCGTTCTGCGCCGGGTTGGCCCAGCCGAGGCCCTGCATCTCGACATCAGCGCCTTCCGGCTCGGGGCCGAGCAGCGCGGCATCGCCGTTGCCATGGGTCTTGCCGACGGTATGGCCGCCGGCGGTCAGCGCAGCGGTCTCTTCGTCGTTCATCGCCATCCGCGCGAAGGTCTCGCGCATCTGCGCCGCGGTCTTCAGCGGGTCGGGGTTGCCGTTGACGCCTTCGGGGTTCACGTAGATCAGCCCCATCTGGACGGCGGCCAGCGGGTTTTCCATCGTGTCGGGCTTGTCGACGTCAGCGTAGCGATTGTCCGAAGGGGCCAGCCATTCCTTCTCGGAACCCCAGTAGACATCCTTCTCGGGGGCCCAGATGTCTTCGCGACCGTAGGCAAAGCCATAGGTCTTCAGCCCCATTGTCTCATAGGCGACATTGCCGGCCAGGATGATCAGGTCGGCCCAGCTCAGCTTGTTGCCGTATTTCTTCTTGATCGGCCAGAGCAGCCTCCGGGCCTTGTCCAGGTTGCCGTTGTCCGGCCAGGAGTTCAGCGGCGCAAAGCGCTGGTTGCCGGTGCTGGCGCCGCCGCGACCGTCGGCGATCCGGTAGGTGCCGGCCGCGTGCCAGGCCATGCGGATCATCAGGCCGCCATAGTGGCCCCAGTCCGCCGGCCACCAGTCCTGGCTTTCGGTCATCAGGGCTGCGAGATCGGCCTTGACCGCGGCGTGGTCGAGCGTCTTCACCGCCGCGCGATAGTCGAAGTCCTTGTCCAGCGGATTCGTCTTTGTGTCGTGCTGGTGCAGGATGTCCAGGTTCAGCGACTTCGGCCACCAGTTGAGCACCGAGGTGCCTGCCTCGGTCATCGCGCCATGCACCACCGGGCATTTGCCGGTCGGAATATCGTTGCCATCCATCGGGAGTCTCCTAGCTGTGCCTGTCTTGCCGAACGCCCGGCCGCGCGGTGCGCCGAGTCCTGTCGGCGTGCCGGTCATTCGGCGCCCCGCCACGGTTGCGGGATCGGCCCTGTCCGGGCGAATCCGCTTGGTGGCGTCGGCGTCTTTCTAGCACCCTTCGCGATGAATTCGACTTCAATCTTCTGATGATTACGATAGTCTTAGGTTATGAACGGTCTTACCCTGCGACATCTTCGTTATTTCATCGCGCTGGCCCGGCACCGGCATTTCGGCCGTGCCGCCCAGGCCTGTTCGGTCTCGCAACCGGCGCTGTCCGTGCAGATCAAGGAACTGGAAGCGCTGTTCGGCGCGACGCTCATCGAACGCTCGGCACGGCAGACCCGGCTGACCCCCTTGGGCGAGGAACTGGAGGTTCGGGCCAGCGATATCCTGCGCGCCGTCGATGAACTGGGCGATCTTGCCCGCGCGGCGCAGGATCCCTTTGCCGGGCGGCTCCGGATCGGCGTCATCCCGACCATCGCGCCCTATCTGCTGCCCCAGCTGATCGCGGCCATCGGGGCCGGCTTTCCCCGGCTCGACATCCGCCCGCGCGAAACCGTGACCCAGACCCTGATCCATGAACTGAACGAGGGCCGGCTGGACGCCGCGGTGATGGCATTGCCGGTCTCGGAACCGGCGCTGCACGAGGAAGACCTGTTCGCCGAGGATTTCGTCCTGGTCCGCCCCCGCGCCGATGCCGGGAAGCCGGTGCCCGATGCCGAGGCCCTTCGCGAAATGCGGCTGCTGCTGCTGGAAGAGGGGCACTGCTTTCGTGATCAGGCCCTGTCGTTCTGCAATCTCGGCTCGCCGCCGCCGCGCGACATGATGGAAGGCAGTTCGCTTTCGACCCTGGTGCAGATGGTCGGGGCCGGCATCGGGGTCACCCTGATCCCCGAGATGGCGGTGGAGATCGAGACACGCTCGGCGCCGGTCTCGATCGCCCGGCTGGCGGCGCCGCCGCCACGGCGTCGGGTCGGCATGGTCTGGCGCAAGAGTTCTTCGCTGGCAGACTCGCTGACCGAGATCGTCGCCCGTCTGCGACCGATCCTGGGCAACAGACAGGCGGGGCAGGGGCGCAGCGGCGCCGGTTCGGACGGCTAGCCCGGCGTCCGGCCCCGGGCGAAGGTTCGTCGCCCGAACAGCACAAATGGTCAGGAATTGATGCGGGGCCGGCAGCCGCCGGGGCACGCATGGCCGCGATGCCGAAACGGCAATTCGGCGGCCGATCTCGCTTGACAGCCCTTCGGGGCTGGAACATCCTTTGTTGTGGAGTATATGACCTAATAAGGGAATAGCAGCAATGTCAAAGCCTCTCAGCCTCGCCCTCGCCTTCATCATGGGAAGCACGGCACTGTCGCCTGTTCTCGCCGAGGATGTCGTCAATGTCGCAATCATCGGCGAGCCCGACACCCTCGATCCGATGGTTTCTACCAAGGACATCGTCTCGATCGTCACCCAGCACATCGTCGAAACGCTCTATACCTTCGACGAGAACTGGGCGGTGGCGCCGCTGCTGGCGAAGGACATGCCGACGATCTCGGCGGACGGGAAGGTCTATGACATTCCGCTGCGGACCGGGATCACCTTCCAGGACGGCTCGAGCCTGGATTCGGCCGATGTCGTCGCCTCGCTGGAGCGTTGGCTGAAGGTTGCCAGCCGCGGCAAGACCGTCGCCGACAAGGTGCAGAGCGTCGAGGCCAACGGCCCGGACGCGATCCGCATCACCATGTCCGAGCCCTACGCGCCGCTACTGTCGCTGCTGGCCTTCTCGAACTCGGCGGCGGCGATCTATCCCGAAGAGATCGTCAAGGACGCCGGCGACACGTTGCCGAAAGTCGTGGGCACCGGCCCCTACGAGGTTGCCGAGCATGTGCCCGACCAATATCTGCAGTTGGTGAAATTCGACGGCTTCGTGCCGCGCGAGGATCCGGCCAGCGGCTGGGCCGGCAAGCGCGGGCAGGTGCCCGGCGAAATCCGCTTCGTGCCGGTTCCCGATCCGAACACGCGGGTCGAGGGGCTGCTGTCGGGTCAGTTCGATTTCGCCGACGGACTGCCGGCCGAAAGCTATGACCGGATCGCGGCAAGCGATGTCGCCGAGCCGCTGCTGCTGCAGCCCTTCGGCTGGCCGGTCTGGGCGATCAACCACAAGGACGGCCTGCTGACCGACCTGAAGATCCGGCAGGCGCTTCAGGCGGCGCTGCCCTTCGACGACATGCTGTTCGCGGCCTTCGGCGATGACAAGTTCTTCAAGACCGATGGCGCGATGTATCCGGAAGGCTGGGCCTACTACACCGATGCCGGCACCGAACTCTACAACCAGAACGACCCGGCCAAGGCGAAGGCGCTGCTCGAGGAGGCCGGATACGATGGCACCCCGCTGCGCATCCTGACCTCGCGCCAGTACGAGTTCCACTACAAGATGGCCGAAGTCGCGAAACAGGCGCTGGAGGCGGCGGGCTTCACCGTCCAGATGGACGTTGTCGACTGGGCAACCCTTGGTCAGCGGCGCAACGACCCGGCGCTGTGGGACATCTACATCACCCACTCGCCCTTCCTGCCGGAGCCGGCGCTGACCGACATGTGGTTCCCGACCTCGCGGATCGGCTGGAACGACCCGGTCGAGGTCGAACTGGGCAAGCAGTTCACCACCGAGACCGATCCGGCCAAGCGGAAGGAAATCTTCGCCAAGATGCAGGCCGAGAACTACAAGGATGTCGGCTTCATCAAGGTGGGCAACTTCAACGCGCTGGAGGGTCAGGCGAAGGCGCTGAAGGGCGTCGAGCCCTCGCCCTGGCCGTTCTTCTGGAACGCTTCGAAAGAGTGATCCCTTCGGCGGGGCCGCCCGGCCCCGCCATCCCCCTGCGGTCGGACAAGCATGAAGCTATACATCCTCAAGCGCCTTGTCGGCATGGTCGTGGTGGTGTTCCTCGTGCTCACCATCGCCTTCGTCATCGTGCGGCTGGCGCCCGGCGATCCGGCGGCGCTGATGCTGGGGCCGGATGCCACCCCTGCCGATGCCGCCGAACTGCGCGCCCGGCTGGGCCTCGACCGGCCGATCCCGGTGCAGTATCTGACCTTCATCGTCAATGCGCTGCAGGGCGATCTTGGCCAGTCGTTGTTCTTCAACCGCCCGGTGCTGTCGGTGCTGGCCGAGCGTGTCGAGCCGACGGCCTTCCTCGCTTTGTTCTCGCTGGCCATCTCGGTGGTGATCGCGCTGCCGCTTGGCATCTTCGTCGCTTACCGGCGCGGCTCGTTCCTGGATCAGTCGGCGGTCTCGGTGGCGATGCTGGCGGCTTCGGTCCCCAGTTTCTGGACCGGCCTCGTGCTGCAACGCTATCTGGCCACCGACCTCGGCTGGTTCCCGGCCTCGGGCTATGGCGGGCCGGATGCCACGTTCCTTGACCGGATGGGCTATCTGATGCTGCCCTCGATCGTGCTGGGGATCGTCAATTCCGCGCTGATCCTGCGTTTCACCCGGGCCTCGATGCTGGATGTGCTGGGCGAGGATTACATCCGCACCGCGCGCTCGAAAGGCATGACCGAGGGCCGGGTCGTCCTGCGCCACGCGATGAAGAACGCCGCGATTCCGATCGTCACCGTGGTCGGGCTGACCTTCGCGCTGCTGGTCTCGGGCGCTGTGGTGACAGAGAGGGTCTTCAACATTCCCGGCATGGGCAATCTGGTGGTCGGCGCGGTCCTGCGCCGCGACTACCCGGTGATCCAGGGCACGCTGGTGGTCGTCGCCACGCTCTACATCCTGATCAATCTCGCGGTGGACCTGCTCTACCTCGTCATCGACAAACGGGTCCGCTACTGATGGCCGCTGCAAGCATCTCTGACGACCCGGGCCTGCTGCGGACGCTGGCCGAGCGCCGGTCGGTGCTGATCGCGATGCTGGTCTTCGGACTGATCCTCGCCGCCGCGATCCTGGCGCCGCTGATCGCCCCGGCCGATCCGGCGAAGATGGCGGTCCGGGCGCGCCTGTCGCCGCCGTTCGGGGACTACCTGCTGGGCGCCGACGCATTTGGCCGGGATGTCGCGTCGCGTTTGCTCTATGCCGGGCGCGTCTCGCTGCTAATCGGGGTCGGGACCGCCCTGGTCGCGACGGTGGCGGGCATTGCGATCGGGCTTCTGGCCGGCTTCTTCAGCCGTCTCGATGCGCCGCTGAGCCGGCTGATCGATGCGATGATGGCCTTTCCCGACATCCTGCTGGCGATTTCGCTGGTCGCCATTTTCGGCGGCTCGATTGCCAATGTCATCCTGGCGCTTTCGATCGTCTATACGCCCCGCATCGCCCGCATCGTCCGTGCCGCGACCCTGGTGATCCGCGAACTGCCCTTCGTCGAGGCGGCCCGGGCGCTCGGCACCGGCAACCTCTCGATCATGACCCTGCACATCCTGCCGAACATCGTGTCGCCGGTGACCGTGCAGGCCACCTTCATCTTCGCCTATGCGATGCTGGCCGAGGCCGGTCTGTCCTTTCTGGGCGTCGGAGTCGATCCCTCGATTCCGACCTGGGGCACGATGGTCAACGAGGGGCGTCAGTATATCGACCAGGCGGCGTTCCTGATCTTCTTTCCCGGCATCGCCGTTTCGGTGGCGGTGCTCAGCCTGCAACTGATCGGCGACGGGCTGCGCGATGCGCTGGACCCACGCCTTGCCAAGGAGCTCTGACATGGCGCTGACCCTGACCAACTACCGCGCCATCGGTCTGGACGGCGGATCGTCCGAAATCCACGTCGGGGACGATGGGCTTGTCTGCGCGTCGGCGCCTCCCGGCGCCCGGGTGGTGGACTGCGGCGGCGCCTTCCTGTCGTCCGGCTGGTGCGATCTGCATGTCCATGTCTGGCACGGCGGTACCGATATCTCGATCCGCGCCGCCGAGGCGGGGCGCGGCACCGGGGTGACGGCCATGGCCGACGCCGGTTCGGCCGGGGAGGCCAGTTTCCACGGGTTGCGGGAATATGTGATCGACCCGGCGGCCGAGACCGTGCGGGCCTTCCTCAACATCGGCTCGATCGGGCTGGTCGCCTGCAATCGGGTGCCGGAGCTGATCGACCTGCGCTCGATCGACGTGGACCGGACGCTGGCGGTGATCGAGGCGAACCGCGACGTGATCTGCGGCGTCAAGGTCCGGGCCTCGGGGGTGATCGTCGGCGACTGGGGGATCACGCCCGCCAAGATCGCCAAGCGGGTGGCAGAGATCGCCGGCCTGCCGCTGATGGTCCATGTCGGAGAGCCGCCACCGCTGCTGGACGAGGTCTTCGACATCCTGACCCCGGGCGACATCGTCACCCATTGCTTCAACGGCAAGAAGGCCGGGTCGATCGCGGATACCAGCGCGCTCTGGGCGCAGGCCAGGCGGCTTGCCGACGAGGGCGTGCGGATGGACATCGGCCACGGCGCGGCGTCGTTCGACTTCGGCGTCGCGCGGCGGGCCATCGAGGAGGGGCTGAAGCCCTGGTCGATCTCGACCGATCTGCATCTGCGCAACATCCGCGGGCCGGTCTATGACATGGCGCTGACCGCCTCCAAGCTGCTGGCCGTGGGTCTGAGCCTCGATGACTGCATTCCTGCCATCTCCGTGCGGCCGAGAAGCGTGCTGGGCCTGTCGGGGGCCGAGGGGCTGACGCCGGGCGTCAAGGCCGACTTCACCGTCTTCGACCTGGTCGATGGCGAATATGACGCCGTTGACAGTCTCGGCGGGCATCTGCGGCTCGACCGGCTGCTGGAGCCGCGGATGACCGTCCTCGGCTCCGATGTCGCGCCCGCCGCGCGGCGTCTCGAATGAGCGCGGGGCCGATCCTCTCGGTCGAAGGCCTGCGCGTGGCCTTCCGCAGCCGCCGCGGCGCGGTCACGGCCCTGCGCGATGTCAGCTTCACGCTGGAGGCCGGGCGCACCCTGGCGCTGGTCGGCGAGTCCGGTTCGGGCAAGTCGGTGACGTCGCTGGCGATCCTCGGGCTCTTGCCGCGCAACGGCGATATCACTGCCGGTCGGCTGGCCTATCGCGCCCGCGACGGTCGTGAGCTCGATCTTGCCCGGCTGCCGCAGTCCGAGTTCCGTGCCATTCGCGGCCGCGAGATCTCGATGATCTTTCAGGAGCCGATGTCGTCGCTGAACCCGCTGTTCACCATTGGCGACCAGATCGGCGAAATGCTGTTGCTGCACGAAGGGCTGGACGGCGCGGCGCGGCGCAAGCGGGTGATCGAGATGCTGGAGATGGTCGAGATCCCGGCCCCGGCCCGGCGCATCGATTCCTATCCGCACGAGATGTCCGGCGGGATGCGGCAGCGGGTGATGATCGCGCTGGCGCTGATCTGTGCGCCGCAGCTTCTGATCGCCGATGAGCCGACGACGGCGCTGGATGTGACGGTGCAGGCGCAGATCCTCGACCTGATGCGGCGGCTCCAGCGCGAAATGGGGATGTCGATCCTCTTCGTCACCCATGACATGGGCGTGGTCGCGGAAATGGCCGACGATGTTGCGGTGATGTATGCCGGTGCGGTGATCGAGCAGGCCCCGGTGGCCGATCTCTTTGCCCGGCCGTCGCATCCCTATACCCGCGGCCTTCTCGCCTCGATCCCGCGACCCGACCGGCCCGAAGGTGAACGGCTGGTGGCGATTGCCGGATCGGTGCCGCCGCTGGGCAGTCTGCCGTCCGGCTGTGCCTTCGCGCCGCGCTGCCCGCTGGCGACCCCGGCCTGCGCCGAACCGGTGGGCCTGCGCGACATCCACCCCGGCCATCGCGTCGCCTGCATCCGCGCCGAGGAGGTGCTTGCCGATGCCTGAGCCGCTTCTGTCCCTGCGTGGCCTGTCCAAGCATTTCGAGACCCCGCGCGGCACGGTCCGCGCGGTCGAGGATGTGTCGCTGGACATCGCCCGCGGCTCGATCACCGGGCTGGTGGGCGAAAGCGGGTCGGGCAAGACCACGCTGGGCCGGACGGTCCTGCGGCTGATCGAACCGACCGCGGGCACGATCCTGTTCGACGGAACCGAGCTGACCGGGCTGGGGCAGCACGAGATGCTGGCGATGCGCCGGCGCATGCAGATCATCTTCCAGGACCCGGTCTCGTCGCTGAACCCGCGGTTGAAGGTCGGCACGATCATTGCCGAAGGGCTGCGTGCGCACCGGATGGGCGCGCGCGCCGAGCGTCGCGACCGGGTGGCGGCGCTGCTCGAAGAGGTCGGCTTGCAGGCCGAGGCGATGGACCGCTACCCGCACGAGTTCTCCGGCGGTCAGCGCCAACGGATCGGCATCGCCCGGGCGCTGGCGGTCGAGCCGGAGTTCATCGTCGCGGACGAAAGCGTCTCGGCACTGGACGTGTCGATCCAGGCCCAGATCCTGAACCTGCTTCTGGACCTGCGCGAGAAGCGCAACCTTACCATGCTGTTCATCGCCCATGATCTCAGCGTGGTCGAGTATCTCTGCGACCGGATCGCGGTGATGTATCTGGGCCGGATCGTCGAGACCGGCCCGGCGAGGCCGCTCTCGCGGGAGCCGGTGCATCCCTATACCCGTGCGCTCCTGTCGGCGGTGCCACAGCCCGACCCGAAGGTCGAGCGTGACCGGCAGATCCTCCAGGGCACCGTGCCGAGTCCGCTGGACCCGCCCTCGGGCTGCGTCTTCCGGACCCGTTGCCCGCGCGCCCTTCCCGCCTGTGCCGAGGCGGTCCCGCCGCCCAGCATCCCAGGCCCCGACCGCATCGTTCATTGCATCAATCCATGATCCAGGCCCATGACAACAGATAGTCCAGACCGACCAGAAGCCCGACTGCTGCAAGCAGGCATCGTCCTGCCGAGCCTGCCTCCGACCCCGATCGGGTCCTTCACCAATGTCCGGGAGGCCGGCGGGCTGGTCTATGTATCGGGGCAGGGGCCCGTGGCGGCCGATGGCAGCCTCTGCCGCGGCAAGGTCGGGGATGACGTGACCGCCGAACAGGCGCGCGGACATGCCGAACTCGTGGCGGGCAACATACTGGCGGCGCTGAAGGCGCAATTCGGCAGCCTTGACCGGTTAGCCGGGGTGGTGAAACTGCTGGGGCTGGTCAATGCCACCCCGGACTTTGACCGCCATTCTTTCGTGATCGACGGCGCCTCGGACCTGTTTGCGGGCATTTTCGGCTCGTCAGGCATTCATGCTCGGTCGTCCTTCGGTGTCTCCAGCCTGCCGAACCGGATCACGGTCGAGATCGAGGGGATATTCGAGCTTGCAACCTGACGGTCCATTAGCGCCCGAGCGATCGCTCGACGGCCGAGGCGGCCTCCTGCACCGCCCGGGCCAGCTCGTCCCGGCGTTCGCCGGCCTTGCGGTCGGGCAGCACGATCGAGATCGTCGCGACGCAGGCGCCGGTCTCGTCGCGGATCGGGGCGGCGATGCAGGCGACCGAGAATTCCGAGGCGTTGAACTGCACCGCCAGCCGGGCCTCGAAATCGGCGCGGGCCTGCGCCGCAAGGATGTCGGGATCGGTCTCGGCCATGCCGGTATGCGAAGGGCGGGCGGTGGCGGCGAAGGCGTCGCGGCGCTCGTCATCGTCCAGATGGCCCAGAAGCAGGCGCCCCGACGCGGTCCAGTTCAGTGGCACACGCGTGCCGACATTCGAGGTGACGCGAAAGTGGCCCTCGCCCTCTTCCATCCCGATCACCAGCATCATCCCGTCGTCGCGGGCGCATATCTGCACGGTTTCGCCGGTGGCCTCGACCAGTCGCTGCATCTCGTGCCGGGCCAGGCTGAAGATATCCATTCGCGCCCGGTATATCAGCCCGTAGCGCATCAGCCGCGGTCCGAGCCAGACCGAGTTGTTCGGCCCGCGCGACAGCATGTCCCGTTCGATCAGCTCATCGACGATCCGGTAGATCGTCGAGACCGGGGCGCCGGCGGACTTGGCAAGGTCATAGGTGCTCATCGGCACCTGGCGCTCGGCCAGGATGTCCATCACCTGGAGGGTCCGGTCGATGCCGCTGGTTCGGCTGCGGGGAACGTCGTTCATCTGGCTCGGCCTCCTGGGTTGTTCCACAGTAAGGGAATAACCCGGTGGGTCAAGAGCGCATCAGCTGGCGAGGTCCATCGACAAGTTCCGGGCGCGGTCGAGAAGCTTCTTCCGAAGCTGCGTCACCGTGCTGTCCGCGGTGTTGATCGGCAGAACGAAGCAGAGCGTCGCGGCCACCGAGCGGTCACTGTCGCGGATCGGCACCGCCAGGCATTTCGTCACCGCATCGACCAGCCCCGTCGTCACGCAGAAGCCCCGCTCTGCCGCCTCGGCGATCTCGGCATGGAAGATCTCGCGGTTGATCCGGCGGCCGTCGGGAAGCGTCAGATCCTCGTCCTGGACCAGTCGGTCCACTTCCGGCCGCGCGAGGCCGGACAACAGCAGGCGGCCCGAGGCGGTCCAGGGCAGCGGAATCTGCAGCCCGACCGCCGAGGATATCCGGAACGGCCGGGCTCCGGGGCACATGTGGATGATGGCATAGCGGCCCTCGTGCAACATGCACAGTTCCGTGGTCTCGCCGGTTTCCGCGGCCAGTTCGTCCACCGCACGCCGTCCCTGCCGCAACAGGGCGTTCTCGCGCATGTAGTCCATGCCCCAGAGATAATGCTTGCGGCCGAAATAGACCCGGCCGTCTCCGGCATTGGCATCAAGCAGCCCGCAGTCGGACAAGGTCCGGACCAGGCTGTAGATCGTCGACCGTGGCGCCCCGAGACCGCGTGCGATGTCCCCCGGAGAGGCCGGGCGGCCATGGGCATGCAGGAAATCCAGAATCTGCACCGCGCGCGACAGACCGGCCTCGCGCCGCGGACCGGAGTCATTCGATGCAGGAGAATCTTGCATTCGTGCCGCCTTTCGTTACGCTGTCCTTAGTAACGGATAACTGTCCACTATAATGGACGACCCTATACCCCACCAACAGGAGAAAGCAAGATGACTGCAGACAGAAGAGACTTCCTGAGACTTGGTGCCGTCGGGATGGCAGCCGCCGGCCTGAGCGGCGGTGGCCTTGTGCTGTCCGCCAGCGAAGCCGCCGCGCAATCCGCCGAAGGCAGCCGCCTTCGCACCGTTCTCGACCGTGGCAAGGTGATCGTCGGGACCGGCTCGACCAATGCGCCCTGGCACTTCGAGGACGAAGCGGGCAAGCTGGTCGGCATGGACGTGACCATGGGTCATATCCTCGCCAAGGCGCTGTTCGACGACGAGAATGCGGTCGAATTCGTGCTGCAGGACCCGGCGCAGCGGATTCCGAACGTCAACACCGGCAAGGTCGATATCGTCGTCCAGTTCATGACGATGAGCGGCCAGCGGGCGCAGCTCGTCAACTTCTCCCGCCCCTACTATGTCGAAGGCGTGGCGCTGATCTCGACCCCCGGCACCGACAACAACGACTTCTCCAAGCTGCTGGCGGCCGGTTCGGGCGCGACGGTGGCGATCCTGCAGAACGTCGGCGCCGAGGAAAGCGTGCATGAGGTGCTGCCGGAAGCCAAGGTGATGCAGCTCGACACCCAGGCGAACGTCCTGCAGGCGGTCGACTCGAAGCGGGCCGATGCGGCCGTGGTCGATCTGTCCACGGTCAAGTGGCTGGTCGCCCGGAACCCGGATCGCTACTACGATTCCGGCAAGCAATGGCACACGCAGCTCTACGGCGCGGCGCTGAAGCAGGGCGACCTGGACTGGCTGCACTTCGTCAACTCGGCCTTCACCATCGCGATGTTCGGGCATGAGACCGCGCTCTATGACGAGGCGTTCAAGAAGTTCTTCGGTGCCACCCCGCCGGCGCGGGTGCCGGGCTTCCCGACGATCTGATCGAAAACGGCGCGGCGGGGCCCGTCTCCGCCGCGCCACCAGCGGGATCACGCAATGGGCTACGACCTTCATTTCAATGTCATCTGGCGCAACTGGGACAAGCTCTGGGGCGGGCTGCTGCTCAGCCTCGAACTGGCGGTCCTTTCGATCGGTATCGGCATCGTCATCGGCCTGACGCTGGCGGTCGCGCATGTCTCGGGCAACCGCTGGGTGCGCGGCGCCATCGCGACCTATGTCGAGGCAATCCGCAACGTGCCGCTGATCCTTCTGGTCTATCTGGTCTTCTACGGCCTGCCGCAGGCGGTCGATATCCGATATGGCGCCACCACCTCTTTCGTCGCGACGCTGTCGATCTATGCCGGCGCCTATCTGGTCGAGGTGTTCCGTTCGGGCCTGGAGGCGATCCCGCAGGGTCAGCTGGACGCCGGGCGCGCGATCGGGCTGACGCCGTGGCAGCGTTTCGCCCATGTCCGATTGCCGGCCATGACGCGGATCACCCTGCCGGCGCTGTCGAACACCTTCATCTCGCTCTTCAAGGATACTTCCGTCGCCTCGGTCATCGCGGTGCCGGAGCTGACCTGGGGCGCACAGTGGATCAACCTCAACACCTTCCGCATCGTCGAGGCCTATCTGATCGCGACCGCGATGTACCTGGTCACCGGCTATGTCCTGCTGTTCCTGCTGAGACGTCTCGAACGGCGCTTCCGGATTGCCCGCCATGCTTGATGCCATGCTCTATGCACTGCCCTTCCTGATGGAGGGGCTCTGGGTGACGATCGAGGTCTCGTTCCTGACCGTGTCGATCTCGCTGGCGGTCGGGGTGGTCCTTGGCGTTGCGCTGATCTACGGGCCGCTGCCGCTGCGGCTTCTGGTGCGGCTGTTCTCGGACACGATCCGCGGGATCCCGATCCTGGTCCTGATCTTCTTCGTCTACTACGGCTTTCCGGCGATCGGCATCGACCTGGCCTCGTTCTGGGCCGCGGTCACGGCGCTCACGCTGTTCAAGACCGCGCAGGTGATCGAATATGTCCGCGGCGCGGTGCAGTCGATCCCGCAGGGCCAGACCGAGGCGGCGATGGCGATCGGCCTGACCTTTCGCGAGCGGCTGACCAATGTGATCTTCCCGCAGGCGATGCGCCGTTTCCTGCCCCCCTGGATCAACGGGGTCACCGATGCGGTGAAGGGCTCGGCGCTGGTCTCGCTGCTGGGCGTCACCGACATGATGTATTCGATCAACCAGGTGATCGGCCGCACCTACGAGGCGCTGCCGCTCTACATCCTCGGTGCCGCGATCTATTTCATCATCAACTATTCGCTGTCGGCGCTGTCGCGCCGGCTGGAACGCCGCTTCTCCTTTGTACAGGCCTAGATCATGACCGAACCACTTCTTGCGATCCGGGATCTCAGCAAGTCCTTCGGCACCGTCCAGGTGCTGAAGTCGATCGACCTTTCCGTGAACCGGGGCGAGGTGGTCAGCGTGATCGGCCCTTCGGGCAGCGGCAAGACCACGCTGCTGCGCTGCGTCAACTTTCTGGAAAGCTATGACGGCGGCTCGATTACCATCGACGGGGTCGAGGTCGGCTATGACGAGGGTCGCAAGCCGCGCGGCGAGCGCGCACTGGCAAGGATGCGGGCCGAGACCGGGATGGTGTTCCAGTCGTTCAACCTGTTTCCGCATCTCACCGCCGCGGGGAACGTGATGCTGGGGCTGATCAAGGTGCGGGGCAAGTCGAAGGCCGAAGCGCATGAGATCGCCCTGCACTGGCTCGACCGGGTCGGGCTGTCGCACCGGGCCGATGCGCTTCCGGCCGAGCTTTCCGGTGGCCAGCAGCAGCGCGTCGGGATTGCCCGCGCCGTGGCGATGGAGCCGAAGATCCTGCTGCTGGACGAGATCACCTCGGCGCTCGACCCGGAACTGGTGGGCGAGGTGCTGGAGGTCGTGCGCGGCCTGGCGGCCGAGGGCATGACCATGCTCATGGTCACCCACGAGATTGCCTTTGCCCGGGACGCCTCCTCGCGGATCGTGTTCATGGATGCCGGCACGGTCGCCGCCGAAGGTCCGCCCGCCGAGTTCCTGGCGACCGCCGACGATCACCCCCGCCTTTCCGCCTTCCTCGCCCGTTTCCGGGCCTCGCACTTCTGACAGGACGTTCCCCCATGGCTCAGCCGCATCAACACAACTCCGACATCCGCAGCCGCCTCGGTCTCCGGCAGGTGGTCAACGCCTCGGGCACCATGACCTTCCTTGGTGCATCGATCATCGTCCCCGAGGCGATCCAGGCGATGTCCGAGATCGCGCCGGAATGGATCGAGATGGACGACCTCCAGCGCAAGGCCAGCGCCACCGTGGCCCGGCTGACCGGCGCCGAGGCCGGGTTCGTCACCGCGTGCTGCGCGGCGGGGATCTCGATGGCGATTGCCGGGGCGATGACCGGCACCGACCTGCTGGCGATCGAGCGCCTGCCGGACGACACGACCGGGCTGAAGGACGAGGTGATCCTGCAGGTCGGGCATTTCGTCAACTACGGCGCCCCGATCGATCAGTCGATCCGGGTCGCCGGGGGCAAGGTGGTTCTGGCCGGTACCGTCAGTTCGGTCCAGCCGCATCACGTCGCCAACGCGATCACCGATAAGACCGCGGCGCTTCTCTATGTCGTCACCCATCACGCGGCTCTCTACGGGATGCTGTCGCTCGAGGAGGTCTGCGAGATCTGCCATGCAAAGGGCGTTCCGGTGATCGTGGACGCGGCCTCGGAATACGATCTGAAGGGCTTCCTGGCCCGCGGCGCCGATGTCGTCATCTACTCGGGGCACAAGTTCCTGTCGGGGCCGACATCGGGGCTGGTCGCGGGCCGCAAGGACCTGGTCCGGGCCGCCTATCTGCAGAACCGGGGCATCGGCCGGGCGATGAAGGTCGGCAAGGAGACAATCGCCGGCGCCATGGCCGCGCTGGACGCCTGGGAAAAACGCGACCATGCGGGCATCCGCGCACGCGAGCAGGCGGCGCTGGACCTCTGGCTCGAGACTGCCAACGGGCTGAAAGGGCTGAAGGCGCGGATCGTTCCGGATCCGACCAACAACCCGCTGGACCGGCTGGAAGTCACCGTGCTGCCCGAAAGCGGCTATACGGCGGTCGGCCTGGCCCGGACCATGGCGGCGGGGGAGCCGCCGGTCATCGTGCGCGACCACGAGGCCGAACTGGGGCATTTCTATCTGGACCCCTGCAACCTGCATCCGGGCGAGGCCGAAGTCGTCAGCCAGGCGTTGCGCGACGCCCTGACGTCCGAGACCCGGCCCGAGGGCGCCATGGCCACGACCAGGAAGAATCCGGCCGCGGCCCTTAGCTGGCCTGACTGACCCGCCCGGCGAGGCCCGCGACGGCCGGCTTCCGGCCGTTCGGCCCGGGGCCCGAATGTCCCGGGCGGCGCCGCCGGGAAAGTTTGCGGCGGCGCAATGACGAGTCCTTTGCGATGGCGCATTCTGCGGGGTGACGAATCATGCCCAGGCCCGCGCCGGGGCTGAAAGGATTTCGCATGGCTGAACGCTCCACATATTCCGGTCCGGCCCTGTTCAGCTACGGCTTCAGGCCCTTCTTTCTGGCGGCGACGCTCTTCGGGCTCGGCGTGATCCCGGTCTGGCTGATGGTCTGGCAGGGGCGGATCGAGCTTGGCGGCCCCTTCGCACCGGTGGACTGGCATATCCACGAGATGATCTTCGGTTATGCGGCGGCGGTGATCGCCGGGTTCCTGTTCACCGCGGTGCCGAACTGGACCGGGCGGATGCCGACCCGCGGCTGGCCGCTGGTGGTGCTGGTGACGCTCTGGGTTGCCGGCCGGGTGGCTGTCGCGGGCCTGCTGCCGATCGGGCCGGTCGGTGTCGCGGTTGCGGATTGCGCCTTTCTGCTGGCCATAGCGGCAATGATCCTGATCGAGATCGTGGCGGGCCGGAACTGGCGCAACCTCAAGGTCGTGGTGCCGGTCAGTCTTCTGGCTGCCGCCAACCTGACCTATCATCTCGAGGCGATGACCCGGGGCAGTGCCGATTTCGGGCGGCGCGGCAGCATAGCGGTCGTCGTCTTTCTGATCACCCTGATCGGGGGCCGGATCATCCCCAGCTTCACCCGCAACTGGCTGGCGCAGCGCCGCGCAAAGCGGATGCCGGTACCCTTCAACCGGTTCGACGGGCTGTGCATCGGCTCGGGCGTGCTGGCGCTGGCTGCCTGGGCGGCGGCGCCCGAGAGCTTGGCCGCGGCCGGGCTGTTGACGGTTGCGGGTCTGTTGCATCTGCTGCGGTTGGGGCGCTGGCGCGGGGGCGCGACCTGGCGTTCGCCGCTGCTCCTGATGCTGCATGTCGCCTATCTCTTCGTGCCTCTGGGCATGATTGCCGCCGCTTGTGCCGCGGTCGGATGGGTCGGACCGGCGGTCGGGGTGCATCTGCTGGGGATCGGCGCGATCGGCGGGATGACCATCGCCGTGATGATGCGGGCGACGCGGGGCCATACCGGGCGTGCCCTGGTTGCGGGCCCGGTGCTGTCGGCGGCCTTCGCCATCGTCGGCGCCGCGGCCATCGTGCGGGCGCTGCTGCCCGACATCACCATGGCCGGGCTCGATGGCGTCACCATTGCCGCGACGCTCTGGACCACCGGTTACGCCCTGCTCGCGCTGCGGCTCGTGCCCTGGCTTGCCCGTCCGTCCGTTGCCAGACGGCAGGCGAACCGGCCTGCCTGACCCGGTCCGGCGGCCGCTTACCCCTTTTCCGGGCAGCCCGAAACAGCCTTCGCGGCCTTCCCTCGCGCACAAAATCCGGCGCTCTGGGACGAGTTTGCTTTGGCACAACGTCGCATGCCACGGGACGTCCTATCCACGCCTCATCTTATTCAGACCTACGCGAAAGGATACGTCATGAAGCTCGGAACACTTGCCATCGCCGCCACCCTGGTCGGCTTCCTTGGCCAGGCGGCCGCCGCCGAAGAGTTCGAGGTGCGGATGCTCAACAAGGGCGAGAAGGGGTCGATGGTCTTCGAACCCGACCTCGTGCGGGCCCAGGTCGGCGACACGGTGAAGTTCATCCCGGTGGACAAGGGCCATGATGCCCAGTCGATCAAGGGCATGATCCCCGATGGCGCCGAGATGTTCGCCGGCAAGACCAACCAGGAGATCACCGTCACGCTCGACGTCGAAGGAGTCTACGGCGTTCGTTGCAAGCCGCATTACGGGCTTGGGATGGTCATGCTGATCGTCGCCGGCGAGCCGGTGAATCTCGAAGCGGTCGAGGCGGTGAAGACGCCGAAGAAGGCGGCCAAGGTGTTTCAGGAACTGTTCGACGAGATCGCGGCCGAATAGGCCCGATCCGACACTCAGCGGAACGGCCGGGCGATTGCCTGGCCGTTCTTTTTCGTGCCGGTTGCGGCGCAGAGTTCAGACGGGCAGGGCGACCACCTCGAACCCGCGGGCGCGCAACGTGGCAAGCTGCCGGTCGGGCATCAGGGCGGCCGCCGTCGAGAGTGCGTCCGCCAGTGCGGCGCTGTCGGCAAGGACACTGACCTGGCGCTGCACCGGCGCGACCCAGCCCCGGGCCGGGTGCAGGATGTGGCCGATCCGTCCTGCCCGGTCCAGCGGGGTGCCCAGCGGGGCCGAGGTCGCCAACCCGCGATCGCAGAGCCGCCGCTTCCCCTGAACGCCGGCGATCCGCACCGCCCAGCCCGGCCCGTCCCCTGCAGTGCCGGTGGCCAGGATTTCGCCGATATCGACGATGACATCGGTCAGCCCATGTGCCTTGAGCAGCGCCGCGATGCGGTCGGTGACATGGCCCTGGGCGATCCCGTTCAGTGTCAGCGCCATGCCGGGCCGGCCAAGCCGGATCACCGAGCCGGTCACGCTCACCCGGTCCATTCCGACCCGCGCAAGCCCGTCATGCAGGGCTTCCGGCACCACCGGCTGCCCCCCCGTCGCGGCCTTTGCATAGAGGTCGAACAGCGGCTGCACCGTGGGATCGAACAGCCCGTCGCTGCCGGCGTGGACGCCGCGGGCCAGGCCGAGAAGCTCGACCAGTTCGGGCGGTGGCATCTCCAGGACACCGTCGCGGTTCAGCCGGGCCAGAGCGCTGTCGGTCCGGTAGAGAGAAAAGATACCCTCAAGCCGTGCCAGCTCGATCTCGATGGCCGCGAAGAGCGGCCGTGCCTCGGCCTGCGACAGGTGACGAAAGCGGATTTCGGCATGGGCGCCTAGCGCCTGCCCGTGCCAGCGTGCCTCGGGGGCGCGGGCGGCCGGGGCCAGCCCCGTGGCGGCGGCCGCGGCGCCGATGAACAGCGCCCGACGGCGGGTGATCCCTGTCATTCTCCGAACTCCCCATCTGTTTCCTGGCCGACCAGCGTCTCGGGCGGACGGATCGGACCGTCTCCCGGCACGATCTGACCGTAGCCTGGCGGTATGTCTGCCCAGGCGACGACCCGGCCGCCGTGTTTGGCCGCGAATGCCTCGGCATCGGGCAACCGGCCGAACGGAATCGCTTCCGGCAGGCCCATGCCGCCGGTCTGGCGGCTGTCGATGACATAGGAGGCCGTTTCGGCGCTGATCCAGTTCGCCGGACCGGCAACAGCCCAGCTTTCCGCGGCCCCCATGTCCGAGACATAGATCACCGCGATCGGCGCCGGTTTCTCGCGGTCGTCGCGATAGGCGGCGGCATCCGAGACCTGGCTGAACCAGACGGGCTGATGATAGCCGTCCAGAAAGGCCTGTGCCTTGGGGCCGGTATGGTCGGAGAGATACATCTGGCAGTAGTGTCCCAATGCCTCGTCGGTCATCACCACCGGATCGGGCAGAGCGGCCTCGTCCTTGCAGGCGCCCAGCGACAGGGTCAGGGCCAGGATCAGCACGGTTCTCATGGTGTCAGTCTCCGGACCAGGGCGATGCCGGCGGCAAGCGCCGCCGTGACCCAGAGAAACAGTGGAACCAGTGTCGCGGCGGGCGGGATCGGCAGGGTCCTGGCGAGGCCGTCGATTCCCGCGACCGGCGCGGTGTCGAGCGACACGAGGTTGTAGAGGCGGAAGGAGTCCGCCGGATTGGCCAGGACCAGCCAGGGGAAGACGTGAGTGGTGAAGGTGCTCTCGCCCGCCGCGATGACGGCGCCCAACAGGGCGATATCGTAAAGGACCACGAAGACCAGCCAGAGACCGACGGCAAAGGCCGCCGCGGTTCCGGTGCGTGGTGTCGCGGCCGAAATTGCCAGGCCAAGCCCGACAAAGACGCCGCCGAGAACCAGGCTGGTCAGCCCGAGCCGCAGCCAGGCGATGGCCCCGGCTGCGGTCAGTCCGCCGGTGGCCGCCACGACTGTCGCCGCCGAGGCAAAGGCGATCAGGATGGCCAGACCGACCACTGCCGCCTGCCCGAGGAACTTGCCCGCGAACATCTCGCCGCGGCCCAGCGGTGTCGCCAGCGTCAGCGCCAGGGTGCCGCGCTCGACCTCTCCGGCAAAGGCGTCATAGCTGACCAGCAAGGCGATCAGCGGGATCAGATAGACCGAAAGAGTGGCCAGGCTGGCCGCTGTCAGGGTCAATGTGTCGGCCTTGACCTGCCCGGCCTGCCCGGCGGCGAACAGCGCCAGAGACAGGGCAAACAGGGTCAGCAACAGGGTCGACAGCAGCGCCCAGCGGTTGCGCCGGGCAATGCGGATTTCCTGCCCGGACGTTGCGAGGATGCGCGAGGCAGCGCTCATGTCCGGTCCTCCAGATGGGAATAATGCCGGTAGACATCGTCGAGGCCGGGCAGTTGCAGGTCGATGTCGTGCACGCCCTCTTCATTGGCAAGCCGACGGAGCAGGTCGAATTTCCCGGGGACATCGCAGCTCAGCTCGACCGAGGCGCCGTTGATCCGGGTGCCGCCGATCCTCGCGTGCAGGGTATCGGCATCATCGGGTCGGGCGGTCACACGGATCTGTGCCTTCAGCGCCGCGCGATCGGCAAGCTCGGGCAAGGTGCCCTCGGCCACCAGATGTCCCCTGGACAGGATGGCCACCCGGTCGGTGCGGCTCTCCACCTCTTCCAGCCCGTGCGACGACAGGACCACGGCCGCGCCGCGCGCCGCAACCGTGTCGATCAGGGCATAGAATTCTCCCCGCGACACCGGATCGAGGCCCGATGTCGGCTCATCCAGCAACAGCAATGACGGGGTGCCAAGCAGCGCCTGCGCCAGACCAAGCCGCTGCCGCATCCCCTTCGACCATGTGCCGACGGGGCGTCTTGCGGCATGGGCGACTCCGACCCGCTCCAGGAGCGGCATGACGGCTGCGACGGGTTCACCCTTGAGGCGGGCGAAATGGGTCAGGATCTCCAGCCCGGTGAGGGCGCGGTGAAAGGCGACGCTTTCCGGCAGATAGCTGACCGCGCGGCGGGCGGTGCTGCTGCCCGGCATCCGGCCCGCGACCGTGACCTTGCCCGACGCCGGGCTCAGAAACCCCAGCACGGCCCGGAAGAAGGTCGATTTCCCGGCGCCGTTGTGACCCAGCAAGGCCAGCTTCTCGCCCGCCGCGACCGAGAGTGTCAGCCCGTCCAGGGCGGTGAAGCCACCGAACCGGATGGTCAGGTCTTCTGCATGCAGCACGGCGTTCATCCGCGGCCTCCTTCGAGTCCGGCCACGCCGGGCGCCAGCAGCGGCGCGCTGTCGACGATGCCGCCGGGCAACAGTCCGGGAAACCTTGATTGGGACCAGCTGACCAGCTGCATCGCCGGGGCGCCCAGCAGCAGCTTGGCCATGGGCTGGGTCCAGAGCAGCTGATCCACCGCGTCATTCGGGCGATAGGGGCTGTCGGCCCGACCGTCGCCGTCGATGTCAAAGCCGACATGATCCGACCAGTAGTTGCCGGTTCCCTCCTCGGACCATTCCAGCCAGCGCGAGCCGACGTATTTGACCTGGGTCCGGTTGCCCTCGAAGGCGTTGCCGGTCAGCACGTCATCCTGGGACCCGGCGGTGAAGTGAATGCCGATCCCGCAGCCCTGGAACCTGTTGAAACGAAAGATGTCGCGGTTGGAATTGTAGACGAACAGGCATTTCTCGCCGCCGTCGCGCACCTCGTTGTGCTCCAGCACCGCCTTGTTGGCGAAATTCATGAAGAAGCCGTGGCTGCGGTCGCCCTGGCTGAGATTGCCGGTCACGATCAGCCGGGTGGAGTACATGAAGGCATAGCCCATGCCGTTGCCGGTCGAGACATTGCCGGTCACTTCCAGCTCGTTGGAATACATCGAGTGGAAGGCATAGCGCAGGTCCGAAAAGCGGTTGTTGCGGTAGACCGCCTTGTTCGAGGTGGTCACGAACACCCCGTCGCGGCCCAGAGAAATGTCGTTGTCCTCGACCAGCAGCCCCGGCGCGTTCCAGACATAGATGCCGGGGCCACGCTCGGGCACCCGCAGGTCGTCGCGGCCGCGGATCGTGTTGCCGCGCACCACCACGTCATGCGCGCCCTGCACGTCGATGCCGATCAGGTTGCCGGTCAGTCTGTTGTCTTCGATCACCGCCCCCCTGGCGGTCTTGTCCAGCGCGATGCCGCTGTCGAGCCGGTCGAGCCGGATGCCCGAATTCTCGATATCCAGCCCCCGGATGGTGACGCCCGGCGCAGTGACCCGGATCACCGTGCCTTCGCCCGGCCCCACGACATGCGCGTCTCCGGTATCGGTCAGCGTCATGGGCCGGTCGATCAGCACCGGCCCGGCGTGAAGGCCGTCCGCAAGGATCAGCACATCGCCGGGCCGGGCCCTGGCCACAGCTTGCGTCAATGCCCCCGCCGTCGCCGGAACGCGGATATCCTCCCCCGCCGCCGCGGAGGCGGCGAGGATCAGGCATCCGGTCCATGCAAGACGCAGGCGCATTGTCGTGCCCCTCCCTCAGGTGGCCTTGGGATGAACCAGCATCCGGCCGCGCATCTCCATGTGAAGCGCGTGGCAGAACCACTGGCAGTAGTACCAATGCACCCCGGGCCGGTCGGCGGTGAAGGTGACGCTGGCCGTCGCCTGCGGCCCGACCTCCATCGCGATCCCGTGGTTGCCCAGGGTGAAGCCGTGGGTCAGATCATCCACGTCATCCATGTTGGTGACATAGACCGTGACTTCGTCGCCCTGGTTGACCTCGAAACTGTCGAGGCTGAACTGCGGCGCGACCGAGTGCATCCAGACCCGCACCTTGTTGCCGTCCCGGATCACGTCGGCGGCATAGTCGATGTCGACGCCGTCGATCTCGGCCTGCCGGCGGGCCTCTTCCCACATCGGGTCCATTCTGTCGTAGATCGAGACCGGGTTGACGATGTCGGCCCGGACGATGATGCAGTCATGCGGTTCGGCAAAGGTCGGGCCGTCGTGGACCACTTCCATGCGGTCGTCGCCGATGGCGATCAGCTGGTCGTTCTCGGGCTTCAGCGGGCCGACATTCAGGAACCGGTCCTTCGAGAACTTGTTCAGCGTGACCAGATACTGGCCATCGGCCTCCAGCGTCTCGCCCATCGAGGTGTGGTTGTGCCCCGGCTGATACTGGACATCGACCTTCTCGATGATCGGGTCGGCATCGGCCCCGTCGAAGGCCTGTATTGCCTTGTCGATGTTCCATTTGACGATCTGACTGTCGAGGAACAGCGTCGTGTAGGCATTACCGCGCCCGTCGAATGCGGTGTGCAGCGGGCCCAGTCCCAGTTCCGGTTCGGCGACCACGGCGCTGCGCGGTTCGGCCCCGTCGAACAGGGCGTCGAGCTTGGTCACGTCGATGACCGTCACCGTCGGAGAGAGCTTGCCGTTGATGCAGAGATGCACCTTGTCCGGGGCCATGTTGCAGCCGTGCGGGCTGTTCCCGAGCGGGATATAGGCGGTGTATTTCGAGCCGTGCCGACCGTCGAAGACCTTGACGCCCTTGTGCTCGGTATAGTCGCCGTTGGCGATGCCCTCTTCGATGGCCCTGATGTTGAACACGACGACCCAATCCTGGTCGTTCGCGGCCATGTCGGCCAGGGTGACGCCCTCTTCCGAGTTGTAGCAGGTCGAGAAGGCCCATTTGCCTTCGTAATCGGCGTCGCAGTTGTCGAGGTTGCCATCGACGATCACCTGCCAGGCCACGTCCATCGTGTCGCCGTCGATGGCTGTGAAGATGGAGTGATACTGCGTCGGATCGTCCAGGATCATGCCGTCGTTGGGCAGCGGGATCCGGTGTTCGCCATTGGCAAAGACATAGCCGGTGCGGGGGTATTTCTGCGGCCGAAGACCGTGGATGTCCGATGTATTCGGGATCTCGATGATCTTGTCGGTCTTCATGATGTCGCAGCGAATCCGCGCGACACGGGTATTGGCCTTGTCGTTGGCAAAGATGTAGCGCCCGTCATAGGTGCCGTCGGTGAAGGACATATGCGGGTGGTGCAGGTCGCCGTTGTCGTAGGTGACGCGGCCGCGCTTGGCGAGGAATTCCCGGGTCTCGGGCAGCAGGCCCTCGGTCAGGATTTTCAGGCTCTCGTTGGTCGAGCCCCAGCCGGTGGCCGAGCAGCGGTTGAACACCGGGATGCGCATGAACTCGCGCATCGAAGGCACGCCCATGATCCGGATTTCGCCCGACTGGCCCGAGGACCAGAAGCCGTAGTAATCGTCCAGCTCGCCGGGCTTCACCTCGACAGAGCCGGCGGCCTTGGCGGGGGTGCCGCCCAGCCCGGTGAGGGCCCCGGTGCCGATCGCTCCGGCGGCAAGCGCGGTGCCGGCGGTTCCGGCGAAGAGGCCACGGCGGGTCAGGCCCTGCCTGGCCGCGGTGGTGTCTTTCGTGTCCTTGCTGTCGTCGCTCATGGTGCGAGCTCCTTCTCGGGTTTGATGTTGGGGTGGTTGACGAGATCGGGGTTCAGCCTGGCCGCGGCGACCAGATCCTTGGCGCGCCGCTTGTCCTTTGCGATCACCACCGGGCAACGGTCGTGATCGTTGTAGAGAACCTGGCAGTTCAGGCACTGGATGCATTCGTTGGGGTTGATCTCGCCGGTCGGGTGGATCGCCTCGACCGGGCAGTCGGTGGCGCAGCGCTGGCAGGGATTGCCGCATTCGCGGTAGCGCTTCAGCCAGCGGAACATGTGCAGCCGCGCCGGGATCGCCAGCCCGCCGCCCAGCGGGCAGACGTAGCGGCAATAGAACCGCTCGATGAACAGGCTCGGCGCCAGCATCGCCAGGGCAAAGAGCACATAGGGGGCCGGGCGGGCGAACTTGAGGATGATCGCGGTCTTGAACGGCTCGACCTCGGCGTAGTGCTCGGCCAGGTCCAGCGAATAGAGCGACAGGCCGAAGAGCCCGAGGAAGATGATGTATTTCACCGCCCAGAGACGCTCGTGCAGGCCCCAGGGCAGTTTGACCTGCGGGATACGGGCCAGCTTGGCGACCCGGTTCAGCAGTTCCTGGAAGGCCCCGAAGGGGCAGAGCCAGCCGCAATAGGCGCCGCGGGCCCAGAACAGCAGCGCCGCCGCCACCGCCAGCCAGAGCAGGAAGATCAGCGGGTCCATCAGGAAGGTTTCCCAACTGAAATTCGAGAAGATCGCCGAGAACACCGCAAGGATGTTCACCACCGACAGCTGGGCATTGGCGTACCAGCCGATATAGACCAGCGTGAAGGTCAGGAACGCCATCCGGAACGCCAGGAACAGGCGCGCGCGGCGAACGAAGAACTGCTGGAAGAAGAACACCATCGACAGCACGACCAGTGAACTGGACAGCACGATGATCTGCACCCGCTTGGTTTCCCAAATCCGGGCCCAGAGCGCATCGCGGTTGGTGCTGGTCGCGGCCGGCGGCGCCTCGACCCGGGGCTTCACCTCCTGCACGATCTCGCGGGTATAGGTGGCGGGGATGTCATAGCCGAGCTCGTAGCTGCGGAACTGCTTCTCGATCGGGCCGACCGCGCGGTGAACCAGGAATTGCAGCCGCCAGGATCGCGCCGGGTCGAAACCGGAGTCGGCCGGGATCACGAAGAGGTCCATCTCGTTGAAATCCGGCGCCCCGTCGGCCTCGATGCGGACCAGCCGGCGATGCTCCTTGTCGCGGAACCGATGCGAGATCTCGCCCTGTATCAGCTGGAACCGGTCGAAGATGCCCCCGCGCACATAGCCCGAGCCCTTGAACGACCAGCGCCCCGACCCGGCGATCACGATCGCCTCGTCGCCGGGCTTCAGCATCTTGAGCAGATTGGCATAGCCGTCCTCGCCCAGCACGCTGCGCCCGATCGAGGGTTCGCTGACCAGCGCGGTCCAGAGATCGACATAGGGGTCGGTTCCGGGCGGCGGTTCGGTCTCTTTCTCGGTGCGCGGATCGCCGAGCGCCGCGAAATCCGCGTTGATGGTGTCGACATCGACCACGAGATGCCGCAGCGCCCCGATACCGGCCAGGGTTTCCCAATCGGTCACCTCGCCGGCGTCGCGGTCGAGCACCCTCTTCGGGCCATTGTCGTCCACCGGGGCGAAACCGCCCAGCTTCAGGGACTGCGCTACCTTGATCCCGGCGCGCAGGATCGAGTCGTCGATGACCATGATCGTCACCGTCGCGCCCGAGACGATGTCGATGTCGTCGGCGCTGTGACTGGCCTCTGCCTCGCGCAGGTCAAGGCCGGCATATTTCTCGATGACGGCCCGGATCCTGGTCTCCGGGATGCCGACCAGCACGATGGGTTCGGAATGCTTCATCAGCCGCACGCCGGTGATGACCGCCTGGTCGGAGATTCCTGCGATGATGTGGATCGGCTTGCCGGAATAGCCGGTGGTCGGAACCCAGTCCGAGGTCAGGAAGACCCAGCCGACGATCCTGCCGCCGGCCAGGGCGGGCGCCACCGGGGCGTCATCGCGGATCGGGCCGAAGGCGTCGGCGCCCGGCACCATGTCGCCCGGCGCCACGTCCTCGATGTATTTCGACAGTACCGTATCGGCCAGCGCCGCGTTCAGCGGGGCAAGGACCGCGATGAAGAGCGACAGGGCGAATACCTGGAACGCATGGATCAGGCCCGGTTCGATGGCACGTCCTCGCTCACCCATTCCTGCGACCCCCTCGCGGTTGTTTCGCCGGGGATAACAGGAAGTCGCCGCGCAACTTTGTGCTGGCACAAACTCGGGACAGGTCGGGTCTGCGGCCTGGCCGTGCTGCCGGGTCAGGGGGGCATGTCTTGCCCGCGACGAGGGGCGTCGGGGTCAGCCCGCGCCGGGGCGCGGCGGATGGCTGGGAAAGGTCGAGCGTGTCAGAATCCGGCCCGCCCGATCGACAACGAGACGCAGGGCCTTGCCGCCGTGGAAGAAGGTCAGCCGCCAGCGCCCCTCATCCGCATCCACCCCGGCCTCGCAGCGGCTGGTGATCGCGTTGGAGCGCAGCATTTCCGGCACTTCGGCCGCGGCGATGCCGAAGGCTGTGCCGAGAACGGCGGCATCGACGACGAAATCCGGCTTGATCTGCGGGTCCGTGCTCATCGCGGCACGACGCTGCCATGCCCGGCGAGAGGCTGTATGATCTTGTTAAGATGATTGCGTGACACTTCAAAGGCGTCGGCAACCCCTGCCGTCGAGACGATCTGCCCCGGTGGCGCGGCCGGAAGTATCCGCGCCCGAAGGCCGCTATCGGTGAAACCGGTCAGGTGCATTGCGGGACCCTTGTAATAGGTATTCAGGATGTCAATTATAGCGCGGCGCACTCCGGCGCAAGCCCGAGAGAGGATAGAGCGATGAACGAGGCTCCGGTTTCCCTGACCGTCGGCGGCTCGCTCCGGCCCGAAATGACCGAGGCGATCAGCGCCCGCACCGGCCTGACCGAGGAGATGCTGCGCAGCCTCGTGCACCGGTTCTACGACAAGGTACGGCGAGACCCCGCGCTTGGCCCGATCTTCGAGGCACGGATCGGCGACTGGGGCTCGCATCTCGACAAGATGGTGGCCTTCTGGTCCTCGGTGGCCCTGATGACCGGGAAATACCACGGCGCCCCGGTTCCCAAACATGCAGGGCTTCCTGTCGGCTGGGCGCATTACGACCGCTGGCTGGCCCTGTTCCGCGAAACGACGTCCGAGGTCTGCCCGCCGGCCGGCGCGGCGCATGTGATCGAGCGGGCCGAGCGTATCGCCCGGTCGTTGCACCATGCCAGTACTGCCGCGCCGCCGCCGGATGTCGGCAGTCGCCCCGCCAGCGCCTGACATCCGGTATCTGCCCGGCGGCAACCCTGCCCGTTGCGACTTGCCGAGACCCCGGAGGGCTGCTCTAACGGTGGCAGCCGGGCGGTCGGCCTGCCGGGCTCTGCGCCAACCTGCAATGGATTCGAGGACATAGCATGACCAGTTCGGCCCCCGCCGTGCCATTCACCTGCGAAAAGCGGCCGGCCAGCAGCGCCGGCGGCATGGTGGTGACAAACCATCCGCTCGGCACAGCCGCGGGCAGCGAAATGCTGGCGGCGGGCGGCAATGCCGTGGATGCCGCCGTGGCGGCCCTTCTGACGTTGACGGTGGTCGAACCGATGATGATCGGCATCGCGGGCGGCGGCATATCCCATCTGCGGCTGGCCGATGGACGTCATACCGTGATCGACGCGCTGTCCTGCGCCGGGGCGGCGATGCATCCCGAACTCTACGAGCCGGTGTCGGACCATCCGCCGACCTACATGAACGTGCGGGATCGGCGCAACGAGATCGGCGCCTCGGCCGTGGCGGTGCCGGGCAATCTCAAGGGCTGGTGCCTGATGCACGAGCGCTACGGGCGGCTGCCCTTTGCCGACGTGGTCGAGCCGGCGATCCGCCATGCCGCGCGTGGCTTCACGGTGACCAGCTATCTGCATGGCGCCATCCACGAGAATCAGGCCGATCTGGCAATCGACCCCGAGATTTCGCGCATTCTGCTGCCCGGTGGCGCTCCGGCCGCGGCGGGCAGCCGCGTGGTCATGTCCGACTATGCCGAGAGCCTGCGCCTGATCCAGACCCAGGGTGCGGCGGCGCTCTATGACGGGCCGCTGGGGCAGGCCCTGGTGCAGCGGCTGGCCACGGGCGGTCCGGATGCCGGCTATCTGACGATGGATGACCTGGCGGCCTACAAGGCGGTCGAGCGCGATGTGATCTTCGGCAGCTACCGCGGCCATACCATCGCCGGCCCGCCGCCCCCGGCATCGTCCGGGGTGCATGTCACGCAAATGCTGAACCTGCTGGAACCGCATGACATCAAGGCCATGGGCTTTGGCAGCGCCGAGGCGCTGAACCTGCTGGCCGCGGTGATCCGGGTGGCGTTCGAAGACCGTCGCGCGGCCTCGGGCGATCCCGATTTCGTGGATGTGCCGGTCGAGCGCTACATCTCGAAGGCCTATGCCGCCGAATGCCAGGCCCGGTTGCGGCTCCCCGGTGCGCAGGGGGATGTGCCCGGCACGCACGAAAGCCGCGACACCACGCATGTGACCATCGCCGATCGTGACGGCAACATCGTCTCGGCCACCCATACGCTGAACGGTCTGTTCGGCGCCGGTTTCATGGTGCCGGGCACCGGGATCATTCCGAACAATTACATGCTGAACTACGATCCGCATCCGGGTCAGGCGATGTCCATTGCGCCGGGCAAGCGGGTGCCGACCTCGATGGCGCCGATGATCGTGCTGAAGGACGGCGCGCCGGTCCTGGCGATCGGGCTTCCTGGGGCGGTGCGCATCTTTCCCTCGGCGATGCAGGCGATCGTCAACGTGATCGACCACGGCATGACCGTGCAACAGGCGGTCGAGGCGCCGCGGCTCTGGACCCAGGGCCAGCATGTCGAACTGGAACCGGCCTATGCGGCAATGAAGCCTGCGCTCGAGGCACTGGGACACGAAGTGAACCTGGTCAAGACGATCGGCGGCGGGATGAACGCGATTGCCTTTGCCCCTGACGGCATGATGACCGGCGCGGCCTGCTGGCGTGCCGACGGGACCGTCGCGGCTCTCGGCGGCGGTCTGGCGCGGCCCGGCATCCGCTTCACGATCTGACCCCGGAATGGAGTGCAAGACCCGATGACGCGACTGGTAATGCTCGATCCCGCCACGCCCGAGAGGCTGGAACGGATCAAGCCCTTCCTGCCCGAAGGCTGGGAGATCGGCACCGCGGCGTCCCGCGCGCCGGCGGATCAACTGGCGGCGCTGGACGGGGCGAGTTTCGCGATCACCGGCGACGTGCCGGTCACGGCCGAGATGATGGCGGTGCCCGGGTTGCGAGGCGTTCACAAATGGGGCGTCGGATACGACAATATCGATTGCGAGGCGGCGCGGGCGCATGGGGTGCGGGTGCTGCGCACCACCGGGTCGAACGCGGTGGCGGTGGCCGAGACCACGCTGGGCCTGATCCTGGCGGTAAACCGCAACATCGTGCGCGGCCATGTCGGTATCCAGGCCGGAAAATGGCGCAAGTCCGAACTCTCGCCGACCTCGATGACGCTGTCGGACAAGACGGTCGGGATCATCGGCATGGGCTACATCGGCAAGGCGCTGGCCCGGCTTCTGCGCGGCTTCGGCTGCACCATCCTCTACACCAAGCGCAGCCCGCTCCCGGCCGGGGACGAGGCCGAACTGGGCGTGCGTTACGCGGAACTCGACGCGCTTTTGCAGAATGCCGATGTGGTGACGTTGAACTGCGAGTTGAACGACTCGACGCGCGGGATGATAGACGCCCGGGCGCTGGCGCTGATGAAGCCCGACGCGATCCTGGTCAATGCCGCCCGCGGCGGGGTGATGGTCGAGGCCGACCTGGCCGCGGCGCTGCGCGCCGGGAAACTGCGCGGGGCAGGGGTGGACGTCTTCGCGACCGAACCGATCGAGGAGGGCAACCCCCTGTTCGGGCTGGAGCATGTTGTTCTGACCCCGCATGTCGGCGCGATCTCGGCGGACAGTTTCGTCTCCTCGCTGACCCGGATGATCGCCAATCTTCAGGCGGTGGCCGAGGGGCGCGAGCCGAAACAGATCGACATCGTGGTCTGACCCGCCCCTGAGGGTTTCGTCCTTCCGGGACGGCTGCGCCTTGCACCGAAGCCCTTGACCCGAAATACTTTCCGCACCGGCCCCGGGGCCGTCCGAAGGTGTGGACGCAGGGGTCATCCGCCTGCAACGGGGCCGGGCGTACAGTCATTTTGTCTACTAATTCTTTCGATTGATTTCGGGGCGGATCCCGTTCGCCCTGAGGAAGCCGTGCTCGGACGGCGGTGCTCGACGCGCTGGCGCCCTGCTCGGGCAAAAGGCGCAAACGAACAGAGAAAAGCGAAAATAGTTGACGGTATGCAGAAGTAAATGAATAATCGAACGATCACGGACCACGTAGAGAGTCCGAATGGGGAGGAAAAATGACCAGAATAATCTCGGTGCTTGGCGCTTTAGCCGGCGTGGCGACACTGGCCGGAACTGCCAATGCGGAAGATCTTACGATCTGGACGCTGAACTATTCATCCGATGCGCAGGTCGCAGCGCTGGACGCCAGCGAGGCGCGGTTCGAGGCATCGCATCCGGGCGTCAATGTCGAAATCGTCAAGCGCGGTACCGACGAACACAAGACCGCGCTGCGCGTCGCGGCCGGTTCGGACACCGGCCCGGATGTCTATTTCATGTGGGCCGGTCTCGGGCTCGGCGGTGAGTATGTAAAGGCGGGTCTCAGCCTGGACCTGACCAAGTATTACGAAAAATACGGCTGGTCCGACCGCGTCTCGACGCCGTCGCTGGCCTTTGTCGAGGCCTACGGTCCCGGCATGAACGGTGCGCCCTATCGGTTCACCGGCGAGGCCGTCTACTACAACAAGTCGCTCTACGAGAAAGCCGGCATCACCTCGGAACCGCAGACCTATGAAGAACTGGTGGCGGCTGCGGAAAAGCTGAAGGAGGCGGGGATCCCGGCCTTTACCTTCGGCGGTACCGTCAACTGGCATGTCATGCGCCTGATGGATGTGCTGCTGGAAACCACCTGCGGTGCCGAAACGCATGATGCCCTGACCGGCATGACGCTCGACTGGAGCACCACGCCCTGCGCGACGGAAGCCTTCCAGGAACTCAAGATGTGGTCGGAGAACTACATTCTGTCGCCCTTCATGGGCATCGACAATCGCCAGTCCACCAGCCTGTTCCTGTCGGGCCGCGCGGCGATGATGCTGGAAGGCGACTGGCAGGTGAATGTCATCAAGGAAGGCGCCAATCTCGACGACTTTGCCGTCTATCCCTTCCCGACCGGGACGGGGCGGCTCTATGGCTTTGCCGAGTATCTCTACATCTCGACCAAATCGAAGAACCCCGATCTGGCGGCGGAGTTCCTGGACATGTTCAGTTCGACCGAGTTCCAGGAAGAGATCAAGGGGGCCTTCGGCGCGCTTTCGGTCAACAAGTCGGTGGAACTGGGCGACGACGTTCCGGATCTCTACAAGACCTGGAAAGAGATCTTCGCCACGGCCAACGGTACCTTCGTCAATGGCGATCAGGCCTTCCCGCTGGATGTCACCACGGAATATTTCCGGATCATCAACGAGGTGGCTTCGGGCAACATGGAGCCGCAGGCGGCTGCGACGGCCATGCAGGTCTTCATCAGCAATCGCTCCTGACCTGAACGAGGCCCGCGGCCATCTTTGGCTCGCGGGCCACTCTCCGACAAGGCTGTCTGCCGATGCGCAGCGCCACTGCCCAGGCTCGTCACATGTCGCGGATATCGCACCTGCAATCTCCGAGGGCTCAGGCCCTCATTCTGCTGGCGCCTGCCATTGGCATCTACACGATCTTCGCGATCTGGCCGATGATCGAGGTCGTGATCCTCAGCTTCCAGCGCTGGAACGGATTGGACGCGGACCGGGTCTGGGCCGGCCTCGAGAACTACAGATACATTTTCGCCGATGATCCGGTCTACTGGATCGCGTTCAAGAACACGGTGATCTGGACGGTGCTGTCGGTGATCTTTCCGCCCCTGGTCGGGCTGCTGCTGGCACTGGGACTGAACGAGAAGATGTTCGCGCGCGGCGCTATGCGGGCGATCTACTATCTGCCCGTCATCATCGCCCCGATCGCCGTCGCGACGATGTGGCGCTGGATGTATGACCCTTTCTTCGGTCTCTTCAACCAGATCATGACCGGCATGGGGCTGCAGGGTTGGATTCAGGACTGGCTCGGCGACCGTGACGTGGCCCTCTACTCGATGTTCATCGCCTACATCTGGCAGCATGTCGGGTTTTCGATGGTGCTGTTCCTGGCCGGGCTGCAGGGCGTCGACCGAAGCCTGGTCGAGGCAGCCCGGATCGACGGCGCAAGCCGTTGGCAGGTGTTCCGCTATGTCACGCTGCCGGCGCTGCAGGTGACGATGACCATCGTCATCGTGCTGTCCACGATTTCCTCTCTCAAGGCCTTCGACATCGTCTATGGCATGACCGGCGGGGGCCCGGCGCAATCGACCCAGATGCTGGCGATGTGGGCCTTTACCCAATCCATGCAGATATTCGACTTTGGCCGCGGTTCCGCGATTTCGGTGACCCTGCTGCTGATCACCCTGGCGGTCGTCGTGCCCTACCTGCGCTGGTCGCAGAAACGCGAGGATGCTGCCCGATGAGCGCCACGACCACCTTTGAAGAGGACAACATCACCCCGGCGCGTCGTCGCGACCCGCTGCTGGTCGTTCTCTGGGTCGCGCTGGTGACGGTGGCGGCGATCTGGGTCGCCCCCTTCGTCTTCATCACTTTCACGGCGATGAAGTCCAATAGCGACGTGATGACCACATCGGCCTTCTCGCCGCCCACCGATATCGCCTGGGAGAACTTCTCGGGGGCCTGGAAGAAAGGCAACTTTTCCAACACCTTTCTCAACAGCGTCATCATCACCGCCGTCAAGGTTCCACTGGGGTTGCTGATTTCGGCGATGGCGGCCTATGCGCTGGCCCGGATCCGGCTTCGCTGGGGCAGGTTCCTGCTGGTCTTCGTCCTGTTCGGCGCGATGATCCCGTTCCAGGTCATGCTGGCGCCTCTGTTCACCTTGGTTAACAGTCTGGGCCTGATCGATACCTATATCGGCGTGATCCTGCCCTACCTGGCCTTCGGCGTGCCTTATCAGGTCTTCATCCTGCACGGCTTCTTCCGCGCCGTCCCGAAAGAGCTGAGCGAGGCCGCGCTGATCGATGGCGCGTCGCATTTCACCGTATTCCGGCGCATCTTCCTGCCGATTTCGCTGCCGGTCCTGGCGGCGCTGCTGATCCTCGACTTCGTGGCCACCTGGAACGAATTCGCAATGGCCCTGGTGCTGCTGCAGAACAAGAACATGTGGACGCTGCCGCTGGGGCTGATGTCCTTTCAGGGCCAGTTCTCGAACAGCTACGGGCAACTCAACGCCGCCATCGTGATGACCGTCCTGCCGGCCGTCATCGTTTACCTGATCTTCCAGAGGTATTTCGTGAGCGGCCTGACGTCGGGCGCGGTGAAGGGCTAATTGTGTTAACAAAACCAAGGAGATAAACGGATGAGCCGTCAGACAATAGCGTGCTGGGACATCTATGAATTCAGCGCCCAGGGCCCGTCAGGAGGCAATCCGTTTCTTGATGTGAGCTTCGACGCCGAGTTCAGTCTGGGAAACCGGCGCATCAAGGTGCCGGGCTTCTATGACGGGGATGGCACCTACCGCGTGCGCTTTTGCCCGGACACGACGGGCGACTGGGACATGCGCACTTACTCGGATGCCGAGGAACTGGACGGGTTGACCGACGGCTTCACGGTGACCGAGGCGCGGAAAGGTGTTCACGGGCCGGTCCGGGTCCGCAACCGGTACCACTTCGCCTATGCCGATGGCACAGCCTACAAGCCCTTCGGCACCACCTGCTATGCGTGGACCCATCAGCCGCTGGAGATGCAGGCAGAGACTCTGAAGACGCTGGAAACCGCCGGCTTCAACAAGATCCGAATGGGCGTGTTTCCGAAGAGCTATCCCTACAACGCCAACCCCGCGCTGCATGCCATTTTCGAGAAGACGGGCCCGGGCGAGGCCGAGATGGACTTTGACCGGCCCAATCCCGAAGCTTTCCGCCATTTCGAGACCCAGATCGGCAAGTTGGCCGAGATGGGCATCGAGGCCGATGTCATCCTGTTCCACCCCTATGACCGCTGGGGCTATGCCGACATGTCGGCTGAACAGGATTGCCGGTTTCTCAAGTATCTGGCCGCCCGGATTTCGGCCTATCGCAACGTCTGGTGGTCGCTGGCAAACGAATATGACTTCCTGCTGAACACCAAGCCGATGGAGCTTTGGCATCGGTTCTTCCATGTTCTGGAAGAGAACGATCACCTTCAGCACCTGCGCTCGATCCACAACGGCAATCCAGCGCTGAACTACGATCACCGCCTGCCCTGGGTGACCCATGTCTGCATTCAGCATTGGGACGTGAAGCAGACCCCGCTGTGGCGTGATGCCTATGGCAAGCCGGTCATCAACGACGAGCCCGAATATGAAGGCAATCTGTACCAGAGCTGGGGGAACATATCCGCCGAAGAGCTGACCCATCGGTTCTGGATCACCACGGTTCGGGGCGGTTATGCCGGGCATGGCGAGACCTACAACGACCCCGATGACCTGATCTGGTGGGCGAAGGGCGGCAAGCTGCATGGCGAGGCCTGGAAACGGATCAAGTTCCTGCGCGAGTTGCTGGAACAGGATGTCGAACACGGGCTGGAGCCCATGGGATCATACTACGCGTTCCCATTCGGTCGTATCTCGGCGGGTATGGACGGGGAGAACGGCACCCGGTTCATCTATTTCGGCGAGCATCAGCCGGCGCGTTGGACCACCGGCCTGCCGGCCGATGGCGGAGAATACGATGTCGATCTGATTGACACCTGGGCCATGACCATCGAGCCGGCCAAGATCGTCGAAGCGCATGTGCCGCCGCCGACCCGGCATGGCAACGTCACCCGCGGTGGCGTCGCCGATGCCGATTTCGGTGTGGAACTGCCGGGCCGCCCGCGGCTCGCGCTGCGCATTCGTCCGCGTCAAACCTAGGGAGATCGCGATGGCGACGGTTCAGGTCCGGGACCTCAAGAAATCCTATGGTGCCGCCGAGGTCATCCATGGGGTCTCGATGGATATCTCGCATGGCGAGTTTGTCATACTCGTCGGCCCTTCGGGCTGCGGAAAATCCACGTTGTTGCGAATGATCGCAGGGCTGGAGGATATCTCGGGCGGCACTGTTTCGATCGGCGACCGGGTGGTCAACGCCCTGTCGCCGAAAGAACGCAACATCGCGATGGTGTTTCAGAACTACGCGCTCTATCCGCAGATGACCGTGGCGCAGAACCTGGGCTTCTCGCTGGAAATCTCAAGCGTTCCCAAGGCCACGATCCGCCAGAAGGTCGCCGATGCCGCCGAAATCCTGGGATTGACGTCCTTGCTCGACCGCAAGCCGTCGCAGCTGTCGGGCGGGCAGCGGCAGCGTGTCGCCATGGGCCGCGCCATCGTCCGTGACCCGGATGTGTTTCTGTTCGATGAACCGCTGTCGAATCTCGACGCAAAACTCCGGGTCAGGATGCGCGCCGAAATCAAGGCCCTGCATCAGCGTCTTGGCACGACCGTCGTCTATGTCACGCATGACCAGGTCGAAGCGATGACCATGGCCGACCGCATCGTGGTGCTGCGGGCCGGAAGCATCGAGCAGGTCGGGGCGCCTCTGGACCTCTATGACGAACCGGCGAACATGTTTGTTGCCGGATTCCTTGGGTCCCCGTCGATGAATTTCCTCAAGGGAGAGCTGGTGCCCGGCTCGGCGGCTCGGATGCAGCTCGAGTCCGGCGAAACGCTGGCGCTGGCGGCGCGGCCGGAAGGCGTGGTTTCAGATGTTGTTCTGGGCCTTCGGCCGCAGGACATGGCGATCGACCCCGAAAGGGGCACCCCCGCGAAGGTCATGGTCGTTGAACCGACGGGAAGCGACACGCATGTTCTGGCGATGATCGGCGATACCGAAATCGCCTGTGTCCTGGACGGGCGGCCCGGGATCGCCGCCGGCGAGATGGTGCCGCTGTCATTCGCGTCCGACAAGGTGCATTTCTTCGACCCGAAGACCGAGGCGCGCCTGACGACAACCGGCCTGAGCCGGGCCGGGGCAGGCCCGGCCTGAGCTCAGGCGCGCAGCGCCCGCCGGATTGCCGCCTGCCATTGCTCCAGGATCGCGCTGCGGTTCTCGGGCGCGCGGGGGTCGAACCGGTCCTCGTGGGTGTCCGGGTCCGGGGACAGGGCGTGGCCGATCGTCTCGAAGGCCATTGCCGCCGCGCCCATCGCCCCGATCTCGGCCAGGTCGCGGCGCAGCACGCGCCGGTCCAGCAGGTCGGCCTGCAATTGCATCAGGAATGGGTTGGCCGAGGCGCCGCCATCGGCGCGCAGCTCGTCCAGCGTCCGGCCGATGTCCCGTTCCATCGCGGTGAAGACATCCGCGACCTGCAGGGCAATCGCCTCGAAGGTCGCGCGGGCCAGATGTGCCGGCTTGCTGCCCAGCGTCAGCCCCTCGACCGATCCGGTGGCGCGGTCGTTCCAGTGCGGCGCGCCGAGGCCGGCCAGCGCCGGAACGAATGTCACGCCGCCGGAGTCCGGCACCGTTTCGGCCAGGTCCGACAGGGCGCGGGCATCGTCCAATCCCATCATCGTCGCCATGTAGGCCGCGGCCTGGGCAGAGACGGTGATGTTGCCTTCGATCGCGTGGGCGGTCCCGGCCCGCGTCGTCCAGGCGATCGTCCCCGACAATCCGTGCCGCGAGGCGATGCGCTCGGGCGTCAGGGTCATCAGGGACGAGCCGGTGCCATAGGTGGCCTTGACGATGCCGGGACCGCGAACACCGTGCCCGTAGAGCGCGGCATGGCTGTCGCCCAGCATCGCCAGGATCGGCACGCCGGCGGGAAGGGCGCAGGCGTCTTCGTCCGTCTCGCCGAAGCGGCTGTCCGAGGCCATCGGGCGCGGCAGAACCTCCAGCGGTGCGCCGAAGATGCGGCCCAACTCGGCGTCCCATTCCAGCGTCTCGGTATTGAACAGCTGGGTGCGCGAGGCGTTCGAATGGTCGGTGGCGAAACTCTTGCCGCCGGTCAGGTTCCACAGCAGCCAGGAGTCGACGGTGCCGGCACGCAGCTTTCCCGCCTGAAGCAGGGCCGCGGCCTCGGGGACTTCCCGCACCACCCATGCCAGCTTGCTGGCCGGAAACAGCGGGTTGATCGCCAGGCCGGTGGCGGCCTCGACCACCGGGTTCATTCCGCCCGAATGCAGCGCGGCGCAGGCTTCGGCGGTGCGGCGGCATTGCCAGAGGATCGCGGGGGCGGCCGGGGCGCCGGTCTCGGCATCCCAGGTCACCAATGTCTCGCGCTGGTTGGCAATCGCGATCCCGGCAACCTCGACCCCGGGTTGCTGGCGCAGGAGATCCGCGATGACCGTCTGCACGCTCTGCCAGATCTCCAGCGCCGATTGCTGGGCCCAGCCCGGTGCCGGGTAGTCCGAGGCCAGCGGTGCCGAGGCGCGGGCCAGAACCGTTCCATCGGCCGAGACCAGCAATGCCTTCGAGTTCGTGGTCCCCTGGTCGATGGCCAGAATGCAGGGGCTGCCCATGTCAGGCCTTCCGGGACAGGGCGCGGCGGGCGGCGGCGGCAATGCCGCTGGCGCTCAACCCGAAATGGTCGAACAGCCATTCGACCGATCCGGTCGGCACAAAGCCCGGAAAACCGACCATCTCGATCGGCACCGGTTGGTTGCGGCTGGTCAGCTCGGCCACCGCGCCGCCCAGGCCGCCGCGCACGCTGGCTTCTTCGACGGTGACGATTGCGCCGGTCTTGGCAGCCGCCAGCACGGCCTCTTCATCCAGCGGGTTGATCGTGGCCATGTTCAGAACCCGCGCCTCGATCCCTTCACCGGCCAGCGCCTCGGCTGCCGCCAGTGCCAGGTGGACGGTGGTTCCGCAGGCGATGATCGCGACATGGCCGCCGGTCCGCAGGGTTTCGGCCTTGCCGACCCGGAACTCGCGGTTCGGCCGGGACAGTTCCGGCACCGGCATCCGGCTGACGCGGATGAAGACCGGCCCTTCATGCGCCGCCGCCCAACGCACCGCCTCGGAGGTTTCCCAGGGGTCGGAGGGCACGATCAGTGTCAGGTTGTTGAGCACCCGCAGCCAGGCCAGATCCTCGATCGAGTGATGCGTCGGGCCGAGCTCGCCATAGGCGATCCCCGAGGATTGGCCGACCAGCTTCACATTGTAGTTGGAATAGGCCACATCCGCCTTGATCTGCTCCAGCGCCCGCCCGGTCAGAAAGCAGGAGGCACCCGAGACAAAGGGGATGCGCCCGCCGTTCGCCAACCCGGCGCCGACGCCGACCATGGTCTGTTCGGCGATGCCGACATTGATCAGCCGGTCGGGAAAGGCCTTCTGGAACCCGCCCAGCTTGGACGAGCCGACCGAGTCGTTGACCACCGCGACGATCCGCGGATCGGCGGCGGCCAGCTCCTCGAGCGTCTGCACGAATGCATTGCGACAGTCGAAGGTGGCGGCTGGTTTGGGTGCGGGGTCGGCCATCAGACCAGCTCCTCCATCGCGATGTTGAACTGCTCGGTATTGGGAATGCCGTGGTGCCATGACGCCTGGTTCTCCATGAAGGACACGCCCTTTCCCTTGACGGTATTGGCGATCACGCAAAGCGGCTTTTCCCGGGCCCCCACGGGCGCGCCCAACACATCCAGAAGCGCGGCATGGTCGTGACCATCCACCATTTCGACATGCCAGCCAAAGGCGCGGAACTTGTCGTCCAGCGGGTCCAGGCCGTTGGTTGCCTCGGTCTCGGCGCCCTGCTGCAGCCGGTTGCGATCGACGATCAGGGTCAGGTTGCGCAGCTTGCGGTGCCCGGCGGTCATCGCGGATTCCCAGTTCGAGCCTTCCTGCAATTCGCCGTCCCCGGTCAGCACATAGGTCCGATAGCCGGCGCCGGTGACCTGGCCCGCGATCGCGATTCCGGTGGCCACCGGCACGCCGTGCCCCAACGGGCCGGTATTGGTCTCGACCCCCGGCAGGTAGTTGCGGTTCGGGTGCCCGTTCAGCATCGATTCCGGTTGCATGTAGCTGTTCAGCCAGTCCTCGGGAAAATAGCCCGCCGCTGCCAGCGCCGTGTAGAGCGCCCCGGTGGCATGGCCTTTCGACATGATGAAGCGGTCGCGCCCTTCCCAGGCAGGCTGGGCCGGATCGTAGCGCAGAACCCCGAAATACAGCGTTGCCAATGTGTCGATGGCCGAGAAGTCGCCGCCGGGGTGGCCCAGTCGCGCCTCATAGACCATGCGAAAGGCCCGGCGGCGCATCCAGAGCGCCTTTTCCCGGATCATCGGCAGCGGATCGTTCGGATGCGTCACGGTCGAATGTTGAGACGTCATGGCATTATCCCTCATCAGAACCGACGCGGCATGGTCAACTCGGGGTCCGGTTCGATGCCATGGGCATAGATCGGCCAGCCGAGATAGCGGGTCACGGCCTCGTTGACGACATCGGCATGATGTCCGCGCACCATGGCGACGTGATGCTCGAACCCGTTTTGCGTGATGAAGCGCATCAACTGGCGCAGGCGGTCCACCTTGGTGACGGCGATACCACCATCCATCGGGAAGGGATCGTCGGTGAACTCACCCTCTCCCAGATAGCATTTGAGGGCGCCGGCCCGGTCGTCGGAGGACAGCCGGAAGTAGGTCATCGGACCCGACTTCACCTTGCCCTTGACCGCGCCGAAGCATTTCGAGCGCCCGATGGTCTCGCCCAGCACGTCCAGTTCGCCGATTTCGGGCGAGTCACCGATGAAGCTCTTCGGGAAGTTGCCGCAATGGGTGCAGACGCATTTGTCGGCGTCGCTGCCGTAGTTGTTGTTCCAGTCCAGGATCGCCGGCGGTGCGCCCGAGGCCAGGGCCAGCGCATACATCGAGACGGCGCCCATGATATCGACCTCGCAGGCCGAGGGCATCAGTTCCTCACCCATCATCGACATCGTGACGCAGGTAGCGCAGCCGAAGTTGTCCTGAAGGCTGCGCCAGCACTGGATCGCACTTGCGTCGCATTCGTTCTCTTCGATCCAGCGATTCACCGCGAGGGTCCATTTCGCCTGGCGCGTGATCTGCTCGGGCTGGATATGGGCCGGGATCGTTCCATAGGCCTTGATCCGTTCCATCTTCTCGATCATCGCCGGGTCGGTATCGGAAATCGCCTCGGCCGCCCCCATCATTTCTGACAGGTCCACCGTCACCACGGTGATCCCGGCCGCCTGCAGCAGCTTCTCGCTGTAACGCATGGTCTGGAACGCGCCGGTCCGCGCCCCGATCGCGCCGAGCCGCGCCCCGGTCAGCCCGCGCACGGTGCGGCAGACCCTTGCAAACCGCTCCAGATCGGCGCCGAATTCGGCGCTGTCGGTGTCGCAGGTGTGGTTGGTCGTCTCGGTGAACGGGACCCCGTATTGCCAGAAATTGTTGCTGACCGACAGCTTGCCGCAGAAGGCGTCGCGGCGTTCGTGCACCGAGACCTTGTCGATCTCGTCATTGCTGGCCTGCAGCAGGATCGGCACGTTCAGCTTGGCGCGATTGACCAGTTCGGCCACCGCGATCTCGTCGCCGAAATTCGGCAGGCAGATCACCAGCCCGTCGATTCGGTCACGATGCGCCTTGAAGTGGTCTGCATAGAGCTGTGCGTCAGGGATCGACTGCACGGCGCCGTTGACCGTCGCTTCGAAGGGGAGCGTCACGGCGTCGATTCCCAGTCTCTCGAGATGGGCAAGAACATCCTCGCGCGCCTGGCGGCATGGTGCGCCGTTGAAAAAGGCACGGCTGCCGATAACCACACCCAATGTGACTTTGCGGCGAATGGTCAGCGCCATAGGTCCTCCCTCCCTGGATAGGCGAAACATTCGGTCAGGCTTGGCGCTGCCAAAGTTCCGTTCGTTTTCGTATATTATCGTATATAGAGGTTTTTTCGGACAGGCAACCACCTCATCGCGGCCGATTTGTCACCCGGAAATCACGGGCCATGTCGCGGGCCGAGCTGCTACGAAGCTTTGTTTTATTGGCCGTTTCGGGAGCCGGCGCCCGGGGACGGGGGGAATCAAACCGATTTGGAAGTTTCCCTGACAAAGCGAATTTACTTGACACCAAACGAAAGTGCTCGCCAACATATGGCCGGAGGAACCGTGCCCAATCCGAGCACGGCCACGATCTGGGAGGATTTCATGAATTTCAAGCGCCGCCTACTTCTGTCTGCAATCGCGGTGACCGTATCGGGCGCGATGCCCCTGATGGCCAGTGCCGCAGACCTGATCGCAATCATCACCCCCGGCCATGACAACCCGTTCTTCAAGGCCGAGGCCGACGGTGCCGATGCCCGCGCCAAGGAGCTGGGCTACGAAACGCTGGTTCTGGTGCATGACGATGACGCCAACAAGCAGGCCGAACTGATCGACAGCGCCATCGCTGCCGGGGCCAAGGCGATCATCCTGGACAACGCCGGTGCCGACGCTTCGGTCGCCGCGGTCCAGAAGGCCAAGGATGCCGGCATCCCGTCGTTCCTGATCGACCGCGAGATCACCAAGAGCGGTGTCGCGGTCAGCCAGATCGTCTCGAACAACTATCAGGGCGCACAGCTGGGCGCCGAAGAGTTCGTCAAGCTGATGGGTGAAGAGGGCGAATACGCCGAACTGGTCGGCAAGGAATCGGATACCAACGCCAAGATCCGCTCGTCCGGCTATCACGACATCATCGACCAGTATCCGGACCTCAAGATGGTCGCCCAGCAATCGGCGAACTGGTCGCAGACCGAAGCCTACACGATCATGGAAACGGTCCTGCAGGCCAATCCCAACATCAAGGGGGTGATCTCGGGCAATGACACGATGGCGATGGGCGCTTGGGCCGCGCTGGAGGCCGCGGGCCGGACCGATGTGATCGTCGTCGGATTTGACGGATCGAACGACGTGCGCGATTCGATCCTGAAGGGCGGCATCAAGGCGACGGTGTTGCAGCCCGCCTATCGGCAGGCCCAGTTGGCGGTCGAACAGGCCGACCAATACATCAAGACCGGCTCGACCGGGCTTGAGGAAAAGCAACTCATGGACTGCGTTCTGGTAAATGGTGACAACGCCGGGAAGCTCGAAACTTTCGCGTTGAGCGAGTAAGCGCAGAAGGTCGGACCCGCACTTGCTCCCTTGTGCGGGTCCGATACTGCAAAGGCCATGACATGATACGAACCCTGGTGCTTTCGATTTGCCTGGCAGCAACGCTGACCGGGCTGTCTGCCTGCAAGATCGTCAAGAACGACACCGGCGCCGAAGGCGCCATTCCGCCCGGGCCGGAAGGTGATGCGGCACGGATCGCGGCGCTTCTGGAAGAGACCTATGAAGCCAGGCTGGTGCCGCATGTCACCGACACGGCGACCGATATTTCGGCGCTGCGCAGTGCTCTGGCGGGCGGGCTGGATGCGGCAGGGGAGGCACATGGGGTGCGCGCCACCGGCGAGGGCAGCGCCTGGAGCTTTGCGGTCAAGGGCAGCGGCACCGTGGTCGAGCAGAACCGGAAGAGCCGCGCCGCGACCCTGGGGCTGGATACCGATGCCGACGGCAAGCCGGATACCACGCTGCAACTGGGGCCGGTGGTCAAGGGCACCGCGCTGCGCGATGTCGCGCCCTTCTATGTCTTCACGGATTTCCGCGATCAGATCGAATTCGCCCGGCTGGCCCGGGCGCTGAACGACAGGGCGGTCGGCGACCTGTCCCTGCCCGAAGGCGATCTGACCGGGCGCAGCGTGACCTTCCTCGGTGCCTTCGCGGCACGCTCGGCCAGCGATCCGATCCTGGTCGTGCCCCTGTCGATCGAGGTGAGTCCGTGACCGAGACCCATCCGATCGGTCTGTCCATTCGTGGCGGCACCAAGGTGTATCCCGGGACGCGGGCGCTGAAAGCGGTCGATTTCGATCTCCGCATGGGGGCCGTCAACGTGCTGGTCGGCGAGAATGGCGCCGGCAAGTCCACGATGATGAAGGTCATCGCCGGGGTCGAGTCGCTGACCGAGGGCAGCATCGAGATGGACGGCAAGCCCGTCCGGTTCCGCGACAAGGCGGATGCGGTGCGGCATGGCATCGGCATCGTGTTTCAGGAACTGAACCTGTTTCCGAACATGACGGTTGCCGAGAACATCTTCATCGCGCGCGAGAAGACCCGCGGCGGGATCGACATTGACCGTCAGGCGCAGAACCGGAAGACCCGGGAGCTGATGGAGCGTCTGGAGCAGAAGATCGATCCCGACACGCCGGTCGGTGAGTTGCGGATCGGGCAGCAGCAGATCGTCGAGATCGCCAAGAGCCTGGCGCAGGACGCCCGCATCCTGATCCTGGACGAACCGACCTCGGCCCTGTCCTCGACCGAGGTCGAGGTGCTGTTCCGGGTCATCGCCGATCTCAAGGCGCATGGGGTCGGGATCGTCTATATCTCGCACCGGCTGGAAGAGCTGATCCGGGTCGGCGACTACATCACCGTGCTGCGTGACGGGGTGGTGACGGGATCGCGGCCGATGAAGGGCGTCGATCTGGACTGGATCGTCCGCAACATGATCGGCGCGGCGTCCAAGGACTTCCCGCGGGCCGAGGCGACCCGGTTCGGAGAGGAGGTCTTTCGGGCCGAGGACGTGACGCTGCCCCGGGTCGGCGGCGGCTTCGCGGTCAACCATCTCTCGCTGTCGCTGCGGGCCGGGGAAATCCTGGGCCTCTACGGGTTGATGGGGGCAGGGCGGAGCGAGTTCCTCGAATGCATCATGACCCAGCACCCCGAGGCGACGGGGCGCTATTACATCGACGGAGAGCTTCTGCCGGACCGGGGCGTCGCCGGCCGGATTCAGCAGGGAATCGCGCTGATCCCCGAGGACCGCAAGCGGGACGGACTGATCCAGATCATGGCGATCCGCGAGAACATCACCCTGTCCTCGCTGCGTGATTTCACCCGGGTGTTCGATCTGAACCTGCGGGCGGAAGCCGCGGGCGCGATGGAGTTCGTCCGCCGTCTTGCGATCAAGATCGGCTCGCCGGAAAACCCCGTCTCCAGCCTCTCGGGCGGCAACCAGCAGAAGGTGGTGATCGGCAAGGCGCTGATGACCCGGCCGAAGGTGCTGCTGATGGACGAGCCGTCGCGCGGCATCGACATCGGCGCCAAGGCCGAGGTGTTCCGGATGATGCGCCGTCTTGCCGCCGAGGGTCTGGGGATCATCTTCGTGACCTCGGACCTGGATGAAGTCATGGCCCTGTCGGACCGGATCATCGTGATGGCCAATGGCCGCGCGATCGAGACATTCGACGGAATCGAAGCAGACCCGGCTCGGGTCATTGCCGCCGCGGCGCCCAAGCGCGCAAAGGAAACCATCTGATGACCGTGACCCTCTCGACCCCGAAGACCTTCAACGGCTCCGCCGCACTGCTGACCTTTCTGCAACTCAGAACCTTCGTGGCCCTCGGGCTGGTCTTTGCCTTCTTCGCGCTGGCGGCGCCGAATTTCCTGTCGGCCGCCAATGTCGTGATCATGTCCAAGCATGTGGCGCTGAACGCCTTCCTGGCCATCGGCATGACCTTCGTCATCATCACCGGGGGAATCGACCTGTCGGTCGGTTCGATCGTCGGGCTTTGCGCCATGGTCGCGGGCTGGCTGGTCCTGTACGGGATCGACCCGGGCTACGGCTGGTCGATCCAGTTCAACACGATCGAGATCTGCCTGATCGTCATGGCGGTCGGGATCGGGGTCGGGCTGATCAACGGGATACTGATCACCCAGCTGGCCGTCGCGCCGTTCATCGCGACGCTTGGCACGCTCTACATCGCGCGCGGGGCGGCGCTGCTGCTGTCCGGCGGCAGCACCTTTCCCAACCTCGTCGGCAACCCGGAATACGGGTCCGACACCTTCGGCCAGCTGGGGGCGGGCAGCATGCTGGGTATCCCGGTCTCGATCTGGCTGATGATCGCGGTTGTCCTGGCGGCCTCCTATGTCGCCAAGCGCACGCCCCTGGGGCGGCACATCTATGCGGTCGGCGGCAACGAGCGCGGCGCCGCCCTGTCGGGGGTCAAGGTCACCCGGGTCAAGATCGCGGTCTACATGTTCTCGGGGTTCTGCGCCGCCCTGGTCGGGCTGATCATCGCCTCGCAGCTTCAGGCCGCGCATCCTGCGACCGGCGAGACCTTCGAACTGAACGCGATTGCCGCCGCGGTGCTGGGCGGAACCTCGATGTCCGGCGGCCGCGGCAAGATACTCGGAACCGTGGTCGGCGCCTTCGTGATCGGCATCCTGTCCGACGGGCTGGTGATGATGGGGGTCTCGTCCTTCTGGCAGACCGTCATCAAGGGACTGGTCATCATCGCCGCGGTCGTCATCGACCAGGCACAACAGAAACTCCAGGCACGGGTCGTCCTGCAACAACAGGCCGCAGGCTAGGCATCGAACGGTGGGTCTTTCCGGCCTGAAGTTCTTCCTTTAGGAGAGCACTATGCGTGAGTTGCCTTCGGTTGTTTCTTAAGATTTGGGTTGCAAAGGATCAGGTGCTTGGAGACGAAACCAAACGAACATCGCGGCGAAGCACTGACAGGACTTCTGTCCGAGCCGCGGCGCCGGCGCATTCTGGAGTGGCTCCAGGAAGAGGGCAGCGCCCGGGTACGCGAACTGGCTGCGGCGTTCCAGGTGTCCGAGGCGACGATCCGCCAGGATCTGGAGAAGCTGGAAGGCGAGGGGTTCATCACCCGCGAACATGGCGGCGCCTTCCTGAACACCGTGCCGTCGCAGGTCGGGGCGATGACCCTGCACCATACCGAGAACATGGATCTGAAGCGCAAGATCGGCGCCTGCGCCGCAGCGCTGGTCGAGAATGGCGAGACGATCATCCTGGATGCCGGCACCACGACGACCGAAGTCGCCACCCGGCTGGTCAACCGCAAGAACCTGACGGTCATCACCAACGCGCTGAACATCGCGATGATCCTCGGCGCGGTGCCGGGCTTTGCCGTCCATATGCCGGGGGGGCAGTTCAAGGCGCCGACGCTGTCGCTTTCGGGGGACAAGTCGGTCGAGTACTTCCGCAACATCTTCGCCGGCAAGCTCTTTCTTGCGACCGCGGGCGTGGCGATCGACGCCGGGCTGACCTATCCCAGCTTCGCCGATCTGCAACTCAAGGAAGCGATGATCAAGGCTGCCAGCCATGTCTATCTGGTGGCGGATTCGACCAAGATCAACCGATCCTCCTTTACCCGGCTCGGTGCGCTGGAAGTGGTGAACACCTTCATCACGGATGACGGGATCAGCGACCGCGACGCCAAGGAGTTCGAACGCCGCGGCATCGCGATCCTGATCGCGAAATAGGCGGCGCGGCGACCCCCGACGCTCAGATCCGGAACAACGGCTGCAGCAGGCGCGGGATCAGCGCGTTGAACCGCAGCGGTGCGTCGGTGGCGGCCAGGCAGATGCAGGCCGGGCCGGGCTCGGCGATCGGTGTGTGCTCCAGTGACTGATCGGCAACCTCGACATCGCCAACCGCAAACCGCCCGGTTTCGTCGCGGAAGCTTCCCTCCAGCACCAGGGTCAGTTCCAGCCCGTTGTGGCTGTGATCCGGTACGGCCTGGCCGGGCGGAATCGACAGCAACCGGACCGAGCCGTCGCGATCCGCCGCCAGGATGCTTTGCCGGACCCCCAGGCCGAGCGATTTCCAGCGGGGCGGCTTGCCCTTCAGGGCTTCGACCACCGGGCCGGGGAAGACGCCCGAGCGCTGGAAACGCGGCTCCGGCACGAAGGGGGCATCGAGCAGATCGAGAACGCCGGACTTCAGCCGATCCGAGACCGGCTCGGCGCCGACCGAGTCCAGGACCACGCCGCCGGCGGCCTGATGTGCCTCGACGGTGGCCCGGCAGTCGAGGCACAGCGACACATGCGCCGCCACGACCAGTGAATAGGCCTGCGGCAGGTTGCCCGTGGCATAGGCCGCCAGCAGGGCGTCCGGGATATGATGGGTGATCGCGGTCATCTCAGCGCAGTTCCTTCAACTCGTGCCGCAGGCGGTCCAGGCCCAGCCGGATGCGGGATTTTATCGTGCCCAGCGGCAGGCCGGTCTGGCTGCTGATCTCCTGATGGGTCAACTCGCCCAGATAGGCTTTCTCGATCATCTCGCGCTGGTTCGGTTTCAGCCGGGTCAGCGCCTGTTTCAACTGGCCGGCTTCCTGTTCGACCGCCAGCATCTGGCCGGGATCGGGCCCGGTCTCCGGGTCTTGGTCCAGTTCTTCGGGCCGGGGCCGCCGATCTTTGCGGATCATGTCGATCTGGCGGTTTCGGGTGATCTGATAGATCCAGGCCGACACCTGCGCCCGGGCCGGGTCGAACTGGCCGGCCTTGCGCCAGATGGTCAACATGACCTCCTGCACGATTTCCTCGGCCTGCGCCGGGCTGGTCCCCGAGCGCATCACGAAGCCCTTCAGGCGCGGCGCGAAATGGTCGAACAGCGCCGCGAAGGCCGCCCGGTCGCGCTGGTCGCGCACCGCCAGCATCAAGAGCGTCTCCGGCGAGATCTGGACGGAAGGGTCTGTCACCTGTTCCATGTCCTTTCGAGACCGCGGCGCGGGGCGGCAGAGGGGCGGGTCGGTATCTTCGCTTGCAATCAACATAGCCACGATACGGGGCCCGAGGTAAGTCGGATCATAAATTGATCCGATTTCCCGACCCGCGCGTAACAGGTGCGTATCTCAAGCCGGAGCCAGAATGTCCCGCGACGCCATGCCCATCCGCCCGCAACGCATCGCCATCATCGGCGGTGGCGTTTCCGGGCTCGCCGCGGCCTATCTTCTGGCGCCGCACCATGCGGTGACGCTTTTCGAGGCGGCGCCGACCCTTGGTGGCCATGCGCGCACGGTTCTGGCCGGTCGGCATGGCGAGCAGCCGGTCGATACCGGGTTCATCGTCTTCAACTATGCCAACTATCCGCATCTGACGCGGATGTTTCAGGACCTTGATGTTCCGGTGGCGCGAAGCGACATGAGCTTCGGTGCCTCGATCAATGGCGGGCAGATCGAATACGGGCTGGGCAGCCTGCGCGCCCTGACCGCCCAGAAAGGCAACCTCGCCCGCCCCGGCTTTGTCCGGATGGTCCGCGACATCCTGCGCTTCAACGCCCGGGCCGAAGGGCTTGCCACCGACGACGGCACAACGATCGGCGAGGTGATGGAGGTCCTGCGCCTCGGGCGCTGGTTCCAGGATTTCTACCTGATGCCGCTCTGCGGAGCGATCTGGTCCAGCACGCCGGACCAGATCCGGGCCTTCCCGGCCCGTGCCCTGATCCAGTTCTTCCGCAACCACGCCCTGCTGAGCGCCACGGGGCAGCACCCGTGGTGGACGGTGGCGGGCGGCAGCGTCGAATATGTCCGGCGGCTGGAGCACCATCTGCGCGGGCGCGGCGTCGCGATCCGCGCCGCGACCCCGGTGGACAGCGTCACCCGCGATGGCCGCAAGAGCCGCATACACAGCAGCGCCGGCACGCTGGAGGCTTTCGACCAGGTGATCTTCGCCTGCCATTCCGATCAGGCGCTGCGGCTGCTCGCCGCGCCGACGCCGGAAGAACGCCGCGCCCTCTCGGCGATCCGGTTCCAGGACAACCAGATGATCCTGCACTGCGACGCCAGCCAGATGCCGCGCCGCCGCGCGGTCTGGTCAAGCTGGGTCTACAAGACCGACACCACCCGGCCCGACCCCGCCATCGGCGTCACCTACTGGATGAACCGCCTGCAGAACATCCCCGAAAGTGACCCTCTGTTCGCGTCGCTGAACCCGTCGCGGGAAGTGCCGGACCACCTGATCTACGACCAGAAGACCTTTCGCCACCCGGTGTTCGATGCCGGAGCCCTGGCGGCGCAGCGGCAACTCTCCGCGCTTCAGGGCCGGCACAACACTTGGTTCGCCGGGGCCTACACCCGGCACGGGTTCCACGAAGACGGATTTGCCAGCGCCGCCCGGATCGTGCGACTGATGGATCGGCAAATCGCATGACGGGTGGTCCGGAACATATCATCGGCGTAACCACGCACAGCCGACGGGGGGCGATCCGGCACCGGTTTCGCTATGGCGTCGACTATGTGCTGATCGATCCCGAAGCCTCGGCCCGCGGCCCGCTGCTGTTCTCGCGCAGCCGCTTCAACCTGGCGGCGGTTCAGGATCGCGACCACGGCGGCCCGATCGGCGCCGGTCGCGGCCCGGTCTGGGCCCGCGAGGTTCTGGCTGCGGCCGGGCTGACGGACCCGGGCCTGACCCTGATGTTGCTGACCCAGCCCCGGTTTCTGGGCTTTGGCTTCAACCCGGTGAGCTTCTGGCTGGCTTGCGATGGTGCGGCGCTGATCGCGGTGATCGCCGAGGTCTCGACCCCTTTCGGCGACCGCCATTCCTACCTCTGCCACCGTCCCGGCTTTGCACCGATCGGCGCCGACAGCCGGATCACCGCCCCGAAGGCGCTGCATGTCTCGCCCTTCCAGCAGATCGCGGGCAGCTACGAATTCGGCTTCGACCTGACGCCTGACCGCATCGCGATCCGGATCCTGCACCGGAACGGCGACGAGGGCGTCATTGCAACGCTCTCCGGCCCGCGCGCGACGCTGACCAATGCCGGACTGCTGCGCGCCGCCCTGCGTCGCCCGCTGGGCGCGCTCCGCACCCTTGCGCTGATCTACTGGCAGGCCCTGCGCCTGAAACTGAAAGGCGCCCGATATCGGACCCGACCGACCCCACCAAAATCCGAGGTGACCTGATGCTGTTCCTGACCAACCGCGTGAAGCATGACTTTCTGGAGACCTGTGCAAGGATCAGAACCGGCAGCCTGCGTCTGCGCACGCCCGAGGGCGAGACCTACGATTTCGGTCAGGGCAGCCCCGCAGCCGAGATGGAGATCCGCGACTGGTCGGTGGTCACCGCGCTTGCGGCCCGCGGCGATATCGGGCTGGGCGAAACCTATGTCGCCGGTCTGTGGGAGACCCCGTCGATCGCGGACCTGACCGCCGTTGCGCTCGGCAATCTCGAACAGTTTCGCGGCTATGCCTACGCCGGGTTCTGGAACAGTCTGAAATTCCGCTTCGTCAACCGGCTGATGCGGGCCAATACCCGGCGCGGCGCGGCCCGGAACATCCGCAGCCATTACGATGTGGGCAACGAGTTCTACCAGCTCTGGCTCGACGAAAGCATGACCTATTCCTCGGCCATCTTCGCGCCGGACGATGACGACCTGCACCGGGCCCAGACCCGAAAATACGACCGGATTCTGCAACGTCTCGGCGAAGGCGAGGGCGTGCTGGAAATCGGCTGCGGCTGGGGCGGGTTCGCCGAACGGGCCGCGAACTCGGGGCGCAGGGTCACCGGGCTGACGATCTCGCCCAGCCAGAAGGGCTATGCCGATGCGCGTCTGGACGGGCGCGCCGACATCCGGTTGCAGGACTACCGCGAGACGACCGGGACATTCGACAATATCGTTTCGATCGAGATGATCGAGGCCGTCGGCCAGGCCTATTGGCCGACCTATTTCGCCACGCTCAAGGCGCGGCTGGCCGAACATGGGCGGGCAATGATCCAGGCGATCACGGTGCCCGACAGCTATTTCGACACCTATCGGCGCAGCTCCGACTATATTCGCCACTACACCTTTCCCGGCGGCATGCTGCTGTCGCAAGGGGTGATCGCGGATCAGGCCCGCCGCGCCGGTCTGGCTGTCCGGAACGTCCACGCTTTCGGGGCCGACTATTCCCGCACCTGCGCCTTGTGGAACGCAAGGCTGGACGGCGCGGCGGACCGCATCAGGCGGCTTGGCCATGACAGCGGCTTCCTGCGCAACTGGCGCTTCTACCTGGGCATCTGCACGGCCTCCTTCGCCGTGGGCCAGACCGATGTGGTCCAGGTCGAGCTGGCCCATGCCTGAACCGGAGCGGATCTGGATCATCGGCGCAAGCGAGGGCATCGGTGCCGCCCTGGCGCGGGCATGGGCGGGGCAGGGGGCGCGGCTGATCCTGTCGGCCCGCTCGTCCGGTCGTCTCGACGAGCTCTCCGCCGAGTTCGGGCCGGGCCATGTCGCGCTGCCGCTCGACGTCGGGGATCGCGGCAGCATCGACGCGGCCGTCGAGCGCATCGCGGCGACCGGGCCTCTGGACCGGGTGGTCCATCTCGCGGCGCTCTATGATCCGGGCCGGGTCGAGGAGCTTGACCCCGAGCGGGCGGCGCGGATCGTCACGGTCAACCTGACCGGCAGCTTCCATGTCGCGCAGGTCGCGCCGCGACTGCTGCGGCGCGGCGGACAACTGGCGCTCTGCGGCTCGGTCGCGGGCTATATCGGTCTGCCGCAGGGCCAGATCTATTCCGCAACAAAGGCCGGGGTGATCAATCTGGCCGAATCCCTGCACGTCGAGCAGGCCGGCCGCCTCGACGTGCGGCTGATCTCGCCGGGTTTCGTCGATACAAGGCTGACGCGGCGCAACGACTTCGACATGCCCGGAATCGTCTCTGCCGAAACGGCCGCCCGGGCGATCATCGCGGGGTTGAACCGGCGCCGGTTCGAGGTGCATTTCCCGCGCCGCCTGACATTCGGGCTCAAGCTGCTTGCCGCCATGCCCTATTGGGCCTGCTTGCCACTTACCCGCAGGCTGGTCCGTTGATCCTCGGCGCGTCCGCCGCACAGGAGACAATCCCATGCAGATCCTGATCCTCTACGGTGTCACCGCCGTGTTCTTCTTTGCGCTGGATGCGGCCGGTCTTCGGCTGCTGATCAAACCGGTTTTCGAGCGCCACGTCTCGCATCTCTTCGCCGAGCCGTTTCGCGTGGTGCCCGCCGCGCTGTTCTATCTGGGCTATGTCGCGGGCCTGTTGTGGTTCGTTTCGCTGCCCGCATTGCGTGCCGGTGATCCCCTGGCGGCGCTGCTCGGCGGTGTGGCCCTCGGGCTTCTCGCCTATGGCACCTACGAGTTCACCAACTACGCCACGCTTCGTGACTGGTCGGTCGAACAACTGGTCGTCGACACGATCTGGGGCGGCGTCCTGACCGGGGTGTCGGCCTGGGCGGGGGTCCTGCTGGTCCGCGCCCTGGGCTGAAGAGAACCCGCCAAGGTTGCAAGTTCTGGCCGCACTTCCGCCCGATTCGGTGACCAGACTGGCGTCACCTGTCCCCGACGCGAGCGATTGGATTTCAGATGGATGCCCTGGCGAGAAACGACGATCCGACCCTTCCGGTCCGGTCGCCGCACGCCATGGCCGTCCACAGCCCGGAACTCGCCGGTTTGGAAAAGGTCCGCGCCCGATTCCTTGAATCGCATTACGATCACCACGACCGGCTGGAAATCCTGCTGGAACGGGTGAGCCGGGGCGAGGATGTCGCCACGCATCTGAGCGAGGCGAAGGGCATGTTGCACCGGATCGCCGGAACCGCCGGAATGCTGGGCTATGGACGGCTGGGCACCGAAGCCCGCGAAGTCGAATACCTGCTCGACACCGAACTGGCCAATGCGGTGGAACAGCCGGATCGGGCGATCCTGGCCATCGACCGGTTCCTCGACACGTCGATGGCGGTCTGCGTCCCCGATCCCTGAGAAGCCGGCAGCGTCATGGGCAGTCGTCCTGCCTGCGACAGTTCAGCCCTTGATTCAATCAATCGATTGATTAAAGTGGGGCGCAAGGAGTTGCAGATGCCCGAGTCGCACGTGCCCCGACCGCAGCCAGCGCAGGACAGCGAGGTTCCGACCGGAACCCGTGCCGCGCTTCTGGATGCAGGGCTGCACCTGTTCGGCAAGAAGGGCTTCGATGCCACCTCGACCCGTGAACTGGCCGAACGGGCGGGCACCAATGTCGCCTCGATCGCCTATCATTTCGGCGGCAAGGACGGGCTGCATCTGGCCTGCGGCGCCGAGCTGGTGCGCCGGTTCAAGGCGGTGATCGGCAGCCACCCCCTGCCGGTGCCCGAGACGGCCGAGGCCGCACGCGCGCTTCTTGAGAGGATACTCCGCCAGTTCACCGGGTTCCTGCTGGCCGGCTCGCAGGTCAGCGATCTGGTCGGTTTCATGCTGCGCGAGGTGAGCAGCAACGGCCCGGTGCTGAGCCTCGTCTACAGCAACATGATCGAACCGAAGCATCGCGAGCTTTGTGCGATCTGGGCCAGGGCCAGCGGCGAGCCGGTCGAGTCCGAAGCCCTGCGGCTGCGGGTCTTCTCCTTGCTGGGCCAGGTGCTCTATTTCCGGATCGGCCACTCGATCGTCGCGCGTCGCATGGACTGGGAGGCATTCGGCCCCGCCGAGGTCGATCAGATCACCCAAATCCTGATTGAGAATCTGCACAGACTTCTGACCCCGGAGGACATCAAATGAGCGCCTTGGTCTGCTCGATCCCGTTGCTTTCGGCCCTGTTCACCTCCTGCCTGCCGCCGCTGCCCTATGCCTCGGGCTATGTCGAAGGCGAATATGTGCTGGTCGCCCCGGTGGCGACGGCGCAGATCACCCGCCTGTTGGTCGATCGCGGTGACAGGGTGGCCGCCGGAGAGCCCTTGGTCGACATGGAGCGCCGCGACGCGGTGATCGCGCTGGCCTCGGCCGAGGCGGCGCTGGCCCAGGCCGAGGCCAATCTGGCGAACCTTCTGGAAGGGGCCAGGCCGGAAGAGATCAAGGCGATCGAAGCCTCGCTGACCTCGGCAAAGGCGCAGGCCGACGAGGCCGCGCGGACCGCCGAGCGCAACCGGTCGCTGGCCGAGCGCGGGGTGATCACCGCGACACAGCGCGACGACGCCCAGACCGCCGCCGAAGTGGCCCGCGCCAAGGTGGCCGAGATCGAGGCCAACCTCGCCGCGGCGCAGCTTCCGGCCCGGCCGCAGCTGATCGCCGCCGCCCGCGCCGCGCTGGACGGCGCCCGCGCCGCCCGCGACAAGGCGCGATGGAACCTTGACCAGCGGCAACTGTCCGCCGCCACGCCGGGGACCATCTTCGACATCATCCGCAGCCCCGGAGAACTGGCCGGCCCCTCGGCGCCGGTGCTGTCGATGCTGCCGGACGGGGCGGTGAAGCTGCGGCTCTATGTCCCCGAGGACGTGGTCTCGGAGATTCATCCGGGCAGCCGGCTGAGCGTGCATTGCGACGGCTGCCAGCCCGGCCTGACCGCGACGGTCAACTATGTCTCGGATGCGCCCGAGTTCACCCCGCCGGTGATCTATTCGCTGGAGAACCGGCAGAAGCTGGTGTTCCTGATCGAGGCCCGCCCGGACAGCGACTCGGGCGCGTTGAAGCCGGGCCAGATTGTCGATGTCGATCTGGCCGACCTACCGGAGACGCCCGCCGAATGACGCCCGAGAACGCCATATCGGTGCAGGGCCTGGTCAAGCGCTTCGGCAACCGCACCGTGGTCGATCAGGTCTCGCTCGACGTGGCGGCGGGTGAGATCGCCGGCTTCCTGGGTCCGAACGGGTCGGGCAAGACCACGACGATCCGGCTGATGTGCGGCCTGCTGACCCCCGATGCCGGCTCCGGCACCGTGCTGGGCCGCGACATCCTCAGCGAAGGCGCGGCGATCAAGCGCGAGGTCGGCTACATGACCCAGCGGTTCTCGTTCTACGAGGACCTGTCGATCGAGGAGAACCTCAACTTCGTCGCCGGGCTCTACCGGTTGCGCCCGGCGCGGCGCTATGTGCGTGACACGCTGGAAGACCTCGGGCTGACCTCGCGCCGCCATCAACTGGCGGGGTCGCTGTCGGGCGGCTGGAAACAGCGGCTGGCGCTGGCCGCCTGCATCATGCACAAGCCGCGCCTGCTGATGCTGGACGAGCCGACCGCGGGCGTCGATCCCAAGGCGCGGCGCGAGTTCTGGGATGAAATCCATACCCGGGCCGCGGAAGGTCTGACGGTGCTGGTCTCGACCCATTACATGGACGAGGCCGAGCGGTGCCACCGGATCAATTACATCGCCTATGGCAGGCTGGTGGCGCGCGGCACCGTGGACGAGGTGGTGGCGGGCGCCGGTCTGACGACGCTGGTGCTGAACGGCACGGCCGCGGCCACCGCGGCGGCGGCAAAGCAACTGCGCGGCGCGCCGGGCGTGGCACAGGTGGCGCCCTTCGGCACCACGCTGCATGTGGTCGGCCATGACGCGGCGGCGTTGCGCGCCTCGGCCGAGGCGGCGGCAAAATCCACCGGGTCGAGCCTGCATGACAGCGAGACCTCTCTCGAGGACGTGTTCATCCAGCTGATGGGCGCCGCGCAGGACAACATGCAATGAGCCGCTGGTTTTCGGTCCGCCGTCTCTGGACGCTGCTGGTGAAGGAAGTGATCCAGATGCGGCGCGACAGGGTCACCTTCGCGATGATGCTGGGCGTGCCGCTGATGCAGTTGCTGCTGTTCGGCTTCGCGATCAATTCCGATCCCAAGAACCTGCCCGCGGCGCTGGTCGCCCCGACCCAGGACCGGTTCACCCGCGCCATCGTCACGGCGCTGGAACTGACGAATTACTATCGCTTTTCCTACGCCGGGGTTTCCGCCGCCGAGGCCGAGGCGCTGCTGGTCCGGGGCGATGTCTCTTTCGTCGTCACCGTGCCGTCCGACTTCGGCCGCCGGGTCGAGCGTGGAGATCATCCGACGATCCTGGTCGAGGCCGATGCCACCGACCCCTCGGTCGCCTCGGGCGCGATCTCGACACTCAGCACCGTCGCCGCCGAGGCGCTTCTGCGTGAACTGGGAACCGAAGCGCAGGCCGAAGCCCAGGCCGAGACCCAGCTGCAGGTGGTGGTCCACAAGCGCTACAACCCCGAAGGCATCACGCAATACAACATCGTGCCCGGACTGCTGGGGGTGATCCTGCAGATGACCATGGTGATGATGACCTCGATGGCACTGACCCGCGAGATCGAGCGCGGGACGATGGAGAACCTGCTGGCGATGCCGGCCTCTCCGATCGAAATCATGCTGGGCAAGGTGCTGCCCTATCTCGGTGTCGGTTCGGTGCAGGTGGTGGTGGTCCTGCTGGCGGCCAAGCTGATCTTCGGTGTGCCCTTCGTCGGCGGCTTGCCGTTGCTGCTGACCGGGGTGTTCATCTTTGTCCTGTCGCTGGTGATCCTCGGCTATCTGATCTCGACGGCGGCGCGGACCCAGATGCAGGCGATGCAGCTGACGTTTTTCTTCTTCCTGCCGTCGCTGATGCTCTCGGGATTCATGTTTCCGTTCCGGGGAATGCCGGTCTGGGCGCAGAAGCTGGGCGAGATCTTCCCGTTGACGCATTTCCTGCGGATGATCCGGGCGGTGATGCTGAAAGGCTCGGACTATGCCGGGGTCGCCCAGCCGCTGGCGGCGATGGGCGTCTTCGTGCTGATCTTCTCGATCCTTGCGCTGTTGCGCTTCCGCCGGACGCTGGACTGAGACAACGGGCCGCGCGGCCTGCGCGGGGGCAGGGGCGAACCGGCGGCCGCGGCCATGGCCTTTCCCCCGATACACCATGGGGGCGCGGCTTGCGCCGCGCCCCCAGGCACTCGCTACCCTTCCGGACCAGGGGTCCGGACAATCGGACCTACTGCCAGGACTTGATCAACTCGTCGTAGCTGATGGTCTGGGGCGTGTCCTTTTCGTTCTCGATCTTCAGCTGCGGGGCCAGGTTGCCCTTGGCGACCGCATCCGCGTTCCAGTAGGCAAGGTCATGCTCTTCGGCCAGCTTCGGGCCGATGTCGCCCTGGATGCCGGCCCGCTCGAGCCGTGCCAGAACCTTCTCCTGCTCGGCACAGAGGCTGTCCATCGCCTCCTGAGCGGTCTTGGCCCCCGAGGACGCATCCCCGATCGCCTGCCACCAGAGCTGCGCCAGCTTCGGATAGTCCGGAACGTTGGTGCCGGTGGGCGACCACTGGACCCGCGCCGGCGACCGGTAGAACTCGATCAGCCCGCCCAGTTCCGGCGCACGCTTGGTGAAGCTCTCGTCCTGGATCGAGCTTTCCCGGATCAGGGTCAGGCCGACATGGGACTTCTTCAGGTCCACGGTCTTCGAGACGACGAACTGGGCATAGAGCCAGGCCGCCTTGGCGCGATCGTCCGGGGTCGATTTCAGCAGGGTCCAGGAACCCACGTCCTGGTAGCCCAGCTTCATCCCGTCCTTCCAGTAGACACCGTGCGGCGAGGGGGCCATGCGCCATTTCGGCGTGCCGTCCTCGTTCATCACCGGCAGGCCGGGCTTGACCATGTCGGCGGTGAAGGCGGTGTACCAGAACATCTGCTGGGCAATCTCGCCCTGCGCCGGGACCGGGCCGGCCTCGCCGAAGGTCATGCCCTGGGCGGCGGGCGGCGTGTATTTGGCCAGCCACTCCAGATATTTCTCGATCGCGTAGACAGATGCCGGGCCGTTGGTGTCGCCACCACGGGCCACGCAGGAGCCGACCGGGCGGTCGTTCTCGTCGACCTTGATGCCCCATTCGTCGACCGGCTTGCCGTTCGGCAGGCCCTTGTCGCCGTTTCCGGCCATCGACAACCAGGCATCGGTGAACCGCCAGCCGAGGCTCGGGTCCTTCTTGCCGTAGTCCATGTTGCCGTAGACCGATTTCGGGCCGCCCATATAGGACATGTCGCGACCGGTGAAGAATTCGGCGATGTCCTCATAGGCCGACCAGTTGATCGGCACGCCGAGCTCGTAGCCGTATTTCGCCTTGAAGTCGGCCTTGGTCTTCTCGTCGTTGAACCAGTCGTAGCGGAACCAGTAGAGGTTGGCGAATTGCTGGTCGGGAAGCTGATACAGCTCGCCGTCCGGCGCGGTGGTGAAATCGGTCCCGATGAAGTCGTCGAGGTCCAGCATCGGGTCGGTGACATCCTTGCCGACGCCGGCCATCCAGTCGGTCAGGCTGCGGGCCTGCTGATAGCGCCAGTGGGTGCCGATCAGGTCCGAGTCGTTGACATAGGCATCATAGATGTTCTCGCCCGACTGCATCTGCGTTTGCAGCTTCTCGACCACATCGCCTTCGCCGATCAGATCATGGGTGACCTTGATGCCGGTGATCGCGGTGAAGGCAGGGGCCAGCACCTTGGACTCATACTCATGCGTGGTGATGGTTTCCGAAACCACCTTGATCTCCATCCCGGCAAAGGGCTTGGCGGCGTCGATGAACCACTGCATCTGCTTTTCCTGATCGGCCCGGTCCAGCACCGAGAGATCGCCGATCTCGGAATCGAGGAACGCTTTCGCGGCCTCCATATCGGCCCAACTCGGGCCGGTCAGCGCGCACATCGCCAGGGCGATGGCGGTTGCAGAGTAACGTAGTCTCATGGTCTTCCTCCCGTCGTGTTGATTCTTCTCAGTTCAGTGGTCTTCCCCGGCACGGGCTCCTCTCCGTCCGGCATTCTGTGTCAGACCCAGCGGAACACCGCCGCGGCCCAGATCAGGCAGACGGCCAGCGCCCACCAGAGATTGGTCGAGATCAGCCCCAGCCAGGCCAGGCAGATGAAGGCCGAGCCGAGGAGCGAAATGAACAGCCGGTCGCCGCGCGTGGTCTCGATGCGCAGCACCCCGACGCGGGGCGTTTCCGGGTAGCGGATCGCCAGCACCGTCATGATGATCAGCAGCAGGGCGATGACGCCGAAGAAGATCGCGGTCGGCCAGGTCCATGCCATCCAGGCCATGATCATACCCTCCCCAGGGCAAAGCCCTTGGCGATGTAGTTGCGGACGAACCAGATGACCAAGGCACCCGGAATGATGGTCAGTACCCCCGCCGCCGCCAGCACGCCCCAGTCCATGCCGCTGGCCGAGACCGTGCGGGTCATGGTGGCCGCGATCGGCTTGGCATTGACGCTGGTCAGGGTGCGGCTCAGCAGCAGCTCGACCCAGGAGAACATGAAGCAGAAGAAGGCGGCCACGCCGATCCCGCTGGCGATCAGCGGCATGAAGATGCGGATGAAGAAGCGCGGGAAGGAATAGCCGTCGATATAGGCGGTCTCGTCGATCTCGCGCGGGACGCCGCGCATGAAGCCTTCCAGGATCCAGACCGCCAGCGGCACGTTGAACAGGCAATGCGCCAGCGCCACCGCGATATGGGTGTCGAAGAGACCGATCGAGGAATAGAGCTGGAAGAAGGGCAGCGCGAAGACCGCCGGCGGCGCCATGCGGTTGGTCAGCAGCCAGAAGAACAGGTGCTTGTCACCCATGAAGCGGTAACGGCTGAAGGCATAGGCCGCCGGCAGCGCCACCACGATCGAGATCACCGTGTTCTCGACCACATAGATGATCGAGTTGATGTAGCCCCAGTACCAGGCCGGATCGGTGAAGATGACCGCGTAGTTGTGAAAGGTCAGCTCGCGCGGGAACAGCGAGAAGACGCTTAGGATCTCCTCGTTGTTCTTCAGGCTCATGTTCACCAGCCAGTATATCGGCAGCAGCAGGAAGACGATGTAGACCGTCATCACGATCGGGCTGGTCAGCCCGCGCCGGGCCGCGCGGCGCCGCGCCGGAGCAGCAGAGAGGGTGGCGTCGGTCATTGTCCGTCCTCCCGGTCGAGATTGGTCATCACGGTGTAGAACACCCAGGAGATCAGCAGGATCACCACGAAGTACATCAGGCTGAACGCCGCCGCCGGACCCAGGTCGAACTGGCCGATGGCCATCTTCACCAGGTCGATCGACAGGAAGGTCGTGGCATTGCCCGGCCCGCCTCCGGTGACGACGAAGGGCTCGGTATAGATCATGAAGCTGTCCATGAAGCGCAGCAGGATGGCGATCAGCAGCACGCCCTGCATCTTCGGCAGCTCGATGTAGCGGAACACGCTCCAGCGTCCGGCCTGGTCGATCTTGGCGGCCTGGTAATAGGCATCCGGGATCGACCGCAGCCCGGCATAGGCCAGCAGCGCGACCAGCGAGGTCCAGTGCCAGACATCCATCACGATCACGGTGACCCATGCGTCCAGCACGTCATTGGTATAGTTGTAGTCGATCCCGATCGCGGCCAGCGAATGGCCCAGCAGCCCGATATCCACGCGGCCGAAGATCTGCCAGATCGTGCCGACGACATTCCACGGGATCAGCAGCGGCAGCGACATCAGCACCAGGCAGACCGAGGCCCAGACGCCCTTCTTCGGCATGTTCAGCGCGATGAAGATGCCCAGCGGCACCTCGATCAGCAGGATGATGGTCGAGAACAGCGCCTGCCGCCCGAGTGCATTCCACAGCCGGTCCGAATGCACCATCTCGTCGAACCACTCCAGCCCGGCCCAGAAGAACTGGTTGTTGCCGAAGGTGTCCTGCACCGAATAGTTGACAACTGTCATCAGCGGGATGACGGCCGAGAAGGCGACCAGAAGCAGGACCGGAAGGACCAGGAACCAGGCTTTCTGATTGGTGGGCTTGTCCATCACGCGGCCTCCCCGTTCAGACGCCAGTCATCGGCATAGACGCCGATCTTCTCGCGGGCGAAGGCCAGCCGGGTCATGTCGGCCGAGACCGGCCAGCCTTCGGGGGCGATGGCGTTGATTTCATGGCCGAAGAAATCGGCGCGGACGATCCGGTGCCGGCCGACGTCCTCGATCCGGCGGACCTTGACCGGCAGGCCCTCGTCGGCGTTCAGCGTCACGAATTCCGGGCGGATGCCGATCTGCACCCGGCCCTGCGGTGCGCCGTAGCCGCGATCCAGCGCGAGCTCGGTTCCCTCGACATAGGCCTTGCTGCCCTCGACCCTGGCGTCGATCAGATTCATCCCCGGCGAGCCGATGAAATAGCCGACGAAGGTATGCGCCGGGGTCTCGAACAGCTCTTCCGGCGTGCCCATCTGCACCACCCGGCCCTCGTGCATCACCACCACCTTGTCGGCGAAGGTCAGGGCCTCGGTCTGATCATGGGTGACATAGATCATCGTATGACCGAACTCGCGATGCAGCGACTTGAGCTGGGTCCGGAGCTCCCATTTCATATGCGGGTCGATGACCGTCAGCGGCTCGTCGAACAGGATGGCGTTCACATCGGCCCGGACCATGCCGCGGCCGAGGCTGATCTTCTGCTTGGCATCGGCGGTCAGCCCGCGCGCCTTGCGGCCCAGAACCGGGGTCATGCCGATCATCCCGGCGATCTCCTCGACCCGGGCGGCGATCTCGGCGGCGGGCAGGCCGCGGTTCTTCAGCGGGAAGGCCAGGTTGTCGCGCACCGTCATGGTGTCGTAGACGACCGGGAACTGGAACACCTGCGCGATGTTGCGCGCCGCGGTCGGCGCCATGGTCACGTCCTTGTCGCCGAACAGCACCCGGCCTTCCGACGGGGTCAGCAGGCCCGAGATGATGTTGAGCAGGGTCGTCTTGCCGCAGCCCGACGCGCCCAGAAGCGCATAGGCGCCGCCGTCCTCCCAGACGTGATCCATGGTCTTCAGTGCATAGTCTTCCTCGCCCCCGGGGTGGGGAAGATAGCTGTGCGCCAGACCCGATAGCGTGATGCGTGCCATGTGCTTGCCCCCCTCAGGCTGCCGCCGCCGTGGCGGCCAGGGCCACGAAAGTGCCGGCTTCGTCGAAGACATAGACCTGGTCCGGGTTCAGCCAGACCGGCAGTTCGTCGCCGGACGACAGGTGGTGAACGCCCTCGGCCAGCGCGATCCAGCGGTCGCTGCCGTGGTCCAGATGCACGAAGGTTTCCGAGCCGGTGATCTCGGTCACCGCCACCTTGCCGTGAAACTGCAGTGCCATGTCGGAATGCCGGCCCAGCCGCAGGTGAGAGGCGCGGAACCCGGCCGTGAAACGGCCATCGGGCAGTGCCGCGAGCGGCCCCGAGGCCTCGACCGTCTGGCCCTCTCCGAACATCAACCTGTGCCCGGCCTTCGAAATCGTCAGGAAATTCATCGGCGGGTCCGAGAATACCCGCGCCGTGATGCGGTCCTTCGGGTGCCGGTAGACCTCGGGTGTCGGGCCGAACTGGGTGACGCGGCCCTGCCAGAGCGTCGCGGTATTGCCGCCCAGCAGCAGCGCCTCTTCCGGTTCGGTCGTGGCATAGACGAAGACCGCGCCCTGTTCGGCGAAGATGCGCGGGATCTCGGCGCGGAGCTCTTCGCGCAGCTTGTAGTCGAGATTGGCCAGTGGCTCGTCCAGCAGCACCAGCCCGGCGCCCTTGACCAGCGCCCGGGCCAGGGCGCAGCGCTGTTGCTGGCCGCCCGACAGTTCCAGCGGCCGGCGGTCGAGATAGGGCCCGAGCTTCAGCATCTCGGCGACCTTGCCGACCTCGCGGTCGATCTCGGCCTTGCTGCGGCCCAGAAGTTTCAGGGGAGAAGCGATGTTGTCGCGGACGCTCAGCGTCGGGTAGTTGATGAACTGCTGATAGACCATCGCCACCTCGCGGTCCTGGACCCGAACCCCGGTGACATCCCTGTCGTTCCACAGAACCCGCCCCGCGGTCGGCTGGTCCAGTCCCGCCATCAACCGCATCAGCGAGGTCTTGCCCGAGAGGGTCGGCCCCAGCAGCACGTTCATCGAGCCGGCTTCCAGCCGCAGGTCGGTCGGATGGATATGGGTCTGGCCGGCCACGACCTTGGCCACTCCCGCGAATTCCAGCGCCATGTTCCTCCCTCCCTTCGTTCAGACCGCGGCCCGCAGCCCCTCCGGCTTGGCCTCGGCCATGAAGTCATCCAGTGCGGCGATCTGCTCTGCCGTCATCCGCAGGCCCAGCTTGGACCGCCGCCAGACCACGTCCTCGGCGGTGCGGGCATATTCGTGATGCATCAGCCAGCGCACTTCCGCCTCGGACAGGGTCCCGCCGAAATCGCGGCCCAGGGCCTCGGGGCTGTCGGCGCCGCCCAGAACCTCGGTCGCTTCGGTGCCATAGGCGCGGATCAGCCGTCCCGCCCAGTAGTCATCCAGCCAGGGGTAGGCGTCGCGCAGACGGGCCGTCAGATCGGCGACCCCGTCCACCGGGAAGTCGCCCCCCGGCAGCGGCACGCCGGCCGTCCAGGCAGGTTCCTTCAGCCCCAGATGCGGCGCCAGCTTGTCCAGCGCGGCCTCGGCCAGCCGCCGGTATGTGGTGATCTTGCCGCCAAATACGTTCAGCAGCGGCGCCCCCCGGGTGTCGAGTAACAGCACATAGTCCCGCGTCGCCGCCGTCGCGGACTTGGCGCCGTCGTCGTAGAGCGGGCGCACCCCCGAATAGGTCCAGACGATCTGATCGCGGGTCACGGGCTTGGCGAAATACTGGCTGGCGAAGGCGCAGAGGTAGTCCTGCTCCTCCTCGGTGCAGACGGCCGTTCCGGGTGCGCCGTCATGATCATGGTCGGTGGTGCCGATCAGGGTGAAGTCCTGTTCATAGGGGATCGCGAAGATGATCCGCCCGTCGCTGCCCTGGAAGAAATAGCAGCGGTCGTGATCGAACAGGCGGGCGGTCACGATATGGCTGCCCCGGACCAGCCGCACGCCTTCGCTCGAGTCGATCCCCAACGTCCCGCGCAGAACCTGCTCGACCCAGGGTCCACCGGCATTGACCACGGCGCGGGCCGTCACCTCGGCCGATTTGCCATCCCGTTCCACCGTGATCTGCCAGAGATCGCCCTGGCGCCGCGCCTCGGTCACCTTGGCGCGGGTCAGGACCGTGGCGCCGCGCGCCTCGGCATCGCGGGCGTTCAGAACGACCAGCCGCGAATCCTCGACCCAGCAGTCGGAGTATTCGAAGGCCTTCCGGAATTTCGGGTTCAGCGGTCGTCCCGCAGGATCGGTCGTCAGGTCCAGCGTCCGGGTCGCGGGCAGGATCTTGCGGCCGCCGAGATGGTCATAGAGGAACAGGCCGAACCGGATCAGCCATGCCGGCCGCCGGCCCCGGGTCCAGGGCATCACCACCGAGAGCAGCCGCGAGGTGGGCGTCTGCCCCTCGAACCGCATGCTCTTGTGATAGGGCAGCACGAAACGCATCGGCCAGGAGATGTGCGGCATCGCCTTCAGCAGCGTTTCGCGTTCGACCAGGGCCTCGCGGACCAGCCGGAACTCGAAATACTCCAGATAGCGCAGCCCGCCGTGGAACAGCTTGGTCGAGGAAGAGGATGTCGCCTGCGCCAGGTCGCCCATCTCGGCGAGGCAGACCTTGAGTCCCCGGCCGGCGGCGTCGCGGGCGATGCCGCAGCCGTTGATGCCGCCACCGATGACGAACAGGTCGTAGGGGCTGTCTTCGCCGAGTCGCACGTCGTCTCCCAAGCCGGTTTCGCCGCGAAGGAACCACGCAACGCGGATTCACGCAAGTGTGAAATCTTCGTTTTCTTTCATTTTGCGCTGCGGCATCTTCATTTTGCATCGCGGCGAAGAAATCCGATTGCGATCCGCCGCGCATTTCGGGAAGGTGAGCAAATGGCGCAAAGCTTTAGAAAACCGCAGATTCTCGACATCGCCAGGATCGAAGGCCGGGTTCTGGTCGATGATCTGGCCGCCCGGATGGGGGTCACGGCACAGACCATCCGCAAGGACCTGAGCGAGTTGGCCGACGCCGGAAAACTGGAGCGGGTGCATGGCGGTGCGGTCCTGCCCTCGGGCACTTCGAACATCGCCTACGAGCAGCGCCGGGTGCTTCAAGGCAGCGCCAAGGCCGCGATCGGACGGGCGGTGGCGGCGGATATTCCGGCCAATGCCTCGCTCTTTCTCAACATCGGCACCACGACCGAAGCGGTAGCCCGCGAGTTGCTGGGGCATCAGAACCTGCTGGTGGTGACCAACAACATGAATGTGGCCAACATCCTGCTGGCCAACCCGGAATGCGAGATCATCCTGGCGGGCGGCAGGGTTCGGCGCTCGGACGGCGGGCTGGTCGGCAATCTGACCGTCTCGGTCATCGAACAGTTCAAGTTTGATTTCGCGGTGATCGGCTGTTCCGCGATGGACGACGACGGCGATCTTCTGGACTTCGACCTGCAGGAAGTCGGCGTCAGCCAGACCATCCTGCGGCATTCCCGCAGCGCCTTCCTTGTCTCGGATCACAGCAAGCTCCTGCGCTCGGCGCCGGTGCGGATCAGTTCGCTGTCCGCGATCGACACATTCTACACCGACCGTGCACTGCCCGAGGGGCTGGCCCGGAAATGCCGGGACTGGAAAACCGAAGTCCGGCTCTGCGGCAGCGACTAGGCTGCCGCCGGCGCCAAGACCCGGACTTCACTCTGCTGACCGCTGACGAATTCGTGTGCGGGGCGCCCTGCAATTGCCCGGCGCCGGTCCCCATTTCCGATGCCATATGCTTGCGGCCCCGAACCGGTCCGCGAATTGACATGCCCCCGAGTGGGAATTAGTTATCAATCCGATAAATGAAACCGTGTTTCATACAATGAAACAAGAGCGGCGAGGGACCACCTGAATGCACCAGGGGAGCACGACCGACCGAAATGGCGGCACGGGCTCGACGGATGGTCCGACCTACAAGGTCAACGTTCTGGAGCGCGCGATCTCCATCTTGCAGGCGTTTTCATCGGAAACGCCAAGGATGAGCCTGTCCGAGATCGCGCGGGCCACGGGTCTGCACCGGTCCACCGCCCTGCGGCTGCTCTCGACGCTGACTCATGCGGGCATGGTGAACCGCGATGCCGTCACGGGGCGCTATGCGCTCGGCTACGAGGTCATCGCCATGGCGGAAGTGGCCCGCATCGGGACCGGTATTGTCGATTGCGCGCGGCCGGTGATTCGGGAGATGTCCGAACGATTGAACGAAACCGTGGTGTTGTCGGTCCGGTCGGGTGACTTCCGGGTGAATGTCGAGCAGGTCATCGGCAATCAGGTGGTCCGGAGCGTTGTGGAACTGGGCAACCAGAAGCCGCTGACCATCGGCGTGCCCTCGCTGCTCATCCTGTCCAGCCTGCCGACCGAGGAGGTCCATGCCATTGCCGAGCGGGTCATGCCGCTGACCCTGGCGCAGGACCCTGAGTTCTCGCTCGAGAAGCTGGACCGGCGCCTCACGCAGATCCGCAGCGACGGCTACTACATGAACATGACGCATTTCCGCCCGGATGGCACACCCGGCTCGTCCGCGATCGCGGCTCCGATCAGGGCGCGGCGCGGAGAGGTGGTCGCGACGATCAGCGTCTCGCTTCCGATCGGCCGGATGACCGAGGCGACACAGGCCGAGGCCATTGCCGAAGCACTGCGCGGCGCGGAAGAGGTCTCTGCCCGGCTGGGTCAGGCGGGGCACGCGGTATAGCGACCGGCCCGGCATCCCGAAGGCCCGGCCAGCATGCTGTCGGGGGCGGGTATGGCGCCAGTTCTCGCTGCCCGGACGCGCGGCGCTACTTCGTGTCAGCTTCCACCAAAGCCTTGTAAAGGCATCTGATCCGGTCGAAGACCGGCCCGCGGCCACCCTGCGTGCCGACCGGCTTGCCGTCGATCTCGGCCACCGGGGTCTGGGCGCCGAAGCTGCCGGTGAGGAAGGCTTCGTCGGCGCCATAGGCTTCGTAGAGCGAGAAATTCTTCTGGAACACGGGAATGCCGTTGGCCTGGCAGAGCTGGATCACCTTGGCGCGGGTGACGCCGTTCATGCAGTAGTCGCCGGTCGAGGTCCAAACCTCGCCGCGCCGGACGATGAAGAAATTGCAGGCATTGGTGGTGTTCACGAATCCATGCGGGTCGAGCATCAGCGCTTCGTCGGCCCCGGCCTGTTCGGCCTGCAGGCAGGCGATCACGCAGTTCAGCTTGGAATGCGAGTTGAATTTCGGGTCCTGGCTGTTCGGCAGGCCCCGGACCTGCGGCACGGTCGCCAGGCGGATGCCCTTGGCCTGCAGGGCCTCCACCGGTTTCGAATGCTCCATGATGATGACCACGGTCGGTCCGCTCTGCGACAGTTTCGGATGCTGGAACGGCCGGCTCTTGGGCCCCCGCGTCACCATCAGGCGGCAGTGCACATCGTGGGTCATGCCGTTGGCCTCGGCGGTGCGGCGCAGCGCTTCGGCCACTCCGGCACGATCCATGCCGATGTCGAGGTTCACCGCCTTGCAGCTGTCGAACAGCCGGTTCATGTGGTCCTCGAAAAAGGCCCATTTCCCGTTGTAGAGCCGCATCCCTTCCCACATCCCGTCGCCCAGCAGAAAACCGGAATCGTAGACCGAGACCTTGGCCTCGTCGCGCGGCACCAGCTCGCCGTTCACATAGATCAGGATATCGCGGTTGCGGGGGTCGTCTTCGGCGGAATGGGTGGTTTCGGCGTGGTCGGTCATGGCGGGCTCCGAAGCATGGGCGTTCGGATAGGCTTCTAGGCCCTGGCATTGGCCACTCCAAGCCCTGCCGGAGCCCGAACCCGTCGGACCGCGGAATGCAGGGACCACCCGGGGCCGGGGCGCCGATTGCCGCTTGACGTGGACTCCCGCCGGGCGTGGTGTTTTGACTTCCTGTCTGCACCCGGTTACAGGACCGGCGCGCCATGCCGGGCAGGGAACTCTGTTTGCACCGGCGGGCCTGTGGCGCATGTTGCAACGCATGAAACAGCCGGGATCGTAGCAGGCAGGGGCCGCCGCTTCGACCGGGAATGGATTTTCGGATGATCTCACTGGACGCGCTGCGCAGCCAATGGCTGGGCAATATTCGCGGTGACCTCATGTCGGGCCTCGTCGTGGCACTGGCGCTGATCCCCGAGGCAATCGCCTTTTCGATCATCGCGGGGGTCGATCCCAAGGTCGGGCTCTATGCCAGTTTCTCGATCGCGGTCATCACCGCGATCACCGGTGGCCGCCCCGCGATGATCTCGGCCGCGACCGCCGCCACGGCGGTGCTGATGGTGACCCTGGTCCGCGACCACGGGCTGCAATACCTGCTGGCCACCACGGTCCTGGCCGGGCTTCTGCAGATCGGCGCCGGGCTGATGCGGCTGGGCCATGTCATGCGCTTCGTCTCGAAATCGGTGATGACCGGCTTCGTCAACGCTCTGGCGATCCTGATCTTTCTGGCCCAGGTGCCCGAGCTTGATCCGCGTCTCGTGCCCTGGTTCACCTATGTGCTGGTCGCGGCTGGTCTGGCGATCATCTACCTGTTCCCGCTGTTGACCCGCGCCGTGCCCTCGCCGCTGGTGACGATCGTCGTGCTGACCTCGCTGACCTTCGTCTTCGGCTGGGACGTCCGTACCGTCGGCGACATGGGCGAGCTGCCGGATTCCTTCCCGGTCTTCCTGATCCCCGACATTCCGCTGAATTTCGACACCCTGCGGATCATCTTCCCCTATGCGCTGGCCGTCGCGGTCGTGGGCCTTCTGGAAAGCCTGATGACGCAGAATCTGGTCGATGAGCTGACCGACACCACCTCGGACCGCAATCAGGAATGCATCGGCCAGGGCATCGCCAACACCTGCACCGGCTTCATCGGCGGCATGGCGGGCTGCGCGATGATCGGCCAGTCGATGATCAACGTGAAGTCCGGCGGCCGCGGGCGGTTGTCCTGTTTCACCGCCGGCGTCGTGCTGCTCTTCATGGTCGTGGTGCTGGGCGATCTGGTGTCGAGGATTCCGATGGCGGCGCTGGTCGCGATCATGATCATGGTCTCGATCGGCACCTTTTCCTGGTCCTCGATCAAGGCGCTGCGGCTGCATCCGACCAGTTCCTCGATCGTGATGCTGGCCACGGTCGCCTTCGTGGTCTGGACCCACAACCTGGCGATCGGGGTCGTGGTCGGGGTGCTGCTCTCGGGCATCTTCTTCGCCGGCAAGATCGCGCAGCTGTTCCGGGTCACTTCCACCGCCTCGGCCGATGGGCGCGAGCGGACCTATCGGATCGAGGGGCAGCTGTTCTATGCCTCGGTCGAGGACTTCATGAAGGCCTTCGATTTCCGCGAGGCGCTGGACAGGGTCACCATCGACGTGTCCGAGGCGCATATCTGGGACATCTCCTCGGTGCAGGCGCTGGACATGGCGGTGCTGAAGTTCCGCCGCGACGGGGCCGAGGTGCGGATCGTCGGGATGAACGAGGCGTCGGAGACCATCGTGGACCGGCTGGCGATACACGACAAGCCCGGGGCGATGGACAAACTGGTGGCGCATTGACCATGCTGGGGACAGATGGGGGAGAGCGGTGATGGACAAGATACTGGCACTGGTGGACGGCTCGATCTATGCGGCCTCGGTCTGCGATCATGCGGCCTGGCTGGCCGGACGCCTCGGCGCCCCGGTCGAACTGCTGCATGTTCTCGGGCGGCGCGAGGCCCCGGGGGAAAAGGACCTTTCCGGCGCAGTGGGCCTGGGCGCCCGGTCGAGCATCCTGGAAAAACTGGCGACGCTGGACGAGGAACGCTCGAAACTGGTGGCCGAGCGGGGCCGGGCGATCCTGGACGACGCAAGGGCGCTGATCGAGAAATCCGGGCTGGAAGGCGTCACAACGCGGCTTCGCCATGGCGACCTGATCGAGGAGGTCGCGGCGCAGGAAGGTGCGGCCAGCCTGATCGTGATCGGCAAGCGCGGCGCAGCGGCGGATTTCGCGCATGGCCATCTCGGGTCGAATCTCGAACGGATCGTGCGGGCCAGCCATCGGCCGGTGGTGGTCGCCTCGCGCGCCTTCCGGCCGATCGCCAAGGTGCTGATCGCCTATGACGGCGGCGCCTCGGCCGCGCGGATCATCGACCATGTGGCCACGTCGCCGATCTATGCCGGGCTGCCGGTTCGGCTGGTGACGGTCGGCGGCGGGGCCGAGGTGCTGGCCGGTCTCGAGTCGGCAGGCGAACGGTTGCGCGCGGCCGGGCTGGAGGCAGAGACCCTGCAGGTCCAGGGGCAGCCCGACAAGGCCTTGGGCGCGATGGTCGAGGCCGAGCATTTCGACATGCTGGTGATGGGCGCCTACGGTCACAGCCGGGTGCGCAGCCTGATCATCGGTTCGACCACGACCGAAATGGTGCGATCCTGCAAGGTTCCGGTGGTGCTGCTGCGCTAGGGGCGGATTTCCGGTAACGGATGTTTGCACAAATTTCCCCCGAAATCAGCCGCTTGGGTATGGCACGGCACGCAACGCAATTGACACCGGGGCTTCAGCCGCGTGTTATTCGGCGCCAAGGGCCAGGGGGATCGGGGCAAAAAGCTCTCGGGCGTCGCTATGGCGCACCGTCCTCGGTCCGGCACCGAAACTGCCTAGGGAGCTTGTAATGACATCATTCAAATCTTTTGGACGCCTCGCCCTGACCGGCGCGGCCCTGGCCATGGCGCTGCCTGCGCTGGCCGAGGATTCGCCCGACCCGATCAAGCTGACGCTGCACGACTGGACCGGCCAGCTCATCACCACCAATATCATGGGTGAAGTCCTGAAAGCCGCCGGCAACAACGTGGAATACGTTCAGGCCGACTACCTGGCGCAGTTCGCGGGTCTGGAAACCGGCGATCTCGATGTGGCGATGGAGATGTGGGAAACCACCGGCCGCGAGGCGATGGATGCCGCCATCGCCACCGGCAATGTCGAGAACTTCGGCCCGACCGGGATGAAGGCCAAGGAAGAGTGGTGGTATCCGCTCTACATGAAGGACAAATGCCCCGGCCTGCCCGATTGGCACGCGCTGCTGGAACCGGCTTGTGCCGAGGCCTTCTCGACCGCCGAAACGGCCCCGAAAGGCCGCTATCTGGGCGGCCCGGTGACCTGGGGCGGGTTCGATGACGAACGTGTCGAGGCGCTGGACCTGCCGTTCGAGGTGATCCATGCCGGCACCGACGCGGCGCTGTTCGCCGAGCTGGAGAGCGCCTATCAGCGTCAGGCGCCGATCATGCTCTGGATCTACGCGCCGCACTGGGCTCCGGCCAAGTATGAAGGCGAATGGGTCGAGTTTCCGACCTATTCCCCCGAGTGCTACAACGACCCGTCGGTCGGCGTGAACCCGGACATGGCCTATGACTGCGGCAAGCCCTTCGGCGAAATCTGGAAGGTCGGCTGGGTCGGCGTCAAGGACAAGTGGCCGGGCGCCTATGCCGCGATCAAGGCGTTCCATATCGAGAACGACGAGATGGGCAAGATGATCACCGAGGTCGATCTCGAGGGCAAGACCGTCGAAGAGGTCACGGCCGAGTGGATGGCGGCCAACGAAACCCGCTGGAAGGCCTGGATCGGCCAGTAACCGGCCCGACGGCTCACCCATGAAAGGCGCTGCCCGGATGCCGGGCGGCGCATGTCTCTACGATCAGGAATTCCATGTCCGACCAAGCGGCACCGCAGGCCAAGCTCGTCTGTCGCAATCTCTGGAAACTCTTCGGAGCCCGCGCCCCCGAGGCGCTCGACCGCCTCGGCAGCGAGGTCTCGGCCCGGGACCTGGCCGAGGCCGGGCTGGTGGCCGCGGTCCGGTCCGTCGATCTGGCGGTGCAGCCGGGCGAGGTCTTCGTCATCATGGGCCTGTCGGGCTCGGGCAAGTCCACCCTGGTCCGGCTGATGTCGCGGCTGATCGAGCCGACCTCGGGCGAAGTGCTGCTCGACGGGCAGAACCTGCTGGCGATCTCGAAATCCGAGATGACCCGGATCCGGCGGCACCGGATGGGCATGGTGTTCCAGCATTTCGCGCTGCTGCCGCATCTGAGCGTGCTCGACAACGTCGCCTTTCCGCTGGCGGTGCAGGGGCTGAACCGCGCCGAACGGCTGAAACGTGCAAGCGCCATGGTCGAACTGGTCGGGTTGGCGGGCCGCGAGGACGCGATGCCGCGGCAGCTGTCGGGCGGCCAGCAGCAACGTGTCGGCATTGCCCGCAGCCTGGCGGTGGAGCCGGAACTCTGGTTCCTGGACGAACCCTTCTCGGCGCTCGATCCGCTGATCCGCCGCGAAATGCAGGACGAGCTGATGCGCCTGCAGCAGGTGCTGAAGAAGACCATCGTGTTCATCACCCATGACTTCGACGAGGCGATCCGTCTGGCCGACCGGATCGCGATCATGAAGGACGGCGAGATCGTGCAATGCGACACGCCCGAGCAGGTGGTGCTGAACCCGGCCACCGATTATGTCCGCGAGTTCTCCCGCGCCGTGCCGCGCGCCAAGGTGATGCGGGTGACCTCCGCGATGGAACCCGGTGCCGGCGGCGCCGATCTGGCAGAGGTGGCCGGCAGCGCCACGGTGGCCGAGGCGGCGCCCGCCTTTCTGCAGGGCGCCGAGGCGCTTCAGGTCACCGGCCCGGATGGCGCGAAGCTGGGCGTGCTGCGCCGCGACGCCGTGATCCGGCTGATGCTGGAAGGCTGAGCGATGGCCAGTCTCAGCCCCGCCACGCAGGCACCCGCCCCGAAGTTCCGTCAGGTCTCGGTGGTCCTCTGGATCGCCGCGCTAGGGCTCTTCTGGCTGTTCTGGAAACACGGCGCCGGGCTGGCGCCCTGGGCCTTCGACTATCCCCGCGCCTGGACCGTGCCGGTGGCGCGCTGGATCAGCCAGGCGATGAAATGGCTGCTGAACGACGCCACCTTCGGCCTGTTCACCTTCGAGCAGGCGACCCGTTTCATCGCGGCGGTGATCGAGGTTCCCTATCAGGTCGCGCTCAGCCTTCTGTCGACCGGCTTTCTCGAGGGCCAGGGCTCGACCGCAACGCAGATCCTTCCGCCATTGTCCTGGCTGGCGGTGATCGCGGTCTTTGCGCTGATCGGGCATCGGGCGGGCGGCGTCCGGCTGGCGGCGCTGGTGGTCGGCTGCCTCGGCTTCGTGGCCGTCTTCGGCCAGTGGACCAGCGCCATGGTCACGCTGGCCTCGATCCTGGTCGCGGTGCCGCTGGGCGTTGTCGGCGGCCTGTTGCTGGGCATCGCCGCCTATCGCTGGCTCTGGGTCGAGCGGGTCCTGCGGCCGATCCTCGACCTGATGCAGACGATCCCGGTCTTTGCCTATCTGGTGCCGGTGTTGATCCTGTTCGGCTTCGGACCGACGGCGGCGATCGTGGCGACACTGATCTATGCGATGCCGCCGATGACCAGGATCACCCTGCTGGCGCTGCGCCGGGTGCCGTCGGAACTGCACGATCTGGGCCAGATGGTCGGCTGCACCCGGCGCCAGCTGACCTGGAAGGTGCTTGTGCCCTCGGCCCGCGATCCGCTGATGGTCGGGGTCAACCAGGTCATCATGCTGTCGCTGAACATGGTCATCATCGCCTCGATGATCGGCGCCGGCGGGCTGGGGTTCGACGTGCTGGCGGCGCTGCGCAAGCTGGATTTCGGGGCCGGGCTCGAGGCCGGCTTCGCCATCGTCGCGCTGGCGCTGGTGCTGGACCAGCTCAGCCAGGCCTTCGCCCGCAAGAGCTGGGGCCAGCCGGTGCAGGGCAGCTGGGCGCATCGGCATCCCTACCTTCTGGCGGCGCTGGCCACGGTGGCGCTTGCGGCGCTGCTGGGGCTGGTCGTGCCGGCAGTGCAGAGCTACCCCAAGACGCTGGAGATCTCGACCGGCACCTTCTGGTCCAACGTCGTCAAATGGATCAACGTCAACTATTTCGACACGCTGGAGGCGATCAAGAACGCGCTTCTGCTGAACCTCCTGATCCCGTTCAAGCGGTTCCTGCTGTCCTTGCCCTGGGCCGGGGTGGTGGCGTTGCTGGCCTTCGCGGGCTGGCGCCTGGGCGGCTGGCGGCTGGCGGTGCTGACCGCGTTTCTGGCGCTGTTCATCGCCGCCACCGGCCAGTGGGAAAAGGCCATGACGACGGTCTATCTCTGCGGCATCTCGACAATGATCGCGATGCTGATCGGCGTTCCGGTCGGAATCGCGGCGGCCGAGAAGGCCGGACTCTGGAGGTGGGTGCAGGTGGTGATCGACACGCTGCAGACACTTCCGAGCTTCGTCTATCTGATGCCCGCCGTGATGCTGTTCCGGGTCGGTGACTTCACCGCGATGATTGCCGTGGTGGCTTTCGCCGTGGCGCCGGCGATCCGTTACACCGCGCTCGGCCTGCGCGGCGTCGATCCGCGGCTGATCGAGGCCGGCCGGGCAATGGGCTGCACGAGATCGCAGATGCTGACCCGGATCAAGCTGCGGCTGGCGCTGCCCGAGATCCTTCTGGGGCTCAACCAGACCGTCATGTTCGCGCTGTCGATGCTGGTGATCACCGCGCTGGTCGGCACCCGCGACCTGGGGCAGGAGGTCTATATCGCGCTGACCAAGGCCGATCCGGGGCGCGGCCTTGTCGCCGGCCTGGCGGTGGCCTGCATCGCGATCATCGCCGACCGGATGCTCCACGCCGGCGCCCGCAACGCACGGGCCCGGCTTGGTCTGGCAGAGGTGCAGGAATGATCCCCGAACGCCTGCGTGCATTGCCCTGCTGGCAGGGGGACATTCGGGCCGAACGGCTCAGCGGCGGGCTGTCGAACGAGATCTGGAAGGTCACCGACGGTGCCGGTGCCCATGTCGTGCGGTTCGGCGAGGACTACCCGTTCCACCATGTCTCGCGCAGCCGCGAACTGATGGCGGCCCGCGCCGCCGCCGAAGCGGGCTTTGGTCCGGCGGTGACCTATGCCGAACCCGGGGTGATGGTGACGGCCTTCCTCGAAGCCCGGACCTGGACCGAGGCCGATGTCACAGCCGCGCCCGAACGGCTGGCGGCGCTGCTGTCCGAGTTCCACCGCAGGATGTCGGCCCATGTCTCGGGCGAGGGGTATTGCTTCTGGGTGTTCCACGTCATCCGCGACTATGCCCGCAACCTCGCCTCGGCCCCGGTGGCGCCGCAGCTTCCCGCCTATCTGGAGATCGCCGAAGAGATGGAGGCCGCCCAGGTGCCGCTGCCGATCGTCTTCGGCCATCATGACCTGTTGCCGGCCAACATCCTCGACGACGGGCAGCGGCTCTGGCTGATCGACTTCGAATATGCCGGCTTCGGCACCGCGATGTTCGACCTGGCCGGCGCGGCGTCGAATTCCGGGATGACGGAAGACCAGTCCGGGCGGTTTCTGAGCGCCTATTTCGGCGCCGCGCCCGATGCCGCCCTGCGCCGGGCCTTTGACGCGATGCAATGCGCCTCGCTGCTGCGCGAGATGCTCTGGGCCCATGTCTCGGGCCTGCATCTGGCGACCGAAGGCGTCGATTTCGCGGCCTATGCTGCCGAGAACAAGACCCGTTTCGAGACCGCGCTCGCGCGATATCGCACTCTATATGGAAAGCCCAGGACATGACCCTTCCGGACAAAGCACAAGTTGTGGTGATCGGCGGCGGCATCATCGGATGCTCGACCGCCTACCATCTGGCCCGCGACCACAAGGCCGATGTCGTGCTGCTCGAGCAGGGTCGGCTGACATCCGGCTCGACCTGGCACGCCGCCGGGCTGGTCGGGCAGCTTCGCTCTTCGGCCTCGATCACCCGGGTGCTGAAATACTCGGTCGAACTCTACCGGACCCTGGCCGAGGAGACCGGGCTCGAAACCGGCTGGAAGATGACCGGCTGCCTGCGGCTGGCCACCAACGAGGATCGGTGGATCGAATACCGGCGCCTGGCCACGACCGCGCGGAGCTTCGGGATGGACATGCACCTGATCTCGCCGGAAGAAGTCAAACGTATGTGGCCGCTGATGGATGTAAGCGACCTGATTGGCGCAAGTTGGTTGCCGACTGATGGTCAGGCGAGTCCGGCCGATATCACCCAGTCGCTTGCCAAGGGCGCCCGGATGCATGGCGCGAAGATTCACGAAGGGGTCCGGGTTACCGGCTTCGGGATGCGGGACGGGCGGATCACCTCGGTCAAGACCACGGGCGGCGAGATCGCCTGCGAAACCGTGGTCAACTGCGCCGGCCAATGGGCGCGGCAGGTCGGCGCCATGGCCGGGATCAACGTGCCGCTGCAACCAGTCAAGCACCAGTACATCGTCACCGACCGGATCGAGGGGCTGGCCGCCGACGCGCCGACCCTGCGCGACCCGGACCGGCGCACCTATTTCAAGGAAGAGGTCGGCGGGCTGGTCATGGGCGGCTACGAGCCGAACCCGCAGCCATGGACCACCGGCGACATTCCCGACGACTGGGAATTCGCTCTGTTCGATGACGACTACGACCATTTCGGCCAGCATCTGGAACAGGCCGTCGCCCGCGTCCCGGCGCTGGCGGAAACCGGCGTCAAGCAGATGATCAACGGCTCGGAAAGCTTCACCCCGGACGGCAATTTCATCCTCGGTCCGGCACCGGAATGCGCCAACATGTTCGTCGGCGCAGGGTTCAACGCCTTCGGCATCGCCAGCGGCGGCGGTGCCGGCTGGGTGCTGGCGGAATGGGCGATGACCGGACAGGCGCCGATGGACCTCTGGGTGGTGGACATCCGGCGTTTCGGCGAGATGCATCGCGACCGCGACTATGTCCGCGACCGCACGCTGGAAGCCTATGGCAAGCATTACGCGATCGGCTTTCCGCATGAGGAATACACCTCGGGCCGGCCGCGCCTGACCTCGCCGCTCTACGACCGGCTGAAGGCACAGGGCGCCGTCTTCGGGTCGAAATTCGGCTGGGAAAGGGCGAACTGGTTCGCCCCGCCGGGTGTCGAGCCGGTGGATATCCCCTCGATGGGGCGGCAGAACTGGTTCGATGCGGTAGGCGAGGAACATGCCCATGTGCGGCAGGCGGTCGGGGTTTTCGACCAGTCGTCCTTCTCGAAATACGAACTGACCGGCAAGGATGCCGGCAAGGCGCTGGACTGGCTCTGCGCCGGGGATGTCTCGAAGCCGCCGGGGCGGCTGACCTATACCCAGATGCTGAACGCCCGTGGCGGGATCGAGTGCGATCTGACCGTGGCGCGCCTGTCCGAGGATCGCTTCTATATCGTCACCGGCACCGGCTTCCGCAGCCATGACGCCGGCTGGATCCGCGACCACATGCCAGAGGGAGAGGCGCAGCTGCTCGACGTGACCGAGGACTGGGGCACGCTGTCGCTGATGGGGCCCGAGGCGCGGCGCGTCCTGGAGCAGGTGACCGATGCCGATGTCAGCAACGAGGGCTTCCCCTTCGGCCATATCAGGGAGCTTACGATTGCCGGATCACGCCTGCGGGCCCTGCGCGTCACCTATGTCGGCGAGCTGGGCTGGGAGCTGCATATGCCGATTGCCGATACCGCAAGGGTCTACGACGCGCTGATGCAGGCGGGAGAGGCCCATGGCATCCGGCCGGTCGGCTATCGGGCGCTGGAAAGCCTGCGGCTGGAAAAGGGCTATCGGGCCTGGTCATCCGACATCACGCCCGGCGACACGCCGCAGGAGGCGGGCCTTGGCTGGGCGGTCAAACTGCGCCGCGAGACGCCGTTTCTGGGCCGCGCCGCGCTGGAGGCGGCCGCGGGGAAACCGCTGGCCAAGCGCTTCGCCGGCTTTGTCCTGGACGACCCCGAGGCCGTGCTGCTGGGCCGCGAGACGATCCTGCGCGACGGCGCCGAAGTCGGCTATCTGACCTCGGGTGGCTATGGCTATAGCGTGCAGAGCCCGATCGGCTATGGCTATGTGCGCAACCCGGAAGGGGTCAGCACCGATTGGCTGAACTCGGGAGAATATGCGCTGGTGGTCGCGGGCGAGACCCTGCCTGCAAGGCTGAGCCTGCGCCCGTTCTACGACCCCGAGAACCTGAAGGTGAAATCCTAGGCCGCGGCGCTATCCGGCCAGCTGCAGCACGATCCCCCGCCCGGGAGAGGTTCCCTCCTCACCCGGCATCGAGACATAGGGGGCGGTCTCCTCGATCAGGCGCAGCACGCCGGCGGCTTGCATCTCGGCCACCTTGGCCGAGAACCCGCCGTCCCAGACCGTGTCCTTCACGGTGATCGCCATGACCCCGCCGGGCCGCGTCACCCGCGCCAACTCGTCCAGCGCCTCGCCGCCGACATGGCCGGTGGTGAAGACCCCGGTTGACACCACCGCCGCGAATTCCCCGTCGGTAAAGGGCAGCGGCCCGCCCAGGGCGGCGCGATGCAGAGAGGCATAGACACCCTTGCGCGCCGCCACAGCCAGCATCCCCTCGGACAGGTCCAGCGCCACCGCCTGCGGATAGCCGACGATCCCCAGCCACTCGCCGACCAGCCCGGTCCCGGCCCCCGCGTCCAGCACCGGCCCTTCGCCCTTCGGGAGATGCCGGGTCAGCAACGCCAGGCAGACCGAGGGGTGCCGATAGCCCGCACTGGCCATGTAGCCGTCATAGGTCTCGGCCCAGGCGTCATAGCGCTTGGCGACTTCTTCCGGCGAGCTGGCGGCATAGACCGCCCCCAGATGTCCCTCGTGCTGATCGCCGTCCTGCTGCGTCTTGTCTGCGGTATCGCCCATTCTGTCCTCGGCCTTGCTTCGGTTGCGCGGAACATAGCCATGCCGGTGGAATTGTGAAACCTTGGCGTGAGACAACAGCCAGAAGAGGGTCCGGATGAGTGAAGTTGAGACAGCCCGCGCAGCAATGAAGCAGATCGAGGCCCTGTCCGGCTACGATGGTCCGCTCGAGCGGATGGGGGGGCTGACCAATCTGGTCTATCGCGCCGGGGATGTCGTGCTGCGCCTGCCCGGGGCCGGGACCGAGACCTATATCGACCGCGCCAACGAAGCCGTGGCGGCAAGGCTGGCCGCGCTGGCCGGGGTCAGCCCGGAAGTCCTGCATGCCGACCCGGCCACGGGATTGATGGCGACACGCTTCGTCGATGGGGCCGTGACCATGACGCCCGAGGGATTCCGGCAGCGCCCCGGCGCCGCGGCCCGGGCCGGAGAGGCCTTTCGCCAGTTGCACCGGTCCGGCGCCAGCTTCGCGTTCCGTTTCGAACTCTTCGCGATGATCGACGACTATCTCTCGCTGCTGGCGACCAAGGATGTCGCGCTGCCCGAGGGCTACCATGACGTGGTGGCCGAGGCGTCGGCGATCCGCGAGGCGCTGGCCGCGCATCCGCTGCCGCTGGCGCCCTGCCATTGCGATCCCCTCTGCGAGAATTTCCTCGATACCGGAGAGCGGATGTGGATCGTCGACTGGGAATATTCCGGGATGAACGATCCGATGTGGGATCTGGGCGATCTCTCGGTCGAGGCCGAGTTCGACGCGGCGCTGGAGGCCGAGATGCTCACCGCCTATTTCGGTGGCGAGCCGACACCGCATGATCTGGGCCGGATGGTGATCTACAAGGCGATGTGCGACCTGCTCTGGACCCTCTGGGGGCTGATCCAGCTGGCCGACGGCAACCCGGCCGAGGATTTCCGGGCCTATGCCGACAACCGTTTCGCCCGCTGCAAGGCGCTGATGGGGCAGCCGGACTTCGCCCGCCATCTGGCCGCGATCCGGCGCGGCCCGGGCTGAGCCGCGGCGTTCAGATCGCCGCGACCGCCTCGGCCAGCATGTCGCGGACCTGTTCGGCCAGCTTCAGCAGCTCGGGATTCGGGATCGAGGCCATCGAGGCCACCGGATCGACCGCCGAGACCTCGGTGTCGGCGCCGATCTGCCGCAGGATGACGTTGCAGGGCAGCATGGCGCCGACCCGCGGTTCGGTCTGGATCGCGCCATAGGCCAGCTTGGGGTTGCAGGCTCCGAGAATCCGGTAGCCGTCCAGCTCGGCGCCCAGCCTGGCCTTCATCACCGCCTGGACGTCGATTTCCGTCAGCACGCCAAAGCCCTTGTCGGCAAGGGCGGCGCGGGTCCGGCTCTCGGCCTCGTCGATGCCGGTCCCGGCGAGGGTCCTGTCGATCGTATAGCTCATCGGATCGCTGCCTTTCTTGAAATGGGGCAGAGAGATGCACTGCCCGACGCTGATATGGTGTCTAACGGAAGCGCTGCAACCGCGGCCTTGATCCATGTCACCGTGACGCTGGGTCAGCCCGGGCGGGGACCGGTTTGCACCGCGCCGCTTTCTGATGCAGGTTCGCGCAGATCCTTGCCCGCAAAACAACTGGAGAGCTCCCGATGAAGCCCGATGTCCTGGTGATGTCCGCGCCGGCCGCGCCGCAACTGGCACAGCTGGAAGCCGCCTACACGTTGCACCGTTACGACAAGGCCGAAGACAAGCCGGCGTTCCTCGCCGAGCATGGGCCGAAATGTGAAGCCATCGCCACCAGCGGGCACCAGCTGCTGAGCGCCGAGATGCTGGAGCATCTGCCGCGGCTCAAGATCGTCAGCTGCGTTTCGGCGGGCTACGAATACATCGACGCCGCGGCGCTCAAGGCGCATGGCGCGGTGCTGACGACCACCTCGCCGGCGCTGGCCGACGACGTGGCAGATACCGCGATCCTGCTGATGCTGGCGTCGCTGCGCAAGCTGGTCGATGCGCATGCCTATACCCGCTCGGGCGATTGGGCCAGGAAGGGACCGTTTCCGTTGCAGACTTCGGCCACGGGCAAGAACCTGGGGATCATCGGCATGGGTGCCATCGGCCGCACGATCGCGGCCCGGGCTTCGGCGATGCGGATGAACATCGCCTACCACAGCCGCAGCCCCAAGCCGGACGTGGCGCATGACTATCAGCCCGACCTGCTGGCGCTGGCCGACTGGGCCGATGTGCTGATCGCGATCCTGCCCGGCGGCGACGCGACCCGGCATATCATCGACGCGAAGGTGCTGGCGGCCCTCGGCCCCAAGGGCTGTTTCGTCAACGTGGCGCGCGGCTCGGTGGTCGACGAGGCGGCGCTGATCGCGGCTCTGAAGGATGGCACCATTGCCTGTGCCGGGCTGGATGTCTTCGCCTCCGAGCCCGATCCCGATCCGGCCCTGACCGGCCTGCCGAACGTCACCCTGCTGCCGCATGCCGGCTCGGCCACGGTCGAGACCCGCAACGCGATGGCGCAGATGGTCGTGGACAACCTGGCGGCCTATTTCGCCGGCAAGCCGCTGATCTCGCCGGTCAACTGATGCCACGGGCGCGGCGGGGTCAGACGATGCCGCCGCTGCCGCCTTCCACCGCCGGGCGCTCCCCGGCGACCCGGGTCCGGTAGCCCGAGGCGCGATAGGCCGCCACCGGGTCGACGGCTGCCCCCTTGCGCAGCCGTGCCATCGCCAGGATCGGTTCGACATCGGTCCGGAACGCCGCCTTCAGCACCCCGGTCGCCATCAGCGCGTCATTGGCGTCCTGAAACCCTTCCAGCGCCGCCCGGTCGACCAGCAACGCCTGGGCGTAGGCACGCTGCACCTCGCAGGCCGAGAGCATCAGGCTCTCGATCGGATCGGTGACATTGTGGCTCTGGTCCAGCATATGCGCCGGATCGAAGCCGGGGGTCGCCTCGGCCCCGACCAGTTCGTTGAACACCAGGAACAGCCGGAACGGGTCGATCGACCCGGCATCCAGATCGTCGTCGCCGTATTTCGAATCGTTGAAATGGAAGCCGCCCAGCTTGCCGGCTCGGATCAGCCGCGCCACGATCATCTCGATGTTCACGTTCGGCGCATGGTGGCCCAGATCGACCAGGCAGAAGGCCCGCTCACCCAGCGTCTGCGCGATCATGTAATTGGTGCCCCAGTCCTGCACCACCGTCGAATAGAAGGCCGGCTCGTACATCTTGTGTTCGGTGAACAGCCGCCAGTCGTCGGGCAGGGCGGCGTAGATTTCGGCCGCCGAGTCGAGATAGCGGTCGAACTGGCGGCTGAAATCGGTCTGGCCGGGGAAGTTCGACCCGTCGCCTACCCAGACCGTCAGCGCCTTCGAGCCGATGGCCCGGCCGATCTCGATGCATTCCAGGTTATGCGCCACCGCCTGCGCCCGCACCGCCCTGTCGGCATGGCTGAGCGAGCCGTATTTGTAGCTGAGCGGCTGGCCGGGGCTGTCCTGGAAGGTGTTGGAATTCATCGCGTCGAAGCCGAGGCCAAGCGCCTCGGCCCGGGCCAGAAGATCGGCGGCCGGGGCCTTGTCCCAGGGGATATGCAGCGAGACCTTCGGGGTGGCGCCGGTCAGCGCGTGGATCACCCCGCAATCGTCGAGCTTGTCGAAGATGTCGCGCGGCTCGCCGGGGCCGGGGAACCGGGCAAAGCGGGTGCCGCCGGTGCCGACGCCCCAGCTGGGCACCGCCACGCCGAATGCCGCCACCCGCGCCTCGATCTCCGCGATGTCGATCCCGCGCCGGGCCAGATGGGCGCCTAGCGCGTCGTAATCCTCGCGCAGCGCCGCCTCGCGACTGGCGTTCGACGCCTCGATGATGTCTTCGCCGATCATGGTCCTCTCCCCCCATCCGCGCCTCAGCGCGTGAATGCCTGCACATTGCCGGCATCGACATTGATGATGTTGCCGGTCGATTTTGCCGATTGCTCCGAGGCGAGGAAATAGGCCGCCTCGGCGATGTCCTCGGGGTAGACCGAGCGTTTCAGCAGGCTGCGCTGGCGGTACATTTCTTCCAGCCCGTCCTTGTCGGTCTTGTAGGTCGCGGCGCGCTGGTCCAGCCACTCGCCCGACCAGATGCGGCTGCCGCGCAGCACCGCGTCGGGATTGACCACATTGACCCGGATGCCATGCTCGGCCCCTTCCAGCGCCAGGCAGCGGGCCAGATGGATTTCGCTGGCCTTGGCGGTGCAATAGGCGCTGGCATTGGGCGAGGCCGCCAGCCCGTTCTTCGAGGCGACAAAGACCACCGCGCCGCCCAGCCCCTGCACCTTCATCAGCTTGAAGGCCTCGCGGCTGACCAGGAAATACCCGGTCGAGAGAATTGCCATGTTGCGGTTCCACATCTCCAGAGACGTGTCCTCGACCGGCGCCGACGAGGCGATGCCGGCATTCGAGACCAGGATGTCGACGCCGCCGAACTCCACCGCCGCGCTGGCATAGGCCGCGGCCACCGCGTCTTCATCGGTCACGTCCATGGTCACGGCGCGGACCTGATCTTCGCCGAACCGGCCCGCCAGCCCCTCGCGGGTCTCTTCCAGCGCATCCGCGACGATATCGGCCAGCACCACGCAGGCGCCCTCGGCCAGATAGCGTTCCGCCGTCGCGCTGCCGATCCCCCCGGCGGCCCCGGTGATCAGCGCCACCCGCCCGGCCAGCGACCGGGGCTTCGGCATGCGTTGCAGCTTGGCCTCTTCCAGGGCCCAGTATTCGATGTCGAAGGCTTCCTGCTCGGGCAGGCCGCAATAGGTCGAGACCGCCGAGGCGCCGCGCATCACGTTGATCGCGTTGACATAGAATTCGCCCGAGACCCGCGCCGTCGCCTTGTCCTTGGCGAAGGTGATCATGCCCACGCCGGGCACCAGCCAGACCACCGCATTGGGATCGCGCAGCGCCGGGCTGTCGGGGTGCTTGCAGCGCTCGTAATAGGCCACGTAGTCCTTGCGATAGGCCTCGACCTGCGCCGGCAGGGCGGCGAGGACCGCGTCCACATCCGGTTTCGCCGGGTCGAACTCCACCACCAGGGGGCGGATCTTCGTGCGCAGGAAATGGTCGGGGCAGGAGGTGCCCAGGGCCGCCAGCGGCCGCATCTGGGCGCTGTTGACGAAGTCCAGCACCGCCTCCTGATCGTCGAAATGCCCGACCATGTGCTGTCGGCCGCTGACCATTCCGCGGATTGCCGGCATCAGGCGCGCCGCCACCGCCCGGCGCTGGTCTGCGGACAGGCTCTGCACCGCCGCCCCGCCAAAGGCCGGCTTGCCCGCCGTCCTGGCGTCCAGCCAGCGGATCGCCTGGTTGATGACATCCAGCGTCGTCTCGTAGCAGGGTTTCGCCTCGTCGGCCCAGGTGAACAGCCCGTGACTGCCCAGGATCACCCCGTCGGCCTCGGGGTTCTCCTCGCAGAACCGTTCCAGCCACAGGCCCAGCTCATAGCCGGGCCGCTTCCAGGGCAGCCAGCCGATCCGGTCGCCGAAAATCTCCCGCGTCAGCGCCTCGCCGTTCTCGGCCGCCGCGATGGCGATGATCGCATCGGCATGCATGTGATCGACGTGGCGGCGCGGCACATAGGCGTGCAGCGGCGTGTCGATGCTGGCCGCTCTCGGGTTCAGGTTGAAGGTGCAATGCGGCAGCAGGCCGACCATCTCGTCCTCGAAGGCGACGCCGCGATACAGCCCCTTCAGCGCCCGCAGTTTGTCCATGTAGAGCGTCGCGAACCCGTCCTTCTTCATCGAGCCGACATCGCCGCCCGATCCCTTGACCCAGAGCACCTCGACCATCTCGCCCGACAGCGGGTCGCGTTCCATCACCTTGGCGCTGGTGTTGCCGCCGCCGTAGTTGGTGATCCGTTTGTCCGACCCCAGAAGGTTCGAGCGATAGAGCAGCAGGTCCGATTCGCTCATCGCCTCGGTCCGGGCGTCGTCCCACAGGCTTTCAAGCAGCGGACTGGGCGCGGTTTTCAACATTTTGGGGTCTCCCGGACATCATGCGCGAATGTGGCTGTTGTCCCGAGCCTGCGCGTCGGAGCCGATAAAGTCAATCAAGACCAGTCAAAAACAATCATGCTGCATCGCAGAATTGTGGTTTGTGAGCGTTAATGATTGACAATGATTGAAGCGCACCGCAGGCTTCGGGGGAAGTGGAGGGCTTTCATGCACGAAAGCGAACGTCATGGCGTGATCTTGTCGGCGGTCCAGGACCGGCCGGTGGCCACGGTCGCCGATCTCTGCCAGTTGACCGGCGCCTCCGAGGCGACGGTGCGGCGCGACATCGCGGCCCTGCACCTGAAGAAGAAGCTGCGCCGGGTGCGCGGCGGCGCCGAATCGATCAACCCGCCGCAATTCGTCGGCCTGGCCGGGCGCCCCTTCGCGCTGAACGAATCCAGCCATGTCGCGCAGAAACGCGCCATCGCCCTTGCCGCGGCCGAGCTTTGCGAGGAGGGCGAGCCGATCATCATCAACGGCGGCACCACGACCTTCCAGATGGTGCACCCGCTGGCCTCGCGCCGCCTGCAGGTCTTCACCAACTCGTTCCCGATCGCCGAACATCTGCTGCGCAATTCGAAGAACACGATCATGCTGTCGGGCGGCACGATCTATCGCGAGCAGAACATCATCCTGTCGCCCTTCGACAATGACGTGACCCGCAATTTCTATGCCCGGCGGATGTTCATGGGCGCGCAGGGCATCGGCGCGATCGGGCTTATGGAGGCCGATCCGCTGCTGATCCAGGCCGAGACCAAGCTGATCGGTCAGGCCGACGAGCTGGTGGTGCTGGCCGACAGTTCCAAGTTCAGGAACCGCTCCAGCCTGGTGCTCTGCCCGCTGGCCCGGATCGACGTTCTGGTGACCGACGAAGGCATATCCGACAAGACCGCGGCGATGCTGGAAGGCGAGGGGGTGCGGCTGATCGTGGCCCCGGTCGCCGCCGCGACGAAGGCCGGGAAAAGGGCATGAAACCCGCGGCACGGCCCGAAGCAACGACACGTTAGGAACGGCTCACAGGGAGGACAAGATGAGCATTCTGAAAAAGACGGTGGCCGCAATGGCCACGGCAGCGACGATGGTCGCGGGCGCGGCGCATGCGGAAGACGTCCGCATCGCGCTGGTGGTCAAGGCGCTCGGCATCGGCTTCTTCGAAGCCGCGGCCAAGGGCGCCGAGGAAGCGGCCAAGGAACTCGGCGATGTCGAGATCATCTATACCGGCCCGACCGACACCACGGCCGAAGGCCAGATCGAGGTGATCAACGCCCTGATCGCGCAGAAGGTCGATGCGATTGCCATTTCGGCCAATGACGCCGACGCCCTGGTGCCGGCGCTGAAGAAGGCGATGGATCGCGGGATCAAGGTGATCTCGTGGGATTCCGGCGTCGCCGAGGCGGGGCGCATGGCCCATCTGAACCCCTCGTCCAACGCGCTGATCGGCAACATGATCATCAAGCTGGCCGCCGATCACATGCCGGATGGCGGCGAGGTGGCGATTCTCTCGGCCTCGGCCACCGCGACGAACCAGAACATCTGGATCGACGAGATGATGAAGGTGATGGACAACTATCCCGGCATCAAGGTGGTGGCGACGGTCTATGGCGATGACCTGGCCGACAAGTCCTATCGCGAGGCGCAGGGCCTGATGCAGAGCTACCCGGACCTGAAGGCGATCATCGCGCCGACCAGCGTCGGGATCGTGGCGGCGGCCCAGGCGGTGGCCGATGCCGGCAAGATCGGCCAGATCAACGTGACCGGTCTGGGCCTGCCGTCGGAAATGGCCGGCGCGATCGAATCCGGCGCTTCGAAGAGCTTCGCGATCTGGAACCCGATCGATCTGGGCTATTCGGCGACGATGATGGCCTATGATCTCGTGAAAGGGGCCGAGGGCGGCCCCGGCGCGACCCTGGATATGGGCCGCATGGGCGAGATCACCCTCGACGAGCATGGCGACGGCGCCATGGCGGATCCCTTCGTCTACGACAAGTCGAACATCGAAGAGTTCAAGTCGATCTTCTGATCGCCCGAACACAGGACCCGGTCCGGTGCCGCCCCGCGCGGCGCCGGACGCCCATCCCCCGGATTCAGGACATCATGACCGCCCAGCAAGCCCCACTGGCCGATGCCGCCATGCCGCAACCGCTGCTGGCGCTGGAGGATGTCACCAAGACCTTTCCCGGCGTGGTGGCGCTGGACGGCGTGCGGCTGGAACTCCACGCCGGTGAGGTGACCGCGCTGGTCGGAGAGAACGGCGCCGGCAAGTCTACGCTGGTCAAGGTGCTGACCGGCATCTACCAGCCCGACGGCGGCCGCATCCTGCTCGACGGCCGGCCGGTGGCATTCCGAACCGCGCATCACGCCGCCGCGGCCGGGATCACCGCGATCCATCAGGAAACCGTGCTGTTCGACGATCTGACGGTTGCCGAGAACATCTTCATCGGCCACGCGCCCCGCACCCGCTTCGGCCTGATCGATATCGGCGCCATGCAGGCCCGGGCCCGGGAACTGCTGGACGGCATCGGGGCCAGGATCGACCCCGCCGCCCGGCTGCGCGATCTGGGCATCGCCTCGAAACATCTGGTCGCCATCGCCCGGGCGCTGAGCATCGACGCCCGCGTCGTCATCATGGACGAGCCGACCGCCGCGCTCAGCCACAAGGAAATCGCCGAGCTCTACGAACTGGTCGAGCAGCTCAAGGCACAGGGCAAGGCGATCCTCTTCATCAGCCACAAGTTCGACGAAGTGTTCCGGATTTCGGACCGCTTCACGGTGTTCCGCGACGGCCAGTTCATCGCCGAGGGCCGGACCGCGGACGTGACCGAGGATGATCTGGTCCGGCTGATGGTCGGCCGCGCGGTCGATCAGATTTTCCCGAAGCGTCCGGCGGCGATCGGTGATCCGATCCTGACCGTCGCGGGCTACAGCCACCCGACCGAGTTCGAGGACATCGGTTTCTCGCTGCGCAGGGGCGAGATACTCGGCTTCTACGGATTGGTCGGTGCGGGCCGGTCCGAGGTGATGCAGGCGCTGTTCGGCATCACCCGGCCCGCGAAGGGCGCGGTGCGGATCGACGGCAAGGTCCGGGTGATCCGCTCTCCGGCCGAGGCCATCGCCCAGGGCATCGTCTATGTTCCCGAGGATCGCGGCAGCCAGGGCGCCATCATCGGCCTGCCGATCTTCCAGAATGTCACCCTGCCGTCGCTGGCCCGGACCTCGCGCCACGGCTTCCTGCGGCTGGCCCGCGAATTCGCCCTGACCCGGGAATACACCGGGCGGCTCGACCTGCGGGCGGCGGCGCTGGATCAGGATGTCGGCACGCTCTCGGGCGGCAACCAGCAGAAGGTGGTGATCGCCAAATGGCTGGCGACCCGGCCCAAGGTCATCATCCTGGACGAGCCGACCAAGGGCATCGACATCGGCTCGAAGGCGGCGGTGCATGCCTTCATGTCGGAACTGGCGGGGCAGGGGCTGAGCGTCATCATGGTGTCGTCGGAAATCCCCGAGGTGCTGGGCATGTCCGACCGGGTGATCGTGATGCGCGAAGGCCGGATCGTGGCCGAGCTGGAAGGCGAGGAACTGACCCCGGAAACGCTGGTGCGCCATGCGGCGGGGATTTCGGAGGCGGCGGGATGAGCGACCATTTGGCAAGGGGGTCACTCGGAACAAGCGCCGCGCCTGCCCGGGCGGACGCGTCGCGCCTGCCGGGGGGCTGGCGGCCGCTATCGCGTCCTCCCCGTCGGGTCGGCCGTTGCCCCTCGCGCCGGGCGCGACCGGGATGCCGGCGCCATTGGACCCCTGACCAGACCGGACTCCGCCCATGCTGACCCGTTTCCTGAAGTCCCGCGAGGCGATCCTCACCGGCGTGTTGCTGGCCCTTCTGGCCCTCATCGCCATAAGGGCGCCGGAATTCGTCGCGCCCGGCAACCTTGCCAATGTGCTCAACGATTCCGCACCGCTGATCATCCTTGCCCTCGGCCAGATGGCGGTCATCGTGACCCGCTGCATCGACCTGTCGGTCGCCGCCAACCTGGCCCTCTGCGGCATGGTCGCGGCGATGCTGAACGCGGCGCTTCCGGGCGTGCCGATCATCGCCATCCTGCTGCTGGTGGTGGTGCTGGGCGCCGCCCTGGGCAGCATCAACGGGCTTCTGGTCTGGAAGCTCGACATCCCGCCGATCGTCGTCACCCTCGGCACGATGACCATCTTTCGCGGCGTGATCTTCCTGATCTCCAAGGGCCAGTGGGTAAACGCGCATGAGATGAGCGCCGTCTTCAAGGCCTTTCCGCGCGCCCAGATCCTCGGGCTGCCGGTGCTGACCTGGTGCGCGATCCTGACCGCCGGCGCCTTCCTGCTGCTGATCTCCCGCACACCGCTGGGCCGGGCCTTCTTCGCCACCGGCGGCAACCCGCGCGCCGCCGTCTATGCCGGGATCAATACCGGCCGCACCCAGTTCGCCGCCTTCACCCTGTCGGGCGCGCTGGCGGGGCTGACCGGCTACCTCTGGGTCTCGCGCTACGCGGTGGCCTATGTCGACATCGCCAGCGGTTTCGAGCTCGACGTGGTGGCGGCCTGCGTCATCGGCGGGGTCTCGATCGCCGGCGGCATCGGTTCGGTCGGCGGCGCGGTGCTGGGGGCGCTGTTCCTCGGCACCATCAAGAACGCCTTGCCGGTGGTGAACATCTCGCCCTTCTGGCAGATGGCGATTTCCGGCTCGGCGATCCTCATCGCCGTCGCCTTCAACGCCCGCGCCAACCGGCGCCAGGGCCGGGTGATCCTCAAATCCGCCGAGCATGCCGCATGACCGATACCGCCGCCACCGAGCGTCACATCCCCGATCGCCTGTCGCGCCCCGGTGTTCGGCTGCTGCGCAGCTGGGAGGCGCTCCTGCTGATCGTCGCGGTGCTGATCTTCACCGCCAACAGCTTTGCCTCGCCCTATTTCCTCGATGCCTGGAACCTCTCGGACGCCACCTTCAACTTCACCGAAAAGGCGATGATCGGCTTTGCCATGGCGCTTCTGATCGTCTCGGGCGAGATCGACCTCTCGGTCGCCGCGATCATCGCCCTGGCCTCCACCGCGATGGGCGCCGCCGTGCAGGCCGGGGCCGGCACGCCCGAACTGCTGGCGATCGGCCTTGGCGTGGGGCTTCTGTGCGGCACCTTCAACGCGGTCTTCGTCACCGTGCTGGGCCTGCCCTCGATCGTCGTCACCATCGGCACGATGAGCCTGTTCCGCGGCCTCTCCTCGATCGTCCTCGGCGACCAGGCCTATGGCGGCTATCCCGCGGATTTCGCCTGGTTCGGCCAGGGCTATGTCTGGTGGGTGTTCTCGGTCGAGCTGGTGCTCTTCGCCCTGCTGGCCGTCGGTTTCGGTGCGCTCCTGCACCTGACCAATTTCGGCCGCGCCGTCTATGCGATCGGCAACAACCAGACCGCGGCGCTGTTCTCCGGCATCCGGGTCCGGCGGGTGAAGTTCCTGCTGTTCCTGATGACCGGGCTGATGTCGGGACTGGCCGCGATCTGCCTGACCTCGCGGCTCGGCTCGACAAGGCCGACCATCGCGCTCGGCTGGGAGCTGGAAGTGGTCACCATGGTCGTCCTTGGCGGGGTCAACATCCTGGGCGGTTCGGGCACCATCCCCGGCGTGGTCATCGCCGCCTTTGTCATGGGGCTGGTGACCTTCGGGCTTGGCCTGCTGAACGTTCCGGGTATCGTCATGCAGGTCTTCATCGGCCTCTTGCTGATCGGAGTGATTGCCCTGCCGCGGCTCTGGTCGCGGATCGGCGCGCGGAGGAGATAATGCAGAAATACGCCTTTCGAATGCGGCTGAACCCCGGCCAGGCCGAGGAATACCGCCGCCGCCATGACGCGATCTGGCCCGAGCTCGTGGCACTGCTGAAAGAGGCCGGGGTCAGGGACTACTCGATCCATCTCGACCCCGAGACCAACCTGCTGTTCGGCGTCCTCTGGCGCAGCGACGGTCATGGCATGGACGATCTGCCGGCGCATCCGGTGATGCAGCGCTGGTGGGCACATATGGCCGACATCATGGAGGTCCGGCCGGACAACGAACCGGTCGCGGTGCCGCTGGAAACCCTGTTCCACATGCCATGAGCACCCCGCGCCATATCGCGGTGATCGACATCGGCAAGACCAATGCCAAGCTGGCGCTGGTCGATCTGGAGACGCTGACCGAATCCCAAGTCACCACCCGGCCGAACCATGTGCAGCCCGGCCCGCCCTATCCGCATTTCGACATCGAGGGGATATGGGGCTTCCTGCTCGACGGGCTGGCCACCATGCAGGCCCGGCAGGGGATCGAGGCGATTTCGGTCACCACGCATGGCGCGTCGGCGGCGCTGCTGGCCGCGGACGGGCGTCTGGCCGCGCCGGTGCTGGACTACGAATATGACGGCCCGGATGCCACGGCCGCGGCCTATGATCTGCTGCGCCCCGATTTCGCGCAGACCGGTTCGCCGCGATTGCCGGTCGGGCTGAACCTCGGCGCGCAGCTGCACTGGCAGGCCCAGCAGGACTCCGACCTCCTGCATCGGGTGGCCAGGATCGTCACCTACCCGCAATACTGGGCGGCCCGGCTGACCGGCGTGACGGCGACCGATGTGACCTCGCTCGGCTGCCATACCGATCTCTGGAGCCCGGGGGCGGGCGCGTTCTCGGATCTTGTGGACCGTCTCGGCATCGGCGCGAAACTGGCGCCGCCCGAACGTCCGGGGACGATCCTGGGCCCCGTCCTGCCCGATCTCGCGGCGCGGATCGGATTGCGCGGATCGGTGCCGGTGGTGGCCGGGATTCACGATTCCAACGCCTCGCTCTATCCGCATCTGCTGTCCCGCAAGCCGCCCTTCGCCGTGGTCTCGACCGGCACCTGGGTGGTCGCCATGGCGGTCGGCGGGGCGAAGCAACGGCTCGATCCCGCCCGCGACACGCTGGTCAATGTCGATGCCTTCGGCCAGCCGGTGCCCTCGGCGCGTTTCATGGGCGGACGGGAATACGACCTGATCCGGCAGGGCGCATCCGCCACCGATGCCGGGGCCGCCCTGGCCTCGGTCCTCTCCGACGGCCTGATGCTGTTGCCTGCGGTGGAGCCGGGCTCCGGTCCCTTCCCGGGCCGCAAGGCGCGTTGGATCGGGCAGGAACCACCCGTCGGATCGGCCCGGCGCGAGGCGGCGCTGAGCCTCTATCTGGCCATGATGACCGCCGAGTGCCTGGGCATGATCGGCGCCGAGGGGCCGGTGGTGGTCGAAGGGCCCTTTGCCCGCAACGCGCTGTTCCTGCGGATGCTCTCGGCGGAGACCGCGCGCCCGGTCATCCGCGCGGCTTCGGCCACCGGCACCGCATTGGGCGCCGCGCTGCTGTTCGCCGGCGAAGGGACCGGCGCCCTGCCGCCCGATCCGGCACCGGTGGTCGAGAGCGACCCGGCGATGCGGGCCTATGCCCGGGCCTGGCGCGAGCGCTGCCGCCCCTAGGGGTCTGTCCCGACTCCCGGCCGGCAAGCTCGATCCCGGCCGGGCTCAATCCAGGATCGCCACCGCGCGGCACCAGCCCGCCGAGGCGGCCTCGATCTTCACCGGCAGGCAGGAGATCGTGAAGCCGGTGGCGGGCAGCACTTCCAGGTTGTGCAGCTTCTCGATGTGGCAATAGGCCTGATGCCGTCCCGCCTTGTGCCCCTCCCAGATCAGGCTGGCATCGCCGGTCTCGGCAAAACGCTTCTGCGTGTGGACAAAGGGCGCATCCCAGCTCCAGCCATCGGTGCCGGTCACCCGCACCCCCTGTTCCAGCAGCCAGAGCGTCGCTTCGCGCCCCATGCCGCAGCCGCGCGATACATAGTCATCCCGGCCATAGGCCCGCCCGGCCGAGGTGTTCACCACGACGATCTCCAGCGGCGAGAGCCGATGCCCGATCCGCTCCAGCTCGGCCTGCACCTCGGCGGCGCTGACCACATGGCCGTCCGGCAACTGGCGGAAGTCCAGCTTGACCCCCGGCTGCAGGCACCAGTTCAGCGGCACCTCGTCAATGGTCCAGGCCCGCTCGCCCCCGTTCATCGTCGGGTGGAAATGCCAGGGCGCGTCGATATGGGTGCCGTTGTGGGTCGATAACCGGACCTGCTCGACCGCCCAGCCCTGACCGTCCGGCAGGTCCTCGGAGCGCAGGCCGGGAAAGCTGGCGACCAACCCGGCGACCCCTTCCTCGTGCCCGACATAGTCGATCGTCGGCTCCATTCCCGGCGGGTCGGCCTTGACCTCGTTCTGCAGCGGGACAGAAAGGTCGATGATCTGACGTGTCATTGCCGGCACTCTCCCCGGCCCCGTGGCCTATGCATTCATCCGGGCCAGAAAGGTCTCGTCGCGGATATCGACTTCCTGACCCGACAGGTCTTCCGGCGCCTCGGCAATCAGCCAGGCGATCCCCGCCGCGGGCACTTCGGGCGGTGCCAGCGATTCACGCGGCAACTGGCTGACCGGGTTGATTCCCGAGGCCCGGATCGAGACCTGCATCCCGGTATCGACCACCCCGGGCCGAAATCCATAGCACCGGACGCCCTCGGCGCCATATTCGTGATGCACCGAGCGGGTCAGCATCGCCATCCCGGCCTTCGAGGCGCAATAGGCGCTCCAGCCCTCCATCGGCGCGCTGGCCGCGCCGGACGAGATATTCACCACCGCGCCGCCCCGGGCCAGCCGGGGCAGGGCGGCGCGCAACCCGTGATAGGCACCGGTCAGGTTGACCTGGATCAGATGCGCCCAGGCGGCGGGGTCGGTCTCGGCCAGCCGGCCGATCGGCTCGATGATGCCGGCATTGTTGACCAGCCCGCCAAGCGCCCCCTTCCAGTCGCAGGTCGCGGCGACGGCGGCCTCGACGGCGGCAAAGTCGGTGACATCGACGGTCAGTGGCAGCGCCTGCGCCCCCGTTTCGGCCAGCCGCGCAGCGGCCGCTTGGGCATCCGCCGGTTTGCGGCAACCGAGCGCGACCGGGAACCCCCGGGCGGCCAGCGCCTCGGCTGCGGCCAGCCCGATGCCACGGCTGGCGCCAAGGATGAGGATGGGGCGGGATGTGTCGGGCATGGGATTGTCCTTCCGTTTTGCGCCGAACCTCGCCCAGCCGGCCCCGGGCCGCAACCCCTTGCCCGGCCGCTCCTGCGCCGGCCATGCGGCCCGGATCCCGCAACGCACTGTTTTCCAGACCGGACTTGATGGGCCGGGCCCGCTGCGAATACCCTTGCCCAAGGGTTAAGGGGGCGATCAGGCTTTGCGTTGGGGCGCGCCGATCAGGACGGTCTTGTTGGGCCTGGCACGGGTCTGTCTGCTTTCGGCGGCCGCTCCGGTCGTGGCGCAGGACGCTTCGGCGTCGGCGCCGCCCTCGCAGATCGATGCCTGGGCCTCGGTGATCGACTCCCAGACCTGCGGCTGGGACCTCGAACGATCCGACCTGGCCGGCGAATTCGACTATGAAGATCTGATGCTCTTCGCCCTGTCCTGGGGCGATCTCGGCGCCGAGCAGCTGGCCGGCTGGGTCGAGGCCGGGATGACCGACTACCTCCTGCGCGGCGGCCATGTCGGGCGGATGGAGAATGCCCGCGACTGGGTCGAGTATTTCCTGGCCCAGCTTGGACCCGCACGCGACCGGATGCAGGCCGAGGCCGAGGCCCTGGGGCCGGCGCTCTGCCCGATGCAGAACGCGATTGCCGCCGACAGCCTGGCGAGATTCGCCGCGGCCGACCGGGAGAAGCCGGGCCGCTACCGGACCCATTACCGGCTCGCGCAGGAAATCCTCGCCCAGCATGGCTGCCTGGAGGGCGAGATCGACGGCGCCTTCGGCCCGGTCAGCCGCACCGCCTGGAACAAGGCGATCCGGCAGGCATCCCGGACCCAGCAGGATGCGGCGCGCAAGCTGCGGATGCGCGGCACCGCCAAGCCGACTCCGGGAGAGGTGGTGCAGCTGGCGGCGTTGCAGGCCCGCGGCGGGCTCTGCGCCGAAGACCCCGAGGCGCCCCTTCAGGACAGCCGCGCGGCGCTGGCCCTGGCCGCCGAATGTGCTGCCGGGCGCGACCCGCGTGACGGCACGATGGCGCTGGTCCGCCCCTTCCTGATCGAGGCCGCCCGTTCCGGTCCGGCCCATTTCTCTTCGGCGCTGGCCAGCCTGCGCCGGTTCTGCGCCCGTCCCGATCTCTGGTCGGAACCCGGCGGCACCCTGCCTGCCTTTCTGGTCGAAGGCCTGCCGCCGGTTTCGGGTCTCCAGGCGCGGGATCGGGCGCGCCTGCTGGTCGAGGCGCTGATGCCCGATCCAGAGGCGCCGCCCCCGGCCAATCCGATCGAGCGGCGCGACATGGTTCTCGGTCTCGGCTGGGCCGCCGAGCAGGCCCTGCAACGGCCCGAGGTCGCCGCCCATCCCGATACCGCCGTCGCCCTGCTGGGGCTGGTGCTGGACCTGCCCGGGGAACTCTCGGTCGGTGAAGTCTCGGTGCAGCTCGACCTGATCGCCGCCGGGATCGACAGCTATCCGCTCGACCCCGAACTGCGGGCCGACATCATCCGGCGCTACAACGCCCGGGGGCTTGCCGCCCATAACCTGCGCTCACGTCAGGTCCGGGCGGCCCGGTTCCTGCAGGCCCGCGACGACGGCACCGGCGCCGGGGAACTGGCGGCGGGGCTGGTGGCGATGGCCAATGCCGGCGGCGACTCCTTTTTCGTCTCGCAGGCCTACGGCGGCTATGGCGATGTTCCCGACGGGCTGATCCGGGTCGAAGCGACGCTCACCTTCGACGGGCTTCTGGCGATGAACCAGCTGGCGACGCTCACCGCGCTCTGGCCCGAGGCGCGGCAAGCGGTGATCGACAAGGCCGACCCCTTCGTCGCCTTCGCCACCGCCAGCCTGATGCTGGAAGGCTATGCCGAGGCCCCGAAGAGCCCCGAGCTTGTCGCCAACGCGATCGGCCTGATCGCCCATGCCGCCGGGCAGGGGCTGGGGCTGGCGCAGTTGCGCTATGCTCAGGCGCTGGAACAGGGCTATGGCGTCGCCGCCGATCCGCAGGCCGCGCTGGCGCAGTATCGCGCCGCAGCGGACTCGGGCCAGCCCGCGGCGCATCTGGCGCTGGCCGGGTTCTACGAACGCGGCATCCATGTGCCGCAGGACTGGCTCGCCGCCGAACGGCATTGGCGCGCCGGGCTTGGCCTGGACCCCGAACCGGGCAGCCGGCCCTGGGTGGAGGGGCTGGCGCAGGTCCGCGCCGGTCGCGCTGCCGGCCGGCCGTTCTTCACCGAAGGGCCGGGGGCGGAACTCTCCGCCGCCGCCCGGGAAAGGTTGCGCGACTGGGTCGCGGAAGAGGACTATCGCGCCTTCGACGGCCAGGACACCGCCCGCAGGATGGGGCTGGCCTATATGGCGCCCGATGCCGGACTGGCGCCGGATTTCGCCGAAGCCGCCGAATGGTTCCGGCTGGCGCTCGAATTTGCCAGCGACCGCGAACAGGGCGCCCCGGCCAGCCGTGCCGGTCTGGCGCATATCCTGCTGGCCCGGCCCGATCTGAAACACCCCGACGAGGACCCGGTGGCCCTGCTCGACGGCACGCTGGAAGGCATGTGGCTGCGGCAGCACGATCCGCTGCGGCTGGCCCGGCATATCGAGTCCGGCTGCAGTTTCGAGATCGCCGATTGCGTCACCTTCCAGCACCGCGCCGCGGTGGGCGGCATCGACCCGGCGCTGATCGCCCCGGCCCATGACTGGCTGCGGGCTGCCGCCGCGGCCGAGGCCGAGGCCCGCAAGACGGTTCCGGAATTCGAGCCGATCCCGACCGCCGCCACCGAGGCCCTGCTCGACGTGCAGAGCTTCTTCGGGGATTTCGCCGGCGCCCGCGCCACTGTCGCCACGCTGCCGCGCCTGGCTCTGGCGCCCGGATACAATGGCGGCCTCGACCAGCCGCGTTTCGCGACCCGCAACGCCGCCTTCCGCCGCATCGTCTCGCGCATCGTCGGCGGCGGCACACCGCAGGACATGGACGGGTTCCGGGCCCTGCTGGCCGCGCTCGGCGCCCATGGCGACCGCAATGCCCGCGGATTCCTCGAACTGGTCGGCGATCCCGACCTCGCCCGCCGCCCCGAAACCTCGTCGCTGACGCTGGAGCAGGCCCGCCGCGCCTATGACATCGCCGAGCCGCTCGGCCGGGAGAGCCGGGGCCTGGCCTTCGCCGCCCGGCGGCTTTCGACGCTGGAAGCGGCGGCGGGGCAGGGCAGCCGGGCGCTGGAACTGGAACTCATCGCCATGGGCAGCGACCTCGCCAGGGCCGAGACCACGGCGGTTCTCGACGGCGCCCTGCCTGCCGATCTCACCCGGGTCTGCGCCTGGTCCACCGCTTCCGAGCGGCTGGCCGCGCTTGGCCAGGGAGAGATGGCGCTGAGCCTCGCCCGCCGCGCGGTGAACCGGCTGCAAGGTATCCGCGCCAGTCTCGCCGGGTTGCCCGAACATCTGCAGCTGTGCTTCCGCGACCAGGTCTCGGACCATTACCGCTGGCTTGCCGACCTGCTGATCCGCCAGGGCCACCCGGCCGAGGCCGACCGGGTGCTGATGATGCTGAAGAGCTTCGAGACCTATCGCTTTGCCGATCGTGACCCGGCGTTGCGCAGCGACAGTCTGGACCGGCTGCCGGAAACCGCCGAGGAGCAGGCGCTGGTGACCCGTCTCGGCGACATCGCGCCCACCGTCACCGGACAGGCGCTGCGGCGGCGCGAATTGCTGCTGCTGTCGCGCGATCGCGCCCTGAGCGAAGCCGAAACCGCCGAACTCTCGGCGCTCGACGCCGCACTGGCCGCCGGGGCGGCCGAACGCGATGCGCAACTGGCCAGCCTGGTCGCGGCGGTGAAGGCGCAGGGCCAGTCGAAGGATGCCCGGCAGCTGGCCGCCGGGGCGACGATCAAGCGGCATCTGCGGGCCCTCGCCGGGCGCCGGGCCGCGGCGCTGCAATATGTCGTCCTGCCCGACCGCATCGGCCTGATCCTGACCACCCCGGTCTCGCAACGCGCCTTCGTGCTGGACCGGATCGGCGGCGAACCGCTCTCGGCCGAGGCCCTCTCGGCCAGCGTCGACAGCCTGCGCGCCGCGCTCCGCGATCCGGCCAGCGACCCGCGCCCCGCCGCCCGGCAACTGGGCAACCTGCTGCTGCCTCCCGAAGCCGAGGCCGAATTGCAGGCGGCCGGGATCGACACGCTGATCCTCTCGCCCGACGGCCCGCTGCGCTATCTGCCCTTCGCGGCGCTGCGCAACGACGCCGGCTGGCTGGTCGAAAGCTATGCCCTCAGCCTGGCCACCGAGGCACGGATCGGCGGCCCCGGCCAGAGCCTCACGCGGATCGCCGCCTTCGGGGCCGCACAGGGCGGCGACGGCTTCGCGCCCCTGCCCGGGGTGCGCCGCGAACTGGCGGCGCTGGTCCGGACCCCGGACAGCGACACCGGCCTGCTCGACGGCGTCGCGCTGCTCGACGCCGCCTTCACCCGTGCCGCGCTGGCCCGCTCGCTGGTCTTCGGCGATGCCTTCGCGCCCGAGTTCGGCATCCTGCACATCGCCTCGCATTTCCATCTCGGTGCCAGCGAGGACGACTCCTTCCTGTTGCTCGGTGACGGCAGCCGTCTCACCGTCTCCGACCTGCGCGACGGATTCGGGGTCGATCTGGATTTCTCCGAGGTCGGCCTGCTGACGCTTTCGGCCTGCGACACCGGCTATGGCCTGCCCGGCGCCGACGGGTCCGAGCTGGAGAGCTTCGCCGCCATTGCCCAGGACGAAGGCGCCCGGGCGGTGCTGGCGACGCTCTGGCCGGTCGCCGACGGCGCCACCGCTGCCTTCATGGAGGGGCTCTATGCCCGTCAGCTCGCTTCGGATGCGCCGGCGCTCGACCTGGCCCTGGCCGAGACCCAGCGGAGCTTTCTTGACACCGACGCCGGGTCTGCGACCCTGACCCTGCGCGGCGGAATCGCCCTGAAGCCGCGCCCCTCGACCGCCCTCTTCCCCGGCTACAGCCACCCGTTCTTCTGGGCGCCGGTGATCTTGCTGCAAGGAGCTTCGTGATGCCCCCGTCCGGTTCCCGCGCCGCCCTGCGGTGGCCCGCGCTCCTCCTGGCGCTCGCCGGCCCGGCGCTGGCCCAGGACCCGGGCCGGGACGCCTGCTACAGCCTGCCCGATGCCGCCGATCCGGGTACCGTCGAAAGCCTGACCGTCACCGGCGCCGGCGAGATCGCCCTGACCCTGCCCGGTGCCCCCTATGTGCGATTCGAATTCACCTGCCCGCTGGATGACGAGGGCCATGCCTCCTGCGGCGTCGAATGCGACGGCGGCAACGTGACGCTCGACACCGAGGATGGACGGCTCACCGCCGATTTCGAACATCTGCGCTTCGAATCCGCCCGGATCGAAAGCCTCAGCTTCGGCCTGGTGCAGTTCGACGCCGACGGGCTGGGCTTCACCGGCCGCTATCAGCTCGACCCGGCCCCGCCCGAGGCCTGCGACGGCGCCGGGCAGGCGCAGCCCTATCTGCTCGAGCCGGGCGATTTCTACCCGGCGGTGGCGCGGATCGAATCCTATCTGGCGGCGGGCGGTTATCTCGCCGAGCCGCCCGACTGGTACTACACCGCCGAGACAGCCGCCGCCGTCGCAGCATTTCAGGCCGAGGTCGGCCTGCCGCAGACCGGCAAGTCCGATGCCGCCCTGCTGCGCCGTCTCGGGGTCTTCACGGGCTACGCTCTGGGGGGCTGCTAGGGTCGGCGTTCCCTCGCATCTACGGGTCTGCAAATACTCCCGCCGGAGGCTCCCGCCGCGTCCGGCCGGCGCTGCCGTCAGCCCCGATTCCGGGCCAGCACGGCCTCGGCCCGGGCCCGCGCCTCGGCGACCTCCGGCGACAGGCCGGCGGGCCGGCGCCTTCGCGCGCGTGCTGCGGCGAGCGCCCGTTGACCGCGATCTCAGGCACCGCCATTTCTCCAGCAGGGCAGACGGTCGTTCGGGGCGGGTTCGGCCAGATAGACGGCGCGGGCGATGGCGCGGGCCAGGCAGAGCGCGGCGGCATGGCCGATCCCGAACAGCGCCATCGGGTCATCGGCCGGCAGCGGCCGGGCGCCGGTCGAGACCGAGAACACCAGATCGCCGTCATGCGGGGTATGGGCCGGGACCACGGCGCGCGCGATCCCGTCATGCGCGGCGATCGCCAGGCGCTTGCATTCGGCCTTGCTCAGCGCCGCGTCGGTGGCGACGATGGCGATGGTGGTATTGGCGCGGGCAGAGCCCATCTTGCGGCTTTCGAACGCCGTGCCCAGGCCGGCACGGGGATCGGGGCCGAGCCCGCCGAACTCGTCGCCCTGCTCGAAGGGCGCCGCCCAGAAATGGCGTTCGCCCGGGGTGGTGACGCTGCCGACCGGGTTGGCCGCGACCAGCGCGCCGACGGTCACGCCCGAGGCCAGGCGGAACGAGGCCGAGCCGAGACCGCCCTTCAGCATCCCGGTCAGCGCCCCGGTTCCGGCGCCGGCGCTGCCGAGCCGGAACTCTTCCGCCGCCGCGGCGAAGGCGGCGCGGCCGAGCGCCGGGTAGGGGTTCGTCTGCCAGTCCTTGGCGCCGCCGTTCAGCAGATCGAAGAGGATCGCCGCCGGGACCAGCGGCACCCGCGCCGGGCCGACCTGAAAGCCGCGACCGGCCTCGCGCAGCGCATCCGAGACGCCGGAGGCGGCATCCAGACCAAAGGCCGAGCCGCCGGAGAGAACCAGCGCATCGACCGCGCCGACCGAGTTCTCCGGCGCCAGCAGATCGGTCTCGCGGGTGCCGGGCGCGCCGCCGAGAACCGCGACCGAGGCGGCGAAGGGCGTCGCCGAGGTCAGCACCGTGACGCCGGATTTCAACCCGGCATCCTCGGCATTGCCGACCAGAAGGCCGGGCACGTCGGTGATCAGATTGCGGGGTCCGGGCTGCATCTGGAGGCGCATCACAGGAGCTTTCCAGGGCGTCCCCATGGGGACGGGGGGTCAAGTTGTTGATATTGCAGGAGAACCGAAATACGGCCCCATCGTGGTAAACGGGTTCTCAAGATTCGGCCGGGCATTGTCAGGCCCCTGCCGACCGGGCCGGAGCGCGGCTCATATGCAGCGGCCCCCGTCCACTTCCATGGCGACGCCGGTGATCATGCCCGCCTCGTCCGAGCAGAGGAAACAGGCGGCATTGCCGAGGTCTTCCGGGGTCGAGAACCGGCCCAGCGGGATCGTCGCCAGGAACTTGGCCCGCATCTCCGGCGTATCCTCGCCCATGAAGCTCTTCAGCAGCGGCGTTTCCCCCGCCACCGGGTTCAGCGCGTTGACCCGGATGCCCTTCGGCGCCAGCTCCACCGCCATCGCCTTTGTCGCGGTGATGACCCAGCCCTTCGAGGCATTGTACCAGTTCAGGTTCGGCCGCGGGCTGACCCCGGCGGTCGAGGCGATGTTGAGAATCGCGCCGCTGCCGTTGGATTTCATATGCGGCACGATCTCGCGCGCGGTCAGGTAGATCGCCTTGACGTTGACCGCCAGCACCCGGTCGAAATCGGCCTCCGACACGGTCTCCATCGGCGCCGGAAGATGGGTGACGCCGGCATTGTTGACCAGGATGTCGAGCCGGCCGAAGGTCTCGAACGCGGCTTCGGCCATGGCCTTCACCTCGGCCCCGTCGGCGACATTCACCTGCCGCGCCAGCGCCCCGTTGCCGATCCCGGCCGCCGTGGCCCGGGCCCCGGCAAGGTTCAGGTCCACCACCATCACCCGGGCCCCCTCGGCGGCGAATTTGGCGGCGATCCCGGCGCCGAACCCCTGCGCCGCGCCGGTCACGATGGCGGTCTTTCCCTTCAGTCGCATGGCGTCCCCCGATTGTTCGGGGCCGAGTGTTCGACAGCCGGGGCGGAATGGCAAGACGTCGGGACGGAAGGAGAGGGCGGGAGCCTCCGGCGGGAGTATTTGAAACCCGAAGATGGGGGGCGTGCGCGGCGGCGGGAGCGGTGGGCGCCTTTGCCGGGGGGCGTGTGTGGCCGGGGGGCGGTGCGGCGCGATCCGGGGAGCTGCGGGCGCTGTCAGCCCCCGGCCCGCAGCATGTCCAGATCCGGCAATCTGGGCGCCGCCTCCAGCAGCGCCCGCGTATAGGGGTGTTCGGGATGTTCCAGCACCTGCGCGGTCGGCCCCTGTTCGACGATCTTGCCGCGCTGCATGACCAGCACCCGGTCGGTGACGCCGCGCACCACGCTGAGATCGTGGCTGATGAACAGATAGGCCAGGTTGTAGCGCCCCGAGAGATCGGCCAGCAGGTCGAGTATCTGCGCCCGGACCGAGACATCCAGCGCCGAGACCGCCTCGTCGAGCAGGATCAGCTCGGGCTTGATGATCAGGGCGCGGGCGATGGCGATCCGCTGTCGCTGGCCGCCGGAGAACTGGTGGATGTATTTCCCGGCATCCTCCGGGCTCAGCCCGACGGCGGTGAGCGCCTCGGCGATGGCGGCCCGGCGGGCGGCGCCCTGCGGCGGGCTGTCGAGCAGGTGGAACGGTTCGCAGATCAGCCGGGCGACCCGGTGCCGCGGGTTGAAGCTGCCGTAGGGGTCCTGGAACACCACCTGCATCTTGCGGCGCACGGCGCGGTTGGCGTGGTGGTCGATGAAGACCGGCTGGCCGTCGATGGTGATGCTGCCGGACCGGATCGGGTCCAGCCCCAGGATGGCGCGGGTCAGGGTGGACTTGCCGCAGCCGGATTCGCCGACCAGGCCGACGCGCTCTCCGGCCTGGATCCGGAACGAGACCCCGTCGACGGCGCGGATCGGCGGGGCGCGGCCGATCAGGCCCCTGCGCGGGCCGGGATAGTCGCGGGTGACGTCGCGCAGTTCCAGCAGCGGCGCCGGGCTGTCGGGGGCGGGGGGCATGGCCACCGCATGGTCCGAAGCCTCGAAGAGCATCCTCGTATAGGGGTGGGACATATGCGCCAGCAGCTGGCGGGTCGGGCCCTGTTCCACCACCTCGCCGGCGCGCATCACCGCGATCCGGTCGGCGAGGCCGGAGACCACGGCAAGGTCATGGGTGATCATCAGCAGGCCCATGCCGTCGGTTTCGACCAGCCGTTGCAGCAGCCGCAGGATCTGGGCCTGGGTGGTGACGTCGAGCGCGGTGGTCGGCTCGTCGGCGATCAGCAGGTCGGGGCGCAGGGCGATGGCCATGGCGATGACGACCCGCTGGCGCTGGCCGCCGGACAGTTCGTGCGGGTAGCGCGAGGCCGGGAAGCGGTCGGGCGGCAGCTCGGCGCGGGCCAGGGCGTCGCGGGCGCGGGCGGCGGCCTCGGCCCGCGAGGCGCCGGCGTGGATGCGGATCGTCTCGGCCACCTGGTCGCCGATCCGGTGGACCGGGTTGAGCGCCGTCATCGGCTCCTGGAACACCATCCCGACCCGGTTGCCGCGGATTTGGCAGAGCTCGGGCTCGGAGGCGGCGAGAATCTCGGTGCCGCCGAGCCGGATCGAGCCGCGGGCCTCGGCGCCCTGCGGCAACAGCCCCATCACCGCATAGGCGGTCATCGACTTGCCCGAGCCGCTTTCGCCGGTGACGGCGACGATCTCGCCGGGCGCGACGGTCAGGTCGATGCCCTTCAGGATCGGCTGGCCGTGGATCGAGACCCGGAGGTCCTGGATGGCAAGCAGGCTCATCTCTGCCGCCTCAGCCGCGGGTCGAGCAGGTCGCGCAGCCCGTCGCCCATCAGGTTCAGCCCCAGCACGGTGAGGACGATCGCCATGCCGGGCATCAGCGCCAGCCAGGGGGCGAAGGAGATCATCGTCTGGCTCTCGGCCAGCATCCGGCCCCAGGAGGGGGTGGGCGGCTGGGCGCCGAGACCGACATAGGACAGGCCCGCCTCGGCCAGGATGCCGAGCGAGAACTGGATCGTGCCCTGGACGATCAGCAGGTTGGCGAGGTTGGGCAGGATATGTTCGGCGGAAATCCGGGTGGCGCCCTTGCCGGCGACGCGGGCGGCGAGGATGAAGTCGCGTTTCCAGAGGCTGAGCGCCGCGCCGCGGGTCAGCCGGGCGAAGACCGGGACGTTGAAGATGCCGATGGCGAGGATGGCGTTGACGGCGCCGGGGCCGAAGACGGCGGTGATCAGGATCGCGATGACCAGCGAGGGGAAGGCGAAGACGAGGTCGTTGGCGCGCATGATCAGCTCGTCCAGCCAGCCGCCGCGGCGGGCGGCGGCGGCGAGGCCGAGCGGCACCCCGAGCCCGACGCCGATCCCGACCGCGACCACGGCCACGGCGATCGAGGTGCGGGCGCCGACCATGATCATCGACAGCACGTCGCGGCCGAAATGGTCGGTGCCCAGCCAATGCGCGGCGCCGGGGGGGCGGAGCTTGGCGGCGATGTCGAGCGCGGCGACGTCGTAGGGGGTCCAGAGGAACGACAGCAGGGCGGCGGCGAGGAATACCAGGCTGAGCAGGGCGCCGAGGATCAGCGACCGGGCGCGGAAGGCCTGGCGCCAGAGGCCGGGGCGGGGATCGGCCGGCAGGGTCATCGCCGCAGCCTCGGATCGACCCAGGCATAGGCCAGATCGACGGCGAAATTGACCACGATGACGGCGAAGACCAGCAGCATGACGACCGATTCGACCACGATCAGGTCGCGGCTGGAGATCGACTGGAAGATCAGCCGGCCGATGCCGGGCAGGAAGAAGACCTGCTCGATGATGATCGCGCCGGCCATCAGGAACGAGAACTGCAGGCCGATGATGGTGAGCACCGGGATCAGCGCGTTGCGCAGCGCGTGGCGCCAGAGCGCCTGGCGGCGGTTGAGACCCTTGGCGCGGGCGGTGCGGATGAAGTCCTCGGACAGGGTGTCGAGCAGCGAGGAGCGCATGACCCGGGTCAGGATGCTGGCCTGCGGCAGGGCCAGGGCGATGGCGGGCAGGGTCAGGGCCCTGAGCGCCGGCCAGAAGCCGTTCTCCCAGCCCGGGAAACCGCCGGCCGAGACCCATCGCAGCTTTACCGCGAAGAGCAGCACCATCAGCATGGCGAACCAGAAATTGGGGACCGCGACACCCAGCTGCGTGACCCCCATCACCCCCAGATCGGTGGCCGAGCCGCGTCGTGAGGCGGCCAGGATGCCGGCCGGAAAGGCGATCAGCGTCGAGAGGGTCAGCGCATAGAGCGCCAGCGGCAGCGATATCCACATCCGCTCGCCGATCATCTCGGCGACCTCGGTGCGATAGGTGTAGGAGGTGCCGAAGTCGCCGTGCAGCATTCCGCCGACCCAGGCCAGGTAGCGGGCGGTCTTCGAGACATCGAGCCCGAGTTCGCTGCGCAGTGCCGCCACGGTGTCGGGCTGGGCGTTGATCCCCAGCATGTAGCTGGCCGGGTCGCCGGGGATCACCTCGATGACCAGGAAGATCACCAGCGAGGCGACCACCAGCGAGACCGCCAGCGACAGCAGGCGTCGGAGTGCGTAGCGCAGCATGGCGTCAGCAGGGCGCCGAAGCCGGGTCCGGCGCCGGGCCCGTCACTCGTCCCAATAGACCGCCGTCAGGTCGGTGGCCTGGGTCGGCGCGTCCTTCCACAGGCCGCGGATATCGGCCTTGGCGACGGTGGCGACGGCCAGTTCGAAGAGGAAGCCGTTGACGTAGTCCTTGGCCATGATCTCTTGCGCCTGTCTCATCAGCTCGGTCCGTTTCGCCGGGTCGGTGGTCAGATCGAGAGTCTTGATCAGCTCCTGATAGGCGGGGTTGTCATAGCCGAAATAGTAGTCGGGATTGGCGTAGATGCCGAAATCCATCGGCTCGGTATGGCTGACGATGGTCAGGTCGAAGTCGTGGCCCTTGAACGTGTTTTCCAGCCATTGTGCCCATTCCTGGTTCTCGATCCGGGTCTCGATCCCGACCGCGCGCAGCTGGCTGGCGATGATTTCGCCGCCGCGCCGGGCATAGGAGGGCGGCGGCAGTTTCAGCGACAGGGTCAGGTTCTCGACCCCGGCCTCGGCCAGCAGCGCCTTTGATTTCTCGGGGTCATAGGCCGAGAGCGCGGTGAGATCGACATAGGCCGGATTGTGGGGCGCGAAATGGGCGCCGATCGGGGTGCCGAGGCCGAACATGGCGCCGTCGATGATCGCCTGCCGGTCGATGGCATGGGCGATGGCTTCGCGCACCCGCACGTCGTTCAGCGGTTCGCGGCGGTTGTTCATCGCCAGGATGGTCTCGCCCTCGGTATTGCCGATGATGACCTGGAAGCGCGGATCGGCCTCGAACTGGGGCAGGTTCTCGGGTGCCGGATAGCCGGCGAAGACATCCACGTCCTCAGCCATGACGGCGGCGAAGGCGGCCGTCGGGTCGGAGATGAAACGGAAGGTCACATGGTCCAGCCTGGCCGGCGTGCCCCAGTAATCCTCGTTCTTCGCCAGTTCGATCTTGTCGCCCTGGACCCAGTTGACGAAGCGGAAGGCGCCGGTGCCGACCGGGTTGGTCTTGATGTTCTCGATGCTTTCGGGGGCCACGATCACCGCGTCGCCCCAGGCGAGGTTGAAGGGCAAACTGCCGTTCGGCGCCGAGAGCGTGACCTTGACGGTCAGCGGATCGACCACCTCGACATCCGCGATGCCGGCGAAGAGCGCCTTCTGCGCATTGGTCGAATCCTCGGCCCGGGCCCGGTCGAGCGAGAATTTCACGTCCTCGGCGTCCATCGTGGTGCCGTCGTGGAACTTCACCCCGTCATGCAGATGGAAGGTATAGACCAGCCCGTCGTCCGAGATGTCCCAGCTCTTGGCCAGGCCGGGGACGATCGAGCCGTCCGAGGCAAAGCGGGTCAGCCCTTCGAAGACGTTGGAATAGAGCACCGAGTCGATGGCCCCGGCAGCGGCCGAGGTGGGGTCGAGATGCGGCGGCTCGAGCTGGATGGCCACGGTGAGATCGGCGGCAGCGGCGCCCGAGGCACCGATGGCCAGCGCGGCGAAGGCGAGTTTGAGGCGATCGAACATGAGGTATCTCCCGGTGATCCCTGTGCCCGCGTTCGGTCCGGCGGGCGGCGCGGTTGACGTTAACGGCAAGACCGCGACGGGGGAAGCACTTAGCGGGTCGGCGGCGCCGCGTTCAGGGCGTCAGCAGCAGCCCGCGCAGCACCACGGCCTGGTTGTGCGCCCGGTCGCGGGCGCCGAAGACCAGCGTCACCACGCCCTGCCGGGCGAGGCCGCGCAATTCCTCCAGCGCTGCGCCGTTGGGGCGCAGTTCCTCGGCATAGAGGCGCTGGAATTCCTCCCATTTCGCGGGGTCGTGACCGAACCATTTCCGCAACCGGGTCGAGGGGGCTAGTTCCTTCATCCAGTGGTCGATGGCGGCGGCCTCCTTGCGCACCCCGCGCGGCCAGAGCCGATCGACCAGAACCCGGGTGCCGTCGCCCGGTTCCGGCGGGTCATAGGCGCGCTTCAGCCGGACGCGGCCTTCCGGCCCGGGTTGCGCCGGCCTAGCCATTGCCCAGCAGGTCGATCAGGCCGCGGCCCATGACCCGGGCGGAATCGAGCATGTCCGCGACCCCGACATATTCGTCGGGCTTGTGCGCCAGTTCCAGAATGCCCGGCCCGTAGGCGATGCAGTTCTTCAGCTTGCCGATCCGGTCGATGTGCTTCTGATCATAGGTGCCGGGCGAGACGACGTAATGCGGCTCGTGGCCGAAGACCTGGAGGATCGCCCTGGCGACGGTGGCGACGACCGGGGCGTCGCGGTCGGTCATGGTCGGCAGGACCCGGTGCAGCTCGCGCAGGGAATAGTCGAAATCGGGGCGGGTGGCGCGGAGACCCTCCAGCAGGCCGCTGATTTCCGCCTCGACATCCTCGATCGACTCCTCGATCAGGAAACGGCGGTCGATCACCATGCGGCAGCTGTCGGGCACCACCGGCGAGGGCAGGCCGGTGTAGCCGTCTCCGGGTTCGGCCTGGCCGCCGTGGACCGAGTTGATGTTCAGCGTCGATTGCCGGGCGCCGGGTGGGATCACCGGCATCGCGGTGCGCTTGCGGGCCAGGGCGGGGAAGAGATCGGCCTCCATCGCCGAGATCACCGCGCCCATGTGGCGCACCGCGCAATCGCCGAGGAAGGGCATCGAGCCATGCGCGATTTCGCCCCTGGTCTCGATCTCGGCCCACCAGACTCCGCGGTGGCCGAGACAGATGTGATCCTTGTTCAGCGGCTCGGGGATGATGACATGCTGGACCCGCTCGGGGTTGAACCAGCCCTTTTCGGCCAGATAGGCGACGCCGCCGAAGCCGCCCGATTCCTCGTCCGCCGTGGCCGAAATCTCGACCGCGCCGGCATGGTCCGGGCAGACTTCCAGGAAAGCCTCTGCCGCGATGATCGAGGCGGCCAGCCCGCCCTTCATGTCGCAGCTGCCGCGGCCATAGACCCTGCCGTCCTTCAACTCGCCGCCGAACGGGTCGGTGGTCCAGCCCTGGCCGACCTCGACCACGTCGATATGGCTGTTGAAATGGACGCAGGGGCCGGGACGGGGGCCGTCGCGGCGGGCGATCAGGTTCCAGCGCGGATAGCGGTCGCTGTCGCCGGGGGTGTCGAAGGCGCGGACGAATTCGCAGGCAAAGCCGCTTGCGCCCAGACGGCGTTCGAGGAATTCGCAGATCTCGCGGTAGTTGTCGCCGGGCGGGTTCAGCGTCGGGATCCGGATCAGGTCACGGGTCAGCGTGACGAGGTCGTGTTCGCGCGCCGCGATGGCGCGGTCCAGCCGATCCGTCAGAGCTTCGCCCATATCCATCCGCCTTCCGCCGTCGGGGCGATCATGGCCCCTTGCCGGGCGGCGTGCAAGCCGGGCTGACATGGATCAAGGCATGGCTAGAGTGGGGCCGTAGGATCGGCGGAACGCCGATGGGCCGGGAGGTGGCATGGATATCGTGAGCTTGATCGACTGGCTGGGCGAGCGGCCGCTGGCGGCGCTGTTCGGGCTTCTGACCGGCGGGGTCTTCGGGGTGGCGGCGCAGCGTTCGGCCTTCTGCCTGCGGGCGGCTTCGGTGGAGTTCGCACGGGGCCGGCTGGGGCCGAAGGTCTCGGTCTGGTTCCTGACCTTCTCGACGGCGCTGGTCTGGGTGCAGGCGGCGCGGCTGGCGGGGCTGTTCCGGCCCGAGGAGGCGCGGATGATGGCGGTCACCGGCAGCCTGTCGGGTGCGGTGATCGGCGGGCTGATGTTCGGGGTCGGGATGGTCCTGGCGCGAGGCTGTTCGGGGCGGTTGCTGGTGCTGGCGGCGACCGGCAACCTCAGGGCGCTGATCGCCGGGCTGATCTTCGCGGTGGTGGCACAGATGAGCCTGCGCGGCTGGCTGTCGCCGCTGCGCGACTGGCTGGCGCAGCTCTGGGTGACGCCGGACGGGCGCAACCTGGACATCGCCGCGATGCTGCATCTGCCGGCATACAGCGGCCTGGCGGTCGGGCTGGCGACGGTGGTGCTGGCGCTGGTGCTGTCGCTGCGCAACCGGATCGGGCCGCGCACCCTGATCTTCGCCTCGGGGGTCGGCTTCTCGGTCGCGGTGGGCTGGGTGCTGACCTACATGCTGGCGCAGATGAGTTTCGAGCCGATGAGCGTCACCTCGGTCACCTTTACCGGACCCTCGGCCTCGACGCTGATGTTCTTCCTGGTTCCGGCGCCGGAGCTGGATTTCGACATCGGCCTGGTGCCCGGCGTCTTCATCGGCGCCTTCCTGTCGGCGGCGGCGGTGCGCGAGTTGCGGTTTCAGGGCTTCGAGGGCGAGAGCCAGTTGCGGCGTTCGATGACCGGGGCGGTGCTGATGGGCTTCGGCGGGATGCTGGCCGGGGGCTGTTCGATCGGCAACGGGGTGTCGGGCAGCTCGATCCTGGTGGCGACCGCCTGGCTGGCGCTGTTCTGCATCTGGGTCGGAGCGATGCTGACCGACTGGCTGGTCGATCAGCGCGGCGCCGTGGCGGGGTAGGGCGGGGCTGTCCGGCTTTGTGCCAAGGCGGATCGTGGTCAGGCTCCTTGTCCCGGAATGGCGGCTTGATGCCCTGAGCGCCGAGGGCAGCGGTCGGCTCGCCGGGGAGGTCGCGAAAGCGGCCGCCCCGGGGGGGCGGGACGGCCGCTGCCCGGCCCGGGGCCGGGCAAGAATCCGGGATGACGCGCCGACCCGTGTCCAGGGGCGATCGCGGGCAGTCCGGGACGATCCTCAGCCCTCGGGCACGAAGCGATAGGCGGCGCCGGCCGTCTCGACCCGGCCGATACCGCCCTCGGGCAGGTGGAAGCCGACCATGACCCGCCCCGACGCCGCCAGATCGGCCAGCAGCCGGGCCCGGGTCTCGCGGCCCGTCTCGGGGTCCTGATCGGTGCCCGAGATCGCCTGCGGCTGCTCGAAGGCGATATGGCCGTTGCCGATCGCGTCGCCGACCAGCAGCGGCCCGTCGGCGATGTCAAAGGCAATATGGCCCGGGGTGTGCCCATAGGTGGCGCGGGCGGTGATGCCGGGCAGCACCTCGGTCTCGGGATCGAACAGATCCACCATGTCGCCCAGCGTCTCCAGCCGCCGCGCCGCGCCGACGGCAAATGTGGTGCGGCCCGGGTCGATGCTGTCGACCGTCGCCGGGTCGGTCCAGTAGGCGTGTTCGGTGGCGCCCATCTGGTGCCGGGCGTTGAGGAACAGCGGGTCGTCGAATCCGTCCAGCACGCCCCAGAGGTGATCCGGGTGGCCGTGGGTGAAGATCACGTCGGTCACGTCCTCGGGCGTCAGGTCGAGCGCCGCGAGCGCCTGGTCCAGCCGTCCGGCGGTGGCCTGGAAATCCGGCCCGGCGCCGGCGTCGAACAGCACCACGCGCGCGCCGTCGCGCAGCAGCGTCAGGTTGCAGGGCGATTGCATCGGGCCGCTGCCCAGATCATGCGCGGCGCGGAAGGCCGGGCGGTCGGCCTCGGGCAGGCCGGCCAGAAGCATCGAATCGGGCAGTTCCAGATGCCCGTCCGACAGGGTGTCGAGCTGAATCCCGCCGCCGAGGTCGAGCCTGGTTCCGGCCCAGAGCCGGGCCGGGACAAGGGCGGTGGCGGCGGTCAGGAAGTGGCGGCGGGTGAGGCGCATGGCGGTCTCCGTGGAATGGGCCGGGGCCGTTTCAGCCGAACATGTCGGCGGTGGCGTTGTCATACCAGCCCATGCCCTCGGCATAGGTGGCCTGCCGGGTCTCGGCGTCTTCGTTCATCTGGCTGATGAACCCGTGCACCGAGCTGATCTTGTCGTCCTGCGGGGCATAGACCGCGCCGACCTTGACGCTGTCGCCCGGCGCCAGCACCGACCAGCAGATGCTGGCGTATTCGGCGGGTGGCACCGCGCGCCCGGTCAGGGCGCCGAGGATCGCCTGGACCGCGACCCGGGCCTGCGAGTTGGCGGCAAAGCCGGATTTCGGCATGTCGCCCTGCAGCGCCGCGTCGCCCAGCACATGCACCGAGTCGTCGAGCCGCGAGGTCATGTCCTCGGGCCGCACCGGGGCCCAGCCGCTGTCGTCGGTCAGGCCTGCCTCGGCGACGATCCGCCCGGCGACCTGCGCCGGGATGACGTTGCAGACATCGACCGGCTCGGCCTCGCCGTCGATCACCACTTCCATGGTCTGGGGCCGGACTTCGATCAGATCGCCGCCCATGTCAGGGCCGATCCGCTCGATCATCCCGGTGTAGTGGTTCTGCCAGCCTTCCTCGAACAGGGCCTGTTTCGAGTATTTCGGCTTCGGGTCGAGGATCAGGATCCTGGCGGTCGGATTGCGCTGTTTCAGCACATGGGCGATCATCGATATGCGCTCGTAGGGGCCGGGCGGGCAGCGGTAGGGATCGGGCGGGGTGACGATGCAGAAGGTGCCGCCCTCGCGCATCGACTCGATCTGCGCCTTCAGAAGCGTGATCTCGGGCCCGGCCCTGTAGCCGTTGGGCATGATCTCGGCCATCGCCGGGGACCAGCCCGGAACCGAGTCCGGCACGAAATCGATCCCCGGGGAAAGCACGAGCCGGTCATAGGGCAGCACCGCGCCCCCGGCCAGGGTGACGGTGCGGGCCAGGCGATCGACGCCGATGGCCCGGTCGGGGACCAGCGTGACCCCGGCCGCCGCCAGTCCGCCATAGCCGTGCTGCAGGCTGTCGAGGCTGCGCAGCCCGCCGATATAGTGGTTCGAGAAGAAGCAGGTGGTGTAGATCGGGTTCGGCTCGACCAGGGTCACATCCAGCGCGCCGGCGGCCTGCCGGGCCAGGTGCAGCGCCGCCGTGGCGCCGCCGGCGCCGCCGCCGACCACCACGACCCGGGGCGTCCCCTGCGCCAGCGAAGGCGCGGCGAGTGCCGCGCCGAGCGCCGCAGCCGAGCCCAGAAATCTGCGTCGCGTCTGCATGGGGCCTCCTGTTGGTTGCGGTCGGGGCCGGTGGCGCCGGGCGGCGCCGCCGCTATTGGCTGAAGCTCTGCAGATAGGCGATGACCGCGGCCCGGTCCGCGTCTTTCCGCAGCCCGGCGAAGGCCATCCTGTTCTTCGGCAGGAAGGCCCGCGGGTCGGCGAGATAGGCGTCGAGATTGTCGTGATCCCAGACCAGCCCGGCCTCTCCGGCCTCCTTCATCGGATTGGAATACTTCTTGAAGCCATCGGCGGTGGCGGCCTGGCGTCCGAAGACGCCGGTGAGGGCCGGGCCGACGCCGTTCTTGGCGCCGTCGCCGATCTTGTGGCAGGCGGCGCATTTCTTGAACACCTTGGCGCCCTTTTCGACCAGTGCCGGATCGGGGGCCTCGACCAGAGCGACCGGCTCGGGTTCGGGCGCCGGGGGTTCGACCGCCTGGGCCTGATCCTCGGGCGCCGGTTCCACCGCTGCGGCGTCATCGGTGCCGTCGTCGGGGGTCACGTCCAGCACCGAGGCATGGGCGGTGATCTCGACGCTGTCCTTGCAGTTCTCCATGCAGGGCGGCTGCGAGAACAGCGGCAGTTCCACGGCCTCGCGGTCGTCTTCGATGAAGCCGGCGGCGTTGGGCATCTCGACGCTCAGGAAATTCTCGTTCGAGAGGGTGAAGTCCTCGTCCACCAGATCGTTGGAATAGAGGATATAGGCGACGATCGCATAGGTCTCGTCATTGCTCAGCGTCTGGGCGTTGCCGAAGGGCATTGAGTGATGGACATAGTCCCAGACCGTCGAGAGATAGGGCCAGTAGCTGCCCACGGTCTTGACCGGGTCCTTGCGGTCGAGCGTGTCGAAACCGCCGGCCAGTTTCGGCCAGTTGTCGACGCCTTCGGCAAATTCGCCGTGACAGGCGGCGCAGTTGTCCGAGAACAGCTCTTCGCCGGTCAGCACGTCTCCCGAACCCGGGGGCAGGCCCTGGCCGTCGGGCCGCACGTCATGGTCCCAGGCGGCGATTTCCTCGGGCAGGGCCGGGCGGCCGAGACCCAGCGGTTCGGCAAGGGCCGGCCCGGCGAGCAGGGCGATGACTGCGGATGCCTCAAGAAATTTCGACATTCTCGGCCTCTCCGTTCGGCTTGACCCACCAGGTCTGGATGCAGTTGTTGTGATAGACCGAGTTCTCGCCGCGGACCTCGCGCAGCGCTTCCTTGGTCGGCTGGACATAGCCGGTCGAGTCCATCGCCCGGCTCTGGATCAGCATCTCGCCGCCGTCCCAGTCATGTTCCAGGTAGAAACGGTGCAGCGCCTTGTCGGCGGCCTGCGGAACCAGGCGGGCGGTCTTCCAGGACTTGCCGCCGTCGATCGTGACATCGACCCGCTCGATGGCGCCGCGGCCCGACCAGGCCAGGCCGGTGATGACCATCGGCCCCGGTCCGTGCTTGATCGGCATCTGCGGACTGGGCGAGGTGACGACCGACTTGGCGTCCATCACCCAGGTCCATTTCCGGGCGGTGCCGTCGGCCAGCGTGTCGGTATATTTCGAGGTTTCCTCGCGGGTCTCCCAGGGCTGGTCGCCGACTTCGATCCGGCGCAGCCACTTGACCCACATGTTGCCTTCCCAGCCCGGCACCACCAGCCGCACCGGGTAGCCATGCTCCTTGCGCAGTGCCTCGCCATTGGCCTTGAAGGCGACCAGGCAGTCGTCCAGAGCCTTCTCGATCGGCAGCGAGCGGCCGTTGGACGAGGCATCGGCGCCCTCGACCAGCAGCCACTTGCCCTCGGGCTTCAGGCCGGCCTCTTCCAGCAGCAGCCGCAGCGGCACGCCGGTGTATTCCATGTTGTGGATCATGCCATGGGTGAACTGGGCGCCGTTGAGCTGCGCCCCGGCCCATTCCATCCCGGTATTGGCGGCGCATTCCAGGAAATGCACCCGGCTTTCGCGGGGGAAGCGTTCCAGGTCCTCGTAGGTGAAGACCAGCGGCCGTTCGACCAGCCCGTTGATCATCAGCCGGTAGTCCGGTTTCGCCAGTTCGATGGCCCCCGAGTGGTGGCGCTCGAAGGCGCAGCCCTGCGGGGTGATGGTGCCGTCGAGCGCGTGGATCGGGGTGAAGTTGATCGACGAGATCACATCCGCGGTCAGCCAGGGCACGTTGCGGCGGATCACGTCGCCTTCGAAGCGGATCGGCAGCCCGTAGGGGGTGGCGTCGACGCCGTCACCAAAGCCGTTCGCCCAGGGCTGAACCTCGGTGATCAGCGGATCGGCCCCTTCCGCGCGGGCGGCCGAGGCCAGGGCGCCGCCGGCGGCAAGCCCGCCCAGAACGGTGCGGCGGCTGGGGCCCGAGGGGCTGGTTGCGGCGCGGTCGCCGCTGTCTTGGTCATCGCTCATGATGCCTGTCCTTCCTGATGCCGCGGCAAGGCGCGGGTCTTCAAAGTCCGGTGACGGTGACGGTTTCGGCGGGGTCGCGGCGGACCGTGCCGAGCTTGCGGACGTGATCCTCGATCACCTCCCATATCTGCGGTCCCTCGGTGCCCTCGTTGACGCTGGCCCAGCCGGCGACGGTATAGCTGGTCGCGGGGTCGATCGCGGCGCCGGTATCGGTCAGGGTCAACTGGTCGATCCGCTTGCCGATCTCCTGCGAGATGTCGATCCGGTAGCTGAGACCGCCGACCCGCACCATGTCGCCGCCCTGCTGGTAATAGGGATCGGTGTTGAACAGGTTGTCGGCCACGTCCTCCAGGATCAGCTTGAGATCGGCGCCGGTCATCTCGGTCCGGTAGCACTGGCCGTAGGTCATCGCCGTGACGCCGAGGATGTCCTCGCGGGTGATGTCCTCGCCCGGCAGCAGGGTCGGCCCCCAGCGGACCCCCGGCGACAGGGCGATCTGGGCGTCGCGCTCGCTGCGCACCGCGTCGCAGATCAGGTCGTCCCAGGTGCCGTTGAAATTGCCGCGACGGTAGAGCAGGCTCTCGGTGGTGCCGATCACCTCCTCGGCCTCGTCCCGGTAGGGCGCACGGCCGGCCTCGATCACCGCGGTGATCTCGGGATCGGCTTCGATCACGTCCGAGAAGATCGGGATCAGCCGGGTGCGGAAGCCCATCATCCTGCCGTCGCGCACGTCGAGATCGACGCGGGAGACGAATTTGCCGTTCGAGCCCGAGGCGATCAGGATCGTGTCGCCGACCAGCACCGGTTCCGGGATCGCGTCATGGGTGTGGCCGGTCAGGATCACGTCGATGCCCTGGACCCGGCCGGCCATCTTGCGATCGACATCGAAGCCGTTGTGCGACAGGCAGACCACCAGATCGGCGCCGGCGGCGCGGACCTCGTCCACCACTTCCTGCATCCGTTCTTCGCGGATGCCGAAGGAGTATTCCGGGAACATCCATTTCGGGTTGGCGATCGGCAGATAGGGGAAGGCCTGGCCGATGACGGCGATCTTGACGCCGCCGCGTTCGAACATCTTGTAGGGTTCGAAGGCGGGTTCGTCCCATTCGACGTCGAAGATATTGGCGCCGAGGAAGGGGAAGGGCAGGGAGTCGACGATCTCCATGACCCTTTCGGTGCCGAGCGTCCATTCCCAGTGGCTGGTCATCGCCTCGACGCCGAGCGCGTTCATCACGTCCACCACGTCCTGCCCCTGGCTCTTCAGCGCCGTCAGGCTGCCGTGCCAGGTGTCGCCGCCGTCGAGCAGCAGCGCCTCGGGGCGGGCGGCGCGGATCGCCTTGACGACGGTCGAGACCCGGTCCATGCCGCCCATCCGGCCATAGCCCCTGGCCAGGGCCTGGAAGTCGTCGGAGGTCAGCGCATAGGCCATGGTCGAGCCGGGTTCGATGCCGAAGGTCTTCAGGAACTCGGCGCCGGTGACATGCGGCGGCAGGCCCTTGACCTCGCCCACGCCGAGATTGATCGACGGCTCGCGGAACCAGACCGGGCGCATCTGGGCGTGAATGTCGGTGATGTGGATCAGCGTGACATTGCCGAAATCCTCGAAGGCCAGCAACTGGTCCTGGGTCAGCGCCTGCTGTGCGGCCAGTCTGCCCCAGTTGCCCAGGCCCGAGGCCCCGACGATGGCAGATGCCGCCATTCCAGCCTGCCAGAATTCGCGCCGCGAAATCATCCTGCGTTCTCCATGCCTGTCAAATGGGCGCCGCGCTTCTTCAGCCTGTCATGCGCCGGATCGGGCCCGGTCCCCGCCGGGCGGTAATCGAACGGCGGCGCGCCGAATGACCGACGCGCCGCAGGCACTCGTTACGGGCGGACGCCCACGCCTTCGATGGACAGTCCTTCGCCGCGGGAGGCGACGTACAACTCGAGGGCCCGGAACTCGGGCGAACCTTCGGCATAGGTTTCGGCCCGGGTGTCGCGCACACAGCCCTTGAAGCGATTGTGGATCGAGACCAGCTTGGCGTTCTTCAGCCGGTAGACCGGGAAGCCCGAGAGCTGCCCCTGGCTGAGGTGGTCGGCCCGGATGTGATTGCCATAGTTGTCTTCGTGGCAATTGGCGCAGCTGAGTTCCAGCTGACCGGTCCGGGTGTAGTACATTTCCTTGCCCTTGGCCCACCATTCGGCGGCCGGACCGTCGATGGCGACGCTCATCGGCATGCCGCGCGACTGCAGCGAGATCGCCCCGGTCATCGCGGTCATCTCGCTGCCCGACCATTTCCAGGCATCGGCGCCCATCCGGTTGGTCCGGCAATCGTTGATGAAGTTCTCCATCGACCAGAGATCGTCGCCGGCGGCGTTCATCTTGGGCAGCTTGGCGCGCAGGCCCTTCATCGAGGAAATGTCGCCGTGGCAGGAGGCGCAGCTCTTGCCCTCGGAGCCGTCAACGGTGTCCCAGAGTTCCAGCCCGACATCGACCGCCAGCATCGCCGGGTTGTCGAAGTCGTCCATTTCCATGGCCCGTGTGGCCTCGTCCCGGAACAGCCAGCCCGAGAGCACCTCGGGCAGCGCATCCGCGACCGAAGCGGCGGGGGCGACGCGGGTGACCAGAGTAATGTCGCCGTTGATGACCAGTTCTTCGCCTTCCACCGGATCGGCAGAGGCCGCCCCGGCGACGCAGACGGCCAGCGCCGCCGCGAGAAATGTTCTGCCCTGACGCAGCATTCGGTTCCCTCCCTCAGGTGATGCCGACCGGGTTGTGCCGGTCGGCCCTTTGTCGCGCAGTTCCGATGTCCGGAGCCCCGGCATCAACCGACCGCGATCGACTTTTCTTCCGTGTAGACGTCGCCGTCGTCGTCGTACCAGGTGAACGCGAAGGTTCCCTCGGCATCGACCTTGGCGTCGAATTCGAAATAGGGGTTGGTCGAGATCGCCGGCTCCAGCGTGATGTCGATCACGTTGACGCCGTTGAAGTCGCAGGTGAAGCGGTTGATGATCGAGCGCGGGATCAGGTTGCCGTCGCCGTCCTTGCGCTGGCCCGATTCCATCGGATGCGAGATCAGGGTCTTGATGGTCACGACCTCGCCGGCCGAAGCCGACTTGGGAACCTTGACGCGCGGTTTGACGTTCTTCGCCATGTTGTTCTCCCTATACCTGGCTCAGCCGCCGCAGCCGCCGATGGTGACTTTCACGGTCGAGCGCGCCTCGACGAAAGAGCCGTCCGCCATCTTGGCGATGGCCAGAACCTCCTGCGTCTTGGCCAGACGGATCCGGGTGGAGGCGGATTGCGACCCTGCGGCCGGACCGAAGTTGAAGGTCGCCACGGGCGGGGTCGGGTTGCCGAGGGCGAGCACCAGGATGGCGCTGGCACCGGGCGCATCCACCGAGATCGGCACCGTGTTGCCGTTCTCGGCAATCTCGGGCGCGGTCAGCGTCAGGCCGCCGGTGCCCGGTGTCGCGCCGCCGGTGAAGGCGGCGATCGCCTCTTCCGCGGCCGCCATCGCGGGCAGCGGCAGCGCCGCCGCCGCGACCCCGCCCAAGCCGAGGATCAGCGTCTCTCGTCTGGATAGTCTCATGCCTCTCCCTCCAGAGTATCTGGGGCCGCCTGTGCGGCCGTGTTCCTTGCCTTCCGCCGGGGACCGGCGGCGGCGCTCATTCCTTCAATGTCACCAGATAGGCGACCACGTCCTCGACCTGCTCGGCGGTCAGGATCGGCGGCAGGGTGCCTTCGAACCCCTTGCCGGTGTAGCCGTCGCCCTGGCGGATATAGGGGCCGGTCTTGTAGAACGAGGGCATCATCGAGCCTTCGAACGTGTGCTTGGCATCGGCGACGATGCCGCGCAGCTCGGCCTCGGTCCAGCGATCGGCGGCGCCATCCAGCGTCGGGCCGATATTGCCCTGGAAGGGCACGTCCGGCATCGCGCTGATCACATGGCAGGCCACGCAGTTGCCCTGACCCCGGTTGGTCATCACCTTGGCGCCCGCCGCGGCGTCGCCCGGCGCGCCGGTCAGCGACTCGGCGATGGCGCCATCGACATACTTGACCTCGGCAACCGGGGTTTCGGCCATGGCCGGCAGAGCCGCCAGCACCAAAGCCGCCCCGAGCATCATTTGCTGCTTCATTCCGGTCCTCCCAACTGTCTCCCGACTCGCAGGATAGGTCCGGATGCCGTGCCATGCAACAAAACATTTGAATTTGCGAATATGCAAAGACGCTGCCCCGACGTCAGGCTCACTTCGTCACCTCGGTTCGCGGCACCATGTATTCCTGCAGGCCGACGCCGGTGTCGTAGACATGGTCGCGCACCCAGGTCAGCAGCGCCAGGGTGGTGCCCTTGCCGAAGGCGCCGGGCATCACCGCGACGGCGGCGCTGACCGCGGTTTCGCCCTCGGGCACCTCTTCCGGCAGGAAGATCATCGTCGGGGTGAACATCAGCCCCCAGCGGCGGGCCATGGATTTCTCGTCCAGCGTGGTGCCGTCGAAATCGGTGACCTCGGTGCTGCCGAACATGTTCAGCTGCACCACGAAATAGGTGTCGCGGATCATCGCGTCGATCTCGGGGATCGGGAAGATCTCCTCATGCATCCTGGTGCAGTAGATGCAGCCGCGCTGCTCGACGATGATCATCAGGCGCTTGCCTTCGGCATTGGCCTCGTCGAGGTCGTCGCGCAGATCCTTGAAGGTCTCGCGCAGCCAGTCGGGCTTGTGCAGGCCGTCGTCGCCCAGTTCGACCGCCTGGGCAGGCAGCGCGAGGGCCAGGACGGTAGCGAGTGCGGCGATAAGTCTGGTCATGGGTGTCCCCTCATTTCAGCGTCGAACTCCAGTCGAAATTTCGGATCAGCCAGTCGGCAATCAGGTTGACGCTGTCGGTGGCGATCAGGACCGCGAAGAGCAACAGCATGGCACCCATCACCTTTTCGACATAGCCCAGGTATTTCCGATTGCGACCGACCCAGCCGAGAAACGGCTTGGCGAAGAGGGCGGCGATGACGAAGGGCGCGGTCATCGCCAGCCCGTAGACCAGCAGCAGCGTGCCGCCGTGCCAGAGCGTGTCCGAGGCCGAGGCGACGAACAGGATCGCCGCCAGCGCCGGGCCGACGCAGGGCGTCCAGCCGAAGCCGAAGGCCAGCCCCATGATATAGGCGCCGATCAGGCTGGACGGCTTCGCCGGGCCTTCGAGCCGCGCCTCGCGGTAGAGGAAGGGCACCCGGATCACCCCCAGGAAATGCAGGCCGAACACGGCCAGCACCGCCGCCGCGACATAGGCCAGCGGCTGGCGCCATTGCGCGAAGGCCTGGCCCAGGGCGGTGGCGCCCAGCCCCATCAGCACGAAGACCGAGGTGACGCCGAGCGCGAAGGCGAGGGCCTGGATCACCAGCCGCCGCTGTGCCCCCCGGGGCATGGTGGTTTCGCCGCGCAGTTCCTGCATCGACAGGCCGGCCATGTAGCTCAGGTAGAAAGGCACCATGGGCAGCACGCAGGGAGACAGGAACGAGAGCAGCCCCGCAAGTGCCGCGCCGCCATAGCCGATTTCGAGCATCCATTTCCTCCCCATCCCCGCAGTGCCGCCCATCGGGCTTGCGCGGAGCGTCGAATACATTAGTATATTCGGATATGTCTCAATGGTCGTCAATCGCCATTCTTCCGCAGCGGCGCGGCGCGGGCGTCGCGCTGCGGTCTCTGCGCGGCCTGATGATCGTGCTGCTGCTGGCGGTTCTGCCCGGCACGGCGCTGGCGGAACTGCGCCTGCTGATGTTCGAACGGCCCGGCTGCATCTATTGCGCCAAGTGGGATCGAACCATCGCGCCGGTCTATCCGAAGACCACCGAAGGCCAGGCCGCACCGCTGACCCGGCTCCAGATATCCGAGCCGCTGCCCGAGGGCATCACCCTGACCCGGGCGCATCCTGTCTTCACCCCAACCTTCGTGCTGTTGCGGGACGGAGTTGAACAAGGCCGGATCGAAGGGTATCCCGGGGAGGACTTCTTTTGGGGGCTGCTGGACCAGATGCTCGAGGCGGCGAGGCAATGACCGAGATCAGCAAGGCACGGCTTCCGGGTCTGGGCGGGTTTTCCCTGGCCGAGGGCCGCGGCCCGTGGCAGGGCCCGCAGCGAAGCGGAACGGACGGGGCGATGCCGGAAGATCTGACGGGCGTGGATGCGGCGGATGCTTCGGGGCAGGCGTTGCCCGGTCTCGCGGATCTGGTCGCCAACGCCAATGCCGCCGCCGGGTTCCTCAAGGCGCTGGCGCATGACGGCCGGCTGCTGATCCTCTGCCATCTCTCGACCGGCGCGAAGAGCGTGACCGAGCTCGAAACCCTGCTGTCCTCGCGGCAATCGGCGGTCAGTCAGCACCTGGCCCGGCTGCGTCATGAAGGCATGGTGCAGGCCCGGCGCGACGGGCAGGCCATCTATTACTCGATCCTCGATCCCAGGGTGGCGCGGGCGGTGGCGCTTCTGGCAGAGTTGTTCTGCGAGACGCCGGACGAGCCGGTCGATCGCCAAGAGGACGGCCGGCGGGGCCGCTAGCCCCCGCCTTCGGAAATGGGGGGAGCCATGGACGGGATGTCCTACGGAATGATCGCTGCGCTGATCGGTCTGGGCGGCGGGCTGTTGCTGGGCCTTGCGGCGCGGCTGGGCGAGTTCTGCACCCTCGGGGCCCTGGAGACCGCGGTCTATGGCGGCGACCAGCGCCGGTTGCGGCTGTGGGGCGTGGTGCTGGGCGTGGCCATTCTCGGCACCCAGCTGGGTGCCGCGGGCGGCTGGATCGCGTTGCCCGGCACAATCTACCATACGGTTGCCTGGAACCCATGGGCCTCGATCGCGGGCGGGCTGATCTTCGGCTACGGCATGGCGATGGCCGGGAACTGCGGCTTCGGAGCCCTGGTGCGCTTCGGCGGCGGCGATCTGCGCTCGCTGGTCGTGGTCGTGGTGATGGGGCTGTTCGCCTATGTCGCCCTGTCGGGGCCGCTGGCGCCGCTGCGGGTGCTGCTTTTTGCACAGGAACCGGCGACCGGGCCGCAGGGCGTGCTGCATGACATCAACCGGCTGACCGGGCTGCCGCCGCTGGTGGTGGCGGCAGCGCTGTCGGCGGCGGTGCTGGCCTGGGCGCTGTCGCATGCGCCGCTGCGCGCCCGGCCGGGGATGATCGCCTGGGGCGTCGCCGCCGGGGTGGCGGTGGTCTGGTGCCTGGCGGCGACTTCGGGTCTGAACCGCGAGAGCTTCGGCGAGATCGGGATAGAAGGCCCGTCCTTCACCGCGCCGGTCGGCCGCTCGCTTCTGTTCCTGATGACCTCGACCGCCGGCGGGCTGAGCTTTTCGGTCGGTCTGGTTGCCGGGGTGATGGGCGGAGCGCTGGCCGGGTCGGTCTGGCGCGGGCTGTTCCGCTGGGAGGCCTGCGAGGACCCGCGCGAACTGGGCCGGCAGGTCGGCGGCGCGGCGCTGATGGGGGTCGGCGGCGTGCTGGCCATGGGCTGCTCGGTCGGGCAGGGGCTGACCGGCTTTGCCACCCTGGCCTGGTCGGGGCCGGTGACCCTGGCGGCGATCGTGCTGGGCGCCCTGGTCGGGCTGCGGCAGCTGATCGCCGGGTTCCAGCCGGAATAGCCGCTACCCTTCCCGGGCCAGGTCGAAGAAAGCCTGCACCAGCTTGCCGTTGCGCCGCTCGCGCAGGCAGATCATCGCCTCGTCCATTTCCATCGGCAGCCGGCTGGCCACCGGGATCGCCACCAGCCGCGCGTCGGCGCCGAATTCCGCCGCCGAGACAAAGCCGACCCCGGCCCCGGAGGCGACGATCTCGCGCACGGCCTCGCGGCTTTCGGCCTCGATCGCGGCGGTGAGGCTGACACCCTCGGCCGCCGCAGCCTGTTCCAGCTTCAGCCGGGTCTTCGAGCCGCGCTCGCGCAGCACCAGCGGCAGGTCGGCCAGCTCGGCAAAATGCAGTTCGCGGCGCTCTGCCAGGGGATCGCTGCTGGCCACGAAGGCGATGATCGGGGTCCGGTTCAGATGCACGAAGTCGAAGGCCGCGCCCTCGGGCACCTCGCCCAGCACGCCGATATCGGCCTCGTAGCTGCGCAGGCTCTGGATCACGGTTTCCGAGTTGCCGGCCCTGAGCGTCACCTGCACTCCGGGATAGGCGGCGCGGAACCGGGCCAGGATATGCAGCACGTGATGCGCGGCATCGGCGACGATCCGCAGCGTTCCGGCCCTGAGCGCCCGGCTTTCCGACAGCAGGTCCAGCGCCTGCGCCTCGGCATCGAAGAGCCGCCGGGTGATCGTCAGCAGCCGTTCGCCGGCGCCGGTCAGCGCCACCTGCTTTTTCGAGCGGTTGAACAGGAGCACGTCATAATCCTGTTCCAGTTTCCTGACCTGATCCGAGATCGCCGGCTGGGTCAGCCGCAGATGCTCGGCGGCCCGGGAAAACCCGCCCTGCACGGCGACATGGTGAAAGGCGCGAAGCTGGACATAGCGCATTGGGTGGCCCTTCCGGCGCGGTGCGCCCCTGTGAAACTTATGAAAGGATATGAAATAACGATTTTACATATGCAAGGTCCCATGGAACAAGCCGAGAAACCCGCCCATTCGGAGTCGCCGCGATGTCCACCGTCCCCGCTTCCGCCTTTCCCGACCCCGAGATGGGGGAACCCTTCCTGCTGACCCCGGGGCCACTGACCACGGCGCTGTCGGTGAAGCAGGCGATGCTGCGCGACTGGGGCAGCTGGGACGGAGATTTCCGCGCCATGACCGCCGATATCCGGGGCCGGCTTCTGGCGCTGGCCGGGGATGACGGAAGCTACACCTGCGTGCCGATGCAGGGGTCGGGCTCCTTCGCGGTCGAGGCGATGCTGGGTACGCTGGTGCCGCGCGACGGCAAGGTGCTGGTGCTGGCCAATGGCGCCTATGGGCTGCGCGCCGCCGAGACCTGCCGGACCATCGGGCGCGCCCATGTGCTGATCGACAAGGGCGACTACCTGCCGCCGCGTGGCGCCGAGGTGACGGCGGCGCTGCGGGCCGATCCGGCGATCACCCATGTGGTCGCCATTCATTGCGAGACCTCCTCGGGCATCCTCAACCCGCTGGCCGAGATTGCCGAGGCGGTGCGGGCCGAGGGCCGCGAACTCCTGGTCGATTCGATGTCGGCCTTCGGGGCGCTGCCCTGCGAAGGCCCGGAGCTGGGCTATACCGCCATGGTCTCTTCGGCCAACAAATGCATCGAGGGCGTGCCGGGCTTCGGCTTCGTCATCGTCCGCAAGGAGGCGCTGGCGGCGGCCAAGGGGAACTGCCATTCGCTGGCCTTGGACCTCGAGGCGCAGGGTCGCTACATGGAGGCGACCGGCCAGTTCCGTTACACTCCGCCGACCCATGCGGTGGCGGCCTTCCAGGAGGCGCTGCGGCTGCATGCCGAGGAGGGCGGCATCGCCGGGCGCGGTGCCCGCTATGCCGCGAACCGCGACAAGCTGGTCGCCGGAATGCGGGCCCTGGGCTTCGAAAGCCTGCTGAGCGACCGCTGGCTGTCGCCGATCATTGTCACCTTCTTCTGCCCCGCCGATCCGCGCTTTGCCTTCCAGGCCTTCTACGACGGCATGAAGTCGCGCGGCTTCATCATCTATCCCGGCAAGCTGACGGTGGTGGAGTCGTTCCGGATCGGCTGCATCGGGCGGATGGATGCCGCGGTCATGGACCGCGTCACCCTGGCCGCCGCCGAGACCCTGGCCGAGATGGGCGTCACCAATGCCGCGCCGCCCGAGGCCGCGATGGCCGAACGCGCCCGGCTGGCCGCCTGATCCGCCCCCGTCACCTGCCGCCGGGCCCCGGGCCCGGCCTTTGCCCCGAAGTCAGACCCAAGGACCGCACATGACCCATCCCGACGCCGTCACCGCCAATGGCCGCAGCTATCCCTGGCCGCGTGTCCCCGCCATTGCGATCTGTCTCGACGGCTGCGAACCGGCCTATCTCGACGTGGCCATCGACAAGGGCCTGATGCCGACCCTGAAGCGGCTGCGCGAGACCGGGACCGAGCGGCGGGCGCATTCGGTGATCCCGTCCTTCACCAATCCCAACAACCTGTCGATCGCCACCGGCCGCCCGCCCGCGGTGCACGGCATCTGCGGCAACTACCTGTTCGAGCCCGAAACCGGCGCCGAGGTGATGATGAACGATGTCCGCTTCCTGCGGGCGCCGACCGTGTTCAGCGCCTTCCATGACGCCGGCGCGCGGGTGGCGGTGGTCACCGCCAAGGACAAGCTGCGGGCCCTGCTGGGCGCCGGGCTGACGTTTGACCAGGACCGGGCGATCTGCTTCTCGGCGGAACGGTCGGACCAGACCACCAAGGCCGAGAACGGGATCGACCGGGCCAATGACTGGCTCGGCTGGCCGGTGCCCGAGGTCTATTCGGCGGAACTGTCGGAAATGGTCTTTGCCGCCGGGGTGAAGCTGCTGGCCGAGTGGAAGCCGGACGTCATGTATCTGACCACGACCGACTATGTGCAGCACAAATATGCCCCCGAGCAGCCCGAGGCGCAGGCCTTCTATGCGATGTTCGACCGCTACCTGACCCAGCTCGACGCGGCGGGGGCGGCGATCGTGGTGACGGCGGATCACGGGATGAAGCCCAAGCATCTGGCCGATGGCTCTCCCGCCGTGGTCTATGTCCAGGACCTGCTGGACGACTGGCTGGGCGAGGCGGCGGCGCGGGTGATCCTGCCGATCACCGACCCCTATGTGGTCCATCACGGGGCGCTCGGCAGCTTTGCCACCGCCTACCTGCCCGCCGGGGCCGATACCGCCGCGATCATCGCCCGGCTGCGGGCGGTGCCCGGCATCACCCATGTGCTGACCCGCGACGAGGCCGTGGAACGGTTCGAGCTTCCGGCCGACCGGATCGGCGACATCGTTCTGGTCTCGGGCGAGACGATGACGATCGGCACCTCGGCGCATCGTCACGATCTGGCGGCGCTGAACGAGCCGCTGCGCAGCCATGGCGGGCTGACCGAACAGGAAGTGCCCTTCATCGTCAACCGCAGGATCGAGCTGCCTTCGGCCCCCGATCTGCGCAATTTCGACGCCTTCTTCTATGCCACCACGGCGGCAGCCCGATGAGCGCGCCGATCCCGATGCGGCACGAGGCGATGCGGATCGCCGGGCGCAGGGTCGACAGCCCCGAGCGGGTGCCGGTGCACTATCCCTATACCGGCGAGCAGATCGGTTCGGTTCCGGCGGGCACCGCCGAACATGCCCGCGAGGCCTTCGCCATCGCCGCCGCCTACCGGCCCCGGCTGACCCGTTACGAGCGCCAGCAGATCCTGCTGAACGCGGCCCGGATCATCGCCGAGCGCAAGGCCGAACTGGCGCCGATCATCGTTGCGGAACTGGGCATCTCGCATGCCGACGCGCTCTATGAATGCGGCCGGGCCTATGACGTCTACACGCTGACCGGGCAGCTCTGCATTCAGGACGACGCCGAGACCTTCTCCTGCGACCTGACCCCGCATGGCAAGGCGCGGAAGATCTACACGATGCGCGAGCCGCTGCGGGCGATCTCGGCGATCACGCCGTTCAATCACCCGCTCAACATGATCTCGCACAAGATCGCCCCGGCGATCGCCACCAACAACTGCATCGTCTGCAAGCCGACCGAACTGACCCCGCTGACCGCGATCTGGCTGGCCGATGCGCTCTACGAGGCCGGGCTGCCGCCGGAAATGCTCTCGGTCGTGACCGGCTGGCCGGGCGATATCGGCGAGGAGATGATCACCAATCCGGACTACGAGCTGATCACCTTCACCGGCGGGGTGCCGGTGGGCAAGATGATCGCCGCCAAGGCGGTCTACAAGCGGCAGGTGCTGGAACTGGGCGGGAACGATCCGCTGATCGTCTGCTCCGACCTTTCCGATGCCGATCTGGCCCGGGCCGCCGATCTGGCGGTGGCCGGGGCGACCAAGAACTCGGGCCAGCGCTGCACGGCGGTGAAGCGGATCCTGGTGCAGGAGAGCGTGGCGGAGCGTTTCGTGCCGCTGGTGCTGGAGCGGGCCAGGGCGCTGCGCTTCGGCGACCCGATGGACCCGGCGACCGAGCTGGGCTGCGTGGTTCACGAACGCGCCGCCGAGACCTTCGAGGCGCGGGTGGGGGCGGCCGAGGCGATGGGCGCCAGGGTGCTCTATCATCCGGCGCGGCAGGGCGCGCTGCTGCCGCCGATCGTGGTGGATCATGTCCCGCACGAAAGCGAGCTGGTGATGCAGGAGACCTTCGGCCCGATCATTCCCATCGTCCGGGTACCGGATGACGACGCGGCGACGCAGGCGGTGTCCAATGCCACCGCCTTCGGCCTGTCGGCGGGGGTCTGCACCAACGACTGGCGCCGGATGCGCGCCTATATCGAGGGGCTGGTGGTCGGCACGGTGAACATCTGGGAAGTGCCCGGCTACCGGATCGAGATGTCGCCCTTCGGCGGGATCAAGGATTCGGGCAACGGCTACAAGGAAGGCGCCATCGAGGCGATGAAATCCTATACCAACGTCAAGACCTACTCGCTGCCCTGGGGGTAGGTCGGAGAGATCGGCCCGCCGCCCTTCGCGCAAGACCTCGGAACATGGGCGTCATGGAATACCCGGGCGGCGACGGACCGCGCCCCGGCAGCACAAAGGACCCCCGCGCCATGCAGCACACCGAAGGCGACGCCAACACCTCTCCGGCCCGGGTCCGCTGGGCCGAAGGGCTGGACGATCCGGCCACCGCCCGGCTGCTGGAACGCGACAGCCGCGCCTTCCTGCACCAGTCGCTCTCGACGCCCTGCCTTTCCACCATCGCCAAGGCCGAGGGGATCTGGATCGAGGACACTGCCGGGCGGCGCTTCATGGATTTCCACGGCAACTCCGTGCATCACATCGGCTACGGCCACCCGCGCCTTGTCGCCGCGCTGAAGGCACAGCTGGACGGGCTCACCTTCTCGCCGCGCCGCTTCACCAACGAGGTCTCGGTCGAACTGGCCGAGCAGCTGGGCGGGCTGGCGCCCGGCGGGCTGAGCAAGGTGCTGTTCACCACCGGCGGCTCGGATGCCAACGAGGTGGCGCTGAAACTCGCCCGCGCCGCGACCGGCCGGTTCAAGACGCTGAGCTTCTGGGATGCTTTCCACGGCGCCGGTTTCGGCGCCTCCAGCGTCGGCGGCGAGGCGACATTCCGCTCGGGTATCGCCGGGCCGCTGCTGCCGGGTGCCGAACATGTCGCGCCGTTCCACTGCTATCACTGCCCCTATGGCCATCCCGGCCCGGACAGCTGCGCCCTCGCCTGCGCGAAGATGCTCGATTACGTCCTGGGCCGCGAAGGCGATATCGCCGCCGTCATCGCCGAGCCGATGCGCGCCACCCCGGTGGTGCCGCCACCGGGCTTCTGGGCCGAGGTCCGGGCCGCCTGCGACCGGCACGGCACGCTGCTGATCTTCGACGAAATCCCGACCGGTCTCGGCAAGACCGGCAGGATGTTCGCCTTCCAGCATGACGAGGTGCAGCCCGACATCATCACGCTCGGCAAGGCACTGGGCGGAGGTATCCTGCCCGTTGCGGCGGTGCTGGCCCGGGCCGAGCTGGATGTCGCCGGCGACTTCGCCATCGGTCACTACACGCATGAGAAGAACCCGGTCACCGCCCGCGCCGCGCTGACCACGCTGGACATCATTCGGGACGAGGGCCTGGCCGAGCGCGCCGACAGGCTGGGCCGGGCGGCGATGGAGCGGCTGCGCGGCCTGCTTTCGATCCCGCATGTCGGCGACGTCCGGGGCAGGGGGCTGATGTTCGGGGTCGAGATCGTGGCCGACCGCGACAGCCGGACCCCGGACCCCGACCGTGCCGAACGGGTATTCTACCGCTGCCTCGATCAGGGCCTGAGCTTCAAGATCAGCGCCGGCAACGTGCTGACCCTCTCGCCTCCGCTGACCATCCCCGAGCCGGATCTGGACCGGGCGCTGGCCATCGTCGAGGCGGCGGTCCGGGCCGAGAGCCGAGCCGGGCCGGGCGACCTATAAGTCTGGATGTCCGGATCATCAGACAAATAGATTTCCCTTATCGGTCCTCTCGCCTACACTCGGGCGATGGAAGGGCCTGCAATCGCCCTCTCTTGTCATGTGCCTGTAACAAAGACCGTCACATAAGACGGCGCTGCGGGACCGACAGAGGTGAAGGGGCGCAGGCGAATTGCGATGAAGAACGACTACAACAGGGGACAATCATGACACCGATCAAAACGCTGATCCCGGCGGCCATTCTGGCCATCCTGGGGGCCGAGGCCGCGCTGGCCGAGACCGAACTGACGGTCTACACCGCCGTCGAAGCCGAGGACCTGGAGCGCTACGCTGCCACGTTCAACGAGGATCACCCGGACATCAAGATCAACTGGGTCCGCGATTCGACCGGCGTCGTGACCGCCAAGCTGCTGGCCGAAAAGAACAATCCGCAGGCCGACGTGGTCTGGGGCCTGGCCGCGACCTCGCTGCTGGTGCTCAAGACGGAAGGCATGCTCGAACCCTATGCCCCGGCGGGTCTCGACAAGCTCTCGCCGCAGTTCCGCGACAGCGACACGCCGCCCTCCTGGGTCGGCATGGACGCCTGGGTGGCGGCGCTGTGCTACAACACCGTGGAAGGCGAGAAGCTGGGCGTTCCGGCGCCGACCTCCTGGGCCGACCTGATCAAGCCGGAATACAAGGGCCATGTGGTGATGCCGAATCCGGCCTCGTCCGGCACCGGCTTCCTCGATGTCTCGTCCTGGCTGCAGCTGATGGGCGAAGAGGGCGGCTGGGCCTATATGGACGCGCTGCACGAGAACATCGCCGCCTATACCCACTCGGGTTCCAAGCCCTGCCGGATGGCGGGTGCCGGGGAAGCGGTCGTCGGCGTGTCCTTCGCCTTCCGCGGCGCCAAGACCAAGATCGAAGGCGCGCCGATCGAGATCATCATTCCTTCGGAAGGCATCGGCTGGGACATGGAAGCGACGGCAATCGTCGCCGGAACCGCCAATGAAGAGGCCGCGAAGACCCTTGTCGATTGGTCGATCAGCCCGAAGGCGATGGAGATGTACAACGTCGGTTACGCGGTCGTCGCGATCCCCGGCATGGCCAAGCCGGTGGAGCACTTCCCCGACAACATCCCCGAGATGATGATCGACAACAACTTCGAATATGCGGCCAACAACCGCGAGAAGATCCTGTCGGAATGGACCGCGCGCTACGACGGCAAGTCCGAACCCAAGTAAGCGGGTGCCGCCCGGCCCGTGTCTCGGCTATGATGCAGGGGCACGGGTCGGGCGTTGCCTTGCCTACCCTTTCTCCAGCTTGCCGGAGTTCCGATGAGTGTGACGACCACCGATGCAGCGGCTGATCCGGCCGAGCCTGCAAAGACGCCGCCCGAAGCCTATCTGACGATCCGGGGGCTGTGGAAAAGCTTCGGCGACTTCATTGCCTTGCGGGACATCTCTCTGAGTGTCGCGCAGGGCGAGTTCATTTGTTTCCTGGGCCCTTCGGGCTGTGGCAAGACCACGCTGCTGCGGGCCATCGCGGGGCTGGACCCGCAATCGCGCGGCACCATCATCCAGGGCGGGCGCGATGTTTCGGTGCTGCCGGCTTCGGCCCGCGACTATGGCATCGTGTTCCAGTCCTATGCGCTGTTTCCCAACCTGACGGTCGAACGCAACGTGGCCTTCGGGCTGGAAAACACCGGCGTGCCGCGGGCCAAGGTCACGGCGCGGGTGGCCGAACTGCTGGAACTGGTCGGCCTGCCGGAACAGGCGCAGAAATACCCCGCCCAGCTTTCGGGCGGGCAACAGCAGCGGATCGCGCTGGCCCGGGCCATCGCCATCGGTCCGGGGTTGCTGTTGCTGGACGAGCCGCTGTCGGCACTGGACGCCAAGGTGCGGGTCCATCTGCGGCACGAGATCAAGGAATTGCAGCGCAAGCTGGGGGTGACGACGATCATGGTCACCCATGACCAGGAAGAGGCGCTGTCGATGGCCGACCGGATCGTGGTGATGAACCATGGCGGGATCGAGCAGATCGGCACCCCGACGGAAATCTACCGGCATCCGGCCACGCTCTTCGTGGCGGATTTCATCGGCGAGACCAATCGTGTCTCGGCCACGCTCCGGGGCGGCAAGGTTGCGCTTGGCAAGGCCGAGCTGCGGGCCGAGACCGACCTGCCCGAGGGCACCGGCGTGACCGTCGCGGTGCGGCCCGAGGACATCCTGCCCCATGCCGGCGGCCATGAGGCGGCGGGCGAGAACCGGCTGGCGGTGACCATCGCGGACATGGAGTTTCTCGGTTCCTACTGGCGGGTGCATCTGAGCGGCGAGGCGCTGGAAGGCGTGCCGCTGGTGGCGAATTTCTCGATGAACGCGGTGCGGCGGTTGCGGCTGTCGGTCGGGCGCGCGATCACCGTGGAACTGCCCGCGGACCGGGTGCTGCTGTTTCCGGAGTCGCGGAAATGAGCGTGACCGGGGCCGAGACGCTTCCGCCGGGCCGCGAGCCGAGGATCCGGCTGGACCGTGACGGGATCGTCAAGCGGCTCTTCATGGGGATCATCGCGCTCTACCTGCTGGTGGCGCTGGCGCTGCCGCTCTACGCGATGCTGTCGAAGAGCTTCGTCACCTATCGCTTCGACCTGACCGCCTATGAATTCCAGGTGTCCGACGAGGACCGGGTCTTCGGCGAACCGGTCAGCGCCGCCGATCTGAACGAGGAATTGCAGGTCTTCACCGATCAGCAACTGCATTCCTCCTCGGACGGCAGGCTGACGGCGGTGGACCTGTTCCCCGAGTTCAACTTCCGCAGCAAGGTGCTCTACCGGATGCGGGGCACCAAGGAGCACGCGCCGTGGCTGGTCGGGCTCGACCCGCAGGACACGACCGAGTGGCAGGAATACGATTCCAACACCTTCCGCCGGATCAACCTGCGGCCGGTGGCGTCGGTCGGGGTGCAGAACTACCGGGCCTATTTCTCGAACCCCTCGCTGGTCTCCTCGATCGAGAATTCGCTGTTCATCGCGACGATCTCGACCGTCATCACGGTGTTGGCGGCCTTCGGCTTTGCCTATGCGCTGAGCCGGACCTGCATGCGGTTCAAGTCCACCTTCCGGCTGATCGCGATGATGCCGATCCTGGTGCCGTCGCTGCTGCCGGGGATCGCGCTGATCTACCTGTTCGGCAATCAGGGCATGCTGAAGAACCTGCTGTTCGGGCATAGCATCTACGGCCCGCTGGGGATCGTCATCGGCTCGGTCTTCTTCACCTTTCCGCATGCGATGATCATCATCACCACGGCGTTGTCGATCTCGGACCAGCGGCAATACGAGGCGGCCGAAAGCCTGCGCGCCTCGGCCTGGCGGACCTTCTGGACCGTGACGGTGCCAAGCGCACGCTACGGGCTGATCTCGGCCGCCTTCGTGGTCTTCACCCTGGTGATCACCGATTTCGGCCTGCCCAAGGTGATCGGAGGCCAGTACAACGTCCTGGCAATCGACATCTACAAGCAGGTGATCGGCCAGCAGAATTTCGAGATGGGCGCGGTGGTCTCGGTGGTGCTGCTGGTGCCTGCGGTGCTGGCCTTCATCGTCGATCGGCAGGTGCAGAAGAAGCAGGTCTCGCTGCTCTCGGCCCGTTCGGTCCCGTTCCAGCCCCGTCCGAACCCCAGGAAAGACCGGCTGGCGCTGCTCTGGTGCCTGATCGTGGCGGTGTTCATCGCCGGGATCATCGCGGTCTGCCAGTTCGCGGCGCTGATCAAGTTCTGGCCCTATGACCTGAGCCTGTCGTTAAAGAACTATGCCTTCGACCGGATGGACGGCGGCGGCTGGGCGGCCTATCGAAACTCGATCCGGCTGGCACTGCTGACCGCCGGGATCGGCACCACGATCATCTTCATCGGCGCCTACATGGTCGAGAAGATCGACGGGTTCAGAACCGGGCGGGCGCTGTTCCAGTTCCTCGCCATGCTGCCGATGGCGGTGCCGGGCATGGTGCTGGGTCTGGCCTATATCTTCTTCTTCAACGATCCGGCCAATCCGCTGAATCCGATCTACGGCACGATGACCATCCTGGTCGTTTCGACCGTCACCCATTTCTACACCGTCGGCCACCTGACCGCGCTGACCGCGCTGAAACAGATCGACGCCGAGTTCGAGCCGGTCGCGGCCTCGCTCGGGCAGCCGTTCTGGCGGCTGTTCGCGCGGGTCACGGTGCCGGTCTGCCTGCCGGCCGTGCTGGACATCTCGATCTACATGTTCGTCAACGCGATGACGACGGTCTCGGCGGTGGTGTTCCTCTATTCGACCCATACCGCGCTGGCCTCGGTCGCGGTGCTGAACATGGACGATGCCGGCTTCATCGCCTCGGCGGCGGCAATGGGGATGATGATCTTCTACACCAACGCGGCGGCACGGGCGCTGCATGCGCTGGCCTCGCGGCGGGTGCTGCGCCGGACCCAGGCCTGGCGGGCCCGCTAGGCGGGCCTCCGATCTGGACAAGAGCCCGGCAAACGCCGACACTTCCCCGACAACTTGTCAGGGATATTTCAGCACTATGTCCGAGCAAAAGCCTGGAAACAGCCCGCCGATCGTCTCGTCCCGGCACCTGGCCGAGGGGGCGGGATGGGAATCATCGGAATTCGAATACGGGCTGATCATCGCCTACAACGGCTTTTCGCGCTGGATGACCCGTTGCATGGCCGCCGCCGGCCAGCCCGAGATGAGCGCGTTGGAAATCCTGGTGCTGCACAATGTCAATTCTCGCGACCGCGACAAGCGGCTGACCGACATCGCCTTTCTGCTGAATGTCGAGGACAGCCACACGGTGAACTACGCGCTGCGGAAACTGCTGAAGCTGGGGCTGCTGGAAAGCGAGAAACGCGGCAAGGAAGTGTTCTATCGCGCCTCGGCCCAGGGCCGGGCGCTGTGCGAGGCCTATCGGCAGGTGCGCCAGCAATGCCTGCTGGACGGGCTGGGGCGCATGGACATCACCGGCGAGGACCTGCGCGAGATCGCCGCCAGCCTGCGGGCGTTGTCCGGGCTCTATGATCAGGCCAGCCGGGCAGCGGCCTCGCTGTAGGGGCGGAAGGGAAGGGTGCGTGACATCGCGCACCCTGCGCGCCTCCTGCGGGTGGCATGCCGGCACCCTCCACGCCGTGCCGCCGATCCGTGCCGGATCATCACCCGCCCATCGCGTTCGGCAAATAGGTGACGATCTGCGGGAACAGGGTGATCAGCCCGACCGCCAGCAGCAGCAGGAAGAAGAACGGCAGCGCGGCGCGGGCGATCCGCAGCATGTTCAGCCCGGTCAGGCCCTGGATCACGAACAGGTTGAAGCCGACCGGCGGGGTGATCTGGCTCATCTCGACGACCAGCACCAGATAGATGCCGAACCACAACGGGTCGATGCCGACCGCCGTCACCATCGGCATGATGATCGAGGTGGTCAGGACCACCACCGAAATCCCGTCGAGAAAGCAGCCCAGCACCACGAAGAACAGCGTCAGCGCCGCCAGCAGCGCATATTGCGACAGGCCCAGCCCGGCGATCCAGGCGGCCAGGTTGCGCGGCAGGCCGGTGAAGCCCATCGCCACCGACAGCACCGCCGCCCCGGCCAGGATGAAGGCGATCATCGCCGAGGTGCGGGTCGCCGCCAGCAACGCGTCGAGCGCCATCCGGCGCGAGAACTCTCCGGTCACCTTGGCCAGCAAGAGCGCGAAGACCACGCCCAGGGCGGCGGCGTCGGTGGGCGAGGCGATGCCGGTGTAGATCGAGCCGATCACCGCCAGGATCAACCCGGCCACCGGCATCAGTCGGCGCGAGGCGCGGAGCTTGGCGGCGAAGCTCATCCGCGGCCCGCTGTCGGCCGGGATCAGCCCCGGATCGGCCCAGGAACGCAGCGCGACAAAGGCCGAGAACAGGCTGACCAGAAGCAGGCCGGGCAGCACCCCGGCGATGAACAGCCGGGCGATGCTCTGCTCGGTCGCCACGCCATAGACGATCAGGATGATCGAGGGCGGGATCAGCAGGCCCAGCGTCGCCGACCCGGCCAGGGTGCCGATCACCAGCGATTCGGGGTAGCCGCGGCGGGTCAGCTCGGGCACCGACATCCGCCCGATGGTGGCGGCGGTGGCGGCGGACGAGCCCGAGACGGCGGCGAAGATGGCGCAGCCCAGGACATTGACATGCAAAAGCCGCCCCGGCGCGCGCGACAGCCAGGGGGCCAGGCCCTCGAACATGTCGTCGGCCAGCCGCGAGCGCAGCAGGATTTCTCCCATCAGGATGAACAGCGGCAGCGCGGTCAGCGCGTAGTTGTGGCCCGAGCCCCAGAGCGTCGTCGCCAGCACCAGCCCGACCGGGGCGTTGGAAAAGGCTGCCATCGCGACCAGGGCCGTCACCAGAAGCGCCAGCGCCACCCAGAGACCCAGGGCCAGAAGCCCGATCAGCAGCGCCAGCAGGACCAGCGCCATCAGCGGGCCCGAGATCATGCCTCGTCTCCGCCGCGCAGGATCGGACGCCGGGCGCGCAGCGCCTCGACCCAGGTATCGGCCAGCGCCAGGACTAGCACCGCCAGCCCCAGGACCATCAGCGACTGCGGCAGCCAGAGCGGGATCGCCAGGATGCCGCTGGAGGTGTCGCCGTAGCGCAGGCTCTCGCGCAGAAGGTTGACCGAATAGCCGCAGGCAAAGACCGCGACGGCCAGGCCCAGCGTCAGGGCCAGGACCTCGGCCGCCCAGTGCAGCACCTGCGGCAGGCGGCCCAGCAGCAGCGTCACCCGGATATGGCCGCCGGCCCTCAGCGTCGGGCCGAGCGCCAGGAACGACCCGGCGGCCAGCAGATATCCGGCGATGTCGGCATAGGACGGGATGGTCCAGCTCCACTCGGGTCCGAAGGCACGGGCCACGAGGTTCAGCGAGACCTGCAGCGTCACAAGGGCCACGATGAGGCAGATCGCCAGCGCCGCGAGTGCCTGAGAGACGGCATAGATGAAGTCCAGGGCCTTGCGCATTGCGGTCCCCCCGAAGGCAGGTCGGGCCGGGGATGCCCCGGCCCGTTTCCCTTACATGTTATAGGCGTCGAGCACCGCCAGCGCTTCGGGCGAGGCGCTGGCCTTCCAGTTCTCGAGCATCTTGGCGCCGATCTCCTGCAGCCCGGCCAGCAGTTCCGGCGAGGGATCGTAGACCACCATGCCGTTGTCCTTCAGCACCTGAACCTGGGCCTCGGTCTCGGCCTTCGACATCTCCCAGCCGCGGGCCTCGGCGGCAGCGGCCGCTTCCAGCAGCTTGGTCTGGGTCTCGGCGTCCAGCGCGTCGAAGACCCGCTTGTTGATGACGACGATGTTCTTCGGCACCCAGGCGTTGATCGGGGTGTAATGGCTGACGAAGTCCCAGGCCTTGGAATTGGCGCCGGTCGAGGGCGAGGTGATCATCGCCTCGATCTGGCCGGTGGTGAAGGCCTGCGGGATGTCGGGGGCCTCGACCTGCACCGGGGCGGCCCCGGCCAGCGCGGCGAATTCCTCCAGCGCCGCGTTGTAGGCGCGGAACCGCAGCCCGTTCAGATCGGCCACGCTCTTGATCTCTTTCTCGGTATAGAGCCCCTGCGCCGGCCAGGCGACGGCGAAGAGCGGCATCAGATCCTGCTTGGCGAGCAGTTCGGTGATCACCGGCTTCTGCGCTTGCCAGAGCTTCCAGGCCTCGTCGTAGGAGGTCGCCAGGAAGGGCTGGCTGTCGATCCCGAAGGCGGCATCCTCGTTGGACAGGGTCGACAGGAAGAACTCGCCCAGCGGCACCTGCCGCGAGCGGACCGCGTTCTTGATCTCGGCATGCGGGAACAGGCTTCCCGCCGAATGCACGGTGATCTCGATCCCGCCGCCGGTGGCGTCCTTCAGGTCTTCGGCGAACTTGACGATGTTCTGGGTGTGGAAGGTGCTGTCGCCATAGGGTGTGGGCATGTCCCAGGTCTCGGCCAGGACCGGGGTGGCGGCGACAAGCGCCGCGGCCAGAGTGTAAAAGCGCATTGCGGGACCCTCTCTGTTGATGTTTATCGGAATATAATGGCATAACGTTGACAATTTGCAAGCGTTATGAAAGCAAAGCCGTCAGTTGATCGGAAAGGCGGGATCGTGCAGCGAGGCGAATGGGAGTTCTGGGTCGATCGCGGCGGCACATTCACCGACCTGGTGGGCCGGGCGCCGGATGGCGGGCTGCACACGCTGAAGCTCCTGTCGGAAAACCCTGAACGCTATGCCGATGCCGCGGTCGAGGGGATTCGCCGTCTGCTGGGCCTGTCGCCGGATCAGGCGATCCCGGCCGGGGTTCTGGGCGCGGTCAAGATGGGCACCACGGTTGCCACGAATGCGCTGTTGGAGCGCAAGGGCGACCCGACGCTGCTGCTGATCACCGAGGGCTTCCGCGATCTCCTGCGAATCGGCACCCAGGCGCGGCCGCGCCTGTTCGATCTGAACATCCGCTTGCCGGACCTGCTCTACAGCGAGGTCGCCGAGGTGCCGGGCCGGCTGGCCGCCGATGGCCGCGAGGTGGCGCCGCTGGACGAGGCCGCGGCGCGGGAAGCCCTGCAGGCGGCCCATGCCCGGGGCCTGCGCTCGGTCGCGATTGCATTCCTGCATGCCTGGAAGGACCCGGCGCACGAGTTGCGGATCGCCGAAATCGCCGCCGAGGTCGGCTTTACCCAGATCACCCCCAGCCATCAGGCCAGCCGGCTGATCAAGCTGGTGGCGCGCGGGGATACTGCGGTGGTCGATGCCTATCTCTCGCCGATCCTGCGCCGCTATGTGGATCGGCTGGCCGGGCCGCTGGGCGGGGCCGGGGGCCGGCTCTATTTCATGCGCTCGAGCGGGGCGCTGACCGACGCGGCGCTGTTCCAGGGCCGCGACGCGATCCTCTCGGGCCCGGCGGGCGGCGTCGTCGGCATGGCGCGGACCGCGGCGGCGGCGGGATTCGACCGGCTGATCGGCTTCGACATGGGCGGGACTTCGACCGATGTCTGCCATTTCTCGGGCACTTTCGAACGCAGCTTCGAGACCGAGGTGGCGGGGGTCCGGATGCGGGCGCCGATGATGGACATCCACACCGTGGCGGCGGGCGGCGGCTCCATTCTCGCGTTCCGCGACGGGCGCTATCAGGTCGGGCCGGACAGCGCCGGGGCCGATCCCGGACCCGCTGCCTATCGCCGGGGCGGGCCGCTGACGGTGACCGACTGCAACGTGATGCTGGGCAAGCTGTCGCCCGAACACTTCCCCGCCGTCTTCGGTCCGGGTGGTGACGAGCCGCTGGACCGGCAGGCAGTGGAAACCAAATTCGCCGAGATGGCGGAGGAGATCGCCACCCTTACCGGGGCGGCGCCGCTGTCCTGCGAGGATACCGCCGAGGGCTTCCTGAAGATCGCGGTCGAGAACATGGCAAACGCGATCAAGAAGATCAGCGTCGAGCGCGGCCATGACGTGACCCGCTACACGCTGCAGTGCTTCGGCGGTGCCGGCGGCCAGCACGCCTGCCTGGTGGCCGATGCCCTGGGGATGGAGCGGATATTCATCCACCCCCACGCCGGGGTTCTGTCGGCCTTCGGCATGGGGCTGGCCGATATCGGCGCCAGCCGCGAGCGTCAGTTCGGGCAGGGGCTGGACGCTCTCTCCGAGGCCGAGGAACTGGTCGCCGAGCTGACCGCCGAGACCCGTGCCGAGGTCGCGGCGCAGGGCATCGCGCCCGATCGCATCACCGTCACCGCCCGCGCGCATCTGCGCTACACCGGCTCGCATCAGACCCTGGACGTGGATTTCGGCCCCGCCGCCGCGATGACCCGCGCCTTCGAGGCGGCGCATCGGGCCCGCTTCGGCTTTGCCGCGCCGGATCGGGCGCTGGTGATCGAGATGATCGAGGTCGAGGCCACCGGGGCCACCCCCGACGCCGTCGCCATCGCGCCCGAGGGAACCGCCGACCCGGCGCCGCTGGACCATCTGCGCATCTATACCGGCGGCCAATGGGTGCAGGCGCCGCTCCATGACCGCACGACGCTCGGCCCCGGCGCAAGGGTCGTCGGCCCGGCGGTGATCTCGGAACCCACCGGCACCAACGTACTGGAACCGGGCTGGACGGGCCGGATCGACGCCATGGGCAACTTGATCCTGGAACGCCACGAAAAGCTGCAGCGCAGCGCCGCGCTCGGCACCGAGGCCGACCCGATCCTGCTGGAAGTGTTCAACAACCTCTTCATGTCGATCGCCGAGCAGATGGGCGCGACGCTGAAGAACACCGCCTATTCGGTGAACATCAAGGAGCGGCTGGATTTCTCCTGCGCCCTGTTCGATGCCCGGGGCAATCTCGTCGCCAATGCGCCGCATGTGCCGGTGCATCTGGGCAGCATGTCCGATTCGGTCCGCACCGTGGCGCGGCTGAACGCGGGACGGATGAAGCCCGGCGATGCCTTCATGCTGAACGCGCCCTTCAACGGCGGCACCCATCTGCCCGACGTGACGGTGATCACCCCGGTTTTCGGCAAGTCGGGCGAGATTCTGTTCTACACCGGCTCGCGCGGGCACCATGCCGACATCGGCGGCCGCACCCCCGGCTCGGCCCCGCCCGACAGCACCCATATCGACGAGGAAGGCGTGCTGATCGACAACTTCCGGCTGGTCGAGGCGGGCCGCCTGCGCGAGGCCGAAACCCGGGCGCTGCTGGCCTCGGGCCGTTATCCCTGCCGCAATCCCGACGAGAACCTGGCCGATCTCGAGGCGCAGGTCGCCGCCAATGCCACCGGAATCCGCGAGATCGAGCGGATGATCGACAGCTTCGGGCTCGACACCGTGCTGGCCTACATGGGCCATGTCCAGGCCAATGCCGAAGCCTCGGTGCGGCGGGTGATCGGCAGCCTGAAGGACGGCGCCTTCACCTATCCGCTCGACGACGGGTCCGAGATCAAGGTGGCGATCCGGGTCGATCCCGAGCGCGGCGAGGCCGAGATCGACTTCACCGGCACCTCGCCGCAGCATCCGGGAAACTACAACGCTCCCCTGTCGATCTGCCGGGCGGTGGTGCTCTATGTCTTCCGCTGCCTGATCGGGCGCGACATTCCGCTGAACGAGGGCTGCCTGAAGCCGCTGCGGCTGATCGTGCCGGAAGGGTCGATGATCAACCCGACCTATCCGGCGGCGGTGATCGCCGGGAATACCGAGGTCAGTCAGGCGATCTGCGATTGCCTGTTCGGCGCCCTCGGCGTGCTGGCCGGGTCGCAGGGGACGATGAACAATTTCGTCTGGGGCAACGACGATTTCCAGAATTACGAGACCATCGCCGGCGGCGCCGGGGCCGGGCCGGGCTTTGCCGGGGCCAGCGCGGTGCACAGCCACATGACCAACACGAGGATGACCGATCCGGAGGTGCTGGAAAGCCGCTTCCCGGTCCGGGTCGAACGGATGGCGATCCGCCACGATTCCGGCGGCGCCGGGCGCTGGAAGGGCGGCGAAGGCGTTGACCGGGCGGTGCGGTTCCTGGAACCGGTGACGGTCACGGTGCTGTCCTCGCATCGGGTCACGCAACCCGCCGGGCTGGATGGCGGCGGGCCGGGCGCGGTCGGCGAGAACTGGGTCGAGCGTGCCGATGGCCGGGTCGAGCGCCTGAAGGGCAACGATCAGGCCGAACTGGCGCCGGGCGATGTCTTTGTGATGCGCACCCCCGGCGGTGGCGGCTGCGGCGCCGTCTGACGCGGCCGGGCCGGTTTTCCGACCCGGTTCGCGAGGTTCCTGCTTGCATGCACGGGTCAGGGAATTAAGGGTGGCGAAAGCGGTCTGGCGGAAGAGGGTGCCGAGATGAAGCTGCGTTCGCTGCTCTATGTTCCCGCCGACAACGCGCGTTTCGTCGCCAAGGCGGCGGCGCGGCATGCCGATGCGGTGATTCTCGATCTCGAAGATACGGCCCCGGCCGAGGCCCGTCAGGCGGCGCGGGCCGGTCTGGCTGCGGCGGTGGCGACTGTCGGCGCGGCAGGGGCGCAGGTCATGGTCCGGATCAATGCCGGCGATCTGGACGATGCCCGCGCGGCGGTGGCGGCCGGGGTCACGATGCTTGTGGTGCCCAAGGTGCGGGCGGCCGGCGATCTGGTGCCGCTGGCCCAGGCGCTGGCCGAGGCCGAAGCCGGGACCGGGGCCGAGATCGGCCTGCTGGCGCTGATCGAGGATCCGGGCGCGGTGCTGGACGCCCGCGCCATCGCCCGCGGCCCGCGGGTCCGGGGGCTGCTGACCGGCGGCGAAAGCCTGGCCACCGCCATGGGGGCCACCGTGGCCGATCCCGAAGTGCTGCGGATGCCGCGGCTTCTGGTGCATTACGCCGCCAAGGCCGAGGGGCTGCTGTCCTTCGGTCTGCTGCGTTCCCTGGCCGACCTGACCGATCTGGCGGCGATCGCGGCGGCGGCGCGGGAGGCGCGGCGCTTCGGCTTCGACGGGGCGACCTGCGTGCATCCCACCGTGGTGCCGCTGCTGAACCGGGGGTTCGCGCCCGCGCGGGAAGAGATCGACTGGGCGAGGCGGGTGCTGTCGGGCGCGCAGGGGCGCACCGCCTATCGGATCGACGGCAGCCTGATCGACGAGGCGGCGATCGACCGGGCGCGGCGCATCCTGGACGACGCCCGCTAGGCCGGGCGGAACCGCTCAGGCAATCGCCCTGGGCGCCGCGAGCCTCATCTGCGCGATCATCAGCCCCGCCAGCTTGTCATAGGCCCGCTGCCAGGCGTCGCGCGTCTCGGCGTCGAATGCGTTGCCCAGCCCGTCCGAGAGCATCTGCAGCAGGGCCTCGCGCAGATAGGCGAAATGCCGGGGCCGCACGCCATATCCGGCGTGCCGCAGTCCCAGTTCGGCGGCGCTCTGCGCCAGCTTCTGCGGCTCACGCAGCGAATAGACGATCATCCCGAGCGCCGCCAACAGCTTGGTGCCCTGCAGCTCTATGTCGTTGCGGAACATCGGCCGCAGTTCGGGCGCGATCCGGAACAGGTGCTCGTAGAACAGCTGCGAGGCATGGTCGCGGATCGGGATGATGCGGGCAAAGCTGATCTGGACCAGCCGGATATCGGTATCCTCGATCAGGGACATGCTGTGCCCCTGGCTTGATGTGACATGGTGAGTCCTTCGCGCGTTTGCCCCCAATTCATGAAGGCAAACCGGTAAACAAAGCCTATAGAGGCCACGGCGGAGCCGTGCCGGGGGTCGGACGATCTGCCGCAGTTTCCGCCGGGGCGCGGCAGGGTAATCGCGAAGAAGGGCTTGCGTCGCAGTCGCGCAGTGGCAAGCTGGCGGAATTGGTCCGGAAGGACCCAACGACTCGGGGGCTGCGGCCCCCTGGGTCGGTATCTTGGAACAAGGGAGAACCTCATGATGATTTCTGCAAGACTGACAATCGCAGGCCTGCTCGCGTCGACCTTCCTCGCCAGCCCGGTGCTGGCGGCCGGCACCCACCCGGTGACAGGCGAACCGCTGGCCGACGATCAGACCTTCACCTATCGGGTTCTCGACGAACATTCCTCGGTCGATCCGCAGGTCGTCGAGGATGTCTCGGGTTCGGAAATCGTCCGCGACCTCTTCGAAGGGCTCTACAACCAGGATGCCGACGGCAACCTCGTCCCCGGCGTGGCGACCTCCTACGAGACCAACGACACCAAGGACGTCTACACCTTCCACCTCCGTCCCGAAGCCAGGTGGTCGAACGGCGACCCGGTGGTCGCGGGCGATTTCGTCTATGCCTGGCGCCGGCTGGTCGATCCCGAACTGGCCTCGCCCTACGCCTGGTTCGGCGAGCTGATGGCGCTGGAGAACGCCAAGGCGATCATCGCCGGCGAGATGCCGGTGGACCAGCTGGGCGTGAAGGCGGTCGATGACCACACGCTGGAAGTCCATCTGTCGCAGTCGATCCCCTATTTCCCGCTGATGACCACCCATGCCTCGACCTTCCCGGCGCCCAGGAAGGTGATCGAGAAATACGGCGCCGAATGGACCAAGCCCGGCAACATCGTCTCGAACGGCGCCTATGTGCTGACCGAGCATGTGCCGCAGGAACGCTCGGTGCGCGAGCGCAACCCGATGTACTGGGACAACGAGCATACGATCATCGACAAGGTCGTGGCGCTGGTCATCAATGACGAGAACGTCGCGCTGACCCGCTACCTGGCCGGAGAGCTGGACCGCACCGAAGTGCCCGCCGGGCAGTATCCGCGGCTCAAGAAGGAATACCCGGACGAGGCGATCAGCTTCCCGCGGCTGTGCAACTACTACTACACCTTCAACCTCTCGCCCTCGGGCCAGGAAGCAGTCAAGGACGTGCGGGTCCGTCAGGCGCTGAGCCTTGCGGTGGATCGCAAGATCATCACCGAGAACATCCTCGCCGGCGGCCAGCCCGAAGCCTATACCTTCACCCCGGCGGCCACCGCGGGCTTCACGGTTCCGGACGTCCCGGCGGCCAGCATGACCCAGGCCGAGCGTGACGCGAAGGCCAAGGAACTGATGGCGGAAGCGGGCTATGGCCCCGATCAACCGCTGTCGGTCAACCTGATCTACAACACCTCGGAAGCGCACGAGAAGATCGCCGTCGCGCTTGGCCAGATGTGGAAGCAGAAGCTGGGCGTGCAGGCGACCATCGCCAACATGGAATGGAAGACCTTCCTGGAAGAGCGCGGCAACCAGAACTTCGACCTGGCCCGCGGCGCCTGGTGCGGGGACTACAACGAGGCCTCGACCTTCCTCGACCTGATGACGACCGACTCGGGCTACAACGACGGCAAGTTCTCGAATGCCGAGGTGGACGCCCTGATGAACGAGGCCAAGACCGCGGACGATCCGCAGCCGCTCTACACCAAAGTCGAACAGATCATCGCCGAACAGGCGCCGATCATCCCGATCTACCACTATGCCGGGGTCTACATGTTGGACACCGACGTCGGCAACTGGCCGGTCAATAACGTCGAGCAGAACTGGTACTCGAAAGACCTCTACAAGAAAGCCGAATAGCCGCGATCCGATCGCGTCTCTGGTCCGGTCCCCTTCCGGGGGCCGGGCCCTCCGGCCATCCTGAAGGGGGTTTCATGCTTCGCTACATCTTCCGTCGCCTTCTCGTGGCGATTCCGACGCTGTTGCTGCTGATCATCATCTGTTTCCTGCTGATGCATGCGGCGCCCGGCGGACCGTTCACCTCGGAGCGCAAGCTTCCGCCCTCGGTCCTGGCCAATATCGAGGCCAAGTACGGGCTGAACCAGCCGCTCTTCGTGCAGCTCTGGGATTACCTGACCGGGATCCTCCTCCATTTCGATTTCGGGCCGTCCTTCCAGTACAAGGACCGCGACGTGAATGACGTGATCGCCACCGGTTTCCCGGTGACGCTGACCTATGGAACCATTTCCTTCGTCCTGGCCACTGTGGTCGGGGTGGCGCTCGGCGTCCTTGCGGCGGTGCGGCACAACACGCTGCTGGACTACATCGCGGTCGGCGTGACCTTCAGCGCCCAGGCCCTGCCGAACTTCGTCATGGCGCCGATCCTGGTGATCATCTTCACCTGGCAACTGGGCTGGCTGCCCGGCGGCGGCTGGAACGGCGGGCAGTGGCAATATGTGGTGATGCCGGTGATCGCGCTCTCGACCAGCTACATGGCCTCGATCGCGCGGATCACCCGGTCGTCGATGCTCGAGACCCTGCATTCCAACTTCATCCGCACCGCGCGGGCCAAGGGCCTGCCGACCCGGAAGATTCTCTGGCGTCACGCCCTGAAACCCGCCCTGATGCCGGTGCTCAGCTATCTCGGCCCGGTCTTCGTGGCGATGATCACCGGCTCGGTCATCATCGACATGTATTTCTCGACCGGCGGCATCGGGCTCAACTACGTCAACGCCGCCTTCAACCGCGACTATGCGGTGATGCTGGGGGTGACGATCCTCTACGGTGCGCTGACGGTGCTGTTCTCGCTGGTTGTCGACGTGGCCTATGCCTGGGTCGATCCGAAGATCCGGTATTGAGGGGAGCGGTCAGATGGCAGTCACGCAATATTCGAAATCGCTCGAGGATACCGCCGAGCGCCTGACCGAGAGGCTGAGCCAGGCCGAGGCGATCCGGGGCCGCTCGCTGTGGTTCGACGCAAGGGTCCGGTTCTTCGGCAACAAGGCCGCCGTCGGGGCGCTGGTGGTGCTGATACTGGTCATCGCCTTCGTGCTGATCGGCCCCAGCTTCGCGGTCTGGTCGAACGAGGAGATCGACTGGGGCCGGATGGGCGACATCGCCACCGCCGGCCGGCCCTCGATCGAGACCGGGCATTACTTCGGTCTGGACGATCTCGGCCGCGATCTCTATTCGCGGACCATCCAGGCCACCGGAACCTCGCTGCTGGTCGGGCTGGTCGGGGCCTTCGTCGCGGTGGTGATCGGCACGCTCTACGGCGCCGTGTCGGGCTATGTCGGCGGCTGGGTCGATGGCGCGATGATGCGCGCCGTCGATATCCTGATCGCGGTGCCCTACATGTTCATCATCATCCTTCTGATGGTGATGTTCGACCGCTCCTTCTACATGCTCTTCATCGGCATCGGGGCCACCTCGTGGCTGGCGATGTCGCGGATCGTGCGCGGCCAGACGCTGAGCCTGCGGCACCGCGAATTCGTCGAGGCGGCCCAGGCCGGCGGCGTCGGCGGCTTCACCATCATCATCCGCCACATCCTGCCCAACCTGCTGGGCGTGGTGGTGGTCTATGCCACCCTGCTGGTGCCCGAGATGATCCTGGTCGAAAGCTTCATCTCCTTCCTCGGTCTCGGCGTTCAGGAACCGGCCACCTCGCTGGGCCGGCTGATCTCGGAAGGTGCCGGCACCATCGCCTATGGCACGATCTGGCAGCTTCTGGTGCCGCTGACCTTCTTCCTTCTCACCATCATCTCGCTGTTCTTCATCGGCGACGGTCTGCGCGATGCGCTCGACCCCAAGGATCGCTGACATGGCCTTGCTTTCCATCCAGGACCTTCGGGTCGATTTCACCACCGCCGACGGGGTGATCCCCGCCGTCAAGGGACTGAACTGCGAGATCGCGGCGGGCGAATGCCTGGGCGTGGTCGGCGAAAGCGGCTCGGGCAAGTCGCAGAGCTTCCTGGCGGCGCTCGGCCTGCTGGCCGACAACGGCACCGCCCGGGGCCGGGTGCTGTTCGACGGGCAGGACCTGCTGACGCTGGGCCAGGCCGAACAGAACAGGATTCGCGGCAACGTGATCTCGATGATCTTTCAGGACCCGCTGACCGCGCTGACCCCGCATCTGCGGATCGGCGACCAGATGGCCGAGGTGCTGTCGCAGCATCGCGGCATCTCCGGGGCCGAGGCGCAGAAGGCCTGTCTCGACTGGCTCGACCGGGTCCGGATCCCCGAGGCGAAACGCCGGCTGCGGCAATATCCGCACGAGCTTTCGGGCGGGATGCGGCAAAGGGTGATGGTCGCCCAGGCGATGCTCCTGTCGCCGCGGCTGCTGATCGCCGACGAGCCGACGACGGCGCTGGACGTGACCGTGCAGGCCGAGATCCTCGACCTGATCGCCGGGCTGCAGAAGGAGGAAGGCACCGCGGTGGCGCTGATCACCCATGACATGGGCGTCGTGGCGCGGATGTGCGACCGGATGCTGGTGATGCGGCTGGGCGAGGTGGTGGAAGAGGGCGCCACCGACGCGATCTTCCACGCGCCGCAGCACGACTATACCCGGCTGCTGATCGACGCGATGCCGCGGCTCGACCGGCCCGACCGGACCCGGCCGCTGACCCCGGTGCCCGAGGCGGCGGAGGTGGTGCTGGAAGCCCGCGACGTGAAGGTCCATTTCGACATGCGGGTTCCGGGCGGGCTGTTCGGCCGCACGGTGGCGCTGCGCGCCGTCGATGGTGTCTCGCTGACGCTGCATCAGGGCGAGACCCTGGGGATCGTCGGGGAAAGCGGCTGCGGCAAGAGCACCCTGGCCCGGGCGGTGCTGGAACTGATCCCGCCGACCCATGGCTCGGTCGCCTGGCTGGGGCAATCGGTGGACGGGCTGAGCAAGCGCCAGCTGGTGCCGCGCCGCAAGGATCTGCAGATCGTCTTCCAGGACCCGCTGGCCAGCCTCAACCCGCGGATGACGATCTCGGCCTCGATCGCCGAACCGCTGAAGACCTTCCAGCCCGGCCTGACCTCGAAGGAGCGCAAGCTCCGGGTGGTCGAGATCATGGAGCGGGTCGGGCTGGAACCGGCGCTGTTCAACCGCTACCCGCACGAGCTGTCCGGCGGCCAGAACCAGCGGGTCGGCATCGCGCGGGCCATGGTCAACCGGCCCCGGCTGGTGATCTGCGACGAGGCGGTGAGCGCGCTGGACGTCTCGATCCAGGCCCAGGTGATCGGGCTGCTGAAGGACCTGCAGGCCGATCTGGGCATGGCGATGGTCTTCATCAGCCATGACCTCTCGGTGGTGCGCGAGATTTCGCACCGGATCATGGTGCTCTATCTGGGCCGGGTGGTTGAACTGGCCGACCGCGACGCGATCTACGGCGCGCCGCAGCATCCCTATACCAAGTCGCTGATCTCGGCGGTGCCGATCCCCGACCCGCGGCTGGAACGGACAAGGCAACGGCTGCGGCTGCCGGGCGAACTGCCCTCGCCGCTGGACCCCGGCGCCGGTCTGCGCTTCCTGCCGTCGCGGCTGGCCTCGGGCCAGCGCGACTATGTCCCCCGGCTCGACCAGGTGGCGCCGGGCCATTGGGTGGCCGAGCATGACCCGCTGGAGGCGATCCTCGCCGCCGGCTGAACCGGGCACGCCCGGCCTCGGGCCGGCCGGGGCCGGGCGTCGTCATGTGCATTCCGGGGAGTGAGACCGGGCCCGCGGCGCGGGTGGTGCCGGCGGGTGCCTCCGGCGGGAGTATTTGCCAGGCAAAGAGCCGGGGCGGTCAGTCGCCGGTCCGGCGCAGCAGGTAGAGATCCATGATCCAGCCGTGCCGGGCCCGGGCCGCGGCGCGGGCGCTGAGTATCCGCGGCCCGGCCTCGGCCAGCGGGCCATGGTCGAGCAGTTCCTGCGCCATGCCGACATAGGCGCCCCACCAGATCCGGATGCCCTCGGGCGGCAGGTGCCGGAAGGCGCCGTCGGCATCGACGAAGACCGCGACGCTGTCGGCCTCGCCGGGCCAGCCCCGTTCGCGCAGCCGGCGGCCGGTGGTGATGACCACCGGCTGGCCGGTGGTGTTGAGCGGGATCGCATGTGCCGCGGTCAGCGCATGCAGCGCCGAAATGCCGGGCAGGGCGCGAATCCTGGGCGCCGGGGTCAGGCGCCTGGCGACGCGCAGGCTGGAATCGAACAGCGACGGGTCGCCCCAGACCAGCAGCGCCACCCGGACCGGCACCCGCGGCGCCGGACCGGCCCCGCGCAGGGCCCCGGCCCAGGCCTCGGCGATCTGGTCGTGCCAGAGCCCGACGCCGCCGGCATAATCGGCATGGCCGGTGGCGCGCGCGGGCAGGTCGAATTCCACCACCCGGGTGGCCGGATTGGTCAGGCAGGCGCCCAGGATCACCCGGCGCAATTCGGCCAGATCGTCCTTGGCCGCGCCCTTGCGGGGCAGCAGGATCAGATCGGCCGCGTTGATCGCGGCGACGGCCTGCCGGGTGACATGATCGGGATTGCCCGAGCCGATGCCGATCAGGTCCAGTTCGATGGGAAAGGGCAGTGCGGTCATCCCGGCGATGTGCCCGCGCCGGGCGCCGAGGTCAAGCGCGGCGCGGGGGGCGGGCCCTTGCCGCCGTGCCATCTGGCATCGGCTCCGCGCTGGTATTAGGGTGCCGCGCGAACTGGAGGACCCCATGCCCGATCGGAACCGACCCGTGCTCGATTTCCTGGCCACGCGCCGCTCGACGCCGCCGAAACTGCTGACCGCCCCGGCGCCCGACCGCGCCGAGCTGACCGAGCTTCTGACCCTTGCCGCGCGGGTGCCCGACCACGGCATGCTGACGCCCTGGCGCTTCCTGGTGCTCGACGCCGCGGCGCTGCGGCATCTGGGCGCCGAGATCGCCCGGATCGGCGCCGCCGAGGGTCTGGAGTCCGAGCGCGTCGCCAAGGCCGGCGCCATCTATGCCACCAGCCCGCTGGCCGTTGCCGTCATCTGCGCCCCGAAAGCTTCCGAGAAAGCCCCGGAGATCGAGCAATCGCTCTCTGCCGGCGCCGTCTGCCTGGAACTGCTCCATGCCGCCCATGCCGCGGGCTGGAGCGCCGGCTGGGTGACCGGCTGGGCCGCGCATGATCGCCGCTTCTTGCCCGCGTTGCTGGACCTCGCCGAGACCGAGAGCATTGCCGGCCTGATCCATATCGGCACCGGCCCGATCCCGGCCGACCGGCCGCGCCCCGACGTCGCGGCGCTGACCAGTTGGCGCAGGGAGTGATCTTCGGCGCCTTGTTCCGCGCCCCGGGCCGGCTGGGCGACCCGCGCTTCGCCCGGGTGCCGGGGCTTGGCCTTGCCCTGACGGTGGCGCTGCTCTTCGCGGTCTGAGCCGGGGTCCTCTGGCGGACCGGCCTGCTGCAGCCCGAACAGCTGAGCCTGCCCGTCGTCGGCACCGTCACCCGGGTCGGAGACCCGCTGCACTGGGGCTCGATCCTGTTCCTGCTGGTGCTCTCGGCGGTGCTGATGGTGCCGGTCGCCTCGGCGATCACCTCGATGGTCCTCGACGATGTCGCCGATGCCGTCGCGGCGCGGCACTATCCCCGGCTGAAGCCGACGCCGCTGGTCGAGGCGGTGGCCGACAGGCTGCAAGGACGCGAATGATGGGTCTATCCCCGCGGGTGCGGGGGAACCGAGAACGCGCTTCTGAAGGCCCGCCTCGCCGGGGCCGAGGCTGCGCCGTGCATGCGCTTCGAGTCCTCGAGGGCTATCGCGGGCGGTGCGTGCAATGCGACGGCCATGAAGCCTATGACAAGCTCGCCAAGACCGTGCGGCCTGCGGGCCCATGGAGCCTCGTCCATTGCCGGCCCCATGTGCGTCGGCGGTTCGTGAAGCGCCAGGAAAAGGACGGCTCACCGATTGTCGGGGAAGCCCTGCGCCGGATTGCCGGGCACGAGGTCGGCGCAGAAAACCGGGCATTGCTCGCCAGCCTGATCGCGAACTGCAGGATGTGCGACGTCGATCGGGTCAGCTGCCTCTCCGACGCGTTGCGCGCGTTGCTCGACAATCATCCCGGAAGCCGCATCGACGATCTCATGCCCTGGAACTGCGCCGTCGCGCGGCGATGAGCGCTGTATGCGTCTCACGCCGGCCGACACGATCAACCGCACCGGCCGATGTCTTTCAGATCCGTTTGAGGCGCCAATCAGCGAAGAGCCGTGCCTGTTGCGAGAAAGGCTCGGGATCAAAGCCCGCGAACAATCCGTCCTGCGTGACAAGCACGGTTCGCCAACCGCGCGCGGCCGCGCCGAGGATATCGGTATGCAGCGTGTCCCCGCACATGGCGATACGGTCTGCGGGCACACCCGGCAGCGACGCTTCGACCAGATTATAGACCTCGGGAAAGGGCTTGCCGAAGAAACGGACATGCTCTGGGAAACGGTCAGCGATCTCGTGACCGAAATGGCCGGGTTCCAGCGAGAACCCTTCATCACGGGGCGCCGCCAGATCGGCATTCCCGACGAACAACTTGCGCGGCCGCCTCTGCATGGCTTCCATCAGCAGGCCCTGACGTGCCCGCGTCCAGTCGGCAGAGGACAGGAAAAGGAAGTGATCGACACGATCATAGGCGGCGGGGTCATCCTTCAGCCGCGTCGCAGGCACGGGCAGATCGTTCAGATCATCGGAATCCGCCGCGATGATGCCCCAATGCCCGCCCTCCACATGCAACAGCGCGGCCTCTCTGCTGGTGATGATTTCCTCATCCTCGACATGCAGGCCGAGGCGTTTGAACTTGGCAATGGCACCGCGGCGATCATAGCTCGCCGCATTCGTCAGAATACGAATGGCATGGCCGCGTTCCCGCAACTGGTCCAGCCGAATATCCGCGCCCGGAATCCGCGTCTCGCCCACGTTCAACACGCCAAAGGCATCGAAAACAAAGGCATCCACCTCGCCGGATATGTCCAGAAGCGATCCGATATCGGTCGAACCAACGCGGGGGGCGACTTTGGGAAAGCGAGCTCGAACTTCTTGGTACCGATCGAAAATCGATTGCGTGGTCAGCATGTGGTCTCGCTGCAACTCTGGTTCTCAACGGTCAGGCCTCTAGTGGCAAAACGCCTTTTGTGAAAGCCAAAACAACAAAACAACACAAACCGGCGCTGATCGTTCCGTTTACGCCCCGATTATGGCAATAACAGTGAGATCGAAGCGCGGTTTGTGTGCAAACTGGTGCAACTTGTGTTGTTTTTGGCGTTTTCCGTCGCTAATCTCACAAGGGAATCAACGCCTGGGGGAGGCGCATGGCATCGAGGAAACAGCAACGGCGCGACGCTATTGCTGCCCTTGTGATGGAACAGGGAGTTGTAACCGTCGGGGCGCTGGCCGAGCGCTTCAACGTCTCCATGCAGACGATCCGGCGCGATGTGGACGTTCTGTGCAAGGACAAGATGATGCGCCGCATGCATGGGCGTATCGAACTCAGCGAGGAATTCCTGAACATCCCCTTCGACCTGCGCGCAGGCACGAACCAGACCGGGAAACGCGCGATCGGAGAAGCGGCGGCCAAGCTGATCCCGAACGGCGCCACGCTGTTCATTTCCATCGGCTCGACACCTCTGAGCGTGGCGCAGGCGCTAGGTCGCCGCAAGGGATTGACCGTGATTACCAACAACCTGAGCGCGGCGATGGCGCTCAGCGAGGAGGTCTCGAACCGGATCATCCTGCCCGGCGGCGAGGTGCGGCTGCCGGATCGTGACATTCTGGGCAACGATGTTCTGGACTTCTTCGGCCGGTTTCGCGCCGATTTTGCTGTCTTTGGTGCCGCCGGCATCGCGGAGGACGGTGGCTTGCTCGAATTTCACACTTCTGAAGTTTGCGTGAGACAAAAGATTTGCAAGAACGCGCGACACTCTCTTCTCGTTGCCGACTGGTCCAAGTTCGGACGTATGGCGCCCGCCCTGGGCGACAATATTGCCAACATGGATCATGTCATCATCGACCGACGGCCGGATGATCGTTTTGCACCACTGCTGACCAGTATCGAAGAACGACTACTTGTGGCTGAAGGACAACCAAGATGACAACACCCCCCTTTGTGAAGCTCGACGGCGTTGCCAAGCGCTGGAACGGTCAGTTGGGTGTCGAAGGCATCACGCTGGATATTCCGGCCGGCAGCTTTACCGCGCTTCTGGGGCCGTCCGGCTGCGGCAAGTCCACGACGCTTCGGCTTCTGGCGGGGCTCGAAGAGCCCGACGAGGGAAGGATTGTCATAGACGGCAAGGATGTGACGACCGCCGCCGCCTCGGAACGGAACCTGTCGATGGTGTTCCAGTCCTACGCGTTGTTTCCGCATCTGTCCGTTGCCGAAAATGTCGTCTTTGGTCTCAAGGTTCGCCGTGTCCCCAAGGCGGAGCGGCAGGAGAAACTGGCGCGCGCCCTGGAAATTACCGGACTGCTGGGTCTCGAAAACCGCAAGCCCGGCGAATTGTCCGGTGGCCAGCGCCAGCGCGTAGCGCTCGCCCGCGCCATTATCGCGGGGCAAAAGCTGTGCCTGATGGACGAACCCCTGTCCAACCTCGACGCGAAGCTGCGCAACGCTGTGCGCAAGGACATCAAGAAGCTGCAACGGGATCTGGGGATCACGGTCATCTATGTCACCCATGACCAGACCGAAGCCATGAGCATGGCCGATACCGTCGTGCTGATGCGGGACGGCCATATCCAGCAGGTGGGCGCGCCCGACGACCTGTACAGCAAGCCTGCCAATACCTTCGTGGCCGAATTTGTCGGGGCGCCGCCGATGGCCTTGCTCCAATCGTCTGTCCTGGATGGCTTCGGCGACGACAGGACCATCGGGATCCGGGCCGAGGATATCCGCATCGTTCCAAAGGGCGAAGGGCGGCTGCGTTGCACTGTCAACGAAAGCGAATTCCTGGGCGCCGAAACACTGATCGGGCTGACCCATGAGGGCGCATCGGGGCTTTGCGTGCTCAAGCCGGGGCTTTCGCTCGTGCCCGAGGGCACGGAAATCGACATCACATTCGACGACGAAAACCTGCACGTCTTTGACGCTGCGGGACAGAGGCTGGCGGGATAGGTGATCGCCCGCCGCTACACCGGGACCCAACATCAAGGGAGAGAGAGATGAGACTTTATTCGACAACAGCAGGACTGGGACTCGCCGCCGCGATGGCGGTTGGCCTCGCGACTTCGGCGAGTGCCGAAACCGAACTGACCATGTACTACCCGATTGCCGTCGGGGGCGCATTGACCGAGGTGGTTGACGGGATCGTTGCCGATTTCGAAGCCGAGAACCCCGATATCAAGGTGAACGCCATCTATTCGGGCAACTATGACGACACGCGCGTGCGCGCCCTGTCCGCGCTGGCCTCGGGCGAGCCCGCTCAGCTGGCGGTGATGTTCTCGATCGACGCCTATGACCTGATCGAACAGGATATCATCATCCCGTTCGACGATGTCGCCACCACCGAGGCCGACAAGGAGTGGCTGGACAGCTTCTATCCGGCGCTGATGGCCAACGGCCGGATCGAAGGCAAGACATGGGGCATCCCGTTCCAGCGTTCGACGATCGTCGCCTATTACAACAAGGACATGTTCCGCGCCGCGGGTCTCGACCCGGAATCTCCGCCCAAGACGTGGGACGAATTGGTCGAAATGGGCAAGGCCCTGACGACCGACGACACCTATGGGCTGATGATCCCTTCGACGGGGTATCCCTACTGGATGTTCCAGGCGCTGGCGATCCAGAACGGCAAGGAGCTTATGTCGGGTGACGGTCTGACCACCTATTTCGACGATCCGGCTGTCGTGGAAGCGTTGGAATTCTGGAAATCGCTTTCGACCGAACACGGCATCATGCCCAAGGGCACGGTCGAATGGGGCACCCTGCGTCAGGCATTCCTCGAAGGCCAGACCGCGATGATGTGGCATTCCACCGGCAACCTCACGGCGGTCAAGAATGCCGCGACATTCGATTTCGGTGTCGCCATGCTGCCCGCGAATGTGCGCCCCGGCTCGCCGACGGGTGGCGGCAACTTCTACATCTTCAAGGACACGACCGACGAGGAACGCGCTGCCGCACTGAAGCTGATCCAGTTCATGACCTCGCCTGAACGGGCGGCCGAATGGTCGATCGCGACGGGTTACATGGGCGTGTCGCCCGCGGCATACGAGACCGAGGCGCTCAAGGCCTACACCGAGGAATTCCCGCCTGCCCTCGTGGCGCGCGACCAGCTTGAAGTCGCTGTCGCGGAATTCTCGACCTTTGAGACCGCCCGCGTGCGCGAAGGTCTGAACAACGCGATCCAGGCCGCGCTGACCGGCGCCAAGGAACCGGCCGAGGCGCTCGCCGAGGCTCAGGCAGCGGCAGAACGTCTGCTGCGCGCCTACCAGTAACCACATGAACGGGCCGGTGCGCACTCCGCGCCGGCCCGTCTGCCCACCCGCCGGAGACGCGCCATGTCAGCCAATGCCAAGCTCAAACGCCGCAGGCAGGCCATTTACGGATGGCTCATGCTGTCGCCCGCGGCCGTTTTGTTGACCTTGTTTGCGTTTTATCCGTCCGTCGCGACCCTGTGGTCGAGCCTGTTTTCCCGAGGCACGCGCCGCAACCCGTCCGAATTCGTCGGCTTCGAAAACTATTCCTATCTGTTCGAGGATCCGACCTTCTGGACCGTGGTGAAGAACAACCTTCTCTACGCAGGCGTCACGATCCCGGTGTCGATCTTCATCGCGCTGGCCATGGCTCTCTGGGCAAACGGAAAAATCCGCGCCCGCAGCTTCGTGCGCACGGCCTATTTCACGCCGACCGTTCTGCCGATGATCGCCGCCGCGAATCTGTGGCTGTTCTTCTACACTCCCGGTCTTGGCGTATTCGATCAGATCGGCAGCCTGTTCGGCCTGCCCTCGGTCAACTGGCTGGGCCAGCCGGAAACGGCGCTGTGGGCCATCATCATCGTGACCATCTGGAAGGAATCGGGCTTCTTCATGATCTTCTATCTCGCGGCACTGCAAACGATCCCCGAGGATCTGAAGGAAGCCGCGGATATCGAGGGCGCCAGCCGCTGGACCTATACCCGACGCATCGTGCTGCCCCTGTTGATGCCCACGACGCTGTTCATCGCCGTGAACGCGATGATCAACTCGGTCAAGCTGATCGACCACCTGTTCATCCTGACCAAGGGCGGACCTTCGGACGCCTCCAAGCTGATCCTCTACTACATCTGGGAATTGGCCTTCGCCTTCTTCGATTCGCCGAGCGCAGCTGCCCTGACGATCCTCGTGATCGCGGTCCTGGGCATCGTGGCCGCAATCCAGTTCCTCTACCTCGACAGAAGGACGCATTACCAATGAAGGGCCTGACCAAATTCCTGGACAGTTTCGGCGCGATCCTGCTGGCGATCATCTGGGTTGCACCGCTTCTGTTTGCCTTCTGGGCGGCCACGCATTCCACGTCCGATGCCGTCAATCTGAAACTGTTCTCGCCGTGGACCTTCGACAATTTCCGCGTTGCATGGGCCGGTGCGCCATGGCTGCAATATTTCGTCAACACGTTCCTGCTGGTAACAGTGATCCTGGTCGGGCAGTTCATCCTCACGACCCTCGCAGGCTTTGCCTTTGCGCAGATGGATTTTCCCGGCAAGGACTTCGTTTTCATTCTGGTCCTGATGCAGTTGTTCATCCTGCCGGAAGTGCTGATCGTGGAAAACTATGCCATGGTTTCGCGGCTGGGATTGTTCGACTCGATCCTCGGCGTCGGTATGCCCTACATGGCCAGTGCGTTCGGCATTTTCCTGATGCGACAATCGTTCAAGAGCGTGCCCATCGAATTGCATGAAGCCGCGCGGATCGAAGGCTGCGGCTTGCTCGGCATCCTGTGGCGGGTCTATGTGCCGCTGGCCAAGCCCACCTATATTGCCTATGGGCTGGTGTCGGTATCGACGCACTGGAACAACTTCCTTTGGCCGCTGATCGTCACCAATTCGCCCGATACGCGCCCCCTGACGGTTGGCCTGTCGATTTTCGGCGCGCCGGAAAACGGAGTTGATATCAGCATCATTTCGGCGGCAACGATGATGTCCATTGCGCCGCTGCTGATTGCCTTTCTGATCTTCCAGCGGCAGTTCGTGCAGGCGTTCCTGCGGGCAGGGATCAAGTGACCGCGATCCTTCAGCTATCCGACACCCATGTCGTGCCCCGGGGCGAACTGGTTTCGGGTCGGCTGGATACCGTTGCGGCGCTTTCGCGGCTAGTCGAGCGGATCACGGACATCCGCGACCAGATCGGGCCGGTTGACGCCTTGCTGGTGACAGGGGATCTGACCGATGACGGGCGCGACAAGAGCTACGAGCAATTCAAGTCGCTCGTCGCGCCGCTGGGCCTGCCAACCCATGTCCTGACCGGCAACCACGACGCGCGCGAACCAATGCGGGCCGCCTTTGCCGAGACGATGCCGGAATTCGGTCCGCTGAACTGGACGCACCGTGTCGGTGACGTCCAGATGATCGGGCTGGATACGCTGGTCGAAGGACAGGGCGCCGGACGGTTGGGCGAGGAGAGCCTCGACTTTCTCAGGGAAACACTGTCGCAGGCAGCTGGCGCTCCGGTTCTCTTGGGGCTGCATCATCCGCCCTTCTTCACCGGCATCGGCTTCATGGACAAGATCGGGCTGACCGACCGTGACGCCCTGTGTGAAATCCTCTCGGATTACCGCGGTCCGCTGCGCATCCTGTGCGGCCATATCCACCGGATGATGGTCAGCGACCTGGCGGGCCATGTTGCCATCTCGGCGCCGGCACCCGCCAGCTTGTTCGCCTTTGACCGGCGGCCAGAGGCGCCCGTGGGTTTCCTGCGGCAGGAAGGTGGCTGCCTGTTGCACCGATGGAACGGGCAATTCCAGACGGTCACGATCGAGCCGGTGGCCGGATCAGGGCCTTTCCCGTTCTGATCCCCGACCAACGGATAGACAACAACGTTGAGCGAACCACACGCGCTCCGGATCCTGATTCACATTGCCGGGGCCGCTGCCCTCCTCATCTGGGCTGTTCGCCTGGGCCGGGCCGGCGCCGCGACCTTCACCCATATCTACCACCGGCTCGACGCGGCCGACCGGGCAAGCCCCGGCTGACCGGCTGCGGCTCAGCCCTTCGGCGGGTCCATGCGGTGGAAGAAGTCGATGTCATGCACCGAGACATCGGTGAAGAGCAGCATGTAGACGATCAGCGCCCAGATCACCGTGGCGACGATGGTCACCCTCAGGAACATGCGGCGGAACCGGTAGTTGGCCGGGGCGCCGGCATGGGTGCCGGGCACGATGCTGCCGTCATCGCCCTGTGTGCGCAGGCCGATCGGCAGCACCACGAAGACGGTCAGGAACCAGATGCCCAGGTAGAGCAGGGTGGCGGTAAAGGGGTTCATGTTTGCTCCAGTTCGATCAGGCAGCCGTTGAAATCCTTCGGGTGCAGGAACAGCACCGGCTTGCCATGGGCGCCGATCTTCGGCTCTGCCGGGCCCAGCACCCGGGCGCCGCTGGCCAGAAGCCGGTCGCGCGCCGCCAGGATGTCATCGACCTCGTAGCAGATGTGGTGGATGCCGCCCGAGGGCTGCTTGTCCAGGAATCCCTGGATCGGCGAGGCATCGCCCAGCGGGTGCAGAAGCTCGATCTTGGTGTTGGGCAGTTCGATGAACACCACCGTCACCCCGTGCTCGGGCTCGTCCTGCGGTGCGCCCACCCTGGCGCCCAGCGTGTCGCGGTATTGCGCCGCGGCGGCCTGAAGATCGGGCACGGCGATGGCAACATGATTGAGGCGACCGATCATCGGCAGGGCTCCCGGGCCGGGGTGGCTCCTCCCGCTTATCCCGCGGGACGGCGCGGGCTTCAAGCGCACTGTCGTCGCAGGGCCGGGCAGGGCGCTGCGGGGCGCGGTTAACCGCCGGTTTACCGTTTCGCGCTCTGATGGGGGCGCGACAGGGAAGGGCATGAGCATGAGCGATGATGAACTCTTTTCGGCCATGGTCCGCGCCACGGCCGATCGGCCGCTGACCGGGCTGACCGTCCTGGTTGTGGAAGACAGCCGCTTTGCCTGCGAGGCGCTGCGCCTGCTCTGCCTGCGCTCGGGCGCCCGCATTCGCCGCGCCGACAGCCTGCGCGCCGCGCGGCGGCACCTGTCGCTCTACCGTCCCGGCGCGGTGCTGATCGATCTCGGCCTGCCGGACGGATCGGGGCTCGACCTGATCGCCAAACTCGCCCGGGCGCATCCCAAGGTCGATGTGATCCTCGGCATCAGCGGCGATCCCGACGCCGGGGCGGCGGCGGAACGGGCCGGGGCGGACGGCTTCATCGTCAAGCCGATCCTGTCGCTGGACCAGTTCCAGCATGCCATCCTGTCGCGGATGCCGCAGGACGCGCCGCCCCTGGGGCCGCGCGCCCTGGGCGGGGAGACGGTGCAGCCCGACGAGGCCGCCTTCCACGACGATCTGGCGCAGATCGCCGATCTGCTGACCGCCACCGCGGCCGAGGATCGGCTGGGCTACATCACCCAGTTTCTCGAGGTGCTGGCGGTGCAGGCGGGGGACAAGGCCCTGCGCCACGCCGCCGACCGGCTGCGCCGGGCGCGCGAGACCGGGCAGCCCTGGGGCCCCGATCTGGCCAGGCTGGCCGGGTTGGTGCAGGAGCGGCTCGACCGCCGCCAGGTGGTCTGAGACCCGGCGCGGACCGGCCTCAACCCGCCAGGGCCGGGTCGCGGCTGACCAGGATCGGCGCCGTCAGGGCCGAAAGCGCCTGCCGCTGCCGACCCTCGGCATCGAAATTCCCGGGTGCCAGCCAGCTGTCGAAGGCTGCCTTCAGCCTCGGCCACTCGGCGTCGATCATCGCGAACCAGGCGGTATCCCGGTTCCGACCCTTCGAGACCACCGCCTGCCGGAACACGCCTTCGTAGGAAAACCCATAGCGTTGTGCGGCGCGCCGGGACGGCAGGTTCAGGGCATTGCATTTCCACTCATAGCGCCGATAGCCCAGCCCGAAGACCCGCGCCATCATCAGCGCCATCGCCTCGGTCGCGGCCGGGGTGCGCTGCAGGGTCGGAGAGAAATTGATGTGCCCGACCTCGATCACCCCGTTGGCCGGGTCGATCCGCAGCCAGCTGGCCACCCCCAGGGCGCGGCCCGAGGCCGGGTCGATGACCGCGAAGAACATCGGGTCGGGCTTGCCGGCCATGCTTTCGACCCAGGCGGCATATTCGGCCTCGCTGCCGAAGGGCCCATAGCCCATGTAGTCCCAGATCGCATCGTCGATCCGGTTGGCCTCATGCAGATCGGCGGCATGGGCCGGGGTCAGCGGCTCGACCCGGCAGAACCGGCCCTGCATAACCGACCAGTCGGGGCGGGGCGGCGGCGTCCATCGCTGCAGCCGGACCCCCAGCCGCTTGTCGTCTTCCGAGTCCATCGACCCATCCCCGATTCTTCCGATTCTTGCCGCGAAGCTGCGCGACCCTTGTCCAATTTCTGCCCGGTTCCGCGGCCAGTCTGCAAGCGAAACCAGCCATCAGGGGACGGCGCCATTCCGCGCCGGGGCCAAAGGGGAGTGCCGAGATGAGTGCATTGATTCAGGGTATTCGCAGCGACCGCGCACAGCGCATGATTGATCTGAGCGTTTTCTTCGCAGGGGCGTCCTCGCTGGCGCTCGCCCTGGTCCTGACACTCGGCGGCCTGTTGTTTGCCCAGCCGCCCGGCGCCACGGCTTCGACCCAGCCCGCAATTCAGGCCGACCCGCAGGCGATCTGATCGGCAGGTCCGGTCGGGCCCTTTCCGAAACCGCAGCACGATCCGCCCGGGCGCCGCAGCGCACGGGCCTTTCGTCCCGGGCTCTGTTCTGGTATTGTTCCCGTATCATGGGATGGACAGCCGGGCAGAGGTTTGACTATATGTTGGATATGACGGGGACCGCTGCGCAAGAATTTGCCGAATTTACCGAAGGCGGCCGATTCGGCACCGTTCTGGCCGATCCGCCTTGGCGATTCACCAACCGCACCGGCAAGGTCGCGCCCGAGCACAAGCGCCTGGCCCGCTATCCGACCCTGACGCTGGAAGAGATCTGCGCGATCCCGGTGGCCGAGCGTCTGGCCGACACCGCGCATTGCTACATGTGGGTGCCCAATGCCCTGCTGCCCGAGGGGTTGCAGGTGCTGGCGGCCTGGGGCTTCGAATACAAGTCGAACATCATCTGGCACAAGATCCGCAAGGATGGCGGCTCGGACGGGCGCGGCGTCGGCTTCTATTTCCGCAACGTGACCGAGATCCTGCTGTTCGGCACCCGTGGCAAGAATGCCCGCACCCTGGCGCCGGGCCGGCGCCAGGTGAATATGCTGCAGACCCGCAAGCGCGAGCATTCGCGCAAGCCGGATGAACAGTACGACCTGATCGAGAGCTGCTCGAAAGGGCCCTATCTGGAACTGTTCGGACGCGGGCTGCGCGACGGCTGGACGGTCTGGGGCAATCAGGCCGACGAAGACTACAAGCCGGACTGGAAGACCTATTCCTACAATTCCGGGCTGGCCGCCGAATAGGGCGTCGCCGGCCCCGGCGTGACCGTCGTTGCCGGCAATCCGATCAACAGCAGCGGGCAGGGGTTGCCGACGCCGCGCGCGATGCGGTCGGCGAGCTTGCTCCAATGCGTCGTCGCCATGCCGAACTTGTCCTGGACGAAATAGCGCGCAAAGGCCGAGGCAAAGCTTTCGCCTGCCGCCACCGCCTTGGCCACATAGTTCCGCTGCCGTGCGGTGCGCTCCTTCATGCCCAGATCGTAAAGCTGCGCCTCCGAGCTGATCCCGGCCTGGTCGAGATAGCTCTGGATCGTCGCCGTCATCCCGCCCTGCAGCGCCGCGCCCCTTGTGACGATCATCCCGACGCTGATCACCGATTGCGCGTGCAGGCGCTGGAAATTCTCCAAGTCGCGGTCGAAGAAGGGATCCTTGTTGTTCCACTCGATTTCCAGCGCCAGGGTGCCCTTCGGGCCGCGCAGGATATGGTCGATCTCATGCGTGGTGCCATCGCCGCGCGGCACCCCGTCCACCGTGGTCTCTATCCGGAAGTTGTGCTTGACCCAGCCCGCCGCGCTCAGCCGGTGCCGCATCCGCTGTGTCGATTGCGCCTCGCCGCCGCCCGAGCCGATCAGCTCGGCCACCGGGATCCGCACCTCGGTCAGCGCCGCGACAAGCCCGGCCAGCTCGTCGGGAAACTCATAGGCCAGGATCGCCTCGGCATGGTTCTTGGCGACAACGTCAAAGCCTTGGCTGCGCAGCGCCGAGAGCATCAGTCCTCCTTCGGCACCACCCTGAGACCCAGCTCGCGCAGCTGCTCGTTGGTCGGCGCAGAGGGGGCGTTCATCATCAGGTCCTCGGCGCGCTGGTTCATCGGGAACAGGATGACCTCGCGAATGTTGCTCTCGTCCGCCAGCAGCATCACGATCCGGTCGATCCCGGCCGCGCAGCCGCCGTGCGGCGGGGCGCCATAGCGGAAGGCGTTGACCATGCCGCCAAAGCGGGCCTCGACCTCCGAAGCCGGGTAGCCGGCGATCTCGAAGGCTTTGAACATGATGTCCGGGCGGTGGTTCCGGATCCCGCCCGACAGCAGCTCATAGCCGTTGCAGGACAGGTCGTACTGATAGGCATGAACCTTGAGCGGATCACCCTGCAAGGCTTCCAGCCCGCCCTGCGGCATCGAGAACGGGTTGTGCGAGAAATCGATCCGGCCCTCGTCGTCCTTCTCGTACATCGGGAAATCGACGATCCAGGCGAAGGCGAAGCGGTTCATGTCGGTCAGGCCGAGTTCCTCGCCGATCACGGTGCGCGCCTTGCCCGCCACCCGTTCGAAGGCTTCCGGCTTGCCGCCCAGGAAGAAGGCCGCGTCGCCCTTGCCGAGGCCAAGCTGCACCCGGATCGCCTCGGTCCGTTCCGGTCCGATGTTCTTGGCCAGCGGTCCGGCCGCTTCCACGCCGCCGCCTTCGGCCTCGCGCCAGAAGATATAGCCCATCCCCGGCAGGCCCTCTTTCTGGGCAAAGGCGTTCATCCGGTCGCAGAACTTGCGCGAGCCGCCGCCCGGCGCCGGAATCGCGCGGATCTGCGTGCCTTCCTGCTCCAGCAGCTTGGCAAAGATCGCGAAACCCGAGCCGCGGAAATGGTCGCTCACCACCTGCATCTTGATCGGGCAGCGCAGGTCGGGCTTGTCGGTGCCGTACCAGAGCGCGGCATCGGCATGGCTGATCTGCGGCCAGACCGCATCGACCGTGCGGCCGCCGCCGAATTCCTCGAACACGCCCTTGATGACCGGTTGCACGGCGGCAAAGACATCCTCCTGCGAGACGAAGCTCATCTCGACATCGAGCTGGTAGAAATCGGTCGGCGAACGATCGGCGCGCGGGTCTTCGTCGCGGAAACAGGGCGCGATCTGGAAATACCTGTCGAAGCCCGAGACCATCAGCAGCTGCTTGAACTGCTGCGGTGCCTGCGGCAGCGCGTAGAACTTGCCCGGGTGCAGCCGCGACGGCACCAGGAAATCGCGCGCGCCCTCCGGGCTGGACGCGGTGATGATCGGGGTCTGGAACTCGTTGAACCCGGCCTCCCACATCCGGCGCCGGATCGACTGCACCACCTGCGAGCGCAGCATCATGTTGTCATGCAGCTTCTGCCGGCGCAGGTCGAGGAAGCGATAGCGCAGCCGGGTTTCCTCGGGGTATTCCTGGTCGCCGAAGACCTGCAGCGGCAATTCCTCGGACGCGCCCAGAACCTCGACCCCGCGCACGAAGACCTCGATCTCGCCGGTCGGCAGTTTCGGGTTCACCAGTTCGGGATCGCGCGCCTTGACCGTGCCGTCGATGCGGATGCAGGTCTCGGCCCGCAGCTTCTCGACCTCTCCGAAGGCGGGGCTGTCGGGGTCGCAGAGCACCTGCGTCACGCCGTAATGGTCGCGCAGGTCGATGAACAGGATGCCGCCGTGGTCGCGGATCCGGTGGACCCAGCCGGACAGACGGACCTCGGCCCCGACGTCCTTGGATGTCAGATCGGCGCAGGTGTGGCTTCGGTAGGGGTGCATGTCGGCCTCGGGGAGTTGATCGGAAGCGGTCAAAGCCCGCCCCGCCCCGGATGTCAAGCCGGAGCCTGCCCGCACCGCCTCGCCACCCCGCCCGGCACGGGAATTCTTCCGGCCGATCCGGCGGCAGGCTCAGGGTCTTTACATATGGGATGCAAGTATTAACTTGCCGACCCGGATGCGGCTGAAACACCGCCCGGGGCAGACGCAGGCAGGCAATCCAGGCGCGGGTGGAACCGCTAATTGGGGGTTGGCATGTGGGAGACACTACTCGACCGAATGCTCGGTCATCTGTTTCAGACCGGTCGCATCGAGGTGACATTGCCCTCGGGCCGGGTCCTGTCCGCCGGACAGGGCGATGCCGAGCCGGTGCGGGTAAGGGTGCATGATCCGAACCTGCCCCGCCGGGTGATCGCAAAGCCCGACCTCGCCGTCGGCGAGGCCTATATGGACGGCACGCTGACCATCGAGAATGACGACCTGCGCGGCTTCCTGGCGCTGGCGACGCGCAATCTGCAAAACCGGGGCGCGTTCTGGACCAGCAAGCCCTATGTCCTGGCCAGCGCCGCCCTGCGCCGCATCGCCCAGCACAACCCGATCGGCCGGGCGCAGCGCAACGTGGCGCATCACTACGACCTGTCGGGCGAACTCTACGACCTGTTCCTCGATGCCGACCGGCAATATTCCTGCGCCTATTTCCGGCACCCCGGGGACACGCTGGAACAGGCCCAGGCGCAGAAGAAGGCCCATATCGCCGGCAAGCTGCTGCTGGAACCGGGGATGAGGGTGCTCGACATCGGCTGTGGCTGGGGCGGCATGGCGCTGACCCTGGCGCGGGACTACGGGGCCGAGGTGCTGGGCGTGACCCTCTCGCGCGAGCAGCATGCCGTGGCGACCGAGCGTGCCAGGGCCGAGGGGCTGGCCGACCGGGTCCAGTTCCGGCTCCAGGACTACCGCGAGGTGCAGGGCAGCTTCGACCGCATCGTCTCGGTCGGCATGTTCGAACATGTCGGCGTGCCGCACTACCGCGAGTATTTCCGCCATGTCCGGCGGCTGCTGACCGGCGAGGGCGTGGCCCTGATCCACTCGATCGGCCGCTTCGGCCCGCCCGGCGCCACCGGCGGCTTCATCGACAAGTACATCTTCCCCGGCGGCTATGTCCCGGCGATGTCGGAAATGGCCGCTGCGATCGAGCGTGAAGAGCTCTGCCCCACCGATCTCGAGGTCTGGCGCCTGCATTACGCCGAGACCCTGCGGCACTGGTACAACCGCTTCATGGCCAATATCGACAAGGCGCGGGCGATCTATGACGAGCGCTTCTGCCGGATGTGGCGGTTCTACCTTGCCGCCTCGGAAATGACGTTCCGGGCCGGATCGCAGGGGGTCTTCCAGGTCCAGCTGGCCAAGAACCAGGAGGCGGTGCCGCTGACGCGCGAGTATCTCTACACCGAACCGCTCGAACACGGCCGCCGCCACGCTGCGGAATAGGGCGGGGCGCCCCTGTTGTGAATTTGCAAGGCAGGGCGCCCGGCATGGCCCCGAGTGTTGTCGCCGGAGTAGAGCCTGAGTAGCCTGCCCCGAACGACCTGCGTTTCGGTGGCGGTGCGGATGAACCTTGGCAAGGACGACAGTTTCAGGGTTCCGGTCGTCCTGCTCCTGCTGGCCGTGGCCGCCGGCGCGGTGCTGCTGTCCTATCTGGCATTTTCCGAGGCCCTGTCAGCCGATCTTCTGGCCGTCTGGGCGGCTGGCCGGAATTTCGCGGAGGGCAATCTCGACCAGATCTATCCGGTTTCGACGGGCATCTTCACCATGCTGCCTCCGGACGGCTGGTCTGCGCAATTTCTGGCGGACGGTTATGAAGAGAGCATCTATCCCTTCATCTACCCGCCGCTCTGGGCCGTTGTCGGTTCGGTCCTCTACCGGCTGGCCGACTTCTCCACCATTGTTCAGGTCGCCAGCTTCCTGAACCCGCTGATGCTGGTCGCCACCCTTTGGATCGCATTGCGCAACAGTGTTCCCGCGGCATGGATGCCGGTCTGCTTCCTGCTGGGACTTGGCCTTCTCGCCACCGGGCTGAGCGCAAGGATCGCCCTCGAACAGAACCAGCCGCAGATTCTGGTGGCTTTCCTGACCGTGCTGGCGATCGACCGGCAACGCAATTGTGCCCCTCTCGGTGCCGGGGCGGCCCTGGCCCTGGCCGCCTCGCTGAAGATCTATCCGGCGCTCTATGCCCTGTTCTGGCTCGCCAGGGGCCAGAACCGCGCGGCTGCCGCCTTCGCCCTCGCAGGGGGGGCATTGGGGCTCACGTCCCTGCTCCTCGGCGGAATTCAGTTGCACCTGGAGTTCCTGCAGCAGCTTTCCGACATCTCCGGTACCGCGCTGGTGACCTATTTCACCTGGTCCGTCGACCCGACGGTCGCCCAGCTCTTCATGGCCGATCGGCTCGACAGCGTGCTTGAGCTGAGAAATGTCGCCGCGGACGAGGTCGCCACGGGCTGGTGGATACTGAAGAAGTCGGCACTCTGGCGCGGGCTTGATCTTGCGCTCCTGCTTGCGGTTCTGGCGGTGCTGGTCTTCGTTGCGCGCCGCACCCGCAGCATCCTGTTCTGGCCGGTTGCCTTCACGGCCCTGTCACTGGTCAGCCCGTTGAGCTGGGGCTACCATTATCTTGCGCCTCTTGTCTTTGCGCCGGCACTGCTCGTGCACCTCGGGATGCGGCGCGGCCTCGTGGCGCTGACCCTGGTCTTCGTGCCGCAAATGACCTTTCTTCTGGATTTCGACGTGGTCATGCAGTTCTGGAAATATGTCGCATTGCCTGCCGGAACGGCGTCGATGCTGTGCTACATGGCTTTTCTGGTTGTCGCGATGCGACGCGAGGATCGTGAATCCTTGGTGTCGCTCCCCTTGCGCCCCGGAACCCGCCAGCTATAACCCCGCCAGTTTGCCGCCCGGGGGATGACTATGCCGAAACGCACCGATATCAGTTCGATCATGATCATCGGGGCCGGTCCCATCGTCATCGGGCAGGCCTGCGAGTTCGACTATTCCGGGGCCCAGGCCTGCAAGGCGCTGCGCGAGGAAGGCTACCGGGTCATCCTGGTCAATTCGAACCCGGCGACGATCATGACCGACCCGGGCCTGGCCGACGCCACCTATATCGAGCCGATCACCCCCGAGGTCGTCGCCAGGATCATCGAGAAGGAACGCCCCGACGCGCTGCTGCCGACCATGGGCGGGCAGACCGGGCTGAACACCAGCCTCGCGCTGGCCGACATGGGCGTGCTGGAGAAGTTCGGCGTCCAGCTGATCGGCGCCAACCGGCAGGCCATCGAGATGGCCGAGGACCGCAAGCTGTTCCGCGAGGCAATGGACCGGATCGGGCTCGAGAATCCCAAGGCCACGATCATCGCGGCGCCGAAGCTGGCGGACGGGAAATACGACATCAACGCCGGTCTGGCCCAGGCCATGGAAGCCATCGAGTATGTCGGCCTGCCGGCCATCATCCGCCCCGCCTTCACGCTCGGCGGCACCGGCGGCGGCATTGCCTACAACCGCGACGACTACCTCGGCATCTGCCGCGCCGGTCTGGAAGCCTCGCCGATGGCGCAGATCCTGATCGACGAAAGCCTTCTTGGCTGGAAGGAATTCGAGATGGAGGTGGTCCGCGACAAGGCGGACAACGCGATCATCGTCTGCGCCATCGAGAACGTCGATCCGATGGGCGTGCATACCGGCGACAGCATCACCGTCGCTCCGGCTCTGACGCTGACCGACAAGGAATACCAGATCATGCGCAACGGCTCGATCGCCGTGCTGCGCGAGATCGGGGTCGAGACCGGCGGCTCGAACGTGCAATGGGCGATCAACCCGGCGGACGGCCGCATGGTGGTGATCGAGATGAACCCGCGGGTCAGCCGCTCCTCGGCGCTGGCCTCCAAGGCGACCGGCTTCCCGATCGCCAAGATCGCCGCCAAGCTGGCGGTCGGCTACACGCTGGACGAGCTCGACAACGACATCACCAAGGTCACGCCCGCCAGTTTCGAGCCGACCATCGACTATGTCGTCACCAAGATTCCCCGCTTCGCCTTCGAGAAATTTCCCGGCTCGAAGCCGGAACTCACCACCGCGATGAAATCGGTGGGCGAGGTCATGGCGATCGGCCGGACCTTCCACGAATCGATGCAGAAGGCGCTGGCCGGGCTGGAAACCGGGCTGACCGGATTCGACGAGATCGAGATTCCCGGTGCCGACGATCCCGCCTCGGGCCGCGCCGCGATCACCAAGGCGCTCTCGGCCAAGACCCCGGACCGACTGCGCACCGTGGCCCAGGCCATGCGGCACGGGCTGAGCGATGACGAGATCAACCGCGTCACCGGCCACGACCCCTGGTTCCTTGCCCGGATTCGCGAAATCGTCGAGACCGAGGCCCGGATCCGCGCCGAAGGTCTGCCGCTGACCGAGGAGGGGCTGCGCGCGCTCAAGATGCTGGGCTTCACCGACGCCCGGCTCGGCAAGCTGACCGGCCGCGACGAGGACAACGTCCGCCGCGCCCGGATCAACCTCGGCGTTCAGGCGGTGTTCAAGCGCATCGACACCTGCGGCGCCGAGTTCGAGGCGCAGACCCCCTACATGTATTCGACCTACGAGCATCCGGTGATGGGCGAGGTCGAGGACGAGGCACGGCCCTCGGACCGCAAGAAGGTGGTCATCCTCGGCGGCGGCCCGAACCGGATCGGCCAGGGGATCGAGTTCGACTACTGCTGTTGTCACGCCTGTTTCTCGCTGACCGACGCCGGTTACGAGACCATCATGATCAACTGCAACCCCGAGACGGTCTCGACCGATTACGACACCTCCGACCGGCTGTATTTCGAGCCGGTGACCTTCGAGCATGTGATGGAGATCCTCCGGGTCGAACAGTCGCGGGGCAGCCTGCACGGGGTCATCGTCCAGTTCGGCGGCCAGACGCCGCTGAAGATCGCCCAGGCGCTGCAGGACGCGGGGATTCCGATCCTCGGCACCACGCCCGACATGATCGATCTTGCCGAGGACCGCGAGCGGTTCCAGCAGCTGCTGAACAAGCTGGGGCTGAAGCAGCCGGTCAACGGCCTCGCCCGCTCGGATGCCGAGGCCTTCGAGGTCGCCGAACGGGTCGGCTTCCCGCTGGTGATCCGGCCGTCCTACGTCCTTGGCGGCCGCGCGATGGAGATCGTCCGCGACATGGACCACCTGCGCCGCTACATCCGCGACGCGGTCAATGTCTCGGGCAAGAACCCGGTGCTGCTCGACAGCTACCTGACCAATGCGACCGAGGTCGATGTCGATGCGCTCTGCGACGGCAAGACGGTGCATGTCGCCGGGATCATGCAGCATATCGAGGAAGCCGGCGTGCATTCGGGCGATTCCGCCTGCTCGCTGCCGCCGCATTCGCTGGACGCCGCCACGGTGGACGAGCTGAAGCGCCAGACCGAGAAACTGGCCCTGGGCCTGAATGTCGTCGGGCTGATGAACGTCCAGTTCGCGATCAAGGACGGGGTGATCTACGTTCTGGAGGTGAACCCGCGCGCCAGCCGCACCGTGCCCTTCGTCGCCAAGGCCACCGACAGCGCCATCGCCTCGATCGCGGCCCGCCTGATGGCCGGAGAATCGCTCTCCGGCTTCGCGCAGCGCCCCGCCTATCCCGAGGCCGCCTCGATCGACACCGTGCTGCCGCTGGCCGATCCGCTGACCCTGGCCGATCCGATCACGCCCTGGTTCTCGGTCAAGGAGGCGGTGCTGCCCTTCGCCCGCTTCCCAGGCGTCGATACGCTGCTGGGGCCTGAAATGCGCTCGACCGGAGAGGTGATGGGCTGGGATCGCAGCTTTGCCCGGGCCTTCCTCAAGGCCCAGCTGGGCGCCGGCACGGTGCTGCCGACCGAGGGCAGGGTGTTTCTCTCGATCAAGGACTCCGACAAGGGCCCGATGCTGCTGGAAACGGCGCGGATCCTGGTCGATCTGGGCCTGACCCTGATCGCGACCCGCGGCACCGCGGCCTTCCTGTCCGAGGCCGGCGTGCCTTCGGAAGTGGTCAACAAGGCCTATGAGGGCGGCCGGACCGTGGTGGACGTGATGAAGGACGGGCTGATCCAGCTGGTGATGAACACCACCGAGGGGGTGCAGTCGATCGACGACTCGCGGTCGATGCGCAATGTCGCGCTGATGGACAAGATCCCCTATTTCACCACCCTGGCCGCCTCGCACAGCGCCGCCCTGGCGATGAAGGCGATGCGGGAAGGAGAGCTGGGCGTGCGCCCGTTGCAGGGTTAGGGCGCAACACTCCTCGCCGCGGTCGTATGCGCCGGCCACAAGAAGCTACTGGATCGACCCGCCCCATGCGATGATGCGCCCACCCATGGAATGGCCATGCCGTCCGTGAAGAGGGATACAGGGATAGGGAAGACCAGTTTGGGCCGCACCGCCGCGATGAATGTCATCTTGATCAGTCTGGATGATGCCGTCGCCTTCTGGAACTATAAGTCGATCTTCGGCGAAGCCCTGCAAACGCCCAACCTCGATCGCATCTGCGCACAATCGACCGCCTTTCATGCCGCCTATTGCCAGGCGCCGGTTTGCAGCCCCTCGCGCGCCAGTTTCATGTCGGGAAAATCCCCGCATCAAACCGGGGTCACGGCGTCGGACAAGAACTACTTCGACAAGATCCCGCCCGAGTCGATGTGGCCGTATCTACTCAAGCAGAATGGCTATTTCTGCTCGTCCGGCGGCAAGGTGATGCGCGGCTTCGCTCCCTTGCCCGGCGACATCCACGATACGCTCTACTCGGACCGGCGCCGGCGGTTCAAATCGGCCCGCCGCAAGAGATTTTACGATTCCGAAACCATGCCGGGCCCCGACAAGCAGGTAGAGCTTGGCGGCTTTCGCGGCGGTCTGGCGACAGTCAACGAAGAAGAAGATCAGGATTACTACGATTATCAGGTCGCAGACTCGGCCGAACTGTTTCTGGGCCGATACTCGCGCGACGCCCCCTTCTATCGCGAAGTCGGATTTGCCGGAACCCATGGCCCCTGGATGACACCCCTGCGTTTCAAGGAGATGTACAGGGTCAAGAGCATTCAAAAGCCGGAGGCCTGGAAAGCGGGTTTCGGCGAAAGCGCGTTCATGGAGCTGAATTACCCCGGCAACATCGACAATAGCCGCCTCAAGTTTTGGAAGAACAGCGTCCGCAACTATTTTTCGGCGTTGACCCACACCGACCTTCATTTGGGGCGCGTCTGGGACGCGATCAAGGCTTCACCCCATGCCGACAACACACTGGTTGTCATCTTGTCCGATCATCGCCTGCATCTCGGAGAACGGAACCGCTTTCGCAAGCACACGCTGTGGGAGCAGGTCGCGAACGTCCCATTGATCATTCACGACCCGAGAAGGCCCCGGGAACAGGTAGTCAACGATCCGGTTGCGTTGATGGATATCGGCCCGACGGTCATGGAGTATCTTGGCCTGCCGCCGCTGGCCGATTGCGTCGGACGTTCCCTGGTTCCGCAGATGGAGGGAGAGAGCGTACCGGATCGGGCGGTGCCGACCTTCCTCGAGCAAAGCGCCGGCATTCGGAAAGGCAAATTCCGATTCATCCGCTACGGCGATGGAACGACCCAGCTTTACGATCTTTCCGCAGACTGGTGGCAGACAAAGGAACTCGGCCCCGACCATCCCGACCATGCGGCCATGCGTGCGGCCCATGCCGCCTGCTGCAAGGAATACGGGTTTGACGTTGAACGGGCTGAAAAACAGGGCCGCCCGTAGGGTGCACCTCGGCGCACCACTCAACGCCGCCACGCCGGCCACTTCTTCGCCCGCTCTGCAAGGGCTTCCGCGGCCCGATTGCCCCCAACCTGTTCGGCCAAAGCCGACACGACATCCGGGTTTGCCGCCATCCCCAGTCGCGTGAACGCCTCTGCTGCCGTTTTCGGTCCCGCAGGCTGCCTGCTCGTACGTACGACCCGACATTTGCCATACTGGTGAGGTGCATGCTTCCCCTTGCCAACACGCCCCCCATCCCGCACCCTCCTTACCCAACGGAAAGGACACCGCCCATGCTCGCCCGCCGCCACATCCTCGCCCTGCTCCTCGGTCTTGCCGCCACGCCAACCGTCGCGCAGAACGTCCAGCCCGGCCCGGTGCTGCAGGTTGCCGGCAGCTATACCGCGCAGGGGCTCTATCCGGACGGGACGATCTATTCCGGCCTGGTCGAGATCGCGCAGAACGGCGGCCGGGTGGCGATGACCTGGAACATCGAGGGCGAGACCTATCAGGGCACCGGGCTGATCGACGGCCGGGTGATGGCGGTGGACTGGGGCGATGCCACGCCGATCGTCTACATCATCATGCCGGACCACGAGCTGCACGGCACCTGGAATGACGGGCTGGCGCTCGAAAAACTGACCCCGCGCTAGGGTTAAGCCGAATTAACCAGAATTTTCCCAATGAATTCAAACCGTCCCCATGGGGACGCCGGCGGGCCCTTGCCCGGGCCCCCGGCTTTGGCTAATCGGCGGGCATGGCCAAGCTCTATTTCCACTACTCCACCATGAACGCCGGGAAATCGACCCTGCTGCTGCAGGCGGCGCATAACTATGTCGAGATGGGGATGGAGCCCTACCTGCTCACCTTCGCCTTCGACGACCGCGCCGGCAAGGGCCGGATCGGCAGCCGGATCGGGATCGCGAAAGACGCCGACACGCTGGTGCAGGGCGAGGACCTGTTCGACAAGATCGCGGCGCGGCAGGCCCGCGGCCCGGTCGCCTGCGTCTTCATCGACGAGGCGCAATGGCTCTCGAAGGAGCAGGTCTGGCAACTGGCCCGGGCGGTGGACGACCTGAACGTGCCGGTGATGTGCTACGGGCTGCGGGTCGATTTTCAGGGCAACCTGTTTCCGGGATCCGCCGCGCTGCTGGCCTGGGCCGACGAGATGCGCGAGGCGCGGACGATCTGCCACTGCGGGCGCAAGGCGACGATGGTGGTGCGGCTCGGCCCCGACGGCAAGGCGCAGCGCGAAGGCGAACAGATCCAGGTCGGCGGCAACGAGACCTACCGCTCGCTCTGCCGCCGCCACTGGCGCGAGGCGGTCGAGCGCTGAGTCCGTCTAGAACAGCCGTCCGCCCAGGGGCACCTCCTGTCCCGGTTCCAGCAGCACCACCTCGCCTTCGGCATCCGGCACGCCGAGCACCAGCACTTCCGACATGAACTTGCCGATCTGCCGCGGCGGGAAATTCACCACGGCGATGACCTGCCGCCCGACCAGGGCTTCGGGTGTATAGTGCCGGGTGATCTGTGCCGAGGACTTCTTCTCGCCGATCTCGGGCCCGAAATCGACGCGCAGCTTGATCGCCGGCTTGCGGGCCTCGGGATAGGGTTCGGCGGCGGTGATGACGCCGACCCGGATATCGACCTTCAGGAAATCGTCGAAGCTGATCTGCGGGCTGGTCTTGCTCATGCGCCCAGTTCCTTTCCGCGATCGGCGGCCGCCTTGACGGCCCGGGGCAGCAGGGCGGGAAAGCCGGTCTCGGGGTTCATCAGCACCTCGAGCGCCGCCGCGGTCGTGCCGCCGGGAGAGGTGACGTTGACCCGCAGCTGGCCGGGGTCCTCGGACGACTGTTCGGCCAGCGCACCGGCGCCGCCGACGGTGGCCTTGGCGAGCGTCATCGCAAGATCGGCGGGCAGGCCCTGGGCCTCACCGGCGGCAGCCAGTGTCTCGATCAGGTGGAAGACATAGGCCGGACCCGATCCCGAGACCGCCGTCACCGCGTCCATCTGATGTTCGCCGTCCAGTCGGACGGTCTGGCCGACCGCCGAGAGCAGCGCCTCGGCCATGGCCATGTGCGCTTCGGTCGCATGGGCATTGCCGGTCAGCGCGGTGATGCCGCGCCCGATGGCGGCCGGGGTATTCGGCATCGCACGGATCAGCGGCGTCTCGGCGCCGAGAACCGCCTCGTAGGCGGCGATCCGGATTCCGGCGGCGACGGTCAGGAACAGGGTCGTGCCATTGCCCAGGGCGGCCAGGACCGGCAGGGCATCGCCCATCATCTGCGGCTTCACGGCGATCAGCACGATGGCCGGATCGGGCGGCAGTTCGGCGTTCAGATGCACGCCGGTGCCTTTCAGCCAGTCCGAGGGCGCCGGGTCCAGCACCCAGACCGCATCCGGCGACAGCCCGCCGGCCAGCCAGCCGGCCAGCATGGCCGATCCCATCTTGCCGCAGCCGAGCAGCACCAGCCCGCGACGTTCGATTTCCGAATGGTCCATGTATTCCCCGTGTTTCAGAGCGTTTCGCGGCCGGCGCCTGCGGCCCGGTCCGGCAATCCGCTGTCAGCGGGGCAGAGCTTAGGCGCGGCCGTAGGCCTCGGCAATGGCGACCTGCATCGACTCCTCGATCGAGCGGTTGCCCCAGGTGGCCAGCTGGAACGCGGGATAATAGCGCTCGGCGGCAAGAACGGCGGTGGCGATCATCGTGTCGATCTGCTCCAGCGTCGCCAGTTGTCCGCCGGTCAGGACCAGCCCGTAGCGGAACACCATCAGGCGTTGCTCTTCCCACCAGGTGAAGGCGCCGGCCCAGCAGGAATCGTTGATCCGGTTCAGCAGTTCGTAGAGCTCGGCGTGCTTGTCTTCGGGAGGCTCCATCTCGAAGGTGCAGATCAGCCGCAGGGTCTCGTCATGAGAGGACCAGGCGAGGGTGATCGAATAGGTCCGCCACTGGCCTTCCACGGCCATCGCGATCTGGTCGTCGGCAACGCGGTCGAACTCCCATTCGTGGTGCTCGGCGATGCTTTCGACGATGTCGATGGGGTGAAGATCTTCCGTCTGGAGATAATTCTCGGAAAGCGACATGCCCGGCCTCTTTGATTTATGGCCCTGTGCTTTCATTGACCCAAGGCCTTGGTGCCTGCTCAAGGTGAGGGAAGATCTTGCCCCTCGCCTACGAGATATAGTGGGCGTTGCTCGGAATCCTGTAAAGCGCTTTCTTGGGGATAACTCCGCTTTCCCGGCGGCATCGGGAAATCAGCTGTGGAGAACAGCGGGCGCGGACCCGCCGCGCATCGGCATCGGGGAGAGAGCGGGCCGGGCGGCCGTGGCCCTGTCTCAGGCCTTGGTCTTGGGGGCGGAACCGGCTTCGAGCGCGTCGAGCCTTGCGCGCAGTTCCTCGTTCTCTTCGCGGGCCTTCACCGCCATTGCCCGGACGGCTTCGAACTCATCCCGGGTGACGAAATCGCGATCGGCCATCCAGCGGTCGATGAAGCCGCGCATCGCGGTCTCGGCCTCGGTCTTGGCGCCCTGGGCGACGCCCATCGCGTTGGACATCAGCCTGGAGATATCCTCGAACATCTTGTTGCTGGTCTGCATCCGGGCCTCCGCCGCCGCTGTGGTTCATGAGCCAGATATGGGATGTCGGGACGGCAAGGGCAACCCCGGTTGACTTCCCGCCGCCCCCCGGCAAGGAATGCCAGCCATGCTGGCGGTCATTCAATTCCCCAATATCTCGCCAGAGGTCTTTCCCTGGCCGATCTTCGGTTATGTGCTGCCGCTGCGCTGGTATGCCCTGGCCTATATCGCCGGAATCCTGATCGGCTGGCGAATCCTGATCGGGCTGGCCAGGCGCCCCCGGCTGTGGGGCGGCGAGTCGGCCCCGTTCAGTGTCCGGCAGGCCGAGGATTTCATGACCTGGGCGATCCTCGGGATCATTCTGGGGGGCAGGCTGGGTTTCGTGCTGTTCTATCAACCGGGCCATTACCTGAGCCATCCGTTGGACATTCCCAAGGTCTGGCAGGGCGGGATGTCGTTTCACGGCGGCTTTCTGGGCGTGGTGACGGCGGTGCTGCTCTATGCCCGCAAGGAGGGTATCCGGCTGTCGGCGCTGGCGGACGGGATCGCGGTTTCGACGCCGGTCGGCCTGATGCTGGGACGGATCGCGAATTTCATCAATGCCGAGCTTTGGGGGCGCCCCTCCGATCTGCCCTGGGCGGTGGTGTTCCCGGGACAGGCGGCGCAGGATTGCCCCGGCGTGATCGGCCCCTGTGCCCGGCATCCGTCGCAATTGTACGAGGCCGGGCTCGAAGGCGTGCTTCTGGGGCTGGTGCTGTGGCTGGCCGTGACCCGGTTCCGCAGCCTGAGCCGGCCCTGGATGACCACGGGCCTCTTCGTCATGGGCTATGGTATGGCGCGGTTCGTGGTCGAGTTCTTCCGGCTGGCGGATGCCGAGTTCATCACCCCCGACAATCCCTATGGCCATGTGCTGCGGATGGGGGAATACGGGCTGACCATGGGCCAGCTGCTGTCGCTGCCGATGATCGCGGTCGGCCTGGCGCTGGCGCTCTGGGCGGCGCGGCGGCCGCCACGATGACCCCGCTGGCCGGTCAGCTTCTGCGCCGGATCGCGGCCTCGGGGCCGCTGACGGTGGCCGAGTACATGGCCGAATGCCTGCTGCATCCCGAGCATGGGTATTACGCCACCCGCGACCCGTTCGGGGTGGGCGGCGATTTCACCACCGCGCCCGAGATCAGCCAGATGTTCGGAGAGTTGCTGGGGCTGTGCCTGGCGCAGAGCTGGATGGATCAGGGGAGCCCGGCGCCTTTCGCGCTGGCCGAACTGGGCCCGGGGCGAGGCACGTTGATGGCCGACATCCTGCGCGCCACGGCGCGGGTGCCGGGCTTTGCCGAGGCGGTGCAGGTCTGGCTGGTCGAGGCCTCGGCGCATCTCAGGCTGAAGCAGCAGGCGGCGCTGCCCGACCATGCGCCACACTGGGTGGACAAGACCGCCGACCTGCCGCAATTGCCGCTGTTCCTGGTGGCCAACGAGTTCTTCGACGCCCTGCCGATCCGCCAGTTCGTCCGCCAGGGGGACTGCTGGCGCGAGCGGGTGATCGGCAGCACGCCCGAGGGGACCGGCCTGGCCTGGGGCCTGACCGAGCCGGTGCCGGTGGCGGCCCTGGCGCATCGGCTGGCGGACACGCGCGACGGTGATCTGGTCGAGGTCTGCCCCAGTGCCGCGCCGATCCTGCGCGAGGTGACGGCCCGGATCGCGGCGCATGGCGGCGCGGCGCTGGTGTTCGATTACGGCGACTGGCGCTCGCTCGGCGATACCCTGCAGGCGCTGCGGGCCCACGCGCCTGCCGATCCGCTGGACGAACCGGGCGAGGCCGACCTGACCGCGCATGTCGATTTCGAATCGCTGGCCCGGGCGGCGCCGGAACTGGGTGTCAGCGCGATGCAGACCCAGGGGGCGGTGTTGCAGTCGCTGGGGATCGAGGCCCGGACCGCCGCGCTGGCCCGCGGGCTGGAGGGGGCGGCACTGGAAAGTCACCTTGCCGCGCATCGCCGCTTGACCGCCCCCTCGGAAATGGGAACCTTGTTCAAGACTCTGGCCTTCGCTCCAAAGGACGCGGCGCTTCCACCCGGGTATCATGGCACTTGAGATCATCACCTCTGACAGCCTGCTGCCTTTCCGCCATGGCTTCTTTACCCGTGCCGGCGGGGCATCGTCGGGGATTTTCCAGGGGCTGAACTGCGGCCAGGGCTCCACCGACCAGCGCGAGGCGGTCGAGATCAACCGTGCCCGGGTGGCCCGGGCCATGGGGGTGAAGAGCGCCGATCTTGCCCTGGTGCATCAGGTCCATTCGGCCCGGGTCATCACCGTCACCGAAGCCCCCGAGATGCCGCGCCCGCAGGCCGACGGGCTGGTCACCGCGACCCCCGGCCTGGCACTGGCGGTGATGAGTGCCGATTGCCAGCCGGTGCTGTTCGCCGATGCCGAGGCGGGGGTGATCGGCGCCACCCATGCCGGCTGGAAAGGCACCCTGGCCGGGGTGCTGGAGGCGACGCTGGACGCGATGGAGACCCTGGGCGCCGATCGGGGCCGGACCAATGTGGTGATCGGCCCGACGATCAGCCAGCGCGCCTATGAGGTCGGGCCCGAGTTCCTGGACCGCTTCCTGGCCGAGGACGAGGCTTCGGCGCGGTTCTTTGCCCAGGGGAAGGGCGATCGGGTGCAGTTCGACCTTCCGGGCTACAGCCTCGACCGGCTGCGCCGGGCCGGGGTGGCCGATGCGCTCTGGACCCGGCATTGCACCTATTCCGACCCGGAGCGATTCTTTTCCTACCGGCGCTCGGTGCATCAGGCCGAGGCGGATTACGGTCGATTGATCTCGGTGATCCGAATCTAGGCGGAATTTGTCGGCACCAATCGGGCGTTTCGGCCCGGATTCGCCCCATTTCAGCAACAATCGGCGGGGCGGACCTGGACCATCCCCTTGTTTTGACAGGGATTCGCCGCCGCCGGGCTGGAATCGGCACCGACCAGCCCTGCCATACAGCTTCCCAAAAATGCCCCGTTTACCGCCCTTGGGCCGCCGCAAACGGGGGGCAGATTGTCCTCAACGCGGCAATGAGGCCGCACCAGAGACGCAACGCGACAAGGGGTGACGACCATGGCCAAGAAACGCTGGATGGAATCGGTTCTCAAAGCCTCGGCAGAGACCAAGGTGACGATGCCCTGGGCCCGTGGCACCAACCGGCTGCACATGATCGCCCGTCGCAACAAGGAACTGGCGAAGGCAAAGCTCGCCGAGGCCTGACGGCCCATCAGCTTTCCATCTCCCTGCTCAGACTGGCCCCCTTCGGGGGGCCATTTTTTATGCGTGAGAAGCCTAGGAACGCTTGAGCCGGTAGACGCCTTCCGGCAGGTTCAGCGCCGCCGAGAGGTCGCGGAGCTGGGTCATCGACAGGGTGATCTTCTGCACCACGTCGCTGCGCGGATCCAGTTGTTCGACCGTCACGCAATCCTCGAAGGACTGGATGGTCACGTCTTCCTGCAAATGCTGTGCGCCTTCATCGACCAGGGTGATGACGGTCGCGTCGAATTCGTGCTCGATGGTGAACATGCGGCCTCCGTTCTCGGGACTGATCGACTTCCTCGCAGGAAAGGCCGGGGCCGTAAACCCGGGAGCGCCCCTGGTCGCGGAGCGGTGCCTGGATGGCTGGCTGCGACACTGTTGGACTGGCCCGGCGCCGCATGTCTGCTAGGGTTGGGCCGAGCAGAGGGACAGGGTGATGATCGGAAGATTCCTGCGGATATGCTGGCTGATCCTGCTGGTAGGCTGCACCGTGCCTTCGACCCTTCCGGGGCCGGCCCCGACCGCGCCGCCGCAGGTGCAGGACCAGACCGGCGTGCTGCCTTCGCCGGAAGTGGCGGCACGCAATTTCGTCACCGTGGTGGATCGGGTCGAACCGGTGGCCGAGGCGTTCTGCCGCCGGGCCCGGCGCGACGGCAATTGCGACTATGGCATCTACGTCGCCAGCGACGTCGACCTGCCGCCCAATGCCTTTCAGACCGTCGATGCCGATGGCAGCCCGGTGATCGTCTTTACGATCTCGCTGATCGCCATGGCGCGCAATCAGGACGAACTGGCTTTCATCCTGGGCCATGAGGCGGCGCATCACATCGCGGGCCATATCGACAAGGCGCAGGCCGAGGCACTGAAGGGTGCCCTGATCCTGGGGACGGCAGCGGCCCTGGGCGGCGCCGATCAGGCCCGGGTCACGGAAGCGCAGCGTATCGGGGCGGCCTTCGGGGCGCGGCGGTTCTCGAAGGAGCACGAGCTGGAGGCCGATGCCCTGGGTGCCCGAATCGCCTATCGCGCAGGCTACGACCCGATGCTCGGGGCGGCCTATTTCGACCGGCTGCCGGACCCGGGCGACGCCTTCCTGGGGACCCATCCGCCCAATGCCGCGCGACTGGCGACCGTTGCGCGGGTGACCGAGGCACTGCGGGCGGGCGGCTAGGGCCGGGCCGGGACTTGATTCACATCAATGTTAACGCTGCGGCATCTGCCTAGGCTGGGCGCAGAACGTGCGGACCGGCCCGGAAGGAGAGACCGATGTCCTATACCACGAGACTGAATCGACATGCCGCGCTGGTCGGCAAGATGGCCGATACGCTGAACATCGACCTGGCCGAGAAGGCGATGCGCGGCGAACTCTGCGAGGGCAGCTTCCGCGGCCTGCTGATGAACTGCCTGGCCTGCGAAAAGCCCGGAGAATGTCAGCAGTTCCTGGACGCGCATCCGGCCGGTGCCGAGGCGGCCCCGGACTATTGCCGCAACCGCGAGACCTTCGAACGGCTCGCCACCGGCTGACCGACCCCGGGGCTTGGCGCGGCACGGCCGCCTGACTATCCTTCCCGCCGGACCGGGGGAGGGATGCCATGGCTGCCTGGCTGAAGGCCGAAACGCAACGATTCTGGAAGACCTGCTGCTGGTCGCTGGCCGGCTGGCGCGCGGCCTGGGCCAGCGAGAAGTCGCTTCGGCAATGGAGCCTGGCCAATCTGCTTTCGGCCGCGCTGGCCTTTGCGGTGGAGATGAGCCCGGGCGAACGGGCGCTGATCCTGGCTCTGGGCGTTCTGGTGCTGGCCGCCGAAGTGCTGAACACCGCCATCGAGGAAATCGTCGACATGGTCAGCCCGGGCATCGATGCGCGGGCCGGGAAGGCCAAGGATTGCGGCAGCGCGGCGGTGGCGCTGTGCGCCATCGCGGCGGGCATCGCCTGGGTCGTGGTGCTGCTGGGCTGATCCCGCTGCCGGGATCAGTCCTTGGCGCGTTCCTGATACGAAGCGTCCTCGGTCGAGACGACCACACGGGTGCCGACACCGATATGCGGCGGAACGGTGGTCTTCACGCCGTTCGACAGCACCGCCGGCTTGTAGGAGGAGGAGGCGGTCTGGCCCTTGGTCACCGGCTCGGTCTCGACCACTTCCAGCGTCACCTTCTGCGGCAGTTCGATCGAGATCGCGATGCCTTCATGGGTCTTGAGCGAGACCCGCATCCCGTCCGCCAGCCAGACCTTGTCGTCGCCGATGACGTCCGGCGAGACCGCGACCTGATCATAGGTGTTCGGCTCCATGAAGTGATAGCCTTCGGCATCTTCATAGAGGAAATCGTAGTCTCGGTCGTCGACATTGGCCTTCTCGACCTGCTCGGTGGTTTTCCAGCGGTCGGTGACCTTCACGCCGTCCGAGATCCGGCGCATGTCGACCGAGGTGGTCGGCGTGCCCTTGCCGGGGTGGAAGTTGGTGGCATTCAGCACGACATAGAGCCGGCCGTCGATGTCCACGACATTGCCCTTGCGGAGTGACGAGGCGATGACTTTCAAAGGTTCGGTCCTTGCGATCTTCTGGGGGGCGCCCTAGTCAGGCGCAGTTTTCAACGCCAGCCCCTAACCGATATTCAGGCAATTCGCCAGCCCCGCATGACCAGAGCCGCTTCCCCATGGTGGTCGCCTTCGCGCCACGCCGATCGCCGCCCGGCCCTGCTGGCGCGGGGCCGCATCCAGTCGGCCCTGCGCGGCTGGCTGGCGGGGGAGGGCTTTGTCGAGGTCGATCCCTCGGCGCTTCAGGTCTCGCCGGGGAACGAGGCGCATCTGCATGCCTTTGCCACCGAGGCGATCGGCAATGACGGGCAGGGCCGGCCGATGTATCTGCATACCTCGCCGGAATTCGCGATGAAGAAGCTGCTGGCGGCGGGCGAGACAAGGATTGCGGCCTTCGCGCATGTGTTCCGCAATCGCGAGCGGGGGCCGACCCACAGCCCGGAATTCACCATGCTGGAGTGGTATCGGGCGGGTGAGGACTATTCGGTGCTGATGCGGGACTGCGCCGCGATGCTGGGTCTGGCGGCGCGGGCGGCGGGCAGCGATCTGCTGCGCTTCGGCGCGGCCAGCTGCGATCCTTTCGCCGAGCCCGAGCGGGTCTCGGTGGCCGAGGCGTTCCGGCGTCATGCCGGGATCGACCTGCTGGCGACCCTGGACGCCGACGGCACCCCCGACGCCGCGGCGCTGGCGGCGCAGCTGACCGCCCGGGGCCTGCGCTTCGGCGGCGATGACAGCTGGTCCGACATGCTGAGCCGGGTGCTGGTCGAGAAGGTCGAGCCGCATCTGGGCCACGGTCGCGCCACGGTGCTCGACCGTTACCCGGCCGCCGAGGCGGCGCTGGCCCGGCGAGCGCCCGACGATCCCCGGGTGGCCGAGCGGTTTGAGCTCTATGCCTGCGGGGTGGAACTGGCGAACGGCTTTGGAGAACTGACCGACGCGGAGGAACAGCGGCGGAGGTTCGAGGCCGAGATGGCCGAGAAGGCCCGCGTCTATGGCGAGCGCTATCCGCTGGACGAGGATTTCCTGGCGGCGCTGGAGATCATGCCCCCGGCATCCGGCATCGCCCTGGGCTTTGACCGGCTGGTGATGCTGGCCACCGGCGCACCGAGGATCGACGACGTGATCTGGGCGCCGGTGGGCTAGGGATCAGAGGGACTTGTGGGTGCCGTCGCAGAGCGGCTTGTTGGCCGACTGCTTGCAGCCGCAGAAGAACACCCGGCGGCTCTCGGTCGCCACGTATTTTACCGGGGTGAACGGCCCGGACTTGTGGCTGCCGTCGCAGAAGGGTTGCTTTTCGGACAGGCCGCACTGACACCAGAAATAGGTCTTTCCGGCTTCGACCTCGACGGGATAGGGGGCTTTCTGGGCGATCTTCGGGGTTTCCGTCATCGGTGCTCCTTCCTGGCTTTGGGGTCGACTCATGGCTGAGGCCGCCCAATCCCTTGTCACCAGGCGCGGATTGTCAACGCGTCAATGTGAACCGATCTTCCCCCAAAGATCATACTCCCCGGCTTCGTCCACCTCGACCGTCACCAGGTCGCCCGGGGTCAGCCCTTCGAAACCTTCGTCGATGAACAGGTTGCCGTCGATCTCGGGCGCGTCGGCCTTGGTGCGGCAGGTCGCGCCCTCGGCGTCCACCTCATCGACGATCACCTGCATCTGCTGCCCGACCTTCGCCGCCAGTTTCGCCTCGGAAATCGCCTGCGCCCTGGCCATGAAGCGGTTCCAGCGGTCCTGCTTGACCTCGTCGGGGACATGGTCGGGCAGGGCGTTCGAGCGGGCGCCCTTCACGTCTTCGTATTGAAAGCAGCCGACCCGGTCCAGCTGCGCCTCGTCCAGCCAGTCGAGCAGCACCTGGAACTCGGCCTCGGTCTCGCCCGGATAGCCGACGATGAAGGTCGAGCGCAGGGCGATTTCGGGGCAGATGGCGCGCCAGGCGGCGATTTCGTCCAGCGTCTTCGCGGCGGCGGCGGGCCGGGCCATGCGGCGCAGCACGCCGGGGTCGGCGTGCTGGAACGGGATGTCGAGATAGGGCAGCACCAGCCCCTCGGCCATCAGCGGCACGAGGTCGCGCACATGCGGGTAGGGATAGACGTAGTGCAGCCGGACCCAGGCGCCGAGCCGGCCCAGGTCGCGGGCCAGGTCGGTGATATGGGCGCGGTGGCCCCGCTCGGTTGCGTGCTTCAGATCGACGCCATAGGCCGAGGTGTCCTGCGAGATCACCAGCAGTTCCCGGACCCCGGCCTCGACCAGCCGCTCGGCTTCGCGCAGGACCGCATGGGCGGGGCGCGAGACCAGGCGGCCGCGCATGTCGGGGATGATGCAGAACCTGCATTTGTGGTTACAGCCTTCCGATATCTTCAGATAGCTGTAGTGGCGCGGGGTCAGGCTGACGCCGCTGGCCGGCAGCAGATCGACAAAGGGATCGGGCGCCGGCGGCACGGCGGCATGGACGGCGTCGAGCACCGCCTCGTATTGATGCGGCCCGGTGACGGCCAGCACCTTCGGATGCGCCCCGGTGATGTACTCGGGTTCGGCGCCGAGGCAGCCGGTGACGATGACCCGGCCGTTTTCCTGCAGCGCCTCGCCGATGGCTTGCAGGCTTTCCGCCTTGGCCGAGTCGAGAAAGCCGCAGGTATTGACGATCACCGCATCGGCGCCCTGGTAATCGGGGCTGATCGCATAGCCCTCGGCCCTGAGCCGGGTCAGGATCCGCTCGCTGTCCACCAACGCCTTGGGACAGCCGAGCGAGACCATGCCGATCATCGGCTGGCCGTCGCGGCGGTCGTCGTTCAGCGTCAGGCGCGGCGCAAGGTCGGGGCGGAGGTCAGGCGGGTTGATCGGCATCGCCGGCATATAGCGCCCGGGCAGGGGCGAGGGAAGGGGCGTCCGGCATGGGACGTGGCGCAAGTCGGCGCCTTCGAGTCAGCCGCCAAGGCCCATGGCCCAGGGCCCGTGGTGCCCGGAGCCGCCATCCACCCGCTCGAACCCATGCGCGCCGAAATAGTCGCGCTGCCCCTGGATCAGGTCGGTGGTGCCGCGCGCCTGGCGCATCGAGTCGAAATAGGCCAGCGCCGCCGAGAAGGCCGGAACCGGCAGGCCGGCCCCCGCCGCCGCGGCGACCACCCGGCGCAGCTCTGCCGTCGCCGGGGCCAGCAGCTTCACGAAATCGGGCGCGAAGATCAGCATGCCTTCGGGCATCCCGGCCCGCGCCGCTGCGGCCATGTCGTCGAGCATCGCCGAGCGGATGATGCAGCCCTCGCGCCAGATCTCGGCGATCCGGCCCATGTCCAGCGCCCAGTCGAAATGCGCCGAGGCCGCCGCCAGCAGCGAGAAGCCTTGGCTGTAGGCAATGATCTTGGCCGCCAGCAGCGCGTTTTCCAGCACCTCGTCGGGCAGGTCCAGCGGGGCCGTGGCCTGCCGCGGATAGAGCCGCTCTCCGGCGATCCGCGCCTCGCGGGTCGAGGACCAGGAACGGGCGCCGACCGCCGCCTCGATGGTCGAGGCCGACTGGCCCAGCCCCAGGGCCTCGATCACCGTCCAGCGCCCGGTGCCCTTCTGCCCGGCGCGGTCGAGGATCATCTCGACCATCGGTTTGCCGGTCTTCGGGTCTGCGGCCGCAAGGACGGTTGCGGAAATCTCGACCAGATAGCTTTTCAGCCGGCCCGCGTTCCAGCCCTCGAAGAGTTTCGATGCCTGCGCCGGGCTGCGGCCCATGCCGTCGCGCAGCAGGCCCCAGACCTCGGCGATCATCTGCATGTCGCCGTATTCGATGCCGTTGTGCACCGTCTTGACGAAATGCCCGGCCCCGTCCGGGCCCAGATGCGCGGCGCAGGGGGCGCCCTGGTATTTCGCCGCGATCGCCTCGACGATGTCGCGGATATGGGCGTAGCTCTCGGCCTTGCCGCCGACCATGATCGAAGGACCGTGCCGGGCGCCTTCCTCGCCGCCCGAAACGCCCATGCCGATGAAGGACAGGCCCTTGGCGCGAAGTTCGGCCTCGCGCCGCCGCGTGTCGTGGAAATTGGCGTTGCCGGCATCGATGATCATGTCGCCGGGGGCCAGCAGCGGCACCAGATCACCGATCACCTGATCGACCGGGTCGCCGGCCTGCACCATGATGATGATCGCCCGCGGGCTGGTCAGGGCGCCGACCAGTTCGGCATAGCTGGCGGTCGGCGTGAGCTTCGGGGCCAGGGAGCCGGCCTCGGCCATGAATGCATCGGTCCGGGCCTTGGTGCGGTTGTAGACCGCCACCGGAAAGCCCTTTTCCGCGATGTTGAGCGCCAGATTGGCGCCCATGACGGCGAGGCCGATCAGCCCGATCCGAGATGCCATGGTTCTGTCCTTCGTCGAAATGTCGGGCGAGAGTATCAGCCGGGGTGGCGAGGGCAAGCCACGAGCCGGGTTCCCGGCCGCCCGCGCGGCCGGCGCCGGCGAGGATCAGCCCGCGCGGGCCGGCCCTGACGGGGCCGCCGCGCCCGGGGCCGGGCGCTGTCTTCCCCCTGTCAGACGCCGAGACACCAGCGCAGCACCGCCTTCTGCGCGTGCAGCCGGTTCTCGGCTTCATCGAAGATCACCGAATGCGGGCCGTCCATCACCGCGCTGGTCACCTCGTCGTCGCGATGCGCGGGCAGGCAATGCATGAACAGCGCGTCGGGCTTGGCCTTGGCCATCAGCGCCTCGTTGACCTGATAGGGCCGAAGCTGGTTGTGCCGCCGCTCGCGCGAGGACTGGCTGTCATGCATCGAGACCCAGGTATCGGCGATCACCAGATCGGCGCCTTCGACGGCTTTGTCGGGGTCGCGCTCGATCGTGATCGTGGCGCCCTTGCTCCGGGCCAGCCCGACGAATTCATCCTCGGGGTCCAGTGTCGGCGGCCCGGTGAAGGTCAGATCAAAGCCGAACTCGCCGGCCGCATGCAGCCAGGAGGCGCAGACATTGTTGCCGTCGCCGCACCAGACCACCTTGCGCCCGGCGATCGGGCCGCGATGTTCCTCGAAGGTCAGCACGTCGGCCATGATCTGGCAGGGATGGGTGCGGTTGGTCAGCCCGTTGATCACCGGCACCGTGGCGTATTCCGCCATCTCCAGCAGGGTCTGTTCCTCGAAGGTCCGGATCATGATCAGATCGACGTAGCGGCTCAGCACCCGTGCGGTGTCGGCAATGGTCTCACCATGGCCCAGCTGCATTTCCGAACCCGAGAGCACCAGGGTCTCGCCGCCCATCTGCCGGACTCCGACATCGAAGGACACCCGGGTGCGGGTCGAGGGCTTCTCGAAGATCAGGGCGACGATCCGATCCTTGAGCGGCTGCTCGTCATCCGGTGCGCCCTTGGGCCGGCCGGCGCGGGCGGTCTTCATCGTCCGGGCCTGGTCGATCATCTGCCGCAGCGCCTGGGGGTCGGTCTTGTGGATGTCGAGGAAGTGGTTTGTCATGGGTCTCGCCTTTGACGGGCCGGGGCGCCGTTCGCCCCGGGTTCCCGGTAGATATTTCAGGATTGAGCGGGCATCAGCCGGCGGCGGCCTCGACACGGGCCGCGGCCCGGTCCAGGCGCGCGACGGCCTCGGCAATGTCCTCGTCGGGGATGTTGAGTGCCGGCAGCAGGCGCAACACGTTGTCGGCGGCGGGGACGGTGAGCACCTCCTCGTCGAAGCCCGCCTTGACCAGATCGGCGGCCGGGGCCCGGCATTTCAGCCCGAGCAACAGGCCGGTGCCGCGCACCGAGTCGAAGACCGTGGGATGCGCCGCGACCAGGGATTCGAGCTTTTGCCGGAACAGGCCGGCCTTGCGGTTGACCTCTTCCAGGAAGTCCGGCGCCGAGACCAGGTCGGTCACCGTCTTGCCGATGGCGCAGCCCAGCGGATTGCCGCCATAGGTCGATCCATGGGTGCCCGCGACCATGCCGCTGGCGGCATCCTCGGTGGCCAGGACCGCACCCAGCGGGAAGCCGCCGCCGATGCCCTTGGCGACCATCATGATGTCGGGGGTTATCCCGGCCCATTCATGGGCGAAGAGCCGCCCGGTGCGCCCCATGCCGCATTGCACCTCGTCGAGGATCAGCAGGGTGCCCGAGGCGTCGCAGATGTCGCGCATGCCTTTCAGGCAGGCGTCGGGCAGCACCCGGATGCCGCCCTCGCCCTGGATCGGCTCGACCAGGATGGCGGCGGTGTTGGGGGTGACGGCGGCCTGCAACGCCTCGTGATCGCCGAAGGGCAGATGCACGAAACCCGGCAGCAGCGGGCCGAAGCCCTTGACCATCTTCTCGGCCCCCGCAGCGGCGATGGCTGCCGCGGACCGGCCATGGAAGGAGCCGTCGAAGGTGATGATGTCGGTCCGCTCGGGCTGGCCCTTGTCGTACCAGTACTTGCGCGCCATCTTCACCGCCAGTTCGCAGGACTCGGTGCCTGAATTGGTGAAGAAGACGGTATCGGCAAAGGTCAGCTCGACCAGCTTGTCGGCCAGCGCCTCCTGTTCCGGAATCTGGTAGAGGTTCGAGACATGCCAGAGCTTCGCCGCCTGATCCGAGATCGTCCTGACCAGCGCCGGATGGGCATGGCCGAGCGCGTTGACCGCGATCCCGGCACCGAGGTCGAGCATTCGGCGGCCATCGGTGGTGACAAGCCAGGAGCCTTCACCATGCTCGAAGGCAAACGGTGCGCGGGAATAGGTCGGCAGGACGGACGGGATCATGTGGGACTCTCGCAAGATGAAGCCCGGATAAGGCAACGGCCTTGGGGCGGTGTCAACGGAAAGCGGGGAGGGACTGGGCATCTGCCGGATCCGGGGACCGGGCAGCAGGACAGGACGTCAGGCGCAGCAGCGTCGGCGTCGGGGCAGGGCGGCAAGGGCAATGCGGATGTCCATGCGCGGCATGTAGCAACTCCCGCCCGGCCTGTCCAGCCGGCGGAGTGCCCCGCGCCGGGATCGGCACATCTGCTTGAAATCGTCGCAGCTGCCTTGTATCCACGTCCGTCCCCACTACAATAGGGGAAACAAATTCCCCGAGACCGCAGGCCCGCCCCGATGAGGTGGTGCCTGGTCAAGCCCGAAAGGCATCCGATGTCCTGGACCGATGAGCGTGTCGAGACGCTGAAACGCATGTGGAACGAAGGCCAGTCGGCCTCGCAGATCGCCAAGGAACTTGGCGGCGTGACCCGGAACGCGGTGATCGGCAAGGTTCACCGCCTGGGTCTGTCGAACCGGGTCGGCGCCAACGCGGCCGCCTCGACCCCGGCGCCCGCCGCCGCTGCCGCCGCCAAACCGGCGCGCGAAGCGGCGCCGGCCCCGGAACCCGAGTCCGGCGCCGCCGAGGCCCGGCCGGCCGAAAAGCCGGTGACCCCGCATCGCAAGCCGGTGATCACCGCCGGTCAGCCGCTGCCGCCGCAGCCCGCCGCCAACGAGATTTCGCCCGAGGCCCTGGCCTCGGTCCGCGAGGTCGAGAAGAAAGCGGCGCGGATCAGCCTGATGGAACTGACCGAGCGGACCTGCAAATGGCCGATCGGCGACCCGGCGACCGACAACTTCTGGTTCTGCGGCCTGGCCGCCCAGCCCGGCAAGCCCTATTGCGAGGCCCATGTCGGCGTCGCCTTCCAGCCGATGAGCTCGCGCCGGGATCGGCGCCGCTAGGATCGTTACCGGGCGCTGCCCTCAGGGCAGGGCCTGCAACAGCGCCGCGATGATGCCGGTGCCCGGCATCGGCAGGCTCAGGGCCAGCCCGACCCCGGCGATCCAGGCGGGGATTGACGGCAGGGCGGTGAAGAACGCCAGCAGACCGGAAATGCCGACGGCGGTCATCGGCGCTGCCCCTGTCGGGTTGGTGTCATGCGATGATCCTCCATGGCTCGGGATAGGTGACTTCCTCGAGATTCACGCACGGCCCGATCCGGTCCACCACCGCAAACAGCCCCGGCGCGTGCAGCGGTGTCAACACCCCGTGCCAGGTGCCCCGGTGCAGATTGATCCCCTGACCCGGTGCGGTCAGGAAGGCCAGCGGCCTGCCGGGACGGCCCCCGGCATCGGGCGCGACGCTGACCAGGAAGGGATGTTCGGTCATCGGCAGGAAGGCCTGCGAGCCCTTCGGGTGCCGCTCGACCAGGGTGAGCTCGTAGGGCAGGGCGCGCGGCTCGGCCCGGAAGATCGAGATCCCCGCCCGGCCCTCGCCGTCGAAGTCCAGCGTCGCGCGGTCGTGCCAACGCCCGCAGAGCCCCTGGTTGATCAGCTTGTCCGGCGCACCGGCAGCCTCCAGCACCTCGCCGAAAGGGGCGAAGGCGGCGGCGGTGAGCGGTTGGGCGGTGATCTGTTGCATGGGATGGGCGGCGGGGTCCGGGGGGGGGGGGGGGGGGGGGGGGGGGGGGGGGGGGGGGGGGGGGGGGGGGGGGGGGGGG
>NZ_JANQDU010000005.1 GCF_024723735.1 Frigidibacter sp. ROC022
CATGGGGGATTTCCTCCAGGGATTTCGGTTGCAATCTCGGCGTCTTGGTAGGCGAGCCGGAATGGCTGTGCAATCCGGACAGCGCTAACAATTGCCCGACTGGCGGAAGAAAATTTCGCAAACCGGCGGCCGATGCGACAGGCCGGCAGGCCGCCGCCCCTTGACCTTGCCGGGCGGGCATGCAGCCTTGGCGCGAGGCAGGAGGCAGCATGGCGGACACTCAGACAATCGACGATGTGGCGGCGCTGCTGGCCGGGCAGGGCTATGTCGCGGGCCGGGCGCTGGCCACGGTCATCTTCCTGGGGCTGCGGCTCGGCCGGCCGCTGTTCCTGGAGGGTGAGGCCGGGGTCGGCAAGACCGAGATCGCCAAGGTCCTGGCCTCGGCCCTCGGCCGCCGGCTGATCCGGCTGCAATGCTACGAGGGGCTGGATGCGGCCTCGGCCGTCGCGGAATGGAACTTCGCCGCGCAGATGGTGGCGATCCGCACCGCCGAGGCTTCGGGCGGCGCCGACCGCGACGTCCTGACCGACGAGCTCTTCACCGAACGCTACCTGATCGAGCGCCCCCTGCTTCAGGCGATGCGGCCGCAGGCCGGCGGCGCCCCGGTGCTGCTGATCGACGAGGTGGACCGTACCGACGAACCTTTCGAAGCCTTCCTTCTGGAGGCGCTCAGCGACTTCCAGGTGACGATCCCGGAACTCTGCACGATCAAGGCGCCGGAACCGCCGATCGTGATCCTGACCTCGAACCGGACCCGCGAGGTGCATGACGCGCTGAAGCGCCGCTGTCTGTATCACTGGGTCGATTACCCGGATTTCGCCCGCGAGATGGAGATCCTGGCCGCGCGGGCGCCCGAGGCCAGCGAGACGCTCAGCCGCGAGATCGTCGGCTTCGTGCAGAAGCTGCGCACCGAGGACCTGTTCAAGAAACCCGGCGTGGCAGAGACCATCGACTGGGCGAAATGCCTGCTGGCGCTGGATGTGCTGACCCTCTCGCCCGAGGTGATCGCCGACACGCTCGGCGCGGTGCTGAAATACCAGGACGACATCGCCCGGCTCCAGGGCTCCGAGGCCAAGCGCCTGCTCGATGCGGTGAAGGCCGAGGTGGCGCAGCCATGACGCGGCTGCTCAGGGCCGAGGCTGCGGTGCTGGCGCTGGTCCTGCTGGCCATGCTGGTGCAGATCGGACCGCCCTGGTGGCTCTGGGTGCTGGTGCTGGTGACGCCCGACCTGTCCCTGTTCGGCTATCTGCGCGGCCCGCGGCAGGGGGCGGTGATCTACAATCTGGCGCACAGCTCGATCGGCCCGGCGCTGCTGGGCCTCGTCTCGATCCTTGCCGGCCCGGCGCCGCTGCTCTCGGCGGTGGCGATGCTCTGGGGCCTGCATGTCGCGGTGGACCGGGCGCTCGGCTACGGGCTGAAGCACAGGACCGTCTTCCGGGACACCCATCTCGGGCGGATCGGGCGATGAACGGCATGCATCTTTGGGTCTCAAATACTCATGCGACGACGGCGGCCGGAAGCACGACGGGGACGGGGCCGCGCCCCGGTCGCGGCTAGGTGGAATTCCCGGCGCTCGATATCCCCGACGACGGCAAGCTGACCGCGAACATCACCCATTTCGCGCGGGCGCTGCGCAAGGCCGGTCTGCGGGTCGGCCCGGCCCGGACGCTGGACGCCATTGCGGCGGTGGCGGCGGCGGGGTTCTCCAGCCGCAGCGATTTCTACTGGACCCTGCATGCCTGTTTCGTCTCGCGCCCCGAGGAGCGGCTGACCTTCGCCCAGGTGTTTCGGCTATTCTGGCGCGACCCGCGCTATCTGGAACACATGATGTCGCTGATGCTGCCTGCGGTGAAGGGGGCGCAGGAGGCCCGCGCCGCCGCCGCGGCCGAGAAGCGCGCCGCCGAGGCGCTTCTCGACGGGGCCAATGCGCCGGTGGATCAGCCCGAGGGCGAAGCGCCGGAAGAGCTCGAAATCGACGCCAGCCGCACCGCTTCGAGTGCCGAGCAACTGCGCAGCCTCGATTTCGAGCAGATGTCGGTGGCCGAGATGGCCGAGGCGCGGCGCATGCTGTCGCAGCTCAGCCTGCCGGTGAAACCGCGCGATTCGCGGCGCTGGCGGTCCGCGGCCGGGCGGCGGATCGACCGTGCGGCGACGCTGCGGGAGGCGATGCGCCGCGGCGGCGAGATCGGCGCCCTGAAGACCCGGACCCAAAGGCCGCGTGCCCCGGTTCTGGTGGTGCTCTGCGACATCTCGGGGTCGATGTCGGCCTACAGCCGGGTGGTCCTGCATTTCCTGCATACCGTCGCCAATGCCAGGGGCCAGGGCTGGGCCCGGGTGCATGGCTTCACTTTCGGCACCCGGCTGACCAACATCACGCGGCATCTGGCGACCCGCGATGTCGACGCGGCGCTGGCGGCGGCGGGCGCGCAGGCGCAGGACTGGCAGGGCGGCACGCGGATCGGCGAGGCGCTGCACCGCTTCAACCGCGACTGGTCACGGCGGGTGCTGGGCGGCGATGCGGTGGTGGTGCTGATCTCGGACGGGCTGGACCGCGGCGACCCCGAACTGTTGTCGCGCGAGGCGGAACGGTTGCAGAAATCCTGCCGCCGGATCATCTGGGTCAACCCTCTGCTCCGGTGGGACGGGTTCCTGCCCCAGGCGCAGGGAATCCGGGCGCTGCTGCCGCATGTCTCCTCGTTCCGGGCCGGGCACAATATCGAGGCGCTCGAGGCGCTGGCCGATGCGATCGGACGACCGGGCGACCAGGGCGAGAAGGCCCGGCTGATGGCGCTGCTCGAGCCCTGAGCGCGGCGGGGCAGGGGCCGGACCCGCAGGAAACGGGTCGCCACGGCGTGGGACCGTACCCAGGATGGGGCATCCAACAACCGGAGCCTCCCATGCCGATCCGCTGTCACCCCTATGATGCCGAATTCGTCGCCCGCGTCCGTGCCGGCGGGCCGGATGCCCACGGCATGCCCGCCGAGCGCCATGTCTCGGATGGTCAGGGCAATCCCTGCCGCGCCTGCCTGCACCCGATTCCGGAGGGCGCCGCGATGCTGATCCTCGCCGCGCGCCCCTTTCCCGAGCCGCAGCCCTATGCCGAGACCGGGCCGATCTTCCTCTGCGCCGATCCCTGCCTGCCCTGGTCCGGCGCCGGGCTGCCGCCGATCCTGCGCGAGGCGCCCGACTTTCTGCTGAAGGGCTATGGCCCCGACAACCGCATCGTCTACGGCACCGGCAGGGTTGTGCCGGGGGGCGACATTCTGGCTCGGGCCGTGGCCCTTCTCTCTGACCCCGGCATTGCCTATGTTGACGTAAGATCATCCCGCAACAACTGTTTCCAGACCCGGATCACCCGTGCCAACACCGCCCCCATCCTCCCCCTCCGCCCAATCCACCCCGAAACATGACGCCGTGCTCGAGGCCGCGCTCGACTGGCACAGGGCCGGCAAGGGCGCGGTGCTGGCCACCGTGGTCGAGACCTGGGGTTCGGCGCCGCGCCCGGTCGGCGCCAATCTGGCGGTGTCGGGCGATGGCGACATGGTCGGCTCGGTTTCGGGCGGCTGCGTCGAGGGTGCGGTGGTGGCCGAATCCTTCGATGCTCTGGAAAGCGGCGAGAGCAAGCTGCTGAACTACGGCGTCAGCGACGACGACGCCTTCGCGGTCGGGCTGGCCTGCGGCGGCAAGATCGGCGTGCAGGTGCAGCCGGTGGGCAAGCCCGGCGGCATCCCCGAGGCGATCCTGGCCGAGCTGGTGGCCGCCCGTGCCGCCCGCAAGCCGGTCGCCTATGTCGTCGATACCGAAAGCTGGGACCGGCGGCTGGCCGGCCCCGAGGAGTTTCCCGACCGGTTCCGCGCCGACCGCTCGGGCTTCGAGCCGGACGGAAAGACCTTCGTGGCGGTGCACAACCCGCCGCTGCGGATGGTGGTCGTCGGCGCGGTCCATATCGCCCAGCCGCTGATGCCGATGGCCCGGCTGGCCGGCTATGATGCAACCCTTGTGGACCCGCGCGAGGCCTTCGGCGCCGCGGCGCGCTTCCCCGGCGAGACGATCATGAACGACTGGCCGGACGAGGCGTTGGCCGAACACGGGCTCGACGCCCGCACCGCGGTGGTGACGCTGACCCATGATCCGAAGCTGGATGATCCGGCGATCATTGCGGCGCTGAAATCGGATGTCTTCTACCTCGGCTGCCTCGGTTCTCCCCGGACCCATGCGAAACGGGTCGAGCGCCTGACGGCGGCGGGGTTGAGCGAGGCGCAGATCGGCCGGATACATGCGCCGGTCGGTCTGGACATCGGTGCCAAGTCGCCCGCCGAGATCGCGGTGGCGATTCTGGCCCAGATGACGCAGGTGCTGCGCCAGCGATGACCATGGCGCTGCGCCAGGACCGGGGGCAGGGATGAGGTTCGGGCCGCTGCCTCTGGACCAAGCGCTCGGCGCGATACTGGCCCATTCCCACGCGGTTCCGGGTGGCCGGCTGCGCAAGGGCAAGGTGCTGACGGTCGAGGACATCGCGGCGCTTCGTGCGGCGGGCGAGGTCGAGGTGGTGGTCGCCCGGCTCGATCCGGAGGATCTGGCAGAGGACGCGGCGGCGGCCCGGATCGGCGCGGCGCTGCTGGGCGATCCCGAAGGGCAGGGGCTGCGGGCGACCCCGGCGGCGACCGGCCGGGTGAACCTGATCGCCACGGGGCCGGGCATTCTCGATCTCGATCCGGCCGGGGTGGCGGCGCTGAACGCGATCGACCCGGCGATCACCCTGGCCACGCTGCCGCGCTACGCGCGGGTCGGACCGGGGACCATGGCGGGCACGCTGAAGATCATTCCCTACGGCGTCGCCGGTGCCTCGGTGGCGCGTGCCTGCGCCGTGCCGGTCGGGCTGCGGGTCCGCGGGCCGGTCTTTCGCAACGTCACCCTGATCGAGACCCATCTGGGCCCGCACGACCCGCAAAAGGGCGAAGCAGCGATCCGCGCCCGGGTCGAGGCCCTGGGCATGGCGCTGGATGAGGTGCTTTCGGTGCCGCATCGCTGCGCCGAGGTGGCAGGGGCGATCCGGGCGGCCGGCGGCGGGCTGGTGCTGATCCTGACCGCTTCGGCCACTTCGGATATCGCCGATGTCGCGCCGCAGGCGCTGCGCGAGGCCGGAGGAACCGTCACCCGCTTCGGAATGCCCGTCGATCCCGGCAACCTGCTGTTTCTGGGCGAGGTCGGCGGCCGCGCCGTGATCGGCCTGCCGGGCAGCGCCCGCTCGCCGGTGCCGAACGGGGCCGACATGGTGCTCGACCGGATCGCCTGCGGGGTGGCGGTGAGCGATGCCGACATCGCCGCGATGGGCGTCGGCGGGCTGCTGAAGGAGACGCGGGCACGGGGCCGGCCGAGGGCCGGGTGAGTCGTTCGGGGACCGCCCCGCAAAGCCGCATGACCGATCGGCTGAATCCGGCCGACCTGTCCTGCAAGTCCAGAAGAACGCGCGGAAAACCCAGCAGGGGCGGGCTCTGCGCCGACTGCCGGCGCCCCGGCGGCCACGCGCGTCGCCCCCGCTCACGAATTCCTTTGCATTGGGGTGTTCCCATCTTCCGGGCTTGGTGCTTTAGTGCTGGTCAAACGGCATCCAGGGAGAGAATGATGACCAAGGTGTCCATGACCGTGAATGGCAAGACCGTCTCGGGGGAGGTCGAGGGGCGCACGCTCCTGGTGGAATTCCTGCGGGAAGGGCTGGGACTGACCGGCACCCATGTCGGCTGCGATACCAGCCAGTGCGGGGCCTGCGTGGTGCATGTGAACGGCGAGGCGACCAAGTCCTGCACGACCTTCGCCAGCCTCTGCGACGGGGCCGAGGTGACCACCATCGAGGGCATGGCCAATCCGGATGGTTCGCTGGGCAAGATCCAGCAGGCCTTCCAGGATCATCACGGGCTGCAATGCGGGTTCTGCACGCCGGGCATGGTGATGTCGGCGGCGGCGCTTCTGAAGGACAATCCGAAGCCGACCGAGGCCGAGGTGCGCCACTATCTCGACGGCAACATCTGCCGTTGCACCGGCTATCACAACATCGTCAAGGCGATCATGGCGGCATCCGGTCAGGATGTCTCGATCGCGGCGGAATAACAGACCCAATTCGGACAGTTTTTCAGGGAGGAAGACTATGCCAGATGGCGGCATCGGCGCACCCACCAAGCGGCGCGAGGACCTGCGGTTTCTGACCGGCAAGGGCCGTTACACCGACGACATCAACCTGCGGGGGCAAAGCTACTGCGTCTTCGTGCGCAGCCAGGTTGCGCATGGCAGGATCGTCTCCATCGACACCAGCAAGGCCGCGGCCATGCCCGGTGTCATCCAGGTCTTCACCGGCGACGATTTCGCCGAGGTCGGCAGCATTCCCTGCGGCTGGCAGATCCATGACCGCAAGGGCGAGCCGATGCTGGAGCCGGCACACCCGGTGCTGGCCCGCGGCAAGGTCCGCTATGTCGGCGATGCCTATGCCGCCGTCGTGGCCGAGACCGAGGCCCAGGCACGCGACGCCGCCGAAGCCGTCGAAGCCGAGATCGAGGAACTCCCGGCCGTGATCGACATGGTCAAGGCGGTCTCGGACAAGTCCAACCTCGTGCATGACGAGATCGGCTCGAACCTCTGCTACGACTGGGGCTTTGTCGAGGAGAACCGCGAGGCGACCGCCAAGGCGATCGACGAGGCCTATCACGTCACCACGCTGGAACTGGTCAACAACCGGCTGATCCCGAACGCGATGGAACCGCGGGTGGCGGTCGGCGACTATGACGAGACCAACGACCATTCCACGCTCCACACCACCTCGCAGAACCCGCATGTGATCCGGCTTCTGATGGGCGCCTTCGTGCTGGGCATCCCCGAGCACAAGCTGCGCGTCGTGGCGCCGGATGTCGGCGGTGGTTTCGGCTCGAAGATCTTCCACTATGCCGAAGAGGCCTTCGTCACCTTCGCGGCCAAGCAGATCAAGCGTCCGGTGAAATGGACCTCGACCCGGTCGGAAGCCTTCATGACCGACGCACATGGCCGCGACCATGTCACCAAGATCGAACTGGCGCTGGACAACGAAGGCCATTTCCTGGCGCTTCGGACAAACACCTACGCCAACATGGGCGCCTATCTCTCGACCTTCTCGACCTCGGTGCCGACCTATCTGCACGGCACCCTGATGGCGGGGAACTACAAGACCCCGCATATCTACGTGAACGTGAAGGCGGTCTTCACCAATACGGTGCCTGTCGATGCCTATCGCGGCGCCGGACGGCCCGAGGCGACCTTCCAGCTGGAACGGGTGATCGACAAGGCGGCGCGCGAGATGGGGATCGACCCGATCGAAATCCGCCGCAGGAACTTCATCCAGCCGGACGAGTTCCCCTATCAGACCCCGGTCGCGGTGTCCTATGACACCGGCAACTACCAGGCGACGATGGACAAGCTGATCGAGATCGCCGATCTGGACGGATTCGAAGAGCGCCGCGCCGCCTCTGCCGCCAGGGGCAAGCTGCGCGGTCTGGGCGTGAACTGCTATATCGAGGCCTGCGGCATCGCGCCGTCGAACCTCGTCGGCCAGCTCGGCGCCCGCGCCGGCCTTTACGAAAGCGCCACGGTCCGGGTGAACGCGACCGGCGGGCTGGTGGTGATGACCGGCAGCCACAGCCACGGGCAGGGGCATGAAACCGCCTTCCCGCAGGTGATCGCCTCGATGATCGGCATCGACCCTTCGATGGTCGAGATCGTGCATGGCGACACCGCCAACACCCCGATGGGCATGGGCACCTATGGCTCGCGCTCGCTGGCGGTCGGCGGTTCGGCCATGGTCAAGGCCACCGAGAAGATCATCGCCAAGGCCAAGAAGATCGCCGCCCATATCCTCGAGGCGTCGGATCAGGACATCGAGCTCAAGGACGGCATGTTCACCGTCAAGGGCACCGACAAGTCCAAGGCCTGGGGCGACATCACCCTGGCGGCCTATGTGCCGCACAACTACCCGCTGGAAAGCCTGGAACCGGGGCTGGAAGAGACGGCCTTCTACGATCCGTCGAACTTCACCTATCCCGCCGGCGCCTATGCCTGCGAGGTCGAGGTCGATCCCGAGACCGGGCAGGTGGAGATCGCCAGCTTTGCCGCGGCGGACGATTTCGGCAACATCATCAACCCGTTGATCGTTTCCGGCCAGGTCCATGGCGGGATCGGGCAGGGCATCGGCCAGGCGCTTCTGGAACAGGCGGTCTATGACGACAACGGCCAGCTGCTCTCGGGCAGCTACATGGACTATGCCATGCCGCGCGCCAGCGACGTGCCGTCCTATGTCGTGGATCATTCCTGCCAGACGCCGTGCACCCACAACCCGCTCGGGGTGAAGGGCTGCGGCGAGGCCGGGGCGATCGGTTCGCCGCCGGCCGTGGTCAATGCCGTGATCGACGCGCTGCACCGCGGCGGCCACACCCATGTTTCCCATATCAACATGCCGCTCAGCCCGTCCCGGGTTTGGGCCGCGATGCAGAAATCCTAGGAGGCGCGCATGTACGCATTTGAAATCGAGACCCCCTCGACCGTGCAGGACGCGGTGGCGGCGCTCAAGTCCGAGGGCGCCCAGGCCCTCGGCGGCGGGCATACGCTGATCCCGACCCTGAAGTCGCGGCTGGCCGCGCCCGAGAAACTGGTGGCGCTGTCCGGAATCGACGAGATCAAGGGCGTCCGTATGGGCGATGACAGCCGGCTCTGCATCGGCGGCGGCACCACCCATGCCACCGTGGCGGCCGAGGCCGCCGGGCATTATCCGGGCCTGGCCCGGCTCGCCTCGCTGATCGGTGATCCGGCGGTGCGCAACCGCGGCACGATCGGTGGTTCGCTGGCCAACAACGACCCGTCGGCCTGCTACCCGGCCGGCACCCTGGCCTCGGGCGCGACCATCGTCACCAATGCCCGCGAGATCGCGGCGGATGACTTCTTCCAGGGCATGTTCACCACGGCACTGGACGAGGGCGAGATCATCACCGAGGTCAAGTTCCCGATCCCGGAGAAATCCTTCTACGCCAAGATGTTGCAACCCGCTTCGCGGTTCCCGCTCACTGCGGTCTTCGTGGCGAAATTCGCCGACGGGGTGCGGGTCGCGGTCACCGGCGCCTCGGAAAGTGGCGTGTTCCGCTGGGCCGAGGCCGAGGCAGCGCTGTCTAGCGATTTCTCGAAAGCCGCGGTGGATGCGCTCAGCGCGCCGCCGGCCGACGGAATGATCGGGGATATCCACGGCACGCCGGAATACCGCGCCCATCTGGTCAAGGTGATGACCGGGCGCGCGGTCGAGAACGCCGCCTGAGGGCCGGGCGGCTTCGCCGCCCTGCCTGGGAAATATCCACGGGGCCGGGGGGCAGTCAGCCTCCCGGTCTTTTCATGTCACTCGTGCCCGCTGGTGATATTCAGGCCGATCCCAGAGCCTGCCGCCCATCACCTCGGCGATGATCCCGGCGGCGCGGCTGATATCCGCCTCGTCGAGATAGAGCGGGCAGATGCCGAAACGCATGATGTCCGGGGCCCGGAAATCACCGATCACGCCCCGCGCGATCAGCGCCTGCATTGCCGGGTAGCCCTGCGGATGACGGAACGAGACCTGCGAGCCGCGGGCCTGCGGATCGGCCGGCGAGGCCAGGTGCAACTCGGGTGTGCTCTGGCTGACAAGCTGGATGAACTTCTCACTCAAAGCAATTGATCTTGCTCGCAATTCATCCATGTCCACATGGTCCCATATGTCCAGCGCCGCGGCCAGGGCCGCCAGTTGCAGGACCGGCGGTGTGCCGACCCGCATGCGCTCGATCCCGGCGCCGGGACGGTAGGACGGTTCGAAGGCAAAGGGCGCGTCATGCCCCAGCCAACCCGAGAGTGCCGGGCGGATGTGTTCCTGCAGGCCGGGCCGGACATAGACAAAGGCCGGGGCGCCGGGGCCGGCGTTGAGATACTTGTAGGTGCAGCCTAAGGCCATATCGACGCCGCAGCCGGCCAGATCCACCGGCAGGGCGCCGGCGGAATGCGCCAGATCCCAAAGACTTAGCGCGCCATGTTCATGGCTCAGCGCGGTCAGGGCCGCCATGTCGTGCAGCCGCCCGGTGCGGTAATCGACCTCGGTCAGCATCACCGCCGCGACATCGGGGCCGATCGCCCCGGCGACCTCCTCGGGGGCCACGACGCGCAGCTCATGGCCCTGTTTCAGCGCCGCAATCAACCCTTCAGCCATGTAAAGATCAGTCGGGAAGTTCCCGGAATCACTCAGGATTATCTTCCGGTCCGGCCGCAGTTCCAGGGCTGCCGCCAGGGCCTGATAGACCTTGATCGACAGGGTATCGCCCAGCACCACCGCGCCCGGCTCGGCGCCGATCAGACGTCCGACCCGGTCGCCCAGAGCGGTCGGCCAGCCCATCCAGCCGGCCTTGTTCCAGCCGGTGATCAGCATCTCGCCCCATTCCCGGGTGACGGTCTCGGCAATCCGCGCCGCAGCACCGCGCGGCAGCGGCCCAAGGGAGTTGCCATCGAGGTAGATGATCCCGTCGGGCAGTTGAAATTCGGCCTTCAACGCTTTGAAATCCATCATGTTTCAGGCCACCCACCAGGCCAGGAGCGCGATCAGGGCCGGGGTGGCCTGAGCAAAGAGAATGCGCAGATTGACGGTCACCCCGCCGTAGACCCCGGCGACCAGGATGCAGGCCAGAAGGTAATAGACAAGATCGCGGCCCGAAGCGCCGGTGAGAAGTCCCAGCAGCAGCCCGACTGCGAGAAAGCCGTTGTAAAGTCCCATGTTGGCCGCCAGGGCCTTGCTGTCAAAGGCGAATTCCGGCGTGATCCCGAAGATCTTCCGGGTTCGCGGCCGTTCCCATTCGACCATTTCCAGCCAGAGGATATGGCCATGCAATGCCGCGACCCCCAGGGTCAGTATCCAGGCGATATAGAACAATTCCGCTTCCCCTCAGACTTGGCCGCCAGCGATTTCGATGGCCTGACCGTTGACGCTGGACGCGGCGTCCGAGGCCAGCCACAGCGCCGCCGCCGCGACCTCGTCGGCGTGGATCAGCCGTCCATGGCGATTGGCCGAGACCATGATCTCCATGGCCGCATCGGCGTCGATCCCGGCGCGGGCGCTGATGCTTTCGACATTCCGGGTGACGATATCGGTATCGACATAGCCCGGGCACAATGCGTTGAAGGTGATCGCGCTGCCAAGATGGTCCTCGGACAGGGACCGGATCAGGCCGATCATGCCGTGTTTCGAGGCGCTGTAGGCCGGGGCGCCCTTCAGGCCCCGCAGCCCGGCGATGGAGGCGACCGCGATGACCCGGCCGCGGCCCTCGGCCTGCATGTCGGGCAGGCAGGCGCGGATGCTCAGATAGGCGCCGTCCAGGTTGGTCGCCATGATGCTGCGCCAGAACTCGGGCGTGGTCTTGCGCAGCGAGCGGCCCTCGGCGATCCCGGCATTGGCGACATGGATCAGGATCGGTCCCCGCGCGGCCCGGGCCGCCGCGACCCCGGCCTCGACGCTTTCGGGCTCGGTGACGTCCATGACCTGCGGGAAAAGCCCCGGCGTCTCGGCCGCGGCGGCCTCCAGCACCTCGGCCCGGCGTCCGGTGATGGTGACGGGATGGCCCTGTGCCGCCAGCGCCCGGGCGATGGCCAGGCCGATTCCGCTGCCGCCTCCGGTGATCAGGACATGGTCAGGCATGGTCGGGTCCTTTCGACGGAGCCTTGGGGGAATTCCGGAGCTCCCGCGCAGATTAGCCATGCTGCCCGGCAGTGGAAAGGCGGATCACGGGCCGAAGGCGGTTGCAGCCCCATGGCCGGCAATGTCATGTATCTTCAGAACTTTGCCGTTCGGCTCCTTGTTTGCCGTTGCGGCAAAGTGTTTAATCACTCGAAACAGCTTTGGGGGATTGCAATTTGAAGATCGGTACGCCGAAAGAGAGTTTTGCGGGCGAGGCGCGGGTGGCGATGACGCCGGACAGCGCCAAGGCTCTGGCCAAGCTTGGTCACAGCTGTGTCATCGAGAGCGGTGCCGGCCAGGCGGCGGGCTTTACCGATGCGGCCTATGAAGCGGCCGGGGTCGAGGTGGCCAAGACCGCGGCAAGCCTCTGGAAGATGGCCGATGTCGTGGCCAAGGTCCGGCCCCCGTCGATCACCGAGGCCAAGCGGCTGACGGCGGGCAAGACGCTGATTTCCTTCTTCTACCCGGCGCAGAGCCCGGAGTTGCTGGAGCTTTGCAGCAAGCAGGGCGCGACGGTGATCGCGATGGACATGGTGCCTCGGATCAGCCGGGCGCAGAAGATGGACGCGCTGTCCTCGATGGCGAATATCGCCGGCTACCGGGCGGTGATCGAAGCCGGCAACAACTTCGGACGCTTCTTTACCGGGCAGGTCACGGCGGCGGGCAAGGTGCCGCCGGCCAAGGTGCTGGTGATCGGGGCCGGGGTGGCCGGACTGGCGGCGATCGGCACCGCGACCAGTCTCGGCGCGATCACCTATGCTTTCGACGTGCGCCCGGAGGTGGCCGAGCAGATCGAGTCGATGGGTGCCGAATTTGTCTATCTCGATTTCGACGGTCCGGCCCAGGACGGCGCCGCGACGGGCGGCTATGCGGCACCTTCCAGCCCCGAGTTCCGCGAGAAGCAGCTGGAGAAGTTTCGTGAACTGGCGCCGGATATCGACATCGTCATCACCACGGCGCTGATCCCGGGCCGCGATGCGCCCAAGCTCTGGCTGGCCGACATGGTCGCGGCGATGAAGCCAGGCTCGGTCGTGGTCGATCTTGCGGCGGAACGTGGGGGCAACTGCGACCTGACCGTGGCCGACGAGAAGGTGGTCAGCGACAACGGCGTGACGGTGATCGGCTATACCGATTTCCCAAGCCGGATGGCGGCCCAGGCCAGCACGCTTTATTCCAACAATATCCGCCACATGCTGAGCGATCTTACACCGGCGAAGGACGGCGTGATCCAGCATGACATGGAAGACGACGTGATCCGCGGCGCGACCGTGACCAAGGGTGGCGAGGTGACCTATCCACCACCGAAACCGAAGGTGGCGGCGATCGCGGCGCAGAAGCCGAAGGAAAAGCCGCGCGAGCTGACGCCCGAGGAACGCCGCGCGCAGGAAGTGGCCGAGTTCCGGGCCCAGACCCGCTCGCAGGTGACGTTGCTGGTCGCCGGTGGGCTGTTGATGGGGCTGGTCGGGGCCTATGCGCCGGCCAGTTTCATGAGCCATTTTATCGTGTTCGCACTGGCCTGTTTCGTCGGTTTCCAGGTGATCTGGAACGTCTCGCACAGCCTTCACACGCCGCTGATGTCGGTGACCAACGCGATCTCGGGCATCGTGATCCTGGGGGCGCTGTTGCAGATCGGTTCCGGCTCCTGGGTGGTGATGATCCTGGCCGCATTGTCGATCCTGATCGCGACGATCAACATCGTTGGCGGCTTCCTGGTCACGCGCCGGATGCTTGCCATGTTCCAGAAATCGTGAGGGGACGGGCATGAGCATCGGACTTGTCGGAGCGGCCTATGTGGCGGCCGCCATTCTGTTCATCCTCGCACTGGGCGGGCTGAGCGGGCAGGAGAGCGCCAAGCGTGCGGTCTGGTACGGCATCGCCGGGATGGCGCTGGCGGTCGGGGCGACGATCTTCGGCCCCGGGGTCGGCGCCTATGCGCTGGTGATCCTGATGCTGGCGATCGGCGCCGCCGTGGGCAGCTATGTGGCGATGCGGGTGCAGATGACCGAGATGCCGCAACTGGTGGCGGCGCTGCATTCCTTCGTCGGCCTGGCTGCGGTCTTCATCGGCTACAACGCCCATATCGAACTGGGCAACGTGCTGGCGCTGAAGGCCGGCTTGTCACCGACGCTGAACGATGTCGGGCAGCTGGCGGCGCTGCAGGAGGCCGGGGTCAAGGGCTTTGCCCTGGTGCTGGCGCAGAAGGACGCGGTCGAGATCAACATCCTGCGGGTCGAGGTCTTCCTGGGCGTCTTCATCGGCGCGGTGACCTTCACCGGCTCGGTCGTGGCCTTCGGCAAGCTGGCCGGCAAGATCGACGGCAAGGCGAAGAAGCTGCTGCTGCCGACGGCCGAGTCGCCGGTGCCCTTCATCTCGGGCCATTACCTGAACGCGGCGGCGGCGGTGCTGTCGGCGCTGCTGCTGATCGCCTATTTCTCGGGCGGCGGGCTCTGGGCGCTGCTGTTGATGACGCTGCTGGCCTTCTTCATCGGCTGGCACCTGATCATGGGGATCGGTGGCGCCGACATGCCTGTCGTGGTCTCGATGCTGAACAGCTATTCCGGCTGGGCGGCGGCGGCGATCGGCTTCACCCTCGGCAACGATCTGCTGATCGTCACCGGGGCCCTGGTCGGATCGTCCGGTGCGATCCTCTCCTACATCATGTGCAAGGCGATGAACCGCAGCTTCATCTCGGTGATCCTGGGCGGTTTCGGTGCGGCGGCCGGCCCGGCGCAGGAGGTCGAGGGCGAGCAGGTATCGATCGACGCCGAAGGCGTGGCCGCGGCGCTGAACGATGCCGACAGCATCATCATCATCCCCGGCTACGGCATGGCGGTGGCCCAGGCGCAGCAATCTGTCAGCGAGCTGACCCGCAAGCTGCGCGCCGCGGGCAAGGAGGTGCGCTTTGCCATCCACCCGGTCGCGGGCCGGCTGCCGGGGCACATGAACGTGCTGCTGGCCGAGGCCAAGGTGCCCTATGACATCGTGCTGGAGATGGACGAGATCAACGACGACTTCCCCGACACCGACGTGGCGATCGTCATCGGCTCGAACGACATCGTTAATCCGGCGGCGCAGGACGATCCGAACAGCCCGATTGCCGGCATGCCGGTTCTGGAATGCTGGAAGGCCAAGCAGGTCATCGTTTCGAAGCGGGGCCAGGGCACCGGCTATTCCGGGATCGAGAACCCGTTGTTCTACAAGGACAACACCCGGATGTTCTATGGCGATGCCAAGAAATCGGTGGACAGCCTGCTGCCTCTGATCGACTGAACCGGGTAGGGTATTCCCGCCCCTCGAAGGCCCCTGACCGTGATTGTCAGGGGCCTTTTTCGTGCCTAATTAGGTCTCAGTTCAAGACGAAGAGAATTTTTCATCAAGGCCCCGCCGCCCCTTGGCATCGGGTTCTTGCGTCATATTCGGGAGAGAGAAAGCCATGCCCACGAAGATCATCAACGGCGGCAACAAGTTCAAACACATCGATCTCAAGGGCGAGACGCTGGAGGCGATCGACAAGCAACGGCGCAAGTCGGGTTGCAAGGATCCGAACTCGCCCGGCAAGAGGTTCTATGGCCTCACCGAGGCGACGATCGCGCTCACCCCGGGCGAGATCATTCCGATCTTCCAGTCAATGATGGGGCTGGGTGCCCAGGTGACGGTCAAGTTCAAGGACGTGGAGGCGAAATACTCGGCCGTGACCACCCTGTGCCGGCCCGCCAACAAGGCCAAGCTGACCCCCAAGGCCAAGGCCGAGTGGGAGCGCTTCGAAAAGGAACTGATCAAGCACGAGAAGCTGCATTTCGACGACGCCAAGGCGCTGGCCGATACGGTCGCCACCGAGGTTCACAAGATGTCGGTGACCGGCAAGGGCAAGACCCTGGAGGAAGCCGGGGTGAATGCCGCGAAGGCGCTGAAGTTCGAATACAGCAAGACCTTCACCGGCAAGAAGCTGGTCGATCGGATCAACAAGGGCATGGCCAAGCGCGACTCGATCGACGGCCATGGCACGGGGTCGGGCGCCAAGCTGAAATACGCGATCAAGTAGGGTCGGCTGTGCCCTGATTGCCAGTCGACAATTGCATACCTGCCTGCGACCCCTTGCGCGGTTGTCTCGCGGGGGCGCTTCGGGGAAGTCTGGACCCCACGCCGCTGCTTCGAGGCCCCGATGATTGCCGACCACGACCTGCGCTATACCCTGTCGAACGAGCTTCACGCCCGCCCGTTTCCGGTGGTCTCGGCCCCTTCGGTCGTGGCCTGGCTGGCGATCAAGGCGCCCGAGGATGCCGCCGGGCGCGACCGTGAGGCCGACCGGGCCCAGCTTCTGGCGCTGCTCGACCGATATGGTGCGACGCATCCACCCCCCGGGGCGACGCATTGGTCGGGGGCGCTCGGCCGGCACCAGCTGAAATGGGAATGCCATACCGAGTTCGTGACCTACAGCGCCTTCGCGCCGGGCGCCGGGGCGCGGCCCTTCGATCCTTCCGCCTTCGATGTCTTTCCCGCCGACTGGCTGGACCGGATGCCGGGGGTGCGGATGACCTCGGCGCTGATCGAGGTCTCGCGCGGGGACGATGATCGCTGGGCCGCCGGACTGGAAACCGGGTTCGAGGCCGAAAGCCTCGCCGTTTCCTCGGTGCTGGACGGGGCGGCGAAGATTGCCGGGGATTTCCGGATCGACCCGGCCGGGCATGTCCGCTTTGCCCTGCATGTCTCGGAAGGCACCGGCGACCGCCGCGTCGGCCGGATCGTGCAGCGCCTGGCCGAGATCGAGACCTACAAGGCGATGTCGATGCTGGGCCTGGCCCGGGCGCGTGAGATGTCGGGCCGGATGGGCCTGCTGGACCGTGACCTGGCGCGGCTGATCGCCGAGATGCAGCATGGCGCCGACCCGGCCGCGACCCTGGCCGGGTTGCTGGGCGTCTCGGCAGAGCTCGAGGCGATGGTACAGGGGGCCTCGTTCCGCTTCGGCGCCACCGGGGCCTACGAGGCGCTGGTGCTGTCACGGATCGCCGCCCTGCGTGAGACCCGCTGGCAGGGCCGGCAGACCTTCGCCGAGTTCATGGCCCGGCGTTTCGATCCGGCAATGCGGACGGTGAAATCCACCGAGAGCCGTTTGATGCGGATGACCGAGGCCGCCAGCCGCGCCGGGGAACTGCTGCGGACCCGTGTCGATGTGGACCGCTCGGCGCAGAACCAGAAGCTGCTGGAAAGCATGGACCGCCGCGCCGATCTGCAACTACGGCTGCAACAGACCGTCGAGGGGCTCTCGGTGGTGGCGATCAGCTATTACGCGGTCAGCCTGGGCAGCTATCTGCTGCTGCCGCTGGCCGAGGCCTGGCACTGGCCGAAAAGCTGGCTGAGCGCCGCGTTGGTGCCGCCGGTGCTGGCCGGGGTCTGGCTGGCCATGCGGCGGATCCGCAAGCGGCTGCACTAGGGGGTTTCCCCGCGCGGCTCAGCGCCCGCGAATCCGCGGGTCCAGCGCGTCGCGCAGCCCGTCGCCGATGTAGTTCACGCTCAACACGGTCAACGAGATCGCCACCCCCGGCAGCACCACCCGCATCGGATAGAGCTGCAACTGGTCCACCGCGTCATAGAGCAACCGCCCCCAGGTCGGAAAATCCGGCGGAAAGCCGAGGCCGAGGAAGCTCAGCGCGCTCTCTGTGATGATCGCGTTTGCGATGCCCAGTGTGGCCGAGACCATGATCGGCGACAGCACGTTCGGCAGGATGTGGCGCGAGATGATCCGCCGCGACGGGGTGCCGATCGATTTCGCCGCCAGGACATATTCCCGCTCTTTCAGTGCCAGCACGTCACCGCGCACGATCCGCGCGGTCTGCATCCAGGAGGTGACGCCGATGGCGCTGACGATCAGGATGAAGATGCCGGTCTCGGGGCCGAAGCTCTGCGACAGGGTCTCGCGGAACAGCATCACCATGACCAGCAGCAGGGGCAGCAACGGCAGCGCCAGGAACAGGTCGGTGAAGCGCATCAGCGGCCCGTCGAGGCGGCGGAAATAGCCCGCCAGCACGCCGATCAGGGTGCCCAGCACCAGGCTCAGCGCCATCGCCATCAGCCCGACGAAGATCGACACCCGCCCCCCTGCCATCATTCGGGCCAGGAAATCGCGGGCCAGTTGATCGGTGCCCATCGGATGCGCCAGGCTGGGCGGCTGGTTGCGGCCCCGCAGCAGGTCGATCGCCTTGCTGGGCGATTCCGAGGGGTCCAGTTGCCAGATCCAGGGCCCGATGCTGACGAACAGGACGATCAGGATCATGATGACGGCGCCCAGCATCGCGCCCTTGTGGGTCTTGAACTGATCCCAGACATCCCACCACTGGTTGCGCGGCGGGCGGTGGCTCATGTCGGTTCCGGCCAGCTCGTCAGTCATAGCGGATCCTCGGGTCGAGCATGCCGTAAAGCACGTCTGCAATCAGGTTGAACAGCACGATCAGCACCGCGAAGATGAAGGTCAGGGTCTGGACCATCGGAATGTCGCTGCCCTGGATCGACAGGATCAGCTGCTGTCCCAGCCCGTTCACCTTGAAGACCTGCTCGGTGATGATGGCGCCGCCGAAGATCGTCGGCACCCCCAGGGCGATCACCGTGATGACCGGGATCATCGAGTTGCGCAGCACATGGAGCAACACCACGACCCGCTCGGTCAGCCCCTTGGCGCGGGCGGTGCGGACATAGTCCTGATGCAGGTTGTCCAGCATCGAGGCGCGCATGAAGCGTGAAATCTGGCTGGCGTTGAACAGTGCCAGCACCGCCACCGGCATCGCCATCTGTTTGACCTGTTTGACGAAACTGGGCCAGTCCACGACCTTCAGCGTGGTGTCGTAGATCGACGGGAACCATTGCAGCTTGACCGAGAAGATGATGATCAGCAGCACCCCGGTAAAGAAGGTCGGCACCGAAAAGCCGATCATCGAGATGAATGTGCCCAGCTGGTCGAACCAGGAATACTGGCGATAGGCAGAGATGATCCCGATCGGCAGCGCGATCAGCACCCCGACGAGATAGGCGATGCCGACCACCTTGAGGGTCTGGGGCATCCGCTCCAGCACGATGTCCATCACCGGGCTGCGGCTCTGGAACGACAGGATGCGCTGCCGGGGCCGGGTGCCCTCGGTCACTTCGACGGTAAAGCCGTCGCCGGGCACAAATGCCGTGTCGCCCTGCTTCAGTTCGAACCCGATCGAGCCTTCCAGCGGCTGGCCGACCCGGACCTCTCCCAGCGTCTTGCCGTCCGGTCCCCGAACCTCGAAGGCCGGCCCGTCGGGGCCATCGGTTCCGGCCAGCGCCGTCAGCGCATAGCTGCCCGCTGTGCCGGCGGCGGGGGCGGCAACCATCAGCGTGCCGTTGCCGGTGTTGCCGGGGCTGACCGCGACCACGGCATCGACGAAATCGGTCATCCGCAGATTGGTGCCGAACCAGTGGTCGATCAGATACATCGGTTCGGTGATGAAGAAATTGCCCAGCCATTTGACATAGCGGACATAGACCGGCTCCCCGAGACCCAGGCTCTCGCGGATACGCTCGCGGACCTCGGGCGGGATCGTCAGCGGCATGTTCGAGACCGGATCGCCGGGCGCAAGGTCGAGCAGCAGGAAGATCACCAGAGAGATGAACAGCAGGGTCGGGATCGCCAGGACCAGTCGCCTGATCGTGTAATTCAGCATCAGCGCCTCGCATCAGCCCGGGGCCAGAGGGCAACGGGAAGGGCAGGGTGGGGCGGTCCGTCGCCGGGCCGCCCCGGTTTTCCGGCTACTTGATCCGGTACCAGTCGGCAGCGTTCCAGATCTCGCTGTCCCAGACATTCATGATCACGCCACCCAGGGTGTTGGAATGGGCTGCGTTGCGGCCGCGGTAGACCAGCGGGATGATCACGTATTCCTGCATCAGCATGTCGTTCATCGCCTTGGCCAGGCGACCCCGCTCGTTGATGTCGCCGGTCTGCGCCATTTCGGCACGCAGGGCGTCATACTCGGCCGAGCAGAAGCGCGGCATGTTGTTGCCCTGCCACTGGTTCTCCGGCGCCGGGATCTGGCCGCAGGTCCAGTTCGACATGTAGGCTTCCGGATCCGTGCCGTCGAAGTTGTTGGTGAACATCTCGATATCGGCAAAGAACTTCTGGAACGTGTCGGGCGAGCCCGGGTCCGATCCGAAGAATACCGAGGCGTCGATGTTGCGCAGTTCGACCTCGACACCGATCTCCTGCCACCAGCCCTTGATCAGGGCCTGGAAGTCCTGGCGCACGGCATTGGTCGATGTCTGGAAGACCACCGACAGCCGCTTGCCGTCCTTCTCGCGCACGCCATCGGGGCCCGGCACCCAGCCGGCATCGTCGAGCAGCTTCTTGGCGCCCTCGATGTCCTGGTTGACGCAGTCGTCATTGGCGGTCGAGGCATAGACCGCCGGGGCCGGCAGCACGTTGCAGGTCAGCCGTCCGAAGGAGCCATAGCCGATCTCGACCAGCAGCGCCCGGTCGATGGCCTTGGACAGGGCCTCGCGGACCGGCTTCTCGGTCAGGAAGGGATGCGGATGCTTGATCGTTCCGCGCTCGTCACCGAGCGCCGGGTCCACGTCGGTCAGGTTGACCAGGATCCGTTCGACCGAGGTGCCGAAGGCGACGATGTTCTTGCCCTTGCCCACCGATTCCATCTGCTCGAGCACTTCCGGCGCCAGCTGAAGGTTCCAGGCATAGTCGAATTCGCCGGTTTCCATCACCGCACGACCGGCCGCCGCCGCATCGCCGCCGCCCTTGAAGGTCACCGTCGCGAAGGCCGGCTTGTCCGGATCGCGATAGTTCGGGTTGGCTTCCAGCGAGATCACGTCATTGGTCCGGAACTCGGTGACGACGAAGGGGCCGGTGCCGATCGGGCCGAAGTTGGCATCGGTGCATTCCGGCGCCTTGGCCCCCATGCAGTCCTTGAACTGGGCCTTCTGGATGATCGGGGCCTGGGCGCCGACGAAGGGTCCATAGGGGAAGGGCTTGGGCACGCTGAAGTGCACGATGACCGTCTGCGGGTCCGGCGTATCGACCGAGACCACGTCATTGAATTTCTCGATCTGGGCGCAGCCGCCGCCATCGGCGGTGCAGTATTCCCAGGTGAATTTCACGTCTTCCGAAGTCACCGGCGTGCCGTCGGACCACAGGAGACCGTCCGACAGCTTCCATGTGATGCTCTTCAGATCGGCCGAGACGCCGCCGTTCTCGACGGTCGGGATTTCATCGACAAGCCAGGGCGTCAGGGCGCCGTCCTGGTCATAGCGGGCCAGCGGTTCGATGATCAGCGACGAGGATTCCAGGTCCTTTGTGCCGCCGGACAGATAGGGATTCAGGATCGAGGGCGCTTGCCAGTAGATGATGTTGAGGTGGCCATCCGATCCGCGCTCGGCCATCGCGGCAGGCGCGATGACGGCAACGGCGGCAGCACCTAGCAGGGCTGTCTTCAGTTTCATGATCGTCTCCTTGTTGGGTGCTCGTTGGCCTCGGATGCCGCGGTTTCTTCCACGGTCCCGCTCTTTGGGTCGACATAGAGATGGCAGGCGACGAAGCGGCCCGGCTGCACCTCGCGAAACTCTGGGTCCTCGACATGGCAGCGTTCCACCGCCACCGGACAGCGGGTGCAGAAGTTGCAGCCCTTCGGCGGATTGGCGGGCGAGGGCACGTCGCCTTGCAGGATCACCCGCTCGACCTTGTCCTCGATCCAGGGGTCGGGCTCGGGCACCGCCGACAGCAGCGCCCGGGTATAGGGGTGGAACGGATCGGAATAGAGCTCTTCGCGCGGCGCCAGTTCCACCACCTTGCCCAGGTACATCACCGCCACCCGGTCGGCGATGTGGCGGACCATGGAAAGGTCGTGGCTGATGAACAGATAGGTCAGCCCCAGCCGATCCTGCAGGTCTTCCAGAAGGTTCACCACCTGGGCCTGGATCGAGACGTCCAGCGCCGCGATCGGCTCGTCGCAGATGATGAACTTCGGGTTCAGCGCCAGCGCTCGGGCGATGCCGATCCGCTGCCGCTGACCGCCGGAAAAGGCATGCGGATACCGGTTTGCAAAGCTGCGCGCCAGGCCGACGGCATCCATCAGCTCGTAGATCCGGGCCAGCTTTTCCTTCTTGCTCAGGCGGGTGTGCTCATCCAGCGGCTCGCCGATCAGCGCCGCCACGGTCATCCTCGGGTTCAGGCTGGCCTGCGGGTCCTGGAACACCATCTGCATGGTCGGGCGCAGGTCGCGCAGATTGGCCTGCGGCACCTTGGCGATTTCCGCGCCATCGACCACGATCGAGCCATCAGTTACGTCATACAACCGCAGGATCGCCCGGCCGCAGGTGCTCTTGCCGCAGCCGCTTTCGCCGACCAGCCCCAGGGTCTCGCCTTCATATATGTCGAAGCTGACCCCATCGACCGCCTTGACCTCGCCGACCCGGCTGCGCAGCACCCCGGCATAGATCGGGAAATGCATCTTCAGCCCGCGCACCTCGACCAGCTTGCGTTGCGTTGCCCCGCGGGCCGGAGCTTCGGTCGTCGCGATATCAGACATGCCGGGCCGTCCCGGTCTTGGCGTCCCAGAAACAGGCGGCGTCATGGCCCGGACCGGTGGCATAGCGGGGCGGGTTCCGGCTGGCACAGATTTCCAGAGCATGGGTGCAGCGTCGCCGGAACGGGCAGGAGCCGGGCTGCGCGGTCAGCATCGGCGGCTGACCCTCGATCACGCTCAGCTTCGGCTCGCGGGCGCCGCGCACCCGTGGCACCGTCTTCAGCAGCGCCCGCGTATAGGGATGCTGCGGATTCTTGAACAACTCGCGCACCGGGGCCTGCTCGACCACCTGGCCGCCATACATCACCATCACCCGGTCGGCGATGCCGGCAATGACGCCCAGGTCATGGGTGATCCAGACGATCGCCATGCCCAGCTTGTGCCGCAGCTCCTTCACCAGTTCGAGGATCTGCGCCTGGATCGTCACGTCCAGCGCCGTTGTCGGTTCGTCGGCGATCAGCACCTCCGGGTCGCAGGCCAGCGCGATGGCGATCATCACCCGCTGCCGCATCCCGCCCGAGAACTGGTGCGGATAGTCGGCCAGCCGCGCCTCGGGGTCGGGGATGTTGACCAGTTTCAGCAACTCTGCCGCCCGCACCCGCGCCGCCGCCTTGTCCATTCCCATGTGTTTGCGCAGCGGCTCCATGATCTGGTAGCCGACGGTGAACACCGGGTTCAGGCTGGTCATCGGGTCCTGGAAGACAAAGCCGATCCGGGCACCCCGGATCTGGCGCAGCGCATCCTCGGGCAGCCGCAGCAGGTCCTGGCCGTCGAACAGCACCTGGCCGTCGCGGATCTCGGCCGGCGGCATCGGCAGCAGCCCGATCAGCGACATCATGGTGACCGACTTGCCCGACCCGCTTTCGCCCACGACGCCCAGCAATTCGCCCGGCTTCAACTCGAAGCTTACGGAATTGACGGCATGTATCTCGCCGGCGCGTGTCCGAAACACGGTCTTGAGGTCCTTGACATCAAGGACGGGCAAGGCCCCATCGGGCATAGGCGACTCCCCAGTCGGACGTTTTTTGTTCTTGTTATTGTTCTTGTCTTTTTGTCTGGCCGGGTCTGACGCCCGATCTCAGGATTACCGGGACGTTAGCACCAATTCCCCGTCCGACAACAGCTAATCAGCGGAAATGGCGTAACGGTATGCATATGCCCGTTTGACTGGCAGGACCGCGTCGGAAAGCGGCGGCAGCGCTTGACCTCGGGCGCAGCCGGGGCCACCGTTTGCGCGCAGCCCGGGAGAAAGCCATTGGCCAAACACATGACAGCACGGGAAATTCTGGAACGGCTGGTGGCCTTCCCGACCGTCTCGCGCGATTCCAACCTGGCCCTGATCGACTGGGTCGAGGACTATCTGGCCAGCCACGGCGTCAGCGCACATCGGGTCTATGACCCGACCGGGCAAAAGGCCTCGCTCTTTGCCAATATCGGCCCCGAGGTCGCCGGGGGCACGCTGCTCTCCGGCCATACCGATGTGGTGCCGGTGGACGGGCAGGACTGGGCCTCGGACCCCTGGGTCGTGACCGAGCGTGACGGCAGGCTCTACGGGCGTGGCACCTGCGACATGAAGGGGTTCGACGCGCTGGCCCTGGCGGCGGTGCCGCTGGCGCTGGAGCGCGATCTCAAGCGGCCGCTGCAGATCGTGCTGACCCATGACGAGGAGGTCGGCTGCATCGGCGCGCCGCTGGTGATCCCGCATGTGCTGAAGACCCTGCCGAAAGCGGCAGCGGTGATCGTGGGCGAGCCGTCGATGATGGACTGCGTGACCGGGCACAAGGGCGGCACCGGATTCAAGGTTCATGTCCGGGGGGTCGAAATCCATTCCTCGATGATGCACCGGGGGGTCAGCGCGGTGATGTGGGCGGCGCGGCTGATCGACTGGGGCAACCAGGAGAACGAGCGGCTCTGGGCCGAAACGCCGTCCGATCTTGCGGCGCTGTTCGATCCGCCCTTCACGACGCTCCATACCGGCATGATCCAGGGTGGCACTGCACATAACATCACCGCCGGCGACTGCTGGTTCGACTTCGGCTACCGGGTGGTGCCGGGAGAGGATATCGAGGCGCATATGGCCCGGTTCCGCGCCAAGGTTGCCGAACTCGAGGCGCAGATGCAGGCGATCCACCCCGACGCAAGGATCGAGGTCGAAGGTCGCTGGCCGGTACCGGGGCTGAAGCCCGAGACCGATGGCGCCGCCGAGACCCTGGCCCGCAGCATCACTGGCGACAATGGCCGCCATGTCGTCAGCTACGGCACCGAGGCGGGCCAGTTCCAGGAGGCGGGCTATTCCGCCGTGGTCTGTGGCCCCGGCAGCATCGACCAGGCGCATCAGCCGGACGAATACATCGCCCTCGACCAGTTCGCCCGCGGCGAGGCTTTCGTGCGCCGGGTCGTTGATCGGCTCTGCGACTGAGTTCCGGCGATCCGGTCACTCCGGCCGGAGGGCCGCCACCGCCGGGGCGCATGGGGCAGGGACGCCGCTCTCAGCCCCGCCTCTGGCCCGGCCGTTTCGTAAGGGCCGGTTCCCGCACCGCCAGCAGGGGATGCCGGGCCGGGATCGACCGCCCCTGTGCCCGCAGCCAGACCCACAGATAGATCAGCGCCCAGATCAGCCCGACGAGCCCCTGGCCGGCGAGGTCCGGCAGCATCACCTAGTCCTCGCCCGCGATCAGGAAAATCTCGCCCGCCGCCTCCAGTTCGCGGATCGCAGCGACGACCGCATTCATCGCCGTTTCGCCGTCCTTCTCGCGCACCTTGCCCAGAGCCTCCATCTCTTCCCGCAGTGTCGCCGCCATGCGTTGCGACATGTTGCCCAGGATGAACTCGACCGTGCGGCCCAGATTGCGCTGGCCGGCGGCCTGAAGGGCGGTGACGAGCACCGCCTGATCGATGCCCCGCACGATCCGGGCGACATCGCGACTCTCGATCCGGTCGGGGATATTGGCGAATGTGAAGATTGCCAGCCGCACCTCTTCCGCCAGGGTCCGGTCGGTTTCGTCCAGGCCGGCCAGCACGTCGTCGCGGGTGTTGGACGGCGAGAAGTTCAGGATCGCCCCGATCCGTTCCACCGGGCCCTTGGCAAAGGCGGGAACCGGCATCGCGTCGATCTGGTCCAGGATGGTGCGCCCGATCCGCTGCACGATCGCCGGCCGCACCGCCTCGGTCAGCGACATCGCATAGGCGATGCGGCGTGCCCTTGGCCCCGGCAACCGGCCCAGGATTTCGGCGGCCTTCGAGACCTTCAGCTTGGCCAGGACCACCGCCCCGACTTCGTTGCTTTCGGCTTCGATCAGCGGCAGCAGCTCATCCGTGGACAGCGCCGCGACCCGCTCCCACGGGTCGCCCATCGCCTCGGCCCCGAGCTGTCGGCGGAACCGATCGGCTGCCACGGGCGAGATGGCCGGACCCAATGTGCCGAGCGCCCCGGCGATCCCGCGCGGAAAGGACAGGCCGATGCCATCGACCTCGCTGGCGAATTCCGAGGCGACCGCGGCAAGGGTGGCATGGTCGATGGTGCGCATCTTCGACATCTGCACCACCAACTCGTCCTGCAACGCGTCGGGCAGGTCGGCCAGCGACAGTGATGCTCCCTCGGCCAGCAAGAGCCGAACGATGACCGCGGCTTTCTGCGGTCGCGTCAAACGGCGCGGCAGCGGCGGCTCCGGCGCCCCTGCGGATTCTGGCTGGACCTGCATCCGGCACACTCCCGATCCTGTCGGATCAGGAAAACCAGAACAGGCTTAAGACCGGGTTAACCGCGCCGGGGCCGGTGTCAGCTCGAGGCGATCGGCACGCAGGCCGAGGCTTCGGCGTCCCAGGTGTGTCCGTCGGCGCAGGTGGCGGCGGCCTGTCTATCGTGCTCGCAGCCCTCTGCCGTTGCGGCAAGAGGCGAAAGCGCAAGGATCAGCGCAACAGAGGCGGTCTTCAGCATCGGGAACCTCCTTGGATACTGTGCGCCCCCAGCCTAACACGATTCTCGCCGCGCCGCGCCGGTTTTCACTCGGCGCCGAAGACCCGACGGAAGATCGTCTCGACATGCTTGCGGTGATAGGCGAGGTCGAACATCTCGTCGATCTCGGCATCGCTCAGCGCGGCGCGGACTTCCGGGTCGGCTTTCAGTTCGGCGGCGAAGTCGGCACCCTGTTCCCAGACCTTCATCGCATTGCGCTGGACTGCGGCGTAGGACGCCTCGCGGCTCAGCCCCTTCTGCGTCAGCGCCAGCAGCACGCGCTGCGAATTGTGCAGGCCGCCGAGCCGGTCGAGGTTGGCCTGCATGCGTTCGGGGTAGATCACCAGCTTGTCGACCAACCCGGTCAGACGGCCGAGTGCGAAGTCGAGTGTCACGGTGGTGTCGGGACCGATCATCCGTTCGACGGAGGAATGCGAGATGTCGCGTTCGTGCCAGAGCGCGACATTCTCCAGCGCCGGGGTCACCGCCATGCGCACCAGCCGCGCCAGCCCGGTGAGGTTCTCGCTCAGCACCGGGTTGCGCTTGTGCGGCATTGCCGAGGACCCCTTCTGGCCGGGCGAGAAGAACTCTTCCGCTTCCAGAACCTCGGTGCGCTGCATGTGGCGGATTTCGATGGCGATGTTCTCGATGCCGCTGGCGATGACGCCGAGCGTGGCGAAGAACATGGCGTGGCGGTCGCGCGGGATGACCTGCGTCGAGATCGGCTCCGGGGTCAGGCCGAGCATCTTGCAGACATGTTCCTCGACCGAGGGGTCGATGTTGGCGAAGGTGCCGATCGCGCCCGACAGCGCGCCGGTGGCGATCTCGGCGCGGGCCGCCTGCAGCCGGCGCTTGTTGCGGTCCATCTCGGCGTAGAACCGCGCGAAGGTGAGTCCCATGGTCGTCGGCTCGGCGTGGATGCCGTGGCTGCGGCCGATGCGGGTGGTGAACTTGTGCTCCATCGCGCGGCGTTTCAGCGCCGCCAGCAGCGCGTCGAGATCGGCCAGCAGCAGGTCGGCGGCACGGGTCAGCTGCACGTTGAAGGCGGTGTCGAGCACGTCCGACGAGGTCATCCCCTGGTGCACGAACCGGGCCGCGTCCTGGCCGACGATCTCTCCCAGATGGGTCAGGAAGGCGATCACGTCATGCTTGGTGACGGCCTCGATCTCGTCGATCCTCGCGGTGTCGAAGGTGGCGTCCTTCGCCTTCCAGACGGCTTCGGCGTTCTCCTTCGGGATCACCCCGAGCGCCGCCTGGGCGTCGCAGGCATGGGCCTCGATCTCGAACCAGATCTTGAAGCGGGTCTCGGGAGACCAGATGGCGACCATCTGGGGGCGGGAATAGCGCGGGATCATCGGGCCGTCCTTGGCTGCGGCGGGGTCGGAGCGGGTTTAGACTCCCCCCATGCAGAGGGCAAGAGCCGAGGCGTCCCCATGGGGACGGGGGTCAAGGGGTTGATTTTGTTGAGAAAGCCGTGCGGACGGGGGTTGTGGTTAATGGGAGGTGAAGGGGGATGGGGGGTGTAGGGTGCGTGTTTACACGCACCAAGGGAGCGGAGGCGCGGTGAGTGGGTAGCTTTAGGTGTGGCAAGCCACTCGGTTTGCTATCCATTTCCTTGCCGTCATCCGGATCAATTTAAAGTTGTTCGTGCGATTGAACTGCTTTCCAGCAGCTAGTAGAGAATTCGCAGGAAGAGAGGTCTTGGGAGTTCCCTTTTTTGGAGACGCGGTGGGAAGATGCCTTCCTAGCTCGTCGTCGGGTTGTCTTTGGATGTGCCGACCAATCTTGTTTTGGTTTTCCCCAAATCAAAATTGGTTCCCATTCTTGGGATGATTTTCCAGAAAATAAGGTTCCACGTAGGAGTAGAATATATGGCGGTTTACCGAAGGCGCTATCATGTCGCGCATCGATATCTTGTAGGCAGGCTTGTTTGCTGGATTCTCGAGCTCTTGGGATGGGTCATCGTGGCTGCTGGATGCCTTCTGATTATTGCAGGCTGGATCAATGGGGAAATGGTCGTGCAGTTCTTGGATATAGCCGATACAACTGGCCCACGGTTCATCAATATCGTGGCGTCAATCTCGGGTGGCATTATCATAATGACGGGTTTGATCATGGTCGCGGTGTGCCAATATTTCGTGGCGACCTTTGACAACTCCATGACTACGCAAAAGCTGCTAGTGTTGGCCGAGGAAGAAGCCTCGGCATGGGAGGACGAGGAGTCCTCTTGAGTGCCGACGATATCGCGTGCAGCGGTGAGGATAAGGTGCCTAGCGCCACAACATCTCGGTGCTCCCGTTGTGTGAGTGAATTCGATAAATCCGAATTGTCGGGGTCACGATACATGGTGCGTGATGTCACGCGCATATGGGATCGCGGATGCATGGTGCGTGCGAGCACGCACCCTACGGGTGTGCGGGGCGGTTCATGCGGGAAGTGCGGCGGTTGGTGGGGTGCGTGATGTTGTGCGCCATGTGAGGTCGCGGGGGTGTGGTGCGTGCGAGCACGCACCCTACGGGTGTGCGGGGCGGTTCATGCGGGAGGAGTGGCGGTTGGTGGGGTGCGTGATGTTGTGCGCCATGTGAGGTCGCGGGGTGTTGTGCGTGCGAGCACGCACCCTACTTGACGTACCCGACAGCTACGTGAAAGCTTCGCCTATCTTCTAGGAGGCGAAATCATGATCGCTACGTGCCCCCGGTGCGGGTTGATATTTCCTAGCGCATTTACCAACGGCAGCGTTTTCGGAAACATCCGCCAAGGCACTATCGTAACTTCGAACAGCGCCGAGCAATGCCCTCGCTGTGGCGCGATGGCCCGCACAGGGGACGGTACAACGGAAATCAGGGACGGTATCGCGCGAGTTGTATCGGCAGACTGGGCGACGATTGAGAATATTCGGAAGCTTCAAACTCTCTTTGCCGCAGCACAACAAGGGAACATTGAGAAGACAGCCGCAATCAGCGCCGCTGAAAAAATCCACCGCGAGGCCGCCATAACGCTTAAGGACGTTTTCAACGCGGGGCCGAATTGGGGCATGCTACTTCTTAGCGCCATCATGCTTTACTTGAACAGTTGCGTTTCTAACCCACCCCTTACCGATGAGGATGTGGAGAGAGCCATAGTATCCGCCGTTGAGGCCGCCGCGCAGGCGGCGTCGGAGGAACAGATGGCTAAGGCGAGAAACAGAAATCTAGACGCCGAAGAAAAGCATCCTAGTTCCGTACGAAACTACACATCCGAGCGTGAACCCACGTATGAAAATCGTAAAGCGAGGAGAGCAAGAAAGGCGAAGGAGAGAACCAAGAGCAGAACACGATAGAGCGAATAGCCCCCTTCTAGCTATCATCTTTGTCATCAGTAGCCGCGCGCAGCCGCGACGTCCACACCGTTGGAGCGGTGCGCGCCGGGGGGGGCGGGCGTGCAATCGGTGCGAAGTAGCGTGCGTGATGTCACGCGCCATATTGGACCACCGGGGGGGTGGTGCGTGCGAGCACGCACCCTACGGGTGCGCCGGGCGGGGGCATGCTCTCGGTGCGGAGGTAGGGTGCGTGATCTCACGCACCCTGTCGGATCGCGGAGGTGCGCCGAGGACGGGTCATGCGGAAGGGATGGAGGGCGGCGGCGCTCAGGCCACCTTGCCCTGCCGCTTGCGCTCATGCGGGTCGAGCCAGCGTTTGCGCAGGCGGATGCTCTTCGGCGTCACCTCGACCAGCTCGTCGTCGTTGATATAGGCAATCGCCTGTTCCAGCGACATCCGCACCGGCGGGGTCAGGCGCACCGCCTCGTCGGTGCCCGAGGCGCGGACATTGGTCAGCTTCTTGCCCTTCAGCGGGTTCACTTCCAGGTCGTTGTCGCGGGCGTGCTCGCCGATGATCATGCCGCCGTAGACCTGTTCCTGAGCGCCGATGAACATCTTGCCGCGCTCTTCCAGGTTCCACAGCGCATAGGCGACCGAGACCCCGGCATCCATCGAGATCAGGACCCCCTGGCGGCGGCCCTCGATCGGGCCCTTGTGCGGCGCCCAGCCGTGGAACACCCGGTTCAGCACCCCGGTGCCGCGGGTGTCGGTGAGGAATTCGCCGTGATAGCCGATCAGCCCGCGCGAGGGGACATGGGCGATGATCCTCGTCTTGCCGGCGCCGGCGGGCTTCATCTCGACCAGCTCGCCCTTGCGGGGGCCGGTGATCTTCTCGATGACCGCGCCGGAATATTCGTCATCGACGTCGATCGTGGCTTCCTCGATCGGTTCCAGAGTCACGCCGTCCTCTTCGCGGAAGATGACGCGGGGGCGGGAGATCGACAGCTCGAAGCCCTCGCGGCGCATGTTCTCGATCAGCACGCCCATCTGCAGCTCGCCGCGGCCCGAGACCTCGAAGGCGTCGCCCGAGGGGGTGTCGGCGATCTTGATGGCGACGTTCAGCTCGGCCTCCTTGAACAGCCGCTCGCGGATCACCCGGGACTGGACCTTGGAGCCGTCGCGGCCGGCCAGCGGGCTGTCGTTGATGCCGAAGGTGACCGAGATGGTCGGCGGGTCGATCGGCTGGGCGGGCAGGGCGGTCTCGACCGAGAGGGCGCAGAGCGTGTCGGCGACGGTGGCCTTGGACATGCCGGCGAGGGTGACGATGTCGCCGGCCTGTGCGGTCTCGATCGGGGCCTGGGAGAGGCCGCGGAAGGCGAGGATCTTGGAGACCCGGAACTGTTCGATCTTGTCGCCGGTGCGGCTGAGCGCCTTGATCGTCTCGCCGGTCTTCAGGGTGCCGCTCTCGACCCGGCCGGTGAGGATGCGGCCGATGAACGGGTCGGCGGAGAGCGTGGTGGCGAGCATGCAGAAGGGCTCGTCCTTCGCGGCCAGCTGCTTCGGGGCCGGGACATGGGCGACGATCATGTCGAAGAGCGCGTCCAGGTTCTCGCGCGGGCCGTCCAGTTCGGGATCGGCCCAGCCGGCGCGGCCGGAGGCGTAGAGATGCGGGAAGTCGAGCTGCTCGTCGCTGGCGCCGAGATTGGCGAAGAGGTCGAAGACCTCGTTCAGGGCGCGGTCGGGTTCGGCGTCGGGCTTGTCGACCTTGTTGAGCACCACGATCGGGCGCAGGCCGAGGGCCAGCGCCTTGGCGGTGACGAACTTGGTCTGCGGCATCGGGCCTTCGGCGGCATCGACCAGCAGCACGACCCCGTCCACCATCGAGAGGATGCGCTCCACTTCGCCGCCGAAATCGGCGTGGCCGGGGGTATCGACGATGTTGATCCGGGTGCCGCCATGTTCGACGCTGGTGCATTTGGCGAGGATGGTGATGCCGCGCTCGCGCTCGATGTCGTTCGAGTCCATCGCCCGTTCGGCCACTGCCTGGCCGGTGCGGAAGGCGCCGGACTGTTTCAGCAGTTCATCCACCAAAGTGGTCTTGCCGTGATCGACGTGGGCAATGATGGCGATGTTACGAAGGTCCATGGGTCGCTTTCCTGAGGTCGCGCGGGGCTTATCGCGCATGCGCAGAAAAGGCTAGGGGAAAGCGGTGCAACGCCCCGTCAGAGCGCCATATCGGGGCGGAAAGCCGGGGCGGGGCGCCGGGGGGCCGCGGAAATCCGGACTATGCCGGGCGGCAATCCGTGCTAGGCTGGCGCCATGATCCGTTGTCTTCGCCTGTCGATGATCCTCGGCCTTGTCGCCACGACGGCGCTGGCCGACCGTCCGCCGCCCGAGTTCTTCCAGGGCCGCTACCGCGTCGTCGGCCGGGATGCCGCGACCCCGCCGAAGCTGATCGACGAGGATGTGCGGCTGGAGGTGGCGGGCAAGGGGCTGACCTCGCATCTCTGCGGCCGGCCCGAGGGGCGGATGGATTACGATTCGATCTTCGAGGCCGACAATTTCCTGCATGGCGGTGTCGGGCCCTGGGTGGTCTGGTGTCTCTACACCAACAACGGCTCGAACTATCCGATCCTGAACTGCGGTGGCGATGCCGGAGAGCTGTTCACCCTGTTCCCGGACGAGGGCGGCTTTGCCGAGCCGCTGGACTGCGGCGACTAGGCCGGGGCGGCTCAGGTCGCGATATAGCGGTCGCGGCGGTGGTTGATCGCCAGGGTCAGGTTCAGCACCAATGCGCCGAGGAAGGACCAGCCGACGATCTGCGCCGGAACCAGCGTGAAGGCGAGCCCGAACATCACCGCGTCGAAGGCGAGCTGGGTCCAGCCGGCGCGAAAGCCGGTATGGTCCTGGATCAGCAGGGCGAGGATGCCGATGCCGCCGAGGCTGGCGCCATGCCGGAACAGCGCCAGCAGCCCGGCCCCGGTGATGCAGCCGAAGATCACCGCGGTGGCTCCGGGCTGGATCGCGCCCAGCGGGATCAGGCCCGGAATGAAGCTGGTGAACAGGGTCAGCAGGGCGACGGCGATGAAGGTCTTGATGGTGAAGGCCAGTCCGAAGCGGCGGTAGCCGAGCCAGTAGAACGGGATGTTGACCACGAAGAAGACCGGGCCGAAGGCCCAGCCGGTGGCATAGGAGATCAGCACCGCCATGCCGGCGGTCTGGCCGGTGACCAGCCCGGCCGACAACAGGAGATGCATCCCGAAGGCCGCCATCAGGGAGCCGAAGCCGAGCCCCTGGGCGTCGTCGAGCAAGGTGTGACGTGGCGCGTCGCTCATCGCGTGGTGCGGCCCGGTCCTGCGGGGGGCAGCGGTGCCGGGCCGAAGCCGCAGGGGCCCGGGCCCGGCACGCCCAATTCAGCCGGCCTTGGCAAGGTTGCGCAGCACATAATGCAGCACGCCGCCGTTTTCGACATATTCGATCTCGATCGCGGTATCGATCCGGCACTTGAGCTGGATCACCTTTTCGGTGCCGTCGGCATAGGTGATCGTGCAGGGCACCTCGGCCAGCGGGGTGACATCGGTCAACCCGGTGATCGAGAAGCTCTCGTCGCCCTTCAGGTTCAGGGTCTTGCGGTTGTCGCCGCCGGTGAACTCGAAGGGGATCACCCCCATGCCGACGAGGTTCGAGCGGTGGATGCGTTCGAAGCTCTCGGCGATCACCGCCTTGACGCCCAGCAGCGCGGTGCCCTTGGCCGCCCAGTCGCGGCTGGAGCCGGCGCCGTATTCCTTGCCGCCGATGACGACCAGAGGGGTGCCCTGCGCCTGCCAGGCCATCGCGGCGTCGAAGATCGCCGCCTGCTGGCCGTCGGGCCCCTTGGTATAGCCGCCCTCGACCCCGTCCAGCATCTCGTTCTTGATCCGGATGTTGGCGAAGGTGCCGCGCATCATCACCTCATGGTTGCCGCGGCGCGATCCGTAGGAGTTGAACTCGCGCGGCTGGACCTGGCGTTCGATCAGATATTTTCCGGCCGGCGAGGTGGTGGGGAACGACCCCGCGGGCGAGATGTGGTCGGTGGTGACCATGTCGCCGAGGATCGCCAGTTCGCGGGCGCCGGTCAGATCGGTGATCTTGCCGGGGGTCTTGGACATGCCCTGGAAGTAGGGCGGGTTCTGGATATAGGTGCTGGTCGGGGGCCAGTCGTAGGTTTCGCTGTCGACGGTCTCGACCGCCTGCCATTTCTCGTCGCCCTTGAAGACATCGGCGTATTTCTTCCGGAAGGCCTCGCGCGTCACCGTGGCGTGGACCAGATCGGCGATTTCCTTGGTGCTCGGCCAGATGTCCTTGAGATAGACCGGGTTGCCGTCGCGGTCCTCGCCCAGCGGCTCGGATGTCAGGTCGATGTTCATGTCGCCGGCGATGGCATAGGCGACCACCAGCGGCGGGCTGGCCAGGTAGTTGGCGCGCACGTCGGGGCTGATCCGGCCTTCGAAGTTGCGGTTGCCCGAGAGCACCGCGGTGGCGACCAGATCGCCATCGGCGATGGCCTTGGAGATTTCCGGTTGCAGCGGGCCCGAGTTGCCGATGCAGGTGGTGCAGCCGTAGCCCACGAGGTTGAAGCCGATGGCGTCGAGATCCTCCTGCAGGTTGGCCGCTTCCAGATATTCGGACACGACCTGCGATCCCGGGGCCAGAGATGTCTTGACCCAGGGCTTGCGGTTCAGGCCCAGAGCGCGGGCCTTGCGGGCGACGAGCCCGGCGCCGATCATCACATAGGGGTTCGAGGTGTTGGTGCAGGAGGTGATCGAGGCGATCACCACCTTGCCCGAGGACATGGTGTAATCCTCGCCCTCGACCGGGACTTCCTTGCCCAGCGGGCGCTTGAAGGTCTCTTCCATCTCGCGCGCGAAGGCGGCCTTGGCGCCGGTCAGCGGCAGGTAGTCCTGCGGCCGTTTCGGGCCCGAGATCGCCGGGACGATGGTGCCCATGTCGAGTTCCAGCGTCGAGGTGTAGACCGGCGCGTAATCGGCATCGCGCCACATGCCGTTGGCCTTGGCATAGGCTTCGACCAGGGCGATGCGTGCCTCGTCGCGGCCGGTCTGGCGCAGGTAGCGCAGGGTTTCGCCGTCAACCGGGAAGAAGCCGCAGGTTGCGCCGTATTCGGGGGCCATGTTGGCGATCGTGGCGCGGTCGGCGAGCGGCAGGTGATCCAGGCCCTCGCCGTAGAATTCGACGAACTTGCCGACCACGCCATGCTTGCGGAGCATCTCGACGACCTTCAGCACGAGGTCGGTGGCGGTGGTGCCCTCGACCATCTGGCCGGTGAGCTTGAAGCCGACCACTTCCGGGATCAGCATCGAGACCGGCTGGCCCAGCATCGCGGCTTCGGCCTCGATCCCGCCGACGCCCCAGCCCAGAACCGCAAGGCCGTTGACCATGGTGGTGTGGCTGTCGGTGCCGACGAGGGTGTCGGGATAGGCGACCTCGGTGCCGGACTGGTCCTTGTCGGTCCAGACCGTCTGGGCCAGATACTCAAGGTTGACCTGGTGGCAGATGCCGGTGCCCGGCGGCACGACGCGGAAGTTCTCGAAGGCCGACTGGCCCCATTTCAGGAACTGGTAGCGTTCGATGTTGCGCTCGTATTCGCGGTCCACGTTCATCTGGAAGGCGCGCGGATTGCCGAATTCGTCGATCATGACCGAGTGGTCGATGACCAGATCGACCGGGTTCAGCGGGTTGATCTTCTGCGCGTCGCCGCCGAGACCGATGATCCCGTCGCGCATCGCGGCCAGATCGACCACCGCCGGAACCCCGGTGAAGTCCTGCATCAGCACCCGGGCCGGGCGATAGGCGATCTCGCGGCTGCTCTTGCCGCCGTCCAGGGCCCATTGCGCGAAGGCGCGGATGTCGTCCTGGGTGACCGTCTTGCCGTCCTCGAAGCGCAGCATGTTCTCGAGCACCACTTTCAGCGCGGCGGGCAGGCGGGAGAATTCGCCCAGGCCGGCGGCTTCGGCGGCGGGGATCGAGTAGTAATCGACGCTGGCGCCAGCGGCGGTGAGGGTCTTGCGGGTCTTGGCGGAATCGTGGCCGACGGTGATGGTCATGGCGGTCTCCCGTGAAGGGTTGGCTGATGTCCCGGAATTTTCGGGTTCCAGGATCGGGTCCGGTGTAAGGGGTCCGAGGCTCGTGCCGCATGTGCCAAATCGGCGACCGCGTTGCAAGGATCGACTGAGCGAGCGGCCTGCGTGCGGCGTCGGAAATGGTCCGGTCCGGCGACTCGGTCCCAATTGGTATGCAATTGCATACAATGACCGTCACGGCGATGCAACGGCCTCGAATATGTCGCGCCTATCGCAAAACCTTGATTGGCCCGGCGCCGGGCATGGGGGTAGGAAGGGGGACCACATGGGGAACCAGGCAGCATGAAGACCCTCGCGATCGCCCTTGGGGCGGCTCTAGCCATCGGCTCGGCGGCCCAGGCGCAGGTCGGCCCGGAGAAGGACGCGGCTGCGACCCCCCTGGTGGTGGTCGAACTCTACACCTCGCAGGGCTGTTCCTCCTGTCCGCCGGCGGATGCTTTGCTCGAGAAGCTGGCGGCGCGGAGCGACGTGCTGGCCCTGGCGCTGCATGTCGATTACTGGGACTACATCGGCTGGAAGGACACCTTCGCCTCGCCGCAATACACCCAGCGGCAGAAGCTCTATGCCCGGGCCGCCGGGCATCGGACGATCTACACCCCGCAGATGGTGATCGAGGGGCAGGATCATGTGGTCGGGTTCCGCCCGATGGAGGTGGCCGACCTGATCAGCCGGCACCGCGACGTGGCGCCCGAAGCCGGGATCACGCTGAGCCGGGACGGCGACCAGTTGACGGTGCGGCTCTCGCCGACCGGCAAGGTCAGCGGGCCGCTGGTGGTGCAGCTGATCCGGTTCACCCCGTCGCAGGATGTCGAGATCGAGCGCGGCGAGAATGCCGGCAAGCGGATCCATTACGCCAATGTGGTGACCGAGTGGAGCCGGATCGGCGAATGGGACGGCCGCGCCGACATGGCCATCGAGGCTCCGGCGGCCGGCGATGCGGGCGTGGCGGTGATCGTGCAGAAGAAGGACATGGGGCCGATCGTGGCGGCGGCGATGCTGAAGTAGGGCCTGTGGCCTGATTTCCGGCGCCGGTCCTTTCCGGTTCATCCTGGCAGCGGGCATTGCCCGGCCGAGTCGGATGTGTGCGGAGGGGTCGGGGCGGAATGGTGCGTGAGATCACGCACCCTACGGCGTGAATCGCGATGCCCCGTGCCGTGGCTTTGACGATGGGTGGTGGCGCGCGCGGGCCTGCATCCTGTCGGCCACGGTCGGCAACCGCACCCGCCGGCGGTGCGGGCGGTGTCCTTCAGGCCCCGGGTTTCGTGACCTGCTGGTGGCGCTCGGGCTTCCAGCGCCGGTGAATCCAGAACCATTGGTCCATGTGGTCGCGAACCAGCGCGGTCAGGCTGTCGTTCAGCGCCTGGGTCATGGTCACCGGGTCGGACGCGGGGATCGGCGGTTCGATCCGGATGTCGAAGCCGAGCCCGTCGGGCTGGCGGATGCCGTAGATCGGGACCAGCAGCGCGTCGTATTTCAGCGCCAGTTCGGCCGCCGAAAGCGCGGTCGGCGCGGGCTGGCCGAGAAAGTCGAGCAATTCGCCATGGCTCATGTACTGGTCGATCACCATCCCGACCATGCCGCCGGATTTTAGGAACCGGATCATCTCGGCCATGCCCTTGCGGCTGCGGGGAAAGACCGGCGTGCCGATGCCCGAGATCGCGGCCACATAGTGATCGTTGAACCAGGCGTTGCGCATCGGGTTGTAGAGCCCGCCGACCTTGTAGCCATGGGCGATCAGCCAGGCGCGCGGAGCATCGTAATTGCCGAAATGCCCGGTGACGAGGATCACCGGCCGGCCCGAGTCGCGGGCCTCGCGCAGCGCCTCGACCCCGGCGCCCGTCGGGGTCAGGTCGCGGACCCGCGCGATGAATTCGGGGGCCGAGTAGATCTCCATCAGCGCGCGTCCGAAATTGTCGGGCACGCGGCGGATCAGGCGGCGGATTTCGGCCTCGGGCAGATCGGGCGTGGTATGGGCGAGATTGCCGCGCACCCGTTTGCCCCAGCCGGCCAGCGGCGCGATGACCCGGGCGGTCAGCCAGCCCATGGTGGCGATCCGGGCCCGGTAGGGCAGCAGCCGCACCGCGCCGATCATGCCGCGCACCGCCAGATCCACCGCCAGCCGGGGCAGGCTGCGATCCTGGGTCTTGCTGTCCTTGGGTTTCCTGCCTGCCATCCCCGGCCCCTGCCATTCGGTGCCGAGATTTAGGCCGGGCGGCCCGGGTTCACAAGCCGCGCGGCGCCGCGGCGCCGGTCACGCGCCGGGGCTGCGCGGCAGGCCGGTGCCGATCATCGAATCGCGGGTGACCAGTTCCGCCAGCGCCTCGGCCGTCATGCCCTCGGTGCCCTCGGGACGGGCGGGCAGCACGATATAGCGCATGTCGGCGGTGGAATCATGGACCCTGACCGTGGTGCTTTCGGGCAGGGTCAGGCCGAATTCGGCCAGCACCCGGCGCGGCTCCTTGACGGTGCGCGAGCGATAGGCGCGCGACTTGTACCAGTCCGGCGGCAGGCCCAGAAGGTTGCGCGGGTAGCAGGAGCAGAGCGTGCAGACGATGACGTTGTGCACCTCGTCGGTATTCTCGACCGCGATCAGCCGCAGCGGGCCGATGTCGAATCCCATTTCACGGCTGGCCTCGGAGGCATCGGCCAGCAGGCGGGCCTTGAAGGCGGGATCGGTCCAGGCGCGGGCCACGACCGCGGCGCCGTTGGCCGGGCTGCGGGCATCCATCGTCTCGATCTGGGCGGCGATCTCGGCCGGGGTGATCAGGCCGCGCTCCACCGCCAGTTCGCGGACCGCGATTTCCATCACCTGCCAGTAGCTGAGCGCGGTGTCCTGGTCCGGGCGGTAGGGATGGCCCGAGGGCGACATGCCGGTATGGTCGTGCGGCACCGCGCCGTCATGGCTGTGGTCATGGTCATGCGGCATCGAGTGGCTCCAGCCAGTGGGCGAAGATTTCGGCGTCGAGCGTATCGGTCGGGGTCTCGGCCGCCTTGCCCCAGACCTCGGCCATGGTGAAGCGGACCCGGTAGAGTGGGACCGGGTCGGCGGGCTGGCGCAGGGCGAGCTGTTCGGGGTTCGGGAAGGCACCGAGCGCCCGTTCGATCCGGCCCTCGCGCCCGCGCAGATACCAGGGCGTACGGATATGGCCCGGTGCGGCCCAGCTGCGGACCCGCACCCGGGCCCGGACCGGAAGCTGCGGCTCAGACACGGTTGGCGCCGCCATAGGTGCCGCCGCGGCGGGCGACCTCTTCCATCTTCGCCGCCAGTTCGGCGGTGCTCCAGGCCCCGGCCTCGACCATGTTGCGGCTGACCGAGGCGATCCAGCGTTCGTAATAGGTCATGGTCTCGAATGCCTCGGGGCCGAGATCCTCGATCGCCCGGCGCAGCCCGTCAACGGTGAAATGTCCCTTGCCGGACAGGAGCACCATCAGCGCGTCCACCCGTTTTTCCCACAGCGCATAATCATGCGTCGAGAGGTCCACCGCTCCGGCGGCCTCACCGCCCATGTCATGCCATGCGTGTCCGGGTTCCATGAGGCGAGCCTATGCAGGCGGATGCGGGCTGTCCAGAGGCGTGACGCCGCGCGGGTCGAGAGGGCAGGCGCCTCCGGCGGGAGTATTTGGGACCCGAAGATGGGGCGGCCGGCCCCAAGGGGATGCGGGGTCAGCCGCGCAGACGGGCGAGCAGCATCCGGGTGGAGCCGTCCTTGCCGGCGGGGTCCTCGCTGCCGTCGACCATGGGCCCGAGCGCGGTGGCGAGTTCCTTGCCCAGTTCCACCCCCCATTGGTCGAAGGAGTTGATCCCGAGAATTACGCCTTCGACGAAGACCCGATGCTCGTAGAGCGCCAGGATCCGGCCCAGGGTGGCCGGGTCGAGCAGGTCGTAGACCAGCGTGGTCGAGGGGCGGTTGCCGGGGAAGACCCGGTGCCGGGCCTGGCGGTCGAGCTCGGCGCCAGTCAGGCCGCGGGCCGCCATCAGCGCGGTGGCTTCCTCGAGCGAGCGGCCGCGCATCAGCGCTTCGGACTGGGCCAGGCAATTGGCGATCAGCAGCCGGTGCTGGGCTGCGAGTTCGGGCTCGTGGCCGCGGGCGCCGATCATGAATTCGCAGGGCACCACCCGGGTGCCCTGGTGGATCAGCTGGTAGAAGGCGTGCTGGCCATTGGTGCCGGGTTCGCCCCAGACCACCGGGCCGGAATCGCAGGGCAGGTCGGCGCCGTCCATGGCGACGCTCTTGCCGTTCGATTCCATCTCGAGCTGTTGCAGATAGGCGGGCAGCCGGGCCAGGCGTTGTTCGTAGGGCAATACCGCGCGGGTGGCATGGCCGCAGATCTGGTTGTGCCAGATCCCGACCAGCGCCAACATCACCGGCATGTTGTCGGCGCCCTCGGCCTGGCGGAAATGCGCGTCCATCTCGGCGGCGCCCCGGCAGAAGGCGCGGAACCGCTCGGCGCCGATGGCCAGCATCAGCGACAGGCCGATCGGGCCCCAGACCGAGTAGCGGCCGCCGACCCAGTCCTCGAACCCGAAGACCCGCTCGGGCGCGATTCCCCAGTCGGCGGTCCTGTCCAGGTTCGAGGACAGGGCGCAGAGATGCCCGCCCGCCGAATCGGCCCCGACCTTGGCGGCCAGCCAGTCGCGCGCGGCGGCGGCATTGGTCATGGTCTCGATCGTGGTGAAGGTCTTCGAGGCGATGATGACCAGCGTGGTCTCGGGCGGGCAGAGCGCCAGCGTGTCGTGGATATGGGCGCCGTCGACATTCGATACGAAATGGCAGCGCGGCCCGTCGGCATAGGGCGACAGGGCGATATGGGCCATCGCCGGGCCGAGGTCCGAGCCGCCGATGCCGATGTTCACCACATCGGTGAAGCGGCGGCCGCCGGGGGTGGTGATCTCGCCCTCCCGCAGGCCGGTGGCGAAGCGTGCCATCCGGTTCCGGGTCGCCACGACGCCGGGCATGACATCGGTGCCGTCAACCAGTATCCGGGCATCGTCGGGCGTGCGCAGCGCGGTATGCAGCACGGCGCGGCCCTCGGTCTCGTTGATCTTCGCCCCGGAGAACATGGCGTCGCGTTTCCCGGCCAGGTCGGCCCGTTCGGTCAGGTCGAGCAGGGCGCGACGGATCTCGGCGTCGATATTGGTCTTGGAATAGTCGAACAGCATGCCGCAGGCCGTGACCGAGAAATCCCGCGCCCGGTCCGGGCTGTCGAACAGCGACAGGATGCGGCGGCCGGAACTGGCCGAATGGAGCGATTTCAGCGCGGCGAACATCGGATGTCCTCTTTCGGGAATTGGCCTAGTCGGCGTAGTGGATGGTGGCGTTCGCCAGCACCCCGGCGACCGGCGCCTGGGCCGGTTCGAGGTCGCGGGCGCGCATCAGCGCCTCCTTCTTGTCCTCGCCGAGCAGCAGCAGATGCAGCGACATCGCCGAGGTCAGATAGGGCAGGGTGATGGTCAGCCGGATCTCCTCTTCGCCGGGGCGGCGCATCGGCATCAGCAACGGCGCGTCCGGGGCCAGCGCCTCGGCCAGGCGGTCGGAGTCGGGGAAGATCGAGGCGGTATGCATGTCGGCGCCCATCCCGAGCCAGAGCAGGTTGAAGGGCAGATGCGGCGTGACCATTTCGGTCAGCTCGTCGAGCACGTCCTCGGGCTGCGGGGTGTCGCGCCAGAGCGGGTGGAAACGCGCCGCGGCGGCGTGGCCGGTCAGCAGGCGGCGGCGGATCAGCCGTGCATTGGAACGGTCCGAGCTTTCCGGCACCCAGCGTTCGTCCGAAGGCAGGATGTCCACCCGGTCCCAGTCCAGCGCGACGCCCGCGAGCGTGTCGAAGATCGGCCCCGGGGTGGTGCCGCCGGGAACCCCGAAGCTGACCCGCTCCTCGTGCCCCAGGGCGGCGCGCAATTCGCTGGCCATCATGTCGGCGGCCCGCATGAACAGGAAGTCACGGTCCGGATATTCGATCATCTTCATGGCTTGATCTCCCGCCAGCGGCGTCCGTCGCGATGCAGAAGCATCATCGAATCCTCCGGACCGTTGGAGCCCGGGTCGTAGGGTTTCGGCACGTCATGCCGGGCTTCCCAGCCCTCGATGATCGGGTCGGTCCAGGCCCAGGCGGCCTCGACCTCGTCACCACGCATGAACAGGGTCTGGTTGCCGCGGATCACGTCCATGATCAACCGCTCATAGGCATCCGGCGCCTCTTCCAGCTCGGGGCCGAGCGCATCGGCGAAGGTCATGTCCAGCGGCACGTCGATGAGCCGCATCCCGCCCGGTCCCGGTTCCTTGATCGTGACGCCGAGCGTCATGCCCTCGTTCGGCTGCAGCCGGATGGTCAGGATGTTGCGGTGCTGGCCGGCATCGTCGCCGAAGATCGAATGCGGCGCGTCCTTGAACACCACGGCGATTTCCGAGGCGCGGCTCTTCAGCTTCTTTCCGGTGCGCAGATAGATCGGGGTCCCGGCCCAACGCCAGTTCGAGATATGGATCTTCAGCGCGATGAAGCTTTCGGTGCGGCTCTTCGGATCGCCCGCATCCTCGCGGTAGCCGGGTTCGTCGCCGGCGGCATACTGGCCGCGGACGATCTCGTGCGGCTCCAGCGGATCGAGCGCGCGGATCACCTTCAGCTTCTCGTCGCGCACCGCGTCGGGGTCGAAGCGGGCCGGCGGCTCCATCGCGATCAGGCAGAGGAGCTGCATCATGTGGTTCTGCACCATGTCCCGCATGGCGCCCGCGTTGTCGTAATAGGCGCCGCGGCCGCCGACCCCGACCGTCTCGGCCACGGTGATCTGGATGTGATCGACGTAATGCGAGTTCCACAGCGGCTCGAACAGCATGTTGCCGAAGCGCAGCGCCATCAGGTTCTGCACCGTTTCCTTGCCGAGGTAATGGTCGATCCGGTAGACCTGACTTTCCGCGAAATGCGCCGCCAGCGTGGCGTTCAGCGCCTTGGCCGAGGCGAGGTCGCGGCCGAAGGGTTTCTCGACCACGATCCGGGAATCGGGGGTGGCGATCTTGTGCTTGTGCAGGCGTTCGGCCAGGGCACCGAAAAGCGAGGGACCGACCGAGAAATAGAAGGCCCGGATCACCCCCGGCCGCATCCGCTGTGCCAGCTCGGCCCAGCCGTTTTCGCCGGTGGCGTCGATGGTGACGAAATGCAGGCGGCCGAGGAAGGCCTTGACCTGTTCGGGGTCGCGGTCGGCGTCGGGGACGAATTCGTCGAGCGCCTCGCGGATCATGGTGCGGAAGTCGGCATCGCCGATATCGGCGCGCGCGGCACCGAAGACCCGCGCCTCGGGCGGCATTTGTCCGGCGACGAAACGGTGATAGAGGCTGGGGAAGATCTTCCGCCGCGCCAGATCACCTGTGCCGCCAAAAATCACCAGATCAAAATCCTCGACGGGAATGACTCGTGCGACCATGGTGACCTCGATACCTGTTAGCGCTAACTAAGCCCGTCTTAGCTGTGTCGTCGCGACGAGTCTAGCATCAGCGCCGCCCGACACAATCGCCGGAGACCGAATTCATGCCGCCGGTCCTGCGGGACACTGTTTCGGAACCGGCGGTGGATTGTTTCCGCCGGGCCTGCAATGTCAACCATGGATTGATCCCGCGCAATGCCGCGCGCCTCGGGCGGGCGGACCCGGGAAGTTTCGGCCCTGACTGACGCAACGTGAGAAGGAATTCCTTTGTTCTGCATGGCGACATGACCTATGTTGTCCGGAACGGTTTGGCGGCGTGTCGGACTGCCGAGCCTGGACATGGGGTATTCTATGAATTTTCTGAAGACATTTGCTGCGGTCGCACTGTTGGGGGCCGGGATGGCCGGTGGTGCGGTGGCATCGACGGTCCACGACGTGGTGATCGAAGTCAATTCAGCAAGCAACACGGACGTTGTTTCCGACGTCTTCACTTTGTCGAACCCGATCGGCAGCAACAGCGGTCCGAACTGCCCGTCGGACGCGGGTGAAAGCGTCGAGGCGCCCTGTGGCCTGGTCAACAACGGTCAGATGGGGACACTGACGGCGGCGCCGCCGGTGGTGGAATTCGATCTGGTGTCGATGTGGATCGAGCGGGTCTGCAACGGACAATGCACGGTTCCCACCTTTGTCGTTAAGGGCTACTATGCGAATGGCACGACGATTGCGACCTACTTCTCTGCCGGCTTCGCGGATGGCAAGATCGATTTTGACGACATCGGTAGCGGCGGCTATTGGAACGGGTTGACCAAGGTCGAGTTCTCCCAGATCGATGGCAGCGGCAACGTGCGCTATGACAATATCGCCGTGCGCTACACCACGGCAGCTGTTCCGCTGCCGGCGGCCGGTCTGCTGCTGCTGGGGGCCTTCGGTGCCCTGGGGGCGGTCCGGCGTCGGCGCAAGGCCGCCTGACCGAAAACTGGCTGCGGCCACGGACCGAGCAGGATGCAGCGCCCCGCGGGGCGCTGTTTTCGTTTGTCCGGGGCGCCGTGCCGCGCCCGGCAAGCAAACGGCCCGGACAGAGCCGGGCCGCGATGTCGCGTTGAAATTGTCTCCGAGGCCCTATTTGGCCGGACCGACCATCATCACCATCTGACGGCCTTCGACCTTGGGCATCGATTCGACCTTGCCGATCTCTGCGATGTCGCGGGCGACCCGTTCCAGCAATTCGCGACCCAGTTCCATATGCGCCATCTCGCGGCCACGGAAGCGCAGGGTGACCTTCACCTTGTCGCCGGCCTCGAGAAACTTGACCACCGAGCGCATCTTGACCTCGTAGTCATGGGTATCGGTTCCCGGGCGGAACTTGATCTCCTTGATCTCGATGGTCTTCTGCTTCTTCTTGGCCTCGGCCTCTTTCTTCTGGGTCTCGTACTTGAATTTGCCGAAATCCATGATCTTGCAGACCGGCGGCACCGCGTTCGGGCTGATCTCGACCAGATCCAGCCCGACCTCCTGGGCCATCATCATGGCGCGGGACGGGCTGACGACACCGACATTCTCGCCGTCGGCACCGATCAGGCGGATTTCATGAGCACGGATTCGGTCGTTGACCTTGGGGCCGGTATCGCGCACCGGCGGGGCGTTGTGAGGTCTGCGGGCTATGACGCTTGTCCTTTTGCGATTAGCTGAAAGTATCGCGCAAATTAGCGGCAGCGGGCCAGCTTTTCAACCGGATTCTAAGCATGGCGGCACGGGGCGGATTCCCGGTGGCCGGGGCCGGGCTGCGGACTTTCCAAGCGCCGGGCAATCTGGCATAGGACCGCGCAAGGCAGGGCCGGCCCCCGGGGTGGGGATCGAAAGCCGTGCCACAGAGCCGTCTCATAGGACTGGGGGATAGTAGAATGAATAGAAACGGATTGATTGCAGCCCTGATCGCGGCCGCCGTCGTGGTCGGGGGCGCCTGGTACATGAAGGCGCAGAAGGACGCCGAGATCGCCGCCGCCGCGGAAGAGAAGGCCGCGGCGGAAGCCAAGGCCGCCGAGGAAGCCGCCGCGGCCGAGAAAGCAGCTGCCGAGGCCAAGGCCGCCGAAGAGGCCGCCGCTGCCGAGAAGGCCGCTGCGGAAGCCAAGGCCGCAGAAGAGGCGAAAGCCGCCGAGGAAGCCGCCGCCGCCGAGGCCAAGGCTGCCGAAGAGGCTGCGGCCGCCGAGAAGGCCGCGGAAGAAGCCGCCGCCGCCGAGAAGGCCGCCGCTGAAGCCAAGGCCGCCGAAGAGGCGAAAGCCGCCGAGGAAGCCGCTGCTGCCGAGAAAGCGGCTGCCGAAGAGAAGGCGGCCGAGGAAGCTGCCGCCGGCGAGGCGGATGAGGAAAAGGCCGCCGAGGAAGCCAAGGCGGCCGAGGAAGCCGCCGCCGCCAAGAAAGCCGCGGAAGATGCTGCCGCGGCCGAGAAGGCTGCGGCCGAGGCGAAGGCTGCCGAGGAAGCCGCCGCTGCCGAGAAGGCCGCCGAAGAGGCTGCCGCCGCCGAGCAGGCCGCGGCCGAGGCCAAGGCTGCGGAAGAAGCGGCCGCCAAGGCTGCGGAAGAGGCTGCTGCCAAGGCCGCCGAGGAAGCCGCTGCGAAGGCCGCGGAAGAAGCCGCCGCGAAGGCTGCCGAAGAGGCCGCTGCCGCTGCGAAAGCGGCAGAGGAAGCCGCCGCGGCCGAGAATGCCGCTGCCGATGCCAAGGCTGCAGAAGAAGCCGAAGCTGCCGCCAAGGCCGCCGAGGCGGCTGCCGCCGAGGCGCTGCCGGACCCTGCGGTGGTCTTCACCAAGGAAGGCTTCAACCTGGAAGACGCTCAGAAGCTGATCGATGCCTCCTCGCTGTCGGACAGCGACAAGGAGATGCTGAAGAAGGCGCTGGAGCGGACCGAGAACCTGCCGTCGCTGCTGCCCGACGTTCTGACGGCGGCGCGGGAGAAACTGGGGCTCTGACCCGGTTCATCCGGAACATCGGACGGGCGACCCATGCGGTCGCCCGTTTTCGTTCGCGGTTGCGCGTGGGGCCGAAGGTGCCGCGCCCGGCTGCCCCGGGGACAGGCTAGATTCCGTCGCCGACGAAGGACTTCTCGACCACATATTCCCGAGGTTCGGAATTGGCGCCCTCGCGCAGGCCGAAACCTTCCAGCACCGCCTTCAGGTCGATGTTGAGCGCCATCGAGCCGCAGACCATGGCCCTGTCGGTCTCGGCCGACATCGCCGGCAGGCCGAGATCGGCAAAGACCTTGCCCGAGGACAGGTTGTCGGTGATCCGGCCCATGTGCCCGGAGGTCTCGCGGGTGGTGGTCGGGTAGTAGAGCAGCTTGCCCTTGACGAATTCCCCGATCAGCGGGTCGTCGGGCAGGCTCTCGATCAGCTTCCGGCCGTATTCCAGCTCTGCCGTTTCCCGGCAGGTATGCATCACGATCACCTGCTCGTAGCGTTCATAGGTCTCGGGGTCGCGGACCAGAGAGGCGAAGGGCGCGATGCCGGTGCCGGTGGCCAGCATCCAGAGCCGCTTGCCGGGCAGCAGCGCGTCGAGCACCAGGGTGCCGACCGGCTTGGGCCGCAGGATGATCTGGTCGCCGGGCCGGATATGCTGAAGCTTCGAGGTCAGCGGCCCGTCGGGCACCTTGATCGAGTAGAACTCCAGTTCCTCGTCCCAGCTCGGCGAGGCGATCGAATAGGCCCGCAGCAGCGGCTTGCCGTTGTCGCCCAGCAGGCCGATCATCACGAACTCGCCCGAGCGGAAGCGCAGGCTGCGCGGCCGGGTGACCCGGAACGAGAACAGCCGGTCGGTCCAATGCGTGACCTCGGTGACGGTCTGGGCATCGGGCAGGGTCTGGATCGGTTTTGCGTCGGTCATGGGCGAGACGGCACTCATCTGGTTCCGGGGCATGGTTTCGGGTCGCTGGGGCGCCTCATAGTGAAAAGCAAGGGATTGGGAAAGATGTCTCAGGCGCGCAGGCGCGACTGATAGTCATGCGCGCGCCAGTTTGCGCGCCGCTGCCACTGCGGCCAGGGCTGGCGGCGAGCCAGCTCGGCGGGGATTTCGACCTCGTCGAAACCCGAGCGGCGGGCCATGGCATATTGATCGGCGATCACCGGCCCGGCGGCGCGCAGCCGGCCCTGAAAGCCCATCAGCCGCAGCTGCCGGGCATGGGTGAAGCCGCGCCCGTCCGAGAAGCTGGGGAAGCGGACCCGGATCATGTCGATCTCGGGCAGATGTCGGGCCAGCAGCTGCGGGTCGTCCTCGGGGCCGATCTCGATGGCCGTCACCGGGCCGGTGGGGCCCGAGAACTCGGCCAGCGGCGTTACCGGATGCGACCAGTCGTCAGCGGCAAACCCCTGATCGGTGACGATCACCGGCGCGTCGGGCTGCGGTGCCGGGGTGGCGTCGGCGGTGTCCTCCTGCGGTGCGTGCTCGTCGTTGCGGACCAGCACCGGGCGCGGGGCCGGCATCGCATCGGCGGGCACCGGGCCGCGCACCATCCGGCCGTTGACGAAATGGATGCCGCACTCCTTCTTGCCGGTGCCGCGCCAGCGTCCGGCGCGTTCGTCCTCGCCCTCGGCCACCGGCGAGGTGCAGGGCGCGCAGCCGATCGAGGGATAGCCCCGGGCCACCAGCGGATGCCGGGGCAGGCGGTTGTTTTGGATGTAGTCCTGCACGTCGGCCTTGGTCCAGCGGGCCAGCGGGTTGACCTTGATGCGGGCCTCGGCCTCGTTCTCGAAGAACTCCAGCGCCGCGCGGGTGCCGCCCTGAAAGCGCTTTCGCCCGGTGATCCAGGTGTCGAAGCCGCTGAGCGCGCGTTCCAGCGGCTCGGCCTTGCGCAGGAGGCAGCAGGCGTCCATGTCGCGCCGGTGCAGGCTGTTGTCCGGGTCGCGGGCCCGGAGCGCCTCGGGATCGGGATGGATCAGCCGCACGTCGCGAAGGCCCAGCCGCTCGGTCAGGTCGCGCTGATAGGCGAGGGTTTCGGGAAACAGCAGCTCGGTCTCCAGGAACAGCACCGGGGTTTCGGGCCGCATCACCGAGAGCATGTGCAGGAGCACCACCGATTCCGCCCCGAAGGAGGAGACCAGCGCGATCCGCCCGACCTCGGGGTCGTGCAGGGCGCGTTCCATCACCGCGGTGGCGCCGTGGTGGCGATAGCGGGCGTTCAGGCTGGCGACGCGGCGCGCCACCGGGGCCAGGGGGGGCAGGTCGAGGACCCGGTCCAGCGGTGACCGGTCCGGCGCGGAATCATGCGGCATTGGCATCGGCCTCTTGATAGAGCGCCGACTTGAAGGGCGCGGGGCCCAGGCGGCGATAGGTGGCAAGGAAGGTCTCGGAGGGGTCGTGGCGCATTTCGAGATAGGCGCGGACGATCCGTTCCACCGCGTCGGTCACCTCGTCATAGGCAAAGCCGGGCCCGGTCTTGTCGCCCAGCACGGCGTCTTCGGTGCCGTCGCCGCCGAGGGTGATCTGGTAGTTCTCGACCCCGGCCCGGTCGAGCCCGAGAATCCCGATATGGCCGACATGGTGGTGGCCGCAGGCGTTGATGCAGCCGGAAATCTTGATCTTCATCGGGCCGATCTCGTGCTCCAGCTTCAGCGCGTCGAAGCGCTGCGCGATCTCCTGCGCGACCGGAATCGCGCGGGCCGTGGCCAGGGTGCAGTAGTCCATCCCCGGGCAGGCGATGATGTCCGAGATCAGGCCGATGTTGGCGGTCGCCAGCCCGGCCGGCTTCAGCGCCGCGTGCAGGGCCGGCAGGTCGGCGCGGTGGACATGCGGCAGGATGATGTTCTGCTCGTGGCTGACCCGCAGTTCGGAATGGCCATAGGTCTCGGCCAGATCGGCCATGAGCCGCATCTGCGCGGCGCTGGCATTGCCGGGGGTCTCGCCATGCGCCTTGAGCGAGATCGAGACCACGGCGTAATCGGGGTTCTTGTGCGGGCTCAGATTGGTGTCGGCCCAGGCCCGGAACACCGGATCGGTCAGGGCCGCGTGATAGGGCGCGAGCGGTTTCTGCACATAGTCGGGCGGGGCGAAGGCGCGTTCGATCTCGGCCAGCAGGGCCTGATCGGCGCCGCCGAACTGGGGCCGGAGCGCCTGGAACCGTTCCTCGACCAGGGCCCGGAACTTGTCGAGACCGTTCTCGAAGACGGTGATCTTGATCCGCGCCTTGAACTTGTTGTCGCGGCGGCCGAGCATGTTGTAGGTGGCGACGATGGCCTCGCAATAGGGCAGCAGGTCGGCCTTGGGCAGGAAGTCGCGGATCACCGGGCCGATCATCGGGGTCCGGCCCAGGCCGCCGCCGACGATGACCTCGAAACCCGGCTCGCCGCGGTCGTTGCGGATCATCCGGAGGCCGATGTCATGCGCCCGGGTCACGGCGCGGTCGTTCGGGCTGCCGGTGACGGCGATCTTGAACTTGCGCGGCAGGAACTGGAACTCGGGATGGTCGGTGGACCATTGCCGCAGCAGTTCCGCCACCGGCCGGGGATCTTCGATCTCGTCCGCCGCGGCGCCGGCAAAATGGTCGGCGGTAACGTTGCGGATCGTGTTGCCCGAGGTCTGGATCGAATGCATCCCGACATCGGCCAGTGCCGAGAGGATTTTCGGCACATCCGGCAGTTTCGGCCAGTTGAACTGGATGTTCTGCCGGGTGGTGAAATGGCCGTAGCCGCGGTCCCAGGTCTCGGCGATCATCGCGAGTTGGCGCATCTGGCGCGGGTTCAGGGTGCCATAGGGCACGGCGATCCGCAGCATGTAGGCGTGCAGTTGCAGGTAGAGCCCGTTCATCAGCCGCAGCGGGCGGAATTCCTCTTCGGTGAGGCTGCCGTCGATCCGCCGCGCCACCTGGGCCGAGAACTGGGCCACGCGCTCACGCACGAAGGCGGCGTCGAAATCGGTATAGTCATACATTCTGGGTTTCCTGCTTGCCGTGCGGATAGTTCGAGGGGCCACGGGCCCGGAACGCCTCGCGGAAATGCACCGGCTCGGGGCCGTTCGGGCCGGGGCGTGCCTCGGCCAGATAGGGGCCGACGACCTCGGAATCGCGGGCGGAGGCGTCGAGCAGGCGCAGCTCGGCAATCGCCTCGTCTTCGATCAGCTCGGCTTCGGAATGGACCCGGCTCCAGCGGTTGTCGGCGGTCAGATAGACCACGTCGCCTTCCAGCAGGGCGTTGGCGGTGACGACCTTGGGGGTGAATTTGCGGCTCATGACAGGGCTTCCAGTTGCGGGGAAAGGCGCGCGGTGCTGCGGGCGGCCTCGCGCGGGGCGAGGCCGACAAGGACGATGGCCGGTTGGCCGGACCCGGTGCCCGAGATCGTCGCATCCAGCCCGGCCAGATCGCAGGCCAGGATCCGTTGATCGGGGCGCGAGGCATTCTCGACGATGCTGACCGGGGTCGCGGGATCGGCACCATGCATCAGGAGCCGGCCCTGCACGAAACGGGCCGCCTTCCGGGCCATGTAGATTGCCGCCACCGCGCCGGGCCGGGCCAGCGCCCGCCAGTCGTGCTCGGCATAGCCCTGCATGTCATGGCCGGTGATCAGCCGCATCTCGGCATTGCGGCCGCGCCGGGTCTGGCTCTGGTCCAGCGCCGCCACCGCGGCCGAGGCGGCGGTGATCCCGGGAATGACGGCATGCGAGAGCCCGGCCCCGATCACCGCGTCGAGTTCCTCGTCCAGCCGCCCGAACACCGTCGGATCGCCGGATTTCAGCCGCACCACATGCAGACCCTGCCGCCCGTGTTCGACGATCAGCGCATTGATGTCGTCCTGCCGTACCGAGGGGCCGAAGCCCTGCTTTCCGGCGGCGATGATCCGCGCCTCGCGCCGGGCCAGTTCCAGCACCGGGGCCGGAACCAGCCGGTCGTGGATCACCACGTCGGCGCGGTCGAGCGCCTTGCGGGCCTTGAGGGTCAGAAGCTCCGGATCGCCCGGCCCGGCGCCGACGAAATCGACATGGCCGGCACTTGGGGCCCGGCCCAGGTGGCTGTCCAGCAGGTCGCCCAGGCTGTGCCGCACCGCATCCTCGCCGCCGCGGGCAAGGGCGCGGGGGCCGGCAGTGTCGTAGTATTCGGCCCAGAAGGCGCGGCGGGCCCGGCCATGCGGCAGGGCCGCCGCCAGCTTGCGGAAACCCTTGCCGATCCGGGCCAGCGGTCCGAGTGCGGCGGGCAGGCGGTCTTCGAGATCGGCCTTGATCATGCGGGCCAGCACCGGGGCGGCGCCCTCGGTGCCGATGGCGATGGTGACAGGGCTGCGGTCCACGATGGCGGGGGTCAGGAAGTCGGACCCGGCGAGGTCGTCCACGATATTGACCAGCGCCCCCTCGGCCCGGGCGATGGCGGCAACGCGGGCATCCTCTGCGGGATCCTCGGTGGCGCCATAGACCAGTGTCGCCGCGCCTGCGTCGCCCGCCGCGAACCGGCGCCGGTGCAGGATCAGCCGGCCGGCATCGGCCCAGGCGGCGATCTCCGGGGCGGGCGACTCGGCATGGACGGTGATCCGCGCCCCGGTGCGCAGCAGCAGCCGCAACTTGGCCAGCGCCGCGTCACCGCCGCCCGCCAGCACCACGCGACGGTCCGAGAGATCCAGGAAGATCGGAAAATGTTGCATGTTGCGGGGCCTGATGCCGGGTTGCTCTTGGGCGCAATATAGAACATTGTCCCGATAATCTGCCACCGGCGGCGGCGAATAAGGACGCACGTTCCGATATGCGCCGCAGCCGGGAGGAAATCGCCGTCACGGAAGGAAAAGCGGAATGGCTGTCCGAATTGATCAAACCGACCGGAAAATCCTGATCGAGCTGCAACGCGACGCGGGCCGTTCGCTGGACGAGATCGCCAAGGCGGTGGGCAGTTCCAAGACCCCGGTCTGGAACCGGATTCGCAAGCTTCGCGAGGCCGGGGTGATCGGGCCGCAGCGGGTGACGGTGGACCCGGAGGCCCTGGGCTTCGAAGCCTGCTTCTTCGTTCTGGTCCGCACTTCGGAACATGATCTGGAGTGGGAGCAGAAGTTTCTCGAAGCGGTCTCGAAGCGCCCCGAGGTGCTTGAAGCGCATCGGCTGGCCGGGGAGATCGACTATATCCTGAAGGTCCGGGTCAGCAACGCCCGGGCCTATGACACCTTTTATCAGGCGCTGATCTCGGAAGTGAAAATCCACAACGTGACGGCGCTCTTGTCGATGCAGGAGATCAAGGCGACGACGGAACTGCCGATCTGAGCCGGAACCCGGCGCCGGCCGTGCGGGTTTCCCCGACGTCGCCGGTCGGGGTTGACGATGCCCCCGGACCGGCACAGGTATATGGCCAGCGAACACCCCCTCAGGAAAGGACTCCGAAATGGCTTTCTCACTTCCCGATCTTCCCTATGCCCATGACGCGCTGGCTGCGGCCGGCATGTCGAAGGAAACGCTCGAGTATCACCACGACCTGCACCACAAGGCCTATGTCGACAACGGCAACAAGCTGATCGCCGGGACCGAGTGGGAGGGCAAGTCGGTCGAAGAGGTCGTCAAGGGCACCTACAAGGCCGGCGCCGTGGCGCAGTCGGGCATCTTCAACAACGCCTCGCAACACTGGAACCACACCCAGTTCTGGGAAATGATGGGGCCGAAGTCGGGCCCGATGCCGGGCGAGCTGGAGAAGGCGATCACCGAAAGCTTCGGCTCGGTGGACAAGTTCAAGGAAGAGTTCGCCGCTGCCGGCGCCGCGCAGTTCGGCTCGGGCTGGGCCTGGCTGGTCAAGGACACCGACGGATCGCTGAAGGTCACCAAGACCGAGAACGGCGTCAACCCGCTCTGCTTCGGCCAGACCGCGCTACTGGGCTGCGACGTCTGGGAGCACAGCTATTACATCGATTTCCGCAACAAGCGGCCGGCCTACCTGTCGAACTTCCTCGACAATCTGGTGAACTGGGAAAACGTGGCCTCGCGTCTCTGAGCCGCGAGCCGACGAAATCCGGGGGGTCTGCCGTTTCGGCGGGCCCTTCTTCGTTCAGGGCGGGGTCAGCCCGCGGCGGCCTTCAGAACCTTCCGGGCTTCGGCCACATCCGGCACCACGGTGATCGCGGCGCGCAGCGAGGGATCGGCGAAGCCCTCGGCGATGCAATGGTCGATCAGGGCCAGCAGTGGCTGCCAGTAGCCCTCGACATCTATCAGGACGATCGGCTTGTCATGCAGGCCGAGCTGCGCCCAGGTCAGCACCTCGAAGAATTCGTCCAGCGAACCGGCGCCGCCCGGCAGCATGGCCACCGCGTTGGCATTCATGAACATCACCTTCTTGCGCTCGTGCATGGTCTCGGTGACGACAAAGCGGGTGAGGTCGCGCTTGCCCTGTTCGGCCTGGATCAGGTGGATCGGGATCACCCCGAAGGTCTCGGCCCCGTCCCTCTGTGCCGCCCGCGCCACCGCGCCCATGATCCCGACATCTCCGGCGCCATAGACCAGTTGCCAGCCTTCGGCGGCGATGAGCCGGCCAAGGTCCTCGGCGGCGGCGACATATCCGGGCCGGGCGCCGGGGCGCGAACCGCAATAGACACAGAGAGAGAAGTCGGGCATCGGCGGGACCTTTCACGGATGGATCAACAGGCCGTGCGCAACAGCACGTGTCGCAATCGGCTTTTGACCCCTGATAGACGGGTTGCTATGGTCGCTCAAGCGCCGCCTGACCAGGGCAGCGCGGCCATAGGGGGCCATGGGTTATGGCGAAGGCGGCGGCCGGTGCTGGACCGGCCAGAATTGCGGTATGGGTCGGCGCGGCGGCCGTTGTGGCGGCGTTGGGCTGGTTCGGCATGGCCCGGTTCGGCGGCGATGCGAAGCAGGCGGGCTCTGGTGAGGCCGATGCCGGGCAGCTGCCGCAGGCCGGGGCGGAGACGCCCGAGGCGTCGGCCCTGGCCGATGTGACACCGGACAAGCCCGCAGCCGATGCCGCGCCCGAAACGGCGGCCCCCGAGACCATCACCTCGGCGGCGCCGGCGCCACCCGCCGTCGCGCCGGTGCCGGAACCGCGTTTCGACGTGGTGCGGGTCGAGGCCGACGGCAGCGCGGTGATCGCCGGAACCGCGGCACCGCAAGCGCTGGTGTCGCTGCTGGTCGATGGGGAGCCTCTGGCCGAGGTCGCGGCGGATCGCCGGGGGCAGTTCGTCATCCTGACCACCATCGCGCCCGGTGATGCGGTGCGGCAAATCCGGCTGAGTGCCGCCCAGCCCGGGGCCGAGCCGTTGCTGTCCACCGAAACCGTGCTGCTGGAACCCGCGCCGCCGGTCGTGGCCGAGGAGGTGCCGGCGCCCGATGCTGCGGATGGGACCGGCGAAGCGGGGGCGGCCGAACTGGCTGCCGCCTCGCCGGTCGATTCCCCCGCCGGGCCGGAGGAAGCCGGTGGCATGGCGGCGTCGGAGGAACTGGCCGAGGACATGGCGGCCCGGGAACCCGCGGCTGTGGATGTCCCGGCCGACAAGCCTGCCGCCACGGAACTGGCGGAGGGGCAGGGCGCACCGCTCGGTGCCGATCTGGCATCGGTTGAGGACGCCGTGCCCGAAGCCCCGGATGCGCCGGACGAACCGGCCTCGGCCAAGCCCGACATGCCCGAGGAGGCCGTGCCGGAGGTTGCCGACGCGGGGCCTGCGGTCACGCCCGATGCGGGTTCGGTGGAAGTGGCCGAGGCAGAGGAGGCTCCCGAGTTGCCCGAGGAGGCCGCGCCGGAAGCCGCCGACGCGGCGCCTGCGGTCACGCCCGATGCGGGTCCGGTGGCGGTGGCCGAGGCGGAGGCGGCTCCCGAGTTGCCCGAGGCGGCCCGGGCCGCGGTGGCGGCGCTGGTCGCACCTGATCTCGAAGTTCCCGATGTGGCCGGTTCACTGGCCGCTGCGGGGGATGAGGACGCCCTGGCCCTGCCGCGCGGCCCGGAAGGCCCGGTGCTGGGCATGGCCGCGGCGCAGGCGCTGGCCGCGGACACACCGGCGCTCGGCGAGGCGGCGGCAAGGGTTCTGCCGGACGAGGCTGCACCGCTCGGGGCTGCTGCCGTCGCTGCGGTTTCCGAAGAAGGGCCCGATCCGGTCGGGGCCGGGGCCGCCGCGGCTCTGGCCGAGCTCACGCCTGGTTCAACCGTGCCGGCGTCGGGTGAAGCCGTCGCGCGTTTGCTGGCAAACCCGGCCCCCGAAACGGCTCCGGAAGTGGCGGAAGACCCGAGCCCGGCCGAGACGGCAGAGGCGGCGGCACCGGAACCTGCACCCGCCGTCGCGCCCCGCGTCGCAGCGCTCGCGCCGGACGAACCCGCGCTGCCCGGGGCCGAAGCGGCACCGCCGCAGGTCGCCGTGGCGCCGCTCGGCCCGGCGCCGGCCGCCGCCGCCAGCCCGGCCCCGCCCCGGGTGCTGCTGGCCGACGAAGCCGGGATCAAGGTGCTGCAGCCTGGGGGTGCGCCTGCGGTGCTGGACTCGGTGGCCATCGATTCGATCGCCTATGACACCGAGGGAGAGGTGATCCTGACCGGGCGCGGCACGGCGGACGGCTTCGTGCGGGTCTATATCGACAATTCCGAGGTCATCACCGCCGCCGTCGATGCCGATGGCCAGTGGCGCACCGACCTGCCGGATGTGGACAAGGGCGTCTACACACTGCGGGTTGACGAGATCGACGCCGAGGGCGCCGTGACCAGCCGGGCCGAGACGCCGTTCCTGCGCGAGGCCGCCGCCGATATCGTCGCGGCCAATCCGGAGCTGCGCGAGGTCGGCACCGGACCGGGGGCGCAACGGATGTCGGTGATCGTGCAGCCGGGCAATACTTTGTGGGGAATCGCCAAGGAAAACTACGGCCAGGGGGTGCTCTACGTCCGGGTCTTCGAGGCCAACCGCGACCGGATCCGCGACCCCGACCTGATCTATCCCGGCCAGGTCTTCGACGTGCCAAAGGCCGGGGCCGAATAGCGATTTGCCGGGCCGATAGCGCCTCTGCCTCTGGTCATGTCCGCGGCTCGCGCCTATGTGAGCGGCGAGCGAGGGCGGATATTGCGACGAACAACGGTAAGCGAGGCGCGGCTGGACGGGCGCTACAAGGGCAGCGGCTGGCGCACGGTCAAGCGTGTGGCACCCTATCTCTGGCCCGAGGGTCAGGCCTGGGTCAAATACCGGGTGGTGCTGGCCATCGCGGCGCTGATCCTGGCGCGGGTTGTCTCGGTCATCACGCCTTTCTTCTACAAGGCTGCGGTGGATGCGCTGTCGGGCGACGGGCAGGCGGACATCGCCTGGACGCTGGGCGCCGGGGCGGTCGGGCTGACGGTCGCCTATGGTATGGCGCGGCTGATGTCGGTCGGGTTCCAGCAGCTGCGCGACGTGATCTTCGCCGCCGTCGGCCAGCGGGCCCTGCGGCAATTGGCGCTGGAGACCTTCCGGCACATCCATGCGCTCAGCCTGCGCTATCACATCACCCGCAAGACCGGCGGCCTGTCGCGGATCATCGAGCGCGGCGTCAAGGGGGTCGAATTCCTGCTGCGCTTCATGCTGTTCTCGATCGGTCCGCTGATCCTGGAACTGCTGATGATCGCCGGGGTGCTCTGGTATCTCTTCGACGCCTGGTATCTGGTCGTCGTCTTCGTCACCATCGCCTTCTACACCTGGTTCACCTTCGCGGTCACCGAGATGCGGGTGAAGCAGCGCAAGGTGATGAACGATCAGGATACCGACGCCAACCAGAAGGCGATCGACAGTCTGCTGAACTTCGAGACCGTCAAGTATTTCGGCGCCGAGGCGCGCGAGGCCGAGCGCTATGACGGTGCGATGGAGAAATATGTCGCGGCGGCTCTGAAGACGACCTATTCGCTGAGCTTCCTCAACTTCGGCCAGGCGGTGCTGATCACCTGCGGGCTGGTGGGGGTGATGGTCATGGCGGCGATCGGGGTCGGCAAGGGCGTGATGACGGTCGGGGACTTCGTCATGGTCAATGCCTACATGATCCAGATCACCATGCCGCTGAACTTCCTCGGCACCGTCTATCGGGAAATCCGCCAGGCGCTGATCGACATGGCCGACATGTTCGACCTGCTGGGCCAGCCCCCGGAAGTGGTGGATGCGCCCGGAGCCCCGCCGCTGAAGATCACCGGCGGGGCGTTGCGCTTTGACGATGTGCATTTCGCCTATGACCCGGACCGGGAAATCCTGAAGGGCGTGACGCTGGAAGTGCCGGCCGGTCAGACCGTGGCCATCGTCGGGTCCTCGGGTTCGGGGAAATCGACCATCGGGCGGTTGCTGTTCCGGTTCTACGATGTCACCGGCGGCAGCATCACGATCGACGGCCAGGACCTGCGCGACGTGACCCAGGTCAGCCTGCACAGGTCGATCGGCGTGGTGCCGCAGGACACGGTGCTGTTCAACGACAGCGTCGGCTACAACATCGCCTACGGCCGCCCCGAGGCCAGCCAGGCCGAGATCGAGGAAGCGGCACGGGCGGCGAATATCCACGATTTCATCTCCGGCCTGCCGCAGGGCTACGAGACCAAGGTGGGCGAACGGGGGCTGAAGCTTTCGGGTGGCGAGAAACAGCGGGTGGGCATCGCCCGGACCTTGCTGAAGGACCCGCCGATCCTGCTGCTGGACGAGGCGACATCGGCGCTGGATACCGAGACCGAGCAGAGCATCCAGGGCGAGTTGAAGGCGATGGGCCGCGGCCGCACGGTGATCGTCATCGCGCACCGGCTTTCGACCATTGCCGACGCCGACCGGATCGTGGTGCTGGAAGATGGCCGGATCGTCGAGCAGGGCAGCCACGAGGCGCTGCTGGCCAAGGGCGGGCGCTATGCGGTGCTCTGGCAGCGGCAGGCGGCGGAAGAGGACGAGATCGCCGCGGAGTAGGGTCGGGGCATGGCAGCGCCGGGCCCTATTCGGCGGCCTTCATCGGCGGGCCGCCGCTTTCGTCATCGCCGGGGTCGCCGTCGCCCGGGTCGCCGTCGCCGGGGTCCTCCTCGCCTTGCTGCGGGCCATCCCCGGACTGATCCGGGCTCGGCGGCTGCTCTTCGGTTTCGTCCCCGGCCTCCGCTTCCGCCAACCGCCGGGCGCGCTCCATCAGGGCCGTGGTCGGGGCGTCCAGCGGCGGCAGGTCGTCATGCTCTTCGCCGTCTTCCGCGCTGCCCCATGCCGCGTCCTGCTGCGGCGGCGGCCAGGCGGTGTCCCAGAGGATTTCCGGCGATGTCACCTCGCGGGCGGCCCGGCGCTGTGCCAGGTCGCGGGCCGGGCGTGATTGGCGTCCCAGCATCAGCGCCGCGCCGACCGCCCCCAGCCGATAGGCTCCGGCGCCGATCCAGACCGGCAGGCTCAGCATCGCCGGGGTCAGCACCAGGGTCAGCACCGTGGCAATGCCGAGACCGAAGACCACCGCCGTGGCCAGCTGGGTCCACCACTGCGCTGCCGGCGAGTTGATCGAATAGCCGCCGTTGATGAAATCCAGCGACAGCGACAGCATCATCGGCGCCAGCCCCGCCATCGTGGTGATCGTGGTCAGCAGCACCGGACGGATGCGCATCTCGGCGGTGCGGATGATCGCCTCGATCCGGGGCATGTAGCGGGCCAGGTCCTGATAGGTGTCGATCAGCACGATGTTGTTGTTCACCACGATCCCCGCCAGCGCGACGATCCCGGTGCCGGTCATGATGATGCCGAAGGGCTGATCCATCACCAGCATCCCGATCAGCACCCCGGTGGTCGAGAGCACCACCGCCAGAAGCACCAGAACCGCGTTGTAGATCGAGTTGAACTGGGCCAGCAGGATCACGAACATCAGCCCCAGGGCGCCGAGGAAGGCCTGCATCAGGAAGGTCTGGCTGTCGGCCTCTTCCTGCTGGTCGCCGGTCCATTGCCACGAGACTCCATCGGGCAGCGGATCGGTTTCCAGCCAACGGGTCAGCCCGGCGATGCGCTCGGCCGGGGTGATCGCGGTGCCGTCCTCGGTGGTCTGGCCCGGCGCCACGCCGGCCTTGACGTCATAGAAGCGCTGCTGGTCGAAGCGGTCGATCTGGCCGACCTTGCGGACCGCCTTTCTGGTGATGAAGTTGGACAGCGGCACCAGCCCCGAACTGGTGCGGACCTTGAGCGTGTCGAGCGTGCTCAGCACCCGGTCGGATTCAGGCAGCCGGACCCGGATCTCGATCTCCTCGTCGGAACTGTCGACCCGCATGGTGTCGAGCAGGATGCCCCGTGTCACCAGCTGCACCATGCCGCCGACCGAGGCGACATCGGCGCCGAAGCGGCCGGCCTTCTCGACATCCACGGCAATCTGCCAGTCGATGCCGGGCAGCGGCAGGGTATCCTCGATCCCGGTCAGGGCCGGGGTCGCCTCGAACTTCTCGCGGACCCTGATGGCGGCCTCGGTCAGGGCGTCCCAGTCCTCTCCGGTCAGCCGCAGATGCACCGGTTTCGACGAGGCCGGCCCCATGGCGAGATTCAGCACCTCGGTCTTGATGCCGGGGATTTCGTCCATTCGCGCCTGCAGACGTTCCAGCACCAGATCGCCGTCAAGTTCGGGAATGTCGCGGCGGTCCTCCCAGGGCACCGTCTCGATCTGGATCTGACCGATGGAATCGCGCGGTCCCTGTGCAAAGGCGGCATTGCCCAGACCACCCGCTCCGGCAAAGGCGAAGGCGGTATGCACCCCGGGTTCGGTCAGGGCCACCTGTTCGACCTGGGCCACCAGCCGGTCCTTCTCTTCCAGCGACAGGTTGCCCCGGGCCCGGACATAGATGATCGCCTGCTCGGGCTCGGTCGCGGCGAAGAACTCGACGCCCTTGTTGTTGGCGCCATAGACCTGGAAGGTGATGACCACGAAGGTCAGCACGGCGCCGATGGCCACGAAGGGCATGACCGGGTTGCCGGTGATCAGGGCGATGAAATGGCCGAAGGGGCTGCGGCGATACCCGGCGCGAATCCGGGTCGGCTTCCGGGTGATCGTCACCGCGCCCATGGTGATCGAGGTCAGCGCCGCCCCGGCCAGGAACATCGCCCCGCCGGCCAGGCTGCCCAGATTGCCCTGCAGCCCGATCCGGGCCGGGTTCAGCACCACCATGGCCCCGGCGAAGGCCAGCCAGAGTGAAGGTGGCACCAGCAGGGCCCGCAGCGGCCAGACCGGCAGAACCCGGCGCAGCCGGGCCGAGGTGCGGTCGAAGATGCGCGAGATCCGGCCCGCGACCCCACCCATCACCGGCAGATAGATCAGCGCCACGATCAGGCTGGCGCAGAGCACGAAGATCAGCGTCACCGGCAACATGCCCATGAACTCGCCCGCCACGCCGGGCCAGAACAGCATCGGCAGGAAGGCGCAGAGCGTCGTCGCCGTGGACGAGACCACCGGCCAGAACATCCGCTTGGCGGCGTCGGTGAAGGCATGCATCGGCCCGACACCCTGCGAGATGCGCCGGTCGGCGAATTCGACCACCACGATGGCGCCATCGACCAGCATCCCGACCGCCAGGATCAGGCCGAACATCACGATGTTCGAGATCGTCACCCCCATGATGGCCAGGAAGGCGAATGTCAGCAGGAAGGAGGTCGGGATCGCGAAGCCGACCAGCAGCGCCGAGCGGCTGCCCAGGGCGGCCAGCACCACGATCATCACCAGCGCGATCGCGGTCAGGACCGAACCTTCCAGCTGGCCGACCATGGAGGCGACCTGACGGCTCTGGTCGTTCGACAGCCCGACCTGCACCGCCTTGCGCAGTTCCGGGTCCCAGCTGGCGCGTTCCGCCTCGACTTCGGACCGGATCAGCGCCGCGGTGTCGATGATGTTGAAGCCCTTGCGCTTGACCACCTGCAGGGCGACCGTGTCGCGGCCGTTGAACCGGGCGGTGCCGGTCCGATCCTCGAAGGTCAGCCGGATCGTCGCCAGATCGCCCAGGGTCACGGTCCGGTCGCCGTTCTTCTTCACCGGCAGGTCATAGACATCCTGAGGGGCCTGGAAACTGGCGGGAATCTTGACCGAGAAACTGCCGCCCGGGGTCTCGACCTCGCCCGCGGCGATGAGCTGGTTGTTGTTCTGCACCGCGGCCAGAAGTTCGCCGGCGGTGACGTTGTAGGTCTCCAGCCGCAGCGGGTCGATCACCACTTCCAGCATCTCGTCGCGTTGCCCGGCCAGCCCGGCCTCGAGCACCGGGTCCAGCGATTCGAGCCGGGTCTGCATCGCCTTGGCCAGGCGCAGCAGGGTGCGTTCGGGCACATCTCCGGACAGGTTGACGATCAGGATCGGAAATTCCGAGAAGTTCAGCTCGTTGATCGTGTACTTGTCGGCGCCGGCGGGAAAGGAAGCCTCGACCGTGTTCATCCGGTCGCGCAGGTCGGCGATGGTCTTGGTCTTGTCCCAGCCGAATTCGAACTCTAGCGCGATGCCGCCGTAGTTCTCGGCCGCGGTGCCGGTCATCTTCTTTAGCCCGTCCAGATCGGCCAGCTTGGTTTCCATCGGCCGGACCAGCAGCTTTTCCGAATCCTGCGCCGAGATGCCGGGGAAGGGGACCGAGACGAAGAGCGCCGGGATCTCGATATCCGGTTCGCCCTCCTTGGGCAGGCCGACATAGGCGATGGCGCCGGCCAGGATCGACATCACGATGAAGGCCAGAACCATGCGGGCCCGGCTGGCAGCCCAGTCGATCAGCCCGGACATGCTCAGAGCCCCTCGGTCCGGGTCGCCTCGACGGCAACGCCGTCGGTGACATAGTCCTGACCGACGACGATCACCTCGGCCTCGTCCGGCAGGCCGGTGATCAGCATCCCGTCCTGGCTGTCGCGCACGACGGAAACCGGGTGGAACCGTGCCAGGCCATCGGCCACCAGCCGCACCCCGAGCCTGCCGTCATCGTCGAGCGTCAGCGCCGAGGCGGGCAGCAGATGCGCCCGGGCCGGATCGCTCTCGATCAGGATTTCGACGGTCTGACCGTCGCGAATCGAGAGGTCCGGATTGTCCACCGTGACCTCGACACGGAAGGTCCGGGTCGCTTCGTCGGCGGCACGCGACAGGAAGCTGACCTGGCCTGCGACCTCGCGCCCGTCCGCCAGCCGTGCCCCGGCGCGGGCGCCTTCGCGGACCTTGGCGATCTCGGTCTCCGAAATGAAGCCGACCAGCAGGATCCGGTCGAGCTGCACCACGGTGGCGCAGAGCCCGCCGGGTTGAAGAAGGCTGCCGCGCTCGGCGCTGTCGGTTTCCAGCAGGCCCGAGAAGGGCGCCCGGATTTCCAGCTTCTCGATCTCGCGCCGGGCGGCGCCGACCCCGGCCTCGGCCGCAAGTATCCCGGCCTCGGTCGCCTGCACCGCCGCACGGGCCTGTTCGATCGCCGCTTCGGCGCTGCGCACCCCGGCGCTGACCGAGGTGACATTGGCCTTGGCGGCGCTGGCCCCGGCGCGGGCGGATTGCAGCGCCGACTGGGCCGAGTTCAGCTGGTTGTCCGAGGCGAATCCCTGGTCCTTCAGGCTTTCGGCCTGCCGATAGGCCAGTTCCGCCTCGGCCAGCCTGGCCTCTGCCTCGGCCAATCGGGCTTCGGCCTCGGGGATTCGGGCCTGGGCTTCGGACAAGGCGGCTTCGGCGGCGGCGATCCGGGCCTGGGTCTCGGGACGATGGGCGCGGGCCTCGGCCAGCCTGGCCTCGGCCTCGGCCAGGGCCTGCTCGCGGGTGCCGGGGTCGAGACGGCAGAGAAGATCGCCTTCCGAGACGCGCGCGCCGCGCGGTGTCGGTTCCGAGATCACCAGCCCAGAGGTCTCGGCGCGCACCTCGACCTGCCGCGCCGCTTCGGTCCGCCCCCGGACCAGCACCGCATTGGGCACTTCCTGCGCCCGCGACAGCAGCGAGACGACCTTGACCGGGCGCTGCGCGGCGGCTTCCTGCTCGGCAGGCGGGGCGAGTTCGGGCTCGGGTTCCGGGTCGGCGGCGGCTTCGGCCGCCGGGTCGCGGCCGGCCAGTTGCAGCAGCCAGTCGCGTTCCATCACCAGCGCATAAAGCGCCGCGCCGACCAGGGCTGCCGTCAGGATCGGGAAAAGTCGCATCTCTCGCCGCTCGCTCCGCCCGATCTGCTGCCGACCGAAGCAGATTGCCATGCCCGATCGCAGACTGCCCACTGCAAGGGCCGAATTGGCCCCAAATCCCCGAAAATCTATAGGTTCCGCGCCACAGGTGCAAGTTCAGCGCCCGCAGCGCCCCGACGAACCGCCGCCGCACTTGTCCGCCGGACGGGCTTCGGAGTATGAGAGGGCAGCGTTGTCAGCTAACGACCAAAAAAGGGGCAGGGGTGTGAGCAGCAATCCCGACAGTTTCATCGACGAGGTGACCGAAGAGGTCCGCCGTGACCGGCTGTTCGCCTTGTTCCGCAGATATGGCTGGATCGGTGTCCTGGCCATCGTGCTGATCGTCGGCTGGTCGGCCTGGCTGGAATGGGACGCGTCGCGGCAGCGGGCCCGCGCCCAGGCCTTTGGCGACGCGGTGATCGCGGCGCTGGAAAAGGCCGATCCGGCAGATCGCGCGGCGGCGCTGGAAGGCATCACCGCCAAGGACAAGAACCAGGCGACGCTGCTGACGCTGCTGGGCGCCGCCACCAAGGCCGATGCGCCGAAGCTGGCCGAGTTGGCGGCCGACCCGGAGATTCCGGCGGTCTACCGCGATCTGGCGGCGTTCCGGCGTCTGCTGCTGTTGAACGATCTCGACGAGGCGGAGCGCATCGCCGGATTCGAGGCTCTGGCGACGCCGGGGGCGCCGTACCGGGTGCTGGCCGAGGAACAGATCGCGCTGATCGACATCACCGCCGGGCGGACCGACAAGGCGCTGGAGCGGCTCGAGGCATTGTCGGAGGACAGCGAGGCCTCGGGGGCCTTGCAGCGACGCGCCAAGCAGTTGATGGTGGCGATCGGCGGGACGCCGGGCAACTAGCCCGGCCGGATGAGGCGGGCAGGGAAGGGGAGACCCGACCCGGGCTCGCGGCAACAGCGGAACCGGGGCGATCCCGGCGCGCAGGGGAAGAGGGCGGCAAGTGACGCGACAGGACGTAACGCGGATCGGGTCTTTCGGCATCGGGCTGCTGGCTGCGCTGGCGATGGTCTCGGGCTGCGGAAACCGCGAGCTGATCCTTCCCGGAGAGCGATTCGATCTCCGCGCACCGCTGACGGATTCGATGCCCGAGGGCGAGGTGGCCGGGGCCGCGGTGCCGCTGCCGCTGGCCGACGTTGCCGCGGAAGAGGACCGGACCCGGCCGCTGGCCCTGCCGGCGGCGCAGTCGCCGGCCTCCTGGCCGCAGCGCGGCCTGAACCCCGCGCATCTGCTGCCGAACCTGGCGCTTTCGGGCAATCTGACCCCGCTCTGGACGGTGAAGATCGGTCGCGGCAATGACCGCAAGCACCGGATCACCGCCGATCCGGTGGTCGATGGCGGCCGGATCTTCACGCTGGACAGCGAAGCCACGGTGATGGCGCATTCCACTGCCGGCGAGGCGCTGTGGAGCGCCGACCTGACAACCCCCGGCGACCGCGACGGCGATGCTTCGGGCGGCGGGCTGGCGATTGCCGGCGGCAAGCTCTTCGCCACGTCGGGTTTCGGTACCGTGACCGCGCTTGATCCGGCCAGCGGCCAGGTGATCTGGAGCCAGAAGATCGGTGCGGTCGGCTCGGCGGCGCCGACGGTGGTGGGCGACATCCTGTATGTGATGGGCCGCGACAACCATGCCTGGGCGATCCGGGCCGGCGACGGCAAGGTGATCTGGGAAGTGACCGGCACGCCTTCGGTCGAGGGCTATGTCGGCGGTGCCGGTCCGGCGGTGGATAACCGGATCGCGGTGCTGCCCTTCGCCTCGGGCGAGGTCGTCTCGGTCCTGCGCCTCTCGGGGGTGCGGAGTTGGGCCACCACGGTTTCGGGCCAGCGCCGCGGCAAGGTCTATGCGGCAGTCTCGGACATCTCGGGCGATCCGGTGCTGGCCGATGGCCGGGTCTATGCCGGCAATGCCTCGGGGCGGCTGGTGGCGCTGGACGCGGGGACCGGTGAACGGCTGTGGACCGCGACCGAAGGCACCTATGGCGCCGTGATCCCGGTCGGCGGATCGCTGTTCCTGGTTTCCGACAATGCCGAGCTGGTGCGGCTGGACGCCGAGACCGGGGCGAGGATCTGGGGCACCGCGCTGCCGAATTACGTCAAGGCCAAGCCGAAGAAGCTGAAGACCGTCTATGCGCATTACGGGCCGCTGCTGGCCGGCGGGCGGCTGCTGGTCGCCTCGACCGACGGGCTGATCCGGCTGTTCGACCCGGTCTCGGGCGCCGAGGCCGGACAGGTCGCGCTGCCCGGCGGCGCGGCCTCGAACCCGGTGGTGGCGGGCGGAGTGCTCTATGTCGTCACCGCCAAGGGCACCCTCGCCGCCTATCGCTGAGCCGAGCCGCGCCCGGGCACGGCCTGCTGCGCGAAGCCTTCACCCGGGTATTCGGGCCGGGGCCGTCGCAGGGGGCGCTGCCCCCTCGCCTGCGGCTCACCCCCGGGATATTTTCCCGGTGAAGCCGGGCAGGGGCGCCGGGCTGCCGCGACGCCGGGCTTTCCTTGCGCCGCGCTTGGGTGTATCCGGCGCGCTTGATCGGAGCCAAAGATGTCTTTCACCCTTGCCATTGTCGGCCGTCCCAATGTCGGCAAATCGACGCTCTTCAACCGCCTGGTCGGGCGGCGTCTGGCGCTGGTCGACGACCAACCCGGCGTCACCCGCGACCTGCGCGACGGCGCGGCGCGGCTCGGGCCGCTGAAGTTCACCGTGATCGACACGGCGGGGCTGGAAGAGGCCAGCGACGAGAGCCTGCAGGGCCGGATGCGGCGGCTGACCGAGCGGGCGGTGGCGCTGTCGGATGTCTGCCTGTTCCTGATCGACGCCCGGGCCGGGGTGCTGCCGGCGGATCGGATCTTTGCCGAGATCCTGCGCAAGTCGGCGGCGCGGGTCATCCTGGCCTGCAACAAGTCCGAGGGTCAGGCGGGCGAGGCGGGCTTTCTGGAAGCCTATGAACTGGGCCTGGGCGAACCTCTGGCGATCTCGGCCGAACATGGCGAGGGCATGTCGGACCTGATGCAGGTGCTGATGCCGATCGCCGACGAATTCGCCGAACGCGCGGCGGCGGAACAGGAACAGGCACCGGATACGGATATCGATCTGCCGGAGGAACTGGACGAGGCGTCGGCGGCGGGCGAGGACTGGCGCCCGACCGCGAAGAAGCCGCTGCAACTGGCAGTGGTGGGCCGGCCCAATGCCGGCAAGTCCACCCTGATCAACAGGATCCTCGGCGAGGAACGGCTGCTGACCGGGCCGGAAGCCGGGATCACGCGCGATGCGATCTCGGTGACCACCGACTGGGGCGGGGTGCCGATGCGGATCTTCGACACCGCCGGGATGCGCAAGAAGGCCAAGGTCCAGGCCAAGCTGGAGCGGCTCTCGGTGTCGGACGGGCTGCGGGCGGTGAAATTCTCGGAAGTCGTGGTGGTGCTGCTGGACGTGGAGATCCCCTTCGAGCAGCAGGATCTGCGGATCGCCGATCTGGCCGAGCGCGAAGGCCGCGCCGTGGTGGTGGCGGTCAACAAATGGGATCTCGAGGACGACAAGCAGGACAAGCTGAAGGAGCTCAAGGAGAGCTTCGGCCGGCTGCTGCCGCAACTGCGCGGCGCGCCGCTGGTGACGGTCTCGGCCAAGACCGGCCGCGGCCTGGACCGGCTGGCCGAGGCGGTGGTGAAGGTGCACGAGATCTGGAATCGCCGGGTCTCGACGGCGCGGTTGAACCAGTGGCTGTCCGGCATGATCGAGGCGCATCCGCCGCCGGCCCCGGGCGGCCGCCGGATCAAGCTGCGCTACATCACCCAGGCCAAGACCCGGCCGCCGGGGTTCGTCGTCATGGCCTCGCTGCCCGAGCTGCTGCCGGAAAGCTACAAGCGCTACCTGGTCAACGGCCTGCGCGAGAGTTTCGACCTGCCGGGCGTGCCGATCCGGCTCTGGTTCCGGGGGCAGAACGACAAGAATCCCTTTGCCGGGCGCAAGAAACCCGGGCCCTCCTCGCTGCGCAAGCATCTGGGCAGCAGCCATCGGCCGGGGCGCTGAGACCGGCGCAGGGCTTCGGGGGCCTTGCCAAGCCTGCCGAAGCCTCGTATAGGCACCGCACTTCACAGGCAGGGCTTGGGCCGAAGCGGGGAGACATCCCGCCGACGTCCGCCGGTTGTCCCGGATGGGATGAGTGGCCTTGCCGAGGATAGAAACCGGAAAGGAAACGGACATGGCACTGCCAGAATTCGGCTTGCGTCAGCTCCTGGAAGCTGGCGTTCACTTCGGCCACCAGACCGCACGCTGGAACCCCCGCATGGGCGAGTTCATCTACGGCGAGAAGAACGGCATTCACATCATCGACCTGACGCAGACCGTCCCGATGCTGGACGCGGCGCTGCAGGTGATCCGCGACACCGTGGCCAAGGGTGGTCGGGTGCTGATGGTCGGCACCAAGCGGCAGGCGCAGCGCCCGATTGCCGAAGCGGCAGACAAGTCGGCGCAGTTCTACATGAACCACCGCTGGCTCGGCGGCACGCTGACCAACTGGAAGACCGTCTCGCAGTCGATCAACCGGCTGAAGGCGATCGACGCGCAGATGGAAGAGGGCGCCGAGGGCCTGACCAAGCGCGAGCGTCTGTCGATGGAGCGCGAGCAGGCCAAGCTACAGGCTTCGCTGGGCGGGATTCGCGAAATGGGCGGTCTGCCGGACCTGCTTTTCGTGATCGACGCCGGCAAGGAAGACCTGGCGATTCTGGAAGCCAAGAAACTCGGCATTCCGGTGGTCGCGGTGGTCGATACCAACTCGTCGCCCGAGGGCGTGGATTACATCATCCCGGGCAATGACGACGCGGCGCGGGCGATCGCGCTGTATTGCGACTTGGTCAGCCGCGCGGCGCTCGACGGGATGTCGGCGCAGCTCGGCGCGGCCGGGGTGGACATCGGCGCGCTCGAAGAGGGCCCGGTGGAGGAAGCGGTTGCCGAAGAGGCCGCCGAGGCCGCTGCTGCGGACGCCGAGGCCGCCCCTGCCGAGACCGCTCCTGCCGCCGAGGCCTGAGCCGTCACGCGAAACTTACGGTACCGGGGTCCGATGTCCCGGTTCCACTGGCCCCGACGAACCGATCCTGTCGGGGCCGCAGCGATTTTAGGAGAGACTGATATGGCCATCACGGCTGCACTCGTGAAGGAACTGCGCGATTCGACCGGCGCGGGGATGATGGATGCCAAGAAGGCGCTGACCGAGACCGATGGCGACATGGAAGCCGCGGTCGACTGGCTGCGCACCAAGGGCCTGGCCAAGGCCGCCAAGAAGGCCGGGCGCACCGCCGCCGAAGGTCTGGTCGCGGTTACGGTCAAGGACGGCACCGGCGTCGCGGTCGAGATCAACTCGGAAACCGATTTCGTCGCCCGCAACGCCGAATTCCAGAGCCTGGTGGCCGGTGTTGCCGAGGCCGCCCTGGGCGCCTCGACGGTGGAAGAACTGGCCGCGGCCGAGATGAACGGCAAGACGGTGTCGGAAGTGATCACCGACGCGGTCGCCAAGATCGGCGAGAATCTGGCGCTGCGCCGGATGGCCCGTGTTGAGGGCGATTCGGTGGCGAGCTACATCCATACCGCAGCCGCCGACGGCATGGGCCGGATCGGCGTGCTGGTGGCGCTGAAGGGCACCGACAACGGCATCGGCAAGCAGATCGCGATGCATGTCGCGGCGGCCAACCCGGCCAGCCTGTCGGAAGCCGATCTCGACCCGGCGCTGGTGGCGCGAGAAAAGGCGATCTTCACCGAGCAGGCCGCCGAAAGCGGCAAGCCGCCGCAGGTGATCGAGAAGATGATCGAAGGCCGGATGCGCAAGTTCCTGGCCGAGGTGACCCTGCTGGGCCAGCAATTCGTCATCAACCCGGACATCACCGTGGGGCAGGCTGCCAAGGATGCCGGTGTCGAGATCGTGGGCTTCGTCCGTCTGGCGGTCGGCGAAGGCATCGAGAAAGAGACCGAGGATTACGCGGCAGAAGTCGCCAAGCTCGCCAAGGGCTGAACCGAAGGTCTTCCCCGAACCCGGGGGACAGGGCAGGGGCCGGTCATCGGACCGGCCCTTTGCTTTTGCCGCGGGGCGCCGCGCTGCCGGGTTTCCGCTGCGGCCATGTTTCTGAAGAACGGCCCGCAATCCATTGAACTTGATGTGGTTTCCCCGGATCGCCCGCACCGGGGCTTGATGACAAGTTCTGTCAGACTTCCGAAATTCCTGTCGCGGGACCCCGCTTCCGGCTAGGCCTGTCCCATCAATCCGAACCGGGGCGGCGCCGATGTCGTCCCCTGATCGTTCCGAGGGGAGAGAGCCATGGCGGGTCCGCCGTTTGCAGATATCTGGAAGGTCGAAGAGGTGAAACGCTCGCGTGCGTTGACGGCGGCGCTGGCCAAGGCCCTGTCGGCACCGGGCTTTCTGCGTCAGGTGGATCAGGCGACCAGCGAGCCGGCCAACCGGCCGCAACCGCCTGCCGAGGTGGCCAAGCTCTTCGACAAGGTGGTCGCCGATGCGGTGAAGAAGGAAAGCCGGGCCTACAAGGGCATGGGGATCAAGACCAGCCTGCAGTATCGGGCCGACAAGGGGAAATGGCGCGCCACGGGCTCGGCCACGGTGGCCTATTTCAAGAAGAAGATCGGTGCCAAGACACATACCGTGAAGCCCGGCGAGACGCTGTTCAAGATCGCCAAGGCGCATTACGGCGACGGGGTCTATTTTCCGGTGATTGCCGAGGCCAACCCCAAGAAGGTGAAGCTGGGCGGCGATTTCATCGTCGCGCATTCGCAGATCAAGCTTCCGGCCATGGAAGTGCTCGACAAGGCCGCCGATACCGACTGGATCGCCAGGACGACGCGCGGCGACCTGAGCAAGATTGGTGGCCATTCGGCCCGGGAGATCGAGCATCCCTGGATCAACTTCGACCTCACCGGCGCCAAGGAAACCAAGATCACCGCCAATACCGGCAGCTGCGTGGTGGAGATATTCGTCAAGCTCAAGGGCACCATCGCCGGCAAGAAGGACGGTCCGATCAAGCTGAAGTTCGACGAGAAGGGCCACAAGATGGAGATGCAGAAGATCCTGGGCAAGCGTCTCGTCATCAAGGCCGAGATGGACAAGATGAAGCCCGAGGCGGCCTTCTCCACCGAACTGACCGGCCCGCTGGGCAGCGCCGGGATCAAGATCACCCCGGACATGAAGGCCAAGGCGGTGATCAACGGCAAGCTCTTCACCCGCAAGATCGAGGGCTACACCTTCGAAGGCAAGATCGGGGCCGAGATCAGCTTCCGGTTTCTCTGCGTGCCCTCCGACCTGCCGCCGGGCGTGCAGCAGAGCTGGAAGGCGCATGAGGTCTATGGCGAGGTGTTGCAGAGGGCGGTGGTCGGCACCGGGGTGATCGTGGTCGGCGGCGGCGCGATCCTGCTCAGCGGCGGGACCGCCGGGGCCGGGGCTGTCGCCTATGGGACCGCCGCGACGGCGGGTGGAGTCGGCGCGCTCTGAGACGCGCGGCTCAGGCCGCCCGCATCCGTCCGACCCAGGCCGCCAGCCGCCCGTCCAGCACCAGAAGGCCCAGCGACAGCAGCGCGAAGCCGGCATAGGCGGCCGGGCGCAGCGTCTCGCCCAGCACCACGGCGCCCAGCACGATGGCAATCGGCGCGACCAGCAACGTGACCACCGAGGTATTGGCGGCGCCGATCCTGGCCAGCAGCCGGTAGAAGATCATGTAGGCCACCGCCGAGGCAAAGACCGCCAGGTAGGCCAGCGCGGCGACGGCGGGCATCGAATAGTCCAGCGTCGGAACCCCGTCGATCAGCAGCGTCGCCGGGACCATGATCAGGGCCGAACAGGTTAGCATTCCCGCCGCTGCTGCCTCAGGGGCGATGCCGGTCAGCCTGACCCGCGCCCAGGCGCCCGAGATCGCGTAGCAGAACGATGCCAGGATCACGGCCAGCTGCGCCAGCGAGCGCAGGTCGAGCTGGCTCAGTGCCTCGAGCCCGGTCGCCGTCGCCACCCCGGCAAAGCCGAGCGCCACACCCAGGACCTTGCGACGGGTCAGCTGTTCGTCCGACAGCACCGCCGCCGCCACCAGCACGCCGAAGATCGCCGTCGAGGCGTTCAGGATCGAAGCCAGACCCGAGGCGATATGGCGCTCGCCCCAGGTGATCAGCGAGAAGGGCAGGACATTGTTGAACAGACCCATCACCGCGAGCGAGGCCCAGAGCCCGACCCCGCGCGGCACCCGGATTCCCATGGCCAGAACATAGATCCACAGCACCAGTGCCGCACCGCCGACCCGTATGGCGACGATGGTCAGCGTCGGCACCTCGTCGCCCGCCACCCGCATCGACAGGAAGGACCCGCCCCAGAGCGAGGCCACGGCAAGGATGCCGAACCAGGCGGCGGGGGGAATGGAGAGGCTGCGTGTTGTCATCGGATCGTCTTGCCAGAACCTGCCGCGGCAGACGATCCGATCCTTGCGGCAATGAAAAGGCCCCGGACGCTGCCGGGGCCATGAAGATTGCTGATACCGGTCATCACCGGCGGCGTGGCTCAGAAGGTGAAGCCGATCTTGACGCCGATCCCGACGGCGGAGTTGCCCGAGAAGTCGGCCCGCGCGGTGTCCGGGGTGCCGGTCTCGGCAAAGGCATCGCCCAGCAGCGTATAGTTGATCCCGGTGGTGATCTTCATGTTGTCCTTGGTGTAGATCGCCGCCAGCGTGATCCCGGTCTTGCCGTTGGTCGGCGCCAGCGGCGAGACCAGATCATCCCCGGTCGCCGGTTCGTAGGTGATCGAGGCGGCGCCGGACCAGGTGTCGTTGAACTTGCGCCCGACACCCAGGGTATAGGTGACCGTGTCATGCAGGTTGATCAGCCCGTCCGGCACCGACTGGATGAAGGTCGCCGGGTCGAGCCGGAACTCGGACCATTTCACCCAGCGGATCTGACCGAAGACCAGGGTATCGGCGGCGACGCCGGTCTGGAAATCGAGGTTGACCGACTGCGGCGTCTTCACCGTGGTCGGGGTCACGCCGATCACCGCGGCGCCCAGGGTTTCCACTGTGTCGAAGTCATGCTCGATCGCGGAATTGTAGGTCAAGGCGACGCGCAGCGCGATGTCGGGAATCTCGTAGGCCGCGCCGATGACATAGCCAAGCGCCATGTTGCGGTCGAGGGCGACCGAGTAGCCGCTGAGCCCGCCGTAGGCGGCGCCTTCCAGGTGGACGAAGGCCCGGGCCTGCTGCAGCCGAACCCCGCCATGGACCGAGAACCGGTCCATCTTGTAGCGCCCGAGGATCGTCGCCGAGGTGGTGGCGGCATAGGCCTTGGTATTGCCCAGCATCACCGAGGTGGGATCATAGAGCACATCGGCACCGAAGGGCCGGTCGAGGATGAAGGCCAGCGAGAGCCGGTCGTTCAGATCCTGCTTGTAGGCCAGGCCGAAGGCGGCATAGGGATCGGCGACATTGCCGGTGGCCGCACCGCCGTAGCCTACCAGATCGTTGCCCGTGACCGATGGCGAGACATAGCCGAACGACAGTTCGGCATAGGTGCCTTTCTCGAACAGGGCCCCGATCGACTGGCCGGAGCGGTCGATCCCTCCCGCCGAAGCCGCGCCAGCAGCCAGTGTCATGCCCGCCAAGGCGTGTAAAAAGTACTTCATCTTGATCCTCCCGCCCCGCCTCTGCCGCGAGGCAACCTCTTCCCAGTGCCTCGATATTAGGCGGCCCGGAAAGGCGTGCAATCTCTGACGCCGCGTCACGAAATTGTCATTCCGTCACGGCGGGGGCGGTTCAGCCGCGGCCCCTGTCGCGCGATTCGATCAGCAGGTTGACGTAATTCGCGAGGAAAATGATCGCGGCGCCGATGAAGACGGCGGTGGTCACGGGCTCGTTGTAGAACAGATAGCCGACCAGCGCCGCCAGCGGCAGCCGGGCGAAGTCGATCGGGATCACCACCCGCGCCGGGGCCAGGCCAAGCGCGGTGGTCATGCAGTAATGGGCCCCGAGCCCGGTCGCGGCGACGACCGCCACCCAGGGCCAGGCGGCGGCGGCCGGCCAGGCGATGGCCAGGTCGGAGCCGGCGCAGACCAGGCCCAGCGTCGCCTGCATCACGGTCAGCCAGAACAGGATCGCGGTGACGCTGACGCTGCGGGTCAGCAGCCGGGTCGCCACCGCGGTGCCGGCAAAGCAGACCGCGGCCCCGGCGGCGGGCAGGATTCCGGGCGCCAGACCCGATAGCCAGGGCCGGGTGATGATCAGCACCCCGAGGAATCCGACCAGCGCCACGCCCAGATGCCGCGCCTTCAGCGCCTCGCCCAGCACCAGCGCCGAGAGGCCCATGGCCCAGATCGGCATGGTGAACTCAAGCGCGAAGACCTGGGCCAGCGGGGCCACCGTGATCGCATAGAGCCAGAGGTTCTGGCCGGTGAAATGGGCGATGTTGCGCAGCCCGTGCAGATGCAGCTTGCGGGCCGAGATCTGCCCGCGCGTTCCGGTGAGCGCGGAAATCGCGAGCACCAGCGCCAGGCCGATCACCGAGCGGTAGAGCATGATCTCGAAGGTATCCAGCCCGTCCGAAATCTTCCGCGCCGCAACCGCCATCAGGGTGAACGAGAGCACCGAGCCGATCATCCAGATCGCCGCCCGTAGCGATGCCGCTCTTGCCATCCGTTTCCTCCCTCCGGCGCCCGCCGTTGCGCCGCCGCGGTCCGGGTTCTGGGTGGTGGCGCGGGGAAAGTCCAGATCCGGCGGGGCAGGGAAGGGGTGCGGCAGGGGCAGGTTTCGCCGCGCTGCGCGCGCCGACCGGGCGAGGGGCGCTGCCCCTCGCGCTCCCCGGGATATTTCCCAGGCAAAGCGGCAGGGCGGAGGCAAGGACCGGTGACGGTGCCCCGGGCGGGGCTATTCCTTCCTGCCCCGGATCAGCCGCAGCGCCGGCCGACCGGGGCGGAGGGGATAGCTGTAGCCGCGCGCGGCGGCCTCGGCCAGGCCGGGGCTGTGCCGCGGGTCGGTGCTGTCCGGCGGAACCTTCTCGATCGGGACGTGGTTCTGCGCGACGATCGCGAAGCGTCGCGGCTGGCGGCCGATCGTGCCCTTGGCCTCGAGCGCACCCAGAATGCGGGTCACCCTGCCTTCCTCGTCGCGCAGCGGCAGCAGCAGCATCCTTGCGTCCAGCGGCGCGCGACCGATGCCGCGTTCGCCGGTCAGCACCAGCGAGACCCGGGCGGGTCCGGAAAAGGCCCGCTCCAGCATTCGTCCGGCGAATTCACGGTCATCGGGCAGGAACAGCGCGGTCAGCGGCATGCCGCGCACCTCCATCCCCATCAGGTCGGCCAGATGCGCACCGGCCAGCCGGAACCGGGCCAGGCCGGGGGCGATACGTTCGAGGATGAAGGCCTGGGCCAGGGCGGATTCGATCCCGCGCGGGTCGATCCGCGACCGGGCCGGGACCGCGCCCTCGGGCGATTGCGCCGACAGCGCCGACCAATAGGCTTCGACCGCGTTCACGGCGGGAAAGATATTGTCCATCCTGCGCGGCTCCAGCCCGATGATGTTGCTGCCCTTGACATAGTCGACCTTCATGTCCGTCGCGCCCCTTCCGCCCTGTCGCCGTTCCGGTTGTTCCGGCATCAGGGCTCTGTTAACCAATATCCGGCAAGTCTTACCGACGCGTTAATAGCATGAACAGGTCGGGAACGGGGGCAGAAACGGGCAGAATGGTTAATGCAAGCAAAGACATAGCGCCTGACGCCGCGACGGGCGGAGCAGAGGGCGGATTGCTGTCGATGACCGGTTTTGCCGGTGCCCGGGGCGCGATCGAGGGCTGGGACTGGGTCTGGGATCTGCGGGCTGTGAACGGCCGCGGGCTGGATCTGCGGCTGCGGTTGCCGGACTGGGTCGAGGGGCTTGAGGCCGGGGTGCGCCGCGCCCTGCAGGGCCGGATCGCGCGCGGCTCGGTGACGCTGTCGCTGCGGCTGACCCGGCGCGCCGGGGTCGCGACCGCGCGGCTGGACCCGGAGGCGCTGGCCGCCGCCGTCGCCGCCCTGGCCGAGGTCGAGGCCGCCGCCGAGGCCGCCGGCGTGACGCTGCAGCATTCGACCGGGGCCGAGGTGCTGGCGCTGCGCGGGGTGATGGAGGCGGGCGGCGACGATGCGGCGCCGCCGGAACTGGTGAAGGCGCTGCTGGATGATCTGCCCGGGCTGCTCGACGCCTTCCAGGCCATGCGGCGGACCGAGGGCGCGGCGCTGGCGCGGGTTCTGACCGCGCAACTCGACCAGATCGCGGCCCTGACCGCCGAGGCCGCCGGCCTGGCCGAGGCGCGGCGCGACGAGGTGGCCGAGACCCTGCGCACCAACCTGGCCCGGGTGCTCGACAACAGTTCGGGCGCCGATCCGGACCGGGTGGCGCAGGAACTGGCGTTGCTGGCGGTCAAGGCCGATGTCACCGAAGAGATCGACCGGCTGACGGCCCATGTCGCCGCCGCCCGGGCGCTGCTGTCCGCCCCGGGGCCCGTGGGGCGCAAGCTGGACTTCCTGACCCAGGAGTTCCTGCGCGAGGCCAACACGCTTTGTTCCAAGAGCGGCTCGGCGCCACTGACCCGGGTCGGGCTTGACCTCAAGGCGGTGATCGACCAGATGCGCGAGCAGGTTCAGAACGTGGAATGACTATGGCGGATCAGGCGGCGGAGCGGGCGACGGGGCAGCGGCGGGGATTGCTGATCATCCTGTCATCGCCTTCCGGGGCCGGGAAATCGACCCTGGCCAGGCGCTTGCGGCTGTGGGATCCGACGATCCGGTTCTCGGTCTCGGCCACGACACGGGCGCCGCGGCCGGGCGAGCAGGACGGGCGCGAATATCATTTCCGCAGCCGCGCCGATTTCCTGCAGATGGTCGAGCGCGGCGAGATGCTGGAACATGCCGAGGTCTTCGGCAATCTCTACGGCTCGCCGGCGGCACCGGTCGAGGCGGCGCTGGCCGAAGGGGCGGATACGCTCTTCGACATCGACTGGCAGGGCGGGCAGCAGATCGGCGGCTCGGCGCTGCGCGAGGATGTGGTCTCGATCTTCCTGCTGCCGCCTTCGATGGCCGAACTCGAACAGCGGCTGCGTGGCCGGGCCCAGGACAGCGATGCTGTGATCGAGGGCCGGATGGCCAAGAGCCGGGCCGAGATCAGCCATTGGAAGGCCTATGACTATGTGCTGGTGAATGACGACGTGGACCTCTGCGAGGCGCGGTTGCGGGCGATCGTCACCGCCGAGCGGCTGCGGCGCCAGCGCCAGCCCTGGCTGGAGGGTTTCGTGGACGGGCTGATGCAGGAGAAAGACAGATGATCTATGCGCTGGAGGGACATGTCCCCGAGATCGACCCGTCCGCCTGGGTGGCGCCGGATGCGGTGATCGTCGGCAAGGTGCGGATCGGACCGGGGGCCTCGGTCTGGTTCGGTTCGGTGCTGCGCGGCGACAACGAGTGGATCGAGATCGGCGCCGGTTCCAACGTGCAGGAACACTGCGTCATGCATACCGACCCGGGCTATCCGCTGCGGGTCGGGCCGGGCTGCACCATCGGCCACAAGGCGATGCTGCACGGCTGCACGATCGGCGAGGGGGCGCTGATCGGCATGGGGGCGACGGTGCTGAACGGGGCGGTGATCGGGGCGGAAAGCCTGGTCGGGGCCTGTGCGCTGATCACCGAGGGCAAGGAGATCGCACCGGGATCGCTGGTCGTGGGGGCGCCGGGCCGGGTGGTCCGGGCGCTGGACGCCGAGGCGATCGAGGGGCTGAAGCGCTCGGCACAGCATTATCAGGCCAATGCGGCGCGGTTCCGGGACGGGTTGCGCGAGATCGGCTGACGCGGAACACCCCGGCGCGCAGCAGGTTGAAGCCGGCCGGGGCCGGGCATAGTAGGGTCCGGTGAAATCGGTCGGGTGGACCACGAGGCGGGAATGGCTGGCAAGAGATCAATCTTCGAAGAGGTTCCGGAAGGCACGAGCAGCCGTTCGGGACCGGTACTGTCGGCGGTCGGCGCCATCGACCGCCCCAAGGGGGCCCGGCGCGGGGTGCGTCTGTGGCTGATCGTGCTGGCCCTGCTGGTGGGCGTGATGGTGCTGGTCGGCGGGCTGACCCGGCTGACCGACTCGGGTCTCTCGATCACGGAATGGAAGCCGGTGGCCGGGGCCCTGCCGCCGATGTCGGCCGAGGACTGGCAGGAGGAATTCGCGCTCTATCAGGAGACGCCGGAATTCAAGCTCCAGAACAACGCCATGACCCTGTCGGAATTCAAGAGCATCTACTGGTGGGAATGGGGGCACCGGCAGCTCGGCCGGTTCATCGCACTGGTCTGGGCGCTCGGGTTCCTGGGCTTCCTGCTGGCCCGCAAGGTCCCGCCGGGCTGGACCGGGCGGCTGCTGACGATCGGGGTGCTGATCGGGGTGCAGGGCGCGGTCGGCTGGTGGATGGTCTCTTCCGGGCTGAAGGGCACGATGCTGGACGTCGCCAGCTACCGGCTGGCCACGCATCTGGGACTGGCCTTCGCGATCCTCGGCCTGATCACCTGGGACGCGCTGCTGCTGTCGCGGAGCGAACATGAGCTGATGAAGGCGCGGCGCGCCGGCGAGGCCCGGCTAGCAGCTTTAACATCGACCGCCATAGTATTGATATTCCTACAAATAATCATTGGCGCCCTGGTCGCGGGGATCGACGCCGGGCGGGGCTATACCGACTGGCCGCTGATGGCGGGGAGTTTCGTGCCCGACGGCATGTTCGACCTCGAACCGCTGTGGCGCAATTTCTTCGAGAATGACGCCACGGTGCAGTTCATCCACCGGATGACCGGCTATCTCGCGGGGCTGGCGGTGCTGTTTGTCTGGCTTTCTGCCCGGCGCTCGCCGCATGCCCCGACCCGCAGGGCCTATGGTCTGGCTCTGATCATGGTGCTGGTGCAGATCACGCTGGGCGTCGTCACGGTGATGCATTCCTCGCCGCTGGAGATCGCCATCTTCCACCAGGGCGGGGCGATTCTGCTTCTGGTCCTGATCCTGCGTGCCCGCCATCGGGCGCGCTATCCCATCGAACGGAGCCTGCGCCAGTCATGACCCAACTCTCGAACCTGCCCTATGCCGATCTGATGGCCTATCAGCGCGAGACCGAGGCCCTGGCCCAGGTCGCGGAAAGGCTCGGCTGGGACCAGGAAACCATGATGCCGCGCGGCGCCGCCGAGCAGCGGGGCGAGGAAATGGGCGCGATGGAAAGTGTCTTGCACGCGCGCCGCACCGATCCGCGGATCGGCGACTGGCTCGCGGCATTGGAGGGCGCCGATCTGCCCGAGGCCGAAGCGGCGCAGGTCCGGCTGATCGGCCGCAGCTACCGGCGCAGCGTCAGGGTCCCGGCCAGGCTGGCGGCGGAACTGGCCCGCGTGACCTCGGTGGCGCAGGGCATCTGGGCCGAGGCCCGCAGGAACGAGGATTTCGCCGCATTCGCGCCGACCCTCGCCAAGGTCATCGCGCTGCGCCGGGAAGAGGCCGAGGCGCTGGCCGATGGCGGCGATCTCTATGACGCGCTGCTGGATGATTACGAACCCGGCGCCACCCAGGCCAGTCTCTCGGCGATGTTCGAGGGGCTGCGCCCGCGGCTGGTGGCGCTGCGTGACCGGATCATGGGGGCCGAGCAGCCCAAGGGGCTGTCCGGACGTTTCGACGAAGACAGGCAGCTCGCCGTCAGCCGCGATCTGGCGGCGGCCTTCGGCTATGACTTCAACCACGGCCGGATCGACAAGGCGGTGCATCCGTTTTCGTCCGGTTCGGGGCTCGACGTGCGGATCACCACCCGGACCAATCCCGAGGATCCGTTCAACTGCTTCTACTCGACGATTCACGAGGTCGGGCACGCGGCCTATGAACAGGGCATCGACCGGGCCTATCTGCTGACCCCGGTGGGGCAGGGCTGCTCGATGGGGGTGCACGAAAGCCAGAGCCGGATCTACGAGAACCAGATCGGCCGCGGCCGGGCGTTCTCGGGCTATCTCTTCGACAAGATGCGGGCGGCCTTCGGCGATTTCGGGATCAGCGATCCGGAGGCGTTCTATGCCGCCGTCAACCGGGTGCATCCCGGCTATATCCGCACCGAGTCGGACGAGGTGCAGTACAATCTCCATGTCCTGCTGCGCTTTGATCTGGAGCGGGCGCTGATCTCGGGCGATCTGCCGGTCGAGGACCTGCCGGCGACCTGGAACAGCCGCTTTGCCAGGGATTTCGGGGTCGAGGTGGACAAGCCGTCGAACGGCTGCCTGCAGGATGTGCATTGGTCGGTGGGGCTGTTCGGCTATTTCCCGACCTATTCGCTGGGCAATGTCTATGCCGGTTGCCTGATGCAGGCATTGCGCGACGCGGTGCCCGATCTGGACGAGTCCCTGGCCCGCGGCGACACCTCCCCGGCGACCGGTTGGCTGCGCGAGAACCTGCAGCGCCACGGCGGGCTGCGCCCCCCGCGTGAGACCATCGCCCATGCCTGCGGGTTCGAGCCGTCCGAAGCGCCGCTGCTGGACTATCTGGAAACCAAGTTCTCGGAAATCTACCGGCTTTGAGCACCCCGCCGCCTCTGCCTTTGTCCGGGTCCGACGCCGACCAGCCGGGCGACGCATTGGCGGTCTGGCTGCTGGCCGTGGGCCAGACGCTGGGCTATGCGAGCCTCTACTATTCCTTCGGCGCCCTGCTGGTAGCGGTCGGCGACGAGACCGGCTGGAGCAAGGGCCAGATGGCGCTCGGCCTGACCCTGTCCCTGATCTGCGCGGCGCTGTCCTCGCCCCTGACCGGGCGGCTGGTGGACCGGGGCCGGGGGGTGGAACTGCTGGCGGGCGGTGCGATCCTGGGCGGGCTCTGCCTGCTGACCATCGCCCAGGCCCGCAGCCTCTGGCAGTGGTATCTGGCCTGGATCATCGTCGGCCCGGCGATGGCGGCGAGCCTTTACGAGACCTGTTTTGCCTTCCTCACCCGCCGCCTTGGCAGCGCCGCCCGGCCGGCGATCATCCGGGTGACGCTGGTGGCGGGGCTGGCCTCGACCCTGGCCTTCCCGCTGGGCGCCAGCCTGTCGTCGCTCGCCGGCTGGCGTTGGGCCTTCTCGGCCTTCGCCGGGCTGGAACTGCTGGTCGCCGCTCCGGTGATGATCTACGCCGGGATCCGGCTGAGACGGCGCGAGCGGGCCGGGGCTGCGCCGCCTCCGCAAAGCCGCGACGCCCTGCGCCGGGCATTGGGCCAGGCCCGTTTCTGGCTGCTGGCCCTGGGCTTCGGCCTGGCCTGGATGAACCATTCGATGCTGGTCACCTATTTCATCCCGCTGTTCACCGGGCTGGGGGTCTCCGCCTCGCTGGCGGTGGCGGCCGCGGCCACGGTGGGGCCGTTCCAGGTCGTCGGCCGGATCACGCTGATGCTGCTCGACGCCCGCGCCCCGGCGCTGCTGGCGACAAGGACCGGCTTCGCGATGCAGGCGGCGGCGGCGCTGATCCTGTTGATGGCCGGGGCCGCGCCGATGCTGGTCTTCCTCTTTGCCGTCGCGCAGGGCTCGGCGATCGGCATCCTGTCGATCCTGCGCCCGGTGCTGATCGCCGAGGTCATGGGCCGCGACGGATTCGGTGCGATCTCGGGCGCCATCGCGATGGGCCCCCTGCTGGCCAATGCCGCGGCCCCGGTGACCGGGGCCTTCCTGCTGGGGCTGGGCGGCCCGGTGGCGCTGGTCTTTGGGGCGCTGGCCATGGCGGCGGTCGGGCTGGGGCTGATGCTGATGGTGCGGAGCCGCGCCGCCTAGACTGCCCGTGGCATGGCTCCGCGCCGGCTTGACCGCGCCCCCGGGGCCGGGCCAGATATGGCGATGCATACAATCCTCAATACGACCGACGAATTGGTCGGACTCGACCAGGCGCATGTCCTGCATCCGTTTCACCACCTGGGACAGGACAGGCAGCATCCCGAGCCGCCGCTGATCCTGATCCGGGGCGAGGGTGCCCGGGTCTGGGACAGCCGCGGCCGCGACTATTTCGACGCGGTTGGCGGGCTCTGGTGCACCAATATCGGGCTCGGCCGCAGGGAGATGGCCCGGGTGATCGCCGAGCAGGCCGAGAAACTGGCCTTTGCCTCGACCTTCGGCGCCATGAACAACGAGCCTTCGATCCGCCTTGCCGCCAGGGTCGCCGAACTGGCCCCGGGCGATCTCAACCAGGTCCATTTCACCACCGGGGGATCGACCGCCACCGATACCGCCTTCCGCATGGTCGCCTATGCACAGAGCTGCATGGGGTTTCCGGAGAAGCGCCATGTGATCTCGCGCAGCCACAGCTATCACGGAGGCACCTATGCGGCGATGTCGCTGGGGCGGCGGCGCGGCGACCAGCCGGCGGAATTCGCCTATGAATCCGAGACCATCCACCATGTCTCGGCGCCCTACCAATACCGCCCGCCCGAAGGCGTGGCGCCGGAGGCGCTGACCGACCATCTGGTCGCGGAATTCGAAGAGACGATCGCCCGGATCGGCCCCGGGAAGGTCGGCGGCTTCTTTGCCGAGCCGATCCAGGCTTCGGGCGGCATCCTGGTGCCGCCGCCGGACTATTTCCCCCGCATGGCCGAGGTCTGCCGGCGCCACGGCATCCTCTTCGTGGCCGACGAGGTGGTCACCGCCTGGGGCAGGGTGGGGCACTGGTTCGCCAGCGACGGGCTCTATGGCGTCACCCCCGACATCATCTGCACCGCCAAGGGGCTGTCCTCGGCCTATCAGCCGATCGGCGCGGTGATCTTTTCGGACCGGATCATGGCGGCGATGCAGTCGGGGGAGCGCTGGTTCACCTCGGGCTTCACCTATGCCGGGCATCCGGTGGCCTGCGCGGCGGCGCTGAAGAACATCGAGATCCTCGAGGACGAGGGGCTGCTGGCCAATGCGGCGCGGGTCGGGGCGCATCTTGGCCGGCGCCTGGCCGAATTGCGCCAGTTGCCTCTGGTCGGCGATACCCGCGGCGAGGGGCTGATGTGGTGTCTCGAAGCCGTGGCCGACAAGGCCAGCCGCCGCCCGCTGCCCGATGCGGCGCAGGTCTCGATCCGGATTTCGAAGGCCACCGAGGCGCGCGGTCTGCTGGTCCGGCCGCTGGGCCCGCTGGTCATCCTGTCGCCGGCGCTGATACTGACGCTGGACGAGGCCGACTTCATCGTGGATACGCTGGCCGAGGTGATCCCGTTGGTGGCGGATACGCTGGTCCACGATGGCTATGAGGTGAGTTGATGGCACTGGAAGATGCAAGGACCCAGGTCGATCTGGCCTTTACCCGCGAGGACCGGCGCGGGCTGGCCTTCGAGAACGCCTTCGGCGGCGCCACCTCCTTCCTGCGGCGGCGTTATTCCAAGGACCTGACCGGGGCCGCCCTGGCGGTCACCGGGATTCCCTTCGATCAGGCGGTGACGCATCGACCCGGCACCCGTTTCGGCCCGCGCGCGATTCGCGAGGCCTCGGCCCTGCAGCCCTTCGATCCGCCCTATGGCTGGGACTTCGACCCGTTGGGCGAATTCGACATCGTCGATTACGGGGATCTGGCCTTCGATTATGCCCGGGTCTCGGAATTTCCCGATGCGCTGACCGCGCATATCCGCGGCATCCTCGATGCCGGGGCGGCCAGCCTGGTGCTGGGCGGCGACCATTACATCAGCTTTCCGGTGCTCAAGGCCCATGCCGAAAAATACGGCCCCCTGGGGCTGATCCAGTTCGACGCCCATTCCGACACCTGGGTCGATGACGATTTCTCGCGGATCGACCACGGAACGATGTTCTACAAGGCGGTGAAATCCGGGATTGTCGATCCGGCCCGTTCGGTGCAGATCGGCATCCGCACCGTGAATCCCGACACGATGGGCGTCACCACGATCGACGCGCCGACCTGCCACGCCAGGGGGCCGGACTGGGTGGCGCAGGAGATCAAGCGGGTGGTCGGCGATCGCCATGCCTATCTGACCTTCGACATCGACGCGCTCGACCCGGCCTTCGCGCCCGGCACCGGCACCCCGGTCTGGGGCGGGCTGGCGAGCTGGCAGGCGGCGGCGATGCTGCAGGGGATCAGGGGCGTCAACCTGACCGGCGGTGACGTGGTCGAGGTCTCGCCACCCTATGACACCAGCGGCGCCACCGCGATTGCCGGTGCGCATGTGGCGATGGAGATCCTGTCGCTGATCCTCTGGACCCGGCGCTGAAACGGGTGGGGGTCGCCGCGCTGCTGCTGCTCGCCCTGCTGCTGGGCGTGCAGCTCTATGTCCGGCTGGCACCGCTGCCGAGCCGCACCGAGGCCGATGACCTCTCGCCGCGGAACAGTTTCGCCGCGGTCCTGACCCCGGCCGATCCGGGTGCCGAGATGGCGCGGCTCGATGCCCGCATCCGCGCCACGCCGCGCACCAGGGTCCTGGCCGGTTCGCCGGCCGAGGGCCGGGTCAGCTATGTCACCCGCAGCCTGCTCTGGGGCTTTCCCGACATCACCGATCTCTGGCTGGAGGGCGCGGCCCTGCATCTTCGCGGCCATGCGGTCTACGGGCGCAGCGACCTCGGCGTGAACCGCAGGCGGATCGAAACCTGGCTGGCTGGCCCCTAGACGCCCCCGTTCATCTTTGGGTCGGAAATACTCCGGGGGGGCCGGGGGGCAGCGCCCCCCGCCCTGGCTTTCCCCGCAGCAGGCCGCGGCTCCCCTTGACCACTTGGAAGACATCGGGCAGGCAGCGGCCATGGTTCCTTTGGACAAACTCGACCAGATCACCCAGCGTTTCGAATATCTCGAGGCGCAGCTCGGCACCGGCGGCGGCGATATCGCGGCCCTGGGCCGGGAATATGCCGAACTGCGTCCGGTGGTGGCCGAGATCGCCGGTTACCGCAGCCTGCTGGACGAGATCGCGGGGGCCGAGGCGATGCTGAGCGACCCCGAGATGAAGGAGCTGGCGGAGGTCGAGCTGGAAGAGCTGCGGCAGCGCCTGCCCGAGGTCGAGGACCGGCTGCGGATCGCGCTGCTGCCCAAGGATGCCGCCGACGCGCGGCCGGCGATCCTGGAAATCCGCCCCGGCACCGGCGGCGACGAAGCCGCGCTCTTCGCCGGCGATCTGCTGCGGATGTATCAGCGCTATGCCGAATCCAAGGGCTGGCGCTTCGAGGTGCTGGATCTGACCGAGAGCGACCTTGGCGGGATCAAGGAGGCTACGGTCAACATCCAGGGCGACGGGGTCTTTGCCCGGCTGAAATACGAAAGCGGCGTGCATCGGGTGCAGCGTGTCCCGGAAACCGAGGCGCAGGGCCGTATCCATACCTCGGCGGCGACGGTGGCGGTGCTGCCCGAGGCCGAGGAGGTCGATATCGACATCCCGGCCAGCGACATCAGGATCGACACGATGCGGGCCTCGGGCGCCGGCGGCCAGCACGTCAACACCACCGACTCGGCGGTGCGGATCACCCATATTCCGACCGGGATCGTCGTCACCTCCTCCGAGAAATCCCAGCACCAGAACCGCGCCAATGCGATGGCGGTGCTTCGGGCGCGGCTCTACGATCAGCAGCGGCAGGCGCTGGACGACGCACGATCCGCGGAACGCCGGTCCCAGGTCGGATCGGGCGACCGGTCCGAGCGGATCCGGACCTACAACTTTCCGCAGGGCCGGCTGACCGACCACCGGATCGGGCTGACGCTCTATGCGCTCGACCGGATCATCGGCGGCGATCTGGACGAGGTCATCGACGCGCTGATCCAGCACGATCAGGCGGCGCGGCTGGCCGAGATCGAGGCGTGACGGCAGCGGTCACGGCGGCCGAGGCGCTGCGGACCGCGACCCTTGCCCTGCGCGAGGCCGGGATCGAGGAGGCCCCCCGCGACGCCCGGCGCCTGCTGGCACATGCGCTGGACATCCCGCCGGACCGGGTGACGCTGATCCTGCCCGAGCCGATGACCGACGCGGCGACCTATCAGGCGTTGATCGCCCGGCGGATCGCCCGCGAACCGGTGTCGAAGATCATCGGACGACGCGACTTCTACGGCCGCGCATTCCGGGTGACGCCCGAGGTGCTGGACCCGCGGCCCGAGACCGAGCTGCTGGTCGATCTGGCGCTGGAGGGGACGTTTTCCGATGTTCTCGACCTTGGCACCGGCAGCGGCTGCCTGCTCCTGAGCCTGCTGGCCGAGCGGCCCGGGGCGACGGGGCAGGGGGTCGATGTCTCCGCCCCGGCGCTGGCGGTGGCGCGGGCCAATGCCGATGATCTGGGCCTTGCAGGGCGCGCCACGTTCCTGCAGGGCGACTGGTTCGCGCCGGTCACCGGCCGGTTCGAGCTGATCGTCTCGAACCCACCCTATATCGCGGCGTCGGAAATGCCGGAACTGGCCCCCGAAGTGCGCGACTGGGACCCGGCGCTGGCGCTGACGGACCAGGGCGACGGGCTGGGCGCCTATCGGGCGATCCTGGCCGGCGCGGCGGCGCATCTGGTGCCCGGGGGGCGCCTGATCGTCGAGATCGGCTGGCAGCAGGGCGCCGAAGTCGCCGGGCTGTTCCGCGCCGCGGGACTGCAGGATGTGGCGGTCAAGACCGATCTTGCGGGCCGCGACCGGGCGGTCATTGGGCGGAATCGGTGACAGATCCCCGGATTCTCGCGAAAAACGGGCGGGTTCCGACGCTTGGGGCTTGTCTTCACGGCAGGCCCATGTATAGCGTTTCTTCATCGCCGGGGGCGCATGATTGCAGCCCCGCGATACAGCCACCCGCCTTGAGCCACTCTCACGCGACGTATTTGCCGCACCCGAGGCTCAGGCAGCGCAGTAATCGGATCAAGGTTGCATGAGATCATCCAAGTCACGTTCGCGTTCTAAGCAGAACCGTAGCCGCTCGGTCGGCAATGTCATCAACCGTGTGTTCGATTCGTCGGGTCCGGAAGGCAAAGTGCGCGGCACGCCGCAGCAGATCATCGACAAGTACAATCAGCTTGCCCGCGACGCGCAATTGTCGAACGACCGGGTGGCGGCCGAGAATTTCCAGCAGCATTCCGAGCATTACACAAGGATGCTCAGCGAAGCCATGCGCGAGATGGAAGCGCAGCGCCAGGCGAACCAGAACGAGTCCGGCAATCAGGGCGGCGGCCAGAACAACCAGCAGAACGGCAACGGCGGCGGCAACCAGCAGGGTGGCGGCCAGAACCGGAACGACCGGAACCGCGACGATCAGGGCCGCAACGACCGCAATCGGGATGACCAGAACCGCTCCGAGCGCAGCCGCGACGACAATGCGCGTGGCGAGCGGAACGAGCAGCCGAAGCTGCGCGAAGACCGCGACGACCGTCCGGCGCGCGACGACCGGAAGCGCCGCGACGATCTGGTCGAGCAGCCCGCGGTCGAGCCGGAACTCCCGGCCTTCCTGACCCAGTCGGCCCCGGCGCCGGCACGGGCCGAAGGCCAGGTGGATTCCCTTGCGGTCGATGACGGCCCGGCGGCCGAGACCGACAGCGGACTGGTGGAAACCCCGGAAAGCGCAGCCCCGACGGCCAAGCCGAAGCCGAAGACCACCCGGGCCCGCAAGCCCAAGGCGAAGCCGCCCGAAGCCGCCGAATAGGCGTCCCGGCCCTCAGCCCGCCGCCAGACGGCGGGCGAGGGCGCAAAACCCTTCCAGCCCGATTTCCTCGGCCCGCGCGGTCGGGGCGATGCCGACCTCGGCCAGGATCGCCTCGATCTGCGGATGCAGCCCGCGCAGGGCGGCGCGCAGCATCTTGCGACGCTGGTTGAAGGCCGCCGCCACCACCCTGTTCAGCACCGCCGGATCGGCCGGATAACGCGGCTCGGGCAGGGCCGCGAGATGCACCACGGCCGAATGCACCTTGGGCGCCGGGGTAAAGACCTCGGGCGGCAGATCCATGACGATCTTCGGCTCGGCCCGCCACTGAGCCAGCAGCGCCAGGCGGCCATAGGCCTTCGATCCCGGTTTCGCCACGATCCTCTCGGCCACTTCGCGCTGGAACATCAGGGTGAGGCTGTCCCAGAAGGGCGGCCAGACCTTCGGCGTCAGCCAGCGCACCAGCAGCTCGGTCCCGACATTGTAGGGCAGGTTGGCGGCGACCTTGATCGGCGGGGTCAGATGGGCCAGCGGATCGATCTCGAGCGCGTCGCCCTCGATCACCTGCAGCCGCCCCGGATAGGCCGCCGCGATCTCGGCCAGGGCCGGAAGGCAGCGGGCGTCCTTCTCGATCGCCAGCACCTTTCGCGCGCCCTCGGCCAGCAGGCCCCGGGTCAGCCCGCCCGGCCCGGGACCGATCTCCAGCACATCCGATCCGGCGAGATCCCCGGCCAGCCGGGCGATCCTGGCGGTCAGGTTGAGGTCGAGCAGGAAGTTCTGGCCCATGCTCTTCCTGGCGCTGAGACCATGGCTGGCGATCACCTCGCGCAGCGGCGGCAGGCCGTCAATCTGCATGCGCCACCCCGTGCCGCCGCGCCGCCATCCGCGCCGCCATACGCAATGCCGCGATCAGCGAGTCGGCCCGCGCCGCCCCGGTTCCGGCGATGTCGAAGGCGGTGCCGTGATCGGGTGAGGTGCGGATGAAGGGCAGGCCCAGGGTGACATTCACGCCTTCGTCGAAGGCCAGTGTCTTGATCGGGATCAGCGCCTGGTCGTGATACATGCAGACAGCCGCGTCATAGCCGGCCCGGGCCCGGGCGTGGAACATCGTGTCGGCGGGATGCGGGCCGCTCAGCGCCATGCCTTCGGCCTGAAGCCGGGCGATCACCGGGGCGATCAGGTCACGGTCCTCGCAGCCCATGGTGCCGCTCTCGCCGGCATGCGGGTTCAGCCCGGCCACGGCGATCCGCGGCGTCGCCAGCCCGAAATCCTTGCGCAGCGCCGCATCGGTGATCCGGAGCGTTTCCTCCAGCAGCTCCACCGTCAGCAGGCGCGGAACCTCGGAGATCGCGACATGGATGGTCACCGGCACGACCTTCAGCGCGTCGGAGGCCAGCATCATCACCACCCGGTCAACCCCGGCCAGATCGGCCAGAAACTCGGTATGTCCTGGAAAGGCGAATCCGGCACCGGACTTCAGCGCCGCCTTGTTGATCGGATTGGTGACCACCGCGCCGGCCTCTCCGGCCTGCACGAGCGCGACGGCACGAGCGATGACCGAGATCACCTCGGCGGCATTCTCGGGCGCCGGCCGGCCCGGAACGGCAGGTTTCGGGAAATCGTGGCGCAGCAGCGGCAGACGCCCGGCCGGAACCGTTGCGGCCTCGCTGGGTGCCGCGATTTCCTGCACCGATCCCTGCGGAAAATGGCCCGGATCGCCGATCACGAAGAAGGGCAGCGCCCGGCCCAGTTCGGCCCGGGCCTTCACCGCGATCTCGGGGCCGACCCCGGCGGGTTCGCCGCAGGTCAGCGCCAGCGGTGGCACGCTCATGGCTTGCGGATGATCGCGTCGGCTCGCAGCTCTTCCAGATAGCCCTTGGCCAGGCTCTGCACGCGCTGGTCCAGCAGCCGCTTGCGGATGTCCTCGCGGCTCACGTCTTCGGGCAGCGGCACCTGGCGCGAGCAGAGCATCAGCAGCGCAAGATTGCCGCCCCGGGTCAGCGCGTCCGAGAATTCGCCGGGGTCGAGCTTGGCCAGTTCCAGCGCGATGTCGGCCGGCACTTCCGACATCTCGGCGGTCGTCACTTCCAGCGCCTCGGGCGTGCCGCGCTTGCGGTTGGCCTCGTAGAGATCGTTGCAGGTGTCGGCATTGGCCTTCAGCTTGGCGGCCTCGGCCAGTGCGGCAGGGCTGCGGCCACCGGGAATCTGATACAGCGCATATTCCACCGTCAGCGGGCTGGGCGGCGGGGCGATCCCGTCCTCGACGGCGCGCAGCTGGAACAGGGCGATGCCGTTGGGGATCGGCAGCGGCTTCGAGACCTGGCCGGGCGCCAGCGCCAGCAGGACCTGCGCCAGTCCGGGCTGCATGTTGGCAACCTCGACCCAGTCGAGCCGTCCGCCCCGGGCCCGGCTGGGCGAGGCCGAAAAGGCCCGCGCGGCGCGGCTGAATTGCTCGGGCGTTGTATATTGCGAGATTTCGGCGGCCCGACGCTGGGCCGTTGCCTTGGCGGCGGGCGTATTGGCCGGCAGGATGATCTCGGAGAACAGAAGCCGCACCGCGGTCGGGCGCGGAGCCGAAGCCGACAACGCCTGATCGATATCCGCATCGGTGACGGTGACCCGCCCGGCAAAGCGGGTGCGCACCACCTCGCGCCACAACAGCCCGGCGCTGACGAAATCGCGGAAGGTCTGTTCCTCGACCCCGCCCTCGGCCAAGGCCTTGATGAAGGTCTCGCGATCGAGATTTGCCCGCGCGGCGAATTCGTCCTCCCCGGCGGCGATCTGCTCCTCGGTCAGCACCAGCCCCTGAGACTCGGCGGCACCCAGTTGCAGGCGCTCCTCGATCAGTTGCTCCATCGCCGCCTCACGCGGGTCGCCCGGTGCGTTCAGCAGCGAAAAGAACTTGGCCCTTTGCTGGACCTCGTATTCGGTGATGACCCGGTCGTTGATCTGCATCACCGGCGCAAACAGGTTCTGCGCGGCGGCGACATGCGGTTGCAGGAACATGAGCCCGGCGACCAATGCGGCGGTAAGGCGGGAGGTGGAAAAGATGTTCACGTCGAAAGCGTCCGTTCTGCTCTGGCTCGTTTCTTGGTCTTTTTCGCGCTCGGGTCGTTCAGGTCCGTCCTGGTCCAGTCTGCGGCCTCGCGGCGGCGCATTCAAGCCACGGCCCCGGCGTCAACCTAGCGTGCGCAGGAGCCGCGGTCGATACGCCCGTCGTTGCCGAACCCGTTCAGTGCCACTTTCAGGCCCACGTCGGTGGTCGGCTCCACACTAGTCGAGGAGGTGAAGCGACGCGAGAGGGAAAGATCCAACGTCACACATTCGTTGCTGTAAGCCAGGCCGAGGCTGGCCGAGGCGGCGCGATCGACCTCGGCATCATAGCGGATGCCGAACTGGCCGGTCCAGTTCCGTCCCAGCTTGTAGGAGCCGTCCAGCGTGACTTCGTTCGTCTGGCTGTCCAGGCCAATATCGGGATCGGCGATCAGCCAGATGTAGCTCGCGCCCAGGTTCAGTTTCGTGTCGGAATAGGTCAGCCGGGTTTCCGATTTCGTGACCGAGAGACTGTCATCCAGCAGGGTGCGGCTGCTCAGCCCGAGGCGCGAGCCGATGCCAAGCCGGAACCCGAGCAGCCAGTCCGAGGAACTTCCGTCGAGCCCGCTGGAGGCGGTGAAGCCCGAATCCGCCTGGCTCCGGAACACCCGTCCCACCGTGGCCCCCATCGACCAGCCCTGGGGGGCGAAATGGGACCATTTCAGCCCGACCGCCGCGCGCAGGCCGGTCTCCTGCCCATCGTGACCCGGATAGCGGTTCAGCGAAAGCAGGTTGCCTTCGTCGAATTCCACCAGGGCGCTGTCCTCGTTGGGCGGCAAGGTCCCGTAGCTCTTTGACCAGGCAACCTGCGCCAGCGGCTCCAGCACCGAGGTCGCGCCACCGGCGGTGGTGCGCGCCAGGGGCCAGCGCAGGGTCAAGCCCAGGGCCGGCGTGACCAGAGAGAACCGTCCGGGGTAGGTACTGTCCTGGCTGACGGAATAGGCATCGGCGGTCAGGCGGCCCTCGAACTCGGCCTCGATCCCGGGCCCGAAGATTTCGCTTCGCCGCCATCCGGCCTGAAAGCCCAGCCGGACCACGTCGCGGCCGTCGATATCGACGTCCGAGGTCCGCTGGTGGCCCTGCAGGGTCAGGGCGAAGCTCCCTTCGCCCCCCGCCAGACCGGGGAACCGCTTTTCCCAGGTCGCGCTGCCAAGGAAATAGGGAAGCGTGTCCTCGATCGGGATCTCGCTGTCGCGCAGGGTGCGGAAGTTGATCAGGCGGCCGACGATTCGCTCGTTGCGCCGAATCCGGTCGGCGCGGAGGAACGAGGTCAGCCGGTCGGCATCCGAATAGCCGTAGTCCAGCAGGTAGTCCGTCTCGGTCGTCAATTCCACCGCGAAGCTCAGGCGGAAATCGCGGGGCAGGTCGAAACGGCCCTGGCCGAAGAGGTATCCGCGGGTCAGGTCTGGCAGCAGGGTGTCGCGGCTCAGCGCGCCCTCGAATTCGATCCGGCCGCGGCGGAACGCCTGCCGATAGCGCATTTCGAGCGTCCGGGTCTGGGCCGAGACATAGGGCGTGAAGGTCAGGTCCCGGCTGTCGCCCAGGGCGATGAAATAGGGCACCTTCAGTCCCGTGCCCAGAAGGCTGGTGCTGCGCAGGTCGGGAATCAGGAAGCCGGTCGCACGTTTCAGGGTCGGATCGGGCAGGCGCAGACGCGGCAGCCAGAGCACCGGCAGATCGAGAACCCGGAAGGTGGCATCGTCGAAATAGAGCTGCCGGGCTTCCTGGTCATGGACCACGCGGCGGGCCCGGATCGACCAGAGAGGCACCGGATTGTCGGCACAGACCTGGCAGGAGGAGGCGACGGTCTTGGACAGTTCGGTATAGCGGCCCTCGACCCGGCGGACCTGCGCGGCGGCCAGTTGCAGCTTCTGGTCCAGCACCAGACGGGCCGAGCTCAGGATGCCGTTGCGAAGATCCGCGTCCAGTTCGGCGGCATCGGCCAGGATCAGGACGCTGTCGCCCTCGACCAGAGTGATCGGCCCCTCGATCACCAGCTTGCCCGTCGCCCGGTCGAAGCTGATCCTGCTCGCCCGCATCCGGGCACTGCCATAGATCACCTCCACCGAACCCTCGGCCACCAGCCGTGCCGCCCCCTCGACCCGGACCCGGTCGGCGATCAGCGCCGCCGGCCCCTGCTCGGTCTCGACCGAGGCGCCGCCCTGCGCCATGGCCGGGGCCGCGAGGCCCAGGCTCAACGCCAGATACAGCGAGATGGCCGCCAGACACCGCATCAGCCGTCTTCCAGATGCAAGAGCAGGCCCAGCGACAGCAGAACCGCGGCCACCGGAGGCGACCAGGCCGCCAGTTCCACCGGGATCTGGCCCCGGTCGCCAAGAACCTGCGCGAAGTTGCGGATGAAATACACGCCGAAGCCCATCATCAATGCCAGCAGCACCATGACACCCGAATGCCCGAAACGCACATGTCGCATGGTGAACCCGGCGCCGACCATGACCATGGCGGCCAGAAGCACCGGCAGGCTCAGCTCCATCTGGAACCAGACCCGGTGGCTGCGCGCCGAAAAGCCCGAATCTTCCAGTTGCCGGATGAACCGGGGCAGGTCCCAGATCGGGATTGATGAGGGGGTGCCGAAACTGTCGCGGATCCGGTCCACGGTGAGATCCGATTCCAGCACCATCTTGTCGGTGCGCACCGCCTCGCGCTCGGGATTGGCGATGCTGTCGTCGAATCGCCACTCCTTGACGCCGGTCAGTTGCCAGGCGCCATCGGCCAGATGCGCCCGGTCGGCCTCGATTCGATAGGCCGGGCTGCCATCGGGGTCGAAGCCCAGAAAGGTGACCGACTTCAACTCGGTGCCGTCGAGGCTGGAATCGGAGGCGCGGATCACGGTCTGGCCGTCGGCGCCGCCCTGACGCAGCCACAGCGCGCCCTGGCTCAGCGACAGGACCGAGGCAGTCTGCGGATTGAACCTGTTGGCCAGCACCTCGTATTGCTTCGAGGTCGCCGCCACGATCGGGTTCAGCCCGGCCACCGCCAGGACGCCCAGAATCGCCGCCACCGCCACCGGCGCGGTCAGCGACCACAGCGCCGAACGGCCCGCCGCACGGCTGATCACCAGTTCCGAAGTCCGTGCCAGGTTGAGAAACAGGATCACCGAGGCGAGGATGGTGATCAGTGGCAATATCCGGGCCAGCCCGGCCGGCAGGTTCAGCAAGGTCAGCCGCAGCACCTCCACGAAGCCGATATCGGCCATGTCGAAGCTGCGGATCTGTTCGAGCATGTCGATCAGCCCCAGCATGGCGGCGAAGGTCAGGAAGGTGCCGAGAAACACCGTCAGGAATCGCCGGGCAAAATAGAGATGCAGCGTCACGACAGCGCCTCACCATGCTCCACGGCGGCGCGTCCGCGGCGGGTGAACAGCGCCGGCCGCGCCGCGACCCACAGCGACACCGTGGACATCGCCAGCCCGGCCAGGCTGGCCACATAGGCCAGCGGCCAGAGATCGCCATCGCGCCGCACCAGCCCGGCCATGGCATTGTCGAGCGATTTCAGCACGATCAGGGCGAAGATGGCGCCCAGGATCTGGCGCCAGAGGCCAAAGCGCGAAAAGCCCCCGACCAGCAATGCCGAGAATCCGGTCAGCGCCGCCACCAGCGCCAGCAGGGCCTGGCTGATCCGGCCGTGCCCCTCGTAGCGCAGCTGCCCGGCGGTGGCGCCGGTCTCGTCGATCGCCGCCTGGTCGGGGAACAGCAGCGTCAAGGTCGGCATCTCGCGGGCCGAGCGCCGGGTCGAGGGTGTGGATTTGATCAGGGCGCCGATATCATAGGAAAAATCGGTGAACCGGGTGATCGCCAGGCTTTCGTCATGCAGCCGCAGGGTCTGGGCCATGCCGTCGAACATGACCAGCTTCGGCCCGGTGTCCGAACGCACCAGCAGCGCCCGCTTGGCGGTATAGGTGGTGCGCTGGCTGTCCGAGGTGGCATCCGACAGGAAGATGTCGCGCAGTTCGCCCTCGCGGGTGATCTCGCGGATGTAGAAGGTGATCCCGTCCGCCGGGTGCAGGAACTGGCCTTCGGTCAGCAGCCGGGCGGTGACGTTCTGGTTGATCTCCGACTGCCTCGCGTTGAAGGCCCGGATCGAGGCCGGCACCAGGAAATGGGTCAGGACCGAGATCAGCGCCGCCACGATCAGCCCGAAGACCACCACCGGCCGTGCCAGCCGCCAGGGGCTGTAGCCGGTGGCCTGCACCACCACCAGTTCGCTGTCCGAGGCCAGCCGGTTGCTGACATAGACCGTGGCCGCGAATGCCGCCATCGGCAGCACGATGCGGATCACGTTGGGCAGGCTCAGCGCGGTGAATTCCAGGAACACGATCGCGGTCTGGCCGTTGGCGATCAGCTGGTCGAACAGCGCCACCGCCCGGTTGACCCAGTAGATCGAGACCAGGATCAGCGAGAAGAAGCCGAACAGAACCATGAACTGGCCCAGCAGATAGCGGTCGAATCTGGGCAATGGCTCCTCCGGACAGTCGTTGGGCGCAGCTTATCCGCTCCGGCGCGGCGCGAAAACTGGTATCTGGCCAAGACAGGGACCCTGTCGTAGGTCTTGGAGCGAACGGCGGATCACCGCTTGGAGGATAGAATGACCGACCTGATCGCATTGGACCTTTTGCCGGCCGAGGCCGAAACCCTTCTGAAAGCGCCGGGGCGGCTGGCGTTGATCGCCGAGGCCGGCGAGACGCTGTCGCCGCTGCAACGGCGCCTGGACCGGGCGATGCGGGGCGGGCTGAAACGGGCGGTGGCCAGCGAGGTCTTCGGCAAGCTGAAACCGGGCGAGGCGATGACGCTGTCCTTCCCGCCGGGAATCGAGGCCGAGGCGGTGATCCTGGCGCGGCTGCCGAAGCGGGCCGGGGTCGAGGCGTCGCGCAAGGCCGGGGCCGCCATCGCCAAGGCAGCCTCGGGCAAGGCGCTGACCCTGCTGGCGGGCAACCGCCGTGATGCGGCGGACCTGGCGCTTGGCGTGATGCTGCGCAGCTATGCCTTCACCGCCCACAAGACCGCCGAGGAGGATCCGCCCGAGGGCGTCCGGATGCTGGTCTCGAACCCCGAAGCGCTGGCCGCGCCGGTCGAACGGGCCCGGGCTCTGGCGGCCGGCGTGTTCTGGACCCGCGACCTCGTCAACGAACCGGCCAATGTGCTGACCACCACCGAATTCGCCTCGCGGCTGGAGGAACTGACCGCGCTCGGCGTCGAGGTCGAGGTGCTGGACGAGCCGGCGCTGGAGAAACTGGGGATGCGGACGCTGCTGTCGGTCGGGCAGGGCTCGGAGACCCCGACCAGGGTCGTGGTCATGCAGTGGAAAGGCGCCGAAGGGGCGCCCTTCGCGCTGGTCGGCAAGGGCGTCGTCTTCGATACCGGCGGGATTTCCCTGAAACCCGCCGGCGGGATGGAAGACATGACCATGGACATGGGCGGCGCCGGCACCGTGGCCGGCACCATGAAGGCCCTGGCCCTGCGCAAGGCCAAGGCGCATGTCGTCGGCCTGGTCGGCCTGGTCGAGAACATGCCCGACGGGCGGGCCACGCGGCCCGGCGACGTGGTGCGCTCGATGAAGGGCGACACGGTCGAGATCATCAACACCGATGCCGAGGGACGGCTGGTCCTGGCCGATGTCCTTTGGTACGCGCAGGAGCGGTTCAAGCCGGTCGGCATGGTCAACCTTGCCACCCTGACCGGCGCGATCATCGTCGGGCTCGGGCATGAGTTCGCTGGCGTTTTCTCCAACAATGACAAGTTCGTAGGAGACTTTCTTAAAGCTGCGAATGCCGAGGCCGAAGGCGCCTGGCGGATGCCTCTGTCGCCGGCGCTGGACAAGCAGCTCAAGTCGAATATCGCCGATATGAAGAATGTCGGCGGGCGGCCCGGCGGCTCGATCACCGCGGCGATGTTCCTGAACCGCTTCGTCAAGCCGGAAGTGCCCTGGATCCATCTCGACATCGCCGGGGTCGCCTCGGTCAAGAACGGCACCGACCTGGCGCCCAAGGGGGCAACCGGCTGGGGCGTGCTGGCGCTGAACCGTCTGATCGAGACCGGCTACGAGCCGCGGCCCGAGGGCAAGACCGGGAAGCGGGGCTAGCCGCCGTGGGCGAGGCCTGGTTCTACCATCTGACCGACAGCCCGGTGGAGGTGACCCTGCCGATGCTGCTGGAAAAGTCGCTGGAGCGCGGCCAGCGGGTGGTGGTGCGGGGCCGCGACAAGGCGCGGCTCGACTGGCTGGACGAACGGCTCTGGCTGGGGGCGCGGGACGCTTTCCTGCCGCATGGGCGCGACGGCGGACCGCATGATGCCGACCAGCCGGTGCTGCTGACCTGCGGCCGCGAGCGGGCCAACGGAGCGGCCTTCCTGATGGCGGTCGACGGTGCCGAGGTCGGGGTCGAGGATCTGGAGCAGGTTGAACGCGCCTGTGTTCTCTTCGACGGCAACGATCCGGAGGCGGTCGAGGTGGCGCGGGGCCAGTGGCGGCTGCTGACCGGGGCCGGGGCCCGGGCCTTCTACTGGGCCGAGAGCGGCGGCCGCTGGCAGAAGAAGGCCGAGAGTGGCGGCTAGAAGGGCGGCGCCGGGGGCTGTCTGCCCCCGGACCCCCGAGAGTATTTGGAAGGCAAAGATCGGATGAACGCGCTGCTGGAGGCCGAGGAACTGAGCGTCGGGCGCGGCGGCGTGACCCTGTTGCAGGGGCTGTCCTTTGCCGTGGCGCAGGGCGAGGCGTTGGTGCTGCGCGGGCCGAACGGCTGCGGCAAGACCACGCTGATCCGGGCGCTGGCCGGGTTGCAGCCGGTGCTGGCCGGCGAGTTGCGCGGGGCCGAGGCGGTCTATGCCGGGCATCTCGACGGGATCAAGGCGCAGCTGACGGTGGCCGAGAACCTGCAGTTCTGGGCCCGGGTGATGGGCGGCGGCGGCATCGACGCGGCGCTGGCGGCCTTCGACCTCGGGGCCCTGGCCGACCGCCCGGCGCGCAACCTCTCGGCCGGGCAGAAGCGACGGCTGGGCCTGGCACGGCTGCTTCTGGCGGGGCGGCCGCTCTGGCTGCTCGACGAACCGACGGTGTCCCTGGACAGCGCCTCGGTCGGCGCCTTTGCCGGGGTGGTCGAGAGCCATCTGGCGGGCGGCGGCGCGGCGGTGATCGCCACCCATGTCGATCTGGGATTGTCGGGCCGCGATCTCGACCTGCGCCCGTTCCGCGCCCTGACCCAGGCCGCGGACGCTTTCGGAGACGGCTGGTGATCGCGCTCATCCTCCGCGACCTGCGTCTGGCGGTGCGGGCCGGCGGCGGTTTCGGCCTCGGCCTGGCCTTCTATCTGATCGTCGCGGTGCTGGTGCCCCTGGGGGTCGGCCCCGAGGTGCAGGTGCTGGGACTGATCGCGCCCGGCGTGCTCTGGGTCGGGGCGCTGCTGTCGGCGCTGTTGTCGCTCGACCGGATGTTCGCGCTGGACTGGGAGGACGGCACGCTGGATCTTCTGGCGACCTCGCCGCTGCCGCTGGAATCGGTGGCGCTGGCCAAGATGCTGGCGCATTGGCTGGTCACCGGCCTGCCGCTGATCGCGGTGGCGCCGGTGCTGGGGCTGCTGCTGAACCTGGCGCCCGAGGGCTATCTCTGGCTGCTGGTGTCGCTGGCGCTCGGCACCCCGGCGCTGAGCGCCATCGGGGCCTTCGGGGCGGCGCTGACCGTCGGGCTGAAGCGCGGCGGGCTGCTGATGTCGCTGCTGGTCCTGCCAATGTATGTGCCCACCCTGGTCTTCGGTGCCCTGGCGGTGATCCGCGGTGCCGCCGGGCAGGCGGTGAGCACCCCGCTGGCGCTGCTGGCGGCGATCAGCCTTGGCGCCCTGGCGCTGCTGCCCTTCGCCGCGGGGCTGGCTTTGCGGCTGAACCTGCGCTGATCCCTCTTTTCGTCCTACCAGAGCCCGCCTATGCTGCCACCGCAGCCGAGGAGGACCACATGCCTGCGCCGATCATACTGTCACCGGGCGATTCCGTCGCCATCGTCACCGAACGCGCGAAAGCGGGAGAGCAACCGCTGGGCAGCGGGGTGGCGCTGGCCGGGCCGGTCTCTCCGGGGCACAAGCTGGCGCGGGTGGCGCTGGCCAAGGGCGACGCGGTGACCAAGTTCGGCCAGATCATCGGCTATGCGACCGAGGACATCCCGATCGGCGCCCATGTCCATACCCACAACTGCGCCTTCGGCGCGCATGAGCAGGATTACCAGATCGGGGTCGATCTGGAGGCGGCGCGGGCGGCGATTCCGCAGATGGCGCCGCGCAGCTTCCAGGGCTACCGCCGCCAGGGCCAGGTCGGCACCCGCAACATGATCGCGCTGATCTCCACGGTGAACTGCTCGGCCACGGTGATCCGCCGCGCCGCCGACGAGATCATGCTCTCGGGGATGCTGAAGGACTACCCTAATGTCGATGGCGTGGTCGCCTTCACCCATGGCACCGGCTGCGCCATGGATGTCGCCTCGCCGGGCTTCGGCAATCTGCAGCGGGTGCTCTGGGGCCATGCCACCCATCCCAACATCGGCGCCGCGATCTTTGTCGGGCTGGGCTGCGAGATGATGCAGATCGCCCGGATGAAGCAGATGTTCGACGAGACCGGCTCGGACCGGTTCCACGGGCTGACGATCCAGGAGACCGGCGGCACCACCCGGACCATCGCCCGGATCATCGACTCGGTGAAGGAGCTGCTGCCCGAGGTGAACCGGGCGCGGCGCGAGACCGTGGATGCCTCGGAGTTGAAGGTCGCCCTGCAATGCGGTGGATCGGATGGATTTTCCGGGATCACCGCCAACCCGGCCCTGGGCGTCGCCACCGATATGCTGGTCGGTCTGGGCGGCACCGGGGTGCTGGCCGAGACGCCCGAGATCTACGGTGCCGAACAGCTCTTGCTGCGCCGTGCCGCCAGCCCCGCCGTGGCCGAGAAGCTGATCGAGCGGATCCGCTGGTGGGAGGATTACACGCGCATCCATGGCAGTTCGATGGACAACAACCCCTCGCCGGGCAACAAGGCCGGCGGGTTGACGACGATCCTGGAGAAATCGCTGGGCGCCGCGGCCAAGGGCGGATCGACCCCGCTGACCCAGGTGCTCGACTACGGGGCCAAGGTCACCGAGAAGGGCTTCGTCTTCATGGATTCGCCGGGTTACGACCCGGCCTCGGTCACCGGCCAGATCGCCGGCGGCTGCCAGCTGGTGGTCTTCACCACCGGGCGCGGTTCGGCCTTCGGCTCGAAACCGGCGCCGACGATCAAGCTGGCGACAAACGACCGGCTCTATCAGGCGATGCCCGACGACATGGACATCAACTGTGGCGACGTGGTCAGCCAGGGTGTGAGCCTGCAGGCGAAAGGCACTGAAATCCTGGAGAAAATCCTGGCCGTGGCCTCCGGAGAACACAGCAAGTCCGAGGTGCTGAACCTCGGCGACAACGAATTCGTCCCCTGGCAGATCGGAGCGGTGATGTGACCTGGCTGAACGAGGAAGAACGGCGCGGAAGCTGGGTCGGGCGGGTCTGGCGGCCCGGCATCGGCCCTTCGGTGGTGACGATCCGGGGCGGCGAGGTGGTGGACATCACCGGCCCGCACGCGCCCACGGTGCGCGATGTCTGCGAATTGCCGGAACCGGAGGACTGGGTGCGCTCGGCGCCGGGCGAAGTGATCGGCACGCTGGACGAGATCGCGGCGGCCGAGCCCGGCAATCCCGAGGCGGTGCATTTCCTGGCGCCCTGCGACCTGCAGGCGGTGAAGGCCTGCGGCGTGACCTTCGCGCGGTCGATGGTCGAGCGGGTGATCGAGGAGAAGGCCGGCGGCAATCCCAAGCGCGCCGAGGCGATCCGCGAGCGGGTCGGGATCATCATCGGCGACTCGCTGCGCAACATCACCCCCGGCTCGCCCGAGGCCCAGGTGGTCAAGAAGGCGCTGATCGAGGAGGGACTGTGGAGCCAGTATCTCGAGGTCGGGATCGGTCCCGATGCCGAGATCTTCTCGAAGGCCCAGGTGCTGAGCGCCGTCGGGCCGGGGGCCGAGGTCGGGTTGCATCCGATTTCGAACTGGAACAACCCGGAACCGGAAGTGGTGCTGGCCGTGGCTTCGACCGGGCGCATCGTCGGTGCCTGCCTGGGCAATGACGTCAATCTGCGCGATGTCGAGGGCCGTTCGGCGCTGCTGCTCTCGAAGGCCAAGGACAACAACGCCAGCGCCTCGCTGGGCCCGCTGATCCGGCTGTTCGACAGCGGTTACACGCTGGACGACGTGCGCCGGGCCGAGCTGACCCTGACCCTGACCGGCGAGGACGGGTTCGAGATGACCGGCCACAGCTCGATGTCCGAGATCAGCCGCGACCCCGAGGATCTGGCCCGGCAATGCTGCGGACGGCATCACCAGTATCCGGACGGATTCATGCTCTATCTCGGCACCCTGTTCGCACCGACCGAGGATCGCGATGTCGAGGGCGAGGGCTTCACCCACAAGCTCGGCGATCTGGTGCGGATCGAAAGCCCCGGGCTGGGGCAGCTGGTCAACACGGTGCGGCTCTCGACCGAATGCCGGGAATGGACCTTCGGGATCCGGGCGCTGATGGAAAACCTGGCCGGCCGCGGGCTTCTGTAGCGCGGGGCGGGCAGCCGCGGGGGTTTTCCACCCCCGCACCCCGGAGGATATTTCCGAGGTAAAGCCGGAAGGGATTTCTTAACCCTGCCGCGCCAATCTGGATCGGCGGTACAGGCGGGGACGCCGATGACCGCAGGTGAAGCGGCACCCTGTCCGGTCTCGGGCAGGGTGTTTCCGGCTTTACCTTGCAAATATCCCGGGGGGCGGCCGCAGGCCGGGGGTGCAGAGCCCCCCTGCGCCGGCTCAGCCTTCGACCCGGGTCAGATCGGCGACCGAGAGGCAGAGCCGGCGGATCCGGTTCAACAGGTTCAGCCGGTTGCGGCGCTGCACCTCGTTGTCGGTATTGACCTGCACCGCCTCGAAAAAGGCATCCAGCGGCGCGCGTAGCGCGGCCATTGCTTCCATGGCGGCGGAGAAGTCTTCGGCCTGCATCGCCGGAGCGATCTTCTCCTCTGCGGCGTCGAGGGCGGAAAACAGCGCCTTTTCAGAGGCATCCTCGGCAAACTTGATGTCCGCGCCATAGGAATATTCGACACCGTCCTTTTCCTCGGCCTGGCTGACGATGTTGTTGGCGCGCTTGAAGCCCTGCAGCAGGTTCTCGCCGTCATCGGTCTTCAGGAAGGCGGCCAGCGCTTCGGCGCGTTTGACCAGCAGGGTCAGGTCGTCGTTGTTCGGCATGGCGAGGCAGGCGTCGATGACGTCATGCGGGATGCCGCGGTCGCGGAGATAGACTTTCAGGCGATCGTGGAAGAAGGCGAGGAGGTCCGTTGCTCTTGCTGATAGTTCATCGGCGACCGCCTCCGGAACCGAGGTTCCTAGGATTTCGATTGTCTTCTTTGCCGCCAGTTCTTTGGTGATCTCGCCGGATTGCACGTCTCTCAAGCTAACCTGCGCTGTCTCGACTTCTCCGAGTCGTGAGTTCAGGTAATGAATAACTACCAAGCGCGTAAGCAAAGGTTGAATGCTTGCTCTAACTTGGTTCTCCAACACCAACCGGATCACGCCCAGGGCGGCCCGCCGCAGCGCAAAGGGGTCCTTGCTGCCGGTCGGCTTCTCCTCGATCGCCCAGAAGCCGGTCAGGGTGTCGATCTTGTCGGCCAGCGCGACGGCGACCGAGACCGGGGAGCTGGGCACCTCGTCCGAGGGGCCGAGCGGCTTGTAATGCATCTCGCAGGCTTCCGGCACGCCGTCGTCATGGCCGGCTTCGGTGGCGTAATAGCGCCCCATAAGCCCCTGTAATTCCGGGAATTCCCCGACCATTTCGCTTTGCAGGTCGGCCTTGCAGATGCGCGCCGCTTCGGCGGCCAGATCGGGGGCGGCGCCGACCAGAGGGGCGATCTCGCGGGCCAGTGCCTCGATCCGCTGCACCCGCTCGGCCTGGCTGCCCAGCTTGTTGTGGAAGGTGACATCGGCGAGGCCCTTCGCCATGCCTTCCAGACCCTCGGTGCGGACCACCCGCAAGTCATTGTCATAGAAGAATTTCGCATCCGACAACCGCGCCGAGAGCACCTTCTGGTTGCCGGCCAGGATGGTGGCGCCGTGGTCGCGGGTCTCGCGGTTGGCGACGGTGATGAATTTCTCGATCCGGCCGGTCTTCGGATTGCGGACCGAGAAGAACTTCTGATGTTCCTTCATCGAGGTCTGCAGCACCTCGGGCGGCAGGCCCAGGAAGCTTTCATCGATCGCACCCATCAGCACCACCGGCCATTCGACCAGCCCGGCGACCTCGGTCAGAAGGCCCTTGTCCTCGACCAGTTCCAGCCCCTGGGCAAAGGCCTGCTGGCTGGCGTCGTGCCAGATATGTTCCGCGCGTTCCGTTGGGTCAAGCAGAACGTAGGCGCGCTTCAACTTCGCCCTGTAATCATCGAAGGATGTTACAGAAAAGCGATCCGGCGCATGGAAGCGATGGCCCTCGGTCGTGTCGCCGGCGGTCAGCCCGTCGAGGCTCAGCGGCACCACCGTCGCGCCGCTCTCGTCGCTGAGCAGGCAGAGGATCGAATGCAGCGGCCGGACCCAGCGGAGCGTGCCGGCGCCCCACCGCATCGACTTCGGCCAGGGGAAGTTGCGGATCGTCGCCTCGAGCACCTCGGCGATGATCTCGGCGGCCTCGCGGCCGGGTTTCTCGACTACCGCGAACCAGGCCTCGCCCTTGCCGGTGTCCTTGACGGTCAGCTGGTCGCGGGTCACGCCGGCACCGCGCAGGAAGCCCTCGATGGCGGCCTCGGGGGCGCCGACCCTGGGGCCCTTGCGCTCTTCCCGGACGGTCTGCGAGCGCGCCGTCAGCCCCTCGACCGAGAGCGCCAGCCGGCGCGGGGTGGCGAAGGCGCCGGCCGAGTCATAGGTCAGCCCGGCGGCGACGAGCCCGTCGGTCATCAGCCGTTTCAGGTCGTCCGAAGCCCGGGCCTGCATCCGGGCCGGGATTTCTTCCGAGAAGAGTTCGATCAGGAGGTCGGGCATGGGCTGTCGGTCCGGTCGGTCAGGGCTGCGCCGCGGCGCAGCAGGGAGAAAGGGTCATTCGGCGAGTTCGGGTTCAAGCTGGTGCCAGGCATAGCCGCGGCCATCGGGAAAAATCGCCACGATCCGGTCGACGCCGGGATGGATCGCGCGTTCCGAGACGAAGGCCAGCGCCTCTCCGCTTTCTAGCGCCTCGCCGATCGTCTCGGCGTCATAGCAGGAAAACCAGCCCGGCCCGGTCAGCGGCACCGGGTCTTCGGCCAGTTCATAGGTCTCGGTCAGGGTGGCAAGGCTGGTCGGCGTCTCGAAACAGGCCCGGAACCGCAGCGGCGAGCTGTCGGCGTCGATGCCCTGGAAATTGTCGGTGACGATCTCTTCCGGCTCCCCGGTGGCGACCGAGACCAGACGGATCTGCGCCGCCGCGTCGGTGGCCGCCACGTCGCGGTAATAGCCATAGACCTGCAACCAGTAGATCGCGGCGCCAGCGATCAGGGACACCATGACGATTGCTCCTGCTGTAAGTTTGCCGGTCATCGGTTCAGGCCGCCGTTGCCTCGGGCCGAGGGGGCGGTCACGCTGTCCACCCGCCGGCCTCGGTCTGCAGGAAGGCGTCGGCGCAGGCCTTGGCCAGGGCGCGGACCCGGCTGATATAGGCCTGCCGTTCGGTGACCGAGATCACGCCGCGGGCGTCGAGCAGGTTGAACAGATGGCTGGCCTTGATGCATTGGTCATAGGCCGGATGCACCATGATGATGCGCTTTCCGGTCTTGGGATCCTCGGCCGGGGCGGCCAGCAGGCTGGCGCATTCGGCCTCGGCGCGCTGGAAATCGCCCAGCAGCTTCTCGGTATCGGCGGCGTCGAAATTGTGCCGCGAGTATTCCTCTTCGGTCTGGCGGAACACGTCGCCGTAACTCAGCGGGGTCGGGGACTGCGGGTCGTTGAAGGGCATCTCCATGACGTGATCGACGCCCAGCACATACATGGCCAGCCGCTCCAGACCATAGGTCAGCTCACCCGAGACAGGGTGGCAGTCATGCCCGCCGACCTGCTGGAAATAGGTGAACTGGCTGACTTCCATGCCGTCGCACCAGACCTCCCAGCCGAGGCCCCAGGCACCCAGGGTGGGGCTTTCCCAGTCATCCTCGACAAAGCGGATGTCATGCAGTTCCGAGTCGATGCCGATCGCGGCGAGACTGCCCAGGTAGAGCGTCTGCAGGTCGGGTGGCGAGGGTTTGATGATGACCTGATACTGGTAGTAGTGCTGCAGGCGGTTCGGGTTCTCGCCATAGCGCCCGTCGGTGGGGCGCCGCGAGGGCTGCACATAGGCTGCCGCCCAGCCCTTGCTGCCGAGGGCGCGCAGGGTGGTGGCCGGATGGAAGGTGCCGGCGCCGACCTCCATGTCATAGGGTTGCAGCACCGCGCAGCCCTGCGCGGCCCAGTAGGCCTGCAGTCTCAGGATGATTTCCTGGAAGCTGCGCGGAAGCGTCACGGTATCGGCCATGGGGTCCAGCCTGTCTTTGCTGCTGTCGGAGGGCGCGTTCTCCTTATGCAACAGCCGGTTCGGGGTCAATTGCCGCGCGGTGCTTTTGACGTGCATCGGCTTTTCGGCGCGGGTAGGGTGGCCCGGTATTTCAAGCGAAACAGGACATCCGAGACAATATGGGCAGATTGGCCGCAGCACTCGCTTTCGTTTTCTCCCTTTTCACCGCCACCTTCGCTGCGACGCAGACAATGGCCCAGAGCACGGGAAAGACCTGGGTTCAGATCGAGGCGCATCCGACGCTGAGCGACGGTGAAAGGCGGGCCCGTGCCTATGCGGCGCTGTTCCCCGATGTCGAGGGGTTCCGCCTGCGCTCGGGCTGGTATGCCGTGGCCCTGGGTCCGTTCACCGAGGCCGAGGCGGCGCAGAAGCTGCGCGCCCTGCGGTCCGAACGGCTGATCCCGGCGGACAGCTATCTGCATGACGGTTCGGCCTATACCCAGCAGTTCTGGCCGGTGGGTGGCGCCTCGCTGTCCACGCCGTTGCCGGAGGCGGTGACGCCCGGCACCGGGGATGAGGTCGCCGTGGCCGAACCGACGCCGGAGGTGGTCGTCGAACCGCCGCCGCCCGCCGACGAGACCCCGGCCCAGGCGCGCCGCTCGGAAGCGGCGCTGAGCCGGGAAGAGCGCAAGCTGATCCAGATCGCCCTGCAATGGGAAGGGGTCTACAACTCCGGCATCGACGGGGCCTTCGGGCGCGGCACGCGGGCCGCGATGGCCGCCTGGCAGGCGCTGAAGGGCTATGAGGAAACCGGGGTGCTGACCACCATGCAGCGCGACGAACTGGTCGGCGACTACCAGGCGGTGCTGGCGAGCCTGGGGATTCGCCCGGTGCGCGACAACACTGCCGGGATCTCGGTGGACCTGCCGATGGCGCTGGTCGAGAAGGGTGCCGATCAACCGCCCTTCGTGCATTACGATTCCAGGGACGGCTCGGCGGTGAAGGTGATCCTGATCTCGCAGGCCGGCGACGAGAGCACGCTGTTCGGGCTCTACGACATCCTGCAGACGCTCGAGATCATGCCGCTGGAAGGGCCGCGCCAGCGCCACAAAGGATCCTTCGAGATGGAAGGCGCCAATGCCGAGATCATCAGCCATGCCGAGGCGCGGCTGACAAAGGCCGGCAACGTCAAGGGGTTCATCCTGATCTGGCCGCAGGGCGACGCCAAGCGCCGCGACCTGGTGCTGTCGGCGATGCGGTCCTCGTTCGAGGTCATGCCCGACTCGGTGCTGCCCGATACCGCCGGGGACGGCGGGGCGCAGGACATCGACCTTCTGGCCGGGCTGGAGATTCGCCGCCCGGACGTGTCGCGCTCGGGCTTCTATTTCGATGCCGAGGGCCATGTGCTGACCTCGGCGGATGCCGTGGCCTCCTGCGAGCGGGTGACGCTGGACACCGACCTGGAAGTCGAGGTCCTGGCCCGCGATGCCGATCTCGGGGTCGCCGTCCTGCAGGCGAAGGAGCCGCTGGTGCCGATCGACTTCGGCCGCCTGCAGCCGGGCCAGCCGCGGCTGGGATCGGAGATCGCGGTTTCGGGCTATGCCTATGACGGGCGCCTGGGCGCGGCGGTCCTGACCTTCGGGCAACTGGCCGATCTCAAGGGGCTGGATGGCGACAGCCGGGTCACGCGGCTGAGCCTGAAGGTGACGCCGGGCGATGCCGGCGGGCCGGTCTTCGACGGCTCGGGCGCGGTGATGGGGCTGCTGCTGCCGCCGCGGAACGACGGCCAGGTGCTGCCCGACGACGCGGCCTTCGCGCTGAGCGCCGAGACTCTGGCCGGGTTCCTTGCCGAACATGGGCTGGCCCCGGTGGCGGCCGAACCGGCGGGCGACATCGCGCCGGAAGTCCTGACCACGCGGGCGCGGGACATGACCGTGCTGGTCTCCTGCTGGAACTGATCCGGACGGGTTGCAGGCCGGTGCGCCGTTTGCGGCGCACCGCCTGACCTAGCTGAGCACGATCCCGGTCACGACCAGGATCAGCCCCATGGCCGAGAGAAGCAGCGCCGCCAGGTTGATCGGCACCAGCCGGGCCAGGGCGGCGCGGGCCTCGGGCTCGGGCAGGGCCATGCGGCGCAGGCCGAAGGCCCGGATGATGCACCAGATCAGCACCGCCAGGCCGATCAGGGTCAGCGCAACGCCGATGATCAGCATCGGGTGCATGCTGGCGCCCTGCAGGGCGTCGGTCACGGGATCGGTCGCTTCTTCCATGGCGTTCGGCCCTTCTCGGTTGCTGTCTCGGCTCGCCGGTGATTGCGGCGCCGCCTAGCCGCCCGGGGCCGCGAATGCAAGAGCGGCCATGCGTCCGCTCCGGCGCCTCGCGGGGCTTGCAGGGCGACGGGGCGGAGGCTAGGACAGGGCCTCGCCTATCATATATGCCAGGAAACCGTTCATGTCCGACATGCCCTCCACGCCCGACGGCAGCTACCAGGTCACCGCAGACGAATTGCGCCAGCTGATCGAACGCTATGAGCGTCTCGAAGCCGAGAAGAGGGACATCGCCGACGCCCAGAAAGAGGTCATGGCCGAGGCCAAGGGCCGGGGTTACGACACCAAGGTGATGCGCAAGGTCATCGCGTTGCGCAAGCGCGACAAGGACGACATCGCGGAAGAGGAAGCGATTCTGGACATGTACAAGGCCGCCCTGGGCATGTGATCGCGCCGGCGGCATTTCAGCCGCCCGCGTCCGGGTCCGCTTCGGCCAGAAGCTGCGCCAGGCAGGTTTCGGCGGCCGGGCAGGGGCCTTCGTGCAGCATCGACAGGGCTTTCCACAGCGCCCAGCCCCGGGCCCGTTCCCAGGTTGCGGGGTCGAAGCGCAGCGCCAGCCGGAAGGCGGCGCGGGCCGGGGCGTCGAGCAGGCTCCAGGCCAGGGCCAGGTCGGCGGCGGGGTCGCCGATAGCGCAGTTGCCGAAGTCGATCAGCGCGGCGAGCCGGCCGTCCCGCATCAGCAGGTTCCCCGGCGCCAGGTCGCCATGCAGCCAGACCGGCGCGTGCTGCCAGGAAGTGGTCAGCGCCCGATTCCAGATCGCCAGCACCGCATCGCGGTCGTGGCCGCGGGGCAAGGTCCCGGCGAAGCGCCGGGTCTCGGCGTCATAGACCCGCAGATCGCCGCCGCGATGGAAGTTCTGCGGCCCCGCGGCGGGTGCCCCTGCCACCGGCTGCCCCTGCAGGGCACGCAACACCCGCGCGAGATCCCCGGCCAGCCGGCTCAGATCGTCGCCCGGCGCCAGCACCCGCCCCGGCAGCCAGCGATAGATCGACCAGTCGATAGGATAGCCCTCGGCGGCGCGGCCCAGTGCCACCGGCTGCGGGATTTCCACCGGCAGGCCCGCAGCCAGGATCGGCAGCCAGTGCTGCTCTTTCGCCACCTGCCCGGCATAGCGCTGCGCCGAGGGCAGCCGGACCAGCAGCGCCTCGCCCAGCCGGAAGCTGCGATTGTCATGGCCCTGCGGATGCATCGCCTGCACCGGCAATCCGGCCCAGTCGGGAAACTGCCCGGCGATCAACCGCCGCACCAGACCGGCGTCCAGCACCGGCAGCCGGGCGTCGATCGGCGCCGGGCCGGGAATGGAGCTGTCTTGCGGGTCTGAGGCCATCCGGTCATCTCCTTGCCGGTCAACGCGGGGGCACCGGTCGACCGGCACCCGGCGCCCGGCAGCCTGGTCAGGGGGCGATGAAGGTCACCCCCGGAAGATCGGCGATCAGCTTCAGGTCATCCTCGTAGGTCCGGGTGATCGCCTCGACCAGCTCGGCGGTCCAGCCCGGCACGTCGATGACTTCTTCGATCTCCTCGTCCTTGGCATATTTGTCCAGGAAGGCGGCGAGGATCCGGCGGCGCTGAACCTCGTTCTGCGGCGGATGGCTGCTCAGATAGGCGCGCAGCCGCTTCATCCCCTCGGCCTCCATGATCTGCGACAGGATGTCGAAACCGCCCCGGAGTTTGGTCTCGAGGTCGTGATCGGCGACCTGGCGGATCACCTCGGGCCAGATCAGCGGCGTATCCTCGTTGCACCAGACGATCACCGGGCAGTCGGGATTGGCCGCCACGATGCGGGCGATCGGCTTCGACCATTTCAGTTCCAGCGGATCGACGCCCATCATGAATTCGCCGAAGGTCTTGCCCTTCATCCCCTCGAACACCGCCGGGACATGGGTGGCCGGGTTGCGGATGCCCAGGGCAAAGCGCACCTCATGGCCGGGGAAGCAGTTGCGCAGCCAGGCAGTGCGGTCGGCGCGGGCATAATAGCTGCCGCCCGCCATGATCATCGCCGCACCGCACATGAAGGCCTCGTAGCTCAGCACGACGTGATCGGCCTCGGTGGTGTCGAGAATCGTGTCGAGGATCAGGTCCAGCGTTTCCTCGTTGGCCGGTTCGCCCTTCAGCCTCGTGGCCACGTCGCGCAGGATGTCGCGGAATTTCGATGGTCCGGGAATGAAGATGTTCTCGGCGGCCAGTTTCTGGTTGTTGCGCATCAGCGAGCGCATCAGCCGGTCACCGTCGGTGCGATGTGCCCCGATATGGAAAGTGATCTTCATGCTGTCAGTCGTTTCCCTAAGCCATGGTCCCGCTGGTCCTGAACCGGCGGCAGCCGTCACCGCGGGCGGCCGGGTTTCGGGGCGACTATAGGCACAGGAGAGCGGGCAAGGAAAGTTCCGGCCGGGGCTTTCTGGACAGCCGTTGCAGGCTTGTCTAAGGCTCGTGCGATGGAGCAGGTGTTGCGCAGAGAGACGGGGCGGAAAGGCGGCGGCAAGTGGCTGTGGCGCCTGGGGGCCTGGGCCATCGCCATGGTGGCGGTGGCGCCGATCCTGGCGGTGATCTGGATCGCGCTGCATCCCGAGACCAATATCTGGCCGCATCTGATCGCGACCACCCTGCCGCGCTACCTGGGCAATACGCTGATCCTGGCGGCCGGCGTCGGCGGGCTGGCGGCGGCGGTGGGCGCCGGGGCGGCCTGGTTCGTGGTCATGTACCGCTTTCCCGGAGTCCGGCTGGTGGAATGGCTGCTGCTGCTGCCGCTGGCGATCCCCGCCTATGTCGGCGCCTATGCGCTGGTCGATTTCCTGGAGTATTCCGGCCCTGTCCAGACCGCCCTGCGCGAGACATTCGGCTGGACCAGTGCCCGCGACTACTGGTTCTTCCAGGTCCGCTCGCGCGGCGCCGCGATCGTGGTGCTGGCGGCGGCGCTCTACCCCTATGTCTACCTGCTGACCCGTGCCGCCCTGCGCGAGCAGTCGGGGGCCGCCTACGAGGTCGCCCGCTCGCTGGGCAGCGGTCCTTTCGCGCTGTTCTGGCGGGTCGGCCTGCCGCTGGCGCGACCGGCCATCGTGGTCGGCACCGCGGTGGTGATGATGGAGACCGTGAACGACTACGGCACCGTCGGCTATTTCGCGGTGCAGACCCTGACGACCGGGATCTTCACCACCTGGCTCGAGGCCGGCAATGCCGGCGGCGCGGCGCAGATCGCCTGCCTGATCCTCGGGCTGATCCTGCTGCTGGTGGTGGCCGAGAAACTGGGCCGGCGGCGGTTGCGTTTTCACCAGAGCGGGCGCGGCGCGCGGCCGGTGATGCCGACCCGGCTGCCGGGGCTGCGCGGATGGATCGTCCTCGGCTTCTGCCTGATCCCGGTCGCGGTCGGCTTCGCCCTGCCGATGGCGGTGATCCTGCGCCACGCGCTGGCGCAAAGCCAGGGCTGGCTCGACCCCGGCCTGGCGCGGGCCTTCGCCCATACGCTGGTCACGGCGGGCGGCGCGGCGCTGGTCTGCGTCGCGGCGGCGCTGTTCCTGGTCTATGCGCAGCGGCTGTCGCACAGCGGTGTGCCGCGGCTTCTGGTGCCGCTGGCGTCGATCGGCTACGCCGCCCCCGGTGCCGTGCTGGCGGTGGGCATCCTGATGCCGCTGGCGGCGCTGGATCACCGGCTGGCCGATCTGATCCTGGCCGTCACCGGGGTCGAGCCCGGTTTGCTGCTGACCGGTTCGGGTTTCGCGATCATCCTGGCCTATTCGGTGCGCTTCTTCGCGATTTCGCTGGGGGCCGCCGATGCGGCGCTGGACCGGATCCCGCCCAGCCTGCCGATGGCGGCGCGGTCCCTGGGGCAGGGGGCCGGCGGCACCCTGCGCCGGATCACCCTGCCGTTGATCCGCGGCTCGGTCGGCACCGCGCTGCTGCTGGTCTTCGTCGACGGGGTCAAGGAACTGCCCGCGACCCTGCTGCTGCGGCCCTTCAACTATGAAACCCTGGCGACGCGGGTACATGAAAAGGCCTCGCTGGAGCAGATCGGTCAGGCGGCTCCGCCGGCAGTTCTGGTGATCGGCGTCGGCCTGCTGGCGGTGCTGACCCTGGCGCGGGCCAACCTGCGCCGGGACCGGCGCGGCATGGCCGGGCGGGTCGACCCATGAGCGGACCTGCGCCCGAGCCGGTGATTCTGGTCATGGGGGTCTCGGGCTCGGGCAAGAGCACTCTGGCCCGGAGCCTGGCTGAGGAACTGGGCGCGGTCTATCTGGAGGGAGACCGGTTTCACCCGCCCGCGAACGTCGCCCATATGAAGGCCGGCAAGCCGCTGACCGACGAGATGCGGTGGGGCTGGCTTGAATCGCTGGGCCGGGCCGCGGCCGAGGAACGGGCGGCGGGGCGCCAGGTGGTGATGACCTGCTCGGCCCTGAAACGCAGCTACCGCGATCTTCTGCGCCGCGAGGCCGGGCCGCTGGCGATCCTGTTCCTGCATGGCGAACAGGACAAATTGGCCGCCCGCCTGCGCCATCGCAAGACCCATTACATGCCGGCCAGCCTGCTGCCCAGCCAGCTTGCCACGCTCGAACCGCCGGGCCCCGACGAGCCCGACACCGCCCGCCTGCCGATCCGGCCGGCACCCGCGGTGGTGCTGCGTCTGGCCCTGGAAGCACTCGCCACGCTTGCCAGCCGCGGGCCGGCACAGTAAATCGACCCGGTGCCCCTATAGCTCAGCTGGTAGAGCATCTGATTTGTAATCAGGGGGTCGGGAGTTCGAGTCTCTCTGGGGGCACCAAATCCAAACGAGCGTATCTTTCGGCCTTGGCGCCGCGTCCTGCCTGGGCGGGATGTGGCGGATCTGGCCGGGCGTTACGGGGCGGGCATGGTCCGGCGCCGTTGATTCCGTCTTTCGCAAGTCGGGCACCGGAACTCGCCCGATTCTGCAGCGTCCTGTCGGACCGACGCGTCGGAAGGGAGCGGGGCGGCGAGTTTTGTTGACATACCGTATACCGTACACTTAGCCTCGGTTTCAGGGCGGCGAAATGGCCCGGAACAGGGAGCGTATCATGGAAAAGTTTGGGATCGAACGCGGCGGGTCGAAGGGGCTGGCGTCAAGCCGGCGCGGCTTTCTGCAAGGCGCGGCGGCAATGGGGCTGGCCAGCGTGCTGCCGTTGCGTGCGGCGGCACAGGACGGGATGCCGTCCGGCGCGGTGATCTTCGGCAATGCCGAGCCTCCGACCGCGAACTACTGGGACCCGGCCGCCGGCTTCGGCCTGGTGGACGAGCAGGTCGCCTCGCTGGTTCATGACTCGCTGCTGTCCTTTGACCAGGAAGGCAATATCGGCCCCGGTCTCGCCGTCTCGCATGAGGTGAAGAGCGACAAGGTGGTGGCCCTGACACTGCGCGAAGGCGTCACCTTCCATGACGGCTCGCCGCTGACCGCCGAGGACGTCAAGGCCTCGATCGACCGGCTCGGTGCCGGCGGGCTGGCCCAGGCCATGGTCGTGACCCCCGGGATCACCGTCGAGATCAAGTCGCCGACCGAAATCGAGGTGGTTTCGCCGGATGCCTTCGGGGTGATCCTCTCGGCGCTGGCCTATATCAAGATCCTGCCCAAGGCGAATATCGACAACCCCGACAATTTCGGCAAGGGCGGCCTGGGTACCGGTCCCTACAAGTTCGTTTCCTATGACGGCACCTCCGTCATTCTCGAAGCGAATGCCGATTACTGGGGCGGTGCGCCGGGCATCAAGACAGTGACCTTCCGCTACATCGAGGACGCGCAGGCGCGGATCAACGCGCTGTTGTCGGGCCAGGTCGATATCCTGACCCGGGTCTCGGCCGAGGACCTGTCGCGGGTCAAGGACAACGACGAGTTCTACATCAACAGCCAGACCCCGCCGGCGCAGATCGTCGCGATCTACCAGCACAACGGCCCGCTGGGAGATCTGAAGCTGCGCCAGGCCATCGCCCATGCGATCAACCGCGAAGGCATCGCGGCCTCGATCATGCAGGGCGCCAACGCGGTGGGCTTTTCCTCGCTGCCGACGACCTCGTCGCTCTACGAACCGCTCGAGCCCAAGTTCGAATACGATCTCGACAAGGCGCGGGCGCTGATGGCGGAATCGGCCTATCCCGACGGGGCGACGCTGCGCATGTCCACCTCGACCCTGGTTCCGAACCAGATCGAGATCGACCAGATCATCGCCGCCTCGCTGGAGTCGATCGGGATCAAGGTCGAGGTCGAGCGTCTGGAAGTCGGCGCCTTCCGGACCTCCTACAACACCTATGACATCAACCTGAACACGCTGGCGATCTTCGATTACGATCCCGACTTCGTGCTCGGCTTCTATGTCGGCGGCACCGCCGAGGCGGTGTTCCACTACCACGATCCGGTCTATGAAGAGCTCTATGCCGCCCAACGCGCAGCCACGGCGGAAACCCGTCAGGCAGCCGTCACCGCGGCGGCGCGGCATCTTTGGGAGAACCAGGTGACGCTCTACCTCTCCGACGAGACCTGGCATTTCATCGTGAACAAGCGGGTCCAGGGCTATGTCCGGGCGCCGCTGATCGGGGAAAACCTGCTCGGCCAGGCGACGGTCGCGTAGGAAACAGGGGCGGGGAGCTTCCCCGCCCCGAAGGAATTGCGATTGAAACGCTATGTCATCCGTCGGACGGCGCAGGCCGTCATCATCGTGCTCGCCATCGCGATCACGGTCTTCGTGGTCCTGCGCCTGTCGGCGGGTGATCCGGCGCGCATCCGGGCGCCGGTCTTTGCCAGTGCCGAGGTGGTCGAGCAGTACCGGCGGGACTTCGGCACCGACCGGCCCATCGTCGAGCAGCTGGGCACCTTCCTTCTGGGCGCGGTGCAGGGCGATCTGGGCACCTCGTTCCGCTTTCACCAGCCGGTGACAGAGCTGATCCGGACGGCGTTGCCGCGCACCCTTGCCCTGGCGGGCTGCGCCCTGGCGCTGTCGCTGAGCGTCACCATCATCCTCGGCAGTCTCGCGGCGCTGCGACCGCGCTCGATCTGGGGGGCGCTGGCGACGATCCTTGCCACCGTCGGCCAGTCGGCCCCGGTGTTCTGGACCGGGGCGCTGATGGTGATCCTCTTCGCGGTCAATCTGGGCTGGCTGCCACCGGGCGGGTTTACCGGCGTCTCCAGCCTCGTCCTGCCGGCGGTGGCGGTCGCGCTGTCGATCATGCCCACCCAGCTGCGGGTGCTGCGCAGCTCGATGCGGGGCGTGCTGCGCGAGGAATACATCCGCACCGCGCAGGCCTTCGGCCTGTCGGATCGGCGCATCACCTTCGTCTATGCGCTGAAGAACGCCTTGCTGCCGCTCCTGACCGTCATCGGGGTCGATGTCGGCTATCTCCTGGGCGGCGTCATCGTCGCCGAAGTCGTCTTTGCCTTTCCCGGTGTCGGGGAACTGGCGCTGGTGGCGCTGAACGCCCGTGACTATCCGCTGGTGCAGGGGATCACCATCGTGACCGCCAGCATCTTCGTCATCGTCAACCTCGTGATCGACCTGGCCTACGCGCTGATCGATCCCCGTATCCGAATGGAGCAGTCATGAATATTCTCGCCATCGGCGCACATCCCGACGACATCGAAGTGCAATGCGCCGGCACGCTCGCGCGTTATGCCGCGGCCGGGCACAAGGTGTTCATGGCGGTGGCCACCAACGGCAATGTCGGCTCTCCCACCCTGTCGCGCGAGGAGATCGCCAATGTGCGGCACGCCGAACAGCAGGCCAGTTGCGCGATCATCGGTGCCGAGCTGATCTGGATGGATTTCGACGACGAATGGCTGATGAACGACCGCCCGACGCGGACGCGGTTCATCGACGCGATCCGCCAGGCCGACCCCGACGTGATGTTCATCCACGGGCCGACCGACTATCACCCCGATCACCGGATTTCGGGCCAGGTGGCCGAGGACGCCCGGATCCCGGCCTCGGTGCGGCTGGTGGAAACCGCTCTGCCGCATATCTCGAAGATCCCGCATGTCTTCTACATGGACAACCCGGCCGGCGTCGGTTTCGAGCCCGAGGTCTATGTCGATACCACCGAGGTCTTCGAGACCAAGCGCCAGATGCTGTTGTGCCACCAGAGCCAGGACAGCTGGATGCGGGCGATCTATGGCGAGCATACCTCGATCACCGACATGATGACCGACAATTCCAAGGCGCGCGGTCTGGCCGGCGGTTACGCCCATGCGGAAGGGTTCCGCGAGGTCAAGACCTACCCGCGGACCGGAACATTCGCGATGCTTCCGGGCTTCGGCGTGTGACGGTGACGGCCCTCGCATCTCCGGAGCGTGGCGGCACGGGCGGCCGGCCCGGCCTGTTCAGGCGAAACGAGATCGGCCCGGCGCTGGTGGCCGGCGCGGTCATCTTCTGCCTGATCCTCGTCGCGGTCCTGGCCGCGCCGCTGATCGCGCCCGCCGATCCGAACCTGCCCGACCTCATGGCGGTCCGGAAACCGCCCTCGGCGGCGAACTGGTTCGGCACTGATGCTGTGGGGCGGGACCTGCTGTCGCGCATTCTCTGGGGCGGTCAGGTCTCGTTCCTGGTCGCCGGCGTCGGGATGGTCGGCTCGATCTGCCTCGGCACCTTGATGGGGATGCTGCGCGGGTTCGGGCCGGGCTGGCTGCACCCGATCGTCGACCGGATCATCGACATCCAGCTGGCCTTTCCCTATGTGCTTCTGGGCATCGCAATCACCAGTGTGGTGCGCCCCTCGGTGCCGGTGCTGATCCTGCTGATGGTGCTGGCCGGCTGGGCCGCCGTGGCACGGGTCGTGCGGGCCATCGCGCTGCAGGAACGCGCCAAGGACTATGTCAAGGCGGCCGAGATCATCGGCGCCTCGCGCCTGCGGATCGCCGCCTTCCACGTGTTTCCCAGCGTCTGGCCCAGCCTGATGGTCCTGGCGGCGATGCAGATGGCCGCGATGATCGTCTTCGAGGCCACCCTGTCCTTTCTCGGCATGGGGGTACAGCCGCCGACCGCAAGCTGGGGCGGGATCATGCTGGACGGCAAGAACTACATCACGACGTCCTGGTGGCTGACGCTGCTGCCGGGCATCGCGATCATGATGACATCCCTGTCGCTGGTGCTGATCGGCGACGGGCTCGAAGCCCGGGCCGAACGGCTGCGGTCGCGCGAGGCCGACAAATGACGACACCTCTTCTGACGGTCCAGGATCTCGCGGTCAGCTTTCCCGGCCAATCCGGCCCGGTTCGGGCGGTGGACGGGGCGAGTTTCGAGCTCAACCCCGGCGGGCGGCTGGTGATCGCGGGCGAGTCCGGTTCTGGCAAGTCTCTGCTCTGCCGGTCGCTTCTGGGCATCCAGCCCGAAACGGCGACGGTGAGCGGCAAGCTCGAATGGAAGGGGCAGAGCCTCGTCAGCCTCAGCCGCGACCAGTGGCGACCGCTGCGCGGCGCCAGCATCGCGATGATCTTCCAGGACCCGACCGCGGCGCTGAACCCGCTGCTGTCGGTCGGGCGCCAGATCATCGATGCCATCCGGGCCCACCGCCGTTGTCCGCGCGACGAGGCCCGCGCCCGTGCCGTCGAGGTGCTGGGCATGGCGGGCCTGCCCGACCCCGAGCACCGGCTGACGAATTATCCTTCCGAGCTTTCTGGCGGAATGCGGCAACGGGTGGCCATCGCGCTGGCGTTGTCGGCGGGCCCCGAGCTCATCATCGCGGACGAGGCCACGACCAATCTCGACGTCTCGATCCAGGCGCAGATCGTCAAGCTTCTGCGCCGGTTGCGGCTGGACCTGGAGGTGGCGCTGATCTTCGTCACCCATGATCTGGATCTGGCGGCCGAGGTTGGTGGCGATCTGATGGTGATGTATGCCGGCCAGCCGGTCGAGATGGGCGACGTGCAGGCGGTACTGGCCGATCCCTGCCATCCCTATACCCGCGGGCTGCTGCGTTCGGCCCCGACCCTGCGGACCACGCGCGAGGTGCCGCTGCAGCCGATCCCCGGACAGGCACCGAAGCCCGGAAGCGTCGGGGCAGGGGCCCCGTTCCGCGACCGCTGCCCGGTGGCGGTGGAGGGTGTCTGTGCCCTGCAACGCCCGGGCTGGAGCCAGGCGGCACCGGGACATCGGGTGGCCTGCCACCGCTTCGAAAAGGATGGAAGGGCGGGATTGCCATGAGCACACCGATCATCGAGGCCAGCGCGATCACCAAGACCTTCCCGGGCCGCCGCGGCGGGCAACCGTTCCACGCACTCAGGAATGTCAGCAGCAAGCTCTTCGAAGGGGAAATCCTGGGCCTTGTCGGCGAAAGCGGCTCTGGCAAGACCACACTGTCGCGGATCATGATCGGCATCGAGACCGCGACGACCGGCGAGGTCAGCTTCCAGGGGCGCCCGGTGCAGAGCCGCGCCGACTGGAAGGCCCTGCGGCGCGATGTGCAATATGTCTTTCAGGACCCCTTCACCGCGCTCTGCCCGACGATGCGGATCGGCGCGGCGCTGGCCGAACCCCTGGCGATCCACCGGCTTTGCCCGGCATCGGAGCGGCCGGAGCGGGTGGCCCGGATGCTCGAAATGATCGGGCTGGGCCCGGAAATGGCCCGCCGTCTGCCCGCGCAGCTGTCGGGCGGTCAGCGCCAGCGGGTGAGCCTTGCCCGGGCGCTGATGCTGGAACCTAGGGTGCTGATCTGCGACGAGATCGTCTCGGGTCTGGATGTCTCGGTGCAGGCGCAGGTGCTGGCGCTGCTGGTCGAACTGCAGCGGAAACTGGGCCTGTCGCTGATCTTCATTTCGCATGATCTGCGCGTCATCCGCTACCTCTGCGACCGCGTGCAGGTGATGCTTCTGGGCCAGATTGTCGAGGAAGGTCCGGCCGCGCAGGTTTTCGACGCCCCCGAAAACGACTATACGCGTGCCCTGCTGGCCGCGATCCCCGATCGTGACCGTTTGCCTGTTTCCGAGTCCGCCTGAGGATCTTACCTATGCACTCTGTTAGTCCGGCTTCCACCTTCAGGCGTGCCTCCGCGCTGTCACCGATCCATCGCCCCAAGACTGCCGCGGAAGAGGTCGAGGATCGTCTGATCCTGGCCATCGCACGCGGCGACAAGCAGCCCGGCGAGCGCCTGACCGAGGCGGAACTGTCCAGCGCCTTCGCGATCAGCCGGGTTCCGGCGCGCGAGGCGATGCAGAAACTGCAACTGCGCGGCATCCTGGTCGAGCGCGGCCGGCGCGGGTTGCAGGTTGCCGATTACAGTCCGCGCCGCATCGCCGAACTGATCGAGCTGCGCTTCGCGATCGAGCGGATATTCTTTCTGCAGGTCATGCGCCCCGGTCAGGACCGCATGCCGCTGATACGGGATCTCGAACAGAAGCTGGACGAGATGCGGGCGCAGTCCGGGGTGGGCGATCCGGTGGCGCTGTCCACCGTCGATCTGGAATTTCACCGCACCATCGTCACCCATTCCGGCAACGATCTGGCGGCGCAGATCTGGGAAGGGCTGGCGCAGCACATGCTGATCCTGTTCTGCCGCGACTGGTCGCAGACCGAGGACAGCACCGGCGAGGTGGAACTGCATCGCGAGTTGATGGACTTCGTTCGGGACGGCGACGTGGCCGATCTGGACCAGGCGCTGCGTCACCATTTCACGACTCCCGGGTCGCGCCTCGCGATGAAGACCTGAGCGCGTCGCGGATGACGATGCGGCCGGAGCTTCGTCGCGGCGCCCTGCGGCTGACCCTGGCGCCCGAGGCCGGCGGAGCGGTGGCGGGGTTCTGGCTCGACCGGCCGGAAGGACCACTGGCGCTGATGCGGCCACTGCCCGCGGGGGCAGGCGACGCGCTGCATTCCGGCATGTTCCCGATGCTGCCCTTCGCCAACTGCATCCGCGACAACCGGTTCTCCTTCGGCGGTCGTGATTGGCAGGTGGCGCCGAACATGGATGGCGCGCGGCTCAATTTCCACGGCTCCGGCTGGCGGCTGCCCTGGCAGGTGGCCGAAACCGGAGCGGCGCGGGCAGTCCTGACGCTCGATGCTGATGACGGCATCTGGCGTTACCATGCCGCACAAAGCTTCGCGTTGCAGGATGACGGGTTGATCGCGGCTCTGACCGTCACGAACCGGGGCACGGCCCCCATGCCCTTCGGCTTCGGCCTGCATCCCTGGTTTCCGCGCCACGGCCCGGCATCGGTCGCGTTCGATGCCACGGGTCAATGGTCGCTGACCCCCGAGGGCGAAGCGGTTGCGCTCGGGCCGGTCCCGGCCGGCATGGATTACCGCCAGCCCGCACCGCTGCCGCGCCGCAACCTCAACACTTGTTACGCCGGCTGGAGCGGGTCCTCCCGGATCGTCTGGCAGGATGAGGGCATCGCCCTGCATCTCTGCGCCGATCCGGTGATGGGCCATCTCATGGTCCATGTCCCGGCGCATGATCTGGAAACCTTCTGCCTCGAACCGCAGTCGAACCCGCCTTGCGGCTTCGACGGGCTTGAGGATGGGCGCCCAGGTCCGGGGATCCATGTCCTCGGGCCGGGAGAGTCGCTGTCGGGCCAGGTCGCCTTTCGCCTGCGGTTCCGACGGCCCCGATAGGCGCGGGGCAGGGGGGTGGTAGGCCCGGAGGGACTCGAACCCCCAACCAAGGCGTTATGAGCGCCCTGCTCTAACCAATTGAGCTACAGGCCCACTGCCGCTATCCCTTACCAGCATGGCCCGGTGGGTCAAGCCGGGCCGCACCACGACTGCGCCCCGGATCATTGCAGCACGAAGACATTTTCCCGCGCCGCGTTTTCGGCGCCACAGAGACAGGAGGCCAGCCAATGGCCAAGTTGAATGACGAGATGATGCGGGCAATCCTTGCCGACGGGCTGGCCCCGGGCGAGACCCTGACCGAGGTCGCCTACGGGGTGCGGCAGCCGAACATGCTCTACATGCTGCCGCTCTTCGCCCTGGCGGTCCTGCCCGGTGTGATCGTGACCCAGATGCTGACCAAGCATTATGTCGCCGGTCTCAGTGCCAGCACCCTGCATGTGGCCGAGGTCAAGCCGCGCTGGTCCTCACTGGCACTGGCGGTCAAGTCGGTGGTGACGCGGCGCTCTTTCGATCTCGCCACGCTCAAGGGGCAGCAGATCAAGACCGGGCAGGGGGCGTTGTTCACCAGGATCGCCATCGGCAGCGGCAAGGAGGGCTGGGCCGCCAAGTTCCACCGCGCATTCTCCAAGACCAACCGCAGTTCCGCCGAGGCGATAAAAGCGGCCGTCGAAGCGGCTGCGGCGGCCTGATCCGCACGCCGGCGTTGAACCCGCGCCCGGGATCGCATATCCGGGCGCGAAAGCCAGCGGAGCACAAGCAATGACCCAGAGGAACGGCCTGTCCTATGCCGAGGCCGGAGTCGACATCGACGCCGGAAACGCTCTGGTCGAACGGATCAAGCCCGCCGCCGCCACCACGCAGCGCCCCGGGACCATGGCCGGGCTGGGCGGTTTCGGGGCGCTCTTCGACCTCAAGGCGGCCGGCTACGCCGACCCGATCCTGGTCGCGGCCACCGACGGGGTCGGCACAAAGCTGCGGATCGCGATCGACACCGGCCATGTCGATACGATCGGCATCGACCTGGTCGCCATGTGCGTCAACGATCTGGTCTGCCAGGGGGCCGAACCCCTGTTCTTCCTCGACTATTTCGCCACCGGCAAGCTCGAGGTCGAGCAGGCGGCGCGGATCGTCGAAGGCATTGCCAAGGGCTGCGCCGACACCGGCACCGCGCTGGTCGGGGGCGAGACGGCCGAGATGCCGGGCATGTATCACGGCGGCGATTTCGACCTGGCGGGCTTTGCCGTCGGCGCGATGGAGCGCGGCGGCGCCCTGCCGGCCGGCGTCCTCGGGGGCGATGTGTTGCTGGGCCTGACCTCGGACGGGGTCCATTCCAACGGCTATTCGCTGGTCCGCCGGATCGTCGAACTTTCCGGCCTGGGCTGGGATGCCGATTGTCCCTTCGGCCCCGGCTCCCTGGGTGCGGCGCTGCTGGAGCCGACCCGGCTCTATGTCAAGCCGGCGCTGGCGGCGGTGCGCGCCGGTGGCGTTCATGCCCTGGCGCATATCACCGGCGGCGGGCTGACCGAGAACCTGCCGCGGGTGTTGCCCGCAGGGCTCGGAGCCCGGATCGACCTGGGTGCGATGGCGCTGCCGCCGGTCTTCGGCTGGCTGCGCGAGACCGGCGGAGTGAGCGAGGCCGAGATGCTCAAGACCTTCAACTGCGGCATCGGCATGGTACTGGCGGTGGCCGAGGATCGGGCCGAGGCGCTGACCGGGTTGCTGGGCGCGGCGGGCGAGACGGTGGTGCAACTGGGCCGGGTCGAAGCCGGGCAGGGGGTCTCCTACGAAGGGGGGCTGGCGTGAGCACGCCGGTCGCGATCCTGATCTCGGGTGGCGGCTCGAACATGCTGGCGCTGGCCCGGAGCATGACGGGCGATCACCCGGGCCGCTGCTGTCTGGTCCTGTCGAACCGGCCCGGGGCCGGCGGGCTGGCGCGGGCCGAGTCCCTGGGGCTGGCGACGGCGGTGGTCGATCACCGGGGCCGCAGCCGCGAGGAATTCGAGGCCGAGCTGGACGCCACCCTGCGCGGCCATGGCGCCGAGGTGCTGGCACTGGCCGGGTTCATGCGGATCCTGACGCCGGGATTCATCCGGGGCTGGGCCGGGCGGATGCTGAACATCCATCCCTCGCTGCTGCCGAAATACCCCGGCCTGCATACCCATCAGCGGGCGCTCGACGCCGGCGATGCCGAGGCCGGCTGTTCGGTGCATCTGGTGACGGAAGAACTGGACGGCGGACCGGTGCTGGGCCAGGCGCGGGTGCCGGTGCTGCCGGAGGACACGGCCGAAACCCTTGCCGCGCGGGTGCTGGTCGAAGAGCACCGGCTCTACCCGCAGTGCCTGCGTGACTTCCTGGAGCGGCGCCCTGCCTGACCCGCGCCGGGGCTGATCGTGTTCAGGCCTCGGCCCGGCTTGCCCGTGCGGCCAGCAGCCAGACCAGCACCAGCCCTGCCGAGATCAGCATGTTCCAAGACGCCATCGAAATCCCGAACATGTCCCATGCCACCTGATCGCACTGCACCAGCGGCGCGCCCATGATCTGGTCCATCAGCTGATCCGGGGTCAGGTTCTCGATCCCGCCCGAGGTGCAGGTCGTCGGGCCCTGCCACCAATGTTGCTCGACCCCGGTATGGTAGAGCCCCAGTCCCGATGTCACCGCCGCCGCCAGGGCACCCAGATAGGGCAGAAGCCGTCCCGGGATCACCATTGCAAGCGCCCCGATCACCACCGCCGCGGCATGCGGCCAGCGCTGTTGCAGGCAGAGATGGCAGGGCGCCAGCCCGCCGAGATACTGGAACGCCAGCGCCCCGAGCAGGAGCGCCGCCGAGCCGGCCGTCGCCACGATCAGCAAGGCTTTGCGTGTCATAGGTATTTCACCACGTAGAAACCGGCGGCGAGGATCACGACGAAGAGCGTGAACATCAAGCCCAGACGCCGCTCGATCAAATCACGAATGGGTGCGCCGAATTTCCACAACAGCGCCGCGACGACGAAGAAACGCAGCCCCCGGGCGATCACCGAGGCGATCATGAAGACGGTGAAGTTCAGATGGGTGACGCCGGAAACGATGGTGATGACCTTGTAGGGAAAGGGCGTCACCCCGGCGATCAGCACGGCCCAGGCCCCCCATTCGTTGTAACGGGCGGCAAAGACGTCGAAACTGTCGGTCTTGCCGTAGAAGGCCAGCACCGGCTGGCCGACCTGGTCGAAGAAGAAGGCGCCGATCGCATAGCCCAGGATTCCGCCCAGCACCGAGGCGGCCAGCGCCACCCCTGCGATGACGAAGGCTCGCGAGGGCCGGGCGATGATCATCGGGATCATCAGCACGTCGGGCGGAATCGGAAAGACCGAGCTCTCGACAAAGGCGATCAGGGCCAGGGCCCAGAGCGCCTTGGGATGCTCGGCCAGCCCGATCACCCATTGGTATAGTCTGCGGTGCATGGCGGCCTCGGCGGTTCTGTCGCGCCGGTGTGGCGGCAACCGCGCATGCGGTCAAGCGCCGGGGCAGGGGATCGGGCCGGGGTGGCGCCCGGAAGGCACGGGCGGGTGCCGCGCAAGGGGGCTGGTGCCGCTGCGGTTTTCGCGCCAGAACCGGGGCGAAGGAGACCGCCATGAAGACGCTTGTCCGCCGCCATCCCTTTCCACGGTCCAGCTCGATGCCGCTCGGCTCGGCGATCCAGCCTTCGGTGGCCTATGCCTCGGAAAGCCCCGACGCGCTGGACGCCCAATACGAGGGCCGGGCCAGCGGCTATACCTATGCCCGCGAAGGCCACCCGAATGCCGATCTGCTGGCGGCACGGATCGACTGGCTGGAAGGGGTGGAGGGCGGCATCGTCACCGGCTCGGGCATGGCGGCGGTGACGGCGGCACTGCTGGGGCTGCTGAAGGCGGGCGATCACCTGCTGGGCGGCGATCAGCTCTATGGCCGTTCGCTGCGGCTGATGAACGAGGATCTGCCGCGGCTGGGCATCGCCACCTCGCTGGCCGATCCGACCGATGCCGCGGCCTTTGCCCGGGCGATCCGGCCCGAGACCCGGGCGGTGCTGATCGAGGTGGTCTCGAACCCGACCCTGCGGGTGGCGGACCTTGAGGGCATCGCGGCGCTCTGCAAGGCGCATGGGCTGATCCTGATGATCGACAACACCTTCACCACGCCACGGGCGCTGCGGGCGGTGGATCACGGCGCCGACGTGGTGATTCATTCGGTGACCAAGCTGCTGGCCGGGCATTCCGACGTGACCCTGGGCTGGGTGGCGGCCAGGGATCCAGAGCTTCAGGCGGCGATCCGGGTCTTTGCCGTGACCACCGGCATGACCGCCTCGCCCTATGATTGCTGGCTGGCCGAGCGCGGGCTCTTCACCTTCGAACTGCGCTACGACCGGGCGGCGCAGACTGCGGCGCATCTAGCCGATGTGCTGGCGGCCGAGCCGGGCGTCGCCCGGGTGATCTACCCTCTGCGTCCCGACCACCCCGACCATAACCGCGCCGCCGGATTGCTGGGCGAACGGGGCGGCAACATGTTGTCCTTCGAGATCGCCGGCGGCCGCGACGCCGCCAATGCGCTGGTCCGGGCCGCGCCCGAGATCGCCTTTGCCCCGACGCTGGGCGACATCGGCACCACGCTGTCGCATCCGGCAAGCTCCTCGCATCGCGGGCTCAGCCCCGAGGCCCGGGCGGCGCAGGGCATTTCCGAAGGCTTCTTCCGCCTCTCGGTCGGGGTCGAGGATGCCGAACTGCTGGCCGACGACCTGACCCGCGCGATCCGCGCCGCGACGGGAAGCTGACAGACCGCCGTGACGGTGGCTCAGACGTCGATGAAGGTCAGGTCGAAGCTCAGCCCCGGGCAGAGCTTCGCCACCTCGCGCCGGATCACCCCCGGCGCCGGAAGCGACCGGGTCACCGCCCGGTAGGTGCCGCGATAGCCGAGCCCGGCCAGGATCTGCGCCACGTCCACGCAATCGAAGCTGCGACAGATCAGCGGCGAGAGGATCATGTCGGGCTTCACGGAATCGAGCAGTTCGGCCCCGAGCTGCTGGAATCCGGCATGAACGAAACCCGGGCCGATCTGCCCCACGGTGCCGCCATCCTCGTTCTCATCGGCCTCGCAAATCACCAGCACGACCCGGCGCATGGCAGCGGGACGGTCCTTGGCCGATGCGTCCAGTCCGATGATCGTGCCCTGTGTCATGAATTGTCTTCCACTGTCGCGCGGCCTGCTCTCCGCTGCATATTCGTTGATATGTTGGCCCGATTCGGATGAATTGCAAGCCATAAGTTACCGAAAAGGCTCAATAAGAACTCAGGGGTTGCGTGACAGGGGGGGCTGTCTGGTAACAGGCATCGAGCCCGGCGGCACCGCTGCGGTGCAAGCTGGAGAGACACCGATGACGGTAGATACGGACGCTGTGATCAAGGCGCTGCCACTGCCCGCAGTGCTGGTCGATACCGCGGGCCGGGTCGCGGTGGCCAACGCCGGGGCCGACGCGCTGTTCGGCATCGACCTGACCGGCCGCCACCATGTCGCGGTGCTGCGCCAGCCCGATCTGCTCGATTCGGTGGACCGGGTCCTGTCGCGCGGGGAGGGCGCCGAAGTGCGCTACCGGGTGCGCCGCGGCCAGAGCGATCAGGTCTTCCGGGTGACGGTGACGCCCGCAGGCGAGGGGCCCCCCAATGCCGCGCTGCTGGTCTTCGAGGATGCCACCCCGGTCGAGGCGGCCGGCCAGATGCGCCGCGATTTCGTCGCCAATGTCAGCCATGAGCTGAAGACTCCGTTGACCGCGGTGCTGGGTTTCATCGAGACGCTGCGCTCCACCGCCCGCGACGATCCGCAGGCGCGTGAGCGGTTCCTCGGCATCATGGAACGCGAGGCGAAGCGGATGAACCGGCTGGTCTCGGACCTGCTGTCGTTGAGCCGGGTCGAGGACGAAGAGAGGATGCGGCCGCGCCAGACGGTCGATCTCGCGCCCCTGTTGCGCCGCACCCTGGCGACCCTGAAGGCTGTGATCGAACAGGCCGGCTCTGAAATCGAGATCATCGAGCCGGGAGAGCCGCTGCCGGTTCCGGGCGATCCTGACCAGTTGCAGCAGGTGATGGCCAACCTGATAGAGAACGCGCTGAAATACGGTCGCCCGCGCGGCAAGGTGACGGTCCGGCTCTGCCTGCCGGTGCAGGACGATGCCCTGGGTCGGCCCGCGGCGCGAATCGAGGTCGAGGACCAGGGCGAGGGGATCGACCCGATCCATCTGCCGCGCCTGACCGAGCGCTTCTATCGGGTCGATGCGCATCGCTCGCGTTCGGCCGGCGGCACCGGGCTGGGGCTGGCGATCGTCAAGCATATCGTCAACCGGCATCGAGGAAGGCTGGCGATCGACTCGAAACCCGGCGAGGGCAGCCGGTTCTCGATTCTGCTTCCGGCGGCGGACCCCGATGCCACCGCGGCCTGACCCGGCACCGAACCCTTCTTGGCGCAATTTCCGGCGCTGTCATGAAACTGTTACGCGCGCGTCACAAAAGCTTGGCGCAAGAGTCCTACACGCCGTCCCAAGGGGGCCAGCTGTCGGCCCCTGACGGACAGGAAAAGGAGACACCATGTCCAAGCGCATTCTCGCCGTCTCGGCACTTGCCATCCTCGCCGCCGGCACGGCCCAGGCCCGTGACAACATCGCCATCGCCGGGTCGTCGACCGTGCTGCCCTACGCGACCATCGTTGCCGAGGCCTTCGGCGAAAACTTCGACTTCCCGACCCCCGTGGTCGAGGGCGGCGGCTCGGGCGCCGGGCGCAAGAAGCTCTGCGAAGGCGTGGGCGAGAACACCATCGACATCGCCAACTCGTCGAGCCGGATCAAGCAATCGGACATCGACAACTGCGCCTCCAACGGCGTGTCCGAAATCATGGAAGTTCGCATCGGCTATGACGGCATCGTCTTTGCCTCGGATGTCAACGGTCCCGAATTCGCCTTCACTCCGGCCGACTGGTACAATGCCATCGCCGCCAAGGTGGTGGTCGACGGCAAGCTGGTCGACAACCCGAACAAGACCTGGGCCGACGTGAACCCGGAGCTTCCGGCGCAGGACATCCTGGCTTTCGTCCCGGGCACCAAGCACGGCACCCGCGAAGTCTTCGACGTCAAGGTGATCGAAGCCGGCTGCGAGGAAAGCGGCGCTCTCGAAGCCTTCATGGCGGCCTCGATGGAAGAGAGCGAATGCATGAAGCTGCGCACCGACGGCGCGTCGGTCGATATCGACGGCGACTACACCGAGACCCTCTCGCGTCTCGACGCCAACAAGAACGCCATCGGCGTCTTCGGCCTGTCGTTCTATGAAAACAACACCGACAAGCTGCGCGTCGCCACGATGAACGGCGTCGTTCCCTCGACCGAGTCGATCGCGTCCGGCGAATACCCGGTCTCGCGGCCGCTCTACTTCTACGTCAAGACCGCCCACCTCGGCGTGATCCCGGGCCTGCAGGAGTATATCGACTTCTTTGTCTCGGATGACATGGCCGGCCCGGACGGCCCGCTGGCCGACTATGGCCTGGTCTCCGACCCGGAACTGGCCGCCACCCAGGCCATGGTTGCCGCCGGCACCCCAATGGGTCCGCTGAACTGAGCGGCTGATGCCTCGCGCGGGTGGCGTTTCTTGCGCCGCCCGCCCCCCGAGATGGTTCGGAACAGTTGGAAACTCCTATGACCGTCGGACTTATCCTGTTGATCGTTCTGGCCATCGCCCTTTCGGGCTATGTGCTGGGCCGCCGCCGGTCACTGCGGATGGTGGGTGGTGACATCCGCAAGCTTCATTCGCTGCCCGGCTTCTACGGCCAGTCGGTGTTGATCTTCGCTGCGGTGCCCGCGCTGCTGGTCATGCTGGGCTGGATGCTCCTGCAACCGCCGCTGGTGGATCGCCATGTCGCCAGGCTGATCACCGAGGCCGATATCGCCGAGGGCAGCAGCCGCGATCTGGTGATGAGCGATGTGCGCCGGATCGCCGACGGGCTCGACCAGATGATGGCCGCCGAAAACCTTTCCGAAGACGCATTGCAGGCGCTGGACGCCGGGGACAGCGACATTCGCGCCAAGCTCGGAAATGTCGGAATAGCCCTGGGCTCCGATGTGCGATCCGCCGTCTTCGAGGCCGCCAAGGTCTACCGCGATAGTGCCGCCACGGGCCGAACGCTGATGACTCTGGCAGTGATCGGCCTGGCGCTGACCGGGGCGGTCTTCGGCTATCTGCGGATCGCGCCGGAGTATCGGGCCCGCAATGTCGCCGAAACCTCGGTCAAGGCGCTGCTGATCCTGTCATCCTTCGTGGCGGTGCTGACCACGGTCGGCATCGTCCTGTCGCTGCTCTTCGAATCGCTGCATTTCTTCCGGCTCTACCCGGCCCGGGAATTCTTCTTCAACCTGACCTGGAACCCGCAGTTCCGGGGCGGTTCGGATCTCGGCATCTTCCCGTTGCTCTGGGGGACGCTCTATGTCTCCTTCGTGGCGCTGGTCTTCGCCGTGCCGGTCGGGCTGATGGCGGCGATCTACCTGGCCGAATATGCCTCGAAGCCGGTGCGCGCGGTCGCCAAGCCGCTGATCGAGATCCTGGCCGGCATCCCGACCATCGTCTATGGTCTCTTCGCCCTGATCACCATCGGCCCGCTGCTTCGCGACTACTTCGCCCAGCCGCTCGGCCTGGGCGCCTCGTCCTCGTCGGTGATGACCGCCGGGCTGGTGATGGGGATCATGCTGATCCCCTTCGTCTCCTCGCTGTCGGATGACGTGATCAACGCGGTGCCGCAGGCGGTGCGCGACGGCTCCTACGGGCTGGGTGCGACCCAGTCCGAGACCATCCGTCAGGTGATCCTGCCCGCCGCCCTTCCGGGCATCGTCGGCGCCATCCTGCTGGCCGCCAGCCGGGCGATCGGCGAGACGATGATCGTCGTCATGGGGGCAGGGGCGGCGGCCAAGCTGTCGCTCAACCCGTTCGAAGCGATGACCACGATCACCGTCAAGATCGTCAGCCAGCTGACCGGCGATACCGAATTCGCTTCTCCCGAGACCCTGGTCGCCTTTGCCCTGGGCCTCTCGCTCTTCGTGGTGACTCTGGGGCTGAATGTCATCGCACTGTATGTGGTGCGCAAATACCGGGAGCAGTACGAATGAGCATGCCCCAGACCACCGGCCCGCAGACCGGGCATCGCGCGTCGAAATCGTTGTTGGAAGTCGATGCCGGAACCCGCCGCCGCAACCGCGCCGAGGCACGGTTCCGCAGCTACGGCATTGCCGCCATCGGCGTCGCAGTTCTGGCGTTGGTGCTGCTGGTCACCTCGGTCCTGTCGAACGGTCTGGGCGCCTTTCGCCAGACCTTCGTCATCATGGACATAACCCTGGCCGCCGACACCCTCGACCCGAGCGGTACCGGCGATGTCGATGCGATGAAGAGGGTGTCGACCATCGGCTACGGCAAGCTCCTGAAGACGGCGCTGATTGCCGACCTGGAGTCGCGGGGCATCCCGACCGAGGGCATGTCCGAAAAGGAGATCGCCGGGCTTCTGTCCAAGGAGGCTCCGGCCCAGCTGCGCAACATGGTGCTGGCCGATCCTTCGCTGATCGGCCAGACGATCCGCTTCAAGACCTATGCCACAGGCCGGGTGGACGGCTATTTCAAGGGCCGGGTCTCGATGGAGAGCGCCGAGCGGGATTCCAACGTCACCCCGGCCCAGCTGGAACTGGCCGACCGGATGCGCGCCAAGGGGCTGATGTCGGTCGGGTTCAACTGGGGCTTCCTCTTCGGTCCGGATGCGTCCGAACTGCGGCCCGAGGCGGCCGGCCTCGGCATTGCCATCCTCGGCTCGGCCTACATGATGATCCTGGTCCTGGTGCTGGCCCTGCCGATCGGCGTCGCCGCTTCGATCTATCTCGAGGAATTCGCGCCGCAGAACCGCTGGACCGACCTGATCGAGGTGAATATCGCCAATCTGGCGGCGGTGCCTTCGATCGTCTTCGGCATCCTTGGTCTGGCCCTGTTCATCAACTTCATGGGGCTGCCGCAATCGGCGCCGGTCGTCGGGGCGCTGGTGCTGACCCTGATGACCCTGCCGACGATCATCATCGCCACCCGCGCCAGCTTGAAGTCGGTGCCGCCCTCGATCCGCTCGGCGGCCCTCGGTGTCGGCGCCTCGAAGATGCAGACGGTGTTTCACCACGTCCTGCCGCTGGCGATGCCCGGCATCCTGACCGGCACCATCATCGGCCTGGCGCAGGCCCTGGGCGAAACCGCACCGCTGCTGCTGATCGGCATGGTGGCCTTCGTGCGCGATTTTCCCTCGGCACCGCCCGAAGGATTCATGGACCCCGCGGCGGCGCTGCCGGTGCAGGTCTACAACTGGACCCAGAGGGCCGACCCGGCCTTTGTCGAGCGCGCCTCGGGGGCGATCATCGTGCTGCTGGCATTCCTGCTGACCATGAACATCGTCGCGATCGTCCTGCGGCGGCGGTTCGAGCGGCGCTGGTAGGAAGGACGCATGATGAAAGACAACCGGATCGAAGAAAGAACCGTGGACATGGACATGACCGAAACCAAGATCTCGGCCCGCAATGTGCAGGTCTACTACGGTGAAACCCACGCGATCAGGGATGTGGATGTCGATATTCTCGACAAGACCGTCACCGCCTTCATCGGCCCCTCGGGCTGCGGGAAATCGACCTTCCTGCGCTGCCTGAACCGGATGAACGACACGATCCCGATCTGCCGGGTCGAGGGCACGATCCTGCTCGACGGCGAGGATATCTACGACAAGCGCGTCGATCCGGTGCAGCTGCGCGCCCGGGTCGGCATGGTGTTCCAGAAGCCGAACCCGTTCCCCAAGTCGATCTACGACAATGTCGCCTACGGGCCGCGCATTCACGGTCTGGCCCGCAGCAAGGCGGAGCTGGATGACATCGTCGAGAAATCCCTGCGCCGCGCCGCGCTCTGGTCCGAGGCCAAGGACCGGCTCGACCAGCCCGGCACCGGCCTTTCCGGCGGCCAGCAGCAGCGTCTCTGCATCGCCCGGGCGGTGGCCACCGAACCCGAGGTTCTGCTGATGGACGAACCCTGCTCGGCGCTCGACCCGATCGCCACGGCCCAGGTCGAGGAACTGATCGACGAGCTGCGCCGCGACTACTCGGTGGTGATCGTCACCCATTCAATGCAGCAGGCCGCGAGGGTCAGCCAGAAGACCGCCTTCTTCCACCTCGGCAGCCTTGTCGAATTCGGCGAGACCGGGGAGATCTTCACCAATCCGCAAGACCCACGTACCGAAAGCTACATCACCGGCCGGATCGGCTAGGGAGAGTGACCATGAACGAGCAGCATATCGCATCGGCCTTCGACCGCGACCTGGAAGCCATCCAGGCGATGATCATGAAGATGGGCGGCCTGGTCGAGGAGGCGATCACCAATTCCTCCGAGGCGCTCGCCAACCGCGACGAGGACATGGCCGCCAAGGTCCGCGCCGACGACGCCAAGATCGACGACCTGGAGGAACAGATCAACGAAGAGGCGGCCCGGGTGATCGCCCTGCGCCAGCCGATGTCCTCGGACCTGCGTACCGTGCTGACGGTGATGAAGATCTCGGCCAATCTGGAACGGGTCGGGGACTACGCCAAGAACCTCGGCAAGCGGACCTCGGTTCTGGTCGAGATGCAGCCGGTCGGTGCCTCGGCCAAGTCGCTGCGGCGGATGGCCCGCGAGGTCGAGCTGATGCTGAAGGACGCGCTCGACAGCTACATGCGGCGCGACGTGGCGCTGGCCACCAAGGTCCGCGACCACGATCTCGAGGTGGACCAGATCTACAACGCCCTGTTCCGCGAGTTGCTGACCCACATGATGGAAGACCCGCGCAACATCACCGCCTGCATGCATCTGCATTTCATCGCCAAGAACATCGAGCGGATGGGCGACCATGTGACCTCGATCGCGGAAGAGGTGATCTATCTTGTCACCGGAGAGCGGCCCGGCGATCCCAGGCCGAAGGACAATGCCATCTATGGCGCGGCAGAGGGGCAGGGTGACTGATGGCACTGGCAAAACCCCGTGTGCTGGTGGTCGAGGACGAACCGGCGCAGGCCGAGGTTCTGGCCTATAACCTGGAAGCCGAAGGCTTCGACGTGGATCGGGCGCTGACCGGAGACGAGGCGCTGATGCTGGTCGAGGAATCGCCGCCCGATCTGATCCTGCTCGACTGGATGCTGCCCGGCGTCTCGGGAATCGAGATTTGCCGGCGGCTGAAGCTGCGCTCGGAAACCCGGGCGGTACCGGTGATCATGATCTCGGCCCGCGCCGAAGAGGTGGACCGGGTGCGGGGGCTGGAGACCGGAGCCGACGACTATGTGGTGAAGCCCTACAGCTTGGTCGAGCTGATGGCCCGGGTAAAGGGCCAGCTGCGCCGTTCGCGCCCCGCCACCGTGGGCGAGCGGCTGGAATGGGCCGACATCGTCCTGGACAGCGAGACCCACCGGGTCACCCGTGAAGGGGCCGTTCTGAAGCTGGGCCCGACCGAATTCCGGTTGCTGGCCACCTTCATGGAGCGTCCGGGCCGGGTCTGGGGCCGGGATCAGCTGCTCGACCGGGTCTGGGGCCGCGACATCTATGTCGATACCCGTACCGTCGACGTTCATGTCGGCCGGCTGCGCAAGGCGCTCTGTGCCAAGGGTGGCGAGGACCCGCTGCGGACGGTGCGCGGAGTCGGCTACGCACTGGGTTAAGAATGCCCCGTATATATCTGATATTATGTCATAAATAGGAATACAAACTGCAACGACACGGGGCAGGGCGGTCGCCTATCGCTCCGGCCCCGGGACGGTTGTTGATCTTCCCCGCCGGTCTTGACACTCTTCCGGGCAACGCGAGTTCTGTGGAACCGATCGACGCCCCGGGGGGACGCGATGAAATGGACCGAGGAACATGCCACCGGCGTGCCGGTGGTTGACGACCAGCATCGCGCCTTGTTCGCGTTCTCCGAGGAGCTGCGCGATGTGCTGGAAAATGACGCCGGCGAAAAGACTTACGACCTGTCGCTCGACTTCCTCAAGACCTATGCCGAGGTGCATTTCGGGATCGAGGAGAAATGCATGCTGGCGCATCTCTGTCCGGTGGCGGGCCGGAACCGGAAAGAGCATGGCGCCTTCACCCGGATGATCGCCGAAGAGGAGGCGCTCTTTCGCAGCCAGGGCTTCGACCGCCAGCGCGCCCTGGAACTCACCGACAGGATCGACCAATGGCTCGACAGCCACATCCGCAGGATCGACACCCAGCTCAGGGATGTGGTGACGGACGGGGACGTGGCGTCCCGGTCATGATCCTCTGTGCAAGGTTCTGTTTCGATACAGAGTTTGCGCCTTGGGCGTGATGGTACCGGGCTGCAAGGCAAAACGCATAATGATGATTATGTAACCTTTGAAGTACCGCAAACCGCCATTCTGCTTGACGCATGGTCATCGACAAGTGGCCCCGGCCGGGTTTAAACAGTCTTGCAGGATGAGGGAATTGAAAGTGCCAGTGAACGCCAAACCGGAGTCCTCCGACAGTTCGGCTGTCGTGTCGAACTATCCCGAGGGAGTTGTCACCGCGACGCCGCAGGCGGCGATCGAGACGGTGACCAAGATCGCCAACTGCACGAAGATCGAGGACGCCTGGGCCCTGGGCGTCGATGCGCTGCGACAGTTCGGCTTTGACCAGATCAATTACGGCTTCACCCGGTTCCGACATGCCAATGCCATCGGCGACCCGGCCGACGCGCTGTTCCTGACCAATCACGACGCAGCGCATGTCAAAGCCTATTTCGAGAGCGGCTTCTTTTCCCGGACCCCGATGTTCCGGTGGGTCAGCGAGAATGTCGGCGCCTGTTCCTGGCGTTGGGCGCATGAACAGCGCGCGGCCGGCAATCTCACCGAGTCCGAACTCCGCGCCATGGACGAGAACTGGAAACTCGGCGTTCGGGCCGGATATTCCATCGGTTTCGCGCCCACCTCGGCGCGTTCGAAGGGCGCCATGGGCCTGACGGCGCGGGCCGGTCTCGACCAGGATCAGGTCGATGCGATCTGGGACCGGCACGGGGACCAGGTTCTGGCGGTTGCCAATCTGATGCACCTGAAGCTGACCCAGCTTCCCTACCCGGTCCAGCGCCGCCCGCTGACCGAGCGGCAGCGCGAGGCGCTGGAATGGGTGGCCGACGGAAAGACCACGCAAGACATTGCAATGCTTATGGAAATTTCGACCGCCATGGTCGAGAAACACCTGAGACTGGCGCGCGACGCCCTGTCGGTGGAAACCACTGCCCATGCCGTTGCCAAGGCCTCGTTCCTGAACCAGATCTTCGTGATCGATCCGGAAACCGGGCTGGAAAAACCCGACCCCTAGGGCCGCTTCGCGGCGAAATTGATCGGGCGGTATGGAATCCCTGACTTCCGGAAATGACCCCCATATCGCATCCTGATCGTGTTCCGTGAGTGGTGGCATTCTTGCCTAGGGACATTGGGTCGAGGGGGCCTGGTATTTGCAGAATCCCCCTCGGCCCTACCCGGGAAACCGGACTGTTGGCATCGGTTGCGTATAGGTCGCCGCCGATGCCAACGCCAACAACGGCGCGGGGGTCCTCATCCCCAATCAAGGCCCTGCGCCGGGCAAAGAGCGGTGCGGCTGCCCGGCTGCACCGTTTCTTTTGCCATTCTGCTACCCGGCCCGTGCCCCGGTCAATTCCCTCTCGCCGGAACGGCGAAATGTCGCTAAACAGCGCCGGGACCGGAGGCCGAGGATGATCCACCAAACCGCAGACGACTGGCGCAACTCCAGGCAGAAGCATGTGCTTCTGTTCGGCATGTCGGGGCTTGGCAAGACCCGGCTGTCATCGATCCTGCGCGAGGCCGGCGACTGGTTCCACTACTCGATCGACTACCGCATCGGGACCCGCTACATGGGCGAGCACATCGCCGACAACTTCAAGGCCGAGGCGATGAAGAATCCGTTTCTGGCCAATCTGTTGCGGACCGATTCCGTCTACATCTCGTCGAACATCACCTTCGACAACCTGGCACCGCTCTCGACCTACCTGGGCAAGCCCGGCGATCCGGCCAAGGGCGGCCTGCCCTTTGCCGAATACATGCGCCGCCAGGCCCTGCATGCCGAGGCCGAGATCGCCTCGCTGCGCGACACGGTGCGCTTCATCGACCGGGCCCGCACGCTCTATGGCTACGACAGCTTCATCTGCGACAGTTCCGGTTCGATCTGCGAGGTCGTGGACCCCTGGGACGATGCCGATCCGGTGCTGGAGCTTCTGTCGCAGCATCTGTTGCTGGTCTGGATCGAAGGCACCGAGGAACACACCGAAGAGCTGATCCGCCGGGCCCGGAAACAGCCCAAGCCGATGTATTACTCACCCGGGTTCCTGACCGAGTCATGGCAGGACTATATGCGTGAAAACAATGTGTTAGAAGATGAAGTTGATCCAGATGACTTCACCCGCGCAACCTTCGCCAAGGCGCTGAAGCGGCGCCGGCCGCGCTATGCCGAGATGGCCCGCCGCTGGGGGCTCAAGGTCAGCGCCGAGGCCACCGCCTCGGTCCGGGATCCGGCGGATTTCGAGGCGATGATCGCCGATGCGCTGGACGCCCGAATGCGGGGTTGAGCCCCCTGCCCGCACATCCTATCTTCGCCTTCCCCGACTTCCGGACCCATCCCATGCCCATCACCCTGCCCGAAACCCTGCCCGCCTATGAGGTTCTGACCCGCGAAGGCGTCTCGGTCATGTCCGACATCCGCGCCGCGCGGCAGGACATCCGTCCGCTGCGGATCGGTCTGCTGAACCTGATGCCGAAGAAGATCCAGACCGAAAGCCAGTTTGCCCGGCTGATCGGCGCCACGCCGCTGCAGATCGATTTCCAGCTGATCCGGATGTCCGAGCATCAGACCAAGACCACCGCCGCCGAGCATATGGCCGAGTTCTACCGGCCGTTCCAGGCGGTGAAGGGCGAGAAGTTCGACGGGCTGATCATCACCGGCGCCCCGATCGAGCATCTGCCCTTCGAGGAGGTGACCTATTGGGACGAGCTCCGCGAGGTCATGGACTGGACCCAGACCAACGTGCATTCGACCTTTGGCGTCTGCTGGGGCGGGATGGCGATGGCCTGGCATTTCCACCGGATTCCCAAGCACATGCTGACGGCGAAGAAATTCGGCTGTTTCCGGCATCGCAACCTGGCCCCGGCCTCTCCCTATCTGCGAGGATTCGCGGATGATTTCGTGATGCCGGTCAGCCGCTGGACCGAGTTGCGCCAGGAAGACATCGACCGCGCCGGGCTGCAGACCCTTCTGACCTCCGAGATCTCGGGCCCCGGGCTGATCGACGACCCGGATCACCGGGCGCTCTATATCGTCAACCATCTGGAATACGATTCGGGCACCCTGAAGGAGGAATACGATCGCGACGTGGCCAGCGGCACGCCGATCAACGTGCCGACGAACTACTATCCCGACGACGATCCCACGAAGCCGCCGAGCAACCGCTGGCGCAGCCATGCGCATCTGCTCTACGGCAACTGGATCAACGAGATCTACCAGTCCACGCCCTATGACATGAACGAGATCGGCACGCTCTAGCCTCCGTCCTCTGTCGGGCCTTGGCCGGGCATGCCCCTTCGCGCAAGGCGACGACGTCGAAGCGCGATCCGCCGCCGGGCCGGTTCGCCGCCGTCAACGGGTGGCCGGTGCATGCCGCCGCCCACCACGCCGGATTGCGTTAGCCGGCGCCAAGGCCCATATATATAGGGAAAACCTGCGGGAGAGACCCAATGCCCCTGCCCTTCGATGGCGCGATCAGCAAATTCTATGCCGAGGAGGCGCCAGACGCGGTGCGCGAGGCGATCAAGAACGGTGATGACAGGGACATCCTGCGCGAGAACTACCCCTATGACCGCTGGATGAAGAAAAAGGAATACCAGAAGGAATACAAGAAGTTACAGCTTGAACTTGCGAAATTTCAGGGCGATGTGAAGGCCACCGGAAAGCGGGTGGTGGTCATTTTCGAAGGCAGGGATGCGGCCGGAAAAGGCGGTGCAATCAATGCCTTCCGGAGCAATCTTAATCCTCGCCAGGCGCGAGTCGTGGCGCTGACCACCCCGACCGAGACCGAACGCGGGCAATGGTATTTCCAGCGCTATGTCGAGCATCTGCCAACGGCCGGCGAGATCGTGATGTACGACCGCTCGTGGTACAATCGCGGCGTGGTCGAACATGTGTTCGGCTTCTGCACCCCGGAACAGCGCGAGGCCTTCTTCCGGCAGCTCCCGAATTTCGAGGCGCTTCTGGTCGATGAGGGCATCCGGGTCTTCAAGCTCTGGCTCAATGTCGGCCGGGCCGAGCAGCTGCGCCGCTTCCTGGCGCGCGAGAACGACCCGCGCAAGCAGTGGAAGCTCAGCACGATCGACGTGCAGGGGCTGTCGCTCTGGGACGAATACTCATCGGCGATCGGCGAGACCCTGCAGCGCAGCCATACCGACGCCGCGCCCTGGACGGTGGTGCGGGCCGACGACAAGTACCGTTCGCGGATCGGCTGCATCCAGACGGTGCTGAGCCAGATCGACTATGCCGGCAAGGACCCGCATGTGGCGTCGATCCCGGATCCCAAGATCGTCGGGGGGCCGGAACTCTGGGATGCCTAAGGCCGGGTATCATCACGGAAATCTGCGCCAGGCACTGGTCGACGCCGCACTGAAGCTGATCGAGGAACGCGGGCCGATGGGCTTCACCCTGTCCGAGGCGGCCCGGGCGGCGGGGGTGACGCCGGCGGCGGTATATCGGCATTTCCAGGGTCGCGAAGATCTGATCGCGGAAGCGGCGCGGCAGGGCTACGAGATATTCGCCGACCTGCTGGAACATGCCTTCGCCAAGGGACAGCCTTCGGCGCTGCACGCCTTCGAAGCGACGGGGCGGGCCTATCTGGCCTTCGCGCGCAAGTTTCCGGGCCATTACGTCGCGATGTTCGAAAGCGGCGTGGCGGTGAACCGCGACCCGGATCTGGCGATGGTCGCGGGCCGGGCGCACGGGGTGATGGAAAAGGCCGCCCGGGAACTGTCCACGCATATCCCGCCGGAAAAGCGCCCGCCCCCGGCGATGTTCGCGGCACATATCTGGGCGCTGAGTCATGGCGTGGTCGAGCTGTTCGCCCGCGGCGCACCGGGCACGCGCTCGCCTTTCCCGCCCGAGGACCTGCTGGAAACCGGGATCGGTGTCTATCTGCGCGGGCTGGGGTTGATCGAACCGGACAACTGACCCCCCCGGATCAGCCCTTCAGCGCCTCGTCCAGCAAGTCACGAACTGCCGCCATATCAACATCTTCCGCGACGAAGCTGTCACCGATGTCGCGGGCCAGGATGAACCGCAGCCGGCCGTCGCGGACCTTCTTGTCCTGTGCCATCAGGGCCAGAAGCCCGTCGGCGTCGGGCAGCTCTCCGGGAATGTCGCGCAGGTTCGCGGCCATGCCCATCGCGGCCAGATGGGCGCGGACCCGGCTGGGGGTCTCCTGGGCGCAGAGGCCAAGCCGGGCCGAGAGGTCGAAGGCCAGCGCGCAGCCCACCGCAACACCTTCGCCATGCAGCAGCCGGTCGGAATAGCCGGTCGCGGCCTCCAGCGCATGGCCGAAGGTATGGCCCAGGTTCAGCAGTGCCCGCTCGCCCTCTTCGGTTTCATCCCGTGCCACGATCGCCGCCTTCATCGCGACCGAGCGGCGCACCGCCTCGGCCCGCAGCGCAGCGTCTCCGGCGGCCAGCGCCGGGCCGTTCCGCTCCAGCCACTCGAAGAAACCGGCATCGCCCAGCAGACCGTATTTCGCCACCTCGCCGTAGCCGGCCAGGAAGTCACGCGGCTTCAGGGTGCCCAGAACCTCGATATCGGCCAACACCAGGCTGGGCTGATGAAAGGCGCCGACCAGGTTCTTGCCGTGCCGGGTGTTGATCCCGGTCTTGCCGCCGACCGAACTGTCAACCTGCGCCAGCAGCGTCGTCGGGATTTGCGCGAAACGCACGCCGCGACGCAGCACCGCTGCGGCAAAGCCGGCCAGGTCCCCGATCACCCCGCCGCCAAGCGCCACCACCAGGTCGCGGCGCTCGACCTTGGAGTCCAGAAGGAATTCCACCGCCTCGGTCAGCCCGGCCCAGCCCTTCGTCGCCTCGCCCGGCGCCAGCGCATGGGACGTGACCTCGATCCCCGCCGACTCCAGCGCCCGGGTCAGGGTTCCGAGGTGCAGCCCGGCGACGGTCCGATCGGTCAGCACCGCGACCCGGGGCCGTGCCAGCAGGGGAGAAAGGTGCCGGGCGGCATCGGCCAGCAGCCCCTGCCCCACCAGCACGTCATAGGCACGTTCGCCCAGTTCAACTCTCACGGTCTCGGTCATGTCTTTCGCCTTGTCAGGACATCGGGCCGGGTCAGCAGGGCTTCGATCACCCGCTCGGCCATGTCGTCGATGGAGTAGCCGGCATCGGCATCGACCACCAGTTCGGCCTTGGCATAGGCCGGTTCGCGCGCCGCCGCCATCTCGACCAGGGTGGCGCGCGGGTCGGCGGTGCGCAGCAGTGGCCGGCTGTCCTTGTGCCGGACGCGCTGCCACAGCAACTCGATCGGGGCCCGCAGCCAGACAGCCACGCCGCGGGCCGCGATGGCCGCCCGGTTCTCGGGCCGCAGATAGGCGCCGCCACCGGTGGAGAGGATGCCCTTGCGCGACGAGGCCAGCAGCCGCGAGATCACCTGCGACTCCTTGCGGCGGAAGAAGGCTTCGCCGTCACGCTCGAAAATCTCGGCGATCGTCATGTTGGCGGCCTTCACGATCTCGGCATCGCTGTCCAGGAACGGCACCGCAAGAGTCCGCGCCAGGGCGGTTCCTACGGCGGTTTTTCCCGCTCCCATCATGCCCACAAGCACGACGGTTCGTTTCAACTGATAGCGCAACCGGCACTCACCCGCGCAAATTTCCGTACCGCGCCTGAATGGCGTGATCTTGCCGGAAATGCTATATAGAATCCGAGATTGGGGACCGGAGCGTGGTCGCGACAGGAGAACGGGCAGAGACACCGGCACTGCGTCGCCCGCTGAACCGGCACTTCATCGACATGAACTAACAAGCAGAAAACGGCGGCAGGCAGGCATGTTTCGGATCATCAAGCTGTTATTCCTGGTTTCGGTCTTGGGGGTTGCGGCGCTGACAGGCTATGCATTCCTGGGAGACATGGCGCCCGAGCGGCAGCCGGTGGAAGTGCCGGTGGTGCTGGTCCCGGGCTGAGTTCCGGATCGCCGGGACCAAGCGACGACGGACAGCAGAGACGAAGAGTTGATGTGCAGGACTGGGAGTAGCGGGTGCGGCGGTTGAGGATGGGAGCAGGAGGCGACAAGGCGCCTCGGCCTGCCGGGAGCGGGTTGGCGCTGATCGCCGCCGCGCTGCTCGGGTCGGGCGCCGTGCGGGCGCAGGACGGGCCGATGTCGGCCATCGACTGGCTGTCGGATTCGGTCCGGCAGCCCTTTCCGGTGGCCGCGATCCCGATCACCCCGCCGGGCCTGTTGCCGGATGAACCCGAAGTGGCGACTTCGGCCGGCACCGAGGAGGTGACGGTGACGCCGCTGGGCCAGGTGTCGCCGGATGCCTCGGGGCTGTTGCCGGTCTCGGTCACCGGCCTGCCGCGCGGGCTCTGGGGGCCGACGGCGGCCGCCGACCTGGGGCGGCTGATCCGCTCGGAACGGGCCGACATGGTGCCGGCGCTGCAGGACCTGCTGATGCAGATCCTGCTGGCCGAGCTTGATCCCCCCTTCGATGCCGATGGCCGCGGGGTGCTGTTCCTGGCCCGGATCGACAAGCTTCTGGACCTCGGCGCGCTGGATGCCGCGGCGGCGATGCTGGACCGGGTCGGCACCACCCACAGCGCCGAAATCTACCGCCGCGCCTTCGACGTGGCCCTGCTGACCGGCAATGAGGACGAGCAATGCCGGAAGCTGGCGCAGACGCCGTCGCTGTCGCCGACCTATCCGGCGCGGATCTTCTGTCAGGCCCGCAACGGCGACTGGGACACCGCGGCGCTGACGCTCGGCACCGCGCGGGCCCTGGGCTTCATCTCGGATTTCGAGGATGCGCTGCTGTCGCGCTTTCTCGATCCCGATCTCTACGAGGGCGAAGAGTTGCCCGCCATGCCGGGGCCGATGACGCCGCTGACCTTCCGGATCTACGAAGCGATCGGCGAGGCACTTCCTACCGGGCCGTTGCCACGGCCCTTCGCCAATTCCGACCTGCGTTCGACCAGCGGCTGGAAGGCCCAGATCGAGGCGGCGGAGCGGCTGACCCGCTCCGGCGCACTGGACCCGGTGCGGCTCATGGCGCTTTACGCCGAACGCAAGCCGGCCGCCTCGGGCGGGGTCTGGACCCGGGCCGCCGCGGTGCAGGCGCTTGACCGGGTGCTGGAGACCCCGGGCGGTCCTGAGCAGGCCGACCCCGAGAAGGTCTCGCGCGTGGTGCTGGCGGCCTGGGATGCGATGGCCGCCGCCGACCTGGAACCGGCCTTGGCGAAGATTTACGGCGAGCGCCTGGGCAAGCTGGGCTTGACCGGCGCGGCCGGTGCGGCGGCGTTCCGCCTGGCCCTGATGACCCCGGAATACGAGGCCGCGGCACAGGCGCGGGAGCCGGCCGATGCCACGGAACGGTTCCTGATCAGCCTGGCCGAAGGTGCCCCCAAGGCCGAGGATGCCCCCGATCCGATCGCCGTGGCGATTGCCGACGGCTTTGCCGCGACCGGCGCTCCGGTTCGGGTGCGGACCCTGCTGGACGAGCAGCGGCTGGGCGAGGCGATCCTGCGGGCGCTGGACCTGGTCACGCTGGGCGCCACCGGCGAGCTGGACGAATTGACTGACGGTCTGGCATTGCTGCGGGCCCTGGGCTTTGAATCGGTGGCGCGCCGCGCCGCGCTGCAGATCCTCATCCTGGACCGGCGCGGATGAGCGGCGGTCCGGGATCTGCGCAGCGCTGGATTTCGACCTTTCTCGATGCCCAGGCGGCCGAGAACTCGGCCTCGGTGAACACGCGGCTGGCCTATGGCCGCGACCTGCTGGATTTCTGCGGCTGGCTGGAGCGGCGCGGCGGCACGCTGGAAACGGCGAGCCAGGCCCAGGTCGAGGATTATCTGGCCGCCTGCGATGCCGAGGGGCTGGCGCAATCGACCCGGGCCCGGCGGCTGTCCTCGATCCGGCAGCTGTTCCGCTTTGCCTTCGAGGAAGGCTGGCGGACCGACAATCCGGCGGTGCGGCTGAAGGGTCCGGGCCGGGCGGTACGCCTGCCGAAGACGCTCAGCGAGGACGAGGTGGACCGGCTGCTGGAAGCGGCGCGCGGCCTGGGCGCCAGCCGTCGCGACCGGCTGCGCAATGCCTGCCTGTCGGAACTGCTCTATGCGACCGGAATGCGGGTTTCGGAACTGGTGACACTGCCGGTCGCGGCGGCCCGCGGCGATCCGCGGATGCTGCTGGTGCGCGGCAAGGGCGGCAAGGAGCGGATGGTGCCGCTGTCGCCCCCGGCCCGCGCCGCGCTGGCCGCCTGGCTGGACGAGCGCGATGCCATGGACGAGGCGGCCCGCAAGGCCACCGGCGCCGCGCCGTCGCGCTTCCTGTTCCCGGGCAGCGGCCGGGAGGGTCACCTGACAAGGCAGGGTTTCCACCGGCTGCTGAAGGAAATCGCCGTCGCCGCCGGGATCAGCCCGGCCAAGGTGACACCGCATGTGCTGCGCCACGCCTTCGCCACCCATCTGCTGGCGCGCGGCGCCGATCTGCGCTCGATCCAGACCCTGCTGGGCCATGCCGACGTCACCACGACCGAGATCTACACCCATGTGCTGGACGAACGGCTGAAGGCGCTGGTGATCGGGCATCATCCGCTGGCCAAGTCCTAGCCGGGCTTGCCTCGTTCGGGCGCAATCGACCGGTTGCGGACGGCAGGAGCCTCCGGCGGGAGTATTTGACACCCGAAGATGAAACCGCCGCCGCCGGCCGGGGCGCCTCGCGGCGGGTGGCCGCGAAGCGTGGTTTCCGGGCTCAGCCTGCGGCGGCGAGGCTGGCGGGCTGGCGCCGGGCCGAGAGTTCCTCGGCCACCAGGAAGGCCAGTTCCAGCGCCTGGCTGGCGTTCAGCCGCGGGTCGCAGGCGGTGTGGTAGCGCGACGAGAGATCCTCGTCCGAGACCGCCCGGACCCCGCCGGTGCATTCGGTCACGTCCTTGCCGGTCATCTCGAAATGCACGCCGCCGGGGATCGTGCCCTCGGCCTTGTGGATCGCGAAGAACTCCTGCACCTCGCGCAGCACCGAATCGAAGGGGCGTGTCTTGTAGCCGCTCGACGACTTGATCGTGTTGCCGTGCATCGGATCGCAGGTCCAGACCACGTTGGCGCCTTCCTCCTGCACCGCCTTGATCAGCCGCGGCAGATTGTCGCCGACCTGACCGGCGCCGAAGCGGGCGATCAGGGTCAGCCGGCCGGGCTCGTTCTTCGGGTTCAGCCGCGCCATCAGCGCCTTGAGATGGCCCGAGGTCAGGGTCGGCCCGCATTTGAGCCCGATCGGGTTCTGCACGCCCTTGAGGAATTCCACATGGGCGCCGTCCGGCTGCCGGGTCCGGTCCCCGATCCAGAGCATGTGGCCGGTGCCGGCCAGCGGCAGGCCCGTGGTGCTGTCGATCCGGCAGAGCGCCTCTTCGTATTCCAGCAGCAGCGCCTCGTGCGAGGTGTAGAAATCGACCTGGGCGAGGTCATGCGCGGTCTCGGCGGTGAGCCCGGCGGCGGCCATGAAGTCCAGCGTGTCCTGGATCCGGTTGGCCATGTCGCGGTAGCGCTCGGCATTGTCGGCATTGGTGAAGCCCAGGGTCCAGGCATGGACCCGGTGGACATCGGCAAAGCCGCCCTTGGAGAAGGCGCGCAGCAGGTTCAGCGTCGCCGCCGACTGGGTATAGGCCTGCAGCATCCGGGCCGGATCGGGGATTCGCGCCTCGGCGGTGAAGTCGAAGCCGTTGATGATGTCGCCCTTGTAGGACGGCAGCTCGGTGCCGCCGACCGTCTCGGTCGGGGCCGAGCGCGGCTTGGCGAACTGGCCCGCCATCCGGCCGACCTTGATCACCGGAACCTTGGCGCCGAAGGTCAGCACCATCGCCATCTGCAGCATGACCTTGAAGGTATCGCGGATGTTGTCGGCGGAGAACTCGGCAAAGCTCTCGGCGCAGTCACCGCCCTGCAGCAGGAAGGCTTCGCCCTTCGAGACCTTGGCCAGCTCGCGTTTCAGGGTCCGCGCCTCGCCGGCGAACACCAGCGGCGGATAATGCGACAGTTGCGCCTCGACCGCGGCCAGGGCGTCGGAATCCGGATAGTCCGGCATCTGCACCCGCGGGAGGTTGCGCCATGCGGTCTTTGTCCACTCGCTCATCAGTCGGCTCCGTCCATCGGAATGCTTTGAAACGCCGAGTTTATAGCCGGGAGTGCCGGGCAGGGAAACCCATGGAAACGCGGTCGGGCAACATTCCCGGGAACCGCAGCGCGCGACACGCGACGTCGCTTTTCCTGTCCATGGCGTCTCTGCCCTCTTGCGCGGTCGCGGCTTTCCTGTTTCGCTCCCCTGCGGATCGGAGAAAGAAGTGCAGACCGCCAGCCGCCAGAATGCCGAAGCACGGGCCGCCAATCGCGCGACGCGACGGTTCGTTTTCGTGCTGCTGCCCGATTTCACCTTTCTCAGCTTCGCCGGCGCCATCGAGTCGCTGCGGCTGGCCAACCGCAATGCGGGCCGGACCATCTATTCCTGGGTGCTGGCCGGCGAGGGTGGCGAGACCGCGACCTGCTCGAACGGGATCAGCCTGGCGCTGGACATGGACCTGACCGAGGTCAACCGCGAGGACACGATCCTGGTCTGCGGCGGCATCGACGTGGCGCAGAATTCGTCGAAGCGGCTGATCTCCTGGCTCCGGCGCGAGGCGCGCAAGGGGGCGGCGATCGGCGGGCTCTGCACCGCGGCGCATACGCTGGCGATGGCGGGGCTGCTGGACGGCAAGAAGGCGACGATCCACTGGGAGAACCAGGACAGCTTCGCCGAGGCCTTCGAGGAGGTGCGGCTGACCAAGTCGGTCTTCGTCGTCGACGGCGGCCGGATGACCACGGCGGGCGGCACCGCCAGCATCGACCTGATGCTGAAGATCATCGCCGACGACCATGGCGAGGACCTGGCCAACGCGGTGGCCGACCAGCTGATCTATTCGACGATCCGCACCGACCAGGACACCCAGCGGCTGAGCGTGCCGACCCGGATCGGGGTCCGGCATCCGAAGCTCTCGACGGTGATCCAGAAGATGGAAAGCCATATCGAGGAACCGGTCTCTCCGGCCACCCTGGCGCGCGAAGTCGGCATGTCGACGCGGCAGCTGGAGCGGCTGTTCCGGCGCTACCTGAACCGCAGTCCGAAGCGCTATTACATGGAACTGCGGCTGCAGAAGGCCCGCAACCTTCTGATGCAGACCGACATGAGCGTTATCAACGTGGCGCTGGCCTGCGGTTTTGCCTCTCCGTCGCATTTCTCGAAATGCTACCGGGCCCAGTACGAGACGACCCCCTATCGCGAGCGCGGCAGCCACGCGGCGCGGCTGTCGATCTGAGTCGCTGGCGGCGGTGGCGGTCTTGCGGATTTCGACAATCGACGGTGGTGCGACGGGTTGTCGCCGGTCCCGGAACGGTCGCAGCGCCCGGTCCTGCCGCAGTTGCCTTTCTGACAGGCAGTCTGCCGGGGCATCGGGCGCCACGGGCCGGTTTTCGGCACCCGGCGCGGCAGGGAGGTTTTGCCAAGCAGAGCCGAAACGGATAAGCCATGGTTCTGACCAGTTGGGGGGCTGACATGACCGAGACTGCCGCATCCGGCAGTGTGACGCTGAGGCCGATCGAGGCCCGGGACCGCAGGGACTGGGGTCGGTTGTGGACCGATTACCTGGCCTTCTACGACACCTCCCTGCCCGTCTCGATCCATGACACAACCTTCGCCCGGCTGACCGGCGACGACCCGGCGCTGCACGGGCTGATCGCCGAGGTCGATGGCCGCCCCTCCGGACTGGTGCATTACATCTTTCACGAGCATTGCTGGACGCCCGAGGGCGTCACCTACCTGCAGGATCTCTATGCCGATCCCGAACAGCGCGGCATCGGCCTTGGCCGGGCGCTGATCGAGGCGGTCTATGCCGCCGCGGACGCCGCCGGTCGGCCATCGGTCTATTGGCTGACCCAGGATTTCAACGCCACCGCGCGAAGGCTCTATGACCGGGTCGGTCGGCTTTCGCCCTTCATCAAGTACACCCGTCCCGCATGAGATTCGCCTTGTCCCTTTCGATCCCCACCCCGTTCCGCCGCCTGGCCCCGCGTCTTGCCCTTCTGGCCGGGCTGGCACTGACCGCCTGCAGCCCGGTGACGCCGGACGCCGCGGTGACCAGCCGGGCCGCCGGGCCGCTGCGGGACACGCTGCCGCCGATGAAGCGGTTCGCAGCCGGCCATGACCGTCGCCCGACCCGGCCGAACAGCGAACTCGCCCGCGATTTCCTCGACCTGACCTTCCAGCTCGAATCCGGCCGGGCCCTGCCGGTGCTGACCCGGTTCGAGGGTCCGATCACCGTCCGGGTCGAAGGCAAGGCCCCGCCGACGCTGGTGCCCGACCTCGAGCGGTTGCTGGCCCGGCTGCGCAACGAGGCGGGGCTGAACATCCACCGGATCAAGTCCGGTCAGGCCAGCGTCACCATCGCCACCGTCTCGCGCGGGGAATTGCAGAGGCTGGTCCCGCAGGCCGCCTGTTTCGTCAGCCCGCGGATCTCTTCCTGGAGCGAATACAAGGCCTCGCGCCGCTCGCCGGTCTCGGACTGGACGACATTGCGCGAGCGGACCCGGATGGCGGTCTTCATCCCCTCGGATGTGGCGCCGCAGGAGATTCGCGACTGCCTGCACGAGGAGCTGGCCCAGGCGCTCGGCCCGGTGAACGATCTCTACCGACTGCCGGATTCGGTGTTCAACGACGACAATTTCCACACCGTCCTGACCGGATTCGACATGCTGATGCTGCGCGTCACCTATGCGCCCGAGCTGCATTCGGGGATGTCCAAGCCCGAGGTCGCGGCCCGTCTGCCGGCGCTGCTGGCACGGCTGAACCCGCGTGGCGGGCAAGGTGGTATCGGCGTGGCTTCCGAGACGCCACGGCTCTGGGTCACCTCCATCGAGACCGCGCTTGGCGCACGCACCCCGGCTTCGCGCCGCCGCGCCGCCGCCAAGCAAGCGGTATCGCTGGCCAATGCCCAAGGCTGGAATGACTGCCGGCTGGCCTTTTCGCTCTATGTCCTGGGCCGGCTGTCGATCGCGGCCGAGCCGGAACAGGCGCTTGCCTCGTTCCTTCAGGCAGAGGCGATCTATCGCGCACGGCCCCAGACCCGGTTGCAGGCCGCGCATGTGGCAATGCAGCTGGCGGCCTATGCGCTGTCTTCGGGCAATACCGACGCCGTGCTGCATCTGGCCGATGCCAATATCCCCGCCGCCGCAAGGGCCGAGAATGCAGCGCTTCTGGCACAGTTGATGCTGATGAAGTCCGAGGCGCTGAAACTGTCTGGCCGCCGCGACGAAGCCCGGGTAGTGCGTCAGGATGCCCTGGGCTGGGCCCGCTATGGATTCGGCTCGGATGGCGAGGTCCGTGCACGGGCCGGAGAGATCGCCGGGCTGGTGCCGGGCTTGAGGGTGGCCGCGAAATGATTGTTCTGGGATTTCTCGTGATTGGTGCGCTGATCGGCGGCTCTAAGGCGCGGCGGCGCGGTGGCAACCGGCTCGACATCGCGCAATATGCAGCTGTCTATGCCATTGCCTTTGCGCTGCTGGGCATGATCCTGACCATCGCGATCGACCGTTCGCTGAGCTGACGCGGCGCTTGTGACGGTCCGCATCTGCGGCCGGCCGTGATACCTTGGGGGTCGTTGATGTTCCTGCCCTTCTTCGACAGCCTTCGCCGCCACGCCGTTCCGGTGTCGCTGCGGGAATTCCTGGCCTTTCTCGAAGCGATGTCGCAGGGCCTGGCGACCTATGACGTGGAGGCCTTCTACTACCTCGCCCGGTTGACCATGGTGAAGGACGAGCGGCACATCGACCGCTTCGACCGCGCCTTTGCCGAGTCGTTCCAGGGGCTGGAGGCGGTGAGCGTCGAGAAGGTGCTCGAGGCCATGGATCTGCCCGCCGACTGGCTGGAGAAGCTGGCCGAAAGGCATCTGACCGCCAAGGAAAAGGCCGAGATCGAGGCCCTGGGCGGGTTCGAGAAGCTGATGGAGACGCTGCGCAAACGGCTGGAAGAGCAGAAGGGCCGGCATCAGGGCGGCTCGAAATGGATCGGCACGGCGGGCACCTCGCCCTTCGGGGCCTATGGCTACAATCCGGAAGGGGTGCGGATCGGCCAGTCCGAGAGCCGGCATCAGCGGGCGGTCAAAGTCTGGGACCGACGCGAGTTCCGCGACTACGACGACCAGATCGAGATCGGCACGCGGCAGATCAAGGTGGCGCTGCGCCGGTTGCGCAGATGGGCGCGCGATGGCGCGGCCGAGGAACTGGACCTCGACGGAACGATCCGGGCCACGGCCGAGCATGGCTGGCTGGATATCCAGGTTCGGCCGGAGCGGCGCAACGCCGCGAAAGTGCTGCTGTTTCTTGATGTCGGCGGTTCAATGGACCCGCATGTGCGACTGGCCTCGGAACTGTTCTCGGCGGCGAAGTCGGAGTTCCGGCATCTCGAGCAGTTCTATTTCCACAACTGCCCCTACGAGGCACTCTGGCGCGACAATCGCCGACGCTGGGACCAGCGGACACCGACATGGGAGGTGCTGCGGACCTACAACTCGGACTGGCACGCGATCTTTGTCGGCGATGCCGCGATGTCGCCCTACGAGATCAGCTATCCGGGCGGGGCCAACGAATATTACAACGAAGAAAGCGGCGAGACCTGGCTGCGGCGCTTCGCCCGGCACTGGCCACGGCATCTGTGGATCAACCCGCTTCCCGAATCGAGCTGGAAACATACCCATTCGATCGGCATGATCCGGCAGATCCTGGACCCCGACCGCATGGTGCCGCTGACCCTGGAGGGCCTGACCCGCGGCATGCGCGCCTTGTCGCATTAGCGACCGTGACTTGACCCCGCCGCCCGGCCCCCGGACAGTGACGCCATGACCGCCCTGAAAATCCTCTGGCACCGCCACCGGCTGCTCAGCCTCGCCTTCCTGGCGGCGCTGACACTGACATGCGTCTTCGCGGTGCGGGGGCTGTTGCTGATGCCGCTGTTCGGGGCGCCGCCGCCCGATCCCCCGATCGAGGGCTGGATGACGCCGCGGCTGGTGGCGCATGGCTGGCACCTGCCGCCGGAAGTGCTGGGAGCGGCGCTCGGCATCGAGCCGGGCTCGGCCAAGGGGCGGACACTGGAACAGATCGCCCGCGATCAAGGCCGGACCGTCGAGGAACTGGCGGCCAGCATCGAGGAAGCGGCGCTGATGCACCGGGCACTGAAGGGCATGCCGCCTCTGCCTCCGCCGCCGAGCCCGGATTTCGTACCTGCCCCGCCGCCCGAGCCGGCCCCGGCCCCGCCAGCGCCAGAGAAGACCGACCCATGACCGACCTGCTGCTCGGTCTGGTGCCAAGCTGGGGGCCGGTCCTGCTGTTTCTGGCGACCTTCCTGTCCTGCCTGGCCCTGCCGGCTCCGGCCTCGTTGCTGATGCTGGCGGCGGGGGCCTTTGCCGCAGGCGGTGATCTGCTGCTGTCCACCTGCATACTGGGCGCGTTTTCGGGCGCGGTGCTGGGCGATCAGGTCGGGTTCCAGATCGGACGCTATGCCCGTGACGCTGTCTGGCGGCTGGCCAAGGACAGGTCCGCCAAGGCGCTTCTGGAGCGGGCGCAGGACTATGCCGCGCGCCGCGGCCGGCTGGGGGTGTTCCTGTCGCGCTGGCTGTTCTCGCCGCTGGGTCCCTATGTCAACTTCATCGGCGGCGCCACCGGGATGGGCTGGCTGGCCTTCACCACGGCGGGCGTGCTGGGAGAGATGGTCTGGGTCACCGTCTATGTCGGCACCGGCTATGGCTTTGCCGACCGGTTCGAGCAGATGGCAGAGCTGGCCGGCAGTTTCTCGGGCGCGGTCTCGGCGGGGCTGGTGGCGTTGATCCTGGGGGCGATCCTGCTGCGGCTGGCCCGACGGCACCGAAAGGGCTGAGCCAGAGGCGGGCCTATTCCCCCGCCGCTTTGGCCAGCGCCGGGCGCAGCGTGTCCTCGATCGACCGCTGGGTCAGCGGCCCGGCGAACCGCAGCACGATCTTTCCGTCGCCGTCGATCACGAAGGTCTCGGGCACCCCGTAGATTCCCCAGTCGAGCCCGGTCCGGCCCTTGGCGTCCGCCATGACCCCGGCATAGGGAGAGCCCATCTCGGCCAGGAAGCCGATGCCCTTCTCGGGCGGGTCCTTGTAGTCGATCCCGTAGATGGTGATCCCCTCTTCGGCCAGGGCCTTGAGGTTGGGATGCTCTGCCCGGCAGGGCGCGCACCAGGAGGCCCAGAAGTTCACCAGCTTGACCCCGGGCGCCGACAGGTCGGCGGCATCGAAGCCCGGATGATCGCCCAGTTCCACCACGCTCAGCTCCGGTGCCGGGCCCCCGGCGCGGGCCGAAGGTAGGGCATCGGGGTCCTGCCGTCCCATGCCCCAGAGGAACACCGCCACGAGCCCCGCGAAAAGCAGCGGCGGCAGGATCATCATCGGCGAGACTTTAGCCATTTCCGGCCTCCCTGCGTCGTTCGGCCTCGGCCAGGCGCTGCCGCACCGACCGCGCCCGGACCCAGGTCACCAGCACCAGACCGCCCAGCAGCAGCAGCGTCGCGCCATAGGCGCTGAGCACCGTGAAGGCGTATTTCCCAAGATCGGGCATCAGGCCATCCGCTCCCGCGCGTCCAGCGCCTGCAACCGCCGCAGCCGGATCTCGGTCCGTGTCCGCACCAGCACCAATGCAAGGAACAGAAGGATGAACCCGGCGATCGAGACCAGCAGCGGAAAATAGAACACGTCCGCCACGTTTTCCTTCTTGTCGAGCGACAGCGAGGCCGGCTGATGCTGGCCCTGCGACCAGAACACCGCCGCATAGCGCGACAGCACCGCGAAGACCGAGCCGACAAGGCAGAGCACCGAGGTCAGGTCGGCGGCGGTATCCGGCGCCTCGATGGCGCTCCAGAGCGCCATGTAGCCCAGGTAGAACAGGAACAGGATCAGGAACGAGGTCAGCCGCGGATCCCAGACCCACCAGGTGCCCCAGGTCGGCTGGCCCCAGAAGGCGCCGGTGACCAGCGCGATCAGGGTCAGCACCGCGCCCACCGGCGCCGCCGCCCGAGCCGCCAGGGCGCTGACATGATGCCGCCGGATCAGCCAGATCAGCGAGGCGACCAGCATCATCACCCAGGCGTTGATCGCCATCATCGCCGAGGGCACATGAATGTAGATGATCTTGACCGAGGCACCCATCCGGCGCTCGTCCCCGGTGAAGAAGAACCCCCAGATCAGCCCGGTGGCCAGCGCCGCGACGGCCAGCACCGACAGCGCCGGGACCAGCTTCTCGGTGGTCTCGATGAATTTGCGCGGATTGGCGTATTCCCAGAGCGACATGGCGCCTCCTGCCGGTGCTCACCCGCTTTACCCGGCTTCCGGCCCGAGGACAATTCGCCGAAAGCCCACCTTTCGGTGAGCGCCGTGGCGTCGTCCTGCCCGTTGACGGAAAAGCGCGGTTCCCTTTCCCGTGGCGATGCCCGGAAGGGGCATCCGCCGAAGCACACAGCCATATGCCGTGCATCTGCGGGAAGGGAAGTGGCGCGGTTGACGGGACTCGAACCCGCGACCCCCGGCGTGACAGGCCGGTACTCTAACCAACTGAGCTACAACCGCGCGTGAGGGGCGAGATAGGGGAAGCGTCGGGGGGCGTCAACACTAATCTTCGCCCAAATCGACCAAGATGTGACGGAAACCGAAAACCCTGCCCGGCAGAGGCATTTCCGGCCCCGTCCCGAGCCCCGAAAACCGCGGTCAGACGGCCGCGTTCCGGCCGTCCGCGCCCGGCTCGACCCGGTTGCCAGGGACCACGGCCCCCGGAAGCCGACCGCGATTCCGATGCTCAACCCGCTGCAGGGCCGCGGGAAGATACCGACGAAACTGCCGTCGGACGCGAGTCCCTGCCCACCGTCTCGGGCCGCTGGAAGATATGCGCCGGGAAATCGCCGCGATCTATCCCGGCAGGTTGGTCATTGGTGAAGATCTGCGGCTGATTCCCGTCCAGGGCCCCTGCCCCGGCATCGCCCGGGCCCGTGGCTGCGCCTTCCGGCGCCGGTGTCCGGCTGGTGGGTGATGAGAGGCTCGAACTCCCGACATCTTCGGTGTAAACGAAGTGCTCTACCAACTGAGCTAATCACCCGCTCGGGACCAGCCGGACCGGGCCTCGGTCTAGCCCGAAGGCCGGGGCCAGAGCAAGGGGGCCGCCCCGCCGCGCAGTGCAGCTATTCCAGCCGCCGCGCGATGCCGTCCTTCAGGTGGTGCACAACCCCCTGCCCGCCCGGCAGTTCGGCAATCTCCTCGATCGACAGGCCCAGCAGCGCACCGCGCAGGAACATCGAGGTGATGCCATGCGTGACGATCACCGCCGGGCCTTGCAGATCGGCCACGAAGGACCGCGCCCGGGCCGCGACCCCTTCGAATCCCTCGCCCGGCGTGGTGTCATACCAAAAGAAACCCCTGCCTTCGCCGAAGGCCTCGGGGCCGGTGCCGCCCTGGGCGGCGATCTCGGCGGCAGTCAGCCCGTCCCAGGCGCCGAGGCTGATCTCGCGCAGCCTTGCATCGGTGATCGGTCTTGCCTCGGGCAGTGCCAGCGCCGCGGTCGCCTGCGCCCGCCCCTGCGGGCTGACATGGACCGGCAGCCCGTCGGCCCCGAGTTCGCGCAGGATTTCGCCCTGCCGCCGCGCCTGCGCCCGTCCCAGTTCGGTCAACGGGCTGTCGAGCGCGCCCTGCATCCGCCGGGCGGCGTTCCATTCGGTCTGGCCATGGCGCAGGATGTAGATATCGCTCATCTCTCGGTCCCCTTCCCGGCCGGCCATAACCTGCCCCGACGCGACAGGCAACGCAGGCCCTGGCAATCCGCGAATCGTGCTATCCTCTCGGGCATCCAAGGCAACAGGTGATGGCATGGGCGGAAGCGAACCGGGAGCACTGGACCTTCCGAAACGGATTGCCAAGCCGGCCCGCCGGGCGCTGCACGGCGCCGGGGTGTTGAGCATGCGCGACCTGGAACGCTTCAGCCGGGCCGAGCTGCTGGCCCTGCACGGGTTCGGACCCAAGGCGCTGGAAGTGCTGGGACCGGAACTCGACAAGGCCGGGCTGCGGCTGCGCGACTGAGCGGCCCGCCGCGCCGGACAACGGCCCCGGTGTTCGGCTGACGACGGCTTCCCCGGACTCGCCGACAGGCCGGGCCTCGGCAGGCCCCATGCGCAACGGGAAACCCCCGCGAAATGGGTCAAGTCAATCCGCGAAGGCAAGCCCTGCCCTGCAACAAGCGCGATCGCTCAGAGATAGCTGTTGATCAGGTTCTCCAGCCGTTCCTGCCGGCCCGAGCGCGGCTGCGGGTCGATCCCGTCGGCCAGCACCCGCTCGGAAATGCTGTCGAGCGTCCCGCTCTTCAGCATCGCCTGCGCCTCGGGGCTGTTCCAGCCCGCGTAACGCTCGGCCCGGGCGGCTTCCAGCTTGCCGTCCTCGAACATCCGCGCCGCTGCCTTGAAGGCCCGGGCGCAGGTGTCCATGCCGCCGACATGGGCCAGGATCAGGTCTTCCGGGTCCAGGCTCTGGCGCCGCAGCTTGGCGTCGAAATTGGTGCCGCCGGTGGTAAAGCCGCCGGCCTTGAGGATTTCGTAATAGGCCAGCATGACCTCGGGCACGTTGTTGGGAAACTGGTCGGTGTCCCAGCCGGACTGGTAGTCGTTCCGGTTCATGTCGATCGAACCGAAGATACCGAGGCTGGCGGCCAGAGCGATCTCGTGCTCGAAACTGTGCCCTGCCAGGATTGCATGGCCCTGCTCGATGTTCACCCGGACCTCGTTCTCCAGCCCGAAGCGCTTGAGGAAACCATAGACGGTGGCGACGTCGTAATCGTACTGGTGCTTTGACGGCTCTTGCGGTTTCGGCTCGATCAGGATCGTGCCCTTGAAGCCGATCTTGTGCTTGTGCTCGACGACCATCTGCAGGAACCGCCCGGCCTGTTCGGCCTCGCGCGTCAGGTCGGTGTTGATCAGGGTCTCGTAGCCCTCGCGTCCGCCCCAGAGCACATAGTTCTCGCCGCCCAGCCGATGAGTCGCATCCATGCAGGCCTTCACCGTCGCCGCCGACCAGGCAAAGACATCCGGGTCCGGGTTGGTCGCGGCGCCGGACATGAAGCGGCGATGCGAGAAGAGATTGGCGGTGCCCCAGAGCAGCCGGGTCCGACCCGCGGCAATCTTCTCTTCGAAGATGTCGATGATCGCGTTGAAATTGTCGAGGGATTCCGCAAACGATCCGCCCTCGGGCCGGATATCCGCATCGTGGAAGCAGAAGAAGGGCACATCGAGGATGTCGAACATCTCGAAGGCGACATCGGCCTTGAGCTTCGCATGGTCCAGCGTCTCGCCGAACCAGGGGCGCTCGAAGGTCTGCCCGCCGAACGGGTCGCCGCCGGGCCAGGCGAAACTGTGCCAGTAGGCGGCGGCGAACCGCAGGTGATCCTCCAGCCGCTTGCCGAGGATCACCTCGTCCTTGTCGTAGTGCCGGAAGGCGAATTCCGAGCCGGCCTCCGGCCCCTGATAGGTGATCTTCGGGATTCCCTTGAAGAAGTCGCTCATGGTCTTGGCCCTCGTTGCAGATGCGCCGCGCCGGGTGCGGCAGGAGATGTCTCGCGGCCCGCCTGCGGCGGAACGCTCGGGTGGGACTGCGTGGCAAGGTCGGTCGCCACGGCGGATGGAGCGCCGGTGGCACGGTCGGAGCCTCCGGCGGGAGTATTTGAAAGGCAAAGAGACACCCGCTCAGTCCAGCGCGATGCCGACCAGCCCGTCGCGGGCCGCCTGCCAGCGGGCATGGGCATCGTCGAAGGCGTTGGCGAGGGTCCGGTCCGGGGCGATCTGGCGGGCGACGGGAGGCATCGGGGCGGCATCCTCGGGGCTGGCGCCGGTCGCCGCGATCAGGCCGAGCCGGGCCGCGCCCAGGGCGGCGCCGAAATCCCCGGCAGCCGGCAGATCGACCGGCGTGTTCAGCGCCGTGGCGATGGCCGAAAGCCAGTAGTCGGAACGCGCCCCGCCCCCGGTGGCCAGCAACCGGTTGATCTCGGTGCCGGTGGCGGCCAGCGCATCGCGGCAGTCGCGCAGCGCGAAGGTGACGCCTTCCAGCACCGCGCGGGTCGCCGCGGCGCTGTCGGTGGCATGCTCCAACCCCATGAAACTGCCCCGGATCGCGGCATTGTTCAGGGGCGTCCGCTCGCCGCCCAGATAGGGCAGGAACACCGGCTTGCCGGGCGGCTGAAGGGGGCCGAGCCCGCGGGTCAGCTCTGCCGGGCTGCTGCCGGTGAGCCGGGCGAACCAGTTCAGCGCGTCGGTGGCGGCGAGGATCACCCCCATCTGGTGCCATTTGCCGGGCAGCGCATGGCAGAAGGTATGCACCGCGGTCGCCGGATCGGGCTGATAGCCATCATTGGCGGCAAAGAGCACGCCCGAGGTGCCCAGCGAGACAAAGGCCTGCCCGGCCCGGATCACCCCCAGCCCGACGCCGGCCGCGGCGTTGTCGCCGCCGCCGCCCGCCACCGGCACACCCTTCGGCAGGCTCCATTCGGCGGCCAGCGCATCGCGCAGACGGCCCGAGACCGCCGCGCCTTCGACCAGCCGCGGCATCCTGGCCCGGTCCAGCCCGGTCTTTTCCAGCAGTTGGTCCGACCAGTCGCGCGCCCCGGTGTCGAGCCAGGAGGTGCCGGCGGCATCGGACATCTCGCCGACATGATCCCCGATCAGCCAGAGACGGAGATAATCCTTGGGCAACAGGATTTTGGCGGTCTTTCCGAAGATCCCGGGCTCATGCCGGGCGACCCAGAGCAGTTTCGGCGCGGTGAAGCCCGGAAAGACGATATTGCCGGTCAGCCGGCGAAAATCCGGGTCGGCGTCAAGCTCGGCGGCCTCGACATGGCTGCGGGTGTCGTTCCAGAGGATGCAGGGCCGCAAGACCCTGTCATCGGCGCCGATCAGCGTCGCGCCATGCATATGGCCCGAGAGACCGATGCCCTTGACGCCGGAGAGGTCGGTTCGGTTCTTCAGGTCGGCCATGGCTGCGCCGGCGGCGGCGATCCAGCTGTCGGGGTTCTGTTCCGACCAGCCCTCATGCGGGCGCTCGACGCTCAACGCTGCGGTGGCTTCGGCCAACACTCGTTGCGATTCGTCGATCACGATCGCCTTCAGGGACGAGGTTCCGAGGTCCAGTCCTAGATACATGCATGTTCCCCTTGGCTGGCGGGACTCGCCCGGTTACCGCTATCAGCGCCAGATTTACGGGGTTTGGCGGGAGGCGCAAGGCCGTGGTCCGACAAATGGAGAACGGCGTCAGGGCCGATCGTAGGCGACATAGGCAAAGGCCCGTCCGTCCGGAGCCCAGCAGGGCACGTTGATGGTTCCCTGACCGCCGAAGAGGGTTTCGACGATCTGCGGCGGCCCGCCCTCGGCCGGCATCAGCCGCAGTTCGACCTCGCAGCCGCGCGGGTGGCCCCGGGTCCCGGGGGGAAAGGCCAGATAGAGCACCCGGCGGCCGTCCGGCGAGGGATGCGGGAACCAGTGGACCAGCCCGTCGCCGCTCATCCGCTGCAGTTCCGAGCCATCGGGCCGCATCCGCCAGAGACAGACCTGCCCGCCCCTTTCGCCGTTGAACCAGATCCAGCGCCCGTCCGGGGTATAGTCCGGCCCGTCGCAATGATCGAATCCCGTGGTGAGCAGCTGCTCGTCGCTGCCGTCGAGCGCACAGGTCGCGATCCGGACCGGGCCGCCATCGCGTGCCGCGGCATAGGCAAGCTGGTTCCCGTCGGGCGCCCAGCCGTGCCACCAAGAGGGCGCCTCGGCGGTGACGCGTCGCGGCGTGCCGCCGCCGACCGGCAAGGTGTAGATCACGCTCTGTCCGGTCTCGGTGGCGTCCGAGATTGCCAGCGTCCGGCCATCCGGCGACAGGCCGTGATCGTTGTTCAGCCGGGTCGCGAAACCGGTGTCTATCGGCTGCAGTTCCGGGGCTTCCAGCGGCACCCGGAACAGACGCCCGTCGCCATTGACGATCAGGGCCCCGTCGGCGGTCCAGTTCGGCGCCTCGATCAGGGTCTCGGTGCTGAGCAGGATGCGCGCCTTGTTCGTCGCGTGGTCGCGAATGCAGAGATGTGCCGCCATCAGTCTTCGGGAAGATAGGCAAAACGGGAAAAACGCGCCTCGCGACCCCGACCGGTGATGTCGAAGGCGACCATGCCGACGAAGGCCCCGGTGAAACTGCCATGTTCACCGCGCCCGCCTTCGTCCGAGATCACGCTGGCGTCCAGAACCGGGCCGATCGGCTGCCAGTCGCCGCCCTGGCGCCAGAAGAACTGCTGCGCCGCATGATCGACCGTCACCCGCAGTTCGACCGGGCCGTCGGCCAGCGGCTGCGGCGCTTCGAGCGGAAAGCTGAGCGCCCCGTTCGGCCAGTCGCCGGGACAGCTGAGGATGGTCAGAACCCGACCGATCCCCGGCTCGTGGCTGACCATCAGGGCATGGAACTTGCTCCGGTTGTAATAGGTCGTCAGCCCGGCAGCCTGCTGATAGGTCTCGGGCGCGAATTCCATGCTGCATTCGGCGGCATAGCGGAAATGCTGCTGGCGGCGGGCGACCAGCGATTGCTCGAACCACGAACCGATGCTTTCGCGCCCGATCAGGATCAGCGCCCCGTCGAGCCGGAAGATGCGATCCGTCTCCGGCGTCCGCAGCCACTGGAACTGCGGCGGCAGGTCGCTGTCGAAGACGGTGATCTCGGGCTCGGGCGCCGGCGCTTCGGCCCCGGTCGGGCCGGGCAGTTCGACCCGCGGCAATTGCCCGCCGGCTTCGAGATACATCCAGTCGTCGCGCCAGACGACCCGCTCCAGCCCGGTTTCCCGGCCCAGCGGGCAGAAGCGGCCGCTGCCGTCGGGCCCCTGTATCGGCCGGCCCATCAGGAAGCTGTGCCAGCCCTGCCCGTCCGGACCCTCGACATATTGGCCGTGGCCGGAACGCTGGATCGGATGATCGGGCGCATGGGCGCAGGTGATGACATGCTTGTCGGGATGGTCCTCGTAGGGGCCCCAGATCGAGCGGCTGCGGGCCAGCGTCACCGCGTGGTCATAGCCGGTGCCGCCCTCGGCGGTGGTCAGGTAGTACCAGCCGTTGCGGCGGAACAGGTGCGGCGCTTCGGTCAGGCCGCGATCGGTGCCCGGGTAGATGTTCTTCACCGGCCCGATCAGGCCCTCGGACTCGGACCATTCCTGGCAGAGGATGCCGTCGAAACTGTCGTGTTTCGGATTGCCGCCGGTGCCGCGCCCGCGGTGGTTCCACTGCTGGTTGACGAAATACTTCCGCCCGTCCTCGTCATGGAACAGCGACGGGTCGAAGCCCGAGGAATTGACATAGATCGGGTCGCGCCAGCGGCCGTCGATGGTTTCGCAGCTGGTGATGTAGTTATGCGCGTCCTTGAAGGCGCCGTCATAGCGCTTCACGTCGGTATAGACCAACCAGAACCGGCCGTCGGCATGGCTGAGACAGGGCGCCCAGATGCCGCAGCTGTCCGGGTTGCCGTGCATGTCGAGCAGGTCCGCGCGGTCCAGCGGCCGGGCGACAAGCGCCCAGTTCACCAGATCGCGCGAGCGATAGATCAGCACGCCGGGATACCATTCGAAGGTCGAGGTCGCGATGTAGTAGTCCTCGCCGACCCGGCAGAACGAGGGATCGGCATGGAAACCGGGCAGAACCGGGTTTCGGATCATTGGCCGGCCCCTTCCGAGGACTTCGCCCACAGGTTTATTCCGTCCTCATCGGCAAATTCATCAATCTTGGCAAGCTCTTCCGGGGTGAAGTTCAAGTTCTTCACGGCACCGGCGCAATCCTCGATCTGGCGCGATTTCGAAGCTCCGATCAGCGCCGTGGTGATTCCGCCGTCGCGCAGCACCCAGGCCAGCGCCATCTGCGCCAGGGTCTGCCCGCGCGCCTGGGCGATCTCGTTCAGCGCGTTCAGATTGGCAATCGCCTTCTCGCTGACCAGATCGGGGTTGAGGCTCTTGCCCTGCGTCGCGCGGCTGCCTTCCGGGATCCCCTTGAGGTATTTCCCGGTCAGCATCCCCTGCGCCAGCGGCGAGAAGGCGATCGAGCCGATGCCCAGATCCTTCAGTGTCTGTTTCAGCCCGTCACGCTCGACCCAGCGGTTGATCATCGAATAGCTCGGCTGATGGATCAGGCAGGGTGTGCCCAGGTCCTTGAGGATGGCGGCGGCCTCGCGGGTCCGTTGCGAGTTGTACGAGGATATGCCGACATAGAGCGCCCGCCCCGAGCGGACGATATGGTCCAGCGCGCCCATGGTCTCTTCCAGCGGCGTGTCGGGATCGAAGCGGTGCGAATAGAAGATATCGACATAGTCGAGCCCCATCCGCTTGAGGCTCTGGTCACAGGAGGAGATCAGGTATTTCCGGCTGCCCCATTCCCCGTAGGGCCCCGGCCACATCCCGTAGCCGGCCTTGGAGGAGATGACGAGTTCGTCGCGCAGGCCGTTGAAATCAGTGCGGAGAATCTCGCCAAAGGCGGTCTCGGCACTGCCCGGCGGCGGGCCGTAGTTGTTGGCCAGGTCGAAATGGGTGATGCCGAGATCGAAGGCGGTGCGGCACAGCTCGCGCTTCAATTCATGCGGCGTGTCGCCGCCGAAATTGTGCCACAGCCCCAGCGAGATCGCGGGCAGCTTCAGCCCCGAACTGCCACAGCGGCGGTAAACCATCTTTTCATAGCGGTCGGCAGCGGGGGTATAGCTCATCATCTCTCTCCGTTCAGAAGGCGGCCCCGGTCGGAACCGCCGGACTCCTAGGCCAGCAGGGCGCGGGCCTCTTCCGGACCCAGGGCGGCCGGACGGTCGCAGGTCGTGGTCATCTCGACAAAACTGCCGATCTCGCCGGATTTCAGGATGCCGGTCATCACCTCGACCGCGTGCAGGGCCAGTTCCAGCGAGCAGCGGTGCGGCCGACCCTCCACCATGGCCTGCGCCATGTCGGCAAGGCCCGCGGTGCGGTAATTGGCCATCATCCCCTGCTTGTGTTCCTGGTTCGGCACGCCGAACGGGTGATCCCAGCCCTCGGCCTCGTGTATCACACCATCGCGCCCGGCGATTTGCAACGGCCCGCCGAAGAAGTTCGGGTCCGGCACGAAGATCGACCCTTCGATCCCGTAGAGGTCCATGTTGGGATGCCGATGCGCCCAGACGTCCCAGGACGCCGAAAGGGTGATCGTGGCGCCCGAGTGGAACTCCAGCAGGGCATGGACATTGGTCGGTGTATCGACCGGGATCTGCTCGTTCTGGCGCGGGCCCGGCGTCAGGATCGTCCGGGTCGGCGTCGCCGAGCTTGCCAGCGCCACCACCCGCTTCACCGGTCCGATCAACTGGATCAGGTTGGTGACGTAATAGGGGCCGACATCCAGCACCGGGCCGGCGCCGGGCTGAAAGAAGAAGTCCGGGTTCGGATGCCAATGCTCCATCCCGTGGCTCATCACATGCGCGGTGCCGGCGACGATCTTGCCGACCTTGCCCTCGTCGATCAGGTGCCGGGCCAGCTGATGGGTGCCGCCCAGGAAGGTGTCCGGTGCGGAACCGACCCGCAACCCCTTGGCCTCGCTGATCTTTCGGATGTCCTCTCCCTGCTCCATGGTCAGAACCAGGGGCTTTTCGCCATAGGCATGCTTGCCGGCTTCGAGGATCGACTTCGTGACCGCGAAATGCACCTCGGGAATGGTCAGATTGACCACCACGTCGATGTCATCCGCTGCCAGGAGGTCTTCGGTCGAGACCGCGGCAACGCCGAACTCCGCCGCCCGGCTCTCGGCTGCCGCGTGGTTCACATCCGCGACCTTGCGGACATCCAGGGCCTTGAAGGTCGGGGCCAATCTCAGATAGGCGGCCGAGATATTGCCGCAACCGATGATGCCGACGCCAAGCTTTTCGCCCATCAGAAGTTCCTCGCGGCTTCGATCGACCGGGTCGCGAAGCGGCGGTCGTCGCTGGGGTTGTCATGTTCCATCACGAAGAGCCGGGTGCCCGCCGATTTCAGGGCCTGAAACAGCGCTTGCCAGCCCATGGTGCCGTGCCCGACATCGGCCCAGCCGTCTTCATCCGGACATTCGCCTTCGGGCGCCAGGTCCTTGAGATGGGCGGCATAGAGCTTGTCGCTGTATTTCTCGATCCAGGCCCAGGGGTCCTGCCCGGCCCGCACCGCCCAGGCGACGTCGAACTCCAGCTTGATGCCGGGCGCCGCGTTCAGGATCAGGTCGATCGGCTTGTCTTCGGCATCGCCGCCGAATTCCCAATTGTGGTTGTGGTAGCCGAATTCCAGGCCGGCGTCCCAATAGGGTTTGCCGGCCTCGGCCATCTGCGCGGCAAAGGCGGCCCAGTCGCCCTTGCCCTCGCGGTAATCCGGCGTCGGCGGGGCGGGAACGAACACACCCTTCATGTCGAGCGCCCTGGCGATTTCGAGCACCCTGTCCGCCTGCCCCGACACCATGTCAAAGCCGAAATGCCCTGTCGCCATCGCCAGATTGTTGGCGGCCAGATCGGCCTTGAGCTGGTCGAGTTGCGAGAGATTGGCGTAAAGCCCGCCATACCCTTCGACCTGGGCATAACCGAGATCGCCGACCATCTTCAGGGTTTCCGGCAACGGCCCGAAATTGCGCGACGAATAGAGCTGGTAGGAGAAGTCGGTCATGTCAGTTATCCTTGTAACCCATATGGTTATGGCACGTTCTTAACGTAGCCAGTTGTCATAGTCCGAAACCAGAAGATGCTTGGGGGCGGTGTCTTCCTCGATCGCCGAGAAACGGCCGATCGGGTCACGGAAAATATTGTCGGTGCGGTCGTCGTTGACGTTCGAGACCTCGCCGATCAGCACGTCGCCGTCCTCGCCCCAGAAGGCATGCCAGCAATCGGGCTCCAGCGTCACGCTTTCGCCCGGGGCCAGCGCCAGATGCGCGCCGGGGGCCTGTTCGCGCCAGGAGCCGTCGGTGCGGACCCGGACCCGGGCAGTCTCGTCGATGCTGCCGTCGGGCGCCGCCTTGAACAGTTCCAGCACCAGCGTCGCACCGCCCTTGTTGATGATGTCCTCGGTCTTGAGGTTGTGCCGGTGCATCGGGCTGATCTGGTTCTGCCGGGAAATCATGATCTTCTCGGCGTAGAGCATCCCCATTCCGGACTTCACATTGGCGGCCGAGCCATTGCGGACGGTGAAGAGAAACAGCCCCAGGTCGGCGAACTTCCCCTGCCCGTAATCGGTGATGTCCCAGCCCAGGGCATGATCGCGGATCATCGCGCTGTCGCTGCCGACGCGGGCCTTCAGCTCATCCGGCGACCAATAGGCGAAGGGCGGCAGGATATAGCCGAAGCTGCGGATGAAGGCGTCGGATGCCTCGATGATGTCATTGACTTCGGTGCGTTTCACTTGGTCCCTCCATAGGTCGCGGAATAGAGGTCTCGTAGGGTGAATTCGGGCGTGGCGCCAGTTGTTTGCGGGGTGAAGCGCAGGTGGAATTCACGCCCCGGCCCAAGGTGGATCGCGGCCCTGTCCCAGCGTCCCGGCACCGAGGCCTCGGCGGTCACGAAGAAGGCCATCGCCTGCGCCGTCAGGGTCAGGACATAGTCGGCGCCGTCGCGACCGACCTTGTGGCTCAGGCCCGGGTCGGGCAGGTCATAGGCCTTCCAGGGCAGCGGCGCATGGATGTCCCCGGCATGGGTGCCGTCCGAGCCTTCGTAGCCGTAGGTCAGCACCTCGTCTGCCGCCAGGCTGTCCGCCGGGATCTCCGCCAGCGTCACCGCCTTGCCGGCCACCCGGGCACTGCCCTTGCCAAGTTCGCGCGCGGAGCCGTCCATCCGGGTCGCATAGGCCGTGACCGAGACCTCGACCGCCTCGGGCCGGTCATTGACCGCCACCAGCCGGATCGCGCCCGCGTGCGGAACCGCCGTCACCAGCACCGGCGCGAAGAAGCTGCGGGCCATGTGGTGCAGCAGCTTCCAGCCGCCGCCATAATCCAGCGAGGACCAGGAACAGACCGGCCAGGTATCGTTGAGCTGCCAGTAGAGCGTGCCCATGCAATGCGGCTTCAGGCTGCGCCAATGGCTCACCGCGGTCTTGATCGCCAGCCCCTGCTGGACCTGCGAGAGCCAGACGAAATTCTCGAAATCCATCGGGAAGCGGAAATAGCGGAACATGGTCTCGGCGATCCGGGCGTTGCCGCCGTCATTCTTCTGGTGGCTCTCGAAGACCGGGGCGGCGATGTTCCAGTCCTTCGGCTCGGCAAAGGTCCGGATCACCTCCATCGAGGGATAGGACTGGAAGCCGAATTCCGAACAGAAGCGCGGCGCGACATCCCGGTAGTGGTCGAAGTCGCGGCCCTCGTGCCAGACCGACCAGAAATGCATGTCGCCCGAGGCGTCGCTGTGCCAGGCGTCGCCGAAGTTCATGTAGCCCGGGCTGGGGCTGGAGGGCCACCAGAGCGCCTCGGGCTGGGTCGATTTCAGCGCCGACTCGATGGTCCGGTTCAGCCGGTCATAGGCGACCAGATAGCGGTCGCGGTTGTCGCGTGTCTCGGGATACCAGAGCAACGCGCCCAGCAGTTCGTTGTCGCCGCACCAGAGCGCCAGCGCGGCATGGTGGTTCAGTCGCAGAACCACCTCGCGCGCCTCTTCGGAGACCTCGTCAAGAAAGCCGTCATCCGAGGGATAGAGCGAGCAGGCGAACATGAAGTCCTGCCAGACCAGCAGGCCCATCTCGTCGCAGAGATCGTAGAACCAGTCCGGCTCATAGCGGCCGCCGCCCCAGACCCGGATCATGTTCATGTGCACGTCGCAGGCCGATTGCAGAAGATCGCGCGTCGCCTCGCGGGTGATCCGCGACGGCAGGGCATCGGCCGGAATCCAGTTGGCGCCCTTAATGAAGATGTCCCGGCCGTTGACGCGGAACTTGAAACCGCTGCCTCCGCCCGACCTGTCCGGGTCCAGCACCAGCTTCAGGTCGCGCAGGCCGATGCGGCGGGTCTGGGTTTCCTCTCCCACCGTGACGGTCAACTCGTGCAGGGTCTGCGGCCCCTGCCCGTTCGGCCACCACAACTCGGGATTCTTCAGGGTCAGCTCGGCCTCGATCCGGTCACTGAAATCGGCAAAGACCGAATGACCGCTGACGGTCTGGCCGCAGAGGCTGACGGCCCAGTCGAAGGGCAAGGGCCGCTCGGCCTCGATCAGGACCGAGACCTTGACGCGGGCGGTCTTGCCCTTGTGGCTCTGGCTGACAAGGATGCCGCCGATCCGGTACCGTGGCTTGGGTTCGATCCGGATTCCGTCCAGCACGCCGAAGGGCGCCAGGGCGATGTTCCAGTCCCAGCCGAAATCGCATTGCGGCTTGCGCAGCATGTTCGGATAGGCGATCGGGCAGTTCTTTGAATAGGGGATCTCGTAGGGCTGCGCCCCGGCGCGGGCCAGGGCCTCGGCCGGGTTCGAACGAAACAGGATCTCGATCCGGTTCCGGCCTTCGCGGGCGACATCCGAAAGATCGACCCGGTGGACACGAAAGGCATTCGCGGCGCAGAGCACCAGCTGGCCGTTGACCCGGACCTCGGCCACGCAGTCCAGCCCCTCGATCACCAGCACCACCTTCGGATCGTCCAGATCGAACTCGCGGCTGGCGGTCCAGTCGCGTTCGGCGATCCAGCGTGTGGCGTATTCGTTGCGGCCCCGATAGGGGTCTTCGATCCGGCCGGCCTTCAGCAGCGCCGAAATCCCGTCGCCCGGCAGCGCCATCGGCACATCATATTCGCCCGACGCGTCGCGCAGGCTCCAGTCTCCGGCCAGGTTCATGGCGCTACATCCGTTCTTCATTGCCCTTGTGGAACAACGAGGCGCGGGCCGGGTCGAAGCCGACCGAAACCTTGTCGCCACGCTTCAGGTCAAGGGCGAAATCGACCAGGAAGCGGAATTGCATGTCGGCGAAACTGGCCCAGACCTGGGTCTCGGCGCCCATCGGTTCGCAGAGATCGACCTCGACCTCGGTCCGGAAGGGCATCGCCTCGGCCTGTTCGCCGGTCTGGATATGCTCGGGCCGGATGCCGAACCAGGCCGGACCGCCGGCCCTTCCGGTCGGCGTGAACTCGTAGCCGTCAAGCGGAATGCTGTGCCCGGCGCAGGTGAAGGCGCCGTCGGCCACCGTGCCTTCGACGAAGTTCATCGCCGGCGAGCCGATGAAATCCGCGACATATCTGTTGGCCGGGCGCGAGTAGATTTCTTTCGGGCTGGCGAACTGCATGATCTGGCCGCCGCGCATGATCGCGATCCGGTCGGCAAGGGTCATCGCCTCGACCTGATCGTGGGTGACGTAGATCATGGTGTTCTCGAGCTGGTTGTGCAGCCGCTTCAACTCGACCCGCAGATCGGCGCGCAGCTTGGCGTCGAGGTTCGAGAGCGGCTCGTCGAACAGGAACACATCCACGTCGCGCACCAGCGCGCGGCCGATGGCGACCCGCTGGCGCTGGCCGCCGGAGAGCGCACCGGGCTTGCGGTCGAGCAGGGCTTCGATCTGCAGGACATCGGCGGCGCGGGCGATCCGCTTGTCGATCTCGGCCTTGGGCAGGCGCTGGTTCTTCAGCCCGAAGGACAGGTTGCCGCGCACCGTCATCTGCGGATAGAGCGCGTAGCTCTGGAACACCATGCCGATGCCGCGGTCCTTCGGCTCGGCCCAGGTGACGTTCTTTTCCTTGATCCAGATCTGACCGTCGGTGATGTCGAGCAGACCGGCGATGCAGTTCAGAAGCGTGGACTTGCCGCAGCCGGACGAACCCAGCAGCACGATGAATTCGCCATCGGCAACTTCGAGGTTCAGTTTCTTCAGGACCTGAACCGAGCCGAAGCTGAGAACCAGGTCGCGGACAGAGATGGAGGTTCCCATGGAGTCAGCCTTTCACGGCGCCGGCGGCGATGCCGCGGACGAAGAGTTTGCCGGAGATGAAGTAGACGACCAGGGGCACCAGCCCGGTCAGGATCGTCGCGGCCATGTTGACGTTGTATTCCTTGGTGCCCTGCACCGAGTTGACGATGTTGTTGAGCTGCACCGTCATCGGATAGGTGTCCGGCTTGGTGTAGACCACGCCGAACAGGAAATCGTTCCAGATGCCGGTGACCTGCAGGATCACCGCCACGACGAAGATCGGCAGAGACATCGGCATCATGATCTTCAGGAAGATGGTCCAGAACCCTGCCCCGTCGACCCGCGCCGCCTTGAAGATTTCTTCCGGCACGCTGGTGAAGTAGTTCCGGAACAGCAGCGTCAGGATCGGCATCCCGAAGATCGTGTGAACGATCACCAGCCCGGTTCTTGTGCCGTAGACACCCAGTTCGCGCAGCACGATGACCACCGGGTAGAGCATCACCTGATAGGGGATGAAGGCCCCGAAGATCAGGATGGTGAAGAAGATGTCGGCACCCTTGAACTTCCAGTTCGCCAGCGCGTAGCCGTTGACGCTGGCCACGATGATCGAGAGCAGAACCGAGGGCACCAGGATCCAGACCGAGTTGGCGAAGCCGCGCGACAGGCCGTCACAGTTCAGCCCGGTGCAGGCTTCGGCCCAGGCCTTGACCCAGGGCGCGAAGGTGATGTCGCGGGGGAACGAGAAGACATTGCCCAGCCGCACCTCCTCCATCGTCTTCAGCGAGGTGACGATCATCACGTAGAGCGGCACAAGGTAATAGGCCGAGACCAGCAGAAGCGTTCCGTAGACGACGATATTGCGCAGCGAGAACAGGGGCTTGGGCCGCTTCCCGCGGGGGCCGTCCGCAACCGGCTGATGGGCATGGGGGGCGATGTCAACCACGCTTCTTGCCTCCGAATTCGAGATAGGCCCAGGGGATCAGCACGATCAGGACCGACAGCAGCATCATGGTCGATGCGGCGAAGCCCTGGCCGAGGTTCTGGCCCAGGAACATCTTGTCATAGACGTATTTCGCCGGAACTTCCGAGGCGATGCCCGGCCCGCCGCTGGTCTGCGCGACGATCAGGTCGTAGACCTTGACGATCCCCGCCGCGATGATGACCAGGGTGGTGATGAAGACCGGCCGCATCATCGGCACGATGATCATCAGATAGGTCTTCCAGGCCGGGATGCCGTCGATCCTTGCCGCTTTCCAGATATCCTCGTCGATGCCGCGCAATCCGGCCAGCATCAGGCACATGACCAGCCCGGTCCCCTGCCAGAGCGCCGCCAGCAGAACGCCGTAGATGACGATGCTGGCATCATAGATCGGATCGAAGACGAAGCTCTCGAAGCCGATGCTGCGGACGATGTGCTGGACCCCGAAATCGGGGTTCAGGATCCATTGCCAGACCAGCCCGGTGACGATGAAGCTGAGTGCGAAGGGATAGAGCAGGATGGTGCGGAAGGTGTTCTCGAACCGGATCTTCTGGTCCAGCAGAACCGCCAGCAGAAACCCGATCACAAGCTGGAAGATCAGCGACAGCACGCCGTAGATTGCCAGGTTCTCGATCGAGACCATCCAGCGCGGCTCACCCCAGAGACGGGCATATTGATCGAAACCGACGAAATGCTCCTTCGGCAGCAGTTTCGAGTTGGTGAAGGAATAGGCAATGGTCCAGATCGTGCCGCCGAAGAAGATGCCCATGGCGACCAGGATCATCGGCAGGGCGGCGACCTTGGCGGTGACATTGCCGACAAGCACCCGCTCCAGCGCCCCGGCGCGTGTGACCAGGATGCCGGAACTGCCGATCACCGCCAGCGCCAGCGCCGCGACCAGGCAGAAGGCGGCCAGGAAAGCCCCGTTCCGGGTGGCGAATCCGGCAACGACCTTGCCGACCTTTCCGTAGTCATCGATCAGCGACGAAAGCGCCATGGCGAGCAGCAGCAGCGCGGCCGCGACGATCCAGCCGACACTCTTGCGCGCCAGACGGTTGCCGGCCCATCGAAATCCGTCACCCTGCCGAAAGAGCAGCCCGACGAACAGCGCCGCCAGGGCCAGCGCGGCCCAGGGCAGATAACGCAGGAAGCCCAGCGTCTCGGTCGCGGTGTCGAGCAGCGACTGATAGGCCGAAAGCACCGGTATCCGGATATGGACCCAACCGAAGAGGTTCTCGATGCCCAGGGCCACAGCCTGCCCCAGAAGGTTCAGCACCGGGCCGACACCGACGGCCTGAATCAGCCAGGTGACGAAGGCCAGGACCAGCGACAGCAGCACCCGCCGCTCGGTCCGGTCCCGTGTCTGCGGCACCGATCCGGTCCCGCTCAATGAACTGGTCGTATCTGCCATGATGCCCCCTGCTGGGCCCTGTCCCGGGCCCTGCCGGCCCTGCCCCGCGGGGCGGTCCGGTTCTCGGTCGGAAAGACGGAAAGGACCGGCCCCGATCGGGGCCGGTCCGCGATCACGTCGGGATCAGTCGGCGGAGCCGATGATCTCGGCGAACTTCGCCTGCGCGTCTTCGGCGCTCATGTCCTCCGAAGCCCAGAACTGGGTCATCAGGTCTTCGATCTGACCGTTGGTGTCGGGAGACATGGTCTGGTTCGGGTCGGGCAGGATGTTGCCCGAAGCGAGGATTTCCAGACCCTTCTTCATGCAGTCGTTGGCGGCCGCAAGATCGACATCGCCGCGGATCGGCAGCGAACCCTTCTTGAGGTTGAAGGCCACCTGGGTGTCCTTGGCCACCAGCGTCGAGGCCAGAACCATCTGCGCCTTGGTGATTTCCGGATCATCCGACTTGGGGAAATAGAAGGCGTCGCCACCGGTCGAGATGATGTCGTTCAGGCCGAGACCCGGAAGGCAGGTATAGTCCTTGCCGGCAACCTGACCGGCCACGGCGAATTCGCCCTGCGCCCAGTCACCCATGATCTGCCCGGCCGCCTGGCCGGTGATGACCAGATTGGTCGCCTGGTTCCAGTCCTGCACGTTCGACTTGGCCCGCATCTTGCGCGCTTCGGCCGCGGCAGCGAAGACCTTGGCGAATTCCGGCCCGGCCGCCGCATCGGCGTCCTTGTCGATATAGACCTTGGTCCAGGCTTCGGTCCCGGCGACGGCAATGGCGAGAACCTGGAAGGCGCCCGAGGATTGCCACGCCTGGTTGCCCATCGCCAGCGGGATGATCCCGGCCTCTTCCAGCGCCGGAGCGGCGGCGACGAATTCGTACCAGTCCTTCGGAACCGGCACACCGGCCTTCTCGAAGGCGGCGTTCGACAGCCAGAGCCACTGCCAGGAGTGGATGTTCACCGGGGCGCAATAGATCTTGCCGTCGATGGTGCAGCCGTCCAGCAGCGAGACCGGCTTGATGATGTCCCTCCAACCTTCGGCCTCGGCCACTTCGGTCAGGTCCTGCATCAGCCCGGCCTCGACCAGTTCCTCGGCCTGGCGGCCGTGGTTGAACTGGGTGGCACCCATCGGGTCGCCGCCGGTGATGCGCGAAATCATGATCGGCCGCGCGACACCGCCCGAACCGGCGATGGCGCCATCGACCCAGTGGTTGCCGGTGGCGTCGAACGCCTTGGCCAGCTCTGCCACCGCGGCGGCTTCACCACCGGACGTCCACCAATGGGTGACCTCCAGATCGGTGGCATTTGCGGCGCCCGCGGCGCCCAGTGCGATTGCGCTAACAATCGAGGAAATCCGTTTCATTGTCATTGGTCCTCCCTGGGGTCTGAAACGTTATTGCAACAAGCTATAACGTTATAGTTTTCCCGATCAAGCTGGATTCGTACCGGTCCCGTGGATATATCTTTGGCCATGAACACCCTGCATTCTGCACCCGCGAAAGCGTTGGAAATCCCCTTGCCGGCCCCGTTGTTGCAGCCGGGCGTTGCGGCTGTCCGGGCGGTCGAATCGGGCCTTGATGATTGCGTTAACGCTGCAGCGCAGCGACAAATTTCCGCGACAGGTCATGGCTGACACGCCCCCGGATCCCGCCCCGAAGGCCGGTGTCGGGGGCAAGACCGAATCGGTCGGGCGCCCGACGCTGAAGACCATCTCGCAACTCACCGGGCTGGCGGTGGCGACGGTCAGCCGGGCGCTGCATGACGCCCCCGACATCGGCGAGGCGACGAAGCGCCGGGTCCAGGAGACCGCCGACCGGGTCGGCTATCGGCCCAACCGGGCCGGAGTCCGGCTGCGCACCGGCAAGACCAACGTGATCTCGCTGGTGCTCTCTACCGACCATGACGTGATGAACCACACCGCGCGGCTGATCTCGTCGATCGCCGGAGGGCTGCGCTCGACCCCCTACCACATGATCGTGACCCCCTATTTCCCCTCGGAAGACCCGATGGTTCCGGTCCGCTACGTGGTCGAGACGCAATCGGCGGATGCGTTGATCCTGAACCAGATCGAACCGCGCGATCCGCGGATCGCCTGGCTGCTGGAGCGCGGCTTCCCCTTTGCCACCCATGGCCGCAGCGTCTGGGGCGACCGGCACGCCTGGTTCGACTTCGACAACACCCGTTTCGGCGAGATCGCCTGCGAGGAACTGGCCCGTCGTGGCCGCCGCAATGTGCTGATCGTGGCGCCGCCGATGGGACAGAACTATGCGCAGAACATGGTCGATGGCGCGACACGGCAATGCGCCGCCTCCGGGATCACCTGCCGGGTCGCAGAAGGTGTCACCTCGGACGACACCTCGGCACATATCCAGTCGCGGATGGCCGAGGAACTGACCCGCGATCCCGGAATTGACGGGGTCATCTCGGCCTCGACCACCGCCTGCATGGCGGTCGTGGCGGCGGTGGAGGACAGCGGCCGCAAGGTGGGCGCAGATGTCGATCTGTTCTCGAAGGAGGCGGTGCCCTTCCTGCGCCGGTTCCGGCGCGAAATCCTGGCGGTGCATGAGGATGTCGCGACTGCCGGCGCCTTCCTGGCCAAGGCAGCGATGGAGCGAGTGGCCGATCCGAACAAGCCCCCGATGCAGGGGCTGGAGACTCCGACCTTCTCGTCCGAGTCCTGATCTCTATTTGATATCAGTTTGTTACGGCCCGTTCTTCTAGCAGAACAGGACCAGGGACCGCGCATCCCAGGACACCCGCGCCTTGTCGCCGCGTTCCAGCACCGGCCGCCCGACGATGTTCTTCATCGAGATCGTGACCGGCGCCTCGACGGCATCGAAACGCACCTCGTAATAGGTCATGTCGCCGTAATAGATGACCTCCACGACCTCGGCCTGGGCGATCTGGCCGCTTGCGGCTTCGCCCTCGAAGAGGATCGACATCGCCTCGGGCCGGACCCCGACCGAACCGGTCCCGGGAACCCCGCCCGACGGGCACTGGTCGGGCTGAAGCGTGGCGTGGCCCAGCCCCGGAAGATTGACCTCGATGGCGTCGCCGGCGCCCTGCGTCACCTCGCAGGGCAGGAAGTTCATCACCCCGATGAATTCCGCGACCCGGCGCGAGACCGGGCGGCGATAGAGCGTCTGCGGATCGGCCAGTTGCGCGATCTCGCCCTCGAACATCACCGCGATCCGGTCCGACATGATCAGCGCCTCTTCCTGATCGTGGGTGACCAAGATGAAGGTGATCCCGACCTGGCGTTGCAGGCGGCGCAACTCGTGCTGCATCTGCTCGCGCATCTTCTTGTCGAGCGCCGAGAGCGGCTCGTCCAGCAGCAGGACCTTGGGTTCCAGGATCAGGGCGCGCGCCAGCGCCACCCGCTGCCGCTGCCCGCCCGAGAGCGCATTCGCGGCGCGGTCGCCATAGCCGGCCAGCCCGACCATCGCCAGCGCCTCGACCACCGCCTTGTCCTTGTCGGCCTTCGACCGCGGGTCCTTGCGCAGGCCGAACCCGACGTTCTGCGCCACCGTCAGATGCGGGAAGATCGCGTAGCTCTGGAACACCATGTTGGTCGGGCGATGGTTCGCCGGCACGCCCTCCATCGACTTGCCGTCGATCATCACCACGCCGGAAGAGACATCCTCGAACCCCGCGATGGTGCGCAGGAGCGTGGTCTTGCCACAGCCCGACGGCCCCAGAAGCGAGAAGAACTCTCCTTGATGGATCGTCAGGTCGATGCCCCTCAGGGCATGGTAATCGCCATAGTATTTCTGCACCGCGCGCAGGTCGATCAGCGGATTGGGGGTCACAGGAAGCCTCCGGTATCCTTGCCGCCGGTACGGGCGATGCCGCGGCGGCGGAAATATTCGGCGATCCCCAGCAAGAGGATCGAAAACAACACCAGCACGGTGCCGAGCGCCAGCACCACCGGGATCTCGCGCGAATTCTTGGTCATCTGGTTGAACAGATAGACCGGCAGCGTCTCTTCGGTTCCGACCAGGAAAGAGGCGATGATGTATTCGTCCAGCGAGATGGTGAAGGTGATCAGCAAGGACGAGATGATGCCCGGCATCACCAGCGGCAGGATCACCAGCCGGAAGGCCGAGAACGGGGTTTCGCCAAGATCATAGGCGGCCTCCTCCAGGCTCTGATCCAGCGAGGAAAAGGCCGAGTTGAGGATCGCGATGGCAAAAGGCAGGCAGATCACCACATGGCCCAGGATCGCCGCCGTCATGCCCAGGCCCATGCCGATCCGGAGCAGCACGACCAGCAGCGAGACCGCGACGATGATGTCGGGCAGCACCAGCGGAAGCATGATGAAGCCCAGCACCGGCCCCTTGCCCCGAAACCGGTACTTTGTCCCTGCGCGCGCCGCGAAAACCCCGAGCGCGGTAGCGAAAACCGCTGTCGTCACCGCGATGATCAGCGATTTCAGCACCGCCTGGTGCAGCTCGGTCTTGTGCCAGAGTGCAACGAACCAGTCGGTGGTGAAGCCCTTCAGCGGGAAGGCGATGATCTTGGAATCGTTGAAGGCGAACAACGGCAGCAGGACGATCGGCGCATAGAGGAAGATCAGATAGAAGATCGTGTAGGTCCGGAGCCCCCTGCCCTTTCTCATTGCCCGCCCCTCATGTTCTTGCGGTTGAGGAACACGAAGACCAGCGAGATCGCCGCCACGGTGATCATCGAGATCACCGCCAGGGCCGAGCCCAGGGGTGCGTTGTTCTGGCGCAGGAACTGGCTCTGGATCAGGTTGGCGATCATCGTGCCGTCCTTGCCGCCGATCAGTCGCGGCGTCACATAGTCACCGATCGTCGGGATGAAGACGATCAGCACCGCCGCCACCACCCCGGGCACCGCCAGCGGCAAGGTCACCCGCAGAAAGGTCTGGAACCGGGTCTCGCCCAGGTCCTGTCCGGCCTCGAGCAGCGAACGGTCGATCTTTTCCAGCGCCACGAAGATCGGCAGGATGGCGAAGGGGGCATAGGCATGGGCCAGCGTCAGCACCACCGCGTTGGCGTTGTAGTTGATCCAGCCCAGCGGCTCGTCGATCACCCCCAGCCAGAGCAGCGCCGAGTTCACCACGCCGTTGTAGCCCAGGATGACTTTCCACAGGAATACCCGGATCAGGTAGGAGGTCCAGAACGGGATGGTGATCAGGAACAGCCACAGCGACTTGCGGCTGGGCGTGACGTGGAAGGAGATGAAATAGGCCACCGGAAAGGCCGTGAGCACCGTCAGCGCCGTGACCGCCAGCGAGATGATGACCGAGCGCAGGATCAGGGCGCGATATTGCGGCTCGACGAAGGCCTCGATGTAGTTCTTCCAGGTCGGCGTGTAGTCATAGGTGACCACGCCGGTCTGGGACACGAAGCTGAGCGCGACGATGGCGACCAGCGGCACGGCCAGAAAGGCCAGCGCGTAAAGCGCGGTGGGCGAGACCATGAGCCAGCCGCGCAGACCTTCGCTGCGCCGCCATTTTCCAAAGCGTTCGGCCGATGCCATGCCTGGTTGTGCCCCTTCCCCGTTGCCGGCGCAGCATTATGAAGTTTCCCGGTAATCTCAAGCGCCAGTTTGCAGGGGCAGACAAAATTGGCGCGGGCCGTGGAAACCCGGCCGGGAACGTCAGAAGAGGTCTCGCGCCGCGTCAGCTCGCGGCGACGACATCGATGCTGACGCCGCGCTTCTTCAGTTCGGTATAGAGCGCGCTCACCACCCGGTTGGCGCTCATCGCGGCCTGCAGGGCCTCGTCCAGCTGCCCCTCGGCCGTGCCCCGCGCGACCCGCCACACCTGCCGATGCATGGCGCCGTCATCATAGACGATTTCGAACCCGCCGCTGCGCGCCCGGCGCAACCCCAGAAAGTCCCCCGCCCCATGGGGGGAGTGATGTCCTGCCAGCGATGCCATTCTTGTTGCCCGATTTCTATCGTTGCCTCGACAGAATCCTGCCCGTCGCCGGCGTATCGGTCAACGTGACGAGAATTATTCCCCGCGAAGCTGAGTCGCGGGGGCAACAGTCGGTATTGCACGCGAATTGAAGATGGGACTATTGGTGCCCCCTCATGCAAGAGCAAATCTGCAAAGAAACTCATTCCTCACAATGGCGCTATGGCTGGGCCAGATATCTGGTCGTATCAATTGTTGTTCTGTTGTTGCTTGTGGAATTCAATCGGCTCTACCTGGACTTTCTCGCTCGCGGCGGCTCGTGGAAACAGGGCGACTGGCTGATCACGCTGGCCGCGGGTCCGTTGCGACGAGGGATATTGGGGTCGGCAATTCTCTGGGGCGCAGATGCCCTGCATATCGGCCCCATCACGGCGGTTGTCGGCCTTCAGGCACTCTTGCTGACCGTATTGGTCGCCGGCACCCTGATCGGAGCCTGGCGGTTTCTTGGGCGTCCGGAAATGGCGGCGCTGATCCTGTCTCCGGCGCTGTTTCCCGTCTTCTGGGCCAATAATCCATTTGGGGCCGAACGGAAGGAACTGATTGGCTTTGCCGCCTTTGCCCTGGTGGCGGTCGCGCAGACACGCTCGAAGGTTCCGGGGGCGCTGCTGGCGCTGGCAGTGGTCGTGTTCCTGATCGGCGCCTTCGGACATGAGGCAAATGCGCTGCTGGCGCCGGCCTTCGCAGTGATGCTTTGGATTGCAGGCCGACAGAAGGGCGTGTCAGGGCCCGGCAGCCTCGTCCTGCCCGCCCTGGCCTTGGCGGGAAGCGCGGCAGCGATTGCCTATGCGCTTCGTTATAGTTCGGTTGCGGATGTCACGCCCCTCTGCCAGCCGCTGATCGATCGCGGCCTTGACCCCCGGTTCTGCGACACGGGCGCAATCGCCTGGATGGACAAGGATATCGCCTTTGGCCGGGCCGCGGTGGCCGGGATGTTGAAGACCTGGCCGTGGCAGGGCTTCTTCCTCGTCTATCTGGCCGCTTCTGCGCCGGCGATCTATGCAGCCTGGTGCTGTCGTGGCCGCCGGCTCTTGCTGGGTCTGTTCCTGCTGACCGGACTGGCAATCCTGCCGCTCTATCCGGTCGCGATGGATTGGGGACGATGGCTTGACCTTCACATGGTCAGCTTCACCTTCCTGTTCCTGTCGCTCCTGCTGGCCGGGCGGGTCGCGCTTCAGCGCCCTGGCCGCCTGACGCTGGTCCTGCCGATGCTGATCGCGGGACTGCTGTGGTCGCCTGCGCATGTCTACGGCATCAAGATTCCCATCCTGCGCACACTGTTGTGCCCGTTTCTCGAAGCCTGCACCCAGTGAAACGAAAAGCGCGCGGGACCATGCCCGCGCGCCATTCTTCTTGCCGGAAAACGCCTTAGCGCTTCGAGAACTGGAACGACTTCCGGGCCTTGGCCTTGCCATATTTCTTCCGTTCCACGACGCGGCTGTCGCGGGTCAGGAAGCCGGCCGCCTTCAGCGGCGCGCGCAGCGAGGGGTCATAGAGCTGCAGGGCTTTCGACACGCCATGCTTGACCGCGCCTGCCTGGCCCGACAGACCGCCACCCGCCACCGTGGCGGTGACGTCGAACTGGCCTTCGACGCCGGCGACGGTGAAGGGTTGGCGCAGGATCATCTGCAGCACCGGACGGGCGAAATACTCGGACATTTCCTTGCCGTTCACCACGACCTTGCCCTTGCCGGGCTTGATCCAGACCCGGGCGACCGCGTCCTTCCGCTTGCCGGTGGCATAGGCACGGCCCTGGGCGTCACGCATCGGTTCGCGCGGGGCGGTGAGGGTTTCCGGAACCGCCACGGCGGCAGGAGTGCCTTCCGCGACCTGGTTCAGGTCTTCCAGAGATTTGACTTCGGTGGCCATGCGCTCAGCCCCTCGTGTTCTTCGGGTTCATCGACTTCACATCCAGCACTTCCGGCGACTGCGCCTCGTGCTTGTGCTCGGCCCCGGCATAGACGCGCAGATTGGTCATCTGCTGCTTGCCCAGCTTGTTGCGGGAAATCATCCGTTCCACCGCCTTGATCACCACCCGCTCGGGGTGCTTGCCGTCGAGCAGCTGCTCGGCGGTGCGGAACTTGATCCCGCCGGGGTGGCCGGTATGCCAGTAATAGCGCTTGTCGGAGCGCTTGTTGCCGGTCATCACGACCTTGTCGGCATTGATGACGATCACGTTGTCACCCATGTCCATATGGGGCGTGTAGGTCGGCTTGTGCTTGCCACGCAGCCGGGTGGCGACGATCGAGGCGAGGCGTCCCAGAACGACGCCTTCGGCGTCGATCAGGATCCACTTCTTTTCGATGTCCGCCGGAGTAGCGGTAAAGGTTTTCATCGGAGGCTTCCGTATGGCCAAAAGACAATCGCCGCAGCCAGGCCACGGTCGGATGCCGGTGTTCTAAGCATTTTCAGGGGCCGGTCAAGGCCATTCGGATTTACATTATCACGCAATATCAATGCCTTAGTATTTCGGTATCATGTTACCCCACGTTGGCGGCCCGCCCCGCAGGCCGATCGGCCCGGACAGGCCACCAGGAACCCCGGCCCGGTCAGAGCTCGCCGGCGCCGAATGTGTCGCAGGCCGCGAGGGTCGGGTTGTCGAAACCGCGGGCAAACCAGCGCTGGCGCTGCTCGGAACTGCCATGGGTGAAACTGTCGGGCATCGGCGCCCGGCCGGCCGCCTTCTGCAAGGTGTCATCGCCGATCTTCTCGGCCGCGTTCATCGCCTCGGCAATGTCGCCGCCCTGCAGATAGCCCGCGGCCTGTTCCATCGCCGCGAAGATCCCGGCATAGCAGTCGGCCTGCAGCTCGACCCGCACCGAGATCGCATTCGACTCGGCCTCGCTGCCCGCCTGCCGCGCCTCATTGGCCCGGCTCAGGATACCCAGCTCGTCCTGGACATGATGTCCGACCTCATGCGCCACCACATAGGCGGCGGCAAAATCGCCGCCGGCGCCGAGCCGTTCCGACAGCGTGGTGAAGAAGCCGGTATCGAGATAGACCTTCTTGTCGCCCGGGCAATAGAAGGGCCCGGTCGCGCCCGAGGCCAGGCCGCAGGGCGACTGCGCTCCGCCGGAATAGAGCACCAGTGTCGTGGGATTGTAGGGCCCGCCGACCTCCCGATCGAAAATCCCGCTCCAGACCTCTTCGGTATCGGCCAGGACCACGGCGACGAAATCGCCCTGCTTCCGCTCCGCCGCGGTGATCTCGCCCGGGGCCCCGGTCTGTCCGCCGGCCTCCTGCAACAGCGGCGTCACGTCGATGCCGAGGAAATAGCCGATCGCCAGCACCGCCAGCAGCCCGACGCCGCCGATCGCGGCACCGCCCCCGGCGCGGCCGCGTCGATCCTCGATATTGCCGCTCTTGCGACGTCCCTGCCATTTCATTCGGTCGGTCTCCCGGGCTGACGATAGCCCAGCGTCTTAGCAGACGCGCGGACGGCTTGGCCAGAAGACCCGGGGCCGAGGCCGGGAAACTAGAACAGCGACAGCTGATCCCCGGCACGGGCCGGCGGCGCGAAGAGATCGCAGCGCAGGGGCGGCAGGGGCCGGTCCAGGCCCAGCCGTCTGGCCGCCAGCCGGAAGCGTTGCCCGACCAGTTCGGCATAGGTCCCCTCGCCCCGCATTCGCTTGCCCCAGTCGGCGGAATAGTCCTGCCCGCCATGCATCTCGCGCAGCTTCGACATCACCCGGTTGAACCGGTCCGGATAATGCTCGGCCAGCCAGTCGCGGAACAGCGGCGAGACCTCGCGCGGCAACCGCAGCATGATCCAGCTGGCCGAACGCGCCCCGGCCTCGGCCCCGGCCGCCAGAATGGCCTCCAGTTCGGGATCGGTCAGCCCCGGGATCACCGGCGCCACCATGACCCGCACCGGGATGCCGGCCTCGGCCAGGCGCCGGATCGTCCGCAGGCGACGCGCCGGAGCGGGCACACGTGGCTCCATCGTCCTGGCGAGTTTCGGGTCCAGCGTGGTCACCGAGATCCCGACATGCAGCAATCCCTTTGCCGCCATCGGCGCCAGGAGGTCGAGGTCGCGCTCGATCCCGCTGCCCTTGGTGACGATGCCCAGCGGGTGATTGAAGGCCGAGAGCACCTCGATCAACTCGCGCATCACCCGATAACGGGTCTCGACCGGCTGGTAGGGATCGGTATAGGTGCCGATCGCCATCACCGCCGGGCGATAGGATTTCGCGCGCAGCTCGCGCTCCAGCACCGCCCCCGCGCCCGGCCGAGCGATCAGCCGGGTCTCGAAATCGAGCCCCGGCGACAGGTTCAGATAGGCATGGCCGGGCCGCGCGAAGCAGTAGATGCATCCGTGTTCGCAACCGCGATAGGGATTGATCGAGCGGTCGAAGGGAATGTCCGGAGAGCTGTTGCGGCTGATGACCGAGCGTGGCCGTTCCAGCCGCACCTCGGTCCGGATCGGCGGCAGGTCGCCGTCATCACGCGGCCAGCCGTCGTCGGTCATTGCGCGGCTCTGGCCCTCGAACCGGCCCGGATCGTTGGTCGCCGCGGCGCGGCCCCGGCGCCGGGACGCGGGCAGGACCCGGGTCTCCTCCTCCGGATCGGCAGCGGGCGGGATCGTGGCGGACATCGGCGGGCCTCTCGGTCAGGTCATGGGGCAGCGCAGCCCGGACAGAACATAGCATGAACACGCGCCAAGAACCAGCCGCGCCGCCACCGTCTCCGCAACCGGCTTTGAACCGCTTTACCTCGGAAATATCCCGGGGAGCGCGAGGGGCGGCGCCCCTCGCCCGGTCGGCGCCGGAGGCGGCGAAACCGGACCGCGCGCCCCTGTTTTCGCGCCCGGGGGCGACCGGTGGACACAGTTCGTCGCTTGCGTCCCCGGCAATGTCGCAATCCTGTTGTGATTGGCCCGCGTTCCGCCTTATCACCCGAGACAGGCACGACTTTCCGCGGAGGAACCCATGGCTGACGACGACGAGATCATCCTGAGCGAGCTCAGCGACGACGAGTTGGTCCTGCAGATGCATGACGACCTCTATGACGGGATGAAGCCCGAGATCGAGGAAGGCGTGAACATCCTGCTGGAACGCGGCTGGGAACCCTATGAAGTGCTGACCAAGGCGCTGGTCGGCGGGATGACCATCGTCGGCAATGATTTCCGCGACGGGATTCTCTTCGTGCCCGAGGTGCTGCTGGCGGCCAATGCGATGAAGGGCGGAATGGCGATCCTGAAGCCGCTTCTGGCCGAGACCGGGGCGCCGAAGGTCGGCAAGATGGTGATCGGCACCGTCAAGGGCGACATCCATGACATCGGCAAGAACTTGGTCGGCATGATGATGGAGGGCGCCGGATTCGAGGTGATCGACCTCGGGATCAACAATGCCGCCGACAAGTACATCGAGGCGCTGAAATCGGAAGGGGCCGACATCCTCGGCATGTCGGCGCTGCTGACCACGACCATGCCCTACATGAAAGTGGTGATCGACTCGCTGGTCGAGATGGGCATTCGCGACGACTATATCGTGCTGGTCGGCGGGGCGCCGCTGAACGAGGAGTTCGGCAAGGCGATCGGCGCCGACGCCTATTGCCGCGACGCGGCCGTGGCGGTCGAGACCGCCAAGTCCTTCATCGCCCGCAAGCACAACCAGATGAAGGCCTGAGCCGGACCCGGCCCTTTCGCCGCCGCCGGGCCGCCCCTATCTCTGCGGGTGAATGCCCGAAACCGGAAAGCCCCAGATGCCGCCCAGCCGCCTTGCCCTGCTCCTTGCCGTCGTGATCCTGGCCGCCGGGCTGACGGTGCTGGGCTTCCGGGCCCTGCCCGCGCCGACGCTGGCCGTCGCGGTGCCGCTGCTGCTCCTGCTGAGCCTCGTGCTGCGCTGGCTGTTGCGGGACCGGTCATGACGCCCCCCCCTGCCTCCCCCCCGGCCGCGCCCGACGACAGGACGTTGACCGAAACCGGTCTCGCCGCCTCCGGCAAGGGCCGGGTGCTGATCCTGGCCTGCGGAGCGCTGGCGCATGAGATCCTGGCGCTGATCCGGATGAACGGCTGGGACCATCTGGACCTGACCTGCCTTCCCGCGATCCTGCACAACCGACCCGAGAAGATCACCGCGGCGGTCGAGGCGGCCGTGGCCCGGCACCGGGCGGGGTATGAACGCATCTTCGTCGCCTATGCCGATTGCGGCACGGGCGGCAAGCTCGCCGCGGCCTGCAAGAGGCTGGGGCTGGAGATGATCGCCGGGCCGCATTGCTATGCCTTCTACGACGGGCTGGCCGCTTTCGAGGCGCGCGGCGAAGTCACCAGCTTCTACCTCACCGATTTCCTGGCCCGGCAGTTCGAAACCTTCGTCTGGAAGCCACTGGGTCTCGACCGCCACCCCGAACTGCTGGAGATGTATTTCGGAAATTACGAGACCCTGGTCTATCTGGCACAGACCGAGGACCCGGCGCTGGACGCCAAGGCGCGGAGCTATGCCGAAAGGCTGGGATTGGCCTACGAGCGGCGTTTCACCGGGATGGGCGACCTTGCGACAACGCTGGAGCGCCTGAGCAGTTGAACCCTGCGTTCTCCGGCCGGCGACCGCGGTCCGACCATGCGGGGCCTGCGCCTCAGTCGCCCAGGTAGCTGCCGATCGTCGCCGCGGTGCCCACCGCCCATATCTGCCGGAGCCAGCCGGCGAAGGCCGCCGAGAACCGCGGCGCCTCGGCCAGATCGCCATAGATTTCGCGCAGTTCCAGCCATGCCGCCGGCGCGGATTTCGCCCGCTGCGCGGTCTCGGTCAGTTGCGCCCAGTTCGGATCGTTGGGCTCGATCGCCCTGCCGTCCTCGAAATGCCCGGCGCAGTAGCGGCACCAGAGTGCCGAGACCAGCGCCAGCCCTTCCACCGGGGCGCCCGAAGCCAGACCGTCGGCCACCGAGGGCAGGATGAACTTGGGCTGCCGGTTGGAACCGTCGAGACAGAGCCTGCGGGTGGTGTCCTCGATCTCGGGATTCGAGAAGCGCGACAGGATCAGGGTCAGATATTCCTCTGGGGTGAATTCCGGCACCGGCCTGACATGCGGCAGTATCTCGGCCCGCTCGACCCGGTCCAGCAGACCGGCGATCCGCGGGTCGGCCATCGCCTGATGGGCAAATTCGTGCCCCAGCAGGGCGCCGGCATAGGCGATCACCGCGTGACCACCGTTGAGGATGCGGATCTTCATGCGCTCATAGTCATGGACATCCGAGGTCATCGTGACCCCGGCCGCCTCGAACTCGGGACGGCCGGCGGTGAAGCTGTCTTCCAGCACCCATTGCCGGAACGGCTCGCAGGTCACCGGCACCGGATCGTCCAGCCCGAAGCTGGCCGCCATCTCGCGCTCGCGCGGGCCGGTGGCCGGCGTGATCCGGTCAACCATGGCATTCGGAAAGGCCACATTGCCGGCGATCCAGTCCGAAAGCTGCGGGTCCGACAGCGACGCCAGCCCGACCACCGCGTCGCGGGTCACGCCGCCATTGCCGGGCAGGTTGTCGCAGCTCATCACCGTGAAGGGCGTATGCCCCGCCGCATGCCGCGCGGCCAGCGCCGCGACGATCGCCCCGAAGGCAGTCGCGGGTTGGTCGGGATTGTGGCCGTCGGCGACGATCTCGGGATGGTCCGGGTCAAAGCGACCGGTCGCCGGATCGACGAAATAGCCGCCCTCGGTGACGGTCAGCGAGACGATCCGGATCGCCGGATCGCTCAGGGCCGCGATCAGCGGCGCATTGCCGGGATCGACAGGAAGAAAGTCGGCCATCGCACCAACAACACGCGCAAATCGGCCCTCGGGGCCCCGCTCGATGACCGTCGATAGGCAGTCCTGCGCCTTCAGCGCCGACCGCATCCTTGCATCGGGTGCCCGGACCCCGGCGCCCAGCAGCGCCCAGTCGTGGTCCCTGCCCTGTCCCATCAGGTCGTCGAGATAGACCGCCTGATGGGCCCGATGGAAATTTCCCAGCCCGATATGAACGATGCCCGGCGTCAGTTCGGCCCGGTCATAGCCCGGACCCGCCACGCCTTTCGGCAGCGCGCCGAGGGCCGCGTTCGAAAGTTTCAGAAGCGGGCTCATCGGATCGCCTGACCACTCTCGTCGAACCTGTGCAGATGCTCGACCATCGGGGTCAGGCCGATCCTGTCGCCATGGCGGAAGGCAACCTCGCCCCCGGCCCGCACCGTCAAGGTGCCGTGCTGATCGGTCTCGACATACATGAACGTGTCCGAGCCGAGATGCTCGGCCACCGAGACCCGGCCCTGCATCATGCCGCCATCGGGGGACGGGGTCAGATGTTCGGGCCTGATGCCGATGGTATGGGCGCCTTCCCTGGCGGCGGCCTCGCCTGTGATGAAATTCATCTTGGGCGAACCGATGAAACCGGCGACGAAGATGTTGTCGGGCCTGCGATAGAGATCCAGCGGGGTGCCGACCTGCTCGATCCGGCCGGCCTGAAGGACGACGATCTTGTCGGCCATGGTCATCGCCTCGACCTGGTCATGGGTGACGTAGATCATCGTCGTTCCAAGCTGGTTGTGCAGTTCGGATATCTCCAGCCGCATGTTGACCCGCAGCGCCGCGTCGAGGTTCGACAGCGGCTCGTCGAAGAGAAAGGCCGAGGGCTCGCGCACGATGGCACGACCGATCGCGACCCGCTGGCGCTGACCGCCCGACAGTTGCCCCGGCTTCCGGTCTATGTAGGACCCGAGGTTCAGCACCTTGGCGGCGGCATCGACCTTGGCATCCTGTTCGGCCTTCGACAGGCCGGCCATCTTCAGCGGGAAGGCGATGTTCTTGCGCACCGACATGTGCGGGTAGAGCGCGTAGCTCTGGAACACCATCGCAAGGCCACGCTTGGCCGGCGGGGTGTGGCTGGCGTCCTTGCCGTCGATCAGGATCTTGCCCGAGGTGATGTCCTCGAGCCCCGCGATCAGCCGCAGCAGGGTGGACTTGCCGCAGCCCGAGGGCCCGACGAAGACCACGAACTCGCCGTCATCCACGGTCAGGTCCAGCGGCGGAATGACCTCGACATCGCCGAAGGCCTTGGTCACCTGTTGAAGCGTGATCTGTCCCATGATGACCTCTTATTTCACCGCGCCGAACGTCAGGCCGCGGACAAGTTGCTTCTGGCTGAACCAGCCAAGGATGAGGATCGGCGCGATGGCCAAAGTCGATGCCGCCGAGAGCTTGGCGAAGAACAACCCTTCGGGTGAGGAATAGCTGGCGATGAAGGCAGTCAGCGGCGCCGCGTTGGTGGTGGTCAGCCGCAGGGTCCAGAACGCCTCGTTCCAGGACAGGATGACGTTGAGCAGCAGGGTCGAGGCGATCCCCGGGATCGCCATCGGCGTCAGCACATAGCGGATCTCGTTCCAGAGCGAGGCCCCGTCCATCCGCGCCGCTTCCAGGATCTCGCCCGGGATCTCCTTGAAATAGGTGTAGAGCATCCAGATGATGATCGGCAGGTTGATCAGCGTCAGCACGATGACCAGGCCCGTGCGGGTGTCGAGCAGCCCGGTCTTGATCCCGATCAGATAGATCGGCACCAGCACCCCCGTTGCCGGCATCATCTTGGTCGAGAGCATCCACATCAGCACGTCCTTGGTGCGCTTGCCGGGGACGAAGGCCATCGCCCAGGCTGATGGGATCCCGATGATCAACCCGATCACCGTCGACCCGAGCGACAGGATGACCGAGTTCCAGAAGTGGTGGAGATAGTCCGAGCGTTGCTGGACCGTCGCATAGGCCTCGGTCGTCCAGCTCGAGGCCAGGACATGCCAGGGCGTGCCGATCGCGTCGGCCTCGGTCTTGAACGACAGCAGGACGGTCCAGAGGATCGGAAAGAAGATCACCAGTCCGACGACCCAGGCCAGAACGGTGACGGTGGCCTTCCGCTGCGGTGTGACGGCACGAGCCATGGCTCAGCTCTCCAGGTTCTTGCCGATCATCCGCATCAGGAAGATGGCAACGATATTGGCAAGGATGATTGCGATGACACCGCCGGCAGCCGCGCCGCCGACATCCTGCTGCGTGGTGGTGACGGCGATCAGATAGGGCAGGTTCATCGACTGGGTGCCGGGGCCGCCGTTGGTGGTGACCAGGATCTCGGCATAGATGCCCAGCAGGAAGATCGTCTGGATCAGGATCACCACGGTGATCGAGCGGGTCATGTGCGGCAGGATGATGTAGAAGAAGCGGGCACCAAAGCCGGCGCCGTCCATCTCCGAAGCCTCGATCTGCTCGCGGTCCAGCGATTGCAGCGCGGTCAGCAGGATCAGCGTGGCGAAGGGCAGCCAGGCCCAGGCGACGATCCCGACGATCGAGGACAGGGGATGGTGGCCTAGGAAGTCGATCGGTTGTAGCCCGACCGCTTGCGCCGCATGGGCGAAGAGCCCGTTGACCGGGTTCATGAACATGTTCTTCCAGACCAGCGCCGAGACCGTGGGCATGACGAAGAACGGTGCGATCACCAGCACCCGCACAATGCCCTGGCCCCAGAAGGGCTGGTCCAGCAGCAGCGCCAGAAGGATGCCGCCGACCACGGTGATGATCAGCACGCCGATCACCAGCACCAGCGTATTCTGGAACGCCGCCGCGAAGGCCGGATCGGTGAGGAAGTAGTAGTAGTTGTTCCAGCCGGCCCAGCCCTGACGGTCGGGATAGTTCAGGTTGTAGCGGCGGAACGAGAAGTACAGCGTCATTGCCAGCGGCACGACCATCCAGAGCAGCAGGACGATGATCGCGGGCATCGACATCCAGCGGGCTAGTCGGCGGGATTGGGCGGTGGCCATGGCTGCGCTCCGGATGACGGGAATAGGTATCGAGGGGGGCGGGGCCGGTTCACGCGGCCCCGTCCGTCTCTTGTGTCTGCGACCTAGTTGTAGCCGGCCTTGCGCATCTCGCGGGCGGTCAGGTCCTGCGCCGCCTGCAGCGCCTCGTCCGCGGTCATCGAACCGGCCAGCGCCGCCGAGAACTGCTGACCGACGGCGGTGCCGATGGCCTGGAACTCGGGGATCGCGGCGAACTGCACGCCGGTATACGGCGCCGGGTTCACCGTCGGGTTCTGCGGATCGGCCGAGTTGATGCTTTGCAGCGTCATCGCGGCAAAGGGCACCTTCTGGTACTCGGGGTTCTCGTAGAGCGAGGTACGGGTGCCCGGGGGCACATTGGCCCAGCCCTCTTTCGAGGCGACCAGCGCGGTGTATTCCTTCGAGGTCGCCCATTCGACGAATGTCTTGGCGGCGGCTTCCTTCTGGGTGCCCGCCGGAATGGCCAGCGACCAGGCCCAGAGCCAGTTGCCACGCTTGCCAAGGCCGTTGTCCGGCGCCAGGGCAAAGCCGACATGCTCGGCCACGGTGGAATCGTCGCCGGTCACGAAGGAGGCCGCCACGGTGGCGTCGATCCACATCCCGCACTTGCCCTGCTGGAACAGCGCCAGGTTCTCATTGAACCCGTTCGACGACGCACCCGGCGGACCGTAGTTCGTCATCAGGTCCAGATAGTCGGTCAGCGCCGCTTTCCACTCCGGCCCGTCGAAGGTCGGGTTCCAGTCCATGTCGAACCACTGCGCGCCATAGCTGTTCGCCATCGCCGTCAGGAAGGCCATGTTCTCGCCCCAGCCGGCCTTGCCGCGCAGGCAGATGCCGTAGATGCCGGCCTCCTTGTCGGTCATTGCGGCGGCGGCGGCCTTGATGTCATCCCAGGTCGGGGCCTCTGGCATCGAGAGCCCGGCCTTCTCCATGAGGTCCGTGCGATACATGACCATCGAGCTCTCGCCATAGAACGGCGCGGCATAGAGCTCTCCATCGACGGTCAGGCCGCCCTTGATGGCCGGCAGCAGGTCGTCGGCGTCCCATTCGGCAGGCATGTCGTTCAGCGAGACCAGCCAGCCCTGCTTGCCCCAGATCGGGACCTCGTAGGTGCCGATGGTCATCACGTCGAACTGTCCGCCCTTGGTGGCGATATCGGTGGTTACCCGCTGGCGAAGCTCATTCTCTTCGAGCGTCACCCATTTCACCTCGATGTCGGGATGCTGGGCGTTGAACTCGCCCATCAGGCTTTGCATCCGGATCATGTCGCCGTTGTTCACGGTCGCGACGGTGATCGTCTCGGCTGTCACGGCGGCGGTGGACAGGGCCACAACCGCACACGCCCCGAACAGGGCGCGAGCTGTATTCGTCATCGGTATCCTCCCAGATGCCCGACATGGGCATATACTCATTCGATGGGCATATGCTCACTCAATCGCGACATTCTGTCAACCGCATCATGCCGCAAGGCAGCAGCCGGCCCCGCTGCAACGCAGCAATCAGATCAGGAAAGAAGCGCCCGGGCGGTGGTCTCGTCGGTGATCAAGCCGTTGAGCAGGTTGCCTTTCAGCGCCGCGGCTATTGCACCCGTCTTGTCGGCCCCGGCGGCGATCCCGATGACCGAACGGCCCTCGCCCCCGGCCACCTCTACGGCGCAGACCCGCGCATTGGTGCCGCCCTCGATATAGCGGCCATCCGAATCAAAGGCGCGGGCGGCGATCTCTCCCGCCGCGCCCCGGGCCTGCATGTCCTCCAGTTCCGCGCGGGTGATGAACCCGTCCATCAACAGCGGCGCGGAATCCGACATCTGCCCGACCCCGACGAAGGTGACCTGTGCGCGCTCGGCCAGTCCCATGACCCGCTGCACCGGCTTCAACGACAGGAACAGGTCGCGGTCCTTGGCATTCTCGGCGACGACCGGGATCGGCATCGGGAAATGCGGGGCAAGAACCTTGTCGGAAATCCGGATGATGACATCGTAGTAGCTGGCCGAGCCATCGGGGGCGATGTTGCCGATCAGCGAGACGATCTTGTGCTGTTCGGCATCCAGACGGGTCAGGGATTCCACCGTCGCACGCAGCGTCCGCCCGGTGCCAAGCGCCATGGTCAGCGGTTCGGACTGGCGCAGGAAGCGTTCCATCTCGGCCGCTGCCGTCGGCGCCAGGGAAGAAACCGGATCGACGCCCGGCCCCAGGGACAGCGTGACCCGCGCCAGTTGCAGCCCGAAGCGGGCACGCAGCTGCGCCTCCAGGTCGAGACAGCCCGACACCCGGTGTTCCAGCCGGACATGGATCAACCCCTCGGCCATCGCCCGGCTGACCAGCCGCTGCGCCCGCTGCCGCGACACGCCCAGTTCCTGCGCGATCTGGTCCTGGGTCTTGCCGCCCACGTAATAGAGCCAGCCGGCCCGTGCCGCATCGTCCAGCGGAGTCGCATCAGTCTCGGGGAGCTTGGCCATTCGTCCTACCGGCAAAAATCTTCGGGGCAACCTGACCCAATTGCGCGAAGCTGGCAATGGCACGGTCGGAGCGGGCGTCTTCCGGCTCGGTCAGATCCATGCCCCGCAGGTGGCAACCGCCGGTGAACCGCCAGACTTCCATGCCCGCTGCCCGCGCCGCCCTGATGCCGTTCAGACTGTCCTCCAGCACCAGGCAGCGTCCCGGTTCGACGCCCATCCGGGATGCGGCCAGCAGGAACAGGTCCGGCGCCGGCTTGCCGTGCTTGACCTCGGCCACGGTCAACAGACGGTCGCCCACCAGCCCCGCCAGCCCGGTGATCTCCAGCGACCGCCTGGCCCGTGCCGGGCTCGACGAGGTCGCCACGCACCAGGGCAGCGTCATCCCCGCCAGCACCTCGGGCGCGCCGGGCATGACCTTCAGACGGGTCTCGAAGGCCTCCAGCAACCGGGCGCGATACTCGGCCTCGAAGCTCGGCGGAAGATCGACACCGAAGCGGCTGCGCACCTCGGCCAGGACCACCGGATAGGACCGGCCCAGGAAATGCCGGGTCACGAAACCACGGTCGATCTCGATTCCGTAGGGGATCAGCGCCTCGATCAGCATCTGGGCGCTGATGACCTCCGAGTCGATCAGCACGCCGTCGCAGTCAAAGATCACCAGTTCGGGTCGCATCGAAACCTCCGCCCCCCCGGGCACCGGACAGCGCAATAGCCCATCATTGCGACCATTGACAGGCAGAGACCGACAGGCGCGGCCGCGTTTCGCGCCCAAAAACCCGGCATGCGCGATGATTTTGCCCAATTCGCGAGCAAATGTCCGGACTCATGCCGCAACGCAGCGCCACCTCCGCACCAGATCGTTGCCAGCCAGCTCACAGGACCGTCATCTGACCTCGCCGCCCGGAACGGGAGGCTTCAGGGGAGTGCGGTGGCGACAAGTCTTGGACGGACGCCACCACCGCACGAGATGCAACTTACGCTGCGGGGGGAAGCATAGGCTATCCGGTGCCCGAAGGCACGCGCCGAAAGGCCGCAGGACCAGCCTGGCCCAATACTCCCGGCACGTTCCAGAACAGGGATTCTTCGGAACATGAAAAAACATCTGGGAACAATCGCTTGCGCGACGGCCTTGACGCTGTCGCAGGCGCTGCCGACCATGGCGCAGGACACGATCAAGGTCGGCGTCCTGCATTCGCTGTCGGGCACGATGGCGATCAGCGAAACGACGCTGAAGGACACCGTCCTGATGCTGATCGACGAGCAGAACAAGAAGGGCGGCGTGCTGGGCAAGCAGCTGGAAGCCGTCGTCGTCGACCCGGCCTCGGACTGGCCGCTGTTCGCCGAGAAGGCCCGCGAACTACTGACCGTCTCGGATGTCGACGTGATCTTCGGCTGCTGGACCTCGGTCAGCCGCAAGTCGGTGCTGCCGGTGATCGAGGAGCTCGACGGGCTGCTGTTCTACCCGGTGCAATATGAGGGCGAGGAAAGCTCGCGCAACGTCTTCTACACCGGCGCCGCACCGAACCAGCAGGCGATTCCGGCGACCGACTACTTCCTCGACGAACTGGGGGTCGAGAAATTCGCCCTGCTCGGCACCGATTACGTCTACCCGCGCACCACCAACAACATCCTCGAGGCCTACCTGATCTCGAAGGGGATCCCGAAAGAGGACATCTTCGTCAACTACACCCCCTTCGGCCATTCCGACTGGTCCAAGATCGTCGCCGACGTGGTCGCCCTGGGCGCCGACGGCAAGAAGGTCGGCGTGATCTCGACGATCAACGGCGACGCCAATATCGGCTTCTACAAGGAACTGGCCGCCGCCGGGATATCCGCCGACGACATTCCGGTTGTCGCCTTCTCGGTCGGGGAAGAGGAGCTTTCGGGTCTCGACACGTCGAACCTGGTCGGGCACCTGGCCGCCTGGAACTACTTCCAGTCCGCCGACACGCCCGAGAACGCCGCCTTCATCGCCACCTGGCATGCCTTCATCGGCGACGAGGCCCGGGTGACCAACGACCCGATGGAAGCCACCTATATCGGCTTCAACATGTGGGTGCAGGCGGTCGAGGCGGCGGGCACCACCGATGTCGATCCGGTGATCGACGCGATGGTCGGCCAGACCTATCCGAACCTGACCGGCGGCATGGCCGAGATGCTGCCGAATCACCACCTGACCAAGCCGGTGCTGATCGGCGAGATCCAGGACGACGGCCAGTTCGACATCATCTCGCAGACCGAGCCGGTCCCCGGCGACGCCTGGACCGACTATCTGCCGGAATCGGCGGTGCTGGACTCGGACTGGGTGTCGCTCAACTGCGGCATGTACAACACCGAGACCAAGACCTGCGTGCAGCTGAAGTCGAACTACTGACCCGAGGCAGACCGCAAACAGGGCGGGCCTGTCGCGGGCCCGCCCTCCCTGCCCCCACCCGGATATGCACCCCATGCTCCGTTTTCTTCTTGCGGCGGTCCTGTTCTGCGCCTCGCTGGCGGCCCCCCTTCGGGCCCAGGAGACGCTCTCGCCGATGCAGGCCCTGATGCAGGCCCATGCCGCCGAGATCACCAAGGGCTCGCGCAAGGGAATCGAACCGGCCATCACCGCCATCGCCGGATCGGGTCTGCCCGCGGCCGAAACGGTGCTCGAGGCCTGGCAGGCCAAGGAAATCTACCGGCGCAAGGACGACGGGCTGTTCTTTCGCGGCGAGGAACCCGAAAAGGGGCTGTTCCGGCTGCATGATCTGGAGAGTGGCGCGGCGGTCGGCGACTATCCCAAGGATGCCGTCGATCAGCTCAAGCCCAATTCCGGGATCCGGGCGATGATCGCGGCGGCCCTGGTCCCCTTCCAGCTGCAGTCGCCCGACCGGGTGAAGCGCGAAAATGCCCTGCAGGCGATCCAGCGCGATGCCGAGGCAAGCCATCTGGCGGCGCTGCGGGCCTCGATCGACAGCGAGACCGACGCCGGGCTGAAGGCGCTGAAAATCCGGCTGGAACGACTGCTGACCATCCGTTTCGACCCGGACGAGGCCGCGCGGATCGACGCCATCGGTTACTTCTCGGGCGATCTCTCGGTCGATGTCCGAGCCAGCCTGAACCCGCTGCTGGCCACCCGCCGCCTGGCCACCACCGAGGGGCCAGCGCCGGAGTGGAACCTGGCCGGCGAAGTCGAGGTCGGCGCCGGGGACTTTTCGCCCGCCCAGGCCTATGCGCTGCTGGTCGGGCAGGGCCTGGCCCGGCCCCGGATCTCGCCCGCCGAGTTTCGCGCCGCGCTGATCGCCCATATCGCCGATGGCAAGGTCGGCGGCGTGCCGGTGGCCGAACTCGACAGCGAGGCCGCCCGCGAACGCGCCTATGCCGCGCTGGCCGATCAGGGCCTGGTGCCCGCCACCGCCACCGCCGCCGAACTGGCACAGGCGCTCGACAGCCACCGCTTCTTCGACGTCTATGCCGAACCCGCACCCGCCGTCACCGACGCCGCCCGGGCCACGCTGCATTCGATCGAGACCAAGCTGGCACTGAACCAGTTCGCCGACCTTTCGCTCGACGCGCTCAGCCTCGCCTCGATCTATTTCCTCGCCGCCATCGGCCTTGCCATCACCTTCGGCGTCATGGGGGTGATCAACATGGCGCATGGCGAGTTCATCATGATGGGCGCCTATACCGGCTATGTGGTGCAGACTCTGATCCCGAACTACACCGTCTCGATCCTTGTCGCCCTGCCGCTGGCCTTCGCCGTCACCTTCGCCGCCGGGGTGGCGATGGAGCGCCTGGTGATCCGCTGGCTCTACAACCGCCCGCTCGAGACGTTGCTGGCCACATTCGGCATCTCCATCGCCCTGCAGCAGATCGCCAAGAACATCTTCGGCACCCAGGCCCGGCCGCTGACCTCGCCGGGCTGGCTCGACGGGGCGCTGGTGCTCAACGACGTGGTGGCGATCTCCTACATCCGCATCGCGATCTTCGTGCTGGCGCTGTTCTTTCTCGGCCTCTTCCTGTTCCTGATGAAGCGCACCCGCTTCGGGCTCGACATCCGGGCAGTGACCCAGAACCCGGCCATGGCGGCCTCGATGGGGATCAACCCCGACCGGGTCAACATGCTGACGTTCGGCCTCGGCTCGGGCATCGCCGGGATCGCCGGGGTCGCCATCGGGCTCTATGCCAAGGTGACCTCGGAACTGGGCTCCGACTACATCGTGCAGAGCTTCATGACCGTGGTCGTCGGCGGGGTCGGCAATATCTGGGGGGCGCTGTTCGGCGCCACGATGATCGGCTTCCTGCAGAAGGGGATCGAGGTCTTCAACCCCTCGAACACGCTCGCCGCCCAGACCTACATGATCATCTTCATCATCATCTTCATCCAGTTCCGGCCCCGGGGCATCATCGCCCTCAAGGGCCGTGCGGCAGGAGACTGACCCATGCTCACCGCACCAATGACCTTGCCGATTCTCGCCGCCCTTCGCCTGCGCCTCGCTCCCCATCTTTGGGTCGCAAATACTCCGGGGGGTCCGGGGGGCAGCGCCCCCCGCCCGGCCTGCGGGGGCCGGGCATGAGCTTCCTGCGGAGAAACCCGTCGGTGCCGGTCTTCCTCGGCCTGCTCTTGGTCTTCACCCTGACCGTCACCCTGATGTCCGAGGCATATGGAGGCGGGCTCTCGACCTCTTTCGTCAAGACCCTGGGCAAGACGCTGTGCCTGGCACTGGTCGCGGTGGCGATGGACCTGGTCTGGGGCTATACCGGCATTCTCAGCCTGGGCCATTTCGCCTTCTTCGGGCTCGGCGGCTACATGATCGGCATGTGGCTGATGTATGCGCGGACCGAAGCCATCGTCGTCTCTTCCATGGCCAATGCCGAGATTCCCGCCACCCCGCAGGAGATCACCGATGCGGTCGGCGCGCAGATCTTCGGGGTGGTCGGCAGTTCCGACTTTCCCGCCATCTGGCTCTTTGCCGACAGCCTGGCGATGCAGTTGGTGCTGGTGGTCGCAGTGCCGGGGCTGCTGGCGCTGGTCTTCGGCTGGCTGGCCTTCCGAAGCCGGGTGACCGGGGTCTATCTGTCGATCCTGACCCAGGCGATGACGCTGGCGCTGTCGCTCTATCTGTTCCAGAACAACTCGGGCCTGCGCGGCAACAACGGGCTGTCGGGATTGCAGAACCTGCCCGGTGCCGACGCGATCCCGCAAAGCGTGATGTCGGTTTGGTTCCTCTGGACCTCGGCCCTGGCCCTGGGGCTTGGCTACCTGCTGGCGGCCTTTGTCGTCTCGGGCAAGTTCGGCTCGGTCCTGCGCGGCATCCGTGACAACGAGGCGCGCGTGAGGTTTCTCGGATATCCCGTTGAACGATATAAGCTTTTCATCTTCACCCTGACCGCGGTCATGGCCGGGATCGCGGGCGCGCTCTACTATCCGCAGGCAGGCATCATCAACCCGGCCGAGATCGCGCCGATCGCCTCGATCTACCTGGCGGTCTGGGTCGCGATCGGCGGGCGCGGGCGGCTCTACGGCGCGGTGATCGGCGCCGGTTTCGTGTCGCTGGTCTCCACATGGTTCACCGGCGGCCGGGCGCCCGACATCGACCTCGGCTTCTACACGATCAAATGGGTCGACTGGTGGACGGTGCTGCTGGGGCTCAGCTTCGTCTGCGTCACCATCTTCGCGCCGAAGGGGATCGGCGGGCTGGTCGATCTGGCCCTGTCACGCCGGGCCCCGGACCGTCACGGCGCCGACCTGGGCCCCGATCTGGGCAGCCTGCGCGAGAAGGAGGCCGAAGAATGAGACGCCACGATCGGCAACACCGAACAACACCTGCCGACAGGCGGCGGGCTTCCGTCGAAAGGTCTCTGCCATGACCGGCGCGCTTCTCGAGGTCTCGGGTGTCTCGGTCAGCTTCGACGGCTTCCGGGCGATCAACAACCTGTCCTTCAACATCGGTCCGGCCGAGCTGCGCGCCGTCATCGGTCCGAACGGCGCCGGCAAGACCACCTTCATGGATATCGTCACCGGCAAGACCCGACCCGACGAAGGCCGGGTTCTCTGGGGCGAGAAATCCATTTCGCTGCTGCGGATGGACGAGGCCGCCATCGCCCGTGCCGGGATCGGCCGCAAGTTCCAGCGCCCCACCGTGTTCGAGGATCAGACGGTCCGGGACAACCTGCTGATGGCGCTGAAGAAGGATCGCGGCCCGCTCGCGGTTCTGTTTCAGCGCCGCAACGCCGCGGACGAGGCCCGGGTCGAGGAGCTGGCCGGCCAGATCGGCCTGGTCTCGGAGCTGTCGCGCAAATCCGGGGAACTCAGCCACGGGCAGAAGCAATGGCTGGAAATCGGCATGCTGCTGGCGCAGGACCCACGGCTTCTGCTGGTCGACGAGCCGGCGGCGGGGATGACCCCGGAAGAACGCGAACACACCACCTCGTTGCTGGTGGAAGCCGCCAGGACCCGCGCGGTGGTCGTGGTCGAACATGACATGGAGTTCGTCCGGCGGCTGAACTGCAAGGTCACGGTGCTGCACGAAGGCGCGGTGCTGGCGGAAGGGTCGCTGGACCATGTGACCGCCAACCAAGAGGTTATCGAAGTCTATCTGGGGCGCTGAGAATGCTGGATGTCCAAGGTCTTACGCTGCATTACGGCGGCTCGCAGATCCTTCACGGGGTCGATCTTCAGGCCCGTGCCGGAGAGGTCACCTGCGTGATGGGCACCAACGGGGTCGGCAAGACCTCGCTGCTCAAGGCGATCGCCGGGGTCCATCCGCGCTCCGGCGGGACGGTGACGCTGAACGGAGAATCCCTCGGCCGGCTCAGGGCCGACGAACTGGCCCGGCGCGGAGTCGGCCTGGTGCCGCAGGGCCGGATGATCTTTCCGCTGCTGACGGTGCGCGAGAACCTCGAGACCGGCTTTACCTGCCTGCCGCGCGGCGAACGCCGGGTGCCGGAAGAGATCTACGAGCTGTTCCCGGTGCTGAAGCAGATGCAGGACCGGCGCGGCGGCGACCTTTCGGGCGGGCAGCAGCAGCAGCTGGCCATCGGAAGGGCGCTGATCATCCGTCCGAAACTCTTGCTGCTGGATGAGCCGACCGAGGGCATCCAGCCCAATATCATCCAACAGATCGGCCGGGTCATCACGCTGCTCCGCGACCGCGGCGACATGGCGATCGTGCTGGTCGAGCAGTTCTTCGACTTCGCCTATGAGCTGGCCGACCGGATCAGCGTGATGACCCGCGGCCGGGTCGCCTTTGCCGGGACCAAGGCCGAGACCCCGCGGGAGGTGCTGCTGAAGGCCCTGAGCTTCGAAGGCAAGGCGGCCTGAGCGCGGCGGGCGAATGGTGCGTGCAAGCACGCACCCTACCAGAGCGCCAAGGCGGGGTGCGCCCACCCGTCGGGTGCGTGCTCGCACGCACCACGCCTTCCCCGTCCCATCCGCGCTATCGCGCCAGCACCAGCTCCACCTTCAGCCCGCCGAGCCGTTCCGACTCGCACAGCCGCAGCGCCCCGCCGTGGCGTCGGGCGATGTCGCGGGCGATGGCCAGGCCCAGTCCGACCCCAGGCCCGCGGTCCTGATTGCGCGCCTGGTCCAGCCGGATGAAGGGCTTGATCGCCTCGTCTCGCTGATCCGGCGGGATGCCCGGCCCGTCATCCTCAACCGTGATCCGCAGCGCCGTCTCGCCGACCCAGAGCGAGACCTCGGCCCGCCCGGCATAGCGCAGCGCGTTGCCGATCAGGTTGTCCAGCGCCCGCCGCACCGCCGCCGGGCGCAGATGGACCAGCAGCGGCTCGGTCGGGGCTCCCTGCCCTGCATCCGCGGCATCGGGTGTGTCGGGCGAGGGTCCGACCGCCACGAACTTCACCTTGCCGCCGCCCCGCACCGCATCCTCGACCGCCTGGCGCACCAGCGCCCCGACATCGACCTCGGCCGCATCGTCCAGCGCATCGCCGCGGGCGAAGTCCAGGAATGCGTCGAGCAGCCGCTCCATATCCGCCACGTCACGCTGCAGGGCCTCGGTCTCGGGGCCCGGTTCCAGCATCGAGAGTTCCAGCTTGAGCCGGGTCAGCGGTGTCCGCAGGTCATGGCTGACCCCCGACAGCATCAGGGTGCGCTGCTCGATCTGCCGCTCGATCCGGGCGCGCATGTCGAGAAAGGCGGTGCCCGCCAGCCGCATCTCGGTGGCGCCGGAGGGTTTGTAGGGCACGACCCGGCCCTTGCCGAAGGCATCCGCCGCCTCGGCCAGCCGCTTCACCGGGCGCAGCTGGTTGCGCAGGAAGATATAGGCGATCAGCGTCATGAGCGCCGAGGCAAAGACCATCAGAACCAGCAGCTGATGCGGGTTCGAGGCCGAGACCCGGCGCCGCGGCGCGGTGATCTGCATCGGCCCCTGTTTCGTGGCCACCACGATCCGCACTTCCTTGCTGTCGCTCAGCAGGTCCACCGCCTCGACCCCCGGCACCCGGGCCCGCAACTCGCGCGCCACAATCCGCCCCGAGAGGTCCCAGAACGCCCTGTGGTCGCCGGTCTCGGCCGCGGTCGGCAGGGTGACGTCCAGCGCCAGGGGCCCGACCAGCCGCGCCACCTCGGCCTGCCCGGCGGCCAGATTAGGCGCCACATCGACCCGGCCCACCAGATAGGACAGCTCCAGCGCCAGGGTCTCGGTCATCTGCCGGGTGATGCCCTCGTAGTGGCGCTGGATGAAGACCACCGAGACCACCAGCTGGATCGTCACCACCGGCACCAGAAGGATCATCGCCGCCCGGCCATAGAGCGAGCGCGGCGTAAAGCGTTTGAGCCAAGCGAAGAACATCCCTATGCATAGCCCGCGACGGCGGCTGGCGGAAGGTGGGCAGGCGATGGCAGGCAAGGCGCGACTCCTCGAACCCGGCGTGCGGCTGATCCTGGCGCCGAATCCCTCGCCGATGACCCATCGCGGCACCAACAGCTATCTGATCGGCGACCCTTCGGGCCCGCAGGTGGTGATCGACCCCGGCCCCGACGATCCGGGCCACATGGAAGCGATTCTTGCGGCGGCGCCGGGCGGGATCACACATATCCTCGTCACCCACGCCCATGTCGACCACACCGCGCTGGTCCCGGCGCTGAAGGCGGCAACCGGGGCCGAAGTGCTGGGCTTCGGGCCAGCGGGCGCGGGCCGGTCGGCGCGGATGCAGGCGCTGGCGGCGGCCGGGCTGGCGGGCGGCGGCGAAGGCGTGGATGCCGGCCACGCGCCGGACCGGCGGCTGGGCGATGGCGACTGGATCGAGGGGCCGGGCTGGCGGATGCAGGCGCTGCACACGCCGGGCCATTTCGCCGGGCATCTGGCGTTCCGGCTGGGCGACCGGTTGTTTTCCGGCGATCTGGCCATGGGCTGGGCCTCGACCCTGATCTCGCCACCCGACGGCGATCTGGCGGCCTTCATGGCCTCGATCGAACGTTTGCGGGGGCTGGACCTGGCCCGGCTCTACCCCGGCCATGGCGACCCGGTGGACGCCCCCGCGGAGCGGCTCGACTGGCTGCATGCCCACCGGACGGCCCGCAGCGCGGCGCTGTTGGCGGCGCTCGGCCCCGAGCCGCGCGGCATCCCCGAGCTGACCCGCACCCTCTACGCCGACACGCCACCGGCCCTGATCCCCGCCGCCGAACGCAATGTCTTCGCGCATCTGATTGATCTGGTTGACAGAAACCAGGCCGCCGCGACCCCCGACCTGAGCCCGGACGCAGGCTTCACCCGCAGGTAAAAAACACGATCTTTCCCTCTGGACGCTGCAATTTCCCCTTGCTATACGCACCCCCGGTGTTCCGGCGTAGCTCAGCGGTAGAGCAGTTGACTGTTAATCAATTGGTCGTAGGTTCGATCCCTACCGCCGGAGCCAAAACTTCTTAGGATTACAAGACTATAGGAGCCGCTTCGTAGGACGGCTTTTGTCGATTTTGCGCGTCGATGCGACAGCAACGTGACATTGGGGAGTTTCGGCGTCGAAGCGCCACTGACTGGGTCGACCTCCGCTCGGATGGTAGAAAAGCACCATGTTACGCAGGTTTAGGAACACCAGCGAGAATCGCATTCAGCAGCAAATCCGCGCGGTGATCAGGCGTCACGGCGCTGAACTGCACGAAAAGGTGCGCGTAGCTGACATCGTAGACATCGACAAACTCGACCGACGAGAACTAGGCACCTACGCATTGCAGGCCCATTTCGACTTCGTGCTGACCGATTATGACCAACGCCCCGTTGTCGCCATTGAGTTCGATGGGCCTGGGCACAATCCGTCTAACGACACGAGGAAGAATTCAATCTGCCAACAGGCCGACCTACCGTTGTTCCGCATCTATGGCTTTCAGGAGGTGCGCGAGATCAACGCCATGACACTGACGCGTTACCTGGTCGAACTGGTGTTTCACGCCCGCGTGTACCAGCAGATGAAAGCCGACGGGGATCTCGACCCAACCGAACCGTTCATGCTCAGTGCATTCATCAAGGAAGACGCAAAGAGTATCTTCGACAGCGAGTTCGATTTCGTCGCGAACGCTAACGGCAAACTGACACGCGCACTGAAACAATACGGGCTGGCCGACGACCCACTACCCCACCTGAGTATCAACCGACTGATCGTGCGGTCACCAGACGACGACCTACGCGCCTTCGTCTCAATCAACTCATCGAAGGGTCCGATCATGGGCACGGCGAGCGTGCGCATCAGCCTGCCATCCCCCGGTTTCCTAGCGGAGATCGGGAGCGTGCCGATGGAGATCGCGCAATTCGCCGACGGGATGGCTTGCGATGATCTCTACGAGAACATCCGCCTCGTCGGCACTGGCGCGGGCCACGTGGTGACATCGACGGACGAACTGCTCGTTGAAATCACAGCACTTGGTCGGCGAGGCTACACACTCGCATTCGGTAGCGGCGGTAGTCGCTCTCAAGCCGACCTGATGGCCGCGTTCACCGCGGAAAGAGGCCCCAGCCAACCCGGACATCCGCCTCAGCCATAGCGGGCGAGGAACATCTTCACCGCCTCGTCGATCGCGACCTCGGTGGTGACGAGTTCGCTCGTCGCCGGGCCGATGGCCATAACATAGGGCCAGAAGACGCATTCGAGGATCAGGCCGAAGAACTGGTGCGCGGCCAGCAGCGGATCGTCGCAGCGCAGCGCACCGGCCTGCGTGTAGGCGCGAAGGGTATTGGCAAACCCATGGACCAGCGGGCCTTTGCCAACCTCGTAGAACTCGCGCCCGATCCAGGCGGTCCGGCGCGATTCCGCAATCACGAGTCGCGTGAAATCGACCTGCTCGGCGCCCTCGACAAAGGCCATCATCCGCTCCGCGAACCCGCGCAGCATTTCCTCTGCGCCGATGGCCAGGACCGGAGCGTCCATGCCTTCCTCGCGCCCCGCGCGAAGCCGCTGCCAATGGTCGTTCAGCATGGCCCGGAAGATCGCCTCCTTGCTGCCGAAGTTGTTGTAGAGCGTCTGGCGCGAGACGCTCGCCTTCTTGGCGATGGCCTCGAGATTGACCCCGTCGTAGCCGCGCTTGAGGAACAGCTTTCGCGCCGAGAGGATGATCGCGTCGGTCTATCCCCTGCCCGTGCGGGTTGCGCCGCCTGTGCTCGTGCCCACCTCACCCTCTCTCTATTAGGCATGACTGTCCAGAATAGTAGCGGCCACATGAGCCACAGGTAACAAGGTATCTTTCACGTTTAGTCAGATACTTAGGTGGATTCCTTTATCAATTCTACAATTTCGACTTTACAGCCCAGTCCATTTTCTACGTCGTCTTGAAAAGAGCGATTCCAACGGGAGAACCAAAAGATGACCTTGACCAGACGTGCGTTTCTGAATTCCTCTGCCGCAATTGTCGGCACCGACGCCCTGACCGACCTTGTCCCGCGCCGCGCGCTGGCCGGAGACGCCGCGGCCAGGTGCCGAAGCTGAGCGAACCGGTCAACGGCTGCATCTTCGCCACGCGCTGCGACCGTGCCAGTGCGGCCTGCCGTACCGCTACCCCGCAATCGCCGCCTGCCATTATTCCGAAGACAACGCCAAAGAGGCCCTGAGCCATGCCTGACATCGCCAATCCCCTCCCATCGGGCCATCGGGTCGGCGCGCTGAAGATTACCCGCATCCCCGAGACCGAGATGGATGGCTTCTCTCTGGCCAGACTGTTTCCCGACCTCGCGGAGCATGCCGGCAGCCCGAGCTAATCCCCGAGCACATGCTAACCCCCGCAGGCGACGTCCGCCTTGCCTCGTACTCCTTGGTTGGTCGAGGCCCCCTGCGGCAAGATGCTGATCGACACTGGGATCGGCAACGCAAAGCAGCGCCCGCTGTCCCCACCGTTCAATGACCATGACAACGGCTTCCTGGGTCGGCTCGCGGCGGCGGGTGTCCAACCGGACCAGGTCGGTTTTATCCTGCTGACCCACCTGCATGTCGATCACGTTGGCTGGAACACCATTCAGAGCGACGGCGTCTGGCGGCAGACCTTCCCGAATGCACGCTATCTCTTCTCGCGCACCGAATACCGTTTCTTCGCCGATCCTGCGAACCTCTCTCCGCGCCATCGCAACAGCTTCCTCGCCCGGCAGGACAGCGTCGATCCGGTGGTCGCGAACGGACAGGCAGAGATGATCGAGGTGGATGGCAGCGAGGTGCTGCCGGGCATCCGCTTCCTCCCCCCGGTCACAGCCCGTTCCACGCCACGATCCTGATCTCTTCCGAGGGCGAGACCGCGCTCTTTGCCGGCGACGCGCTGCACCATGTCGCGCAGGTCCATCGGCCGGAGGTGAACTCGATCTTCGACGCCGACCCGGAAGCCGCCCGCGCCGCCCGCGCCAAGGTTCTGACAATCGCCAGCCGCGACGGCACGCGCCTCTTCGGTGCCCATGTCTCGGGCTCTTCGGTCCTACGCATCAGACGCCGCGACGACGGCTATTCCTGGCAGGAGGGCTGACGGCCACTCCCAAGGAAATACTCACGAAACCCGAGCGAGCGCGTCTCGCCACATGGAAGGCATCCCCGATGCCCGAAGATTGCGTCACCTGGTCCGACCTGACCGCCCCCGAGCTGAACCGACTGGCACGCCACAATGCTGCGTCCTGGTGCCCGTGGGCTCGACCGAGCAACACGGCCCACATCTGGCGACCGGGACGGATTCGATCCTCGCTGCCGCGGTCTGCGAACGCGCTGCACGATTGTTGACTACAGAGGGCCGGCCCGCTGCCGTCACTCCCGCAATCTGGACCGGACTTACCGGGCATCATACCGGCTTCGGCGGCACCTTTACGCTGTCACTCGCCACCTTCTCGGCGCTGATCCGGGACATCTGCGCCTCGATCCGAGGCGCGGGTTTCTCCGACATCGTGCTGGTCAACGGCCACGGCGGCAACATGGCAGCACTCTGGGCGGTCGCCACCGACATCTCCGTGCGCTCGGGCCAGACGGTTTGGAGCACGACCTATTTCGTCGAAGCGGCAACCGGGATCGCGGCGGAACTCGAGAGCCAGAGTTCACTGCAGCATGCCTGCGAGGCAGAGACATCGATGATCTGGGCACTGTCTCCCGACCAGGTGCGACAGGACCGCCTGACCGATGGGCCCGGCTTCGACATGGCCGCATCGATGCAGCCGCGCCTGCGGGCCTTCGAACCCTTCTCGAACCTCACCGCGAGCGGCGTCTCGGGGTTCGCAAGGCGGGCAACGCCCGAGAAGGGCGAGCGTCTGCTCGCCAGTGCCGCCCGCATTCTCGCAAGCAGCCTCGTACGGCGAAACACGCCGAGCCCGACCGAAAGCTGAAAGGAACCGCCATGGCCGCCCCCCCTATCTCCATCTCTTGCCTGCGGCGACCTCGTCTTCCAGCCGGGCCAAGTGCCCGCCGATCCCGCGACAGGCACTGCGCCGCAAGAGTTCGACGGTCAGGCGAGCGCCGCGCTCGACACATGGCTTTTCGAAGCCCCCTACCCGGTTCGCGCCGTCTTGGTCGCGAAACGGCCCCACGCGCGCTATCGGGTCGAGTTCCGGGCCATGGCGCATCGCTGAGCCCCCGGAAAGGACCGAACACCATGACCATTTCCTTCTTCGACGGCCACAACGACGCTCTCTTCCGCCTCGCCGGATACGATCATCCCGCCCCGGAGCAGCTGTTCCTGGCCGGTCGCCCCGACGGCCATATCGACTTGCCGCGCGCGCGGCGCGGCGGAATGATCGGCGGGTTCTTCGCGCTCTACGCCGAATCCGCAACCGGGCTCGATTTCTCGATCTTCGAGGGCGATTCCTATTGCGCGCCCCTGCCCCCCGAGGTCCCGCGCGCCACCGCCTGGGACGCAATGGCCCGCCAGATCGCGATCCTGAACCGGCTGATCGCCGCCTCGGACGGTGCCGTCCGGCTGTGCAGGACGGCGACCGAGATCGATGCGGCCCGGGCCGGCGGGCAACTGGCGATCGTGCTGCATGTCGAAGGGGCCGAGGCGATCGACGAAGACCTCGTCATGCTCGACATCCTCTACAAGTTGGGCCTGCGCTCGCTCGGCCCGGTCTTGAGCCGTCCGACCCGCTTTGCCGAGGGCGTGCCGATGGCCTTTCCGGCTTCGCCGGACACCGGTCCCGGCCTGACCAAGGCGGGCGAACGGCTGGTCCGCGCCTGCAACGCGAAGGGCATCATGATAGACCTGAGCCACCTGAACGAGTCCGGCTTCTGGGATGTCGTCCGCCTGTCCGACGCGCCGCTCGTCGCGACACATTCGAATCTGCATTCGCTCTGCCCCTCGTCCCGCAATCTCACCGACCGTCAGCTCGATGCGATCCGCGACAGCGACGGGCTGGTCGGCATCAACCTCGCCACCTGCTTTCTGCGCGACGACGGCAAGATGACTGCTGAAACGCCGATGGATCCTCTGTTGGACCATTTCCTCGGGCTGATCGAGCGGCTGGGCGAGGAACGCGTCGCACTGGGGTCCGATTTCGATGGCGCGATCGTGCCCGAGGCGGTCCGCGACGTGGCGGGCGTGCCCGCGATCTTCGAGGGCCTGCGCGCGCGGGGCCTGGATGACCCGTTGCTGGTAAAACTCGCCTTCGGCAACTGGATGCGGATCATCCGAACAACGATCGGGTGAGGACCGGGCTCAGGGATCTGCCGCGGACAGCCGTTGAGCCTCTATGCCCAGAACGTTGTAGTCATCCACCTTTGTTCGGGCCGAAGTCGGCTGCTTCCGGCGTCGTGCGTTGACCGTCAGATGGCTGCCCCGAACACTGCGCCTGATGCTCGTGACGCCTGCGTAAATCAGCGCGACGGCATCGCTCGTGAAGGCTCGGGTGATGAGAACCACGACACGACTGGATTCATCCCCCTGGAAGCAGGGAAGTGTGGTCACTTTCACCCGGGCATCTCGGTCAATACCATTCGGAATTGTCCCTGGCGTTGTAAGGCAAGAGTGTCACTCTCTGACCTGATGAGAAGAGTCAGTTAGGTCGGTCATGGGATGGGTATCCATGAGCGAGTGTGAGTTGAACTACGTGGAGGTGCCGGCGCAGGTTGTTGATTGCCGCCTGACGCCGGCGAACGCGCACAACTGATGACCCAGACCCCAAGGTCAACTGAGATCAAATTAGGTCCTCAAGAAATTCAGAAACCCGGCCGGCACCTGACACCCATAAGCGCTCCCTGGCTCGGGTCGCCGCAACGTAAAGAAGATGGCGTTCCGTCGCCATGATTTCCTCAATCATCGCCTCGTCCCGCGCTTCCAGAAGACGATCCTCTTTTGGGATCACATCTTCGTCGCATGCCATGACCGCGACAGCGCGATACTCGGCCCCCTTCGCATCGTGCATGACCCGGACCTCCGGCTCCACTTCGCGACTTGTCAACGTTAGGAAGAGCTCTTTGGCTGCCTTGGCGCGGGGAATCTCGTCCTCGCTACGGACCAAAAGAGCGACCTCTGACCCGGTGACATCAATGGCAGCCAGATCGGCTAGCCAGGCGGCCACGGCCTTGATCTCTGCATCAGCATCGGGGAATTCGGTGATCTCAGGAGGCGGGCCATCGAACAGGGACACGACGCCAGTGCGGCGGTCTTCGTTGCCATCCGCCTCGGTCAGGCTGACCGGCAGCAGTCGGTCGGACTGACTGCGAATTTGCTGCGACGTGCGGTAATTGACCTTCAAGCTACGCGAACGCCCGCGCACATCCACCCCAGCTGCTTTCCAGGGGAATGGCGCGCGGAAGATCCGTTGACCGATATCCCCGGCGAAGAACAGGCCATTTGGCCTGTCTCCGGCAAGCGCGGCAAGGAAATGTAGTTCCGGCACCGAAATATCTTGCGCCTCGTCCACCACTGCATGCGTGAATGGCCGAGATGCACCACCCCGATAATGCGCCGCGAGCGCGTGGAGCATCTGCGCGCGGGTTCGCTTGCCTTGTCCCTTCAGCGCGGCTCGCGTAGCGGCGAAGACGTCCCACAGTGCATCCCTGCGCGACGCCGCCATTCGCGTGAGCCGGCCCAGGCGAGGCAGATCCCGGTAGGCATCGCGATCCGCGACCGCCCAGGCATCCACGACGAGTCGCCATTCATCCTCCAGGAAACCCTGGTCCACCTTCACATCCGCGTCTGCCGCAGCTTTGGTCAATGCCTCGGCGACATCATCGGGTGTCGCCTCATCAATCGAGCCAAAGACTTTGGCGTAAAGATCGTGAGCCAGTGCCCCCAGTACGGATGTCGTGATCCGGTCTCGAACCGCCTTGTCAGGCAGCAGCATGGGCAGCTTCGCCGAAAGGCCATCGGCCAGACGCTGGTTGAAGGTCGTGAGCAGGACATGGGCATCGGTATTCTCGCGCGCCAGGCGGGCGGCCCGGTGCAGGGCAACGACAGTCTTTCCGGTTCCGGCCGAGCCGATCACCCTTGCCGGGCCGTTGAAGTTGCGGTCCACGAATTCCTTCTGCGCGGGATGCAGCCAGACAGTCCATTTCTCCCAAGGTGCCTCAAGCGCTGCCGCGAGGTCGGCTTCCGTTGTGGTAAGCCTGAAACGGCGCGCCGCATCGGGGTGTTCGTAGGGGTCCTCCGCCCGGGGCGCTGGTGTAGGCCGTTCGCCTGTGGCTGCCTGCAATAGCGCTTCGCCGGCCTCCTGCGGAAGATGGCTGGCGATGTCCAGGACGGTATCCTCGGTCGCTTCGCGCACCGTGTCCAGCCAGTCCTCGGGCACGCCCCAGGACAGCAGCGTCTCGTCGTCCTCTTCGGCAAAGAGCCGCGGCTTCTTCACCGCTTCCTCTACATAGCGCTGGATGATCACGTCTTCGACCGTCTCGCGGATCTCGACGATCTGCGCAGCGCCGGTGCGCGGGTGGACGTCGATCCGGCGGCGCTCGGCCCAGGCATAGGCGTCATCATGATGCCCGACCCAGGCCAGCAGCGTGGCGCCGCCCTTCTTGTGCAGGACAAGCCGGATGTCGCGGTTCACGCGTGCCGTCCAGAAATGCGGATCGCGCGCACGGTCCACCCTGTGCATCTGGAGCCCCGGATTGTCCGGGTTCATCTGCGCATCGAAAGCCGCGGTCTTGGCGGCCTTCTGCTCCTGGCCAGAAAGCTTGGCCAGCGCGTCCGAGAAAGTGTCGGCAATGCGAAAGGTCATGGAAGGGCTGCCAGGTCCTCTTTCAACGATTTTCCGGTGACCGTGTTCCTCCAGTATTGGGGTGCACTCAGATTTCCATCATTGATGACATCGCCAGCCGCAGATGCGCTGCTGAACTCGTAATCCTTCTGGAAGACCCAGAGCCTTGGGTTTCCGGGATCAGGTGCAAGTATGCCCTTGCGAACCAGTTCATCCGTCAGCCAATTCTTCCGTTTCACATTCGGCGATCCATCCCTCATCGCTGTCGACCCCGCCTTGACGACAAACTTCGGTCGTTTGCCTGGCGTGGAAGGATAGCCGTAAGCCACGGCCAACTGCCGCTCCAGCACATACTCCATGCTCAAACCCCCATCACCTTCATCACCTCATCCCCCAGATGGTTGATCACCTTCACCGCCACCCGGCCCGACTTCGGCCGCGGGAACGGCCGCGAGACCGTGCGCTTCAGGCTCGCCCAGGCCTCTTCGTCCACCTCCCCCTTCAGCGTCGTCTTGAGCTGCTTGTAGGGGATCTCGGCGCCCGGAAAATAGGCGTGGCGGACGAAGAAGCTCTGCTCGTCATAGTCGGTGTCGATGAACCAGCAGGCGATGTCCTCCGGGTCCGAGGACGCCACCTCACCGGTCGCGGGGCGGAAGATGTCCACGCCGAGCAGGCGCACACGCAGCATCTCGCCCTCTTCGACGATCTCGATATCGGGCTCACCGAAGACCACGAAGAGATTGCCGCCGCCGGATTTCAAGTCGCCCGCCATGTGCAGGTCGGGGTTCATCCGGGCCTGCAGGATCGGCAGGCGGCCCAGCTTGCGGAACTCGGCGGTGTGGGCGTCGTAGTTGAAGGCGCAGGTGATCAGGATGTCGAAACCGGCCTCCGCCGCCTCGCGCGCGGCGGCTGTCAGGTCGGCACGTTGCAGGGTGCCGTATTCCGGGCCGATCAGGATACCGGCGCGGCGTTCGGTCTCTCCCTCCATGTAGCGGCCCTCGGCGGCGAGCCATTCGCCGGGCCAGGCGGTCAGCGAGGTGAAGGTGATCTTGTCTGCCTTGTCGGCCTGCTGAACGCCAGCCTTGCCAAGGTTCTCAAGGATCGCGGTGCGGTAGTTCTCGGCCTCCTGGGACCGGGCCGAACGCTTGCCATTGGCAGCGTCGTGCTCCTCGATCAGCTCGCCGTTCTCGTCCACCGCCTGGGTGCGATGCGGCGAGAGGCTTTCGACCGTGAAGGGTCCGGCGACGCGGACGCGCTTGTTGTCCTCGTAGGGCTTGTCATAGAGGTACTCGTGATCGGCCCTGGCGGCGATGGAGGCGTCGATCTCCTTCTGCCGGGCGATGCGGGCGGCCCAGAAATCGGCCAGCGCGGCCTTGGCGGCATCGGGCCAGCCGTCGGGCGCCTCGCGCGGGATCTCCCATTCCATGAAGCCGTTCGCCGGGGCCATCTCGCCGCTGGGCAATTCGACTTCGCCCGATGCGGTGAAGTCGATCTGCGCGCCCTTGCGGCCGCCGGTCTGAACCTCGAACGGGGCCGGCGGATCGGCCTGGAGCGCGGCGTTGAGCGCGGCGAGGGCGGCCTCGACCGCGGGCTGCATCCTTTCCCAGATCTCGTCGATCTCGGTGTTCTTGGCGATGTCCCGTAACATGATGTGCGGCACGCGGTGGTAGACGAAGCCGTGGCGGATGTCGTTGTAGGTGGGCGCGGTGGCGGGGGCCTGGCGTGTCACCTCGGCCTCTTTCTTCTGCCCCTCGGGGGAGTCCTTGAGGATGTACCAGGAGTATTTCGCCCCCATGATCCGGGCGCGGGCGAGTGCGAGGGCCACGCGAGAGGTGTCGATGGTGATCCAGCGCCGCCCCCATTGCTCGGCGACATAGGCCGTGGTGCCCGAGCCGCAGGTGGGATCGAGCACGAGGTCGCCGGGGTCGGTTGCAAGAAGCAGGCAACGCGCTATCACGCTTTCTACAGTCTGGACGACATACGTTTTATTCGACATGAAGCTCGCACCCACATCCCACCAAGTTGCCGTGATTGGAAAGACTGGGAAGTCGTCGAGATAGCGCATGTAGCCGATACGGGAGGTAGTATAACCGACCCTTCGAGATTTCAGGAGGCGGTCCATGCCAATCTCGTTGGTCTTCCAACGAACTTGCATGGAAGGCTTGTATTCGAGCCCTTCTATGGGGACCGGGAACCAACTGGCGGCTCCTTCGCCTTTATCACGGCCCATTGATTGACTGGTGATGTTGTCGAGAGAAAAAACTCTACCTTGGGCAACTTCGCTTTCGGAAGCCTGTTTCAGACTCTTCCGCTCGAATGCGCCAATTTCTACCGAGGTGTAATTCGACCCACCTTTCTCGCCAGGCTTCTTTAACAAAAAGAGCTGGCGGTATTTCAGAGTGTCTTTTCTTTTGGCATACCATATTACGTAGTCAAAGGTCGTGGACAAGTATGGCGATGTGTCACCCGAAGTTTTGGCAAATGCAATCTGACTAACAAAATTCTCCTCCCCGAACACCTCATCCATCAGCGCCCGCACCCGGTGAACGTTCTCGTCTCCGATCTGAACGAAGCAGGATCCGCTCTCGGTCAGCAATTCCCGCGCCACCACCAGACGGTCGCGCAGGTATTGCAGGTAGGAATGTATCCCGTCGCGCCAGGTGTCGCGAAAGGCCTTCACCTGCTCGGGCTCGCGCGTCAGGTGCTCCAGCTTGCCGTCCTTCACGTCGCGGCTGGTGGTGGACCACTGGAAGTTGGAGTTGAACTTGATGCCATAGGGCGGGTCGATATAGATCGCCTGCACCTGCCCCTTCAGCCCCTCGCGCTCGGCGAGGCTGGCCATGACCTGCAGCCCGTCGCCCAGGATCATCCGGTTCGACCATTTCTGGTGGTGGCGATAGAATTCCACCTCGGCCTCGCGGTCCTCGTCGGTCAGGCCGAAATGGTCGAACAGGTCAACGCCCGCACCCTCGCCATTGCGTTTGCCCCCTGCCCTCAGGTCCTCGATGATCGCCTTGGGGTGGACCTGTTCCTGCAGGTAGATCGGCGGCGCGTCCACGGTGACGGCAGCCTGGTCGATATCCTTGCCCCGCCAGATCATTTGCGGATCGAGGTCAGGGTTGCGCAGCCCGTAGGCCACCTTGATCGGCCGCGCGTCGTCCGGGTCCATCAGCGGGGCGAGCTCCGGCGTGGGGATGTTCACGCGGTCGTCGGAATGGGTGATGGGTTCGATGGGGGTACGTTTGTCGGTCATTGCGAAGCCTCTTCTGACTTTGGGCCCTTGGCCTTCGGATTCTTGAATCCCGAATAGACCCCGTCGATATGTTCGAAAAGCGCGCCATCCACCTGTCGCCAAAGTGGATCGAGGATGATCTTCAGCCCTTCGCGCCGGGCGAGCTTGGCGGCGGGCACGAAATCCGCATCCCCCGCGACAAGCACGATGGTGTCAGCCTGTTGTTTCAACGTGATGGAAGCTATGTCGAGGCCAATGCGCATATCGACGGCCTTCTGACGAAAGGTCGCGCGAAAGTCGTCATCGGTCAGGTCTGCGAATGCGCGGTTTCCCTTGAGCAATTCCTTCAGCACCGCGGGCTTGAGTTCCCAAAGCGAGGCCGGATCGCGGCGCACTTCGCCCAGCCTTACGGCAAGGTTCGACGTGCGGCGCAGATTGTCGTGAAAAGCCAGTTGAAACCTGGCGGTATCGGACTTGCTATAGTCGATGCCGCGCTTGCTGATCGGCAGATGACCTTTGTCCAGGTAGGGTTTGGCATCGTAGTAGAATGCGCGGTAGAGCAATTGGCGGGAGTGCGGGAAGCGGACGATCTTGTTGATGCGCGTAAAGTGCGCATGGATCAGACGGGCGACCGCTCGGCAAGCCGCATCCGGGTTCCTTGGGTCTGTATCAGGCTGGACTGCCGGCAAACGCCGCATGAAATAGCCGCCGTCGATCAGGATTGCGACGCGGCTCATGTTCGCCACCAGAGACATGAAAAAGCCCCAAGGGGTCGGCATTGGTCTGGATTACTGACCACGCTTACTGCCATGGGGCGGATGGCAGAAATATAAGCATAAGGCCTACATACCTTCAAGGGTTCTTTTGTCATGCCAGTTCTCCCACAATTTCACCGATGAACCTGTCGAAGTCTTCGGCGTATGTGTAAGGATCGAGCAACTCGGCATAAGCCCAACGTCCGTAGCGCCCGGTTGCGTTGACGCCTGGCACCCATTGGTGGCGCGTGGTCTCGGCCTTCAAGCGGTCATTGGCATCGCGATAGCCTTTAGCCTCGATGATCAGGGTTGTGGGGTTTGGCGTGTCGAGCGCAACCAGGAAGTCGGGGCGATACCGTTTTGGCTCGCCTTCAACCAGGTAGGGGATCTCGAAGCCGAGGTTGTGGTTCTTGGCATAGGCGCGGGTCATCGGATGATCCTCGATTACCTTGGCGAGCTTGGCCTCCCAGTCGCTGTCTGTCACGATCCAGTTGATGTGCGACCGGTCTGGCCGTGGCCAGAAGCGCGTGCTCTTCGACGTATTGAAAGCCACGTCCAGGGTCGAGCCGGTGGGCGTGTATGGCTCAAGAATGGCGCGGATCACGGCATCCCCCTCACGGCCCAGGGTGAGCGCGTGCAGGATCGTGTCACACACCTCGTCGGCGATCTGCTTGTAGGTGAGCTGCGCCTTCTGCGTGCCGCCGGTCAGGATCAGGCGGTCACTGTCAAGCCATTGGCGGACGATCCGCTTGGCGCGCGGAAAGAGGTGGGTCTTCGGCGCCTCACCCGCATCGCGCAGCTTGTGCATGACGAGGTGCGAGGCGATCTTGGTGGCGATCTCGGATGGGCGCATCTGGCCGAGATGCTCAAGGGTGATGTGGGCTGGCTCGCCCACGATGCCCTGCATGGTGACCTCCGCAGGCCCGATTTTGTCGGGCGTTAGCTCGTAGGGCTCCAGCTTTGAGAAGTCGACGGCAAGCGTGTCATTCGGCAGATCGGTGCGGTAGCCCTCGACCCGCGGGAAGGTGATCTCCAGGTGGTCCCGCTCGGGCGAGAGGGCGCGGACCTGCACGACCTCGCGCGGCGGCGTGGGAGGCGCGACACGAGGGCCGTCAGAAAAGTTGAGCCCGTCGATGCCCATGATGTCGGCATATTCGGTGGCAAACAGCCCCTGTTCGTTCACGTCATAGGACAGACGGCGCAGGGCACGGCCGACGACCTGTTCGCAAATGAGCCGGGTGCCAAAGGCGCGGAGGCCCAGAATGTGGGTGACGTTGTTTGCGTCCCAGCCTTCGGTCAGCATGGAGACAGAGACGACGCAGCGCACCTGCTCGCCAAGCCGGTCTTTCTTGCCGACGGTGTTCATCACCTCGCGCAGGATCTCGGACTCGTCGATCTGGTCCGCCCCGTCACCACGCGCAGCCCTTTCGCGACGAAAGGCTTCGATCTCGGCGGCATGAGCCTCGCGGAAGGCCTTGTCGACCTCGCCGCCGGATTCGATGGATGCGCTGTCGATCAGTATGGTGCGCGGGCGGTCGAGCCGCTCGCCATCGTCGGCGAAATTGCGAAACAGGGCACAGCGCCCTTGAACGGTGTCGATCACCCCGTTCTCGTCCTCGCGTTCGAAACCCGCGATGTAGTCCCGGACAAGCTCGGAATTCGTGGTGTTGTTGCAAACCACGATAAAGACGGGTGGAATACCGACCTGTGCTTTCTCCCATTCCAGATAGGTTTTCTCGTAGTGGCCGTATAGCGCGTCGATCGCGGTCTGGAGCTCGAGCGGCAGCTTCAGAGGGTCTGGCTTCTTTTCGCCGCGCGCCTTCTTCGGCATCTTCTTCCCGATGGCCTTCCACAGGTTTCGGTAGAGCGGCTCGGGCTGACCGGGAACGTTGTCAGCCACGGGCACGCGGGGCAGCTTCACGATCCCGCATTCGATCGCGTCCATGAGGGAAAAGTCGCTGGCCACCCAGGGGAACAGAGTCCCCTCGACCCAGCCGGAACCCGACAGGAAGAAGGGAGTGGCCGACAGGTCATAAATCGTGCGGACGCCCAGGTGGCGCTTGGCAGCCTCGAGTCCCGAAATCCAGAGCCGCGCGGCCTCGCGGTTCTCCTCGGCCTCCTTGCGGGCATCCCCGGTCAGCTTCTCTTGCTCGGCATCCGGGCGCTCGCGGTAGCAATGATGTGCCTCGTCGTTGATGACCGTGATCGGGCCGCAGGACATCAACTCGGACATCACCCGCGCAATCATCTGGCCTTCGGTCTCTTGCGTCTGCGGCCCTTGGCCGTGCCCCGAGAGCGCCGCGCGCGTCCCCTTGGCCAACGCCACCCGCTCACGCAGCTTGAAGGCGTGGTAGTTGGTGATGACGATCTTCGCCGTCTGCATGTCGGTCATCAGGTCGGATGGGACCAGATTGAGCCTAGTGTAGTAGTTGTCCGGCTCGGACGGCTTCAAGACGCGCAAGCGGTCGCGGATCGTGATGCCCGGTGCAACGATCAGGAAGCCCTTTCCGAAGTTCTTGGACGAGGGCGCCCGTGCGGCATTCAGGACCTGCCAGGCCATTAGCATCGCCATGACCGTAGTCTTTCCGGCCCCGGTGGCAAGCTTGAGAGCGATGCGGAAAAGATCCGGGTTCGCCGCAGCATTCGATGCCTTGAGCCATTCGAGGAACCGCTTGCCGCGCTTGCCGTCCTTGGGCGCAACCTCGGCCAGCCAGATTGCGACCTCGACGGCCTCGAGTTGGCAGAAGAAGGGCCGGATCGGAATTGTCTCATCCGTCTGGATCGCTCGCCAGTGCTGCAGCAACCTTTGGGTGACTGGAGACACACGCCATTGCGAGGGGTTGGGCAGATTGCGCCACGTATCGACGGCTTCCCTCAACTCGTTGATGTAGGGCGTCGGATTGTAGTCCACCCCGTCCGTGGACAAGTCATTGAAGGTGAGATTTGCCTGTTTGCCGCTATTGGCTTTTGCGCCGGGCATGGCCGAGATCAGGTCTGACTTGCGGCGCCGATGGATGATCCGATCAGTCGGACGCCCTTCCTTGTCCAGATCCCAATGCTGCTCTGGCATTCGGTAAGGCGAATTGAGGATCGGGTGCTCGAAGAAACTAACTGACATCGGTTTTTCCTGTTACTCGGGCGCGACTTACCATCTCAGAGTGATAGGGGAAGGAAAACGGCCGCCGTTCTGCATGGCCACAACAAACCGCATGTCCCGTAGCGCGCGTGCCTGATATTCCGGACGTGCCTCGTGGTCGAAACGCACCAACTTCTGCGACCCTTCTCGCCAAGCGCCAAAGCCTTGATCAAGCGAGATCTTCACCTTGGCTCCATCGTCGAAGGTCAAGAGGAAGAAACGTTCGTGCACGCAAACGGATTTCGTGCCGAGCTTGACCGACGCGCCCGGGAACAGCGCCGACAGAATCTCGCGGCGTAGCGCATCAGTTTCCCAGTTGTGCCAAAGAAGGTAGCCGGGACGATCGGGCGCGCCGAGAGCTTCCGAGATGATTTCCAAAGCTGTGTCCTCAACACGCAAGGGAAGTGTGCGCCAGACTTCGTATAACAGGCGAACAGTGAAGGGGCTGCGCATGTAACGGTCGTTGTAGGTAACCTTGGTCAAGCGGGAAGACCCCGCAAAGACCTGCGGTCGCAGGCTCCTGGCAATTGACCAGAAACGTTGACCGAAATTCATGACCGGACCGTCCAGTTCAGTCGTCACGTCCTTCTGGGAAGAATTGCCTTCACCATAGACCGTGACCTTTTCCAGCGACAGGGCCGGGCTGACTTCGTGCGGGACGCAGGGGCCGTAGACCGCTGGCGCACGGGTCACGTCCCCCCAGTGACGGTCAACATGCCCTGCCTGTTCGTCGGGCGAGGCAATCGCAACCTCTTTCCCTTCGATGCGGGCTTCGGCAAGGATTGCCGCATCCCCGGCCTTGGGCAGCACGTTGGTAAGGTGCAGGCTCGCCTGCGCCTTGGTGACAAGGCGAAGCAGATCAAGCTTGTGCGACATTTCCAGACGTTGCACATCGGACGAACGAATGACGATGGCAACGGGAGTTCCGGCGTCGCCGGCCACTTTGGCGATGCGGGCGCCGGGCCATTCGACCTCGTCCCAGCCGGATGGCGGATCGGTCAGGAAAAGTGTCAGCCGATCGATCGCCCCACGCGCCAGCTGGCGCCCGATCCATTCGGCAACCGGCCGCGTGACCGCGCTGCTCTCATCACCAAAGAGTCTCAGCTCCTTCGGCAAGTCGAGCCGTGGAAGAATTTCGGTTGTCAGGACCTCCAGTGCACCAACACGGTCCATCTCGGTTCCGAATTGAAGGTCGCGCCGCAGCACGCATTCCGGACATCCCGATGCGCAGCCGGCCGGGCAATCGAGGCGCGCCGCCGCCGCGCGCAACAGGCCCGGCAGGTCGCGATCCGCGGCCGAGGCGAAGCCGGACCCGCCAGATGCCTTGTCATAGAGGAACACGGCACTTCGGCGGGATTCGTCGGGGCGGAGGCTACGAGCCACTGCCAATCCCATGGTTTCGGCATCCACACCAAGCCGCGCTCCAAGCGCCTCGCGCAGGGCGGCACCAATGGCTGCGGCCTGTGCTTTCCCCGTGTCGGAGTCAGGCAACGCATCAAGTTGCAACTCGAAGACGTCGGTGACCATTTCGGTCCCGAGCTTGACTTGCCGTCGTATCTTTCGCGATGAATCATCGTTGGCAGGACAAAGCCCATCGTGACGCGGGTTGTCACGCAGCTTCTGTAGAGGCCGGTGCCCAACCATACCGGAAGGCAAAGGCGGATCATCGTTGCCGGTTTCCGCCTCAGCCCGCCCGCAAGTGATACAGACCGCATAGCCGCAACCATTTTCGCCAGATGCAGTGACCAATACCCGCCCTGCCCTCGCCGTTCGGTGGCGTCCGACTTCCGGATCCGGCAGCGAAACCCAATCCTCGGGCTCTGCCGAAACGCGCGGCGCATCGGGGGCCACATAGGCGAGTTGTTCGTAGGCACTATGCGGTTTCCGGGTGCCGAGGAAGCCCGAAGGGCGTAGCAACTCAGTCCGCGTAATTTGCGATCCACAGCGAGGGCACTCCGCAACCTCGTGACGTGTGGCTCCAAACATGTTGCACGACTGACATGTGAACAGCGTTCGCAAATCCTCTACCGCACTCGGATCGTTGCGGTTTCCCCATGTTGGCAGCACGCCGTCAGACCGATGCACCAGCCCGTCGATCACCACTTCGCATCCAGGCGAATACTCCCGGATGGCCATATCCAGCGGACGTGATGGACCAGGTTCGCCGCTGCCCTTCCCTATGTGGTCAAAAGAGACTACGTCCACGGGGAAGCCATATGAGGGCGTAAAGCCGCGGCGGGCGAGTTCGGTCATCATGAATTCATTCCGCATCCGCTCGGCACGCTTGCGGTAGAGCCAGTGCGCCGGATCATTCTCGGGGTAGGCTGCCTGCGCATTCACCAGTTGTTCATATTCCTCGCGCCAACGGTTTCGCATTTGAGCAAAATCGTCCTCGGTGCGCGACACCAACCCAATGTGACCGGCAAGGCAAGTTCCTGTCACCAGCCCATCGAGCGCTTGGGTTACGTGATCCTGTGCGCCCCAATCACCCTGTAGCGCAGCGAGGAAATCGTCTGCCATGCTGTCGGGCAAAAGCGGCGTGTCTATTTCTCCTGTCGCCCCCATGAACGAGGCCATATTGGTGTTCACGCTCGCCCCTCCGCCTTCACGCAGGAACTGCCCCAACAGCGCCGCATTGACGTGGCGCTGCACAAGGATCGCAGAATCCAGCCGAACCTGTGGCGCTGCAACCTGCGCGCCAAGCAACCGCGCAGGATCGCGGAAGATCATGTTGTCGAGCGGCAGGTCCTTGCAGAAGGTAAAGGCCATGGCCCATGGCTCCCCGCGTCGCCCGGCGCGACCGATGCGTTGGCGGTAGTTGGCAGGCGATGGTGGGACGTTGGTGTTCACCACTACCCCCACATCGGGAATATCGACCCCCATTTCCATCGTGGTGGAGCAGTTCAACACGTTGATCCGGCCCTGGCGGAAAGCGTTCTCGTAGTTCTTCAGGCTATTTCGGTCGATTTGGGCCGAATGCTCCTGCGCGCGCAGGAAGGGCGTGAATTCCGCTGTCCGGTCGTGCAGGTTCGTCCAGTGCCCGTCCAGGCGCAGGGTCGCAATGTTCGGGTCGCTTTCAAGCCAGGCACGCAAGGTTTCTCGCTGCGCCACAGACGTACCCGTGGGCGCTGCTTCGGGCAGCGTGGGCATGGTGATGGCGCGGGCATGCTCAGTCGCTATGACGGCGTTCAGCGAAACGCCACCCGGCGCGTAAGGCAGAAGACGGCGCGTAACCGGGCATTCGAAAGCCGTCTCGATGGGGGCGATCATCGCTTTCTTGAAGTCAACGCGCCAAGCCCCAGACGCCACGTTCACGATCACACCCGCCTTCCGTAGCGCAGTCCAGATCGCCGTAAGCGTGGCCCCTGCCCTTTCCACATCCGTGGCGCTGTTCAGGCTGCCGCCGATCATGCGATAGACCAACTGGACAAGCCTCGTGCGTTCCGAAATCGCTGTCGGGAAGAAACTCGGCCCGCCAACACCGGACACGTCTTCCCGGGACAAACCGGGTTCGACAACAGCGCGCAAGGCACTTCGAGGCGATATCCAGTGACGGATATCAACCGGATCTTCGGGCAGGCGGATGGCCAGATTGGCCCGAAAAACCATGTCCACGGTCGCATGCAAAAGGTCGGACCAGACGTTTTCGTCATGGCCCGCCTCGCGCATGGTTTCGGGAACGGACAAGCGCGCCTGCGCGTCAAGCTCCGGGAACCAGAGCCGTGCAAGGCCCATCGTTTCCACGTTGTTCTGAAGCCGCGGTCGACGGAACATTTCGCGGTAGAGAAACAGTTCAGCCAGGACTTTTGGTTCTAAAGCCGCAGAGTCCGAGCCCTTTGACAATCGGTGATCCCAGACCGGCCACGCGAAGTTGCGAAACTCTTCGTTCTGCGCGATGCGCTGGACCATCTCCGACCACGGCACCGGTTTCGCAGCCCCTTCGGCCTCAAGCAGCGCTGTCCGTTTTTCTTCAAGCGTTCCGGCAAGGCTCGGTATGGTAGAAACGACCTGTTCGAGAGCCGTGATCTCATTGCGCAGTGTCTCTGCCTTTTCGGGATCCCCCGCACGGTTCTGGACCGAGTGGAAAATGATAGCCCGGGTGAGCGTACGCTCAGCGTCCTGCTGGAGCTTGGCCGAAAACCGCGCGGTTCCCTGACGCGAGTCGGTGAAGGACAGCAACCTTCGCCCGCCGAATGGCACCGGGTGGTCATGGCGACTGGGTTTGGCGGCCTCCAACAACAGCGGCATCGCGTTCCCCATCAGGAACGGGGCACCAAACCGTTGTGGCCGCACCTTTACGCTTTTGTGACCGGCGCGCTCGCAGCAGCCGCGCTCAGCCTCGGCGCGGATGTTGAGCGGCACAACATGATCACCGTCATTCGGAATTTCGAACAGCTGCGCGTCTGAGAGGCGCAGAAAATCACCGTCGCCCCACGCGCCGGGGCCAACAAGCACGCTTTCGGACAGAACCGGCGTGGCGGGCTCGCCGCCATCCTCGTCAGGTTCAACATCCAGAAGATAGTCGTCATCAACACCCGTTTCCCGAGCCGGGCTCAAGACGCGATACGGGCCGTGGTTGGCAACCTCTGCACGCAGCCAAGGCGTGCCGCACTCATCGCAGGCCGCGATTTCCAACACCGGCGCGCCGCACTTGCCATCGCAGGTATCACGCTCGGAGAAGTAGATCTGACCAAAGGGCCAATCCCCATCATCATCTGCAAGCACCGCGCTCCGGTTGCAGCAATCCGGATTGACACAAGCCCAAAGCCCGCCTTGCGCACGGTGGAAGACATGCAGCCGCCACGGCGCAAGTGCGACGCCAGTCAGCGGGTCTTTCGCTTGTGCTGCGGCTTCAAGCAGGCGCAACGTGCCTCCGGTATCACCATCCCGCCCCAACAGGTGCGCAGCCGTTCGCAGATTGACGCCGCCACCCCGCATGGCGGTGCGCACCTTGCGCAGGCGTGGGTTCGGCGCGAGCGTTTGCCAAAGTGCATCCGGCGACGATGACAACTCAACGGGATCGAGCGACGCATCTGGCCCCTCGGAAGGGAGAACGGGTGCCCGCTCCTGACCTTCGATCACCTCTACCTGATCAGGTCGCAACCCCGCCAGGGCAGCGAGAAACTGCTTAAGAGTATTTCGGCTTTCCTCCCCCTCACCGATGGTTGCAGAGGTTGCTGCAAGGCGGACACTTTCCGGCCCGACTCCGAAGGCGTCACGCACCCGGCGCAGCAAGAGTGCCATCTCGGCCGCCTGCGCCCCGACATAGCTGTGCGCCTCGTCCAGCACGATCCAACGCAGTGTGCCTTGCGACTTTTCGAGGATCGGCCGGTCCTGGGCGCGCATAAGCATGTATTCTAGCATGGTGACGTTGGTCACCATGAGCGAGGGTGGCACCTGGCGCATGGTACGACGTTCCAGAATCTGAGCGCCACGCTTCTTCGGCCCTGCCACGGTGTCGCTCATATGACGGTTGTAGAGCGCGTAGGAAAGGCGGTTGGCCAGCGGGTCCATCCATGCGCCCAAGCGCTCTTTCTGGCTGTCGATCAATGCGTTCAACGGGTAAAGCACGATGGCCCGTACGCCCGTGTCGCCGGGTTTGTGGCTGCGCAGAAGGTCGTTCAACATCGGGATCATGAAGCATTCGGTCTTGCCCGAACCCGTGCCACTGGTGACCATAAAACTGCGCCCGGCCTCGGCCGCCTCCCAGGCACGCAGCTGGTGCAGGTATGGTGCGACATCCTCACCGCAACGCGGCCAGCGGCGATCGTTCCGGGTGCCATCCGACAGGGTCTCACGGTCCAGCGCCGCGACCAGATCTTCCTCCAGCATGCCACCGGCGAGATCGTCGAGGCACTTGTCCGCCCGTTCCCAAACGCGGGCAGACTCAAAGACCGGGTCGGCCACGAAAGCGTCGGGGCCACCAGCCTGTCCATGCAGCCGCGCCGAGAGATCAGCGCGCAGGCAGCGCGAGCGCACCCGCCCCTTGCCCAGAACAGCGTCGGCGGCGCGGTCGTTCACACGCTCCAGGATCGCGCCATATCCGGAATTCGGCAAGGAATACTCGTCTCTCATAATTGCTTCTCTCGGATTTGTTCTTGAGCCAGCCACGCGATGGCCGCTGGCTGCGCAGCTTCGTACCCGGCTTGGTCGGCCTGCACCGCGAGCAGAAGTTCGATCCTTTCCCTGGTGGTTGGTGGCGGGCGTAAACCAAGCGCGATCTCGGCGACAACAAGCGGCGCATCGACCAGGCCCCGCAAGTCGGGGTGGAATGCACTAAAGCCGGAAGGACGCCGCCGCGCCGCCAGCTCATGCAAAGACGGCGCGTTCGATGCCTGCCGACCGATGATCGCGCGTGCGTTTTCCAGCAGAAGTATCTCAGGATCCTGCAATCCTCGCGACAACCCACCGAGGCGCTGCGCCAGCCCCAGGATGGCGAGGGGAGAAATCTCCTGCAGTGCGAGGGCAACATGCCCTTCCAAGGCGGGGCGCAGGCGCAGGATATCTGCGGCCCGTGCGGTCACGGCGTCACGGGCCTGTTCGTCGGCCTTGTCGGCAAGTGCTGGCAACGCGGCCAATCTTGCGCGCAGCTCCTCCGCCTCGCCGGCAAATCCCTTCGCCCAATCCTTGGGGCTGATAAAGGACCACTGCGGCCCACCATGCAGATCCAGGGACAGAGCATCGTCGAGATCAGAGGGAGCGACCCGAAACAACAAACGAACGGCCGCAGAAGGTACCTTCGCCAAAGCGTGCACCTCGTCCAGAGCCGAAGGTGAAACACCGTTCGCAAACAACAACTCACAGAGCGTCGCCAGACGGGATAGATCGTCTACGCCATCGCGTTTCTGGAAATGGTTGGCATAGTGAGCGATACGGTCGTCCCGTCGGGGCGCGTTCTGCCCCGCGGCCTCCGCAGGTTCGGGCCGCACAAAGGGTCGTGGAGCCCGCATAGGCACGCCACCTTTGCGCGGCAATAGAAACCAACGCCCGTCGCCCAAGTGCGAAAGTTCGCGGGCACCGGTGAATTCCACGCGAGTGGGGTCGTCGAGATCGACCGCGGTAATTTCGAGCGAGGGATCATGGACCGGTATCCCGTCTTGAAGAACCAAGACATCCTCTCCCACAAGTCGCGTTTCTCCCAGCACATGGCGAACGCAAAGACGAGGTGATTGATCGCCCACCGTAACGACACGTAGCCGTAGCTCGGCATCGGCTCCACCTGCTACGAGCATTTCCTCCAAGAGCAGTCGAAAGGCCGAAAGCGGCTGTTCGGTCGTGACCCGCACACCGATGATTGGCGCATTGCGCGCCAATGAGCTGTGCAATCGAATTCGAAGATCCGTCGGTCGTCCTTCAGCAGGAACGATCCGCCAGTCCTTCAGGGTCTGCATGGGGATGTCACGGTTTTCCGCCAGACTCTCTCCATCCACGTTCCGAAACTCGCCCCGAGGACACGGCAGATCCAGCAACCAAGGCAATGGTGGCGCCCCGTCAGGACCGGCCAAAGCAAGGGACAATCGCGATTGTTCCACTACGGATGTCCCAAATTTCGCTTCCAGGACACCGTCAGCGTCGGGCCGTTGTGGATCGCCCGACCCTACACAAACGACCCAACCCTGCGGCACGCCCTCGAAGCGTATTCGCCTTAACGGGTCCCTCTCGCTCGTCATTTCTCGCACGGAGAACGCGGCCGGCACCATGTTCACCGTGACGCGCGCGCCAACTCCGTTGTCTTCCCGGGCAGCAAAGGTGACACGGCCAATCGTCGACTCAGACGGAGCTCCGACTTGCCATACTGGGCTACCTGCAACCTGGTGACGCAAATTCGCTCCGGCCAACGGTCTAAGTCCTCGGCCAGGATGCCGGTGCAGGATCGTCGGCACGCCGCGATGCACTGGCGCGCCACGACTGTCGACCACACGATACTCCAGGGGACCGCTTGAAAGTATCTCCTCGCGAGAGTCTTCATCGGCCCCAGTTTCGATCCGCGCATTTCCCCCAGAAACCAGAACCCGTCCCCTACCCGACAGCCTCCAGATCGCCCCTCCGGGAACCGACCCATCGGGTTCCGCAACAAGAGTTCCAGTGCAGATGGGTGTCTTTCCTTCTTTGACCAAGAGCCACACATGCGAATCGCGCGTCCGCAAGGTGGCATTTCCGGCATAAGCCAGCGCCTGAGCCTTGGTCTCACCCATGTCCGCCAGTCGCCAGAAGGTTGGCCCTGCGCCGATCTCGACCGCCTCTCCACCAGCGAGCCGCACCCGGCCAATGAACGTGCCATCAGCCATAGCCATGAGGTCAGCCCCGGTTTCCAGAGGAAAACGGAATCGCGCCGTGCGGCGTCCGCTGATCCGCCGACTCTGCCAAGGTCGATCGGGCCCTTCACGGTCGAGCGCGAAGAGAAGGTCCGGAACCGCCGAAGCCAGCGGGCCGACCGGCGCCAGCCGCAGCCTGCGGCGCTCCGGCTCGATGCCCTGTACCAATTGCGGCCCGATCTCCGCGACCTCTTCGATTTCGATCCATGGTGTCCACGTACCGTCATCGCCGCGACGCAACACGCGCGTCAGCGGATCCGCAACCAAACCGTGTCTGGAAGATACACGGACCGCATCGGACAACAGGCTGCGCGCCGCGTCTCCATCGAGCCGCAACGAAAGGCCATCGCGCCAGCCTGGCTTGACCCGATCAAGAAAGGGCTCGACATCCTGCGCCAACATACTGTCGGGCGCCAGTTCCCGAAGTTCGAGCACCTCGAAGGCGAAATCCACGAATAGCGCGTGGAATTCTCGCGTCCGGTAGCCCACCGGCAGGCGTCGAGTGCGCTGCGCCGCAAATCCGAGCGCAACCTCCCGCGGGCAACCCAGCCCAATCCGCGACAAGTCAGCCACCAGGCCGACGAGCGCGGCGCGGTAGCCGCCATTCTTTTCGCTCAGAAGCCTGACCGGAATCCCGCCTTCCGCGGCTATGGCGCGCAAATACTGCGTGCCGCTCTCCAACCGCCGAACGGAGCGGCCCATGTACGTAAGCCCCGTGGCCGTAATCTCGCGCAGCTGTTGCTGGGGAAGTGACACACGCAGCGCCTGCGTCAGGAATTCCCAGGACAGTGTGCCGCCGTCGTATTCTTTTCTGTACCGCTCCGCTGCCCAAAGCACAAAAGGCGCAGCCGCAATTCGCAAATGGCCGAGTTTAAGGCTCTCTCCGACCATTTTTTCGAGTTGGAAGTATTGTTCTTCATCCAAACGGTAGGCGTGCAGTGGGCGACCGTCTGGATCAATGCCGGTACGGCTGACAAACTCTTGCAAAACTGTCACTTTTCGTCTTCCTGCCCCGAATCCAATCATGTCTTCGAGGCCGAGGAGATGCAAGATAATCTTCTGCAGAATCACGCAGCACAATTCCTCCCATGCCCTTGGAAGTACGGGTAACAGGACAACAATGGACAAAAACCGTCCTGAAACATAGGCAAGGTAACTATTGGGTTGTTGATGAAGTGAACATATTGCGAAAATTTTCCCGACATAGTGTTGTCGCGCGCCATTTGGATCCACAACGGCGAGTCGAAATCGAGGCTGCACGTGGCTACGCGGCACAAATCTCGAAAGAGATTCATTTCGTGGTTTCAGCCTGATAGCCCAATCGGGTTTGAGCAGTTTGGCCGCAGCGTTGTACAAGAGAACGAAATGACCCGCCTAAAACACCGCACAATAACGCCGCAAATCGCTTGCGACTTGGCTGGAATGAACTTCGCAGAACGCGACTATTTCACCCTGTGCCCGAGCGAGTAGACGCTGAATGTAAGTTTGCTCCTCTTGTGTGGTATTGGCCCACTCAAAGTCCTGGTAGACAGCACCGGCATCAAGACGGTGGGCGAAAGTGAGTGGAACGCACGAGAGCATGGCGGGCCCAAGCAACGCCAAAGCGCAAGGTACATATCGGAATTGACGAAAGTATGCTAAGTGCGGGTGGTGAAGGTCACGACTAGCAATGTGGATGACGCACCGGTTATCCCGGAGCTATTCGAACACGTTCCACCGGATCAGACCGTCGGATCGGTGACCGCAGGCGAAGGTCGTGTCCCGCGAAGTGGTGCAGGAACTTGCGTCCACCTGTTTCTTCATCGCTGGTGTTGTGCGTTCACTGAGCGGCGCCCCGGCAACGCGACCGGCGTGGGTCAAGCCGTTGCCAGCCTCTGCCCGGATTCGGCATCAAAGTAGTGCAGATTCTCCGTGGCATAGATCAGCGGGATCGGGGTGCCTGCCGTCAGTCGCAGGTTCGGATCGAGCCGCGCGGTCACTTCATGTGAACCGAAGCTGCAGATCGCCATCAGATCCGAGCCGAGCGGTTCGAACACTTCGGGAACCACCTGGATCATCTCGTCCCCCTGCGCCGCAATCGACAAGTGCTCGGGACGGACGCCCACATCGATGCGCGCTCCCTCGGCCGCGGCGATCTCGCCCAGGGGCAGCGCCTGATCCCCCACTCGCAATCGAGGCACATCTCCGGAACGGTCCAGGACGCCCGTCAAAATGTTCATCTGTGGCGAGCCGATGAATTCTCCGACAAAACGCGTCGCAGGCCTGGAGTAGAGCTCCATCGGCGCTCCCTGCTGCACGATATGGCCGCCGCGCAGCACCACGACACGATCCGCAAGCGTCATCGCCTCTGTCTGATCGTGCGTGACGTAGATCATCGTCGTGCGGAGCATGGCGTGAAGCCGCTTGATCTGAGTGCGCATTTCGACCCGAAGCTTGGCATCGAGGTTCGACAATGGTTCGTCGAACAGGAAGACCGCGGGCTCGCGCACGATCGCCCGTCCCATGGCGACCCGCTGCCGCTGCCCCCCCGAGAGCTGGCCGGGCTTCCGGTCGAGAAGATCCGAAATCTGCAGAACACCCGCCGCGCGTTCGATCCGCTCGTTGATTTCGGAGGGCTTGAAACCGCGCATCTTGAGGCCGAACCCGATATTGGCGCGAACCGTCATATGTGGATAGAGCGCATAATCCTGGAACACCATCGCCACGTCCCGGTCGCGCGGTTCAAGTTCGTTGACCACGCGACCGCCGATCGACAACGCCCCATCGGTGATCTCTTCAAGCCCCGCGATCATCCTCAGCATGGTTGACTTCCCGCAGCCGGAAGGGCCGACAAAGGCGACGAACTCCCCATCGGCGACGTCAAGATCCACACCGTGTATGGCGCGCACGGACCCATAGTCCTTGACGATGCTGCGTAACGAAATCCCTGCCATGGCGCGTTGGTCCCTCCAGTTCGAAATGCCCTTGCATTATCGATATCCGGCATGTTATCGATATTGATAATGCGAAGCAAGCCACGAGATCGGAACCGGCAAATGGCCGCGGAGAGTTTTGATACACCGACCACGACCGGCAGAGCACTCCGCCCCTCGGCCCGACGCAGCCATCAGGTATTCGAAGCCCTGCAGCAGGAAATCGTGCTGGGCACCCTGGAGCCCTCAAGCGCTCTGACAGAGCTCGATCTTGCCCAGCGTTTCGGCTGTAGCCAGGGCACGATCCGCGAAGCCTTGATGCGGCTCAACGAAGAAGGGCTGGTCAACCGGCAACCCAATCGGGGGACCTATGTCGCGCCCTGTGCCGCCGACGATGCCCGCGCCCTGCTGGAAATCCGCCGCGGCATCGAATGCAACCACCTCGTCCGGGTGGTGGCGAGCACCGACGCCACCTTGCTCGGAGAGCTGCGCGCAAGTCTGGATGCGATGCGCAATGCGGCCCGTGACGGCGATGAATACCGGCTGTCGACACATGACCGCGGATTTCACGCGCGGATTTTCGCTGCGGCCGACCTGCCGCTTCTGGCCCCGATCCTGAACCGCTGCCTGATCCATAACCATCGCTACAAGATCCTGAACTCTCAACCCAACCGTGCGCTGGAAGAAACGGCCGAGCGGCATGTTCCGATCATCTCGGCTCTTGCCCAGGGCGACGTCGATCAATTGCGCCAACTGCTGGATCACCACATCACGACCATCGTGGATTTCGGTCCTGATCTGCGCGCGGATAATCCCGGAAAGCAACCATGACACGTCAAAGCCTCTCGATGGAGCCGGTTCTCGAACGGCTCGCACGCGAGGATGCCGGATTGGGGGACCCGACCCGGCTTGCGCCCCGTCTCGGTCGCGCCCTGGCCGAAATGGTCAACTTCCGCTGGAACACCGACCTGCCTCCGCTGGAGGCGCGGACGGTGCTGATCGGCGGGTTGCCCGCGCGGCTCGTGACCCCTGCAAACGACGACGGGCGCCATGCGATCCTGCATGTGCATGGGGGCGGTTGGGCATTTTGTTCGGCGATGACACATGAGGGAGCGGCACGGCGACTTGCCATTGCCTGTGGCTGTCCGGTGCTCACCTTCGACTATCGTCTTGCGCCCGAGCACCCCTTTCCTGCCGGACTCGACGACATCGAAACGGCCTGGGAGGCACGTGACAGAACCAGGGGATGGAGCATCGCGGGCGACAGTGCCGGCGCCAACCTTGCACTGGCGCTGATGCTGCGCCGGATCGCGGCCGGGGCAGACCTGCCGCAAATGGGGCTCTTGTTCTACGGCGTCTACGGCGCGGATTTCGAAACGCCTTCCTACCGGACCTATGCCGATGGGCCGGGCCTCACCCGGGACAAGATGCGGCGCTACTGGGACTGGTATTGCCCGACCGAACACCGCCGCGACGCAACGGCCGCTCCGCTGGCCGCGGATGACGGGGTTCTGCGTGCCCTGCCCCCGCTCTACCTGAACGCCGCCGAGATCGATCCGTTGAGCTCGGACAGCGACCAGCTGGCGGCGCGCCTGCACGCCCTGGGGCGCAGCGACCCCTACGATCGCGTCGAAGGCGTCGTTCACGGTTTCATGCAGATGGGCAGCGTCCTGCCCGAGGCCCGCGCCGCCTTCGAGCGTGCGGGAGAAGTATTTCAACGGACCGTCTGAGGAGAACGGTCAACCCATGGGAGAAGCACGATGAAACGGATGATTAGGACCTTCGGATTTGCGTCGGGACTGGCCATGGCGGCCGGGCTCGCGCATGCAGACAGCACGGTGCATTTCTGGTATCACTTCGACAATGCCGACAATCCGATGAGCGGGCTGGTCGCCAAGTTCGAAGAGGAAAATCCCGGCATCAAGATCGATGCCCAGAACGTGCCCTGGAACAGCTACTACGACCAGCTCTACACCGCCATCGTGGGGGGCAATGCGCCCGACGCGGCGATGGTCAAGATGTTCGCGCAACCGCGTTTGATCGAAATGGGTGCGCTCGAACCGATCGACGAGCAACTCTCGAACTGGGCGGGCAAGTCGCAGATCGACGACAACTTGTTCAAGCTGACGCAGGCGGCCGATGGCAAGCACTACTATCTGCCGGTCCAATACGTGATCCTCTACCTCTACTACCGCACCGACATGTTCGATGAACTGGGTCTGACCCCGCCGGAAACCTGCGAGGAGTTCGAGGATGTCGCCAAGAAGCTCACCCGCGACACCGATGGCGACGGCACGCCCGATGTCTACGGCTTCGGCTTTCGCGGCGGGAAGGGTGGCCACGATCAGTGGGCGAGCTTCACCCTCGGCCGTGAGGGTGTGAGCCTGACGAAGGGCCTGACCTCTGATGCCGGCGTCGCAGGCACGCAATTCGTGCAGGATCTGTTCCGGGTGGACCACGTCTTCCCGCCGTCCGCTCCGAATGACGGGTTCTCGGAGATCATCGGTGCCTTCAAAGCGGGCAAGACCGCGATGACGATCCACCATATCGGCTCGGCGAATGGAATGGTCGAGGCCCTGGGCGACAAGGTCTCTGCCGTGCCGGTGCCCGAATGCGGCGGCGGTCGCTGGACGGCGTTCGGTGACGAGAGCACCGCGATCTTCTCGAGCGCAGAGGACAAGGAAGCCGCCTGGAAGTGGATCTCGTTCCTTTCAAGCCCGGGCAACAACGCCGCGTTCAACGAGGCGACGGGCCAGCTGCCGGTGGTGAAATCGGATGCCGACAGCTGGACACTCCAGCCCAAGCGTTTCGTGCAGGCCACGGTCGCCTCCCTGCCCTTCGCGCACCTCTATCCGAACGTCTCCCAGACCTCGGACTTCGTGAACACGGTCTGGCCCACCGCGATGCAGCGGGTTCTGACCGGTGAGATCACACCCAGGCAGATGAACGAGGAAATCGCCGAACTCTACGACGGGGACTGATCCCCATCCGCAATCGGGGCGCGCGCAAAGTTCGTGCGCGCCCTTTTCCAGCCTGCCCTGATTGGCCTCGAACATGACAAGACCAGAGCTTTCCATCTCCCCACCGCGGCGTGGGCTGGGGCGTCGCGTGCTGCCCTACGCGATGCTGTCGCCGGCCGTGCTGGTCACATTGGCAATCGTCTTCTTGCCGATGCTGCAAACCGCATGGATGAGCCTGCATGACTACGTGCTCTTTCGGCCGAATGTCTTCGATTTCGTCGGGTTCAAGAACTTCAAGGCGGCGCTGCAGGACGAGGTTTTCTGGATATCGCTGCGCCACACCGCAATATGGATGGCGGCGACGATCCCGGCGCAGTTGCTGCTGGGCCTGATCACGGCCCTCCTTCTGAACCAGGAATTTTCCTGGCGGCCGCTGGCGCGTGCGCTGGTGATCATTCCCTGGGCCCTGCCATCGGTCGTGATCGCATTGATGTGGGTCTGGATATACGACAGCAACTATGGCATCGCCAATGAGTTCCTGCTGCGTGTCGGCCTGATACAAAAGGCAATTCCCTGGCTTGCCGATCCCCAAACCGCTCTCGCCGCGATCATTGTCACGCTGACATGGCAGGGCTTTCCTTTCTTCGCCGTGATGATCCTGGCCGGATTGCAATCCATCCCGCGCAGCTACTACGAGGCAGCATCGATCGACGGCGCCTCGACATGGCGCCAATTCTGGCACATCACGCTTCCCGGTATCTCGGGCGTGGTTGCGACCGCGGTCCTGTTGCGGCTGATCTGGGTGGCCAACAGCTTTGACGTGATCTTCGTGATGACCGGCGGAGGCCCCGGCTACTCGACCTACACGCTCCCGCTCTACGCATTCATCAAGGCACGCACGAACCTCGATTTCGGCTATGGCTCGGCTGTCGCGGTTCTGTTTACCGCAATGCTGATGGTCGTTGTCGTCTTCTACCTGCGCCGGGCCAGAAACGCGGTGTCCACATGAGCCTGCGCAAGCGTTCACGCCTCAACCGCTTCCTGGTCGTCGAACTGCCGATGCTCGCGGTCCTTACCTTCACGCTCGGACCCTATCTGTGGATGCTGATCACCTCGCTCAGCCCGCAATCGACGCTCTTCACGCAGGGGCCATCGATCTGGAACGCGACGGTCGAGAACTACACCCGGCTCTTCGAGACGGTGGGTTTCGGAAAGAACCTGATCGACAGCCTCATCGTGGCGACTGGCACCGTGGTGGTCGGGCTCTCGCTCTCGATCACGGCGGCCTATGCCTTCTCGCGTTTCAACTTCCGGGGCAAGCGGATCCTGATGCTGCAATTCCTGCTCATCAACATGTTCCCGCTGGTCCTGCTGATCCTGCCGCTCTTCATCTTCATGCGCAGGCTGCACCTTCTGGACACACATATTGCCCTGATCATAGCGAACTCCACCGTGGCTATCCCGTTCTCGATCTGGATGATGGTCAGCTACATGAACGGCATCCCGCGCTCGCTCGACGAGGCGGCGATGACCGACGGCTGCACCCGTCTGCAAGCTCTGCGCCGCGTGGTGCTGCCGCTATGCCTTCCGGGCATCATCGCCACCGGCATCTACATCTTCATCACCGCATGGAACGAGTATCTCTACGCGCTCACCCTGGGTGGACGCGAGGTGCGCACCATCACCGTCGCGGTGCAGACACTGATCGGCGAATACGAAGTGCAATGGGGCCTGCTGACGGCCGGAGGGATCGTCGGAGCACTGCCTGCGACCGTGCTCTTCCTCCTCGTTCAGAAACGCCTGATCTCGGGCCTCACGCAAGGCGCAGTGAAAGGTTAGAAAGGACAAACCTTGAAGAATCCGATTGGTATCATCTCGATGCAGTTCACCCGCCCCTTCCGGGGCAAGGACCTGCACTACTTCGCCCATGCCGCACAGCTAGGCTTCGACTTCGTCGAGCTTCTGGTCCCCGAACCAGAGGATGATCTGCCGCTGGCCGATGTAAGTGCCGCTGCGTCGGATGCCGAAATCTCGCTGGTGCTGGCCGCCCGGGTCAATCCGCAACGTTCGCTCGCCTCTGATGATCCGGCCAACGTAAAGGGTGGTCTCGACTATCTGAAATACTGCCTGGAGGTCGCAGCCGAATTGGGGGTCGGCATCGTCGGCGGACCACTCTACGGCGAACCGATGGTCTTTGCCGGCCGTCCGCCCTGCCCGCGCAGCGACGAGGAAATAGCCGCCCGTGCCGATCGCACCATCGCCGGCTTCTCCGAGATTGCGCCGCAGGCACGCGCGGCCGGTGTCGTGCTGGCGGTAGAGGCTCTCAACCGGTTCGAGACGGATATCCTCAACACCACCCGGCAGGCGGTGGAATTGGTCGACGCGGTCAATGACCCGGGCTTCCAGCTGATGCTCGACACGTTCCACATGAACATGGAAGACCGCTCCATTCCCGATGCGATCCGCTTGGCCGGGTCGCGCATTGCGCATTTTCAGGCGAATGAGAACCATCGCGGACATCCGGGCACCGGACATCTCGACTGGACAGCGATCATGCGAGCGCTGCACCAGGCCGGCTACGAAGGGCCGATTTCGCTCGAACCATTCCGGCGTGCGGACGACCGTATCGCCCTGCCCATCGCGCAATGGCGGGCACCGCGCGAAGATGAATCCGAGAAGCTCCGCGCCGGATTGGGCGTGATCCGCAATTCCCTGGCACTCGCGGAGGTGGACCAATGATGAAGATCGGCTGGATCGGCTGCGGACGGCATGCGCGGCAGATGCTGCTCCCGCAACTTGGGCGAAACGACATTCGCATCGCCGCCCTGTGCGACCGGGATGCGGCGGCCCTGACCCGCACCGGGGAAGAGTATGGCGTTTCCGCACTCTATTCCGACTTCAACGAGATGATCGCCGTACAGGGGCTCGACGCGATCGGCATGGCCGTGGGACCGGAACTTCACCGTGTGGCGACACTGGCCGCGCTCGAACGCGGGCTGCCGGTCTTCATGGAGAAACCCCCCGCCGCCACGGCCGAAGGCGCCCGCGAAATCGCGCGCGCAGCCCGGGCGGCAAGGAAACCCGTCATCGTGGGGTTCATGAAGCGCTACTCGACCGGCAACAAGATCGCAAAGAACATTCTGGACAATGGCGGCTTCGGACCGGTTCTCGGGATCACCGGGACCTACATGACCGCCCCCACCTATTTCGAGGGCGAACCCGACTACACCGGCTTCTTCCTGCATCACTGCGTGCATTACATGGACCTGATCCCATGGTTCGCAGGCGGCGACCTTGGCGACATGCAGGTGCGGCACATATCTCCAGAACCGGGCAAGCTGTTGCTGCACCTCAACTTCACGACGGAAGCCGGGACCGTCGGCAATATCGTCATGGGAACCGTCCAGTCTCGCGGCACGCCGATGGAAGAAATCCGCATCATGGGCGATCACGTGCGCCTGCATGTCGACAACATCATCGACGTAGCCCTGTATCGCGACCCTCCATTCAAGGCGGATGATCCCTGCGCCACGCTTGATCCGGCCTGCGACACCTTGAGTTGGCGGCCGAATTTCACCGCCGCCGCCAACGAGGATCACAAGGGCTACGCGGCCCTCTTGTCCGATGCGGCCGCCGTCCTGCAGGGCGAAAGCCGCGCCGTGCCCGACATCGAGGACGGAGCGCGCGCGATGGAGCGGCTGGAACGGATGATTGCGCAACTGGACTGAACAGAAGCACCGCCACCGGTCATCTCGACGGGGTGGTGCGCCGTCCCTGCCCCAGCATCGCCAGCAGCGCCAGGACGATCATCGCCAGCCCCGGCAACAGCAGCGCCGGCGGCAGGGCGGCGCCCAGAAGCAATTGCCAGACGATCACCCAGGCCGGCACCAGATAGGTGTAGGCCATCACATTGGCGGCCGGCAGGTGCAGCGCGGCATATTGGGTCAGGACAAAGCTCGCCGCGGTCGAGAACACCGTCGTGTAGGCGAGGGTCAGCCAGACGATCGCGGGCAGCGCCGCCCAATCGGTGACCCGGAGCGCAGGAAAGGCGTAGACCGCCAGCACCAGGGTGCCGCCCAGGGTGGTGCCGAATGTGAAGACCAGCGCGCTCTCGCCGCGGTTCAGCAGCCGCACCAGCGGCACATAGAACGCATGCGCCAGGCAGCCGACGAAATAGATCAACTCGCCCCGCCCCAGATCGAAGGCCAGAAGCGCGGCCAGATCGGCCCGGAAGATCACCCAGAGCGCACCGGCCGCTCCCAGGGCCATGGCCAGGGCCATCCCCAGGGTCGTGCGCTGCGACAGCAGCAGCAGGCCGAACAGGGCGCTGAGCAGCGGCGTCGTGGTATAGACCGCCGCGGCCGACACCGGCGGCGCGGTCTTCAGCCCTTCGAACATCAGCACGAAATAGACCGAGAACACTCCGCCCTGCAGCAGATAGCGCCAGGGGGCGGCCAGAGCCCGCTGCGGCAGCCGCCCTTCGCGGGCCAGGATCAGCCCCAGCAACAGAACCGAAGCCAGCGCGAAACGGAGCGCGGTCAGAGCCTCGGGCGCGATATGTGGCGCGGCCAGCGCGCCCAGGCTAAACGACCCGGCCACCATCGCCGAGACCGCCAGCATCGCCAGATGGCTTCCGGCGCGCGGGCTCATCTGCCGGACGGGCCGCCCGCCCAAAGCAAACAGCCCCCGGCCTTGCGGCCGGAGGCGTGCTGGATCGAACCGGGGACCGGCGCTATTCGAATGCGCTGGCCGGGTAGAACTTGACGTTGACCCAAGCCCCGTCCTTCGCTTCCTGGATGCTGTAGGAGCCCGCGACCGTGCCGCTCGCGTCGAAGGTCAGCGGACCCGAAGCACCTTCGTAGTCGACGTCCTTCCCGGCAGCAATCGCGGCCTTGCCGTCGGCAAAGGTCGAGACCTTCTCACCGCCCTCGGCGACGCCGCGGATGACATCGTTGATGCCTTCGCCGGTGCAGCTGTCGGCACTTTCCAGCGACAGGGCGATCAGGTTGGCCATGTCGAAGGAATTGGCTTCGAACGGACCGGGCGCCTTGCCGTCCTTCTCCTGCACCAGCGCCTCGAAGGCCTGGTATTCCGGCAGCGAGCTGTCGGAATCGGCGAATTCGACATAGGCGCGGCCGTTCAGGTTCTCGGCCCCGGCGGCATCGAAGATTTCCGGCACCGCGAGGTCAGCGGTGAACAGCCATTCGCCCTCGAAGCCGCCGGCGGTGGCCTCCTTGATGACGGTGACGCCGGACTCCTGCCCACCGGCCAGATAGATCGCGTCCGGCTCATGCGAGAGGACCGAGATCAGCTCGGCCTGATAGGACGGCTGGCCGGGGTTGTAGATCACATAGTCGGTCAGCTCGATGCCGGCGGCCTCCAGCGTGTCGCGGGCGACCTGCGCCGGCGAGATGGTGGATTCCTCGTTCTGGACCAGGAAGGCGACGCGCTTGTAGCCGCGATCGGTCAGCCAGAGCCCCGAGGCCGCCCCGTCGCCGAGGTCGGAGGAGACGGTGCGATAGACATAGTCGCCGCCCAGGTCGTTCAGCGTGATGGTTCCGGCATAGGGCGACATGATCACGGTCTTGGTCCGCTTGGCCAGATCGACCAGCGCCACCATGACCCCGGATGTCGGCCCGAGGATGGCGACCGCGCCGTCGGATTCGATCATCTTGGTCGCGGCGCGGATGCCCACTTCCGGGTTGCCGCCGGTATCGGCGATCACGGTGCGGATCGGACCGCATTTGGTACCGCCGGCGGCGTTGACCTCGGCCACGGCCAGTTCGACGCCATTGGCGACGATCTTGCCGAATTCACCGAGTTCCCCGGTCAGGGGCACCAGCACGCCGACGGTCACATCGGCCTGTGTCGCGGTCCCCGCCAGAGCCATCGCCCCGGCGAGCACCGTGGATTTCAAGAGATTCACTTTCAAAGACGCCTTGTTCTTCATTCTTGTTTTCTCCCTGTGAGTTCAGACGTGGACCTGCAAAAGCACTTCTTCCAGACGGCCCGGTTCAAGAAGAGACTTGGCTGCGACCGTCTCCGAATTGCGGCCCGCGTCGATGACGTAAGCGGTTTCGGAAATGGCCAGAATCTTTTCGGGGTTCTGTTCGACGACCCAGACGACGCCCATCCCGTCCTCGGCCAGTTCGCGGACCCAGCTGACGATGCGATCGACGAAGATCGGCGCCAGTCCGGCCGTCGGCTCGTCCAGGATCAGGATGTCGAGACCGGCCACCAGCGCAGTGCCGATGGCCAGGGTCTGGCGTTCGCCGCCCGACAGCGTCGAGGCCAACTGGTTCGCCCGTTCCTCCAGGATCGGGAAGCGTTGCAGCACCTCGGCCATGCGCGAGGCCGCCCCCTCGAAGGCCAGCGACGAGGCCAGCAGGTTGTCATAGACCGACAGATCGGGAAAGACATTGGCATCCTGCGGAACATAGCCGACGCCGGCCTTGCAGACCGCAAGCGGCCCGAGTCCCGCCAGGGACTCGCCGCGATACCGGATGTCCCCCGCCATTGCCGGAAGATGCCCCGAGATGGTCTTCATCAAGGTGCTCTTCCCGGCGCCGTTCGGGCCCAGCACGGTGGTGATTTCACTCGGCCGGATGCAGAAATCGACCCCGTGCAGGATCTGCACCTTTCCGTAACCGGATTTCAGACCGCTGACGTCAAGTTGCATGTTCGCTCCCCAGATAGGCCGCGATCACCTTCTCGTCGGACTTGATCGCTTGCGGGCTGCCCTGCGACAGCAACTCGCCGTTCTGCAGCACCACGATGGAATCGGCGATCTGCATCAGGAAATGCAGATTGTGTTCGACCACGACCAGGGTGCAGCCTTCGGCATGAAGATCGACCAGGATCTTGCTGAGCTTGGTCTGCAGCGTGGGATCGACTCCGGCGGTCGGTTCGTCAAGCAGCAGGATTCGGGGATCGCGCACCAGTTGCCGCGCCACTTCCAGCATCCGCAACTCGCCGCCGGACAGGTTACCGACACTGTCGTCCACCCGGTCCGACAGGCCGACCCGGTCCAGCACCTCGCGGGCCTTCTCGCGCAATTCCCGCTCGGCGCTGCGCCAGCGGCCAAGGGCCACCGAGGCGATGGTCTCGCCGCGGTTGTCGCAACCGACGGTCACATTCTCCAGAACCGTCAGAGAGGGGAAGGCGCGCGGGGTCTGGAAGGTCCGGCCCAGCCCGTACGAGGCGATCTTCGCCGCACCGGCGAGAGACAGGTTGTGCCCGTCCAGCGTCACCGAACCGGAATCCGGCTTAAGCACCCCGGAGATCAGGTTGAAGGTTGTCGATTTGCCGGCACCGTTCGGGCCGATGAGCCCCAGAAAGGCACCGCGCGGCACCGAGAAGCTGAGCCCGGCATCGCCGCCGACCGCCTTCAGCCCGCCGAAACGCTTGATGACCCTGTCAATGACCAGAAGATCGCCGCTCATGCCTTCTTGCTCCGTCGTCCCAGGGCTTCGAAGGGCTGCCAGCGCAGCACCAGAATGAAGATCACCCCGGTCAGCATCACCTCGACCGATTTGGCCAGTTGCGCCGTCCGCACCGATTCATAGGGAATGGCCCGGACGATTTCCTGGAAGCCGACCAGCGCCAGCGTGCCCAGGACCACGCCCAGGATGGTTCGCTCGCCGCCCAGGACCAGGGCCATCCAGACGAAGAATGTCACTTCGGCGGTAAAGAGATCCGGGCTGACCAGCGTGGTGATCATGGCATAGAGCGCCCCCGCCAGACCGATCGGCACCGCCGAGATCACGAAGACCTGGAAGCGCAGCCGGGCCACGTCCTTGCCGATCGCCTGCGCCGCGGTCTCGTCATCGCGGACCGCATCGACGGCGCGGCCATAGGGCGAGGCCAGCAGGCGCCGGAACACCAGCGCGGTGCCCAGCATCAGGATGATCGCGGCTCCGGCATAAACATAGCCTTCCGGAATGCCCATCCAGCCGATCTCGGGCCGCTCGATATTCGACAGGCCGACGCTGCCGTTGCCGATCCGGCGTTCGTTGAGCAACACCGAATGCAGCATCTCGGCAAAGGCGAAGGTCGTCAGCGCCAGATATTCCCCGCGCAGCCGCAGGGTCGGCCAGCCGGTGATGATCGCGAAGAGCATCGAGGCCACCGCCGCGGCCAGGAAGCCGACCCACCAGGGGGCGCCGAAACCGAAGAGATACTGGTCCAGCCCCTTCGGCGGCTCCTGCGTGAAGATCGCATAGGCATAGGCTCCGGCGGCGAAATAGGCGACGATGCCGAAGTTGATCATGCCGCCACGGGCATATTGCAGGTTCAGCGACAGCGTCAGCACCGAGAACAGGCAGCCGAAGGTCAGGATGGAGAGGAGAATCTGGCTCATCTTCAGCGCGCCTTCTTTCCGGACAGGCCCTCGGGTCGGACCAACAGGGCGATGATGACCACCGCGAATGCGATCAGCGGCCGGTAGCCGGCGGGTATCCAGTAGACCGAGACATCCATCGCGATTCCGACGATCAGCCCGGCCGCGATGACGCTGTAGAGCGAACCGAGCCCGGCCAGGATCGCCACCGCGAGGATTTGCAGGATCTGGTTGAAGGCGATGTCCGTCGACAGCGTCGCCACCATCGCCAGCATCACCCCCGCCAGCCCTGCCAGCCCCGAAGACAGCAGCCAGGTTGCCCGCGAGGTCTGCTTCACGTCGATCCCGCGCGAGGCCGCCAGCGAGGGGTTGGCCGACATCGCCCGGATCGCCAGGCCGATCTTGGTCTTGGTCAGGAACAGCGCCAGCGACAGCGTGGCAACCGCGGCCAGCCCGACCACGATCATCTGGTAATCGGTGATCCGGACGCCGTGGAACTTGTAGGTCGTGGCGAGCGGGATATCGAGCGTGCGGATGCCCGTGCCGATGATCGCATCCATCGCGCCATGGATCACATAGGCGGCCCCGACCGAGGTGATCAGGAGCACCGCGGGACCGTGCCCGCGGATCGGGTCATAGACGATCCGCCCGATCAGCAGGCCGACCACCGCGGTCACGATGATCCCGACCAGCGCGGCAGGCAGCAGCGGCCACCCTGCCCCGGCGTTCAGGCCCCAGGTGGTGAAGGCCGAGACGCTGAGCAGCTCGGCATGGGCGATGTTGAGAAATCCCTCAACCCGGCGGGTCAGCGAGAAGCCGATCGTCGCGAGGATCAGGAAGCAGCCGGTGACGATTCCGGTCGTGACATATTGCGCGAACAGCGTCATGCCGGACCTCCGCCCGGACCTGTCCATTCGGCCATGCAGGCCATCACCTCAGCCGGAAGCGGCGCTCTGCCTGTCAATCGGTTGGGTGTCTTCGTCACGACTGCCCCCTCTGGCTAGTTCCCTTGCGGGCTGGCTTGTTCCCTTAAGGAGCATGCTTCCTTTTGCGGCGAACGCAATGGTTTTCTTGAAGCAGAGGGATAAATCGTGATCGGCGCGACGGGCAGCGGCGTCAATTCCGGCGCCCGCCAACCGCCGAAGGAAAGCCTATACGCTGCCCATCGGGGCGCGGCTGGAATCGTTGTTCGCGTCCACCAACCTATTGATAAGACGGTAGAACTCTGCCCTCTCATCATCGGTCAGCGGTGACAGAAGCCGTTCCTGCGCCCGGGCCATCATCGGCCGCACCCGGGCGACGAACTCTTTGCCCTGCTCGGTGATCCGGACCAGTTTGGCGCGGCGGTCGAGCACCGACGACTCGCGCTGCACCAGCCCCCTGCGCTCCAGCCTGCGGATCACATCGGCGCCGCTGGTGCGGTCGATTCCGACCGAGGTCGACAGGGTCAGCTGGTCCATTTCCTCGCCGCCCTGCAGCACCGAGAGAATCGCGAACTGCACCGGCGTCACGTCCTCCTTGCCGCATTCCTCTGCGAACAGGCCGATGTGAATCTGATGCAAACGGCGCACCAGATACCCTGGGCGGGTCCACAATTCCCGATAGCGCCGGCTCTTCATCTTGCCGGGGCGCGTCGCCTTCGAAAGCCCGTCGTTGCTATCTGTCATCTTTCGCTCAAACCCTTAACGACCAAGTTCTTCACCCGTTTTGCGGACGCCCCGTTCGGCATGGCAGTATCACGCAACTGCCATGACCAAGGCCAGACGGAATAGCTTCGAAAGTATTGCGAACCGACTGTTATGACGTATACTCCATTTATCGCGTCATCGAAACCCCGCAGGACTTCCTGCCTAATGGGTATCCGACGCGGCGGCAAGAAAGGGACAGCGCTGTGAGTACAGGGATCGGAGCCCGCGTCGCGCGCAAGGAAGACCGGCGCCTTCTGTCCGGCCAGGCCAGGTTCGTCGGCGACATCAAGCTGCCCCGGCAATGGGAGGCAGCCTTCGTCCGCAGCCCGATCGCACATGGCAGGATCCTGAAGATCACCAAGCCCGTGGCCTTTGCAGACCGTGTCTTCACCGTCGAAGACATGGACGATGTCCGCCCGATCCGGGCCGAATCCTCGCTGCCGACGTACAATGTCTCGGACCAGTATGTGCTGGCAAAGGACAAGGTCCGCTTTGTCGGGGAATGCATCGCCATCTGCATCGCCCCGACCCGGGCCGAGGCCGAGGACATCGCCGAGCAGGTGCAGGTCGAGTTCGATCCCCTGCCCCCTCTGGTGGACGCCGCCCGCGCTCGCGAATCCGATGCGCCGCTGGTGCATGAGGACTGGGGCAACAACCTGTTCCTGACCACCGATTTCGACAGCGGTCTCGATGAGGCCCGCGCCAATGCCGCCGTGGTGATCGAGCGCGAATACACCACCGCCCGGCAGTGCATGAACCCGATGGAGGGCAAGGGCACCCTGGCCCATTGGGACGAGAAGGCCGAGCAGCTGGTGGTCCATACCTCGACCCAGGTGCCGCATCTGATCCGCACCGGCCTTTCCGAATGTCTCGGGCTCGACCAGGGCTCGGTCAGGGTGATCGCGCCCGATGTGGGCGGCGGATTCGGCTATAAGTGCGTGTTGCAGCCGGAAGAGGTCTCGGTCTCCTGGGTCGCACGCAAGACCGGGCGCCCGATCCGCTGGACCGAGGATCGCCGCGAACATCTGGTGGCCGGCGCCAACACGCGCCAGCATCACTACAAGATCACCGCCTATGCCGATGACCGGGGCCGGATCCTCGGGCTCGATGCCGAAGTGACCGTCGATATCGGCGCCTATTCGGTCTGGCCCTTCACCGCCTGTCTCGAGGCCGCCCAGGCCGGCGGCAACCTGCCCGGCCCCTATGCCTTCCAGCATTATCGCTGCAAGACCTACTCGGTGGCGACCAACAAGCCCGGCCTGACGCCTTATCGCGGAGTGGCCCGGCCCGGGGTCTGCTTCGCGATGGAACTGACCATGGACGCCATCGCCCGCGCCGTCGGCCGGGAGCCGTCGGAGGTGCGGAAGGACAACCTGGTTCAGGCCGACCAGATGCCCTTCACCAATGTCACCAAGAAATTCTACGACAGCGGCGACTATCCCGAGAGCGTGGTGCAGGCGGCCAGGTCGATCGGGCTGGAGGAGTTTCGCGCCCGTCAGGCGGCGGCGCGCGCGCAGGGCAAGTATCTGGGCATCGGCTTTTCCACCTTCACCGAGCAATCGGCACATGGAACCAAGGTCTTCGCCGCCTGGGGTCTGCCGCTGGTTCCGGGCTATGAGCAGGCCATGGTCAAGATCACCCCCTCGGGCTCGATCGAGGTCCGCTCGGGCAACCACAGTTTCGGCCAGGGACTGGAGACCACCATCGCCCAGGTGGCCAGCGAATGGCTGACGGTCGATATCGACCGCATCAAGGTGACGATGGGCGATACTGGGCTGACGCCCTATTCCACCGGCGCCTATGCCTCGCGCGGGATGGTGATGGCCGGCGGCGCGGTCTCGAAGGCGGCCGAGGAACTGGCCGGGCGGGTCAAGACCCATGCCGCGCATCTGCTGCAATGCAGTCCCGAAGACATCCGGCTGGCCGATGGCAACGCCTACGCCGGCGAAGCGCATGTGAGTTTCGCCGATATTGCCCGCTCGTGGTATCTGCGGCCCGACCTGCTGCCCGACGACGTGAATACCGCCGGGCTGGAAGTGACCGAAGGTTACAAGCCCGAGATCGACACCGGCGTCTTCACCTATGCCACGCATGCCGCCATCGTCGAGGTCGACACGGGCACCGGAAAGGTGGCGATCCAGGACTATGTGATCTTCGAGGACTGCGGCCGCCGGGTGAACCCGCTGATCCTGGAAGGCCAGGCCTATGGCGGTGCGGCGCAGGGCATCGGAACGGCTCTGTTCGAGGAGGTGCTCTACGACGCCAACGGCCAGCCGCTGACCTCGACCCTGGCCGACTATATCCTGCCCGGCCCGGCCGAACTGCCGCATTTCCGGCTGGACCATGCCGAGACCCTGTCACCCTATACCCGGCACGGGATCAAGGGCGTCGGGGAAGGCGCGGCCATTGCGCCCAGCGGCGCGATCGTCAATGCGATCAACGATGCCCTGCGGCCGTTCGAGGTCGAGCTCAACCAGATTCCGGCGACCCCCGAGCGGATTCTCTCGGCCCTGCTTGCGACCGACCCGGCACGGGAGGCGGCCGAATGAAACCTGCACCTTTCGAGCTCTCTCAACCCGGGACTCTGGATGACGCGCGCGGGCTTCTGGCCGCCGGCGACGCCGATTGCCGGATCATTGCCGGCGGACAGTCGCTCGGGCCGATGCTGAACCTGCGCCTGGCGCGGCCGGACCGGCTGGTGGCGCTGTCCGCCCTGCCCGGGCTGACCGAGTGCCGCGAGACCGAATCCCATGTCGAGATCGGCGCCGCCGTCACCCATGCCCGGATCGAGGATGGCGACTGCCCCGAGCCGATCCCTGGAATGCTGCGCCATGTTGCGGCGGGCATCGCCTATCGCGCGGTGCGGAACCGTGGCACCATCGGGGGCAGTCTCTGCCATGCCGATCCTGCGGCGGACTGGGTCACCGCGATGACCGCCCTGGGGGCGACCCTGCTGATCTCGGGCGAGGCCGGAACAAGGCGTGAGGTCCCGATGCGCGACTTCATGCAGGGCGCCTATCGCACCGCGCTGAAGCCGGGCGAGATCCTGACCACGGTGCGGATCCCGCGCTATTCCGCCGGCGCCCGCTGGGGCTATTACAAGATCTGCCGGAAGGTCGGCGAGTTCGCCGACGCCATCTCGGCCTTCGTCGCCGATCCCGAAACACGGGTCTGCCGTGTGGTCTTCGGTTCGACCGGGGGCGCGCCGCTGGAGCGCCCGGCCCTGGCCCGGCAACTGGCCGAGACCGGCGCCGCGGCACCGCTGGACGAAATCAAGAAAGACCTGCTTGCGGCGCAATCCGACCTGTCGCCGGTCAAGCTGCAGCAGATGGCCATCGCTCATCAGCGGTCGGTCCAAGAGGCCCTATCCCATGACTGAGACCCTGTCCCTGACCGTCAATGGCGAAGCCTGCAAGGTCGCGGTCACGCCGCGCACGCAACTGGCCGAGGTGCTGCGCGACCATCTGGACCTGACCGGCACCCATCTGGCCTGCGAGCAGGGCGTCTGCGGCGCCTGCACGGTGCTGATGAACGGTGAGCCGGTGCGCTCCTGCATCACCTATGCGCAAAGCTGCGACGGCGCCCGGATCGAGACCATCGAGGGGCACCGTGACGATCCGGTGATGGACCGGCTGCGGGCGGCCTTCTCGCGCCACCACGCGCTGCAATGCGGCTTCTGCACACCCGGAATGCTGGCCACGGCCCGCGATATCATAACCCGGTTCGCCGATCCGGACGAGGCCACGATCCGGCACGAGCTCAGCGGCAATCTCTGCCGCTGCACCGGCTATGTCGGAATTGTCGAGGCAATCCGCGACGTGATCGCGCAGCGCAATGCCGAAGGGCTGGAAAGCGCCCGACCCGCCCCGGCGCCCGTCCGACCGAGGGGCGCCTTCGCGCCGTTCCAGGCGGTCGAGGAAAGCCGGACTACACCGGCCCCGGCCTCCACCGGCAAGGTCGGCAGCGATGGCAGCTGGACCAGCATCGAGCGCAGCCTGACCATGGCCCATCCGCCGGAAAAGGTCTGGGCGCTGTTTCGCGACATCCGTGCCGTCGCCCCCTGCGTCCCCGGCGCCGTCATCGAGGATGTCAGCGGCTCCGGGTTCAGCGGCGCGATGGAAATCCGTTTCGGCCCGATCCGCGCCCGGTTCGGCGGCAGCGGCAGCTTTGCCAATGACGATGCCGACCGGAGCGGCACCATCACCGGCCAGGGCGACGACAAGAACGGCCGATCGAAGGTGCGCGGCGAATTGCGCTATCGCGTGACGCCCGGCCAGGATGCCGACAGCAGCACCGTCAACGTCGATCTGCGGTTCCAGTTGCAGGGCCTGCTGGCGCAGTTCAACCGGCCCGAGCTGGTGACCGATTTTGCCGATCATATCCTCGGCCAGTTCGATGCCAATTGCGATGCGGTGCTATCGGGAAGCCAGCCCGCCAAGGCCCGGCAGTTGAGCGGCCTCGGCCTGGGCTGGACCGTCCTGCGATCGGCCCTGCGCGGCCTGTTCAGGCGGAAATAGCCGGGCCCGGCAGGACCCGGCACAGTCAATCGACGAAGGCCCGTTCCACGACATATTCCCCCGGACGGCTGTTGGCGCCCTCGCCAAAGCCGCGCGCTTCGAGAATCCGCTTCAGGTCCTGGTTCAGCCCCATCGAGCCGCAGATCATCACCCGATCCTTCTCGGGGCCGAAGTCCCCGACGCCCAGATCCTCTAACAGCTTGCCGCTCTCGATCAGATCCGTGATCCGGCCCATCCGATCCGACGTCTCGCGGGTCGTGGTGGCGTAGCGGGTGAATTTCTCCTGCGCCGCCTCGCCCACCAGCGGGTCCTCGACCAGACGCCGGGCCAGATCGGCGCCATAGTCCAGTTCACTGTTCAGCCGGCAGGTCTGGGTCAGGATGACCCGGTCGAATTTCTCGTAGCTCTCCGGCTCCCGCATCAGGCTGGCAAAAGGCGCCACGCCGGTGCCGGTCGAAAGCATCCAGAGCCTCTTGCCGGGCAGGAGCGCGTCCAGCACCAGGGTGCCGGTCGGCTTGGTCTTGACGATAACCTGATCGCCGGGCTCGATCTTCTGCAACCGCGAGGTGAGCGGCCCGTCGGGGACCTTGATCGAATAGAACTCAAGCTCCTCGTCCCAGAAGGGCGAAGCGATGGAATAGGCGCGCAGGATCGGGCGGCCATTCTCTCCCGGCAGGCCGATCATCACGAATTCGCCCGATCGGAACCGGAAGCTGGCCGGACGCGTCACCCGAAAGGAAAACAGCCGGTCGTCCCAGTGCCGGACGCTGAGCACGGTCTGGGCATCGGGCATGGTCTGGGCGGTCTTGGTCGGTTGCAGATCGTTCATCGTCATCTCCTTGCCGCGGATGGAATTGCGGCCGCTTGGGTTCAGCGCTCGGACCCGGGCGCGATGCGCAGGCCGTCGATCTCGTAGCCGTCTTCGGGTTCCGGTTCGCGCGGGTCGAGATGCACCGGCTCGGCCCCCGCCTCGGCGGGCGGATAGGCCAACCGGGCGCCATCGACCTCGTAGCCATCGCTCGGCGCATCCCCCGGCGCCTCGCCGGGGTCGTAGACAGGTTTCTGCGCCGTCGGAGCCGGGGCCGCCTCTCCGGTGATCAGCAGCCCGGCCTTGTCCGGCTTGCCGTTCCACTCGTCGGCGTCGGCGGGCACGGTTCCGATCTCGGTGATGTTGGGCCAGATCTCGGCGTAACGGGTGTTGATCTGCAGCCAATGTTCCAACCCCGGCTCGGTATCCGGGCGGATCGCATCGGCGGGGCATTCCGGCTCGCAAACGCCGCAATCGATGCATTCGTCGGGATGGATGACGAGGAAGTTCTCACCTTCGTAGAAACAGTCCACCGGGCAGACCGTGACACAGTCCTGGTATTTGCAGTTGATGCAGTTCTCGGTGACGATGTAGGTCATTGGCACCTCGTTAAGGAGTATACTTCTTATGAAGAGACAGTCCTGCCCCCCGGGCCGATCCGCCGGCTAGCCGCGGATCGGGACAGGCACCACGGCGTAACGATGCGTGATGCGACGGTCCAGAACCGGGTCATGCAACTCGATGCCGAACTCGGGGCTGAACCGGACCCCACCGATGGCGCCGCAGGTGCCGCCGAACATCAGCTCGCCCTCGCGCAATTCATCGCCCTCGGCCTTCAGGCACTCCAGCAGTTCCTGCGGCGAGATCAGCCCGGCAACGCCGCCGTCCTGATAGACCACGTCCTTGCCGCCCTCCGAAATCACCGCGCGGAGCAGAAGCTGGTCCCAATGATCCTCGACTTCGGACATCGGCCAGAACTCGGTGGCGATCGGCTTGTCGCAGAGCTGCTTGGCGACGGTGATCCCCATATGCTCGACGACCCGGTCGGTGTGATCCGAGCCGGCCCCGACCCAGAGCTGCCCACCATGGCGCAGAAGAACGTATTCGACCTCGCCGCTCGACCCGTCGCCGATCACCTCGATCGCATCGGCGGTGCTCAGCCGCGACACCCCGACCCGGTAGAAGAGCGGCGTCTTTTCCGGCGGCGTGACGCCGATCTTGGCCAGTTCGTCGATGTGATGCTGCAGGGCGGCCTTGTCGCGGCCGGTCCAGCCGCCGACGATGACCCTTGTCACCGTCACAGGTTCGGATTTGCGACCCTCGCCGGTGGTGAAGGTGGCGTCGAAGCTAACACTCGCAGGCATGGGGTCTTCCTTATCCTATTGGCCGCGGATGGTCTGTTCCAGACCGCGGGCGATCGACAGCAGGCGCCGGTCCTGACCATTTGCTCCCATCAGCATCGCCCCGACGGGCAGGCTCCCGGGCGCCTGGCAGGGGATCGAGATCGCCGGCAGGTCCAGGAAATTGCCGACCGCAGTATTGCGCAGGCAGAGCAGGTTGATCGGACCGGATTTCTCGGTGGTCTCCAGTTCTTCCAGCGTCGGCGCGACGATCTGCACTGTCGGCAGGATCAGCGCATCGAAAGGCGCCTGCCGCTCGGCCACCAGGGCGCGCAGCCGTTGCCGGTGTTCGAGCACCCGGATGTATTCCTCGGCGCTTTGCGACTTGCCGGCCTCGAAGCGGGAATAGACCCAGGGGTCGTAGAATTCGGCCCGGGTTTCGAGCAGCGGCTTGTGCCAGGCATAGGCTTCGGCCCCGACCAGCCCGCCCTTGGCATTGATCGTGGGCAGTTCCCCCAGTTCGCGTATGTCGAGCGGCAGCAACCGCACCCCGCGCTGCGACAGGCGGCTGAGCGTGTTCTGGAACGCTTCGGCCACGGTGGCGTCGAGATGTTCGGTCACATAGCCTTCCAGCACCCCGATCCGCAGCCCGCCTTCGGGGAAGGACTCCACGTCCTCGCCCTGCCCGCCCGACAGGATCGAATCCAGCACCGCGCAGTCCGAAACGCTGGTCGCCAGCGGCCCGATGCTGTCGAGGCTCTTCGACAGCGGAACGCAGCCCGCCTTGGGCACCCGGGTCGAGGTCGGCTTGAAGCCCACGATGCCGCAGAAGGCGGCCGGAATCCGGCACGACCCGCCGGTATCGGTGCCGATCACCGCCGGCACCATGCCTTCGGCCACCGCGACCGCGCCGCCCGAGGTCGAGCCACCCGGCACCCGCGCCACCTCGGGGTCATGCGGGTTGCGCGGGGTGCCGAAATGGCCGTTCACGCCGAGACCGGAATAGGCGAATTCCGTCATGTTGTTCTTGCCGACGATGACAAATCCGGCCTGGCGCAGGCGGCGGACGATCTCGGCATCACGGGTCGCCGGGGGCTGGGTGTCCAGCACCCGCGACCCGGCGCGAGTCACCTCGCCCCTGACGTCGAACAGATCCTTGATCGCCAGCGGCACCCCGGCATGGGGCGGCAGCGACAGCCCGTCGGCGCGGGCCTTGTCGCAGGCGCCGGCCTGGGCCCGAGCCTGATCGCGATAGAGGCTGAGGAAGGCAAGATCTCCCTGCCCTTCCGGCGCCGCGATCCGCTCGAAGGCCTCGTCCACCAGCGCGGTGCTGGTCAGCTTGCCCCGGCCGATCTTGCGCGCCAGGTCGGTGATGTTCTGGATCATGAGTTTCGCCCGCGGGATATGATGGGCCGTGCCCCGCAAGGGGGCACGGTCGAAGGTCCGCTCACTGCGGATCGTAATAGTGCTGTTCCATCAGAAGGCAGCCCTTCTCGGTGCGGAACGGGCCGTGCGGAACATGCGGCGGGCGCACGCAATAGGTGAAGGGTCCGAACTTCTCTCCCCCCGTGGGGCCGTCGTTGCCGACCCACATGTCGCCCTCGATCACGAAGACCTCTTCCCAGTAGTCATGCTCGAAAGGCTCGGTGGTATAGGTGCCGGGCTCGAATTTCAGCAGCCTGGTCCACCCGCCCTTGCGGTTCTCCATGTCGAGATGCCCGGACAGGATCTTCTGCTTGATGCCCGAGGGATAGCCCTTGGGGGTCTCCCAGCCTTCGTCCATGTCGAGCTGGTAGAATTCGCGGTGTTCCTTGTTAACGGCCATGTCTGTCTTCCTTATTCTGCCGGTTCTTTTGCAAATTTCGGGCTGTTCTTGCGGATGGTCTCCATGTTGTTCCGGTTGGTCAGGAACTTGTCCTTCTCATAGGTCCCTTCGGGGATGTCGAAATACCCCGCCGCAAGCTGTTCGGGCGAGGTCTGCTTCATCTCGATCGAATCGAAGGGGCAGACATCCATGCAGAGTTCGCAACCGATGCATTTGTCGGTGTGGACCGCCACGGTACCCTCGGTGGTTTGCGACAGGGCCTCGTAGAAACAGACCTGGATGCAGATGTTGCAGGTCGGGTTCTTGCAGGTGTCGTCGTTGACCACCGCATGCATCCGGTTCTTCGCGAACTGTTCCGAGTAATCCTTGACCGAACGTTTCGAGGCGATGCCGATCATGTCATCGACGCTGTCGTAGCCATGCTCGTCCATGAAGCTCTCGACGCCTTCGATGATCTTCGGCAGCCACTTGATGCCCTTGACCATCAGCACTGAACCGACCTGGACGATCCCGGCGCCGGCCATCAGGAACTCGACCACGTCGCGATGGTCGAAGATGCCGTTCGAACCGGTGATCGGCATGCCCAGTTCTTCATGGATGCGATGCACCCACCGCAGGCTGAGCGGCTTCACCCAGGTGCCGCCGATCCCGGCCGGTCCGCCGATCCGCGGCTGCCCGGTCTCGATGTCGACGACAAAGCCGGTGTATCGGTTCATTGCCGTCACCGCCGCGGCGCCGCCCTCGCGGGCCGCCTTCGCCACTTCCAGCGGCCGCGACTGGTCCGGGGTCAGCTTGACCACCACCGGGATGTCCACCGATTCGCAGACCTGCCGCGTCACCTCGAAGGCGACTTCCGGCTCCTGCCCGATCATCGAGCCGCCATGCACCCCGGGCATCATCGCCGGATGCGGGCAGCCGAAGTTCAGTTCGACCATCGGCAGGCCGCAATCCTCGATCGTCCGGCAGATGTCCTTCCAGCCGTTCACGTCCTTGGCCCCGGCGCTGCCGATCAGATGCGCCCCGCGCTCGGCGGCATATTTCTGGGTCTCGATCAGGTCCGGGATCCAGTCCTTGTAATAGGTGCTGGAATAGCCCGAGCGGCTGTAGAACACGAAGTCCCGCGCCGCCTTGCCGCGGATGACGTCGCCCTTGGCGTTCATCACGCAGTATTTCGAGTTCTGCGTCAGCCGCGCCATGTCGTCGATATCGGTCAGCGTCTTGATGATGGCGCCGGAGGCGCCGTAATCGAAACACTGCCGCATGAGGTCGGGGCTGTTTGTCGTCTCCAACGATGCGATGACCACGGGGTTTTTGAACCTGACCCCGCAGAAGTCCACGCTCATGTCGGCCATGTTGAGTCTCCTGCGCTGATTCGACCAGCACCGCCGGTCCCCTCTTCCGTTGTAAGATGTATACTCCCTTTTATTGCCGTCGGACAAGTGTTTTGACAGATCGGGCTTTGACAGCCAGATTTACGGGGTATACGTCCCATCCAGATACCCCAGCAACGGACAGCGCCATGACCCAATCT
>NZ_JANQDU010000006.1 GCF_024723735.1 Frigidibacter sp. ROC022
GGGGGCGCGCGGCCCCCCCCCCCCGGCCGGGGGCCTTGCCCCCGGACCCCCAGGATATTTGCCAAGTAAAGCCGGCCGCAGGCAGGAAGCGTGGCCCGCCCGATCCATCGCCGCCGCCTCCGCCGCGCAGCTTTCCCGGGGGGCGCCGTCTCAGCCGTTCTCGCGCAGGACATGGCCGGCCAGATACAGCGATCCGCAGATCAGTATCCTGGCCTCCGGCTCCGCTGCGACGATCTCGGCCACCGCCTCGGCCACGCCCGCCGAGATGGTCGCGGCGAATCCGGCCGCCCGCGCCGCCTCGGCGGTGGCGTCGGCGGGCAGGGTGTTCCGCTCGCCGGGGATCGAGACCGCATGCAGGCTGTCCGCGACCTCGGCCAGCGGCGCCAGATAGCCGGCGACATCCTTGGTGTTGAGCATTCCCACCACCAGATGCGTCGCCCGGGCCGGCATCGCCGCCAGGGTCGCCGCCACCGCCCGCCCTCCGGCCGGGTTGTGGCCGCCGTCGAGCCAGAGCTCGGCCCGCGGCGCCGCGGCAGCCAGCGGCCCATGCCGCAGGCGCTGCATCCGCCCCGGCCAATGCGCCCGGGTCACCGCCGCCTCGCAGGCCGCCTCGTCAAAGCCCAGATGCCGCAGCGCCGCCAGCGCCGCGCCGGCATTGTCGATCTGATGCGGGCCGGGCAGGTTCGGCAGCGGCAGGTCCAGCAGCCCGGTCTCGTCCTGAAACACCATCCGGCCGCGCTCGGCCCAGCACATCCAGTGCTGCCCCCGCACCAGCAGCGGCGCCGCCCGGGCGTCGGCCTCGGCCTCGATCACCGCCATCGCCTCGGGCGGTTGCGGGCCGACCACGCAGGGCACCCCGCGCTTGATGATCCCGGCCTTCGCATCGGCGATCTCGACCAGCGTCTCGCCCAGATACTGCTGGTGATCCGGCGAGACCGGGGTGATGATCGACAGCTTCGGCCGGCCGATCACGTTGGTCGCGTCCCAGCGGCCGCCCAGACCGACCTCCAGCAGGGTCCAGTCGGCCGGGGTCCGGGCAAAGGCCAGGAAGGCGGCGCAGGTGGTGATCTCGAAGAAGGTGATGTCCTCGCCGGCATTGGCGGATTCGCATTCGGCCAGCAACGCCGCGAGTTCGGGCTCGGCCAGGATCTCGCCCGCCACCCGGATCCGCTCGTGGAACCGGGCCAGATGCGGCGAGGTATAGGCATGGGCGCTCTGCCCGGCGGCCTCGATCCCGGCGCGCAGCATCGCCTGGGTCGAGCCCTTGCCATTGGTCCCCGCGACATGGATCACCGGCGGCAGCCGCAGCTGCGGATCGCCCAGGCGCGGCAGCAGCCGCGCCATCCGACCCAGCGTCAGGTCGATGACCTTGGGATGCAGCGACATCATCCGGTCGAGGATGACGTCCGAGGTCGGGGCCGTCATTTCTTCGGCTCGACCGGCTCGGATGCGTCCGCTTTCGGGGGTTCGGGGGTTTTGGTCTCGGCGGTTTCGGCCGCGGCTTCGGGCTCGGTTGCGGGCGTCGGTGTCTCGGCCGCCGGTTCGGCGGCGGGTTCGGGCGCCGGCAGGTCGCCCTTCACCGCCGGCGGCTCGCCCAGCAGCATCCGCAGCACCGTCATCAGCTCGTCCCGGATCGCCTTGCGATGCGTCACCCGGTCCAGCATCCCGTGGTCGAGCAGGTATTCGGCGCGCTGGAAGCCTTCCGGCAGCTTCTCTCGGATCGTCTGCTCGATCACCCGCGGGCCGGCAAAGCAGATCAGCGCGTTCGGCTCGGCGATATGGATGTCGCCCAGCATCGCATAGCTGGCGGTGACACCGCCGGTGGTCGGATGGGTCAGGACCACGATATAGGGCAGCCCGGCTTCCTTCAGCATCTGCACCGCCACCGTGGTGCGCGGCATCTGCATCAGCGACAGGATGCCTTCCTGCATCCGCGCCCCGCCGGCGGCCGAGAACATGATCAGCGGCCGCTTCAGCTGCACCGCGCGTTCCGCGGCGGCCACCACCGCATTGCCGACATAAAGCCCCATCGACCCGGCCATGAACGAGAAATCCTGGCCCGCCGCGACAACCGGGGTGCGGCCGATCTCGCCCTCGACGACCAGCATCGCCTCTTTCTCGCCGGTCTCCTTCTGCGCCGCCTTCAGGCGGTCGGGATAGCGTTTCTGGTCGCGGAACTGCAGCGGATCGGCGACCGGCTGCGGCACTTTCACCTCGGTGAACACGCCGCCATCGAACAGATGCTTGAACCGCTCACGCGGGGTCAGATGCATGTGATGGTCGCAATTGGTGCAGACGTTCAGATTGTCGCTCAGCTCGCGGTGGAACAGCATGGTTCCGCACTCCGGGCATTTGGTCCAGAGGTTCTCGGGCACTTCGCGGCGCGAGAACAGCGAGTTGATCGTGGGCCGGACGTAATTGGTGATCCAGTTCATGCGCACTTCCCGTCTGAGACCTGCCCGGAGATAGTCGCTGGGGTCCGGATTTGCAATCTGCGCCCGGTCACGGCCGCGACAGAATCCGGTCCCGCCGCGCCAGCCAGCGGGCCAGCACCGCCCAGGTCAGGGCGATCGAGACGAAGTCGCCCGCCACCGCCCAGGCCATCACCGGATCGGTCGCGGCATAGGGGGTGCGCCACAGCGCCAGGCCGGGCAGGGTGTCGCCGGTGGCCAGGATCAGCAGCGCGATGCAGTTGTTGGCGAAATGCATCCCCCAGGCGGCGCCCAGGCTGCCCGAACGCCGGGTCAGATCGGCCGCCGCCAGGGCGAAGAGCCCGATCGCGCCGATCACGATCGCGGTATTGCCGCCCGTCTCGGCCGGGTTCCAGTGCAAGGCGCCAAAGGCCAGCGCCGGCAGCAGCATCCAGACCAGCGGAGAGCGGAACCGCGCCGCCAGCTGCTGCATCAGATAGCCGCGAAAGGTGATCTCCTCGGCCAGGGTCTGCAGCGCGACCCCGGCCAGCGCCAGCGGCAGCAGCATCGCCCAGCGTGACAGGGGCAGGTTCGGCACCGCGTCGAACCGCCAGGCCCAGGGCAGCAGCACCAGCGCATAGACCACCGCCACCACCGCCACCGCGACCAGGAAGTCCCGCCCCGCCTGCCGGGCCGGTCCGATCAGGCTGCCCGGCCCGCGCCGATGCATGACCCGCGCCGCGACCACGCTGCCCAGGGCCAGCCCGCCGAAGCTGAGCAGCAACAGCAGCATCGACCCGGCGCTCCGGCCCTGGCCCATCGCCACCATGCCCCGGCCCAGGCCCTCGCGCCCGCCCAGCAGCGCCATGACCCCGGCCATGGCCGCCAGCCAGGCGACGTAGACCAGCACGATCAGGACGATGCCCAGCAGCAGCCGCCAGATCGCGGGCCGCAGCCGGGCGGCGGCAATGAAACGTTCGAAAGCAGCGGTCATGCGGGTCGGTTCCGGTCTCGGTGCCGGATCTACCTCGGGTCAGGGGCCCCGCATGTCAATGCCGCGCCGCTCAGCTCAGCGCCGACAGCACCAGCGCCGGCAGCAGCAGGGCGGGAAGGGCGATCAACGGCAGGAAAATCGAAAGGCGCATAACGGGCTCCATGAAATCAACTGGCCGCAATCTAGCCGCGCCGCCGGGGGCCGAAAGTCCGGAAAACCCGTCCTTGAACCGCGGCGGCGGGACGATCCGCCTTGCAGGCCAGTGGTCCGACGATTATCCCAAGTCCCGGAACCAGCCGCGGAGAGATGCCGATGAAAAACCGCCAGTTTGACAAATCTGTCTTGCCGAGCCGCCATGTGACCGAAGGCGCCTCGCGCGCGCCGCACCGGTCCTACCTCTATGCCATGGGCATTTCCGAGGACGAGATCCACCAGCCGCTGGTCGGCGTCGCGACCTGCTGGAACGAGGCCGCGCCCTGCAACATCGCGCTGAACCGGCAGGCCCAGGCGGTCAAGGCCGGCGTCAAGGCCGGCGGCGGCACCCCGCGCGAGTTCACCACCATCACCGTCACCGACGGCATGGCCATGGGGCACGAGGGCATGCGCTCCTCGCTGGCCAGCCGCGACGCCATCGCCGACACGGTCGAACTGACCATGCGCGGCCATTGCTACGACGCCCTGGTCGGCCTCGCCGGCTGCGACAAGTCGCTGCCCGGCATGATGATGGCCATGGTCCGGCTCAACGTGCCCAGCGTGTTTCTCTATGGCGGTTCGATCCTGCCGGGCAAGCTGAACGGCCGCGACGTGGTGGTGCAGGACGTGTTCGAGGCGGTCGGCCAGCACGCGGCGGGCAACATGTCGGATGCCGAGCTCGACATCCTCGAGCGGATCGCCTGCCCGACCTCGGGCGCCTGCGGCGGCCAGTATACCGCCAATACCATGGCCTGCGTCTCGGAAGCCATCGGCCTGGCGCTGCCGAATTCCTCGGGGATGCCGGCGCCCTACGAAAGCCGCGACGCCTATGGCGAGGCTTCCGGCGACGCGGTGATGGAACTGATCGCCCGCAACATCCGGGCCCGCGACGTCGTCACCCGCAAGTCGCTCGAGAACGCGGCGCGGGTGGTGGCCTGCACCGGCGGCTCGACCAATGGTGGCCTGCACCTGCCGGCCATCGCGCATGAGGCCGGGATCGACTTCGACCTCTTCGACGTCTGCGACATCTTCCGCGACACGCCCTATTTCGTGAACCTGCGCCCCGGCGGCGAATATGTCGCCAAGGACCTGCACGAGGCCGGCGGCGTCATGGTGGTGATGAAGGAACTGCGCAAGGCGGGGCTGATCCACGAGGACTGCATGACCGCCACCGGGCGCAGCATCGGCGAAGAGATCGACATGGTCGAACGCGAAGCCGACGGCAAGGTGATCCATCCGATTTCCAACCCGATCACCAAGACCGGCGGCGTCGTCGGCCTGCGCGGCAACCTGGCGCCCGACGGGGCGATCGTGAAGGTCGCCGGGATGAGCGCCGAAGAACAGGTCTTCGTCGGCCCGGCCCGGGTCTTCGATTGCGAGGAGGACGCCTTCGAGGCGGTCCAGAACCGCAACTACAAGGAAGGCGACGTGATCGTCATCCGCAACGAGGGCCCGGCCGGCGGTCCCGGCATGCGCGAGATGCTCTCGACCACCGCCGCCCTCTCGGGCCAGGGCATGGGCAAGAAGGTGGCGCTGATCACCGACGGGCGCTTCTCGGGCGCAACCCGCGGCTTCTGCGTCGGCCATGTCGGCCCCGAGGCCGCCTTCGGCGGGCCGATCGCGCTGCTGAAGGACGGCGACATGATCACCCTCGATGCGGTGAAGGGCGAGATTTCGGTGGCGTTGACCGATGCCGAACTCGAAGCCCGCAAGGCCGAGTGGAAAGGCCCGCGCAAGACCCAGTATTCCTCCGGCGCGCTGTGGAAATACGCCCAGCTCGTCGGCGTCGCACGCTATGGCGCCGTCACCCATCCGGGTGGCAAGGAGGAAGGCCATATCTACATGGACCAATAGGCCGATGGCTTCCGGCACCGGTCGCTTGCGGCGGCTCGGCCGCCCGGCCCTGGCCCTGCTGGCCGTGGCGGCGCTGTCCGGCTGCATGGAGCTGCCGGCGGGCGGCATCGCCGGCGGCGGGTCCGGCTCGGGTCCGGCGCTGAAGCAGTCGGTCCGGCTCAGCTCTGCCGGAATAGACGTGACCGGCCCGCCGGGCTACTGCCTCGACGAGTCGGCCTCGCATCCGTCCGGGACCGGCGCCTTCGCCGCCTTCCGCCGCTGCGAAGTGCTGCGGGGCGGCTCGGTGGCGCTCAGCAACCGGGCGGTGCTGGGGGTGTCGGTCTCGGACACGCCCAATCCGCAGCCGGTCGTCGCCGGTTCCGAAGACAAGCTGATCGCCTATTTCAAGACCGAGGCCGGGCGCAGGGTGCTCAGCCGCTCGGGCAAGGCCTCGACCGTCACCCTGCTGCAGAGCAGCGACCGGGATGGCGTCGTCTGGCTTCAGGTGCGCGACACCTCGCCGACGCTGGCGCTGGATGCAACCTACTGGCGGGCGATCTTCGACGCGAAGGGCCGTATCGTCACCGTCACGGTCACCGGCTTTGCCGAGGGGCCCTTGACCGGCGCCCGGGCCAGGGCCCTGGCCGAAGGTCTGGTGGCCCGTATCCGCAAGGCGAACAGCGGCGATGCCACGGCGACACGGGCGGATGCCGGCGCCACGGATGCCGATTTCAACGGTTTCCTGCGGGCCCCGCCCCCGCTATGACTGTCGAAGAGGCTGGCGAGGGGCGGTCATGGCGATCGGGTTGAGGGCATTGGCCGATCAGCTGTTGCACAGGCGGACGCTGCGCATGTGGGGCCGCGCCGCGCGCCAGGCTCAAAGCGTCAACCTCGCCACCCTGCGCGGCATGCGCAGCCGGGCCCGGCAGATCCGCCGCCGCATCGACCGGGTGCTTTTCGTCGCCGACGAACGCCTGACCCTGCCGCTGATCGGGTCCGACGCGATCCCCAAGCCCCTGCATTGCGACTGGGCATATCGCCCCGAAATCTGGCGCGGTCCGATCCAGCCGCCGGGCAAGGCGGCGGTGGAAAGCCGGACCATGTTCGGCGACGAGGCGACGCTGTTTCACGACTGCCGGATTTCCGAGCTCACCGTCCGCCAGATCCGCAACACGAGGGAAGAGGACATCGCCCCTTTCGGGCTGCGGATGGACGTGTTCCGCTTCGACGGTTCGTTTCTCTCTCTGGCCCTGGACCTGCCGCCGGAAGCGGCGCAGGGGCTGAAGCGGCGGCATCTGGTGCGGCTGGCCGCAGCGGTGGAGACCGAGAAGAAGATCGAGATCTTCGCGCGGCTCAACATCCGCCATGGCCCGAACACCGAACAGATCGTCCGCGAATTGCCGCTGGACGGCGAGGAGGTCGTCGTCGAATTCGATCTCGCCTATACCAATCTGAACGAGAAGCGGGTCGAGAAGCTCTGGCTCGACCTGATCTTCGAAGGCCCCGAGATGAACCAGATCGTGCTGCACGACTTGACGCTGGCCCGCCGTCCGCGGGCGGAATTCTGATCATGGAGGTCCGATGATGGACAACGGGATGAGCTTGACCAAGACCCGTATCCATGCCGGCGTCTGGGAAGGCGTGTTGCAGATCGAGGGCGGCGAGGTGCCCGAGCTTGAGGTGACCCATCTCGAACAGCCGGTCCATTCCGTCGCGATCACCGAGATCGAGGACGCGCCGGGGCAGTATCTGGTCCGGGTGGCGATCCCGCCGGATCAGCTGGCCGACGGGGTGCAGACCTTCCTGATCAGCGACAAGGCGACGGGCGCCCGGCTGGCGAGCTTCACCGTGATCACCGGTGAACCGCTGGAAGACGACATCCGTGCCGAACTGGGCCTGCTGCGGGCCGAGCTGGACATGCTGAAGAAGGCGTTCCGCCGCCATTGCGTCGAGACGACATGAAGGCCACGCGATCCCCGCGAAACCGCGGGTTTCCCGAAATTAACCAATAAAAACCCAATGGAATCAAAGTGTCCCCATGGGGACACCCCGGGGGCGCTCAGCCCTTCGCGGCCATTCGGGTCCGGATCAGGGTGAAAATTCCCGCCGCCACCACGATCGCCGCCCCGATCGCCACATTCGGCCGCAGGCTCTCGCCGAACACCAGGATGCCCAGGGCCGAGGCGAAGACCAGCTGAAGATAGGCGAAGGGCTGCACCGCGCTCGCCTCGGCCACCTCGTAGCAGCGGATCAGCAACCAGTGCCCGGTCGCCCCGAGAACGCAGAGCAGCGCCATCCATCCCCAGTCCGGTCCGGTCATCGGTTCCCAGAACCAGACCCCGACCAGCGTCATGAACAGCGCCCCCATGATCCCGGTCCAGAAGAACGACGTCGCCGAACTGTCCCGGCGCGCGACATAGCGGGTCAGCAGCGAGTAGAGCGCGAACATCGACGCCGAGGCAAAGGCCACCAGCGCGAAGGGATTGAACACCCCGAACCCCGGTTCAAGGATGATGAGCACGCCCAGAAACCCGATCCCGATCGCACTCCACCGCCGCCACCCGACCCTCTCGCCCAGGATCGGCCCCGAAAGCGCTGCGACCAGCAGCGGGTAGCAGGCAAAGACGGCATGCGCCTCGACCAGCCCGAGCAGCACGAAGGCGCCGACCATGACGCAGATCTCCCCGGCCAGCAGCAACCCGCGCAGGGCCTGGACGGCGGGCTGCGAGGTGGCGGCCGCGGCGCGCAGCCCGCCGGCCTGACGGCTGGCAATGACCAGCACGAAGGCGGCGAAGAACCAGTAGCGCAGCATCACCACCATCCAGACGTTGTAGGCTCCGGCCAGATGGCGGCTGAGCCCGTCCTGAAGCGCGAAGACCATGGTGGTGGCGACCATCAGGCCGATTCCGGCGCGGGTGTTCTGCTCTTTCATCGCGCCCCTTTCGCGGCCTTGTCCGTTGCCCGCAGCCGACCGCGGCTCATGTGCCGCTTGCGCCCGTATCCCGGCACCCGGGCAACGTCAAACCCTGCCGCCTCCAGCGCCCGCCGCACATGGCCCGCGGCGGTATAGGTGGCGAAACTGCCGCCCGGCGCGGTATGGGCGGCGACCTCGGCCAGCAGGTCGTCCTGCCAGAGTTCGGGGTTCTTGGCCGGCGAGAACCCGTCGAGATACCAGGCATCGGCGCGGCCGGTCCATGCCGGCAGAGAGGCGCGGGCGTCGCCGGGGATGATCTCGACCTGCGCCGGCCCAAGGTCGAAGCGCTGCTTTCCCTGCGTCCAGGCCGCCAGCAGCGGTGCCGCCCAGCGGTCGAAGTCGGGGAAATGGGCCAGCGCCTCGGCCAGGTCGGCGGGCGCCAGGGGGAAGGCTTCGAAACTGCTGTAGCACAGCCGGCCAGGCGCTTCGCTGGCGTCCCACAGCGCCAGGGTCGCCAGCAGGTTCAGCCCGGTGCCGAAGCCCAGCTCGGCGATATGGAACCCGTCGCGAAACCGCTGCGGCAGGTCATTGCCCTGAAGGAAGACATGCCCGGTCTCGGCCAGCCCGTCGTCGAGCGAGAAATACGGATCGTCGAAGCGCCGCGAGACCGGAACGCCGCCGTCGCGCCAGTCGATCGCCTCGCCCGGCGGTTCCGCTGTCGCTCCCTTGCTGCTCTGGTTCATCCCGCGCCGATCTCCTAGACATCGGGCCGGACACTGGCGCGGAGGGCGGCGGATGGCAACAGATGTGACAGTGCGCGGCGCCGGCATTTTCGGCCTGTCCTGCGCCTGGGCGCTGGCGCGGCGCGGGGCGCGGGTGCGGGTCGTCGATCCGGGCGGGCCGGGGGCCGGGGCCTCGGGCGGGGTGCTGGGCGCGCTGGCACCGCATGTCCCCGAGAACTGGAACCCGAAGAAGCAGTTCCAGCTCGACAGCCTGCTGGCCGCCGAAGGGTTCTGGGCCGAAATTGCCGCCGCTTCGGGCCTGTCGCCGGGCTATGCGCGACAGGGCCGCCTGCAGCCGGTGGCGGATGCCGATGCCGAGGCGCTGGCCCGGCGGCGGGCCGGGACGGCGGCAGAGCTCTGGCATGGCGCGGCGCTGTGGGAGGTGGTTCCGGTCAGCGGCGCCGATTGGGAGCCGCCCAGCCCCTCGGGCCTCTTGATCCGCGACACGCTGAGCGCCCGGTTGCATCCGCGCCGCGCGGTGGCGGCGCTGGCGGGCGCGCTGGCGGCGCAGGGGGTGGAGATCGTGACCGAGGCGCCGGACCGGGGGATGGTGCTGCATGCCTCGGGCGCGGCCGGGCTGGAGGCCCTGTCGCAGGCATTGGGCAAGACGGTCGGGCGCGGGGTCAAGGGGCAGGCGGCGCTGCTGGGCCATGCCGCCCCGCAGGCGCCGCAGCTGTTCGTCGAGGCGCTGCATGTGGTGCCGCATGAGGATGGCACCACCGCGATCGGTTCGACCGACGAGCGCGACGCCACCACCGCCGAACCGGACGAGAAGCTGGAGGCGCTCATCGCGAAGGCGCGGCGGCTGGTGCCGGCGCTGGCCGAGGCGCCGGTGCTGGAGCGGTGGGCCGGGTTCCGTCCCCGTGCCCGCAGCCGGGCGCCGATGCTGGGGCCCTGGCCGGGGCGGGAGGGCCATTATGTCGCCAATGGCGGCTTCAAGATCGGCTTCGGCATGGCCCCCGGCGTGGCAGCGGTGATGGCCGATCTGATGCTGGACGGGCAGGACCGGATCCCGCCGGGCTTCCGGGTCGAGGACAATCTTTAGGCGGGCCCGGCCAGGGTCAGTCGAGCTTGGCCCTGAGCGCCGCCATCAACGCCTCGACGGCGCGGCGGTAGCGCGGGTCGATCAGGCGCCCCTCTTCGTCGAAGGCCTCCGAGGAATTGCCGACCAGCACCTCGGGCCCGCTGACCAGATCGGGGCGGTAGGGCACCAGCGTCAGACGCAGGGCGAATTGTGACCGCTCGCCGCCGGCGCGGCCATCGGCGGCGGACATGATCGCCATCGGCTTGCCGGTCAGCGGGCCGGGGCGGGCGCGGCTGATCCAGTCGAGCGCGTTCTTCAGCACGCCGGGAAAGCTCTTGTTGTATTCCGGGGTCGAGATCACCACCGCGTCGGCGGCGCGGATCTGCTCGACCAGCCGCTGTGCCTCGGGCGGAAGCCCCTCGGCGTCTTCGGCGTCGCCATCGTAGAGCGGCATCCGGATGTCGGCGGTCTCCGCCCGGCAGGGGCCGAAGGCGCGCATCGCCTCGGCCAGCAGCATCCGGTTTGTCGATCCGGCGCGCAGGGCTCCGGCAATGCCCAGGAGGCGTGGTTCTGTCATCGGCTCTTCCCTTTCCGCGTTGTCCCCGGTTTTATGCCGCCGAAACGAGATGACAAGGTGGAGGCCCGGATGCGGCACGGTGGACAGATACTGGTGGACCAGCTGAAGTTGCATGGGGTGGAGCGGGTGTTCTCGGTCCCCGGCGAGAGTTTCCTGGCCGCTCTGGACGGGCTCTACGAAAGCGGGATCGAGAATGTCGTCTGCCGGCAGGAGGGCGGCGCCACGATGATGGCCGAGGCGATGGGCAAGCTGACCGGGCGGCCCGGCGTGGCCTTCGTGACCCGCGGGCCGGGGGCGACCAATGCCTCGTCCGGGGTGCATGTGGCGCGGCAGGACTCGACCCCGATGGTGCTGTTCATCGGTCAGATCGCCCGCAGCCACCGCGACCGCGAGGCGTTCCAGGAAGTCGATTTCCGCGCCATGTTCGGGCCGCTGGCGAAATGGGCGGCCGAGATCGACGACCCGGCGCGGATCCCCGAATATGTCAACCGCGCCTTCCATGTCGCCAGCTCCGGGCGGCCCGGCCCGGTGGTGTTGTCGCTGCCCGAGGACATGCTGGCCGAACTGTCCGACGTGCCGGCCCTGGCGCCGACCGCGCCGACGCGGGCCGCTGCCGCCGAGGCCGACCTGGCGCGGCTGGCCGAGGCCCTGCAGGGGGCGAAACGGCCGCTGGTCATCGCCGGCGGGTCGGGCTGGAGCCAGCAGGCGGCGGATGACCTGGGCCGTTTCGCCGAGGCCGCCGGGCTGCCGGTTGCGGTGTCGTTCCGCCGGCTGGGGCATTTCGACAATACCTCGGCCAATTACGTCGGCGACCTGGCGGTCGGGATGAACCCGAAGCTGGGGCAACGGCTGCGCGATGCCGATCTGCTGCTGGTCCTGGGCTCGCGGCTGGCGGACATCGCCACCAATGGCTACGAGCTGATCGACCCGGCGGCGCCGGGCAAGACGATCCTGCATGTCCATCCCGATCCCGATTTGCCGGGACAGGTCTATCGCACCGACCTGGCGATCACGGCGGATGCGCCCGGAGTCATCGCCCGGCTGGCCGGGATGAACTGGGCGCCGGGGCCATGGGCCGAGTGGACCGCCGCGGCCCGCGCCGATTACGAGGCCTGGCAGGTGCCGCAGGAAACGCCCGGCGCGGTGCGGATGGAAGAGATCGTCTGCTGGCTGCGCGACCAGCTGCCGCCCGAAGCGATCCTGACCAACGGCGCCGGCAACTATGCCGGCTATGTGAACCGCTACTGGCGCTTCCGCCGCCACGGCACGATGCTGGCGCCGACCAGCGGCAGCATGGGCTATGGCTTCCCGGCCTCGATCGCCGCCAAGCTGCTCTACCCCGATCGTCCGGTGGTCTGCTTTGCCGGCGACGGCTGTTTCCAGATGACCCTGAACGAGATGTCCACCGCGGTGCAGCATGGCGCCAACGTGATCACCATCGTCGCCAACAACGGCCAGTACGGCACCATCCGGGCACATCAGGAACGCAGCTATCCGGCGCGTGTCTCGGGCACCATCCTGGCCAACCCGGACTATGCCGCGCTGGCCCGGGCCTATGGCGGCCATGGCGAGACGGTGGAGCGGACCGAGGATTTCGCCACCGCCTGGCAGCGCGCCGTCGCCTCGGGGCGGATGGCGGTGATCGAGCTGCGTCTCGACCCGGAAGCCCTGGCGCCGGGACAGACACTGAGCGAGGCCCGCGAGGTCGGGCGCCGCAAGCAGGCCGCCGCGCAGGGTTGAGGCGGGCGGAGCCTCCGGCGGGAGTATTCGGGACCCGAAGAGAAAGGGGGCAGCGCGATGCTGCCCCCTTTGTCGTCCGCAAGACCGGGCTGTGCCGGGATCAGCCGATCGCGACGGCGCGGATGTCGTCGTCGATATGGGCCTCGTACTGGGCGAAATTGCTGGCGAACATGTCCACCAGCTTCGCGGCCTGCCGGTCATAGGCCTCGGGATCGGCCCAGGTGCCGCGCGGGTCGAGCAGCTCGTCGGGGACGCCTTTCAGCGAGGTCGGCACTTCGAAGCCGAAGTTGGGATCCTTGCGGAAATCGCCCTCGGCCAGGCTGCCGTCCAGCGCCGCCGCCAGCAATGCCCGGGTCGCCTTGATCGGCATCCGGCTGCCGGTGCCGTAGGCGCCGCCGGTCCAGCCGGTGTTGACCAGCCAGCAGGTGGCGCCGTGCTTGGCGATCTTCTGCCGCAGCAGTTCGCCATAGACCTCGGGGCGGCGCGGCATGAAGGGGGCGCCGAAGCAGGTCGAGAAGGTCGGTTCCGGCTCGGTCACGCCGCGCTCGGTTCCGGCGACCTTGGAGGTGAAGCCCGAGAGGAAGTGATACATCGCCTGCGCCGGGGTCAGCCGGGCGATCGGCGGCAGCACCCCGAAGGCGTCGCAGGTCAGCATCACCACGTTCTTCGGATGCCCGCCCATCGCGGTCTCGGAAGCGTTCGAGATCGCTTCCAGCGGATAGGCGGCGCGCATGTTGGCGGTCAGGCTGTCGTCGTCGAAGTCGAGTTCCAGCGTCTCGGGGTCGTAGACCATGTTCTCGATCACCGTCGCGAAGCGCGTGGTGGTGGAGTAGATCTCGGGCTCGGCCTCGGGCGAAAGGTTGATCGTCTTGGCATAGCAGCCGCCTTCGAAGTTGAAGGTGCCGCGATCCGACCAGCCGTGTTCGTCATCGCCGATCAGGGTCCGGCTCGGGTCGGCCGAGAGCGTGGTCTTGCCGGTGCCCGAGAGGCCGAAGAACACCGCCGCGTCGACCGGGTTGCCGGGGGCATGGTTGGCCGAGCAATGCATCGGCATCACGCCTTTTTCGGGCAGCAGGTAGTTCAGCAGGGTGAAGACCGATTTCTTGTTCTCGCCGGCATAGGCGGTGCCGCCGATCAGGATCAGCCTGGCATCGAAGTTCAGCGCGATCACGGTTTCCGAGCGGCAGCCGTGCCGGGCCGGATCGGCCTTGAAGCTGGGGCAGTTGATGATCGTGTAGTCCGGGGTGAACCCGTCCAGTTCCTCGCGGGCCGGGCGGCGCAGCAGGTGGCGGATGAACAGCCCGTGCCAGGCCAGTTCGGTCACCATGCGCACGTCGAGCCGATGCTCGGGGTCGGCGCCGCCGTAGAGATCCTGCACGAAGAGGTCGCCGCCCTTCATGTGGGCCAGCATGTCCTCGTGCAGCTGGTCGAAGGCCTCGGGCGTCATCGGGCCGTTGTTCTCCCACCAGATGTTGTGTTCGACGGCGGGGGTACGCACGACGAACTTGTCCTTGGGCGAGCGGCCGGTGTGCTTGCCGGTCGAGACCAGCAGCGTCCCGCCATTGCCCAGCTTGCCTTCCCCCCGGCGGATCGCCTCTTCCATCAGCGCGGCTTCATTGAGGTTATAATAGACCGTACCCGCACCCTTGATGCCCTGATCCTCGAGGCGACAATTCGGGTTTACCCGTCCAACGGTCATGATGATCCTCTCCGTCCCGCCAGTTCGGCGGTACACTTTCTGTATTGCAGGTTTCGGGCCCTTGGGCGGACCCATGGCGGGGACTTAACACGGCGTTTTTCCATGCCGATAGGGCAGTTTGTCACCGTTAGCGAAAACAGCCCGATGTTTGCGCCAACACCGGCGCGACCCCGCCGACACCGGTCGCATCAATGCCATGCAATCGCCTCAGGTGAGGCAAATTAGCCATGTCTTGAGGTTTTCAGGCCCAGATATGGGGCTGCTGAAGAGGTGATTCGCACTTAGTAGTTGATTCCGGGGGATGTTGACGTGAGTATGCAAGAAAAAATAAGCAATACGAGCAGGACAAGGACCCCTCAGATGTCGAGGATTGCACTGGTTGACGACGACAGGAACATCCTGACGTCGGTTTCGATGACTCTGGAAGCCGAAGGTTTCGAGGTAGAGACCTACAATGACGGGCAGTCGGCGTTCGACGCTTTTTCGAAACGCCTGCCGGACATGGCGGTTCTGGACATAAAGATGCCCCGGATGGACGGCATGGATCTGCTGCAGAGGCTGCGGCAGAAAACCACCATGCCGGTGATCTTCCTGACCTCGAAGGATGACGAGATCGACGAGGTTCTGGGTCTGCGGATGGGCGCCGACGACTATGTCAAGAAGCCCTTCAGCCAGCGTCTGCTGGTCGAGCGGATCCGGGCGCTGCTGCGCCGGCAGGAAGCGCAGATCACCGGCGAGACCCCGGACGGCGAGGAAAACAAGGTCATGCAGCGCGGCGCGCTGAGCATGGACCCGCTGCGCCATTCGGTGACCTGGAAGGGCAAGGAAGTGTCGCTGACCGTGACCGAGTTCCTGCTGCTGCAGGCACTGGCCCAGCGGCCCGGCTTCGTGAAGAGCCGCGATCAGCTGATGGATGTGGCCTACGACGATCAGGTCTATGTCGACGACCGGACGATCGACAGTCATATCAAGCGTCTGCGCAAGAAGATGCGGACTGCCGATGATGATTTCTCGGCGATCGAAACGTTGTACGGGATCGGGTACCGCTACAACGAGGAGTAGGGCGAGGGGGGCATGACGCTCGCGTCCAGAATAGACATGCGGGACAGTCGGAACACGCGGGATGCCGAGGTGGTGCTTGGCGAGGACTGGATCGGCCCGCAGGGCGCGGCCGACCGGGAAGCGCGTGCCCAGCAGGCTCCGCGGCGCTGGATGGCGTTCAACTCTTCGCCGCTGGCGCGCAAGATCGTCACCTTCAACCTTCTGGCGCTGGTGGTTCTGGTGGCCGGCGTGCTGTTCCTGAACCCGTTCCGCGACAGTCTTGTCACCCAGCATGAACGCGGGCTGATCGGACAGGCGGAGCTGCTGGCCAATATCTTCGAGGTGCAGATGCCCGCGGGCGCTCCGGTCAGCCTGAGGGCCAGCAACGGGCCGGACGTAGCGGCGACCCTGAAGACCATCGACATCGACCCGACCCTGCAGGTCTATCTGTTCGACAGCGCCGGCAAGCTGATCGCGACCACCGAGGGCATGGAACGCAACGCCGCGCCGCCGATCGAGGGGCTGGAGCGCGACGAGAGCTCGACCGTGATCACCGATTTCCTGAACGGTATCTGGGTCAGGATTTCCGGGCTTCTGAACGTCGGTCCTTCGGAAGCGCCGGCCGCCGATGCCGGGGAAATCCTGCGCGGGCTGGTGCCGGCGGCGCTGACCGGCGTGACCCAGGTCGGCGAGAACGTGGTTTCGGCCGAGGGCACGATCTTTTCGGTGGCGGCCCCGGTGATGCACAACGGCGTCGCCGTGGGCGTGGTGGCGCTGAGCTCGGGCGCCGGGGACATCGACCATCTGGTCCGGCTGGAGCGGGAGCAGGTCCTGCAGATGTTCGTCATCGCCATCCTCGTGTCGATCGGGCTGAGCCTCGTGCTGGCCTCGACCATCGCCAACCCGCTGGCCGATCTGGCCGCCGCCGCCGAGATCGGCCGCGACCGCAACAAGCGCACCGTCAATCCGGGCCGGGTCCGGATCCCCGACCTCTCGGGGCGTCCGGACGAGATCGGGCGGCTGTCGGGCGCGCTGCGCGGCATGGTCACGGCGCTCTATGACCGGATCGACGCCAACGAGCAGTTCGCGGCGGATGTGGCGCATGAGATCAAGAACCCGCTGGCCTCGCTGCGTTCGGCGGTGGTGACGCTGCGGGTGGCCAAGCGCGATGATCAGCGCGAGAAGCTTCTGGACGTGATCGAGCATGATACGCGGCGGCTGGACCGGCTGGTCAGCGACATCTCGAACGCCTCGCGGCTGGACAGCGAGCTGGTCAAGGAGGAAGAGCAGCCCTTCAACCTGCTCAAGATGCTCGGCAATCTGTCCGAGTATCTGGGCGCCGAGGCGCGCGGCAAAGGGGTCGAGTTCATTTCCGACCTGCCGCCCGAGCCGATCGTGATTCACGGGCTCGAGGCGCGGCTGGCGCAGGTCTTCGTCAACCTGATCACGAATGCGATCTCGTTCTGCGACGAAGGCGACGCGATCCGGGTCTGGGCGCGGCGCCGGGAAAACAGGGTGCTGGTGGTGGTCGAGGATACCGGGCCGGGGATTCCCGAAGGGGCGCTGTCCAAGGTCTTCAAGAGGTTCTATTCGGACCGTCCGGTGGATCACTTCGGCAACAACTCCGGGCTGGGGCTGGCGATCTCGAAACAGATCGTCGAGGCGCATGGCGGCGTGATCTGGGCCGAGAACATCCGCCCGACCGATGCCGACGTGACCTCGGATCCGCTGGGCGCGCGTTTCGTGGTCGGCCTGCCGGTCTGATCCGTCACGCCGGTCACGGGCCGGGCAGGGAACAGGCGCACGACCGCGCAGCCCCGCGGCGAGGGTGCCAAGGGCGGGTGGAATGAGTCAGGCTGCAGATCACGATGGCGTCACTTTGCATGCAAGCTGCGTGGCCCTGGGGCCGTCCGGCCTGCTGATCACCGGCGCCTCGGGCAGCGGCAAATCGAGCCTGGCGCTGATGCTGATGGCCTATGGCGCACGGCTGGTGGCCGATGACGCGACGCTGGTGCAATGCAGCAAAGGGGCGCTCTGGGCCAGTTGTCCGGAGACGATCCGGGGCAGGATCGAGGCGCGTGGCATCGGCATCCTGGCGGCCGATCCGCAGGAGCGGGCCCGGCTGGTCGCGGCGGTCGATCTGGACCGGACCGAGAGCGAGCGCCTGCCGCCGGAACGCTCGATCACGATTGCCGGTCATGATATTCCCTTGATATTGAACGTTCCCGGTCTTTCATTCGCTGCCGGGCTTATCCAATATCTCAAGGGTCAGTCTTTCAAGGAAACGAGGATCAGTTGAGCACCCTCCGGCCGGATCAGTTCAGCACCGCACGCCACAATCACCGGGTTGTCCTGGTGATGGGCCCCTCGGGCTCGGGCCGGACCACGGCAATCAATGCGCTCGAGGATTTCGGTTACGAGACGATCTCGAACCTGCCGCTGACCCTGCTGCCGCGGCTCCTGGACGGTGCGCCGCCCGAGCGGCCCCTGGCCCTGGGACTGGACGTGCGGAACCGCGACTTCTCCACCAATGCGGTGATCGAACTGATCGACCGGCTGTCGGGGCTGAGCAACATCCAGATCGACGTGCTCTATCTCGACAGCCGTGCCGACGTGCTGCTGCGGCGCTATTCCGAGACCCGGCGCCGGCATCCGATGGCCCCGGCCGAAAGCCCTGCCCAGGGGATCGAGCGGGAGATGGACCTGCTGGTTCCGATCCGTGCCCGGGCGGATATCCTGATCGATACATCGGAACTGACCCCGCATGAGCTGCGCGAGGAGATGCGGCGCTGGTTCGACAGTGAGGGCGCGACCAAGCTGGCGGTGTCGCTGCACAGTTTCAGCTACAAGCGCGGGGTGCCGCGGGCCGTGGACATGGTCTTCGACTGCCGGTTCCTGCGCAATCCCTACTGGGACCCGGCGCTGCGGGCCAAGGATGGCCGGGCCCCCGAGGTGCGGGCCTATGTCGCTGAAGACCCGCGCTTTGACGAGTTCTTCGAGAGATTGCGTGGACTGACCCTGTTCCTGCTCCCGGCCTACCGGGACGAGGGCAAGGCGCATCTGGCAATTTCCTTCGGATGTACCGGAGGGCAACACAGATCTGTTGCCGTGACGGAATTGTTGGCGAATGCACTTGCAGCAGAGGGCTGGCAAGTATCTAAAAGACATAGGGAATTGGAACGCCGCAGCAGCACGGCTGCGGATTCCGGATCGGGGTAGATGGTGTGATCGGCATAGTGATTGTCGCGCACGGAGGATTGGCCAAGGAATACCTGGCCGCGGTCGAACATGTTGTCGGTCGTCAGACCGGGATTCGCACCGTCTCGATCGCGCCCGATCACGACCGGGACCGCAAGCAGGCCGAGATTTGCGCCGCCGCTGATTCGGTCGATGGAGGGGATGGCGTGGTCGTGGTGACCGACATGTTCGGCGGCTCGCCCTCGAACCTCTCGCTTCTGGCCTGCAACCCGTCGAATCGGCAGATTCTCTATGGTGCGAACCTGCCGATGCTGATCAAGCTGGCCAAGTCGCGGCATCTGAGCGTGCCCGAGGCGGTGCGCGGATCCCTGGCCGCCGGTCGCAAGTACATCGACAGTTTCGATGTTCACAGGTAAGCCGGACGCATGGACGGCGAAGTAATCCGCAAGTTGAAGATCGTGAATGCCAAGGGCCTGCACGCGCGGGCTTCGGCAAAGTTCGTCGAAGTGGTCGAGGCGCATGACGCCCGTGCCTATGTGTCCAAGGACGGGCAGGAAACCGGCGGAGATTCGATCATGGGGCTTTTGATGTTGGCAGCGGCGAAGGGAAGTTCTATTGACGTCCGGACCACTGGTGCTCAGGCTGAAGAATTGGCAGATGCGCTGGAGGCACTGGTCGCGGACCGGTTCGGTGAAGACTTCTGAGGCCGTCTAGCGGGTCGGTGGGGACGGAACGAAACGTGACGCAAGCGCCAGACGACAGCAGGCCGATGCGGACGGGCGACCCGGCCTATGTCCCATACGACAAGCGCAAGCTGAGCTATGCGCAGACCTTTCAGGAGCCGTGGCGCATCCGGACCATCCGGGCTGTCGAATGGGCCACCGGCAAGCTGACCCTGCTGCGCAAGATCCGCCAGTTCGAACGCGAAGGCGTGGTATCGGGCAACGCGTTCTGGGACCGGGCCCTGGAGGTCATGGGCATCGAGCTGAAAACCCCGCCCGAACAGATCGCCCGTTTCCCCAAGACCGGGCCGGTGGTCGTGGTCTCGAATCACCCGCACGGGCTGGTCGACGGGATGATCTTTGCCGCCACCATCGGCAAGGTGCGGACCGACTACAAGATCCTGTCGCGCTCGTTGCTGGCCGGGGTCAAGGAAGTCAGCGAATTCCTGATCGCGGTGCCCTTCCCGCACGAGGAAGACAGTTTCAAGAACTCGATCGCGATGCGAAACGAGACCATGGAGCATCTGAAGAAGGGGGGCGTGATCGCACTGTTCCCTTCCGGTCAGGTCGCTTCGGCCAAGACCTGGTTCGGTCCGGCCGTGGAGGCCCCCTGGAACCCGTTCACCGCCAAGCTGGTGCGCCGCTCGGGCGCCACCGTCGTGCCGATGTTCTTTCCCGGGCAGAACTCGCGCTGGTATCAGATCGCGGCGCAGACCTCGGCGACGCTGCGGCAGGGGTTGTTGCTGCACGAGGTCGTCCATGCGCTGAACAAGCCGCAGGCCCCGGTGATCGGCGAGCCGATCACGCCCGAGGAGATGGAACCCTGGAAGGACCGCCCCGGCGAGTTCATCGAATGGCTTCGGGCGCGGACCCTGGCGCTGAAGGATCAGGTGCCCAAGGACTGAACCTCGCCCGGCCGGACCTATCTGCAGATCCGTTGCATCGCCTGCCATTCGGCCTCGGTCAGGATCGGCACGGGCGGTTCGGCCAGCCGCTCGGCTGCCAGCCGCGCCGCCTCGATCCGGTCGCCCAGCTTGGGATGCGCGGCGAAATGGGCGGTGATCCCTTCGTTGTCGCCATATTTCTTCTTCAGCCGCTGAAGCATCGACGCCAGGGCATCGGGGCGGACCCGTTTCCGGATCAGCAGTTCATGCGCAAAGGCGTCGGCCCCGGCCTCGGCCGCCTGCGAATAGCTGGCGTCGATCAGCCGTTCGGTCAGGAACAGCACCACGGTTCCGCCGGCGAAATCGCCCAGCAGCAACCCGATCACCCCGATCGAGCCGGCCGAGCGCAGCGCCGAGCGGGTCGGATCGCGGTTGATCACATGGCCGAGTTCATGTGCATAGACCGCCGCCACCTCCTCGGGCTGCTCGGCGGCGTCGATCAGCCCGCGAAACAGCACCACATGGCCGCCGGGCAGGGCGAAGGCGTTGATGATGTCGCTGTCGAGCACATGCAGGTTGATCGGATAGGGCAGTTCCAGGTCGCCGGCCAGCCGGGTCGTCATCTTGTCCAGCGCCGCCAGCCCGTCGCGGGTCTCGCAAAGCGCCATCGGCGCGAACTCGTTTTCCGACAGGGCCGAGCGGATCTGTTTCAGCGTCGCGTCGCCCAGGGCCTTTTCGCCTTCGGGCGGCAGGTATTCGGCCAACTGGTCGGCCATCACCGGCACCAGCACGAAGACGATCAGCGCCACCGAGGCGACCGCCGCGCAGGCCCAGGCCAGCAGCCGCCCCTTGCCCTTGACCGGCGGGCGGCGGCGCAGGAAGGGGGCACGGGCGCGCAGGATGAGGATCAGTACCTTGTCATCGACCATCAGCCGCGCAGCCGGATCACCGGTCCGGGCCAGGATCAGCCCGGTGCGGTCGGCCTGGTCGGGCGGCGAGCGCAGGGCTTCCAGCGGCCAGCGCAGGGTGCCGCCGTCGGGCAGGGCCAGCAGCAGCACGCCGCCCGTCGGGGTCTCGTCGATCGTCACGCCGACCCGTTGCGCCCGCGCCGACCGACCGTCGAAGAGATCGGCGAAGGCCTGCAGGGGTTCATGGCTGGCGCCGACGACGATCGTGGTCATATCGCGGCCCCCAGGTCGAGCGCGTCGGCAAATCCCTCGGCCTCGGCAAATTCGTCGCGGGCGCGTTGCGTGACGGCGTTCAGGGCCAGGGGCTGTTGCAGCACCAGGGTCTCGGCGTAGTGGCGCATGTTCGGCAGGCCGACAAAGACCTGTCGGAACACGCCCCAGAAGATGAACACGAGGAAATAGGCCAGCACCCCCGCCGCGCCCAGCAGCCAGCCCCGGAGCTTGGCTGCCTCGGCGCCCGGCAGCGGGTCGAACAGGTTGGTCGGGTCGGTATTGGTGGCGATCAGCGCCGCGATGAAGGGCATCGCCAGCACGCAGACGGCCAGCAGGGTCAGGCCGTAGCCCAGGACATAGTGCCGCAGGATACGCCAGGGCCGGGGCCGGGCGGTCAGCCGAAGCCCGCCCAGGCTCTTGGTCGAGGTCAGGCGGCGAAAGCTGTCGACCTGCCAGTAGGCCAGGCCAAAGAGCGTCCAGCCGATGCCCAGCACCGCCAGCAGCCCGAAGCCGAGTGCGCTGGCCGGGTCGGTCATCCCGTAGGCGCCCGCGGTGCCGATCGCGGTCAGCAGGATGCCGATCCAGAAATGCTTGCAGGCATTCATCAGCATCCAGGGATGGCCGCCCTGATGCAGCCGGACCGAGCCGAACCAGGTCCGGTCGGTGCGGTATTTCTCCAGCGCGAAGGTCTTGCGCGGCCAGAGGATGCCCAGGCTGATGATGGTCAGGAACCACCACCAGAGCGCCCGCACCGCATAACCCCAGGCGGCATTGTCGACGCCGAAGCGGATGCCGCGCCAACGGGTCCGGGCCAGCACATAGCGCCGGGCGCGATACTGCGCGAAGAACAGGATCGGGATCACGCCGATGAAGGAGATCACATAGGCATAGGTATTGCCGTGGAACAGCGCGAAGCTGGCGAACATCAGGACCAGGTTCACGATGCCGATGTAGAAGGACATCAGCACCACCGCGATCAGGAAGCCCAGAAGCTTCTCAAGCGGCTCGCCGACATATTCCAGCGGCACCCCTCCGGGCCGGATCGACGACCAGTAGTAGCGCCGCATCCGGGTCTTCATCCAGAACCGGTAGAGCCCCAGGGTCAGCACCGTCAGGATCGAGGTGCGCAGCGCCAGCCAGAACAGGCGCCCGCGCTGCCCGGCGAATTCGGTGGTCAGATCGGCATCGGGCAGGGGCGACGACGGCATTGGCGGCAGGGCACCCCGGGGGATGTCGCCCGCGCGCATCAGTCGAACCGGTTGTCCCGCGGGAAGCCGCGCGGCGCCATGCGGCCGCTGCCCGCGCGTTTGCCCAGCCACTCGTCCAGCACGGTCTCGGTCCGGGTCCGGCCCGCAGGGTCCTTCCAGGACAGGCCGTCCGCCAGGGTGAAGGTCGTGGCATCGACCAGGCCGCCGTCCTTGTATTTCTGCAGCCGGACACCCTTGCCGCGGGTCATTTCGGGCAGTTCGGTCAGCGGGAAGACCAGCACCTTGCGGTTCTCGCCGACGGCGGCGACATGGTCGCCCTCGACGGGCCGGCAGACCTGGGCCCGGGCATTGCCCGAAAGGTTCAGCACCTGCCGGCCGGCGCGGGTCTGGGCCAGGACCTCGTCCTCGGACACGACGAAACCGTCGCCGGCGGAGGAGGCGACCAGCAGTTTGCGCCCTGCGCGATGCGGGGTCAGCGTGACGATCTCGGCCTCGTTCGGCAGATCGACCATCAGCCGGACCGGCTCTCCCATGCCGCGGCCGCCGGGCAGCGTATTGGCCGACAGCGTGTAGAACCGCCCGTTCGAACCGAACAGCACCAGTTTGTCGGTGGTTTCGGCGTGAAAGAAGAACCGGCCCTCGTCACCGTCCTTGAACTTCAATTCGGTCTCGGGCGGCTGGTGGCCCTTCATCGCCCGGATCCAGCCCATTTTCGAGCAGATCACCGTGATCGGTTCACGCTCGATCATTGCTTCGTAGGGGACCTCGGCGACCTCGACGGCTTCGGAGAAGGTGGTGCGGCGGGCGCCGCCGGGGCTGTTGGCGCCAAAGGTCTTGCGCACCTCGCGCAGCTGTTCGGCGATCCGGGACCATTGCAGGCTTTCCGAGTCCAGCAGGTCCTCCAGCTCGGCCCGCTCCTTCATCAGCGCGTCCTGCTCGGCAAGCAGCTCCATCTCTTCCAGCCGCCGCAGGCTGCGCAGCCGCATGTTGAGGATCGCCTCGGTCTGCACTTCCGACAGCCCTTCGGCGGCGGCGGGCAGGGTCAGCGGCGAGACATAGTCCTTTTCGCTGGTCGCCCGGCCCCGCTTGACGCCCCAGTCCTCGGCCATCAACGCCGCTTTCGGGTCGTCGTCATAGCGGATGATGTCGATCACCCGGTCGAGATTGAGGAAGGCGGTGATGAAGCCTTCCAGCACTTCCAACCGATGGTCGATCTTTTCCATCCGGTGGGTCGAGCGGCGGATCAGCACGTCGCGGCGGTGGTCGAGGAAGGCGCGCAGCACCTCTTTCAGCGAACAGACCTTGGGAATCCGCCCGTCGATCAGCACGTTCATGTTCAGCGAGAACCGGACCTCGAGATCCGAGTTGCGGAACAGCGCCTGCATCAGCACGTCGGGATCGACGGTGCGGGACTTGGGCTCGATCACGATGCGGATGTCGTCGGCGCTTTCGTCGCGGACATCGGCGAGGATCGGCACCTTCTTCAACTGGATCAGTTCGGCCAGCCGCTCGATCAGCTTGGACTTCTGGACCTGATAGGGGATTTCCGTGACCACGATCTGCCACATGCCGCGGTCCAGCGGTTCCTTTTCCCAGCGGGCCCGCAGGCGGAAGGCGCCGCGTCCGGTCCGGTAGGTCTCGATGATCGTCTCGCGCGGTTCGACGATCACCCCGCCGGTCGGGAAATCGGGGCCGGGGATGTAGTTGACCAGGGTTTCGTCGCGGGCGTCCGGCGTCTTGATCAGATGCAGGCAGGCGGCGACGAGTTCGTCGATGTTGTGCGGCGGAATATTCGTGGCCATGCCGACGGCGATTCCGCTCGACCCGTTGGCCAGAAGGTTCGGAAAGGCGGCGGGCAACACGACCGGCTCGGTCAGGGTGCCGTCGTAGTTGGCGCGGAAATCGACCGCGTTTTCGTTCAGCCCCTCCATCAGGGCCTCGGCGGCCGCGGTCAGCCGGGCCTCGGTGTAACGGCTGGCGGCGGGGTTGTCGCCGTCGATGTTGCCGAAGTTCCCCTGACCGTCCACCAGCGGGTAGCGGATGTTGAAATCCTGCGCCAGCCGGGCCATCGCGTCATAGATCGCCTGGTCGCCGTGCGGGTGATAGTTGCCCATCACGTCGCCCGAGATCTTCGCCGATTTGCGGAATCCCCCGGTCGGGGACAGGCGCAGTTCGCGCATCGCATAGAGAATCCGGCGGTGAACCGGTTTCATTCCGTCGCGGGCGTCGGGCAGGGCCCGGTTGGTGATCGTCGAAAGCGCGTAGGTCAGATAGCGCTCGCCAATCGCCCGGCTCAGCGGCTCCGAGCCTTCCGAAGGGTCGATCTTGGGGGTTTCGGTCTCATCCGTCATGGATGTTGTGTAAGCGTTGGGCCGGGACCGGTCCAGATCGAATCCGGCAATTGCCGGCGGGTTGCTGCGGCACCCCTGCGGGTCGGTCGCCGGAAAGGGAGCGAATCGGGATTCTTCCGGAAGGAACGGAACGTTCCGCGGGTCAGGGCGTTGATAATTTTAGCGATTGTGGTAGGCGCTGCACGGACCTGACGCATGGGTTGCGGCGTGGTATGATGAACTGGAGCCAGGGAAACGGACGGACGATGATCAGGCTGACGTTACTGTTGATAGTGGGTATTGGTATTGCTCTGATGGTCGGGGGCCGGGACCTTTCGCCCGAGGAGATGGCCGAACTGGGGATTGCAGCACCCGAGCCGGCGCCGGCCGAGGCGGCCGACCCGCAGGAGGCGCCGGACGTCGATGTGGCCCAGGGCGGGACGGCCCCGGTGACGCCCGAACCGGCCCAGGCCGCCGAACCTGTGGTGCCCGAACCGGCCGCGGTTGTCGCGGCGGTCGAGCCGGAGGTATCCGAACCCCCGGCGGTCGAGGCGCCGGACCCTGTCGTGGCAGAGCTGCCGGTGGAGTCCTCGGACCCGCCTGTCGATCTGCCTTCCGTGGCCGATGAAATCCAGGCGGCGCTGGCCGAGAGCCAGGTGTGGTATGTCACCGGCAATGTGGTGAATGTCCGCTCGGGTCCTTCGACCAGCTACGAGGTGGTCGGCAAGGTGACCTATGGCGAGGCGACCGAAATCCTGTCGGACCCGAGCGACGACTGGGTGAAGATCCGCATCCAGGGCGATGGCGTGGAAGGCTACATGGCGCGCCGCTTCCTTCAGGACAGCGAGCCGAACGGCTAGGCTCCGCCGACACGGCTGGACCTTGGCCCCTATTCGCCCTAGCTCTGGTCGGGGCAGCGATTGGGCAGCATGAAATCCATTCTGATCACCGGATGCGCCTCGGGCATCGGCTATGACGCGGCGCATCATCTGGCGCGGCGCGGCTGGCGGGTCTTTGCGACATGCCGGACCGAGGATGACAGCGCCCGGCTGCGCGACGAGGGGCTGGAGAGTTTCCGGCTCGACCTCACCGATCCCGACTCGATCGTCACCGCCCTGGCCGAGGTGCTGGAGCGCACCGGCGGCACGCTGGACGCGCTTTACAACAACGCTGCCTATGCCTGCCCCGGCGCGGTCGAGGATCTGCCGGTCGAGGCGCTGCGGGCCCTGTTCGAGAACAACTTCTTCGGCCAGCACGCGCTGACCCGGCACGTGATCCCGGTGATGCGGGCGCAGGGGCACGGGCGGATCGTCAACTGCTCGTCGGTTCTGGGTTTCGCGGCGTTGAAGTGGCGCGGCGCCTACGTGGCGACCAAATTCGCGATCGAGGGGCTCAGCGACGTTCTGCGGCTGGAGATGAGGGGCACCGGCATCCATGTCGTGCTGCTGCAGCCCGGCCCGATCACCAGCCGGATCCGGGTCAACGCGATCCCGCAGTTCGAGCGCTGGATCGACTGGCGCGCCTCGGCCCGGGCAGAGGAATACCGGGGGCTGATGTCGCGGCTCTACGAAGGCGGCACCGACCGGTTCGAACTTCCCGCCTCGGCCGTGTCGAAGAAGCTGGTGCGTGCGCTCGAAAGCAAGCGCCCGCGGGCACGCTACATGGTGACCACGCCGACTTATTTCGCGGCTGCGCTGAAACGCCTGCTGCCGACCCGACTTTCCGACCTTATACTGGATCGGGCCTGATACCCGGCGCCATAGGAGACCCCGCCATGTTCAACGACCCGCTGCTGATCCTTGTCGCCGTCGCGGTGCTTGTGGTGCTGGTGATCCTGATGTTCGGTCTGGGAACCTTCGCCAAGGGCGGCGAGTTCAATCGCAAATACGCCAACAAGATCATGCGCTACCGTGTCGGTGCGCAGGCGGTGGCGATTCTGATCATCCTGATCGTGGTTGCGATTCGCAGCGCCCGCGGCTGAAACCCGGGTCCGGGACGGCAAGGGGGCCGACCCCGGTCCGACAGTGCGAGAGGAGCACGCCATGGTGGTCTTGAACCGCATCTACACCCGCACCGGCGACACGGGCGACACCGCCCTGGGCAACGGCACCAGGGTGCCCAAGGACGACCCGAGGGTCGAGACCTATGGAACGGTGGACGAAACCAATGCCTGCGTCGGATTGGCGCGGCTGCATGCGGCGGGCGAGATCGAGACCCGGCTGGCGGCGATCCAGAACGACCTGTTCGACCTCGGCGCCGATTTCTGCCGGCCCGAGATGGAGAAGGACGCCGAGGCCGAATACCCGCCGCTGCGGCTGGCCGATGCGCAGGTCGCAAGGCTCGAATCCGAGATCGACGCGATGAATGCCGATCTGTCGCCGCTGCGCTCGTTCATCCTGCCGGGCGGCACGGCCCTGGCCGCGCATCTGCATCTGTGCCGCACGGTATGCCGCCGCGCCGAGCGTTTGGCGGTGGCCCTGGCCGCGCGCGAGTCGGTCAATCCGGCGGCGGTGCGCTATCTGAACCGGCTTTCGGACTGGTTCTTCGTCGCGTCGCGGGTGGCCAATCCCGGCGGCGACGTGCTCTGGGTGCCGGGGGCGAACCGCTAGGCCGGCGCGGCCCGGCGCCCGGATCGCCTGCGGCGCACCTCGCGCCGTCCGCGGACGCGGCGTAGGTTGGCGCTAACGGCTCATTTTGGTCTGTATCGTCGCGCGAGTTGCCGCTAGGAACCGCAGGGAACACTATGAGGAGACCGCGATGAAGGTGCTTGTGCCGGTAAAGCGCGTGATCGACTACAACGTAAAGGTCCGGGTCAAGTCGGACGGCAGCGGAGTCGATCTCGCCAACGTCAAGATGTCGATGAACCCGTTCGACGAGATTGCAGTCGAAGAGGCGATCCGTCTGCGCGAGAAAGGCGTTGCGACCGAGGTCGTCGCGGTGTCGATCGGCGTCAAGCAGGCGCAGGAAACGCTGCGGACCGCTCTGGCGATGGGCGCCGACCGGGCGATCCTGATCGAGGCCACGGACGAGGTGACCACCGATATCGAGCCGCTGGCGGTGGCGAAGCTTCTGGCGGCGGTCGCCCGGGAAGAAGAGCCGGGCATGATCCTGACCGGCAAGCAGGCGATCGACAACGACATGAATGCCACCGGCCAGATGCTGGCGGCGCTGCTGGGCTGGGGCCAGGCGACATTCGCCAGCGCCATCGAGGTGGCGGACGGCTCGGCCAGCGTGACGCGCGAGGTCGATGGCGGGTTGCAGACGATCAAGGTGACGCTGCCGGCGGTGGTCTCGGTGGACCTGCGGCTGAACGAGCCGCGCTATGCCAGCCTGCCGAACATCATGAAGGCCAAGTCCAAGCCTCTGGCCAGCAAGACGCCGGCCGATTACGGCGTCGACATCACGCCGCGGCTGACCGTGGTGAAGACCTCGGAACCCGAGGGCCGCAAGGCCGGGGTCATGGTCGAGACAGTGGACGAGCTGATGACGAAACTCAAAGATGCGGGGGTGATCTGATGGCGGTTCTTCTGCTTGGAGAAGTGACGGACGGCGCCCTGGGCCGCGATGCGACGGCCAAGGCGGTCGGTGCCGTGGCGGGGCTGGGGCCGGTGACGGTGCTCTGCGCCGGGGCCTCGGCCAAGGCGGCGGCCGACGAGGCCGCGACGATCGAGGGCGTGGCCAAGGTGCTCTGCGCCGAGGACCCCAGCCTGGGGCATCGTCTGGCGGAACCGACGGCGGCGCTGATCGTCAGCCTTGCCGGCGATTACACGCATATCGCGGCACCGGCGACGACCGATGCCAAGAACATCCTGCCGCGGGTCGCGGCGCTGCTGGACGTGATGGTGATCCCGGACGTGAGCGCGGTGATCGACGCCGAGACCTTCGAGCGTCCGATCTATGCTGGCAACGCGGTCCAGACGGTGAAATCCTCGGACAAGATCAAGGTGATGACGATCCGCACCTCGACCTTCGACGCGGCCGGCGACGGCGGCAGCGCCGCGGTGGAAAGCATCGACGCCGGAGCCGATCCGGGGCTGAGCTCCTGGGTCGAGGACAAGGTGGCGGCCAGCGACCGGCCCGAGCTGACCAGCGCCGGGATCGTCGTTTCGGGCGGGCGCGGCGTCGGCTCGAAAGAGGATTTCGCGATCATCGAGAAACTGGCCGACAAGCTGGGCGCGGCGGTCGGCGCATCCCGCGCGGCTGTCGACTCGGGCTATGCGCCGAACGACTGGCAGGTCGGGCAGACCGGCAAGGTCGTGGCGCCGGACCTCTATGTCGCGGTCGGCATCTCGGGCGCGATCCAGCACCTGGCCGGGATGAAGGACTCCAAGGTCATCGTCGCGATCAACAAGGACGAAGAGGCGCCGATCTTCCAGGTCGCCGATTACGGCCTGGTCGGAGACCTGTTCGACGTGCTGCCGGAGCTGACCGAAAAGCTGTAACGGCGAGACCGGATGACAGCGGGCCGGGGGCACCCCCCCCGGCCCATTACTCGCCAAGCCAACCGAACCGGAAAACATCCGGTTCCGAACCACTTACACAAAATCGTCAGAGCGCCCGCAGCGCTTCGGCCACTTCCCGTGCCGCCCGCTTGTGAACGACGGGGCCCAGCATTTCCGTCGCTGCGGGGGCATCCATCTCGTCGAACACCATCAGGTCCATGCCACGCTTCCGTTCGTCTGCGTCGGCCACGATCTCGACCACGCCCGACACCAGCGGTCGCAGCGAGTCGATCATCGCGGCGTCGATGAACAGCCCGTTGCCGTGCCGCAGCGGATCGTCGACCGGCGCGTCAGGCGCGTGATCCGACAGCCAGAGCAGCAGCACCCTGCCGCCGATCCTGCCGATCAGTTTCTTCATCCGGGCCGCCCAGGCGGTCTTCAACTCGGCAACGACATCCGCGAACCGCTCGGGCGAGGTCGCGCGCAGCCCGGCCAGCAGATGCCGGGTGAAATTGTACTCGGTGAAGTCGATTTCGGGGAAGGCCGACCGGAGCAGGGTCGAGGCCCGCAGGAAGCGGTCGTTGCGACGCGGATGCACCGCGTAATACCGGTTCGACAGGTTCTCTGCCCCCGACATCTCGATCACCGTGACACGGGCGTGCCGGCAGATGTCCTGCACCGCGCCGTCGTTCAGGAACACGTCCAGCCCGGCGTTCATCTGCGCCAGGTTGAGCGTCGGGCCGGCTGCCAGCTGTTCCAGCATCTCGGGCCAGGGCGTCTCGGTGAACTTGCCATAGGTCTCGGTTCCGCCAAGCACTGCGATATGGTTGCCGTCCGCCCTGCGTTTCGGCCCGCGAAACAGGAGTTTCGAATTGCCGTGGCGGCAGTGCAGGTAGTCCAGCCTGGTGGCCGCCAGAGGTTCAAAGGTCATGTCCCACCATTTCCGTTTGTCATTGCCCGGACGGAGACTCGGTGAAAGCCATTGAGATATGTCTAAAGACGGCATTCGAGAGAATTGCCGCAGAGTTTGGTGTCGAATTGGAGGGAATGCGCCCTGCCGTCAGGCCGTGGCCAGCGCCAGCCCGTCGACCACCGCGGTAAAGGCTTCGGTCCGGTGTTGCGGTGCGGTCGGAAACAGGGTCCGCATCTCGTCCGTCACCAGCGACATCAGGCTGGAGCCGCCGACCAGGATCACCGCGCGGATCGAGTCGGCCGGCACCCCGGCATCGGCCAGCGTCTGTTCGGCGGCCTCGGTCAGCTTGCCGGCAAAGCCGGACAGCGCCGCATCCAGCGAGGCGCGGTCGATCGGCGCCGCCAGCCCCGGCTCGACCAGGCCCAGCCCGATCTGCGCAGCGCCCTCGGGCCCGTTGGCCGCGATCTTGCCGCGCTCGGCGGCGAAGGCCAGGTCATGGCCCAGCTCGTCGCGCAGCACGGTGACCAGCCGGCCGAGTTTCTGCGGTTCCACCGCCTGGGCGGCCATCGCCTTGGCCTCGCGTCGGGTCTCGGGGGTGTAGAGGAAGGGAATTGTCTCCCATCGTGCCAGGTCCACGAACAGCGCCGGCGGCACCGGCAGCAGCCCGGGCCCGAACTCGCGCCGCAATTCGCCGCCATGGCCGAGATGCGGCATGATGTGGCGCAGCGAGACGGCATGGTCGAAATCGGTCCCGCCCAGCCGGATGCCGTGGCTGGCCAGGATCCGCGGGCGCCCGCCGTCGCTGGCATAGACCGAGAAGTCCGAGGTGCCGCCGCCGATATCGACGATGATCCCGGTCTCGCCTTCCTTGCCCAGCCCATGCGCGGCCAGGGCGGCGGCTTCGGGTTCCAGGCGAAAGCGCACCTCCTCGAAGCCGGCGGCCAGATAGCAGGCCCGCAGATCCTCCTCGGCCCGCGCGTTCCGGGCGGCATCACGGCTGTGAAACCGCACCGGACGGCCCGACAGCGCGCGGCGGAAACGCAGGCCGGTGGCGGTTTCGGCGCGTTCCTTCAGGGTCGCCAGGAACTGGCTGAGGATATCGGTCAGGCTCAGCCGCCGTCCGGCGATCAGCCGCGTCTGATGCATCAGATCGGTGCCCAGCACGCTTTTCAGGCCGCGCATGTAGCGGCCCTCGTCGCCGGCCGTCTGCGCCCGCGCCGCCGCTGCGCCGATCCGCATCGCTCCGCCGCCGGCGGGAAAGAACACGGCAGTGGGCAAGGTGTCGGCGCCGGTCTCGACCGGAATCCGCCAGGGCTTGCCGTCGGCCAGCACGGCGGCGGCGGAAGTCGAGGTGCCGAAGTCGATGGCAAGTGTGGCGTCGGACATGGCTCGGCTCCTGTCTGGGCGGGTCGGGCAGGGCGGCGGGCTTAGCCGCAGCGGGTGGTGGACGCAAGCACCGCTTTGCCCCGAACCCGGGCCGCGCCCCTTGCCTCCGGGAAAGCCGGGTGCATAAGGTCCGGCGAGTTACGAGAAAGGCGGGAGACGATGGAGATCGAAAGCGTAGGTGTGGTCGGCGCCGGGCAGATGGGCAACGGCATCGCGCATGTGATGGCGTTGGCGGGATACCAGGTGCTTCTGAACGACATTTCGGAAGAGGCCCTGAAGTCGGCGGTCGAGATCATCGACAGGAACCTCGACCGGCAGGTGTCCCGCGAGAAGATCAGCGCCGAGGAAAAGGCCGCCGCCATGGCGCGGATCACCACCACCGGGGTGCTGACCGATCTGGGCCGGACCGATCTGGTGATCGAGGCCGCGACCGAGAAGGAGAGCATCAAGCAGGCGATCTTTGCCGAGCTGGTGCCGCATCTGAAACCCGAGACGATCCTGACCTCGAACACCTCGTCGATCTCGATCACCCGGCTGGCGGCGCGCACCGACCGGCCCGAGCGGTTCATGGGGTTCCATTTCATGAACCCGGTGCCGGTGATGCAGCTGGTCGAGCTGATCCGCGGCATCGCCACCGACGATTCGACCTATGCGGCCTGCAAGGCGGTGGTCGAGCGGCTGGGCAAGACCCCGACCATGGCCGAGGATTTCCCGGCCTTCATCGTCAACCGTATCCTGATGCCGATGATCAACGAGGCGGTCTATGTGCTTTATGAAGGCGTCGGCTCGGTGGTCTCGATCGACCAGAGCCTGAAGCTGGGCGCGAACCACCCGATGGGGCCGCTGGAACTGGCCGATTTCATCGGTCTGGACACCTGTCTGGCGATCATGAACGTCCTGCACGAGGGGCTGGCCGATACCAAGTACCGGCCCTGTCCGCTGCTGACCAAATATGTCGAGGCCGGCTGGCTGGGCCGCAAGACACGGCGCGGCTTCTATGATTATCGTGGCGAGGTCCCGGTTCCGACCCGCTGAGCCCGCGCGAATCGCCGAGTTGATTTGCCTGAACCGGCCGGATCGGATAGGCGGGCCGGAACCCGATTGAGGATGGTTATGACATTGCGCCCGAATCCCCGCTTTTTCCTGATTGGCCTGATGGCCGTTATTCTTGCGGCCTGCGCCGCGCCCGAGGATCTGTCCAAGGCTCCGGAACCGCTGGGCGATTTCTCGCTCGGCTACAACATCGTCGTGGTCGACAATCCCAAGATCGGGCCGCTGTCGCGCAAGGCCACCGATGCCGAATGGAAGGCGAGCCTGGAGCAGGCCATCGACGAACGCTTCAGCCGCTTCAAGGGCGAGGGCACCTACCATATCGCGATCAAGGTCCAGGCCTATGCGCTGGCGCAGACCGGGATTCCGCTGGTGGTCAAGCCGAAGTCGGTGCTGCTGATCTCGGCCAATGTCTGGACGCCCTACGGCAAGCTGAATGCAGAGCCCGAGAATCTGACGGTCTGGGAAGGGGTCAGCGAGAAGACCCTGCTCGGCTCGGGTCTGACCCAGACCCGCGAAGAGCAGATGCGGAAACTGTCGGTGAACGCAGCCAGGAAGATCGAGGAATGGTTGCGCGAGCATCCCGAGTGGTTCACCGGCGACGCGCCGGTGCAGCCGGGAACCAGTCCGCAACCGGCGAAGTGAGGCTTGCTTTTCTCGTCGCGGGACTCTACATCGCCCGCGATGTTGAACCGGGGCCGCTTGTGGCCCCCTTTCTGAATAAGGCGCCCGCGATATGGCCAAGGCAAAGTTCGAACGCAACAAGCCGCATGTGAACATCGGCACGATCGGTCACGTTGACCACGGCAAGACGACTCTGACCGCCGCGATCACCAAGTATTACGGTGACTTTCAGTCCTATGACATGATCGACGCGGCGCCGGAGGAGAAGGCGCGCGGGATCACGATCTCGACGGCGCATGTGGAATACGAGACCGAGACGCGGCACTACGCGCATGTCGACTGCCCCGGCCACGCCGACTATGTGAAGAACATGATCACCGGCGCGGCGCAGATGGACGGCGCGATCCTGGTGGTGAACGCGGCCGACGGCCCGATGCCGCAGACCCGCGAGCACATCCTGCTGGGCCGCCAGGTCGGCATCCCGCATATCGTGGTCTACCTGAACAAGGTCGATCAGGTGGATGACGAGGAGCTTCTGGAACTGGTCGAGATGGAAGTGCGCGAGCTTCTGTCGTCCTACGACTACCCCGGCGACGACATTCCGATCATCAAGGGTTCGGCGCTGGCGGCGCTGGAAGGCCGCGACAAGGAGATCGGCGAGGATTCGATCCGTGCGCTGATGGAAGCGGTGGATTCCTACATCCCGACCCCGGCGCGTCCGGTGGACCAGCCCTTCCTGATGCCGGTCGAGGACGTGTTCTCGATCTCGGGCCGCGGCACGGTTGCCACCGGCCGGATCGAGCGCGGCGTGATCAAGGTCGGCGAAGAGATGGAGATCGTCGGGCTGAACGCCAACAAGAAGACGGTCTGCACCGGCGTCGAGATGTTCCGCAAGCTGCTGGATCAGGGCGAGGCGGGCGACAACGTTGGTCTGCTGCTGCGCGGGATCGAGCGCGACGGTGTCGAGCGGGGCCAGGTGCTGTGCAAGCCGGGTTCGGTGACACCGCATACCGAGTTCGAGGCCGAGGTCTACATCCTGACCAAGGATGAAGGCGGCCGGCACACGCCGTTCTTCGCCAACTACCGGCCGCAGTTCTACTTCCGGACCACCGACGTGACCGGGACGGTCCAGCTTCCGGAAGGCACCGAGATGGTGATGCCGGGCGACAACCTGAAGTTCGTGGTCGAGCTGATCGCCCCGATCGCGATGGAGGAAAAACTCCGCTTCGCGATCCGCGAAGGCGGCCGCACCGTCGGCTCGGGCGTCGTCTCGAAGATCATCAAGTAAGACCGGACACAGGTCCGATTGCAGTCAGCGCCGTCCGGTCCCGCCGGGCGGCGTTCTTCTTGCCGCGTCACCGCGCTTGATCCGACTCGGCAAAGCCCCTAGACAGCCGGCATCAGTCGATGGAGGTGAAGGTGGACAAGACGCTCTGAACCCGTTCCCGAAACGATTTCAGAAGGACGTCTCATGTCTGCCTTTCTTGACGCCGCGCGGCGGCATCCGCTGATCCTGCCCGATGGCAGGCCGCATCCGAACATGGTCAATCTCAACCGGGTGATCTCGCATCCGAACATCGAGATCGGCGACTTCACCTATATGAACGATTTCGCGCCGCCCGAATCGCCCGGGGGCTGGGCGGCCCGAATCGCGCCCTATCTCTATCCCGGCGCGCCGGAGCGGCTGCGGATCGGGCGGTTCGGGCAATTCGCCCACGGCGCCACCTTCATCACCGCCAGCGCCAACCACCCGATGGACGGGGCCAGCACCTATCCCTTCGCGATCTTCGACCATGCGCTGCTCGAGACCTACCGCGACAGCTTCCGCGGCCTGCCCGATACCGAGATCGGCAACGATGTCTGGATCGGCCATGGCGCGCTGATCCTGCCGGGGGCCCGGCTGGGCAACGGGGTCATCGTCGGGGCCGGGGCGGTGGTGCGCGGCGCGGTGCCGGATTACGCCGTTGTCGCGGGCAATCCGGCGCGGGTGCTGCGGATGCGCTTTCAGCCCGGGACCGTGGCGCGACTGAACGCGCTGGCCTGGTGGGACTGGCCCGAGGCGCGGATCGAAGCGGCGGTGCCGGCCCTGGCCCGCGCCGATATCGATGCGCTGGAGGCCCTGGCCTGAGGCCGACTGCCCGGCCTGGCTTCAGGCGGCGTCAGGAACCTCGGCCTTGCAGGCATCCCGGTTTGCCTGCAGGGCCTCGACATCAATTCCGAACCGGCGCCGCATGTAGGTCGGCAGGCGCGCCATCCTGAAGCGGAACCTGCGCATCCGTCGGCTGTATTCGCCCGGACCGCTGTCGTTGTCATGATGCGCCCCGCGCACGAACATCGGCTTTTCCATGCGGATCGGCGTCGGCATCTTCAGCCAGAGTTGAAGGTGATGGAAGTCGAGAACCGATGCCTTCTCCTTCGGGCCGGTATAGATCAGCAGTCCCGGGGTCCGGAACCGCGCCGCGACCGGCTGGAAACTGCAGCCCTCCGGGGTCTTTCGAAAGCCCCGAGCGCTCGAGAGACAAGACCACCGGCAAATGCCAGGAACCTGAACAGGCGGCTGGGCCGTGAAGGAGTCTCGTTGCAGATACTGCCACAATTCGGAGATCCGACGTCTCGCTACCCGGAATAAGCTGCAGGTCGACGGGGTCGGAAAGGAGGGGCGGATTCCGTCGGCGGTGATGTCCCTTTCATGCAACGCGGCCGGAACTTCGTCATTCCCGGCCCCGGTGCCGCCGGGACGGGTCGTGACGCCCTTGCCAAGCCGACAAGGCGCAAGTATCTAGCGGGCGGCCTTAGGGGTATAGCTCAGTTGGTAGAGCGACGGTCTCCAAAACCGTAGGTCGCGGGTTCGAACCCTGCTGCCCCTGCCAGGCCGCTTCCGACGCCCGGAACGCCGCCTTGTCGCCGCGGGGCCTCAGCCCGGCATCCGGACTGCAGGGTGCCTTGAAATGCGGCCCGCTTCGGCGTATCTGCCGCAGATCGACACAAGAACCACACCAGACCGCCGCCGACTTGGCGCTTGCCGCAAGGAAATCTCATGGCCACGCTGAACCCGCTCCAGTTCCTGCAACAGGTCCGTGCCGAAGTCGGCAAGGTCACCTGGCCCAACCGGCGCGAGGTGGTGCTGACCACGGTGATGGTCTTTGTCATGGCGGCGTTGACCGCGATGTTCTTCTTTCTCGTCGATCTGACGATCCGCACCGGTCTGCAGGCGGTGCTGGGCATGTTCGGCTAGGACGGGTCCGGGCCGGTCGCGCCACCTTCTCCCTTGCCAGCGCAGGGGGGTGGCTGTAAGAGGCCCAAGTTTCCGGGACCTATTCCGCGCCACGATTCGCGTTGCGCGGCGTTTGTGTTCCTGCAAGCGTCGGACGCGAGACATCGCAAGGTTCCGGCAAGTGAAATTCCCCGATCCTTCGGTCGGGTGGCAAAAGGGCAAGTCAGGCATGGCGAAGCGGTGGTATTCGGTCAGTGTCCTCTCGAACTTCGAGAAGAAGGTCGCCGAGCAGATCCGGACCTCGGTTGCCGAGAAGGGCCTTGAGGACGAGATCGAGGAAGTCCTGGTGCCGACCGAGGAAGTCATCGAGGTGCGCCGCAACAAGAAGGTCACCACCGAGCGGCGCTTCATGCCCGGCTATGTGCTGGTGCGGATGGAGATGACCGACCGCGGCTATCACCTGATCAACTCGATCAACCGGGTCACCGGCTTCCTGGGGCCGCAGGGCCGCCCGATGCCGATGCGCGATGCCGAGGTGAACCAGATCCTGAACCGGGTCGAAGAGGGCGAAGCCTCGCCGCGGACGCTGATCTTCTACGACATCGGCGAGAAGGTGAAAGTCACCGACGGCCCGTTCGAAGGTTTCGACGGCATGGTCGAGGAAGTCGACGAAAGCGCCCAGCGGCTGAAGGTCGCGGTGTCGATCTTTGGCCGGGCAACCCCGGTCGAACTGGAATTCACTCAGGTTTCGAAAGAACTCTGAGCGATCGCCCGCCGGGGTCTTGGCGCCGGGGGCTCAAGCGTGGGAGGCACGGCGGCGCGCCGCACGGCCGGACCACTTAACCGAAACGCCGCGGGACGCGCCCGCAGCGTGGTGAAAGGAGGGCCATCATGGCCAAGAAAGTCGCCGGCACCCTGAAGCTTCAGGTCAAGGCCGGACAAGCGAACCCGTCCCCGCCGATCGGCCCCGCTCTGGGTCAGCGCGGGATCAACATCATGGAATTCTGCAAGGCGTTCAACGCCAAGACGCAGGAGATGGAAGCCGGTGCGCCGATTCCGACCGTGATCACCTATTACGTCGACAAGTCCTTCTCGTTCGAGACCCGGACCCCGCCGGCGTCGTTCTACCTGAAGAAGGCCGCCGGGCTGAAGCCGGAGGGCAAGCGCAACCGGCCGAAGGGCTCGGAAACGCCGGGCCGGACCACCGCCGGCACCGTGACCGCCGCGCAGATCCGCGAGATCGCTGAAGCCAAGATGAAGGATCTGAACGCCACGTCCGTCGAGGCCGCGATGCAGATCATCGTCGGCTCGGCCAAGTCGATCGGCATCGAGGTGAAGGGTTAAGCGCATGGCACATGTTGGAAAACGGACGAAAGCGGCCCGCGCCAGCTTTGAAGGCAAGTCGATGCTGAGCGTCGAGGACGCGGTGGCGCTGGTCAAGGGCGCGGCGAATGCCAAGTTCGACGAGACCGTCGAGGTCGCGCTGAACCTGGGTGTCGATCCGCGCCACGCCGACCAGATGGTGCGCGGCGTCGTGAACCTGCCGAACGGCACCGGCAAGACGGTCCGCGTCGCGGTCTTCGCGCGCGGCGCCAAGGCGGACGAGGCCAAGGAAGCCGGGGCCGACATCGTCGGCGCCGAGGACCTGATGGAAATCGTCCAAGGCGGCAAGATCGAGTTCGATCGCTGCATCGCCACCCCGGACATGATGCCGATCGTCGGTCGTCTGGGCAAGGTGCTGGGCCCGCGCAACCTGATGCCGAACCCCAAGGTCGGCACGGTGACCATGGATGTCGCTGCGGCGGTCAAGGCCGCAAAGGGCGGTGAGGTGCAGTTCCGCGCCGAGAAGGCCGGAATCATCCATGCCGGCGTCGGCAAGGCTTCGTTCGACGGCGCCAAGCTGGCCGAGAACATCCGTGCGCTGGTCGATGCGGTGCAGAAGGCCAAGCCGGCGGGCGCCAAGGGCACCTACATGAAGAAGGTCTCGATCTCCTCGACCATGGGGCCGGGTGTTTCCATCGACCTGGCGAGCGCCACCGGAAACTGACGGGTGCCGGGCAGACTGCCCGTGCCGTGAAGGATTGCAGGGGCGGGCCGCAGGGTCCGCCCCTTGCCTGTTCCGGGCGGCTCCGGACTGGGGCGGAAAGGCCGGTCGCGGCGCCTGCGGGGCGGGGTCGGACCGGACAATTGCGGCGCTGCGGCGTTACCGCTGCAAATTGCCTCTTCACATTCCGTTGCAAAGCCCTTAATTACCCGCCGTCCAGGTGACCCCGAGATTCGCGGCCGCCCGGATACTTCGTCCGAGACGGCGGGTGGTCGGTTTCCGGCCATAATTCCTGCCTGAGACGGGAAATGAACAATTCCCTGGGCCGTTTCGATCGGTTTCGGGGGCGATTGGTTAGGACCCGTAAGGACCCGATGTCGGGACTCCTTCGTCCCGGCAGACTTGAGCCGGAGGGTTATCCCTCCAAACTTGGAGTGAAACTGTGGATAGAGCCCAAAAAGAGAAAGTGGTCGAGGAACTCGGCCAGATCTTCGAAAGCTCTGGCGTGGTTGTGGTTGCACACTACGCAGGTCTGACGGTTGCGGAAATGCAGGGTCTTCGTGCGCGCATGCGCGAAGCTGAAGGCTCTGTCCGCGTTGCCAAGAACACGCTCGCCAAAATCGCCCTAGACGGAACGCCGGCGGCTTCTATCGCCAGTCTTCTCACGGGTATGACCGTGCTCGCCTATTCCGAGGACCCTGTCGCAGCTGCGAAGGTCGCGGATCAGTTCGCCAAGGACAACGACAAGTTCGTGATCCTCGGCGGCGCAATGGGTGGCACGGCGCTGGACCCTGCCGGGGTTTCGGCCGTCGCCAAGATGCCGTCGCGCGAAGAGCTCATCAGCTCGATCGCGTCCTGCATCGGGGCGCCTGCCGCGAACATCGCCGGGGCCGTTGGCGCGCCTGCTTCGAACATCGCGGGTATCCTCAGCACCATCGAAGAGCGTGCCGAGGCGGCCTGAAGCAACTGATGAACCTGCGGGGTTCGCGAAACACCCGTTGGAACACATCTAGAATTAGGAACGGATGAGAAAATGGCTGATCTGAAGAAACTTGCCGAAGAGATCGTCGGTCTGACCCTGCTGGAAGCGCAGGAACTGAAAACGATCCTGAAGGACGAATACGGCATCGAGCCGGCCGCCGGTGGCGCCGTCATGATGGCCGGCCCGGCTGCGGGCGGTGCGGCGGATGCCGCCGAGGAAAAGACCGAGTTCGACGTCGTGCTGAAGAGCGCCGGCCCGAACAAGATCAACGTGATCAAGGAAGTCCGCACGATCACCGGCCTGGGGCTGAAAGAAGCCAAGGACCTGGTCGAAGCGGGCGGCAAGGTCAAGGAAGGCGTGACGAAGGCCGAAGGCGAAGACATCAAGGAAAAGCTGACCGCTGCCGGCGCCGAAGTGGAACTCGCCTAATCGGCGTGCGGGCTTTGGCCCAACTCAGAAATCAAGGCTGGATCCGGCGAAGCCGGGTCCAGCCGAACCTGTCTTGAAAAGGCCCCGCAGGGGCGGGGACTTTTCAAGGTGAGGTTCACCGGAACGGGATGGGGCCTTTGGGCGGGCCCTGCAGAATGGTTCCGAACCCCCTGTTTGCTGGCCGCAGGCGAGACCCGACGCTCGTGGCCAAGCGCAAACGAAAGGTGACAACGCGCATGTCTTCGAAAATCATCGGCCAGAAGCGACTCCGCCGGAACTATGGCAAGATTCGTGAAGTGCTGGAGATGCCGAACCTGATCGAGGTTCAGAAATCCTCCTACGACCTGTTCCTGTCTTCGGGCGATCAGCCCGTGCCGCAAGATGGCGAAGGCATCAAGGGCGTGTTCCAGTCGGTCTTCCCGATCAAGGATTTCAACGAGACCGCAGTGCTCGAGTTCGTGGACTACGAACTGGAGAAACCGAAATACGATGTCGATGAGTGCCAGACCCGCGACATGACCTATGCCGCGCCGCTGAAGGTGACGCTGCGTCTGATCGTGTTCGATGTGGACGAGGACACCGGCGCCAAGTCGGTCAAGGACATCAAGGAGCAGGACGTCTACATGGGCGACATGCCCCTGATGACGCCGAACGGCACCTTCATCGTCAACGGCACCGAGCGGGTGATCGTCAGCCAGATGCACCGCTCGCCCGGGGTGTTCTTCGACCATGACAAGGGCAAGACCCATTCCTCGGGCAAGTTGCTCTTCGCCTGCCGGATCATCCCCTATCGCGGCTCGTGGCTCGACTTCGAATTCGACGCCAAGGACATCGTCTATGCGCGGATCGACCGTCGCCGCAAACTGCCGGTGACGACCCTGCTCTATGCCCTCGGGCTGGACCAGGAGGCGATCATGGACGCCTATTACGACACCGTCGTATACAAGCTGAAGAAGAACAAGGGCTGGGTCGCCCCGTTCTTCCCCGAGCGGGTGCGGGGCACCCGCCCGGCCTTCGATCTGGTCGATGCCAAGACCGGCGAAGTCATCAGCAAGGCCGGTGACAAGGTGACGCCGCGCACGGTGAAGAAACTGCTGGACGAAGGCAGTGTCACCGAACTTCTGGTGCCCTTCGAGCAGATCGTCGGCAAGTTCGTCGCCAAGGACATCATCGACGAGGAAACCGGCGCGATCTATGTCGAGGCCGGCGACGAGCTGACCTGGGAGTTGGACAAGGACGGCGAGGTCATCGGCGGGACGCTGAAGGATCTGCTGGATGCCGGGATCACCGACATCCCGGTGCTCGACATCGATAACGTCAATGTCGGCGCCTACATCCGCAACACCATGGCGATGGACAAGAACCTGAACCGTGACACCGCGCTGATGGACATCTACCGGGTCATGCGCCCGGGCGAGCCGCCGACCGTGGAAGCCGCCAGCCAGCTGTTCGACACCCTGTTCTTCGACAGCGAGCGCTATGACCTTTCGGCCGTCGGCCGGGTCAAGATGAACATGCGTCTCGATCTGGACGTGGCCGATACCCAGCGGACGCTGCGCAAGGAAGACATCATCGCCTGCATCAAGGCCTTGGTCGATCTGCGTGACGGCAAGGGTGACATCGACGACATCGACCACCTCGGCAACCGCCGGGTGCGTTCGGTCGGCGAACTGATGGAGAACCAGTATCGCGTCGGCCTGCTCCGCATGGAGCGCGCGATCAAGGAGCGGATGTCCTCGGTCGAGATCGACACGGTGATGCCGCAGGACCTGATCAACGCCAAGCCGGCCGCGGCTGCGGTGCGCGAATTCTTCGGCTCCTCGCAGCTGTCGCAGTTCATGGACCAGACCAACCCGCTGTCGGAAGTGACGCACAAGCGCCGCCTCTCGGCGCTCGGGCCGGGCGGTCTGACGCGGGAACGCGCGGGCTTCGAGGTTCGTGACGTTCACATCACCCACTATGGCCGGATGTGCCCGATCGAAACGCCGGAAGGGCCGAACATCGGCCTGATCAACTCGCTGGCCACCTACGCCCGCGTGAACAAGTACGGCTTCATCGAGACCCCCTACCGGAAGGTCGTCGACGGCCAGGTGACCGACGACGTGCAATATGTCTCGGCAACCGAGGAAATGCGCCACACCGTGGCGCAGGCCAACGCCAAGCTGGACGAGAACGGCCGGTTCGAGAATGACTTCGTCTCGACCCGTCAGGCCGGTGAATTCATGCTCAACCCGCCGGAATCGATCAGCTTCATCGACGTCTCGCCGAAACAGCTGGTTTCGGTCGCGGCCTCGCTGATCCCGTTCCTGGAAAACGACGACGCCAACCGGGCGCTGATGGGCTCGAACATGCAGCGCCAGGCGGTGCCGCTGTTGCAGGCCCAGGCCCCCTTCGTCGGCACCGGGATCGAGGGCGTCGTTGCCCGCGACAGTGGTGCCGCGATCATGGCGCGGCGCGCCGGGATCATCGACCAGGTGGACGCCACCCGGATCGTTGTCCGCGCGACCGAGGACTTGGACCCGGGCGATCCCGGCGTCGATATCTACCGCCTGCGCAAGTTCCAGCGCTCGAACCAGAACACCTGCATCAACCAGAGACCTCTGGTGAAGGTGGGCGACAGGGTGACCAAGAACGAGGTCATCGCCGATGGTCCCTCGACCGATCTGGGCGAACTGGCCCTGGGTAAGAACGTCATCGTCGCCTTCATGCCGTGGAACGGCTACAACTACGAGGACTCGATCCTGATTTCCGAGCGGATCACCCGTGACGACGTGTTCACGAGCATCCATATCGAGGAATTCGAGGTTGCCGCCCGCGACACCAAGCTGGGCCCGGAAGAGATCACCCGCGACATTCCCAACGTCGGCGAGGAAGCCCTGCGCAACCTCGACGAGGCCGGGATCGTCTATATCGGCGCCGAAGTGGGCCCGGGCGACATTCTGGTCGGCAAGATCACGCCCAAGGGCGAAAGCCCGATGACGCCGGAAGAAAAGCTTCTGCGCGCCATCTTCGGGGAAAAGGCGTCGGATGTGCGCGATACCTCGCTGCGGCTGCCGCCGGGCGATTTCGGCACCATCGTCGAAGTGCGGGTCTTCAACCGGCACGGCGTCGAGAAGGACGAACGCGCCCTGCAGATCGAGCGTGAGGAAGTCGAACGCCTTGCCCGTGACCGGGACGACGAGCTGACGATCCTCGACCGCAACACCTATGCGCGTCTCAAGGAGATGCTGCTGGGCAAGACCGCGGTGAAGGGGCCGAAAGGCGTCAAGCCGAACACCGTGATCGACGAGGAACTGCTGGGCACGCTGAGCCGTGGCCAATGGTGGCAGCTCGCCCTGGCCGAAGAGCAGGAAGCGATGCATGTCGAGGCGCTGAACGAGCAATACGAAGCCCAGAAGCGCGCGCTCGAGCATCGGTTCGAGGACAAGGTCGAGAAGGTCCGCCGCGGCGACGACCTGCCTCCGGGCGTGATGAAGATGGTCAAGGTCTTCGTGGCGGTGAAGCGCAAGCTGCAGCCGGGCGACAAGATGGCCGGTCGGCACGGCAACAAGGGTGTCGTGTCCAAGGTCGTGCCGATGGAAGACATGCCGTTCCTGGCCGACGGGACTCCGGTCGACTTCGTTCTGAACCCGCTGGGCGTGCCCAGCCGGATGAACGTCGGTCAGATTCTCGAGACCCACATGGGCTGGGCCGCGCGCGGTCTGGGCCAGCAGGTCGGCGAAGCCCTGGCCGAGTATCGCCGCTCGGGCGACATGACCCCGGTCCGCGACGCGATGAAGATCGCCTATGGCGAGGATGTCTACGAAGAGGACATCAAGGACCTGGACGAAGAGCGCCTTCTGGAATGCGCCAGCAACGTCACCAACGGCGTTCCGATCGCGACCCCGGTCTTCGACGGTGCCAAGGAGGCCGACATCAACGACGCGCTGATTCGTGCCGGCTTCGATACTTCGGGCCAGTCCGATCTCTACGATGGCCGCACGGGCGAGAAATTCGCCCGCAAGGTCACCGTCGGGGCCAAGTACCTGCTGAAGCTGCACCACCTGGTCGATGACAAGATCCACGCCCGTTCGACGGGGCCGTATTCGCTCGTCACCCAGCAGCCGCTGGGCGGCAAGGCGCAGTTCGGCGGTCAGCGCTTCGGCGAGATGGAGGTCTGGGCGCTGGAAGCCTACGGCGCCGCCTACACCCTGCAGGAAATGCTGACGGTGAAATCGGACGACGTGGCAGGCCGGACCAAGGTCTACGAGTCGATCGTCAAGGGCGAGGACAACTTCGAGGCCGGGGTTCCGGAATCGTTCAACGTTCTCGTCAAGGAGGTCCGCGGTCTGGGCCTCAACATGGAACTCCTGGATGCGGAGGAAGAGGAATAATCCCCCCTCTCCTGTAGGACGGGGCAACCCGTCCTGCGAATTCCTCCCCCGAATTCAAGGATTTGAAAATGAACCAGGAACTCACCCACAACCACGCCAACCCGTTCAACCCGGTTGCGCCGATCAAGACCTTTGACGAGATCAAGATTTCCCTGGCCTCGCCGGAGCGGATCCTGAGCTGGTCCTATGGCGAGATCAAGAAGCCCGAGACGATCAACTACCGGACCTTCAAGCCCGAGCGTGACGGGCTGTTCTGCGCCCGCATCTTCGGGCCGATCAAGGACTACGAATGCCTCTGCGGCAAATACAAGCGGATGAAGTATCGCGGCGTCGTCTGCGAGAAATGCGGTGTGGAAGTCACCCTGCAAAAGGTCCGTCGCGAACGCATGGGCCATATCGAACTGGCGGCCCCTGTCGCGCATATCTGGTTCCTCAAGTCGCTTCCGTCCCGGATCGGCCTGATGCTGGACATGACCCTGCGCGATCTGGAGCGGATTCTCTACTTCGAGAACTACGTCGTGATCGAGCCGGGCCTGACCGATCTGAACTACGGTCAGCTGCTGACCGAGGAAATGTACAACGACGCCCAGGACCAGTACGGCGCCGACGCTTTCCAGGCGAATATCGGCGCCGAGGCGATCCGCGAGATGCTGGCGGCGATCGACCTTGAAGCGACGGCCGAACAGCTGCGGCACGACCTCAAGGAAGCCACCGGCGAACTGAAGCCGAAGAAGATCATCAAGCGTCTGAAGATCGTCGAGAACTTCATCGAGTCGGGCAACCGTCCCGAATGGATGGTGCTGACCGTGGTGCCGGTGATCCCGCCGGAACTGCGCCCGCTGGTGCCGCTGGACGGCGGCCGCTTCGCGACCTCGGACCTGAACGACCTCTACCGTCGCGTCATCAACCGGAACAACCGCCTGAAGCGGCTGATCGAGCTGCGTGCGCCGGACATCATCGTCCGCAACGAAAAGCGGATGCTGCAGGAATCGGTCGATGCGCTGTTCGACAACGGCCGTCGCGGCCGGGTCATCACCGGCGCCAACAAGCGGCCGCTGAAATCGCTCTCGGACATGCTCAAGGGCAAGCAGGGCCGGTTCCGTCAGAACCTGCTCGGCAAGCGGGTCGATTTCTCGGGCCGTTCGGTCATCGTGACCGGGCCGGAACTGAAGCTGCACCAGTGCGGGTTGCCGAAGAAGATGGCGCTCGAACTGTTCAAGCCGTTCATCTATTCGCGGCTCGAAGCGAAGGGGCTGTCGTCCACGGTCAAGCAGGCGAAGAAACTGGTCGAGAAGGAACGACCCGAGGTCTGGGACATCCTGGACGAGGTGATCCGCGAACATCCGGTGATGCTGAACCGGGCGCCGACGCTGCACCGTCTGGGCATCCAGGCGTTCGAGCCGATCCTGATCGAAGGCAAGGCGATCCAGCTGCACCCGCTGGTCTGCTCGGCCTTCAACGCCGACTTCGATGGCGACCAGATGGCCGTCCACGTCCCGCTGAGCCTCGAAGCCCAGCTGGAAGCCCGTGTGCTGATGATGTCCACGAACAACGTGCTGTCGCCGGCCAACGGCGCGCCGATCATCGTGCCGTCGCAGGACATGATCCTGGGGCTCTACTACACCTCGATGGATCGCAAGGGCCTGATCGGTGAAGGCAGTGTCTTTACCTCGGTCGACGAGGTCGAGCATGCGCTGAACGCCGGCGAGGTGCATCTGCACAGCCGGATCAAGGCGCGGGTCAAGCAGATCGACGACGAAGGCAACGAGATCTGGAAGCGTTACGACACCACGCCGGGCCGTCTGCGCCTGGGCGCGCTGCTGCCGCTGAACGCGAAGGCGCCCTTCGATCTGGTCAACCGTCTGCTGCGCAAGCGCGAAGTGCAGCAGGTCATCGACACCGTCTATCGCTACTGCGGTCAGAAGGAGAGCGTGATCTTCTGCGACCAGATCATGACCATGGGTTTCCGCGAGGCGTTCAAGGCCGGGATTTCCTTCGGCAAGGACGACATGGTGATCCCCGAGAACAAGTGGCAGCTGGTCGACGAGACCCGTGAGCAGGTCAAGGATTTCGAACAGCAGTACATGGACGGCCTGATCACCCAGGGCGAGAAGTACAACAAGGTCGTGGATGCCTGGTCGAAGTGTAACGACAAGGTGACGGATGCGATGATGAAGACCATCTCGGCCAAGCCCACCGACGCCGAAGGCGCCGAGGGTGAGCCGAACTCGGTCTACATGATGGCCCATTCCGGCGCCCGTGGCTCGGTCACCCAGATGAAGCAGCTCGGCGGGATGCGCGGCCTGATGGCCAAGCCGTCCGGCGAGATCATCGAGACCCCGATCATCTCGAACTTCAAGGAAGGCCTGACCGTTCTTGAATACTTCAACTCGACCCACGGTGCCCGGAAGGGCCTGTCGGACACCGCGCTGAAGACCGCGAACTCGGGTTACCTGACCCGGCGCCTGGTCGATGTCGCGCAGGACTGCATCGTGCGCATGCATGACTGCGGCACCGAACGCGCGATCACCGCGGAAGCGGCGGTCAACGACGGCGAGGTCGTGTCCTCGCTGGCCGAGCGGGTTTTGGGCCGGACCTCTGCGGATGACGTGCTGCGGCCCGGCACCGACGAGGTGCTGGTCAGCCGCGGCGAGTTGATCGACGAACGCAAGGCCGACCTGATCGACAGCGCCGGCGTGACCTCGGTGCGGATCCGCTCGGCGCTGACCTGCGAGGCCGAGGAAGGCGTTTGCGCGATGTGCTACGGCCGCGACCTGGCCCGTGGCACGATGGTCAACGAAGGCGAGGCGGTGGGCATCATCGCCGCGCAGTCGATCGGCGAACCGGGCACCCAGCTGACGATGCGGACCTTCCACATCGGCGGTGTTGCCCAGGGTGGCCAGCAGTCGTTCCTCGAAACCAACCAGGAAGGCGTGATCGAATTCCGCAACGCCAACCTGCTGGAGAACGCGGCCGGCGAACTGGTCGTCATGGGCCGGAACATGCAGGTCGTGGTGATGGACGAGAACGGCCAAGAGCGCGCCGCGCACAAGGTCGGCTACGGCACCAAGATCCATGTGAAGGAAGGCCAGAAGGTCAAGCGCGGCGACAAGCTGTTCGAATGGGACCCCTACACCCTGCCGATCATCGCCGACAAGGCCGGCGTCGCCAAGTTCGTCGATCTGATCGCCGGCATTGCCGTGCGCGAGGACACCGACGAGGCGACGGGCATGACCCAGAAGATCGTGACCGACTGGCGCTCGGCGCCGCGCGGCAACGACCTGAAGCCCGAGATCATCATCATGGACAAGGAAACCGGTGAGCCGGTCCGCAAGGACGACGGCAACCCGATCACCTATGCCATGTCGGTCGATGCGATCCTGTCGGTCGAGGATGGCCAGGAGGTCAAGGCCGGCGACGTCGTTGCGCGTATCCCGCGCGAAGGCGCCAAGACCAAGGACATCACCGGTGGTCTGCCGCGGGTGGCGGAACTGTTCGAGGCGCGGCGTCCGAAGGACCACGCGATCATTGCCGAGATCAACGGCTATGTGCGCTTTGGCCGCGACTACAAGAACAAGCGCCGTATCACGATCGAGCCGGAGGACGACAGCTTCCAGCCCGTCGAGTACATGGTGCCCAAGGGCAAGCACATTCCGGTTCAGGAAGGCGACTATGTCACCAAGGGCGATTACATCATGGACGGCAATCCGGCGCCGCATGACATCCTGCGGATCCTGGGGATCGAGGCGCTGGCCGACTACCTGATCGACGAAGTGCAGGACGTCTATCGCCTGCAGGGCGTGAAGATCAACGACAAGCACATCGAGGTGATCGTGCGGCAGATGCTGCAGAAGATCGAGATCCTCGACTCCGGCGATACGACGATGCTCAAGGGCGAGAACTTCGACAAGGCCGAGTTCGCCGAAGAGAACGAGAAGACCATTGCCAAGGGCGGACGTCCCGCCACCGGCGAACCGGTTCTGCTCGGGATCACCAAGGCGAGCCTGCAGACCCGGTCGTTCATCTCGGCGGCTTCGTTCCAGGAGACCACGCGGGTTCTCACCGAGGCTTCGGTGATGGGCAAGCGCGACAAGCTGGTCGGGCTGAAAGAGAACGTCATCGTCGGGCGGCTGATCCCGGCGGGGACCGGCGGTGCGTCGATGAAGATTCGCAAGATCGCCCAGGAGCGCGACCAGAAGGTGATCGATGCGGCGCGGGCCGAGGCAGAGGCCGCGGCGCGGCTGGCTGCCCCGACCGAGGATGTGGTCGGCGGGGACGAGTTCGACTCGACCCTGGTCGAGACCCCCGAAAGCCGCGACTGATCGCAGCCGGAATGGCAGACAGGAGGCCCCGCGAAAGCGGGGCCTTTTTCCGTTTTCGGGCCTGTCCCCATGGGGACGGGGGGTCAAGTCATTGAAACAACGGGAAAACCCGTGGGGACGCCTATCATGGTTAACAATTCCCCAATCCGCGGCCGCCGACGCGCCGCGCCTTGCCCTGCGCGATCGGTCGTCGGATTCGGGGCTTGCTCCACACAATCGGTTAACCTACTAACTATTGCATGGCCGGCGACGATTTCCACATGCACTTCCTTCTTCATGCGGCCGATCTGGTCGAGGATTCCCTGCGGCGGCGACTGTCGGACATCGACCTCGGCCCCCGGCAGGCGCGGGTCCTGGATGCGCTGGCGAAGATGGGATCGGCGTCGCAGGTCGAGCTTGCGCAACTGTTCGACATCACGGCGGCCAGCATGAGCACGATGACCGCGCGGCTGATCGCGGCGGGGCTTGTCTCGCGGCAGACCGATCCCGCCGAAGCGCGGCGCAACGTCCTGCGCCTGAGCCCGCGCGGCAAGGGCCTGCTGGACGAGATCCACGCCGCCTGGGACAGCATCGACAAGATGATCGAAGAGAAGATCGGCCCGGAAAAGGCCGCCACCCTGGCCGAGCTGACCCGGGAGCTGCGCGACAGCCTGGGCGGCCGGGCGCCCGAAGCATCCGGGGAGACCGGCTGAAAGGATCGCCCCTGCCGCCCTTGTCCGCCTGTTGCTCCCGGTTGTGCCCGGCCGGTCGGTCATTGCCCTTTTCCGCCGGCCTGCCATAACCTTCGCCCATGACCGAGATGCCAGCCGACCATCCCGAGGGCCGCGAAGAGGTGCTGCAGATCATCGGCCTGTGCAGGTTCTCGGTCCCCGGCATCGGCGGGTTCCAGACCGAGCACGGGACGATCGAGGCGCGGCGCGCGATGCTGTATGACCCGGCGCGGCTGGATCGGCGGCTGGCCTGGTTCGAGCATGTCTGCCTGCCGGGGCTGCGGGCCCAGACCGACCCGGATTTCACCCTTGTGCTGCTGCTGGGCGAGGACCTGCCCGAGCCCTGGCGCGGCCGGGTTCTGGCGCTGGTCGCGGATGTTCCGCAGATCGTCGTCGAATATGCGCCACCGGGCCCGCACCGCGAGATCTGCGCCGAGGCGATGCGCCGCCATGTCCATCCCGAGGCGACGGTGCTGGCGCAGTTCCGGCTGGACGATGACGACGCGGTGGCCGGCAGTTTCGTCGCCCGGACCCGGCGCGACCTGGCGGCGGTCCTGGGGATACTGGACCACAAGAGGAACTTCGCGCTGGACTATGTCCGCGGCCTGGTGCTGCGTTGGGACGGCGAGCTGATGTCCTACGAGCCGCGCTTCGCGCATCTCTGGACCGCGGGGCTGGTCTTCGTGAACCGGCCCGCGGACGACCGCTTCATCCTCGACACGCGGCACGACAGGATGTGGTACTACATGCCCGTGGTGTCGCAGAGCGACGAGATCATGTTCCTGCGTGGCGCGCATGGCGGCAACGACAGCCCGATCGGCCGGGGACGGGACCGGTATCCGCTGTCCGAGGAGCGGTTCGAGACCGTGCTGCGCAAACGCTTCCATGTCGATCTGGAGGCGCTGGCCCGGCGCTTGCTGGACATCGCGGCGGCGCGGACGTAGGTCAGCCGGGATGCGCTTGGTCGGGATCGGGCTGAATGGACGGGTTTTGCAATCAGATCGTCGGGCTGGTCCGGTTCTCTCTGGTCACCACGGGGGACTTCTATCCCGGCTTCGATTCCGTCGAGGCGATGCAGGAATTCCTCTTCGACGAGGCGCGGCTGGCAAGGCGTTTCGCGATGTTCGAGGCGTTGTGCCTGCCGGCGCTGGCGCGGCAGAGCGACCCGGATTTCACCGTGCTCTTCCTGACCGCCGAGACCCTGCCCACGCGCTGGCGCGAGCGGCTGGACAGCCTGCTGGCGCCGCATCCCTGGGCGCGGGTGGTGGCGATGCCGCCGATGCTGCATTATCCGGCGATCAAGGCGGCGTTCCAGTCGCTGCCGGCCGAGGGCTTCAGCCACCGGACCAGTTTCCGGCTGGATGACGACGACGCGGTGGACCTGGGCCATGTCGCCCGGCTGCGGCGCCTGGCCGAGAGGCTGCAGGTGGTGCAGGCGCCGGACCGGCCGATGGCACTGGGCTTCAACCGCGGCTTCTACCTGCGCTTCCGCGAGGGCCGGAACGAGATATTCGATGCCCGCGAGCGGACTCCGCTGAGCGTCGGGGCGGCGCTGGTGGCGCCGGCGGGTTACGAGGACAACGTCTATGTCCGCAACCACCGGGCGCTGGCGCAGTATTTCGACTGCTGGTCGGATGCCGAGAGCTTCGTCTATCTGCGGACCCTGCATCGCGACAACAAGTCGAACCCGCATTTCTCGGGCAGCCAGCGCGAGTTGGGGCAGGGCCAGGTGAACCGGATCCTGCGCGAGTCCTTCGGGCTGCGGCCGGCCGAGCTGAAGGCGCTGGCATGAGTAGCGGCACCGCGGCGTCCGGCGGCGGGATCAGCGACAACCTGCGCGGCGCGCTGTTCATGATGGCGTCGATGCTGGCCTTTCTGTTGAACGACACCTTCATGAAGGCGCTCGGGGCGCATCTGCCGCTGTATCAGGCGATCGGCATGAGGGGCATCGCGACGACGGTGTTGCTGGCGGCGATCGGGCTGGCGACGGGCGGGCTTCGCTGGGACCTGAGCCGCGGCGACAGGTGGCGGGTCGTGGTGCGCAGCATTGCCGAGGCCCTGTCGGCGATCTTCTATATCGGGGCGCTGTTCAACCTGCCGCTGGCCAATGCCACGGCGATCCTGCAGGCGCTGCCGCTGACGGTGACGTTGGCCGGGGCGCTGTTTCTGCGGGAGCCGGTCGGCTGGCGGCGCTGGTCGGCGATCCTGGTCGGCTTCATGGGGGTGCTGCTGATCGTGCGGCCGGGGCCGGACGGGTTCAACCATTTCACCCTGCTGGCGCTGGCAGCGGTGGCGACGGTGACGCTGCGGGACCTGGTGACGCGGAAGCTGGACCCGAAGGTGCCGTCGATGACGGTGGCGGTCAGCTCGTCGCTGGGGGCGACGCTGTTTGCCCTGGCCGCCTCGACGACGACGCCATGGGTGCCGCTGAACCTGACCGCGGCGGCGCTGATGGCGGGCGCGGCGCTGTTCGTGATTCTGGGCTACATGTTCTCGATCATGGCGATGCGGGTCGGAGACCTGGCGGCGGTGACACCGTTCCGCTACACCGGGCTGGTCTTCGGGCTGATCCTGGGACTGGTGGTCTTTGGCGACTGGCCCGACGGGCTGACCCTGCTGGGCGCCGGAATCGTGGTGGCGACGGGGCTGTTCACCCTGTATCGCGAGCGCGCCGTGAAACGCCCCGAGGGGCCGGTGCCGCTGCGCATCCGATAGGCCCGCCGCGGGCGATCCGGCGTCGGGGCGCTGTTGACAAGGTATCCGACTCCCCATATACGGCGCGCACCCGGTCACGGGGGTCCCGTCATGGGGCCTTTTTGTGCAGGGCCAAACAGTACTGAAGTGGTCACGATCCGGGCCTGTGCCCCGATCCTCTGGAATTCCACCGCGTCGTTCCCGCGAACGAAGGGGACGCATGCGGTTTTTGTGCATTCACGGACGCGTGAATGCTGATGAAATGAAGACGTTGTACGGGGAACCGGAATGCCAACGATCCAACAGCTGATCCGCAAGCCGCGGCAGCCGAAAGTCAAACGCTCGAAGTCGCTACACCTCGAGTCCTGCCCGCAGAAGCGTGGAGTCTGCACGCGCGTCTACACGACGACGCCGAAGAAGCCGAACTCGGCCATGCGGAAGGTCGCCAAGGTGCGCCTGACCAATGGCTACGAGGTCATCAGCTACATTCCGGGCGAAAAGCACAACCTGCAAGAGCACTCGGTCGTGCTGATCCGCGGCGGCCGGGTCAAAGACCTTCCCGGCGTCCGCTATCACATCCTGCGCGGTGTGCTCGATACGCAGGGCGTCAAAGACCGTCGTCAGCGTCGTTCGAAATACGGCGCCAAGCGTCCGAAGTGAGGATTTAACAGATGTCCCGTCGTCATGCCGCCGAGAAGCGCGAAGTCCTGCCGGACGCCAAGTTCGGCGACCGCATCCTGACCAAGTTCATGAACAACCTGATGATCGACGGCAAGAAGTCCGTCGCCGAGCGCATCGTCTACAACGCGTTCGACCGGGTGCAGGAAAAGCTGAAGAAAGAGCCGGTGGAAGTGTTCCACGAGGCGCTCGACAACATCAAGCCGTCGCTCGAGGTTCGCTCGCGCCGGGTTGGTGGCGCGACCTATCAGGTCCCGGTCGAGGTTCGTCCCGAGCGCCGTGAGGCTCTGGCGATCCGCTGGCTGATCACCGCCGCGAAGAACCGCAACGAACACACCATGGAAGAGCGTCTGGCCGGTGAACTGGTCGATGCCGTCCAGGGACGTGGCACCGCGGTGAAGAAGCGGGAAGACACCCACAAGATGGCCGACGCGAACAAAGCGTTCAGCCACTACCGCTGGTAAGGTTCGGATAAAATGGCACGCGATTACACTCTCGATCACTACCGCAACTTCGGCATCATCGCGCATATCGACGCGGGTAAAACCACGACGACCGAGCGCGTGCTGTTTTACACCGGCAAGTCGCACAAGATCGGCGAAGTCCATGACGGCGCCGCGACGATGGACTGGATGGAGCAGGAGCAGGAACGGGGGATCACCATCACCTCGGCTGCGACGACGACCTTCTGGGAGCGGACCGAGGACGGCAAGAACCCGCAGGGCGACAAGCACCGGTTCAACATCATCGACACCCCCGGCCACGTCGACTTCACCATCGAGGTCGAGCGTTCGCTGGCCGTTCTGGACGGCGCCGTGGTGCTGCTGGACGGCAACGCCGGGGTCGAGCCGCAGACCGAAACCGTCTGGCGCCAGGCCGACCGCTACAAGGTTCCGCGGATCGTCTTCGTCAACAAGATGGACAAGATCGGCGCCGATTTCTACAACTGCGTCAGCATGATCTCCTCGCGCACCGGCGCGGTTCCCTGCCCGATCCAGCTGCCGATCGGTTCGGAAGACAAGCTGGAAGGCATCGTCGACCTGGTGACCATGAAGGAATGGGTCTGGCAGGGCGATGACCTGGGCGCATCCTGGTTCCAGCAGGACATCCGCGACAGTCTCAAGGCCGATGCCGACGAATGGCGCAACAAGATGGTCGAGCTTGCCGTCGAGATGGACGACGACGCCATGGAAGCCTACCTGGAAGGCAACGAGCCCGACCCGGAGACCCTGCGCACCCTGCTGCGCAAGGGCACCCTGGAGCTGAAGTTCGTGCCGATCCTCTGCGGCTCCTCGTTCAAGAACAAGGGCGTGCAGCCGATGCTGAACGCCGTGATCGACCTGCTGCCCTCGCCGCTGGACGTGCCGCCCTACATGGGCTTCCTGCCCGGCGACGAGACCGAGACCCGCAACCAGCCGCGTTCGGCGGATGACACGCAGCCGTTCTCGGGCCTGGCCTTCAAGATCATGAACGACCCCTTCATGGGCAGCCTGACCTTCACCCGGATCTATTCCGGCGTGGTCAAGAAGGGCGACCAGCTTCTGAACGCCACCAAGGGGCGGAAAGAGCGGATCGGCCGGATGGTCATGATGCATGCCAACAAGCAGGAAGAGATCACCGAAGCCTATTCGGGTGACATCATCGCGCTTGCTGGCCTGAAAGAGACCACCACGGGCGACACGCTCTGCGATCCGGCCAACCCGGTGGTCCTGGAAACCATGTCCTTCCCCGCGCCGGTGATCGAGATCGCCGTCGAGCCGAAGACCAAGGCCGACCAGGAGAAGATGGGCATCGCGCTGGCGCGTCTGGCGGCGGAAGACCCGTCGTTCCAGGTCGAGACCGATCTCGAAAGCGGCCAGACGATCATGAAGGGGATGGGCGAGCTTCACCTCGACATCCTGATCGACCGGATGAAGCGCGAGTTCAAGGTCGAGGCCAACATCGGTGCGCCGCAGGTGGCCTATCGCGAGACGATCAGCCGCGAGGCCGAGATCGACTACACCCACAAGAAGCAGACCGGCGGCACGGGCCAGTTCGCCCGCGTCAAGCTGGAGATCGCGCCGACCGAGCCGGGCGAAGGCTATTCGTTCGAATCGAAGATCGTCGGTGGTGCGGTGCCGAAGGAATACATCCCGGGTGTCGAGAAGGGCATCAAGTCGGTGATGGATTCGGGTCCGCTGGCGGGCTTCCCGGTCATCGACTTCAAGGTGACCCTGGTCGACGGTGCCTTCCACGACGTGGACTCGAGCGTCCTGGCCTTCGAGATCGCCACCCGTGCCGCGATGCGCGAGGGCCTGAAGAAGGCCGGCGCCAAGCTGCTGGAGCCGATCATGAAGGTCGAGGTGGTGACCCCGGAGGAATATACCGGCGGCATCATCGGCGATCTGACCAGCCGTCGCGGCATGGTTCAGGGGCAGGACACCCGCGGCAACGCGATCGTCATCGACTGCTTCGTGCCGCTGGCCAACATGTTCGGCTACATCAACACCCTGCGCTCGATGTCCTCGGGCCGTGCGGTGTTCACCATGCAGTTCGACCACTACGAGCCGGTTCCGCAGAACATCTCGGACGAAATCCAGAAGAAATACGCATGACGTGGTGGGCGATCCGCCCACCCTACACCCCGTAGGGTGCGCCACGGCGCACCACCGCTGACAGGAGAAGACAAATGGCCAAGGCAAAGTTCGAACGCAACAAGCCGCATGTGAACATCGGCACGATCGGTCACGTTGACCACGGCAAGACGACTCTGACCGCCGCGATCACCAAGTACTACGGTGACTTTCAGTCCTATGACATGATCGACGCGGCGCCGGAGGAGAAGGCGCGCGGGATCACGATCTCGACGGCGCATGTGGAATACGAGACCGAGACGCGGCACTACGCGCATGTCGACTGCCCCGGCCACGCCGACTATGTGAAGAACATGATCACCGGTGCGGCGCAGATGGACGGCGCGATCCTGGTGGTGAACGCGGCGGACGGCCCGATGCCGCAGACCCGCGAGCATATCCTGCTGGGCCGCCAGGTCGGCATCCCGCATATCGTGGTCTACCTGAACAAGGTCGATCAGGTGGATGACGAGGAGCTTCTGGAACTGGTCGAGATGGAAGTGCGCGAGCTTCTGTCGTCCTACGACTACCCCGGTGACGACATTCCGATCATCAAGGGTTCGGCGCTGGCGGCGCTGGAAGGCCGCGACAAGGAGATCGGCGAGGATTCGATCCGTGCGCTGATGGAAGCGGTGGATTCCTACATCCCGACCCCGGCGCGTCCGGTGGACCAGCCCTTCCTGATGCCGGTCGAGGACGTGTTCTCGATCTCGGGCCGCGGCACGGTTGCCACCGGCCGGATCGAGCGCGGCGTGATCAAGGTCGGCGAAGAGATGGAGATCGTCGGGCTGAACGCCAACAAGAAGACGGTCTGCACCGGCGTCGAGATGTTCCGCAAGCTGCTGGACCAGGGCGAGGCGGGCGACAACGTTGGTCTGCTGCTGCGCGGGATCGAGCGCGACGGTGTCGAGCGGGGCCAGGTGCTGTGCAAGCCGGGTTCGGTGACGCCGCATACCGAGTTCGAGGCCGAGGTCTACATCCTGACCAAGGATGAAGGCGGCCGGCACACGCCGTTCTTCGCCAACTACCGGCCGCAGTTCTACTTCCGGACCACCGACGTGACCGGGACGGTCCAGCTTCCGGAAGGCACCGAGATGGTGATGCCGGGCGACAACCTGAAGTTCGTGGTCGAGCTGATCGCACCGATCGCGATGGAGGAAAAACTCCGCTTCGCGATCCGCGAAGGCGGCCGCACCGTCGGCTCGGGCGTCGTCTCGAAGATCATCAAGTAAGACCGGTTCGACGTGGGGTCCGGGATGAGCCCGGGCTCCACCTCTCAACCAAGGCCGCGAAAGGCAAAGACATGCAATCGCAGAATATCCGCATCCGCCTGAAGGCGTTCGATTACCGCGTGCTGGACGCCAGCACCGCGGAAATCGTCCAGACCGCCAAGCGCACCGGTGCCACGGTCCGGGGTCCGATCCCGCTGCCGAACAAGATCGAGAAGTTCACCGTTCTCCGCGGGCCGCATATCGACAAGAAGTCGCGCGACCAGTTCGAGATCCGGACGCACAAGCGGCTGCTCGATATCGTCGATCCGACCCCGCAGACGGTGGACGCGCTGATGAAGCTCGACCTCGCCGCCGGCGTGGACGTCGAGATCAAGCTCAACTGAGGAGGGTGACCGATATGTTGCGCTCTGGCGTTATTGCAAAGAAGGTGGGGATGACCCGCCTGTTCATGGAAGACGGTCGGCAGGTTCCCGTTACCGTTCTTCAACTCGACAACCTGCAGGTGGTGGCGCAGCGCACCGCCGAGAAGGATGGCTATTCGGCCGTCCAGCTTGGCGCGGGCACGGCCAAGGCCAGCCGCACCACGGCCCCGATGCGCGGCCATTTCGCCGCCGCCAAGGTGGCGCCGAAGCGCAAGATTGCCGAGTTCCGGGTCGATCCGAAGAACATGATCGGCGTCGGTGAGGAAATCACCGCCGACCATTATTTCGAAGGTCAGTTCGTGGACGTTTCGGGCACCTCGGCCGGCAAGGGCTTTCAGGGTGCGATGAAGCGGCACAACTTCGGCGGCCTGCGGGCGACGCACGGCGTCTCGGTCTCGCACCGGTCGCACGGCTCGACCGGCCAGTGCCAGGACCCCGGCAAGGTGTTCAAGGGCAAGAAGATGGCCGGCCACATGGGCGCCGTCCGGGTCACCACGCAGAATCTGCAGGTGGTGCGCACCGACAGCGAACGCGGCCTGATCATGATCAAGGGCGCGGTCCCGGGCACCAAGGGTGGCTGGGTCACGGTCAAGGACGCGGTGAAGAAGCCGGTGCCCGAGAATGTCATGCTGCCGGCCGGGCTGAAGAGCATGGCGGAAGAGGCCCGCAAGGCCGCTGAAGCTGCCGCCGCCGAGGCTGCCGCCGCCGAAGAGGCCGCCAAGGCCGAGGCTGCTGCTGCCGAGCAGGCTGCGATGGAAGCCGCCGAGAAGGCCGCGGCCGAGGCTCCGGCCGAAGGTGCAGCGCCGGAAGGAGACGAGAAAAATGAAGGCTGACGTCATCAAGCTCGACGCCAAGAAGGCGGGCGACATCGACCTCCCCGACGCGATCTTCGGATTGGAACCGCGGGCCGACATCCTGCACCGGATGGTGCGCTGGCAGCGTTCGCGCAGCCAGGCCGGCACCCACAAGGTCAAGGGCCGGTCCGAGGTCAGCTATTCGACCAAGAAGATCTATCGCCAGAAGGGCACCGGCGGCGCACGCCACGGTGACAAGGGCGCGCCGATCTTCCGTCACGGTGGTACCTACAAGGGGCCGACGCCGCGCAGCCATGCCCACGACCTGCCGAAGAAGTTTCGTGCTCTCGGTCTGAAGCATGCCCTGTCGTCGAAGGCCGCCAGCGGCGACCTGGTGATCCTGGAGGCCGCCGACATGGCGGAACCCAAGACCGGCGCGCTGGCCAAGGCGATCAAGGCCCTGGGCTGGAAGCGCGTGCTGGTCATCGACGGCGCCACGGTCAACGAAAACTTCGCCCGCGCGGCGGCCAACCTCGACGGTGTCGATGTGCTGCCGACCATGGGCGCCAATGTCTATGACATCCTTCGCCGCGACACCCTGGTGTTGACGCGGGCGGCTGTCGAAGCTCTGGAGGCCCGCCTGAAATGAGCGCTGAACCGAAGCACTACGACGTGGTCGTGAAGCCGATCATCACCGAGAAGGCCACCATGGCGTCCGAACATGGCGCCGTGGTCTTTGAAGTGGCCAAGTCGGCGACCAAGACGACGATCAAGGAAGCGGTGGAAAACCTCTTCGGCGTCAAGGTGAAGGCGGTGAATACCGTCGTCACCAAAGGCAAGACCAAGCGCTTTCGCGGCAAGCCGGGCACCCGGCGCGACGTGAAGAAGGCCTATGTGACGCTCGAGGATGGCAACACCATCGACGTCACGACGGGGCTCTGATAGAAGGCGCCGAATCTTCGGCCCCCAAACTTGGGGGCCGCTGACTTTTTAGTAACCGGGACCTACGGGGCCCTAAAGCAAACGAGGGCGCCACATCGGGGCCCTGCAATAACGGAAGACAGAAAGCATGGCACTCAAGTCGTATAAGCCGACGACGCCTGGCCAGCGCGGGCTGGTTCTGATCGACCGTTCGGAGCTGTGGAAAGGCCGCCCCGTCAAGACCCTCACCGAAGGTCTGACCAAGACGGGCGGACGGAACAACACCGGACGAGTCACGATGTGGCACAAGGGGGGCGGCGCGAAGCGGCTCTACCGCATCGTGGATTTCAAGCGCACCAAGCATGACATGCCGGCGGTCGTCGGCCGGATCGAATACGATCCCAACCGGACCGCGTTCATCGCGCTGATCCAGTACGAGGACGGCACCGAGAACTACATTCTCGCGCCGCAGCGTCTGGCAATCGGCGACAAGGTGATCTCGGGCGCCAAGGTCGACGTGAAACCGGGCAACGCGATGCCGTTCTCGGGCATGCCGATCGGCACCATCGTCCACAATGTCGAGCTGAAGCCCGGCAAGGGCGGCCAGATCGCGCGGGCGGCGGGCACCTATGCCCAGTTCGTCGGCCGGGACGGCGGTTACGCGCAGGTCCGGCTGTCCTCGGGCGAGCTGCGCCTGGTCCGGCAGGAATGCATGGCGACCATCGGCGCGGTGTCGAACCCCGACAACTCGAACCAGAACTTCGGCAAGGCCGGCCGGATGCGTCACAAGGGCGTCCGCCCGACGGTGCGCGGCGTTGCGATGAACCCGATCGATCACCCGCATGGCGGCGGCGAAGGCCGCACCTCGGGCGGCCGGCACCCGGTCACCCCCTGGGGCAAAGGCACCAAGGGCAACCGCACCCGCACCAACAAGGCGACGGACAAGTACATTCTCCGCTCGCGCCACGCCAAAAAGAAGGGGCGCTGAGCTATGTCGCGTTCTGTCTGGAAGGGCCCGTTCGTCGACTCGTTTCTGCTGAAGAAAGCCGAAAAGAGCCGCGAATCCGGCCGCAACGAAGTCATCAAGATCTGGTCGCGTCGCTCGACGATCCTGCCGCAATTCGTGGGTCTCACGTTTGGCGTCTACAACGGCCACAAACATATCCCCGTCAACGTCACGGAAGACATGATCGGTCAGAAGTTCGGTGAATACTCGCCGACCCGGACCTATCACGGTCATGCCGCGGACAAGAAAGCGAAGCGGAAGTAGTCATGGGCAAGGAAAAGAACCCCCGCCGCGTGGCAGACAACGAAGCCATGGCCAAGGCCAAGATGCTTCGGACCTCGCCGCAGAAGCTGAACCTGGTTGCCCAGATGATCCGCGGCAAGTCCGTGGACAAGGCTCTGGTTGACCTGACGTTCTCGAAGCGCCGGATCGCGCAGGACGTGAAGAAATGCCTTCAGTCCGCGATCGCCAATGCCGAGAACAACCACAACCTCGACGTTGACGAACTGGTCGTCGCCGAGGCCTATGTCGGCAAGAACCTGGTCATGAAGCGCGGCCGTCCGCGGGCGCGTGGCCGTTACGGCAAGATCCTGAAGCCGTTCTCGGAACTCACCATCAAGGTCCGTCAGGTCGAAGCCGCCGGGGAGCAAGCATAATGGGACAGAAGGTCAACCCGATCGGCATGCGTCTCCAGGTCAACCGCACCTGGGACAGCCGCTGGTATGCCGACACCAAGGACTATGGCAATCTGCTGCTTGAAGACCTTGCGATGCGCAAGTTCATCAAGAAGGAGTGCTACCAGGCCGGCGTGTCGAAGGTCATCATCGAGCGGCCGCACAAGAAGTGCCGGGTGACGATCCACACCGCCCGTCCGGGCGTGATCATCGGCAAGAAGGGCGCGGACATTGAAGGTCTGCGCAAGAAGCTGGCCGCGATCACCGACAGCGAACTGCATCTCAACATCGTCGAGGTGCGCAAGCCGGAACTGGACGCCGCGCTGGTCGCCGAATCCATTGCCCAGCAGATGGAGCGCCGGATTGCCTTCCGCCGTGCCATGAAGCGGGCGGTGCAGAACGCGATGCGGATGGGTGCCCTGGGCATCCGGGTCAACGTCGGCGGTCGCCTCGGCGGTGCCGAGATCGCCCGGACCGAGTGGTATCGTGAAGGCCGCGTGCCGCTGCATACCCTGCGCGCCGACATCGACTATGCCCTGGCCGAAGCCAAGACCCCCTACGGGATCATCGGCGTGAAGGTCTGGATCTTCAAAGGCGAGATCATGGAGCACGATCCCTCGGCCCGTGATCGCAAGCAACAAGAGCTGCAAGACGGCCCGGGCCCGCGTGGTTCCGGTGGTCCGCGCCGCGACCGTTAAGGAGACAAGCAGATGCTGCAACCGAAACGGACGAAATTCCGCAAGCAACACAAGGGCCGGATTCACGGCGAAGCCAAGGGCGGTTACGACCTTGCCTTTGGCTCGTTCGGCCTGAAGGCCACCCAGCCCGAGCGTGTGACCGCGCGTCAGATCGAAGCGGCCCGCCGCGCCCTGACCCGCCACATGAAGCGCCAGGGATCGGTCTGGATCCGGGTGTTCCCGGACGTGCCGGTGACCGGAAAGCCCACCGAAGTGCGGATGGGTAAGGGCAAGGGCTCGGTCGAGTACTGGGCGGCCAAGGTGAAGCCGGGCCGGATCATGTTCGAGATCGACGGCGTGGACGAAACCACCGCGCGCGAAGCCCTGCGGCTGGCGGCGATGAAGCTGCCGGTGAAGACCAAGACGATCGTTCGCGCCGACTGGTAGGGACCGAAGGGGGGGCAGAACGCCCGTCTCGCGGTGCCGACACGGCCCGAACGACAGGCAGGCCCATCATGGGGCTTGCGTAATGCCGGGCGCCCCTCTATAGGGGCGCCTTCACTGCTAGCTCCACCGGGTATCAGGGTGACCATGTCGGGCCCTCCGGTGATGTTGAAAGGACGACCGAAATGGCGAAAGCCAGCACCGAACTCAAGGACAAGACGCCGGACCAGCTCCGCGATCAGCTTGTCGCGCTGAAGAAGGAGGCTTTCAACCTCCGCTTCCAGCAGGCCACCGGCCAGCTCGAGAACACCGCCCGCATGCGCATCGTCCGCCGCGACGTTGCCCGGGTGATGACGGCCCTGAACCAAAAGGCTGCCGCTGCAGCCACGACGGCGGAGTAAGCCCATGCCCAAGCGTATCCTGCAAGGCACCGTCACCGGCGACCAGAACAACCAGACCGTCACGGTCGCGGTCGAGCGTCGCTACAAGCATCCGCTGCTGCACAAGACGGTTCGCGCGACCAAGAAGTACCGGGCGCATGACGAGACCAACAGCTTCAAGATCGGTGACAAGGTTCGCATTGAAGAATGCGCGCCGGTCTCGAAAACCAAACGCTGGAGGGTCGTGACCGAAGCTTCGGCTTAAGTCATACCCTTCGGTTTGATCGAAACCCTGGAGTCAATGACCCGGAAGGGCGGCTCTACAGGTCGGGAGAAACCAAATGATCCAGATGCAGACGAATCTGGATGTCGCTGACAACTCCGGCGCACGCCGGGTGCAGTGCATCAAGGTTCTCGGCGGGTCGCACCGCCGCTATGCCTCGGTCGGTGACATCATCGTCGTTTCGGTGAAGGAAGCCATTCCGCGCGGTCGCGTGAAGAAGGGGGACGTCCGCAAGGCCGTCGTCGTTCGCACCGCCAAGGAAGTGCGCCGCGAGGACGGCACGGCGATCCGCTTTGACCGCAACGCCGCCGTCATCATCAACAACAACATGGAGCCGATCGGCACCCGTATCTTCGGGCCGGTGGTGCGCGAGCTTCGCGCCAAGAACTTCATGAAAATCATCAGCCTTGCGCCGGAGGTGCTCTGATGGCCGCGAAACTGAAACGAGGCGACAAGGTCATCGTCCTGACCGGCAAGGACAAGGGCAAGACCGGGGAAATCCGGTCGGTTGACCCGAAGGCCGGCAAGGCCGTCGTCGAGGGCATCAACATCGCCATCCGCCACCGCCGCCAGACCCAGGCCACCCAGGGTGGACGCATTCCGGTGGCGATGCCGCTGGACCTGTCGAACCTGGCGATCCTGGACAGCAACAACAAGGCGACCCGCGTCGGCTTCCGCATGGAAGACGGCAAGAAGGTCCGCTTTGCCAAGACCACCGGGGAGGTGATCTGATGTTGGACCAAGCCAGCTATACCCCGCGCCTGAAGACGCTGTACCAGCAGTCGCTCCGCGCCGCGCTGAAAGAGCAGTTCGGCTACAAGAACGACATGATGATCCCGCGGCTCGACAAGATCGTGCTGAACATCGGTTGTGGCGCCGAGGCAGTGAAGGATTCGAAGAAGGCCAAGTCGGCCGTCGAGGATCTGACCATCATCGCCGGCCAGAAGGCCCTGACCACGGTCGCCAAGAAGTCGATCGCCGGTTTCCGGGTCCGGGAAATGATGCCGTTGGGCGCGAAGGTCACCCTGCGCGGCGACCGGATGTATGAATTCCTCGATCGTCTGATCACCGTGGCGCTGCCGCGGGTCCGCGACTTCCGCGGCGTGAAGGGCAATTCGTTCGACGGCCGCGGCAACTATGCCATGGGCCTGAAGGAACATATCGTGTTCCCCGAGATCAACTTCGACAAGGTCGACGAGGTCTGGGGCATGGACATCATCGTCTGCACCACCGCCAAGACGGATGCAGAAGCCAAGGCGCTGTTGAAGCTTTTCAACATGCCGTTCAACAGCTGAGCCTGGAGAGACATCAATGGCAAAGAAATCCATGGTCGAACGCGAAGTGAAGCGCCAGAAGCTGGTTGACCAGTATGCTGCCCGCCGCACTGCGCTGAAGGCGATCATCGAAGACCAATCGAAGCCGATGGAAGAGCGTTTCAAGGCGACGATGAAACTGGCGAAGCTGCCGCGCAATTCCAGCGCGGTCCGGCTGCACAACCGCTGCCAGCTCACCGGGCGTCCGCACGCCTATTACCGCAAACTCAAGGTCAGCCGGATCGCGCTGCGCGAGCTGGGCTCGCTGGGCCAGATCCCCGGCCTTGTGAAGTCGAGCTGGTAAGGAGGGCATGGTATGAACGATCCTCTCGGAGATATGCTCGCCCGGATCCGCAACTCGCAGATGCGTGGCAAGAGCCAGGTCAGGACGCCGGCTTCGAAGCTGCGCGCCTGGGTGCTGGATGTGCTGAAGGACGAAGGCTATATCCGCGGATATGAAGCGGGCACGGGCGCCGATGGGCACCCGGAACTGGTCATCGATCTGAAGTATTTCGAAGGCACCCCGGTGATCCGCGAACTCAAGCGCGTTTCGACCCCCGGTCGCCGGGTCTACATGAGCGTGCGGGACATCCCGCAGGTTCGTCAGGGCCTTGGCGTTTCCATTGTCTCGACGCCGAAAGGTGTCATGTCGGATGCAGCAGCACGGGCGGCCCATGTGGGCGGCGAAGTGCTCTGCACCGTATTCTAAGGAGGCCGGAAGCATGTCGCGTATCGGAAAGAAGCCGATCCCGCTGCCGAAAGGCGTGGAAGCCAAGATCGACGGCAAGGTTGTCGAAGTGAAGGGGCCGAAAGGCACCCGCAGCTTCACCTTCCGCGATGCCGTCACCGTCACGATGGAAGACGGCGAGATCGTGGTGAAGCCGGTCGATCTGACCAAGGAAGCTCGTCAGCAGTGGGGCATGACCCGCACCATGATCGAGAACCTGGTCATCGGCGTTTCGGAAGGCTTCAAGAAAGAGCTCGAGATCAACGGCGTCGGCTACCGGGCCCAGATGCAGGGCAATGTCCTGAAGATGGCGCTCGGCTACAGCCATGACGTGGATTTCGAGGTTCCGGCCGGGGTGACTGTCACCACGCCGAAACAGACCGAAATCGTTGTGGAAGGTATCGACCAGCAGCTTGTCGGCCAGGTCGCGGCGAACATCCGCGAATGGCGTGCTCCCGAGCCCTACAAGGGCAAGGGGATCAAGTACAAGGACGAGTATATCTTCCGCAAGGAAGGCAAGAAGAAGTAGGACCGGGAACATGGCAAATACCAAGCGAGATCTGTTCCTGAAGCGCCGTTTGCGCGTCCGGAATGCCCTGCGGAAGACCTCGAACGGACGGCTGCGGCTGTCGGTTCACCGGTCGTCCAAGAACATCAGCGCCCAGCTGATCGACGATGCGAAAGGCGTGACTGTCGCCTCGGCCTCGTCGCTGGAGAAAGACCTGGGCGTCGTCGGCAAGAACAATGTCGAGGCGGCCGCCAAGATCGGCGCGACGATCGCCGAGCGGGCGAAGAAGGCGGGCGTCGAAACCTGCTATTTCGACCGCGGCGGTTTCCTCTTTCACGGCAAGATCAAGGCTCTGGCCGAGGCTGCGCGTGAGGGTGGCCTGAAGTTCTGAGGGCGCGGTGCGTGCTCAGGCATGCACCCTGCCGACCCCGTATGGCGCGTGTACGCACGCGCCATCACGGACACTGCGGATGGTTTCGGCCATCCCGATGATCCGGGCGCCGGTGGCGCACCAAGGATCGAGATGTAACGGCGCCTGGCGCCAGAGTTGAAGGATAGCCGCATGGCTCGTGAACCGAACAGAGGCGGACGCCGCGACGACCGCCGTGATGAGAACCCGGAATTTGCCGACCGCCTTGTGGCGATCAACCGGGTGTCGAAGACCGTCAAGGGCGGCAAGCGCTTTGGCTTTGCGGCGCTGGTCGTCGTCGGCGACCAGAAGGGCCGTGTCGGCTTCGGCAAGGGCAAGGCCAAGGAAGTGCCGGAAGCGATCCGCAAGGCGACCGAGCAGGCCCGTCGCGGCCTGGTCCGGGTGCCGCTGCGCGAAGGCCGGACCCTGCACCACGACATGGAAGGCCGTCATGGCGCCGGTCGTGTGGTGATGCGGACCGCCCCGGCGGGGACCGGGATCATCGCCGGTGGTCCGATGCGTGCCGTGTTCGAGATGCTCGGCATCCAGGACATCGTCGCCAAGTCGCTGGGCTCGCAGAACCCCTACAACATGATCCGCGCCACGATGGACGGCCTGAAGCGCGAAGCCTCGCCCCGGTCGGTGGCGCAGCGTCGCGGCAAGAAGGTCGCCGACATTCTGAAACGCCCGGATGCGCCCGAAGCGGCTGAAGCCGCTGCCGACGCCGAAGCCTGAGGAGCGCCAAGATGGCCAAGAAAACCATTGTGGTGAAGCAGATCGCTTCGCCGACCCGCCGCCCGGCCGACCAGCGCGCGACGCTGGTGGGTCTGGGACTGAACAAGATGAACCGCACCCGCGAGCTGGAAGACACGCCCAGCATCCGCGGCATGGTGAACAAGATTCCCCATATGGTGAAGATCATCGAAGAGCGGGGCTGACAGGGCGCGGCAAGCCGCGGCTCGATCCCGACAGATTGAAACGCTCCGGAGAGTCCGGGGCGTTTTTTCGTTCGGCGGCCAATAGTCGCGGTGGAACGGCACGCCGCGCACGGCGGCGAATTCCGGGCCATTCCGCATGTTTCCGGGAAAGTCCCCACCCGTCAGGTTGAAGGCACCACCGCTCCCTGCCCCCGATCAGGGCGTGACCCCGAAGATATAGCCGACCCCCGCGGTGACGATCATCGCGAAGACCCCCCAGGTGACGACCCGGATCACGGCCTTGCGGATCGGCGCCGCGCCGGCCCGGGCGCCGAGGGCGCCGAGCGCGGCCAGGGCAAGGACGGTGACGATCAGGACGGTCGGGATGATCGTGTCGACCGGTGCCAGCACCGCCGCCAGCAGCGGCACCGCCGCCGCGACGCTGAAGGTCAGGCCCGAGGCCAGTGCGGCCTGGAGCGGGTTGGCGCGCTGCGTGTCCGAGAGCCCCAACTCGTCGCGGACATGCGCGGCCAGTGCATCCTTTTCCGTCAGTTCCCTTGCGACCAGCAGCGCGGTTTCGTCGCTCAGCCCCTTCTCGCGGTAGATGCCGGCCAGTTCGGCCAGTTCCTCTTCGGGGAAATCCCGCAGCGCGTCGGTCTCGCGGACGATGTCGGCGCTTTCGATGTCGGACTGCGACGAGACCGAGACATATTCCCCCGCCGCCATCGACATCGCCCCGGCGGTAAGGCCGGCGACACCGGCGATCAGCACGGCGCTATGGCTGGGTTCGGCCGCTGCGACCCCGACGATCAGCGACGAGACCGACACAACCCCGTCATTGGCCCCGAGCACCGCGGCGCGCAGCCAGTTGCTGCGGTTGATGTAATGGGGCTGACCGGGGTGGGCGGAGACGTTGGTCATCTGGTCCGTGGTCCTTTGCGTGTCGGCGGCGGCTGCGTCCGAGAGGACAGGAGAGGACGTCGCGGCGCCTTGATCTGGATCAGGCCGGCCCCGGCCGCCTTGGCCCTTGCCTGCGGCGGCCTGAACGTGTAGAGGCCAGCGGTGGCCCGGACACCGGGTCGAGAACCAATCAGCAAGCCGTGGTCGGCCGCTCCCGTCGCTGGGGGTCGCATCCGGCAAGGAGAAGCGACATGAAACTGAACGATCTCCGGGACAATCCCGGTGCGACGAAGAAACGGATGCGGGTTGGCCGCGGTCCGGGGTCCGGCAAGGGCAAGACCGCCGGGCGCGGGATCAAGGGCCAGACCTCGCGGTCGGGCGTTGCGATCAACGCCTATGAAGGCGGCCAGATGCCGCTCTACCGGCGCCTGCCGAAGCGCGGCTTCACCAAGCCGAACCGCAAGAGCTACGCGGTCATCAATCTCGACACGCTGCAGAAGTTCGTCGATGCCAAGCGGATCGATCCGAAGGTCGAGGTGACCGAGGATTCGCTGGTCGAGGCCGGCATCGTGCGCCGCAAGCTGGACGGTATCCGTCTGCTGGCGAAGGGCGAATTGAAGGTGGCGCTGAAGATCGCGCTGACCGGCGCCTCGGCGGCCGCCAAGGCTGCGGTCGAGAAGGCCGGCGGCACTTTGACGCTGACTGCAAAGACCCGCGAGACCGCGGCGGCTGAATAACGGCTTGTGGGCAGCCGCAGGGCTGCTTACATCCCGCACAGGTTTTACCTTGGCGCCGCCGACCGGAAACCGGTCTGGCGGCGCTGTCATCGAAGGGGCTCCAATGGCATCCGCCGCGGAACAGATGGCCGCCAACCTCAGCTGGGCGACGCTCGGCAAGGCGACCGAACTGAGACAGCGCATCTTCTTCACGATCGGGCTGCTGATCGTCTACCGGATCGGGACCTATATCCCGGTGCCGGGGATCGACGGCACCGCGTTGAGGGAGTTCATGGATTCGGCCTCCTCCGGACTGGGGGGCATCTTCAACATGTTCACCGGCGGGGCGATCTCCCGCATGGGGATCTTCGCGTTGGGCATCATGCCCTATATCTCGGCCTCGATCATCGTGCAGCTCATGACCAGCATGGTGCCGCAGCTCGAAGCGCTGAAGAAAGAGGGCGAACAGGGCCGCAAGAAGATCAACCAGTATACCCGCTACGGCACCGTGGTGCTGGCGCTGTTCCAGGCCTATGGCCTGGCCGCCAGCCTGGAGGCCGGCAACCTGGCGCATGATCCGGGCTTCACCTTCCGGGCGGCCTGCATCATCACCCTGCTGGGCGGCACGATGTTCCTGATGTGGCTGGGCGAGCAGATCACCGCCCGCGGCATCGGCAACGGCATCTCGCTGATCATCTTCGTCGGCATCGTCGCGGAAATCCCGCAGGCCCTGGCGCAGTTCCTGGCCTCGGGCCGGTCCGGCACCGTCAGCCCCGGCGTCATCATCGCGGTGATCTTCATCGTCATCGCCGTCATGGCCTTCGTGGTCTTCATGGAGCGGGCGCTGCGCAAGATCCACATCCAGTATCCGCGCCGCCAGGTCGGGATGAAGGTCTATGACGGGGGCACCAGCCACCTGCCGGTCAAGGTCAACCCGGCCGGCGTGATCCCGGCGATCTTCGCCTCGTCGCTGCTGCTGCTGCCGACCACGATCTCGACCTTCTCGGGCGGCGCGACCGGGCCGATCATGTCCACGATCCTGGCCTATTTCGGCCCCGGCAAGCCGCTGTATCTGCTGTTCTTCGCCAGCATGATCGTGTTCTTCACCTATTTCTACACCGCCAACGTGGCGTTCAAGTCGGAAGACGTGGCGGACAACCTGAAGAACCAGAACGGCTTCATTCCCGGCATTCGCCCCGGCGCCAAGACGGTCGATTACCTCGACTATGTCGTCGCTCGTCTGCTGGTCGTCGGGTCGGCCTATCTGGCGGCGGTCTGCCTGCTGCCGGAAATCCTGCGGTCCCAGTTCGCGATCCCGTTCTACTTCGGCGGCACCTCGGTGCTGATCGTGGTCTCGGTCACCATGGACACGATCAACCAGGTGCAGTCGCATCTTCTGGCGCACCAGTACGAGGGCCTGATCGAGAAGTCGCAGCTGCGCGGCAAGAAGCGCGGGGCAAGCAAGGGGACAGTCAGACGATGAACATCATCCTCCTCGGCCCGCCAGGGGCCGGCAAGGGCACCCAGGCGCGTCGGCTGGTCGATGAGCGGGGCATGATCCAGCTTTCGACCGGAGACATGCTGCGCGAGGCCCGGACCAGCGGCACCCCGATGGGCAAGCAGGTCGCGGCGGTGATGGATCGCGGCGAGCTGGTGACCGACGAGATCGTCATCGGGCTGATTGCCGAGAAGCTGGACGGCGACAAGGCCGGCGGCTTCATCTTCGACGGTTTCCCGCGCACCCTGAAACAGGCCGATGCCCTGGGCCAGCTGCTGGACGGCCGTGGCGAGAAGCTGGATGTCGTCATCGAGATGCAGGTGGACGACGAGGCGCTGGTGGACCGGGTCTCGGGGCGTTCGACCTGCGGGTCCTGCGGCGAGGTCTACCACGACACCACCAAGCCGATCCCGGCCGACGGCAAGTGCAGCGTCTGCGGCGGCACCGAGTTCAAGCGCCGTGCCGACGACAATGCCGAAAGCCTGAAGACGCGGCTGTTCGAATACTACAAGCAGACCTCGCCCCTGATCGGCTATTACTATGCCAAGGGCCACCTGCGGACGGTGGACGGCATGGGCGAGATCGACGCCGTGGCGGCCGAGATCAAGGCCGTGCTGGGCTGAGCGGTCAATCGGTCTTGACGGACGACCGTTAAGCCCGTACTGCAACCCATCCCGAAAGGGAATCAGTTTGCGCCGGGGTCGCACCCTGCCGCGCAAGATCATCAGACAGCCAGGCCCGTCGCGGGAAACCGCCACGGGCCGACGTTGTGAAAAAAGGTTCCGGCACTACGGAACCGCAACGAAAGGAAGAGACACGTGGCACGTATCGCCGGCGTCAATATCCCGACTGCAAAGCGGGTTCCCATCGCACTCACCTACATCACCGGCATCGGCCCGAGCAAAGCCGCAGAGATCTGTGCTGCTGTCGGCATCGACACTTCGCGCCGGGTCAACGAACTGTCCGACGCCGAAGTGCTCACGATCCGCGAGTTCATCGACGCCAACGTGACCGTCGAAGGCGACCTGCGTCGTGAGACCCAGATGAACATCAAGCGTCTGATGGATCTTGGCTGCTACCGTGGCCTGCGCCACCGCCGCAACCTGCCGGTCCGTGGCCAGCGCACCCATACCAACGCACGCACCCGCAAAGGCCCCGCAAAGGCCATTGCCGGCAAGAAGAAATAGGGGGGCGCGAGAATGGCACGCGAAAAAACCCGCACGAAGCGCAAAGAGCGCAAGAACATCGCCGCTGGTGTGGCGCATGTGAACTCGTCCTTCAACAACACCAAGATCCTGATCTCGGACGTTCAGGGCAATGCGATTGCCTGGTCGTCGGCCGGGACCATGGGCTTCAAGGGATCGCGGAAATCGACCCCCTACGCCGCGCAGATGGCCGCCGAGGACGCGGGCAAGAAGGCGCAGGAGCATGGTGTGAAAACCATCGAAGTCGAAGTGCAGGGCCCGGGGTCCGGCCGCGAATCGGCGCTGCGCGCGCTGGCGGCCGTCGGGTTCAACATCACTTCGATCCGTGATGTGACGCCGATTGCCCACAACGGCTGCCGCCCGCCGAAGCGTCGCCGGGTCTGAGCTTTACCGGTTGCACCCGGGGCGCACATGGTTGCGGCCCGGGATCGTTATTTTGACCCTCGGGGGTTTCCACGCCAACGGACATGGGCGCGGAAACAGGAATGGAGGCAAGTCGCATGATCCACAAGAACTGGGCAGACCTGATCAAACCGACGCAACTGAACGTCAAGCCGGGCAACGAGCCGGGACGTCAGGCGACGGTCATTGCCGAACCGCTGGAGCGCGGATTCGGCCTGACGCTGGGCAACGCCCTGCGTCGCGTGCTGATGTCGTCGCTTCAGGGCGCCGCGATCACCAGCGTGCAGATCGACAACGTGCTGCATGAATTTTCGTCCGTTGCGGGCGTCCGCGAGGATGTCACCGACATCGTGCTGAACCTGAAGGGCGTCTCGCTCCGCATGGATGTGGACGGACCCAAGCGGGTGTCGATCTCGGCCAAGGGGCCGGGCGTCGTGACCGCCGGGGACATCTCGGAAAGTGCCGGGGTCGAGGTTCTGAACCGCGATCACGTCATCTGCCACCTGGACGATGGTGCCGAGCTGTTCATGGAACTGACCGTGGCGACCGGCAAGGGCTATGTCTCGGCCGACAAGAACCGCCCGGAAGACGCTCCGATCGGGCTGATTCCGATCGACGCGATCTATTCGCCGGTCAAGAAGGTCAGCTATGAGGTGCAGCCCACCCGCGAGGGCCAGGTGCTGGACTACGACAAGCTGACGCTGAAGGTCGAGACCGACGGCAGCCTGACCCCGGATGACGCCGTGGCCTATGCGGCCCGCATCCTGCAGGACCAGCTGTCGATCTTCGTCAACTTCGACGAGCCGGAATCGACCCGCGAGGGCACGGCGGACGACGGGCTGGAATTCAACCCGCTGCTGCTGAAGAAGGTGGACGAGCTGGAGCTTTCGGTGCGTTCGGCCAACTGCCTGAAGAACGACAACATCGTCTATATCGGCGACCTGATCCAGAAGACCGAGGCCGAAATGCTGCGGACCCCGAACTTCGGCCGCAAATCCCTGAACGAGATCAAGGAAGTGCTGTCGGGCATGGGCCTGCACCTGGGCATGGATGTCGAGGAATGGCCGCCGGAGAACATCGAGGATCTGGCGAAGAAGTTCGAAGACCAGTTCTAGCGCTGCGTGCAAGCACGCACCCTACGGGCCGGTCCTGTGGGGTGCGTGATATCACGCATCGGACGACCGGGCATGGTGCCCCAAGGTGAGCAGGCCACGCGACAGGACCTGCCGGACAAAGCAAAACACGAAGGAATGACATCATGAATCACGGCAACGGTTACCGGAAACTCAACCGCACCCATGAACACCGCAAGGCGATGTTCGCCAACATGGCCGGCTCGGTCATCGAGCATGAGCAGATCAAGACCACGCTGCCCAAGGCCAAGGATCTGAAGCGGATCGTGGAAAAGCTGATCACGCTGGGCAAGCGCGGCGATCTGCACGCCCGTCGCCAGGCTGCGGCGCAGCTGAAGCAGGACATGCATGTCGAGAAGCTCTTCTCGGTGCTCGGTCCTCGCTACAAGGAGCGCAACGGTGGCTGCGTGCGGGTTCTGAAGGCCGGCTTCCGCTATGGCGACATGGCGCCGATGGCGATCGTCGAACTGGTGGACCGTGATCCGGAAGCCAAGGGCAAGGCCGACCGCGCCTATCTGGAAGCCCAGGAGGCCGCCGAGGGCTGATCGCCCCGGCCAGGTGCCTGACTGGCAAAGACATGAGGCCCGCGTCGATCATGACGCGGGCCTTTTCGTGTGTCGTGGTGCTAGCTTGCCCGGTGTTCCGCCGCGGCACGCGGGGCCGAGGGCGACTTCTTTTTTGCGATCGACAGCTCCAACCGCTCTTGCGCGGCCTCGCTATCGGTGTGTCCTTCCGTCAGCCCCAGCCGGGCCATGAGCGCCTGCCGATCGGCGGCGCTGAGCGCCGCGATACGGCGCCGCAGTTCGGCGTCCTGATCCATCATGCAAACCCCCATTTGCGGAACCCGAATCCGTCAATCCTGAATTGACGTCAATTCAACCACAAATTGTTTCGCCAAACCATTCAATTATTTGATTGCAACCTGCAACACCTTGTCGCGCTTGGAGGTGTTTGCCTCCACCTTAGGCAGACACGGGGCGACAGCCAGGCAATCGCCGGTTGACTCGTTCGCGGGGTTGCTGCCAGATCCCGGACGAGACGGCGACATATGTGCGGTCGGGGGATCGCAGGGAGAATGGTGCCGAGAGGCACGACAGGGGGGCAAGGGGCGTGTGGCAACCAAAACAACCGATGTATCTGGACGCGATTGATGCTGCGGACGCGGCCGGGGAACCACCGGCCGGGCGCCGGTCGATGGCGATGCTGTTCTCTGATCTGGAGCGGATGGCGCCGCTGGGCTATTCGGCCGGGCTGCATATCCGCTTCGCAGCTCCGCTGGTCTATGTGCGGACCTATCACGAGGCATGGCAGAAGCGATACGACGAGAACGCCTATGCGTTGCGCGACCCGGCGGTGTTCTGGGGTCTGGGCGTCAAGGGGGCGACCCGCTGGAGCGAGATCAAGCTGCCCGACCCGTTCAACATACTGGGTCAGGCCCGGCGCTACGGCCTGACCTACGGCATGGTCGTGTCCTTCGGGCCGATCACCTCGCGCTCGATCGTCGGCATGGCGCGGTCGGACCGGGAATTCTCGGATTCCGAGATCGACGCGGCAAAGGATATCGTGAGGCAACTACATGAGGCAGCGGAGCCGCCGACCGAACTGACCAAGGCGCAGGTTGAGGCGCTTCGGCTACTGGCGGACGGGTATCGGCACACGGCAGCGGCCGCGAAGCTGGGGATTTCGGAAAGCGCCCTGAAGGCGCGGCTGCTGGCGGCCCGAACCCGGCTTCGCGCACGGACCACCGCGCAGGCTATCCGCAAGGCACGGGAATACCGCCTGCTATGATAGCGATGCTGCAGCGCCGGCCAGCGGCCACCATGGCCTCGCCCAAGGTTTCCAAACCCGAAGCTAGAGGCTGCCATGGAAGTCACCACTCTCTCTATCACCAATCTCCACATGCATGGCGAGTTGTTCGCCAACATGCTGCGGGCCAGGCATGATACCTTCATCGTCCGCAACAACTGGCAACTGCCGCATGCCGATGGGATGGAGTTCGACCAGTATGACACGCCCGCCAGCCGCTGGGTGGCGGTGCACGAGCTGGGCCAGATCCTGGCCGGTGTCCGGCTGACGCCGACCACAGCGCGCTGCGGCATCTACAGTTACATGATCCGCGATGCCCAACGGGGGCTGCTGGACAGCATTCCCAGCAACCTCCTGTGGGACGAGGCGCCGGTTGCCGACCATATCTGGGAAAGCAGCCGGGTCTTCGTGTCGCCCTCGGTGCCGGCCAGGCTGCGGCTCAGGGTACAGATGATGCTGATCTCGGAAATGGTCATGTCGGCCCGCAAGCTGGGGGCGACCTCGCTGCTGGGGCTGATCCCCGAACATTCGCCACGCCTGGCGCGACGCTCGGGGATCGACTGTCAGCCCGCGGGGCCGGTCCTGGAGATCGAGAACGAACGGTCGGTCTGTGTCCGGATCGGACTGGCGCAAAAGATGCATTAGGGCGCCATGCCGGGGCAGGGGGCCCGGTCGCCCCTTTCCCATGCGGCCGCCCGGGCCTAGGTTCCGTCCATGGCCGATCTGTTCGACAAGACCCCCGACCCCAATGACGCCGCCCCGGCGCAGGCCGCGCCCGGCGGGCATCGTCCGCTGGCCGACCTGCTGCGCCCGAAGACCCTGGCCGAGGTGATCGGCCAGGAGGCGGTGCTGGGGCCCGAGGCGCCGCTGACCTCGATGCTGGCGGCGGGGTCGCTGTCGTCGCTGGTGCTCTGGGGGCCGCCGGGGGTGGGCAAGACCACGATCGCGCGGCTGCTGGCGGATGAGACCGACCTGCATTTCGTGCAGATTTCGGCAATCTTCTCGGGCGTGCCGGAGCTGCGCAAGGTGTTCGAGGCGGCGCAGATGCGGCGCCGGACCGGCAAGGGCACGCTGCTGTTCGTCGATGAAATCCACCGGTTCAACAAGGCCCAGCAGGACGGGTTTCTGCCGCATATGGAGGACGGGACGATCCTGCTGGTCGGGGCGACCACCGAGAATCCGTCCTTCGAACTGAACGCGGCGCTGCTCAGCCGGTCGCAAGTGATGATCCTGAACCGGCTGACGCTGGTCGATCTGGAGCGGCTGGCGCAGCGCGCGGAACAGGCCCTGGGCCGGGCCCTGCCGCTGCAGGCCGAGGCGCGCGAGGCGCTGCTGGGGATGGCGGATGGCGACGGTCGGGCGCTGTTGAACCTGATCGAACAGGTGATGGCCTGGAAGCCGGACGGCAAGCTGGACACCGAGGCGCTGACCAAACGGCTGATGCGGCGGGCGTCGAAATACGACAAGTCGGGCGAAGAGCATTACAACCTGATCTCGGCGCTGCACAAATCGGTGCGCGGCTCGGACCCCGACGCGGCGCTCTACTGGCTGGCGCGGATGCTGGAGGGCGGCGAGGACCCGCGCTTCCTGGCACGACGGATCACCCGGATGTCGGTCGAGGATATCGGGCTGGCCGACCCGCAGGCGCAGACGATCTGCCTGCATGCCTGGGAACTCTACGAACGGCTGGGCAGTCCCGAGGGGGAACTGGCCCTGGCGCAGGCGGTGGTCTATCTGGCGCTGGCTCCGAAATCGAACGCCGGTTACAGCGCCTTCAAGGAGGCGATGGCGCTGGCGAAGAAGACCGGAAGCGAGCCGCCGCCAAAGCACATCCTCAACGCGCCGACCCGGCTGATGAAGGATATCGGCTACGGCAAGGATTATGCCTATGACCACGACCAGCAGGACGGTTTCTCGGGGCAGAACTACTTCCCGGACGGGCTGAGGCGTCCGGTGCTCTACCAGCCGGTCGAACGGGGCTATGAACGCGAGTTGAAGAAGCGGATCGACTATTTTGCCGGATTGCGGGCGAAGCGGAAGGGAAGCGCCGGGTCCGGGGGCTGAGGTCGCGCTCTGCGGACCCCGCCGAACGCAACGAAACCGCACCGATCCGGCCACGCCGATTGACATTCCGTCGCCGCCGCCGGAAGAACGCCGCCATGATCCAGACCCTTGGACAAGTTGCTCTCGGCGGCGCGATCGGCGCCTCGGCCCGGTATCTGACCGCGGTGGCGGCGCTGCGCCTGTTCGGTCCGGGCTTCCCCTGGGCGACGCTGATCGTCAATGTCGTCGGTTCCTTCCTGATGGGGGTGCTGGTGGTGGCGCTCGGGCATCTGTCGGCCAACCGTTTCGCGCCGCTGCTGATGACCGGGCTGCTGGGCGGGTTCACCACGTTCTCGGCCTTCTCGCTGGATGCGGTGACGATGTGGGAGCGCGGCGACAGCGTTCCGGCTGCGGCCTATGTGCTGGCCTCGGTGATCGTCTCGCTGGCGGCGCTTCTGGCCGGCCTGACCTTTGCGAGGAGCCTGACGGCATGAGCCGGGTTCAGACCCTGACCGTGGGACCGGAGGATGGCGACCAGAGGCTCGACCGCTGGTTCCGCAAGCAGTTCCCGCATATGAGCCAGGTGCAGATCGAGAAGATGTGCCGCAAGGGCGAAATCCGGGTCGATGGCGGCAGGGTCAGGGGCGCCACCCGGATCGAGGCCGGGCAGCAGGTCCGGATTCCGCCGCTGCCGGACTATCAGCCGCCGCTGCCCGAGCGGGTCGCCCCGGCGCTGGCCAGCGACATCGAGATGATCCGGAACGCGGTGATCTATCAGGACGACTACATCATCGCGATCAACAAGCCTCCCGGCCTGCCCAGCCAGGGCGGTTCGGGCCAGGGCGAGCGGCATGTGGACGGTCTGGCCGCGCATCTGAAATTCGGCAAGCCCGAGAAGCCCTCGCTGATCCACCGGCTCGACAAGGACACCTCGGGGGTGCTGCTGCTGGGCCGGACCGCCTCGATGACGCGCAAGCTGAACGAGATGTTTCGTGACCGCTCGATGCGCAAGATCTACTGGGCGGCGGTGGCGGGGGTTCCAAAACCGGCGATGGGCACGATTCGCTATGGTCTCGTGAAGGGCGGGCACCCGCGCGACGAGAAGATGAGGGCGATCCATCCGGCCAAGATCGACAAGACCGAGGGCGCCAAGCGGGCGACGACCGATTACGCGGTGCTCGACAAGCTGGGCACCCGGGCCAGCTGGGTGGCCATGGTGCCGATGACCGGGCGGACCCACCAGTTGCGGGTCCATATGGCCGAACTCGGGCATCCGATCATCGGTGACGGAAAATACGGCGGCACCAGCCAGGAGAACCTCGGAGATGGCTGGGGCGCGGGCATGGGCGGCGAGATCAGCCGCAAGCTGCATCTTCACGCGCGGAGCCTGAGCTTCAAGCACCCGATGACCGGGGCGCAGGTCCGGATCACGGCCGAGTTGCCCGAGCATATGGCGCGGACCTGGAAGACGCTGGGCTGGTCGAAGTTCGATGTGCCCGTCGATCCGTTCGAGGACCAGTGATGAGCTTTCTGGCGGTTTTCGATGTCGATGGCACCCTGGTCGACAGCCAGCACCATATCGGCGCCGCGATGGATCACGCCCATGACGCGGCCGGGCTGGAACGCCTGCCGCATGCGAGGGTGCTGGAGATCGTCGGCCTGTCGCTGCCGGAAGCCTTCGCGCATCTGCACCCGAATCTGGACGAATCGAGCCGGGCGGCCCTGGTCGCGGGCTACAAGGATGCCTTCAGCGCGGTCCGAACCCGGATGGGCGAGGCCGGAGCGCCGCTCTATCCCGGCGTGGCCGAGGGGCTGGAGCGCCTGGGCGCGATGCCGGACCTGCTGATCGGCGCCGCCACCGGAAAATCGCGGCGCGGACTCGATTCGGTCTTCGACACCCATGACCTGCGACGCCATTTCGTCACCGCGCAATGCGCCGACGACCACCCGTCAAAACCGCATCCGGGCATGCTGCTGGCGGCGCTGGCCGAAACCGGGTCCGAGGCGGACAGGGCGGCGATGATCGGCGATACGGAATTCGACATTGCCATGGGCCGGGCCGCCGGGATGGCGACCATCGGCGTGACCTGGGGCTATCATGGGGCGGACCGGCTGCAGGCGGCGGGGGCGGACCACCTGGCCGAGGATTTCGCCGGGCTCGAGGCGCTGATCCTGGAGCTGGCGCAATGACCGGGACGCTGCCGAAACGGTTCTGGACCCAGGCGCAGGCGGTGCCGGAGGCGCAGGGCTTTGCCGTGCATCTCGACAGCCGCCCGGTGCGCACCCCTTCCAAGGCGCCGCTGATTCTGCCGAACCTTCCGCTGGCCGAGGCGGTGGCCGCCGAATGGCAGGCGCAGGGCGAACGGCTCGACCCCGCGACCATGCCGCATACCCGCACCGCCAATACGGCGCTGGACAAGGTGGCCGCCTCGCTGGACGAGGTGGTCCGGATCGTGGCGGACTACGGCGGCAGCGATCTGCTGTGCTACCGCGCCAGCCATCCGCAGGAACTGGTCGATGCCCAGAGCGCCTGGGATGCGCCGCTGGACTGGGCCGCCGAGACGCTGGGCGCCCGGTTGCGGGTCACCGCCGGGGTGATGCCGGTGGCGCAGGACCCGGAGGCGCTGGCCCGGCTGGACGCCGAAGTGGCGCGGCTGAGCGTCTTCGAACTGACGGCGTTCCACGATCTGGTGGCGCTGTCCGGCTCGCTGATTCTGGGGTTGTCGGTGGCGGGCGCGGTGCTCGACCCCGAGCAGGCCTGGCGCCTGTCGCGGGTCGATGAAGAGTTCCAGGCCCGGCTCTGGGGCAGCGATGCCGAGGCCGAAGCGGCGGCCGAGTCCCGGCGGCAGGCCTTCCATGACGCCGCGGAGTTCCTGAGACTCTGCCGTCTCTGAGCGAAAGCCCGTCCGGGGCCGGGCGTTCCGGCGCCGTCGGCTTGAGGCTCTGCCAGCGTAACTCAGTGATATTCCTTATGTCGCCCTTGACCTGCGGTGATGATTGCGACCAAACTCGGCCCACTTGAGAGGGATAAACCCCAAGAGTATCGCCCCCGGCCGGACAGGGCCGGAATAAACGTGCCTGCCTGCAGGCGGAAAAATCAGGAAGAGGTAAAAATGAAGAAGACCGTATTTCTTGGCGCGCTAACCGCCGCCGGTCTGACGGCCGCTGCAGCATCGGCAGCAACGCTGGATGACGTCAAGGCCCGCGGGAAACTGATCTGCGGTGTGAACACCGGCCTGACCGGTTTTGCCGCTCCGGATGCCAATGGCGTCTGGCACGGTTTCGACATTGCGATCTGCCGCGCCGTGGCCGCCGCGATCTTCTCGGATCCGGATGCCGTCGAATTCACGCCCACCACCGGTCAGACCCGCTTTACCGCGCTGGCCTCGGGCGAAGTCGACATGCTGGCCCGGAACTCGACCATGACCTTCTCGCGCGATACCGATCTCAAGCTCGATTTCGTCGCGATCAACTATTATGACGGTCAGGGCTTCATGGCGCCGAAGTCGCTGGGCGTGACCTCGGCGAAGGAACTGGACGGCGCCACTGTCTGCATCCAGACCGGCACCACGACCGAGTTGAACCTGGCCGACTTCTTCCGGGTCAACAACATCAGCTACGAGCCGGTTCCGGTCGAGAATGACGCCATGGCGGCCCAGCAGTATCTGGCCGGCGCCTGCGACGTGTTCACCACCGACGCGTCCGGCCTGGCCGCGACCCGCGCCACCTTCGAGAACCCGGGCGATCACGTGATCCTGCCCGAGATCATCTCGAAAGAGCCGCTCGGGCCGGCGGTGCGCCACGGCGACAACGCCTGGGGCGATATCGTCCGCTGGACCTACTATGCGCTGGTTGCCGCGGAAGAGCTGGGCGTGACCTCGGCCAATATCGACGAGATGGCCAAGGCGCCGACCAACAACCCCGAGATCAACCGTCTGCTGGGGACCGAAGGCGAATATGGCGCGATGATCGGCCTCAGCAAGGACTGGGCCTATCAGGCGATCAAGGCCGGCGGCAACTATGGTGAGATCTTCGAGAAGAACATCGGCGAGAACACCCCGATCGGTCTGGCGCGCGGCCTAAACGCGCAATGGAAGGATGGCGGCCTGCAGTATGCACCGCCGTTCCGGTAAGACCTGAACCGAGGCAGGGCGCGGGATTTCCCGCGCCCTTCTTCCATCTGCCGAACGGTTCACCCGGCCGGCGACATGCGCGAACAAGACGGACAGACGACCAACACCGGGCTCCGGGCGGGCAAAGACCCGCAATGACGATCGGAAAGCACTGGTGACAACGGGGAGCTACACATGGCGACTATGACCGAGCCCGTCTCGGAACCATTCCACTTTTCGATGTTGATCTACGACCGGCGCTACCGGTCGATGACGATCCAGGTCGCGGCGCTGATCGGCTTTCTGCTGATCCTGAGCTGGCTGGTCTACAACACCAAGGTCAACCTCGAGACGCTGGGAAAGGATTTCAACTTCGGATTCCTGTGGAACCGGTCCGGTTATGACATCAACCAGACCGCGATCCCCTATGACAGCAACTCGACGCATTTCGATGCGGCGCTGGTCGGTCTGCTCAATACCCTGATGGTCGCCTTCTGCGGCTGTATCCTGGCGACGCTTATCGGGGTGCTGGTCGGTGTGCTGCGGCTGTCGAAGAACTGGCTGACGGCGCGCCTGATGGCCGTCTATGTCGAGGGTCTGCGCAATGTGCCGGTGGTGCTCTGGATCATCGCGCTGTTCGCTATCCTGACCAACACCACGCCCTCGCCGAACCAGTTCCGGGGCGAGAATCCGACCGCCTCGATGCTGTTCAACGATTCCGTCGCCTTCACCAATCGCGGCACCTACATCCCGCGGCTGGTGTTCGAGACCCCGGCCCTGGGGGTCCTGATCGTCTTTATCCTGTCGGTCGCGGCGCTGATCTGGTTCCGCTCCTATGCCCACAAGCGGCAGGCGGCGACCGGCGACATCCTTCCGGTGTTCTGGATCGGGCTGGCGACCCTGATCGTGCCGTCGGTTCTGGCCTTCTTTGTCCTGGGGCAGCCGATCTCGCTGGATTACCCGGCGCTGAAAGGGTTCAACTTCCAGGGCGGGTTCAAGATCGAGAATTCCTTCGTCGCCCTGACCCTGGCATTGTCGCTCTATACCGGCGCCTTCATCGCCGAGAACGTGCGCGCCGGGATCATGGCGGTGTCGCGCGGCCAGACCGAGGCAGCCTATGCCCTGGGTCTGCGGCCGGGCCGGACGATGAACCTGGTGATCCTGCCGCAGGCGCTGCGGATCATCATTCCGCCTCTGATCTCGCAATGGCTGAACCTGACCAAGAACACGTCTCTGGGTCTGGCGGTCAGCTACATGGACCTGCGCTCGACCCTGGGCGGCATCACGCTGAACCAGACCGGGCGCGAGCTCGAATGCATGCTTCTGATGATGCTGGTCTACCTGGTGTTGTCCTTGATCATTTCGGCGGTGGCGAATGTCTACAACCGCTCCGTCAAGCTGAAGGAGCGCTGAGATGAGCGATCTTCAAGCCCAAACCACCCCCTATGTCCGCGACAGGATGCTGCCGCAGGCCGAGCCGCCCCTGGGCGAGAGCGGTGTGCTGCGCTGGCTGCGGGACAATCTGTTCTCGTCCTGGATGAACGGCATCCTCACCGTGGTCTCGCTGGCCGTGGTGGCATGGCTGCTCTGGGCGATGTTCCCCTGGTTCGCCAATTCGGTCTGGCGGGCCAGCTCGCTGGACGAGTGCCGCGAAATCCTGAAGGAGCACGGGGCCGAAACCGGGGCCTGTTTCGGGGTCATCACCGAGCGCTGGAAGCAGCTGCTCTATGGTTTCTACCCGCGTGAGCTCTATTGGCGCGCGAACATGACCCTGCTGCTGCTGGCGGTTGCCCTGGCGCCGGTGCTGTTCGCCGACTGGCAGGCGCGGACCCGCGGCATCGTCGCGCTGACGCTGTTCGTTCTGTCGGGGCTGATGGTCTGGGGCACCTACTGGGGCATCCTGGGGTCGGGCAACGCCTTCGTCCTGATGCTGATCTTCGCCGCCGCCTCGGCCGCGGTCTATCGCTTCGACCTGACCCGGAACTTCATGCTGATCTTCTCGGCGATCTACCCGTTCCTGCTGGTCTGGCTGGTGTGGGGCGGGACCATCTGGGGGCCGCTGGCGGCCCTGGGCGGCTTCGGGGTCGGCTATGTCGGCTTCAAGCTGTTCGATGCGGCCCTGGGCGCCCTGGCGGGGATCATCGCCGGGGTCCTGGCGACGGTGATCTTCTGGCTCGTGGTCGGACCCAACCTGGTGGCGATCCTCAACGATGGCGTGCCGCTGTGGATGCTGATCTGGCTGGCCCTGGGCGGCTGGCTGGCAGTGCTGGTCATGCGCCACGCCCTGGCCAGTCAGCCGGCCGTGCTGCAGGCGGTTGCCGGTCTGGCGATCTTCTTTGCATGGGGCGCGGCGGTGGCGCCGGACCTGACGGCGGTGTTCAACACGGCGATCCTGCACCTGGGCACCACCCAGGGCTGGGGCATCCAGGCGGTCGAATCCCGCGATCTGGGTGGCTTCATGGTCTCGATCATCATCGGCGTGGCGGGCATCGCCCTGTCGCTGCCGCTGGGCGTCGTGCTGGCGCTCGGGCGGCAGTCGAACCTGTTCATCGTCCATACGCTCTGCGTGGGCTTCATCGAGTTCATCCGTGGCGTGCCGCTGATCACCCTGCTGTTCACCGCCTCGCTGCTGCTGAACTACTTCCTGCCGCCGGGGACCAACTTCGACATCATCCTGCGGGTGATCATCATGGTGACGCTCTTCGCCTCGGCCTATATGGCCGAGACGATCCGCGGCGGTCTGGCGGCGCTGCCGAAGGGCCAGTACGAGGGCGCCGATTCGCTCGGGCTCGACTACTGGCAGGCGCAGCGGCTGGTGATCATGCCGCAAGCGCTGAAGATCTCGATCCCCGGGATCGTCAACAACTTCATCGGCCTGTTCAAGGATACGACGCTGGTGACCTTCATCGGCATCCTCGACATCCTGAACCTGACCAACTCGATCCGCGCCAACTCGGAATGGCACGGGATCTACTGGGAGCTCTATATCTTCGTGGGGCTGATGTTCTTCATCACCTGCTTCACCATGGGGCGTTATTCCAAATGGCTGGAGCAGAAGCTCCACACCGATCATCGTTAAGGAGAGCTGACAATGGCAGAAGCTATCGAACGCGAAGTGAACCGCAGCCAGATGCAGGTCTCGAACGAGGTCGCGATCCAGATCACCAACATGAACAAGTGGTATGGAACGTTCCACGTCCTGCGTGACATCGACCTGACGGTCTATCGCGGCGAGCGGATCGTGATCTGCGGCCCTTCGGGCTCGGGCAAATCGACGCTGATCCGCTGCATCAACGCGCTGGAGGAGCATCAGCAGGGCGAGATCACCGTCGACGGCACGGTACTGTCCTCGGATCTCAAGAACATCGACAAGATCCGCTCCGAGGTCGGGATGTGCTTCCAGCACTTCAACCTGTTCCCGCATCTGACGATCCTGGAGAACTGCACCCTGGCGCCGATCTGGGTGCGCAAGACGCCGAAGCGGGAAGCCGAAGAGACCGCGATGCATTTCCTGCGCAAGGTGAAGATCCCCGAGCAGGCCAACAAGTATCCCGGTCAGCTTTCGGGTGGACAGCAGCAGCGCGTCGCCATCGCGCGGTCGCTTTGCATGAAGCCCAGGATCATGCTCTTCGACGAGCCGACATCGGCGCTGGACCCCGAAATGATCAAGGAAGTGCTCGACACGATGATCGAGCTGGCGGAAGAGGGCATGACGATGCTCTGCGTGACCCACGAGATGGGCTTTGCCCAGGCGGTGGCGAACCGGGTGATCTTCATGGACCAGGGTCAGATCGTCGAGCAGAACGAGCCGCAGGAATTCTTCAACAATCCGCAGTCGGATCGGACCAAGCTGTTCCTGAGCCAGATCCTCGGGCATTGAGGACGACAATCCGGGGCCGGGCGGCTACAGCCCGGCCCCGCGCGACCTGCCGCGGTCGGCGCGGCGCCTGTTGCAAAAATACCATGTCGCGTGTCGCTGCGGCAACCGGTCACAACCCGGGCTTGCCTTGGGCCGGGTTGCCGGTGCACATCGCGGACACCAATCGCACCCATAGCAAAGGAGGGCGCTTCATGACTGCATTCGCGATCACCTGCACCGCCGCCCCCCTGCATGGCGGAGCGCCCGGTCTCAGCGCCTTCGGGCCGCGTCTCTCGCGACGCTGACCGGTTTCGGGCCTGCCGACAAAACGGCGCCCAACCCCTTCTGACTCAAGACATTTCGCGGGCCCGGCCTCTGGCTGTCTGCCGGTTTCGGACCCGTCATTTCACCTAGGGAAGCTGTGCGCCGAAAGGCGTCCGGTTTGGGATCATGACACATATGCCGACACGGGCGGGTGCTGGGCATCTGCCGATCAATCTGGAACAGGCGATCGCCGAACACGGGGCCTGGAAGGTGCTGGTCGCGGCGCTGCGGGCCTTGCTGCGCGGGACGGGCAGCACGAGGGCGCATGATGCAAGGCGGCTGAGCGATCACCTGCGGCGCGACATCGGGATACCGCGGGTCGATCATCTGCCGCGTAACGATGGCTTTCGCTTCTAGCGGGGCGGGGTGACGCGATTGTCACCCGGCCCCTGTCGCCGCGCCCGCGGGCCGTCCTAGGGCGTCGCGCCGTAGTCGCTGTCCGAGACCGGCTCCAGCCAGTCAGCCGTTTCGCCGTCCAGCGCCTCCTGGATGGCCAGATGCACCATCGCACAATCGGGCGCTGCGCCGTGCCAATGCTCTTCGCCGGGCGGGAACCAGATGGTGTCGCCGGGGCCGACCTGCCGTACGGCCTCGCCGCGCACCTGCACCCGGCCGACCCCCGACAGGATGCGCAGCGTCTGGCCCAGCGGATGGGTATGCCAATGGGTTCGGGCGCCGGGTTCGAACGTCACCAGCAGGGCCTGGTGCCGCGCCGGATCGGGCGCAGCGATCACCGGGTCGAACCGCACCGCGCCGGTGAAGTAATGCGCCGGCGCACTGGCCGAGGGGCGGCTGCCGTTGGGGATGATCTTCATGCGCTGCGCCCTTTCTGGTCCGGTCCGGAACGAAGAACCCCCGGCGCGTCCTGCGCCGGGGGTAACCAGAACCTACGCCTTGGCGAAGCGCAGATACTTCAGTTTCTTGTCCAGCTTGCCGTATTTCTCTTCGGCCTGCTCGTCGTTCAGCGAGGTGGCGACGATCACGTCCTGGCCGACCTCCCAGTTGGCCGGGGTGGCCAGCGGCGCGTCATAGGTCTTCTGCAGACCGTCCAGCGCCCGCACCACTTCGGCGAAGTTCCGGCCCACCGACATCGGGTAGACCATGATCAGCTTCACCTTCTTGTCCGGCCCGATGATGAAGACCGCGCGAACGGTGGCGCTGTCGGCCGGGGTGCGGCCATCGGGAAGATAGGCTTCGGCGGGCAGCATGTCGAAGGCCTTCGAGACCTTCAGGTCGGTGTCGGCGATGATCGGGAAGCCGACCTTGGCACCGGCCACGGTTTCGATGTCGCCGATCCATTCCTTGTGCTCGTCAACACCGTCGACCGAGAGGCCGATGACCTTGGTGCCCCGCTTGGCCCATTCGTCGGCCAGTTGCGCGACGGCGCCGAACTCGGTGGTGCAGACCGGGGTGAAGTCCTTGGGGTGGCTGAAGAGAATTGCCCAGCTGTCTCCGATCCAGTCGTGGAACTGGATCGTCCCCTGGCTGGTTTCGGCGGTGAAATTGGGAACGGTGTCGTTGATACGCAGGCCCATGGCTCTCTCCTGAAAAATCTTTCCGACGCGAAATATAGGCATCTGCCGGGCCTTGGGGAATGCCCCTGCGACTCAAAGCCGCCATTGAATGCGATTCAGGGAAAGCCTTCGCGCCACCCGGGAAAACGGTCCGAAAACGGACCGGATTCGGCGAAGAAGCGGGAGGATTGTCCGGGTTCGCGGCGGGAACGGGACTATTGTGCCCAATCCGCCGACATCATCTCGCGCAGGCGGCTGGCGGTGCGGGCGAATTCGAAGCTGCCTTCACCTTCGATGTAGAGTTTCTCCGGCCAGGCGGCGGCGCTGACGATCAGCCGGACCCGAGCTTCGTAGAGCGCGTCGATCAGGGTCACGAAGCGTCGCGCCGGGTTGAAGTTCTCGCTCGACAGTTGCGGCACGTCCTCCAGGATCAGTACCCGCACGGCTTCGGCCACGGCCAGGTAGTCGGCCGGGCCCAGGGCGGTGCCGCAGAGATCCCAGAAACTGGCGCGGGCAACCCCGTCCCGCGCCTCGGGCAGCCGCACCTCGCGGCCCTTGACCCGCAGCACCAGCGGCGCGCCTTCGCCGCCGGTCAACTCGGTCCAGATCCGGTCGATCTCGGCCCGCGCTGCGGCATCGGCGGGCACGAAATAGGCCGGGCTTCCGGCCAGCCTGTCCTGCCGATAGTCGGTCTCATGCGCCAGGTGATGCACCACCATCCGCTGCTTCAGCAGCGCGATGAACGGCAGGAACAGCGCCCGGTTCAGCCCGTCCTTGTAGAGATCGTCGGGGGGCCTGTTCGAAGTGGTGACGATCACCACCCCGGCCTCCATCAGGATCTGGAACAGCCGTCCGACGATCATCGCATCGGCGATGTCGGTGATCTGCATCTCGTCGAAGGCCAGCAGCCGGACCTCGGCCGCGACCGCCTCGGCCACCGGGCGCAGCGCATCGTCGGCGCCGCTCTTGCGTGCCGCATGCAGGCCGGCCTGCACTTCCTGCATGAAGCCGTGGAAATGCACCCGGCGCTTGGTGCATTCGGCGGCCTCGACGAAGAGATCCATCAGCATCGACTTGCCGCGCCCGACGCCGCCCCAGAGATAGAGACCCTTGGGCGGTGGCGGGGCCTTGGAGAACAGGCCGGCAAGGCCCTTCTTCTCGGGCACCGCGGCCCAGTCGAGGATGGTCTGGAACAGCGGCAGCACGGCCCGCTGCGCCGGATCGGGCACCAGCTCACCGCGGGCTGCAAGACTGTCGTAACGGGCGCTCAGATCAACGGTCATGGCCCCAGATACAAGGCCGGAGGCGGAGAGGAAAGCCGATGAAACCGCCCGGCCCTGCGGCCGGGGGCGCAGCTCGGGGCCGGACCAGCCAGGCCATGCCGGTCCGAGGCCGGGCATCGCTTTCGGGCCTCTCCCATCACGTCGGCTGATCGGCCGCTGCACCAACCGCGATTTGACGCCGCCGCCGATCTGCCGGAAGCTGCTGCTCCCTGTTCCCGCGCGAGTTCAGCCATGACCGACAGCCGTCGCCTGATCACCCCCGTCCTTGTCGGCGGCTGCATCGTGATCCTGATCAACTTCGCCATCCGGGCCTCGTTCGGGGTGTTCCAGATACCGATTGCCAGCGAGTTCGACTGGCCCCGCGCCGAGTTTTCCCTGGCCATTGCGATCCAGAACCTGGCCTGGGGAGTCGGTCAGCCGATCTTCGGCGCGCTGGCCGAGAAGATCGGTGATCGCAAGGCGATCATCCTGGGGGCGCTGTTCTATGCCGCGGGTCTGCTGCTGTCGGCCGGCGCCACCAGCCCCGAGGCGCATCAGTTCTACAACGTCCTGATCGGCTTCGGCATCGCCGGCACGGGCTTTGGCGTGGTGCTGGCGGTGGTCGGCCGGGCGGCCTCGGACGAGAACCGCTCGATGGCGCTGGCCATTGTCACCGCCGCCGGCTCGGGCGGGCAGGTGATCGGCGCGCCCGTCGCCGCCGGTTTGCTGCAGGTCATGCCCTGGCAGACGGTCTTCGTGGTCTTCGCCCTGTCCATCATCGCGGTGCTGGCGGTGCTGCCGATGATGAAGACCGAGCGCATGGCGACCCGGACCGAGCTCGAGGACAGCCTGGGCCAGATCCTCGGCAAGGCCGCCCGCGATCCGACCTTCACGCTGATCTTCCTGGGCTTCTTCTCCTGCGGCTATCAGCTTTCGTTCATCACCGCGCATTTTCCGGCGCTCGTCACCCAGCTTTGCGGCGCCATCGACCCGACCGGAACCCTGGCCGCGATGGGCATCGGTTCGACCGCGATCCTGGGGGCCGTGTCGCTGTCCTTCATCGGGATGGCCAATATCGTCGGCACGCTGACCGCGGGCTGGCTGGGCAAGTACTATTCGCGCAAATACCTTCTGGCGGGCATCTACGCGCTGCGCACGCTCATCGGTGCCGCCTTCATCATGCTGCCGATCACGCCCGCTTCGGTGATCCTGTTCTCGGTCGGCATGGGGTCGCTCTGGCTGGCGACGGTGCCGCTGACCTCGGGCCTGGTCGCGCATATCTACGGGCTGCGCTACATGGGCACGCTCTACGGCATCGTGTTCTTCAGCCACCAGCTGGGCAGCTTTCTGGGCGCCTGGCTGGGCGGCAAGTTCTATGACATCTACGGCGACTACACGCTGGTCTGGTGGATCGGCGTCGGAGTCGGGGCGCTGTCGGCGGTGCTGCACCTGCCGATCAAGGAGATCCCGCTGGGCAAGCGCAAGAACCTTGCCGCCGCGACCTGAGGACAGCGGTCAGATCGGAGGGCCGTCGATCTCGCGCAGGAAGGTCTGGATCGCCCGGTTCACCTCTTCGGGGTGGCTGTGGACCAGACCATGCCCGGCCCCCGCCACCTCGGCCTGTCTTGCCTCGCGGTTGGCCCGGGCCAGTTCGCCCATGGCCCGCAGCGGGATCACCCGGTCCGCCGTGCCCCAGATCGCCAGGGTCGGCACCTGCATCCGCCTCACCTCGGCCAGGTCGTCGGCCAGCGGTTCGGCCAGGAAATAGCGCTGCGAGGACAGGACCGAGCGGAGATAACCCTGGGTGCGGGTCTCGGCGGCCTGCCGGGCAGCGATGGTCGGCACCGTCGAAGGGGCATCCGGGTCCAGTCCCCGGCGCAGGGCGATGCCGCCGAAAAGGCCGAACAGCCAGTCGCCCAGATAGGGCACCCTGCGGCAGAAATCGACAAAGGGCGCCCGGCGCTGGATCAACCCGGCGGGCGCGATCAGGATCAGCTTGTCGATCCGCTCGGCCTCTTCGGCGGCAAAAACCGTGGCGATGGCGCCGCCCATCGAATAGCCGATCAGGGTGAAGCCGTCCTCGACCCCCTGATCCTGCAGCAACTCGCGCAGCTGGCGGACGAAGAAGGACCGGGTCTGGGCCGTTGCCGGGCGGTCCGAGAGGCCGCGGCCGTAGAGATCATAGACCAGCACACGAGCACCCTTTGCGATCAGCCGCGGCACGAGTCCCTCCCAGACATAGGCCGAACTGCTCACCCCGTGCACCAGCACCATGACCGGCCCGCCCTCGGGGCCGAACCAGCGGTAATGGGTCAGCCCGCCGGTCAGATCGGCAAAGCCGCCCGGCGCGGTGCGCCGCTGGGTCTCGGTGATCGGGTTTCGGCGTCGTTCGGCCAGGATCGGCAGCGCCCCGGCCAGCACAACAAGGGCAAGGAGGACCACCCAGCCCATCAGCCGCCCCGGATCACCGGAAACCAATCCTCGCGCAGCCGCTGGCCGGGCTGCATCCCGTGCCCCGGAAAGGGTGGCGAGGTCCGGCCGGGCCGCTCGACATAGCGGGCATCGTCGCCGACGAAGCGCAGCGACAGGGCCCGGCGCCGGCTGGTCGCCATGTTGCCGCGTGCGCCATGCACGGTGCGAAAGTCGAAGAGAACCGCATCGCCCGGCTCCATCGGCCATTCCAGAACCCGGTTGCGGCCCGGGTCGGCATCCGGGTCGGGCACCGGCATCCAGTCGCCGCCCGCGTAGAAATCCTCGCCCGCCGCCCATTTCACCGGCCGGACCATCCGGTCCCAGCGATGCGAGCCGGCGATCATCCGCAGGCTGGCCTCGCGCACCGGGTCGAGCGGCAGCCAGAGCGACACCGTCTGTTGCCCCTCGACAAAGTAATAGGGCGCGTCGGCATGCCATGGGGTCGGCTTCGGCGTGCCGGGCTCCTTGACCAGGACATGATCATGGAAGAACTGCACCCTCTCTGACCGCATGACCCGCGCCGCCAGATCCGGGGCCGGGCTGTCATGCACCACACGCTCGAACTCGGGGATCCGCTGCCAGTTGCAGTAATCGTCGAAGAAGCGCCCCTCGGTGACGGCATTCTCGCTGGCATAGGGGCCGGGGTCGGCCATGTTGCGGGCCACGCCGGCGGCCATGACATCGACCCAGTCGGCAAAGAGACCGCGGATCACGAGGCAGCCATCCTCCTGAAACCGTGCGATCTCGGCCTCGGATATCATCCGGCGTTCCATGCGTCGAGGATATGCCGCGCCGTCATCAGGTCCAGATGCGCGCCGCCGCCGTTCTTGAACAGGGTGATCTCGTCGTCGCTTTCCCGCCGGAACCTGCCCGAGGGCAGGTCGTAATAGTCGGCCACCACGTCCTCGCGGGCAAAGGCGCCCTCGGCCAGCGGGATCTTCAGCTCTCCGATGTGGTCCAGCACCGTGGCGCGGTTGTCGACAAAGACCCGCGCCCGCTGCAGGGCCCGGTTGTCGGTCTCGCGCATGTCGGGCCGATAGGCGCCGATCAGATCGACATGCTGGCCCGGTTGCAGCCAGTCGCCGCGGATCAGCGGCTCGGTCGCCATCGTCGCCGAGGCGATGATGTCCGCCGCCTTCACCGCCGCTTCCAGGTCCGCCGCCACCGTGACGCCCGGATGCGCGGCGGCCAGCGTCCGGGCCCCGGCCGGGCTGCGGTTCCAGACCGTGAACTCTGCCTGCGGAAAGGCCGCGCCATAGGCCGCCAGCAGCGAGGTCGCCACCGTTCCGGCCCCGACGATCAGCACCTTGCGGCTGTCCGGCCGGGCCAGTTTCCGCGCTGCCAGCAGGCTGTCACCCGCCGTTTTCCACTTGGTCACCAGGTGGAAATCGACCACCGCTTCCAGCATCCCGTCGGTATCGGAATACAGACACAGCCCGCCATTCACCGTCGGCTTGCCCGCAGCCGGATTGCCGGGAAAGATCGTCGCCGATTTCACCGCCAGTCCCAGCCCGTCGATCCAGGCCGAGCGCGACAGCAGGGTATCCTTGCCGCGGTAGAGAAAGGTGTCGCCGATCTCGGCCCGGGGCAGGCGATGCCCTGACTCCAGTGCTTCGGTCAACCGCAGCCAGTCGAGCCGCGCCTCGCCCTCGGCAAAGGGGATGAAGGTCGGGGTCATTCTGCCTCTCCCGCTGTCAGAAGCCCTTCGGACACCAGCCGCTCCGCCCAGGCGTCGGGTTCGGTGAAGACATGCGTCTTCCAGCCGCGCGCCTCGGCGGCGGCGGTGTTCTGGGGCCGGTCGTCGGTGAACAGAAGCCGTTCGGGCGCGATCCCGCAATCGGCCTCGACATGGGCATAGATCGCCGGATCCGGCTTGGCCAGTTTCAGCCGCCCCGAGATATAGGTCCGGTCGAACTCGGTCAGGAACTCGTAGCGGGTGCAGGCCAGTTCAAAGCTGCCGACGCCGAAATTGCTCAGCGCGAAGACCGGGACCCCCTTGCGCTGCAGGGCCCGCATCAGCCGCACCGAGTGGTGGATCACCGGCTGCGCCAGTTCCAGCCAGTTGTCATGCCAGTCGGTGATTTCCTGCGCGTATTCGGGATTGGTGCCGGCCCAGCCATAGATCGTGTCCTTGAAGTCATGCCCCAGGTCCACCAGCATGTTCATCCCGTGCAGATCGACATCGGAAAACAGCTTTTCCCGGCGTTCGGGACCATAGACCCGATCGTAGTATTTCTCCGGCATCCACTCGATCAGCACGTTGCCGATGTCGAAAACCACTGCGTCAATTGTCATCCTGGCTGTCCTGCTCTGCGGCCCGGACGGCCCGGTCCAATGCGTCCAGAAAACGGGAGCGGTCGGCCTTTGTAAAGGTCCGGCCCCCGCCCTGGCGAAACGGATCGGCGGCGCGCAGGTCGGCCATCAGATCGCGGGTCGCCAGCACATTGCCGATATTGGCCCGGGTCAGGGGTTCTCCGTTCGGTTTCAGCACCCGCGCCCCCGCCGCCACGCATTTCGCCGCCAGCGGGATGTCGGTGGTGATCACCACGTCGCCCGGCCCGCAGGCCTCGGCGATATGCTTGTCGGCCTCGTCCGGCCCGGCGGCGACATAGACCATCTCGACCAGCGGGTTGGCGCTTGGCCGGATACCGCCGTTCGAGACCATGCGGCAGGGCTGACGCAGCCGCGTCGCGACCGTCTCGACCTCGGCCTTCACCGGGCAGGCATCGGCATCGACCCAGATCACCAGAGCAGCACCCAGCTGAGCACCAGCGACACCGTGACGACGCTGAGCGCGGTGGAGATCAGGATCGAGGCCGAGACCCTTTGCGGCGCGACCCCGTAATGCGCGGCAAGGATATAGACATTGCCCGCAACTGGCAGAGAGGCGGCGGCGATCATCACCGCCGCCATCTGGCGCGGCACGTCGAACAGCCAGAGCGCGGCAATGGCGACCGCGCCGGGATGCACCACCAGCTTGAGAAAGCTGATCCAGCCCGCCACCTCCAGCCGCACCGCCGATTTCGTGGCCAGCGAAGCGCCGATGGCGAACAGCGCGCCGGGAGTCGCGGCGGCGCCGAGCAGGGTCAGGAATTCCTCCATCGGCGTCGGCACGGGGATGCCGAGCCCGGACCAGGCCAGGCCCAGCACGATGGCGACGATCATCGGATTCTCGACCAGTCCCATCAGGACATTGCCCAAGGTCCGGGCGGTGATCCGGCCCTCGCGGGTGGCGGTGATGATGATGACGATCAGCGAGGAGAAGAAGATCAGATCGACCGCCAGCATCTGCATGATCCCGATGATTGCCCGCTCTCCCATCAGCAGCCCCAGCATCGGCAGGCCGAGAAAACCGATGTTGCCGATGACGGCGCATTGCGCCTCGAAGGCGGCCTCGGCCGCCGGAACCTTGCGGGCCAGCGCGACCAGGGTGGCGAAGACATAGACCGTCAGCGTGGCGGTCAGATAGGCGCCGATCAGCGACCAGTCCAGCACATCGCCCAGCGAGAGATTGGCCGAAAACCGGAACAGCATCGCCGAAAGCGCGAAATAGAAGACGAAGCGGGTGAGATAGGCGGTGGCTTCCTCGGTGAAGAAACGCCGCCGCCCGGCCGCCCAGCCAAGGCCGATGATCAGGAAGAACGGCAGGGTTTTGAGAAAGACCGCGAGCATTTCCGGCCCCTAGCATGCAGCGCCCGGCGGAACCAGTGGGCGCAGCGGCGCAGGGGCAGGGTGGGCTCTTGCCGCATCGCGGCCCACTCCCCCCAAAAACATTGCCGACCCGAAGATGCGCGCTGCCGGGCAAGTACTCCCTCCAGAGGCGCCCGCGCTCAGGACCGGCGCAGCCGCTGGAAACCGACTGTCACCGCCGCCAGAATCCAGATCGCCAGTGCCATTGCCGCCGAGCCGGCGATGAAGAGACCGGCAGCCAGCGCCCGGCCGCTGCCGAGCCCGGCCAGCGGGCCGGCCATCTCGCCGGTCACCAGAACCGATCCGAGTGTCGCCGCGAACCAGGCCGCGATCGCCGCCGCATAGATCAGCGAGGGCAGCGCCACCGGCAGGGCGCGGCGGCCGGCCCGCAGCGCGTGTTGCGCCGCAGAGATCTGGCGCCCGATGTCGGTCTGCATCGCCAGCATCGCGGGCACCACCAGCAGCACCAGCGCCATGCCGAAACCCAGCCCGTAGACCAGGGTGATGACCGTCGGTTTCAGGAACTGCGCCTGAGCCGAGCTTTCATAGAGCAGCGGCGCCAGCCCCAGCACCGTGGTCAGCGTGGTCAGCAGGACCGGTCGCAGCCGGTCGGCCACCGCATCGACGATCGCCGGGAACAAGCCGCGTTTCTCGGCATATTCGTCCACGGTCGAGACCAGGACGATGGAGTCGTTGATGATGATCCCGGTCATGCCGATCATCCCCACCACCGAATACATCGACAGCGGCACCTGCCAGAGCACATGGCCGTAGATCGTGCCGATCAGCCCGAAGGGGATGATCGCCATCACCACGACCGGCCGGGTCCAGGAGGCGAAGACCCAGGCCAGCACCAGATAGATCCCGGTCAGCGCCGAGACGAAACCGAAGATCGCATCCGAGAGGAACTGGTTCTCCTGCTGGCTCAGCCCGCCGAGCTGGCTCTGCACGCCGTATTCCTCTTCCAGCTTCGGCAGGATCGTCTCGACGATCGCCTGCTGCACCTCGGTGGCGCGCGCCGGATCGTCCTCGCTGAGGTCGCCCGAGACGGTGACCAGCCGCAGCCCGTTCTCGCGCCGGATGGTCGAAAATCCCGAACGCCGGGTGACGGTGACGATATCGCCGAGGGCGACGTAGTCGCCCGAGGCCGAGCGCAACCGGATCTTGTCGAGGAAATCGGCGGTCAGTTCCGATTCGGGCAGTTCCACCCGGATCGTGGCCGAGCGGGTGCCGTCCGGGTAGGCTGCCGCCTCGATCCCGTTCAGCCGGTTCCGCAACTCGCGGCCCAGGGCATCGATGGTGAAGCCCAGGGCATGGCCCTGCGGGGTCAGTTCCAGGATCAGCTCGTCCTTGTCATAGGCCAAGCTGTCCTCCAGCGCCGAGACTTCGGGGAAGGTCGCCAGCGCGGTCTTCAGCGCCTCGGCGGCATCCTTCAGCCGTTCGGCATCGGCGCCGTAGAGGTCGATCGAGATCGAGTCGCCGCCCGGCCCCTGGCGCCAGCCCCGGAACGAGATCGTTTCGGCCAGCGGCAGGGTGCGGACCTCCTTCTGCAGATCGGCGACCAGCTGGAACGAGGAATAGGGCCGCAGGTCGGGGTCGATCAGCTCGATCGAGATGGCGCCGAGCTGGTAGTCTTCCTTGGTCTCGGCTCCGGACAGACCCCGGCCCGAGTTGCCGCCGATCTGGGTCATGACATAGGACAGCGGGTTGACCCCGTACTCGGCCTCGTATTTCGCCCCGATGGCATCGGTCGCGCGCTGCAGTTCCCGCAACTGGGCCAGCGTGTCCTCCCGTGTCGCCGTGGGCAGCATGGCGATGTTGCCCGAGATCGTCGGCTGCTCGGGCGAGTTGAAGAACCGCCATTGCAGGTCGCCCCGGACAAAGATCGCGGCTTCGAAGGCCAGGAAGAGCACGGCCCCCGCCAGGACGGGGTAGCGGGCCCAGATCACCAGCGTGATCAGCGGCCGGGCGATCCGGTTGCGGACCCAGTCGAAGCCCCGGTTGAAGGTGCGCGAGGGCCAATCGTACCAGCGCCGTTCGCCGATATGGGCCAGCGCATGGGCCATGTGATGCGGCAGGATCAGGAAACACTCGATCAGCGAGGCCAGCAGCACCGCCGAGACGGTGAACGGAATGTCGAACAGGATCGAGCCGAACCGGCCACCGATCGCCACCAGCCCCAGAAAGGCGATGACCGTGGTGGTGGTCGAGGAAAAGACCGGCGCCGCCATCCGCATGGCGGCATTCTCGGCGGCCTCGGTCGGGTGTTCCTTGCGTTTCCGGGCCCGGAAATCGGCATGTTCGCCGACCACGATCGCGTCGTCGACGATGATCCCGGTGGTGATGATCAGCGCGAAGAGCGAGATCATGTTGAGCGAGATGCCGAAACCGTACATCAGCGCGATGGTGGCGGTCATCGAGACCGGGATGCCCATCGCCACCCAGAAGGCGGTCCGGGCGTTCAGGAACAGGAACAGCAGCACCACCACCAGCGCCAGCCCCTGCAGGCCGTTCTGGATCAGGATGTCGAGCCGGCCGGTGATCTCGGCGGCACGGGTCCGGATCAGGTCCAGCGTCACGCCCTGCGGCAGGGTCGTCTGCAGGTCGGCGGCGACCTCTTCGACGATCTTCTGCAACTCGATGGCGTCGCCTTCGTCGCTGCGGTCCACCCGCACCGTGATCGCGGGATTGTCACCGACGAAATAGGCCGAATCGCGATCCACCGTGCCGACCTTCACCGTTGCCACATCGCCGATGGTCAGGGTCGAGCCGTCGGGGTTGAAGCGCAGCGGAATGCGCTCGATCTCTTCCTTCGAGCGTTTGGCGACCCCGGTCCGGATCCGGCTGTTGGCGCTGCCGACATTGCCGGCCGGGCTGGCGGCGGCCTCGGCACCGATGGCATCGGCGATCTCGGTCAAGGTCACGTCATGGCGGATCAGCGAGGCCGAGGGCACCTCGACCACGGTTTCCGGTGCCGCGATGCCGGAGATCGTTGTCCGGGTGACGCCACGGGTGAACAGCCGCGCGACCAGCTCATCGGCATAGCGGCCGAGCTGGGCGGTATCGACCGGGCCGGTCACCACCACGTCGGTCACCCGGTCGCGCCAGTTGCCGCGCCGGACCTCGGGATCCTCGGCGCCGTCCGGCAGATTGCTCACCGCGTCGACGGCGGCCTGCACATCGTCCGAGGCGCGGGACATGTCCCAGCCCGGCTCGAATTCCAGCGTCAGCCGGGCCGACCCCTCGGTCGCCCGCGCCTCCGAGGCCGTCACGCCCTCGACGGCCTGCAGCGCCGGTTCGAGGACCGAGATGATGGCGCTGTCGACATCCTCGGCCCCGGCGCCCGACCAGGCCACCGAGACGGTGATCTCGTTGATGACGACATCGGGAAAGAACTGCGCCCGCATCCGCGGCAACGCCGCCAGGCCGGCGGCCAGCATCAGCACCAGCAGCAGGTTGGCGGCGGTGCGGTGCCGGGTGAAATAGCTGAGGATCCCGGTGACGCCTCGGCTCGGCGCGCGCATCGCCATCGCCTAGCCGCCCATCCGCTGTTCGAGGCGCGCCACCACATCGGCGGGGACCCTGTCGCCCTGCAACTGCGCCAGCACCCTTTGCTTGGCTTCGGCGGGCAGGCGGGTGTTGCCTTCGACATAGGCGACCAGCCTGGCCCGGCGTTCGTCGGTCAGCTCGACCATCTCGGTCTCGGCACCTGCCGCCTCGGGGCCCGGACGGGCCGGCGCCGTGGCATCGCCCGCGGCGGCTTCGGCGCCGGGATGGATCGGACGGACCCGGATGCCTGCACCCAGCAGCGGGGTCTGTTCCTCGACCACGTCGCGGCCGGCCAGCGCACCGGCGCGGACGATCACCGAATCCCCCTGCCGCCGCAGGGTCTCGACCGTCACCCGCTCCAGCCGGTCCCCGTCCCCGACCACCAGCACGGTCTGATCGGCGCCGACGGCGGTCGAGGGCAGCAACGCCACATTCTCCAGCGGCAATTCGCGGATCCGGACCGAGACGAAATCGCCGGGACGCAGCCCGCGCGGACGATCGAGCCGGGCGAAGATCTGCCGCCCGGTCTGGCCGGTGCCCACCTCCGCGCTCTCGCGCTCGATCGCGCCCTCGGCGGTGAGGTCGATCCCCGCCACGTCCAGCCCCACCTGCACCCGCGCCGGGATCAGCCTGCCCTGCGCGTCCAGCAGTCGCGCGTATTCCGAAGCCGAAAGCCGGAACACCACTTCCAGCGCATTCGGGTCGATCAGCTGGGCCAGGTTCTCGTTGTTGGCGACCAGCCGCCCGGTCACCAGCGTGACGCCCGAGAGCGTCCCCGAGAACGGGGCCTTGATCTCGGTATCCGCCAGCGCACGCTCGGCCTCGGCCACGATGATCTCCTGCCGGCTCAGCCGGGTTCTGGCCAGTGCCTCCCGCGCCTCGGCCTGGGCCAGCGCCGAGCGTTTCGACAGGACCGCCTGCCGCGACGAGGCGGCGACCAGTTCGGCATCCTCGACCGAGGTATCGGTGGCGATGCCGCGGTTCTTGGCGTCCTTCTGGCGGGCCAGCGCCTGCTCGCGCAGGGCGGCCTGGCTTTCCGCCGCCGCCAGATCGTCGCGTGCCAGTTCGATGGCCTTGGTCGCCTGCGCCAGTTCCGCTTCGGCCTCGTCCATGTCGCTTTCCGCCACCCGCAGCGCCGAGGCGGCGTCGGCGGGGTCGATCCGCACCAGGGTCTCGCCCTCGGTCACTTCGCCGCCTTCCTCGAAGGCATCGGCCAGCCAGACCACCCGCCCCGGCGCGGTGGCCCGTATCTCGAGTGTGCGCCGCGAACGGATTTCACCGAACACCGAGAGCACCGGGGTGATCTCCTGCGGCTCGACCGTGACCACATTGACGGCATAGACCCGTTCGGCAGCGCGGCGGGCCGGCGGTTCGTCCGACAGCCGGGCCTGGATCGACGACCAGAGCGTCTGACCCGCCAGGGCCAGCACCGCCAATGTCAGGGACATGAGAAACAGCCCGACCAGACTGCGCCGAAGAAACCGCATGCGCTGCGCGACCTTTCATCAGATGGCGCCGCGGAAGGGCGCACGCCCGGGGTGAGAGATTAGCCTCAGACCCACACAATTCCAATCAACAAGGGTGTTACGCCCGAACCGGCGGATTCCGTCGCGGAATCTTGCGGGTCGGGCCAATTTTTTCGGGTCTGGGCCGGTTTTGCCCGAAAATCAGCCCTTCTTGCGCCGCAGATGCTCGTCGAGACGCGGCATGATCTCGACGAAATTGCAGGGCCGGTGGCGATAGTCGAACTGGGCCTTCAGTATCTCGTCCCAGGCGTCGCGGCAGGCGCCGGGGCTGCCGGGCAGGGCAAAGAGATAGGTGCCGCCCGCCACGCCGCCGGTGGCGCGGCTCTGCACCGCCGATGTGCCGATCTTCTGCATCGAGACGATGGTGAAGACGGTGCCGAAGGCGTCGATCTCCTTCTCGTAGACATCGCGATGCGCCTCGACCGTCACGTCGCGCCCGGTCAGCCCGGTGCCGCCGGTGGACAGGACCACGTCGATCCCGGGATCGGCGATCCATTCCCGCAGCCTGGCCGCGATCTGGTCACGCTCGTCGCGGACGATCTCGCGCGCGGCAAGGTGGTGCCCGGCCTCGGCGATCCGGTCCACGAGCACCTGCCCCGAGCGGTCCTCGTCGAGGCTGCGCGTGTCCGAGACGGTCAGCACCGCGATGCGGACCGGGATGAACGCCTTGCTGTCGTCGATCGCCATGCCGGCCCCCTATGACTGTCGCAACCGCGCCTGAAGCGCCAGAAGATCCGCCCAGGTGGCGCGCTTCTCATGCGGTGAGCGCAGCAGATAGGCGGGGTGGAACATCGGCAGCGCCGGGCGGCCCAGGGCTTCGTCCCATTGTCCGCGCAGCCGGGTGATGCCGCGTTTGCCCAGCAGCGCCATGCAGGCATGGTTGCCCATCACCACCAGAAGCTCGGGGTTCACCAGCGCCACATGCCGTTCCAGGAACGGTTTCAGCATGGCGATTTCCTCGGGCGAGGGGTCGCGGTTCTCTGGCGGGCGCCAGGGCAGGACATTGGTGATATAGACCGCGCCGGCCGGGTCTTCGCTGGTTCGCGCCAGATTGATGGCGGCCAGCATCCGGTCCAGCAGCTGCCCCGCCTGACCGACGAAGGGGCGGCCGGCGCGGTCCTCCTCGCGCCCCGGCGCTTCGCCGACGATCATCACGCGGGCGGAAGGGTTGCCATCGGCAAAGACAAGCTGCCGGGCGCCGCGTTTCAATTCGCAATGGTCATAGGCGGCCATGGCGGCACGCAGCGCGTCGAGCGTGGTGGCGGCCTCGGCGGCGGCCCGCGCTTCGGCCACCGGGTCGGGTCCGGGGGCCGGGGGCATCCGGCCGGCCGGCGCGGCGGCAGGTTGCGGCTTGGGGGGCGGCGGCGGGGCTGCATAGCGGTCGATCGGCGCGTCGGAGATGGCATCGGTGGCGCCCATCTCGACCTGCCAGTCAAGCGCCGCCTTCAAGGCGTGAAACTCCTGATCGTCGGGCGAGTCCAGCATGGCGCAAACCTACGGCGGCGGCCCGGCAAGGTAAACGGCTTTGGCGAACCGGCGCGCAGCGGTGCGAAATCTCGATCCCTGGGGTCGGGTCACCGCCCGGGAACAAGGCCGCCCGTGTTGGTTGTTGCCGCACCGGGCCGCGCTTCCTATAACGCCCAAAAGGACAAGCGCCCATGATCTTCGGTCAGGACCATCTTCTGGGAATCGAACCGCTTCATCCGGATGAGATTCGCAGCCTACTCGACCTCGCCGACCGCTATGCCGAGCAGAACCGCAGCGGCCAGCGCCCCGATCCGGTCCTGGCCGGGCTGACCCAGATCAACATGTTCTTCGAGAACTCGACCCGCACCCAGGCCAGTTTCGAACTGGCGGGCAAGCGGCTGGGCGCCGATGTGATGAACATGGGCGTGGCCACCAGCAGCGTGAAGAAGGGCGAGACGCTGATCGACACCGCCCTGACGCTGAACGCGATGCGGCCGGACCTTCTGGTGGTGCGGCATGGCTCGTCCGGGGCGGTGAACCTGCTGGCCTCCAAGGTCAATTGCGCCGTGCTGAACGCCGGCGACGGACGGCACGAGCATCCGACCCAGGCTCTGCTCGACGCGCTGACGATCCGCCGCGCCAAGGGCCGGCTGCACCGGCTGACGGTGGCAATATGCGGCGATATCGCGCACAGCCGGGTGGCGCGGTCGAACATCCATCTGCTCGGCAAAATGGAGAACCGGGTCCGCCTGATCGGCCCGCCGACGCTGTTGCCGCCCGGCGCCGTCGATTGGGGCGTCGAGGTCTTTGACGACATGGCGGAAGGGCTGGCCGGCGCCGATGTGGTGATGATGTTGCGGCTCCAGAAAGAGCGGATGGACGGCGGCTTCATCCCGTCGGAACGCGAGTATTTCCACCGGTTCGGGCTGGATGCCGAAAAGCTGGCCAAGGCCAGGGACGACGCCATCGTCATGCACCCGGGGCCGATGAATCGCGGGGTCGAGATCGACGGCACCATCGCCGACGACATCAACCGCAGCGTCATTCAGGAACAGGTCGAGATGGGTGTGGCGGTGCGTATGGCCGCGATGGACCTGCTGGCCCGCAACCTCAAGGCGCGGAACACGCCGCGCCGGGTGATGGTCTAGCAAGGGGCGCACGGCGGGGCTCCGGCACCGTGGCGAAGACCGGCAGCGGTTGCGTCCGGCGCATAACGCGATAAACATTTCCCATTCGTCGCTGCTCCGGATTCCTGCCGGGCTTCGGCCCGACCGGGAGAATGAAGATGACCGACCCACAGGCGCCTGTCACGACGGACGCGGAAATTCCCGACATCTGGGGCCGGCTCCTGCGCCCCGGCGAGACGATCCTCTGGCATGGCCGCCCCGACATGTCCGTCGCCGCGCCGCGTGCGGTCGGGGTGGTCCGGGGCTTCGGCTGGGCGCTGCTGCTGATCGGGCTGGGGGTCTGGGCGATCCTCTGGGCCAACCGGGCCGAACTGGGCGGATCGACGGGGCTGGCGATCGTCTTCGGCAGCCTGCCGATGCTGGTCGCCCTCGGCTTTCTTGTCGGTATTCCGATGCTGAACCGGAGCCAGCGCCGCAAGACCCGCTATGCCGTCACCGACCGCTTTGCCGCGATCTGTTCCCCGGGCGGGGCGCATTTCTATCCGCTGGGCGAAGAGGCCGAGCCCCGGGCAGAGGACCTTGGCAAGCGGGGATGGCAGGCGCTCTGGGGCTACAACATCGCCCTGGTCCGGACCGGCAACGACGTGCCGGGAATGCGGGCGCCGGTGCGTCGGCTGCTGGGATTTCCCGGGTTGCGCCAGGCCGATGCCGAAGCTGCCGCCGCCGCATTGCGGGCGGCGCGCGGCAAGGGCGGCACCAAGACCGAGACCCGCAAGCCAGCCTAGCCCGAAAACCCGCCGGATGACGGTGGTTGTCAGGTGACAGCGGGCCCCGGGATGCCGATCATGGCGGCAAGGTTCCGGAGGTGATGCGGGGATCGAAAGCAGGGGAGGGTCGGCATGACCGATGACCGCGGCGGCTGGGACGATATCCTGGACCCGGGCGAACGCATTCTGTGGCAGGGCCGCCCGCGCGGCGGCGTGATCTGGACCGATCTGCTGTCGGTGCAGAGCGTCTTCGGCCTGTTCTTCGCGGGATTCGCGGTGTTCTGGGTTCTCGGCGCCGCCTCGATCACCGGCGGCTTTCACCGGATGTCCGGCCCGGACGTCTTCCGCTTCTTCCCGCTCTTCGGCCTGCCCTTCGTGGCGGTCGGGCTCTACATGGTCGTCGGACGGCTGTTCTGGGATGCCTATCTGCGCGGCCGGACCTGGTACACGCTCAGCGACCGCACCGCCTATATCGCCACGGACACCCTGCGGGGCCGCAAGCTGGAGCGCTATCCGATCGAACCCGATACCCGGCTGATCCTGAACGATGGCGAGATCGGCAACCTGTGGTTCGCCGAGCGCGTGGTGCATCGAGCCGGGGGCTATACCGGCACCGGCAGCAGCCGCCGCTATCGCGGGCCGAGGACCACCGTGCATCCGGTCGGCTTTCGCAGGATCGAGAGCCCGCGCAGGGTCTTTGCGTTGATGCGCGATGCGCAGGCCGCCATGAACGGTGCTGCCGCCGTCCGTGCCTGACCGGCGCACGGTTGCCAGCCGCGCCGCGCCCGCGTTATGACCCCCGGGCAGATGCCCCGCTTGGGGCCCCCCGGACAGGAGCGGCAATGGCACTCTACCTTGGCAATGCCCGGTTGATCGACCCCGAGGCCGGGACCGTCACCACGGGCGGCGTGATGCTGGACAAGGGCCGGATCGTCTCGGTCGGGGCGCCGCCGCCCGACGTGGTGGAGCAGATCGACTGTGCCGGCGCCTGCCTGGCGCCGGGTATCGTCGATATCGGCGTCAAGGTCTGCGAACCCGGCGAACGGCACAAGGAGAGCTTCCGCTCGGCCGGGCTGGCGGCTGCGGCGGGGGGCGTCACCACCATGGTCACCCGGCCCGATACCGACCCGGCGATCGACACCCCGGAGATCCTGGAATTCGTCACCCGCCGCGCCCGCGATGCGGCCCGGGTCAACATCCGCCACATGGCGGCCCTGACCAAGGGCCGGGCCGGGCGCGAGATGGTCGAGATCAGCTTTCTTCTGGATGCCGGGGCGATCGCCTTTAGCGATTGCGACCATGTCGTCACCGATACCAAGGTCCTGACACGCGCGATGACCTATGCCCGCAGCCTCGGCGCCCTGGTCATCGGCCACCCACAGGAACCGGGCCTGTCGCTGGGCGCCGCCGCCACCGCGGGCAAGTTCGCCAGCCTCAAGGGCCTGCCGCATGTCTCGCCGATGGCCGAGCGCATCGGGCTCGACCGCGACATCGGCCTGGTCGAGATGACCGGCGTCCGCTACCACGCCGACCAGATCACCACCGCCCGCGCCCTGCCGCCGCTGGCCCGGGCCAAGGCCAACGGGCTGGACGTGACGGCGGGGGTCTCGATCCATCACCTGACCCTGAACGAATTCGATGTCGGCGACTACCGGACCTTCTTCAAGGTCAAGCCGCCGCTGCGTTCCGAGGATGACCGCAAGGCGATGGTCGAGGCCGTCGCCGACGGGCTGATCGACGTGATCTCCTCGATGCACACGCCGCAGGACGAGGAATCGAAGCGCCTGCCCTTCGACGAGGCCGCTTCGGGTGCGGTGGCGCTGGAGACGCTCTTGCCCGCCGCGCTGCGCCTGTTCCATTCGGGAGAACTGACCCTGCCGCAGCTGTTCCGCGCCCTGTCGTTGAATCCGGCCCGGCGCCTGGGGCTCGATGCCGGACGGCTGGCGCCCGGAGCGCCCGCCGATCTGGTGGTCTTCGACCCGGATGCGCCTTTCGTGCTGGATCGCTTCGCGCTGCGCTCGAAATCCAAGAACACCCCCTTTGACGGCGCCCGGATGCAGGGCAAGGTGCGGATGACGCTCGTCGCGGGCGAGATCGTTCACGGGATGACCGCCGATGCCTGAGTTTGTGACACCCAATGGCCTGATGGCGCTGACCGCACTGGCGGCCTATCTGCTGGGGTCCGTGCCCTTCGGCATCGTCATGGCCCGACTGTTCGGGCTGGGCGATCTGCGCCGCATCGGTTCGGGCAATATCGGCGCCACCAATGTTCTGCGCACCGGCAACAAGACGGCCGCCGCGCTGACGGTGGTCTTCGATGCCGGCAAGGGCGGCGTGGCGGTGCTGCTGGCGCGCTGGCTGCTGGCCGAGGACGCCGCGCAGCTGGCGGGCCTCGCGGCCTTCCTGGGCCATTGCTTCCCCATCTGGCTGCGGTTTCGCGGCGGCAAGGGCATGGCGACCTTCCTGGGCACGCTGCTGGCGCTCTACTGGCCGCTTGGACTGGCCTGCTGCGCCACCTGGCTGGTGATGGCGGCGGCCAGCCGCTATTCCTCGGCCGCGGCGCTGGTCTCGGTGGCGATGAGCCCGCTCTGGGCGGTGCTGCTGGGCCGCTCGGAATACATGGTGCTGACCACGCTGCTGGCGCTGATCGTCTGGTATCGGCACCGCGACAACATCAAGCGCCTGAAGGCCGGGACCGAGACCCGGATCGGCCAGAAGGGCTGATCGCGGCGTTCATCGACCTGTCCGAACGAAATGCCCCCGGCACGCCTAATCGGACGTCCGGGGGCAAGCTAATCCGTCGGTCTGCCCCGCGCCCGGGGCCTCCGTCTGCCGTTTGGCCACCGGCGCCCGAAGGCGCCGCGGCATCAGCGCATCGCCAGCTTCTCGACCGCTTCGGCGGTCCGCCGGGTGTTGTTGTGCATCCCGATGATCAGGAAGAACATGCCCATGAAGATGATCGCGTAAAGCAGGGCGCCGATGATGAAGACAAGGCCCATCGCCTCGCCCTGAGCCAGCACCATGATGCCGCCGACAACACCGCCAAGGGCGATGAGGCCGCCCATGATCCAGATTAGAATGTCGAGTGAATTGATGATTGCCTGACGCATGACTGTCCCTTCCAAATTAATGACGCGTCCAAAAATATTTTCGAGAAAATTACCTCACGTCAATCAAAATCTAGGGCAGATTGCCGCAGCACGACATAGATACAGTTCTGTCACCTATTTGCCTCACTTTTTGCGACAAGACCGCCCGAGGGGCGGAAACAGCGCTGTCGAAGGGCAATGAATTATCGGTGCCGGGTGCGCGTATCCTGATTCGAACAATCGGTATCAATAGCTGTATTCGGCGTAGATCCGGGTCAGGTCGCCGTGCCAATCGCCGTGGTAATGCTCCAGCAATTCGTCCGCCGGGGTCTTGCCGCTTTCCAGCGTGTCCTTCACGGCCGAGAGGAAATGCGTCTCGTCCGGGACCAGCCCGCCGGCGCCGGGCACCGCGCGCGCCTTCAGGCCGGCTTCGGCGATCGCCACGACCTCGCGCGCGAGGTCGAGCATCTTGATCCCGCCGGCGCCGCCGGCCAGCCCGTCCACCGAGGCCGAGACCCGCAGCGCCTCGCGGGTTTCCGCGTCCCAGTCCTTGACCAGATCCCAGGCGGCATCGAGGCTCGACTGGTCATAGATCAGCCCGACCCAGAGCGCCGGCATCGCGCAGAGCCGCCGCCACGGCCCGCCGTCGGCGCCGCGCATCTCGATGAACCTCTTCAGCCGGGCCTCGGGGAAGATCGTCGTCAGATGGTCGGCCCAGTCCGACAGCGTCGGGATCTCGCCCGGCAGCGCGGGGAGTTTCCCGGCCATGAAATCGCGGAACGACTGGCCGCGGGCGTCGATGTAGTTGCCGTCCCGGTAGACGAAATACATCGGCACATCGAGCACGTAATCGACATAGCGCTGAAAGCCGAAACCATCCTCGAAGACGAAGGGCAGCATCCCGGTGCGGCTGTCGTCCAGGCTGCGCCAGATCCGGCTGCGCCAGGACTTGTGCCCGTTGGGCTTGCCCTCGAAGAAGGGCGAATTGGCAAACAGCGCCGTCGTCACCGGCTGCAGGGCCAGCGAGACGCGGAACTTCTCGACCATGTCGGCTTCCGAGCCGAAGTCGAGATTGACCTGCACCGTGCAGGTCCGCCGCATCATCTGCTTGCCATGGGTGCCGACCCGGCCCATGTATTCGTTCATCAGCACATAGCGGCCCTTGGGCATCAGCGGCATCTGCTCATGCGTCCAGATCGGCGCCGCGCCCAGACCGATGAACCCCACCCCGATCTTGTCGGCCACCTCGCGGACCTCGCGCAGATGCTCGTTCACCTCGTCGCAGGTCTGGTGGATCGATTCGAGCGGCGCACCCGACAGCTCCAGTTGCCCGCCGGGTTCCAGCGAGACATTGGCGCCGTCCTTGATCAGCCCGATGATGTTGCCGGCCTCCAGCACCGGCTCCCAGCCGAAACTGTCGCGCAGCCCTTCCAGCACCGCCTTGATCGAGCGCTTCCCCTCGTAGGGCAACGGCAGCAGCGTGTCCTTGCAATAGCCGAATTTCTCGTGCTCGGTCCCGATCCGCCAGTCGGCCTTGGGCTTGCAGCCTTCGGCCAGATATTCGGCCAGTTGCTCCGGCCGTTCGATCGGTCCGCCACCGGATTGGGGTATAGACATGTCACAGGCTCCGGCGCGGGTTACGGGATGCCAGAGGTGTGGGCTTTTGGCGCCGAAGTCAATGCGGGGCGGCGGGTTCTCTGGCAGGTCCGCCGCGTTGCTTCAGTGCAGCGCCGAGGGAATCGCCACCGCGTGGCTCAGAGGCTTGGGCGATTGCCAGATCACCACCCGCTTGCTGGGGGATTTCTTCAGCTCGGCCAGCATCCGCTCGGTGCGGATACCGTCGAGCGCGGCAAAGACGTCGAACAAGGCATCGGCACCCTGCGCGGTGGTCGGGATCGCCAGCGGCGGCTGGCCGTTCTCGGTGAGCAGCCAGCTGGCATGCGGCCGCGCCTTGGGGTCGAGCTCGACCAGCGCGATGTCGTTCACCGCGATGGTGCCGCCGTCGTTGGGTCCGAAATAGGTCACCTGGCCTTCGGTCACCTCGACCAGCCCCGGCCCATCCGAGCCGATCCGGAACCGGGCGCGCTGAATCCCGGCAAAGGTCAGCACCGCACCCGCCACCGTGAAAGCATAGCCGAGCATTTCCGCGGCGCCTTCGCTGCCGATCGCGCCCCAGAGTCCGAAGCCTCCGACAAGCAATCCGGCCAGCGTCTCGCGCCAGCGCCACAGGCCGCTTCTGACTTCAGGACGAATGAAACTCATCTCCAGTCACCTACTGCATTCTGCCACAGGGCCAATGCCGCAACGGCGGCAGTATCGGCCCGCAATATGCGCGGACCAAGGCGGATTTGTGTCACGAATGGCTTTGCCAGTAGCTGTGCCCTCTCGGCACCGCTGAATCCGCCCTCGGGTCCGATCAGCAGGGCCCAGGGACCGGGGGCCGCGTTGGCGAAGGCCGGACCGGGCGGGGCGGATTCGTCGCAGAAGGCCAGCCGCCGGTCCTCGGGCCAGCCGGTCAGCAGCTTGCCCAGCTTGGTCAGCTCGGCCACCGGCGGCACGAAGGTCGCGCCGCATTGCTCGGCGGCCTCGCGGGCATGAGCCTGCAACCGGTCCTGGCGGATGCGTTCCGAATTGGTATGCGCGGTCATGACCGGCAGGATCCGCGCCGCCCCCATCTCGACCGCCTTCTCGACGATGAAATCGGTCCGCGCCTTCTTGATCGGTGCAAAGAGCAGCCAGAGGTCGGGCGGCAGGCCCTGTTCGCGGGTCTGATGCTCGACCACCGCCAGCCCGCGGCGCCTGTTGATCTCGATCAGCCGCAGCTGCCATTCGCCGTCCCGCCCGTTGAAGGCCAGAAAGACCGAGCCGGCCGCCTGCCGCATCACTGTCGAGAGGTAATGCGCCTGGTCTTGCGACAAGGCCACGGATTGCCCCGGGGCCAAGGGCTGGTCTAGGTAGAGGCGAAGAGACGCTTCGGACATGCAATCAATCTATGACCGACCCCGTGACATTGCCAGAGAGTGATCGGCCCGAAGCGACCGGACAGGTTGCCGACGCCACCGACAACTGGGTCGATCGCCTGGCGCCGCCCGCCACCCGGCCCTATCTGCGGCTGAGCCGGGCCGACCGTCCGATCGGCACCTGGCTGTTGCTGCTGCCCTGCTGGTGGGGGGCGCTGCTGGCTGCCGGGACGGTGGGCTACAGCTGGACCGTGCTCTGGGTCTTCGTCGCCTCGGGGGCCGGGGCCTTTCTGATGCGCGGCGCCGGCTGCACCTGGAACGACATCACCGACCGCGACATCGACGGCAAGGTGGCCCGCACCCGGTCGCGGCCGATCCCTTCCGGCCGGGTTTCGGTCAGGGCCGCGGCGGTCTGGATGGTGGCGCAGGCCGGGCTGGCCTTCCTGATCCTGCTGACCTTCCACCCGCTGGCGATCTGGCTGGGCGTCGGCTCGCTGGCACTGGTGGCAATCTACCCCTTTGCCAAGCGCTTCACCTGGTGGCCGCAGGTGTTCCTGGGGCTGGCCTTCAACTGGGGCGCGCTGCTGTGCTGGGCGGCGGTGACCGGCAGCCTGAGTGCCGCGCCGGTCGCGCTGTATCTCTCCGGCATCATGTGGACGCTGTTCTACGACACGATCTATGCGCATCAGGACAAGGAGGACGACGCCTTGATCGGTGTCCGCTCGACGGCCCGGCTGTTCGGCGCCGCGACCCACGCCTGGCTGCGCGGCTTCCTGGTCGCAACGGTCATCCTGATGGGGGTGGCGGTGATGCTCGCCTACGGGCCGGGGCGCAATGTCCTGGCGCTGGTGCTGGCGCTGGCGGCACCCTGGGCGATGGGCTGGCATCTGGTCTGGCAACTGCGCCATCTCGATACGGAGGATCCGGAAAACTGCCTGCGCCTGTTCCGCTCGAATCGCGACAGCGGCCTGATAGCTGGGCTGTTTCTTGCCTTGGCAGCGGCTCTTTGATTGCAGCCCCGCGGCCAACCGCCTAGACAACGGCGAGCAGCAACAACCCCCAGCCCCAGATGAACGCCATCGCCCGACGCCTTCCCGCCATCACCGCCCTGACAGTGGCCGCCATCCTGGCGATCCTGGCCTCGGGCCTGCTGGTCAGGATGATCGAGGCGCGGTCGCTGTCGGATGTCGTCCAGGTGCTGCGTCTGTCCGGCTATGACTGGGCGCGGGTCTCGGTCGATGGCCTGCAGGTCAAGGTGATGGGCACGGCGCCGTCCGAGGCGATCCGCTTTCGTGCACTGACCGCCGCCGGAACCGTCGTCGATTCCGCCCGGGTGCTGGACCAGATCGACGTTGTCGAAGCGCAGATCGAGCCGCCGCATTTCTCGATCGAGGTGCTGCGCAACGAGGATGATTTCTCCCTGATCGGCCTGCTGCCCAAGGCCATGGACCGCGATGCCTTCCTGGCCCGGGTGAACGAACTGTCGTCCGGGGGCGAGGTGGTGGACCTGCTGGAAAGCGCCGACCATCCGGTGCCCGAGGGCTGGGACCGCTCGGTCGAATACGGGCTCGATGCTCTCGAGATGCTGGCGCGGGCGAAAATCTCGATCTCGGCCGATCAGGTCAAGGTCTCGGGCATGTCCGACAGCCTGTCCGACAAGCATCGGCTGGAATCCGAACTGGCCCGCAAGGCGCCGGACGGGCTGAAGGTGGCGCTCGACATCACTGCCCCGCGGCCGGCGATCACCCCCTTCACCCTGCGGTTCCTGATCGACGGCAACGGTCGCGCCCGCTTCGATGCCTGTTCGGCCGATACCGCCGAGGCGCAGCGCCGCATCGTGCAGGCCGCGCTGGCGGCGGGGATGGCGGGCAAGACCAATTGCGTGATCGGCATGGGGGCGCCCAGCCCGCGTTGGGCCGATGCGGCGGTGCTGGCGATCGGCGCGGTTAAGGAACTCGGGGCCGGGGCGGTGACGATCTCGGATGTCGATGTCTCTCTGGTGGGCCGCGAATCCACGCCCAAGGACAAGTTCGATACCGTGGTCGGCAAGCTGGAAAACCAGCTGCCGGAAGGATTTTCGCTGACTGCCGTGCTGCCCGAGAAAGTGGTGATCGACGGCACCGGCGAAGGCGATGGCCCGCCCGAATTCCTGGCCGACCTGGATTCCGAGGGCATGCTGACGATGCGCGGCAAGCTGCGCGACGACCGCGAGAAGGCGGTGGTCGAGGGCTATGCCAAGGCGCTGTTCGGCGCCTCCAGCGTGCAGAATGCCACCCGGGTGGACGACAGCGTGCCGGAAGACTGGCCGCTGCGGGTGCTGGCGGCCCTGGAATCGCTCGAGGGCATTGCAGAAGGCGGCATCGTGGTGCAGCCCGATTATCTCGAGGTGCATGGCACGACCGGCGATCCCGAGGCACGGGCGAATGTCTCGCGGCTGCTGTCGTCGAAGCTGGGCGAGGGGGCGAATTTCGACATCGCCATCACCTACGAGAAAAAGCTTGACCCGGTCCTGGGCCTGCCGACGGCCCAGGAATGCGTGGACCAGATCAACGCGGTCCTGACCTCGAAGAAGGTCAGCTTTGCCCCCGGCTCGGCCGAGATCGACGAGGACGCGGCCGAGACCTTGGACAAGATCGCCGAGCTGATGAAGAACTGCGACGAATACCCGATGGAGATCGGCGGCCACACCGACAGCCAGGGCCGTGAAGAGATGAACCAGCAGCTCAGCCAGAAACGGGCCGAGGCGGTGCTGGACGCGCTTCTCTCCCGGCGGGTGCTGACCACCAACCTGACCGCCCGCGGCTATGGTGAGGATGCCCCGATTGCCGACAACGGCACCGAAGAGGGGCGCGAGGCCAATCGGCGGATTGAATTCCGGCTGATCTCGGAGGATGAAGAGGCCGACGCTGCGGAAGATGCGGGCGCGGACGATGCCGCTGGCGACGGTGCGGGCACCGATGCCGCGGGTGCGGACGATGCAGGCGCGGCGGATGAAAGCGGAGACAAGCCATGAACCGGACGGAATTCATTGTCGCGACGGCGATCGTTCTGTTTCTGGCCTTTCTGTTCGGCTGGTTCGCGCATTGGCTGATCCACCGGTTCACCCGGATCAACCAGTCGGAAATGGGCGAAGTGGACAAGCTGGCGCAGCAGCTGCACGAGGCCGAGGAAGCCCGCGAACAGGCCATCACCTGGTTTCAGGATCGCGAGGCCGCCCACGCCAACCAGTTGGCCCAGACCGAGGCAGAGCTGCGCGCCGCCATGGAAGGTCTGCGCGAGGCGCGGGCCGAGGCCGAGGAACTGCGCGCCTATATCGAACGGATGAACGCCAGCTAGGCGGCGGCGCTATCCGGCTTCCCGGCGGCTCCGGTCGTCAGTAGCCCGCGGCCCGATCGACCCGGTAGAGCAATGGCTCTCCGCTCTCGTTGCGGCGGATGTTTTCGGCAATCACCTTCGAGGCGGTGGCGGGCCTTGTCGTCGCGGCGACATGCGGCGTCACGGTGACGCGCGGATGGGCCCAGAAGGGATGATCCTGCGGCAGCGGCTCGGTGCGGAACACGTCCAGCGTGGCATGGCCGATCCGGCCGCTGTCCAGCGTCGCGATCAGCGCCGCATCGTCGATCAGCGCCCCGCGGCCCGGGTTCACGATCACCGCCCCTTCCGGCATCAGCGCCAGCCGCCGCGCATCGAGGATGTTCTCGGTCTCCGGCGTCTTCGGCAGCAGCAGCACCAGGATCTCGGACCGGCGCAGCACCGTCTCCAGCCCCTCGGGCCCCGACTGGCAGTCGATCCCCGGCACGTCCCTGGCATTCCGGCTCCAGCCCGACACCGGGAAGCCCAGCCCCGCCAGCGCCTTGGCACAGACCTGCCCCAGCTCACCCAGTCCGAGCACGCCGATCGGCCGCTCATGGGTCAGCGGCGGATGGGTCGGCTTCCAGAGGTGGCCGGGATTCACCACATGCGCGTCGAGCCCGACATGATGGCGCAGGACATGCGCCACCACCCATTGCATCATGCCCTCGGCAATGCCGACATCCACCATCCGGCACAGGGGCTGGGTCAGGGTCGGGTTGCCGACCACCGTCTCGACCCCGGCCCAGAGGCTGAGCACCGCCTTGGCGTTGGTGTAGACCGAGAAGTCGCTGATCGGGCCGCTGGGTGCGAAGACGAGGTAATCGACGGTCTCCGGCGCCCAGTCCGCCGTGCCGACCGGGGCCAGGTCGGCCTGCAGCCCCTGCGCGGCCAGTGCCTCGGGCAGGACCTCTGCATAGTCGGCCCAGAAATCGGGCGGCGCCGAGAACAGAATTCGCAGCGTCATGCCCGGGTCCGCGGCCGGTGGACATGGGCGCTCTGCACGATGCCGAAGCCCAGCAGCAGGATCAGCATCGCGGTGCCGCCATAGCTGACCAGCGGCAGCGGCACGCCGACGACGGGGGCAAGCCCCATGACCATCGACATGTTGACCGCGAAGAACAGGAAGAAGGTCCCCGCAAGCCCCAAGGTGACCAGGGCTCCGAACCGGTCCTTGTTGTTTAGTGCCGAGGAGATGCAGAACAGGATGATCAGCGCATAGACCGCCAGCAACGAGACGCCTCCGATAAAGCCGAATTCCTCGGCCAATGTGTTGAAGATGAAGTCGGTGTGTTTCTCGGGCAGGAAGTTCAGCCGCGACTGGGTGCCCTGCATGAAGCCGCGCCCGGTCCAGCCGCCCGACCCCATGGCGATCTTCGCCTGGGTGATGTGATAGCCCGCCCCCTGCGGCGCCGAGGAGGGGTCGAGAAAGGTGTCGATCCGCAGGAACTGGTAGTCCTTCAGCAACTGCCACGAGGTCCCGCGCGAGGCCAGGACGGTGGTCACCAGCGCGATGCCCGCCGCGATCACCCCGCCGAAATACCACAGCGACACGCCGGCGGCGAACATCACGATGCCGCCGCCCATCACCAGCAGGATCGCGGTGCCGAGGTCGGGCTGGCGCAGAACCAGGAAGGCCGGAACCAGGATGATCGCCAGCGGCACCAGCACCCAGAGCGGATGCGAGACCTTGCGGATGTCGAGCCAGTCGTAATAGGCGGCCAGCATCATCACCAGCGCGATCTTCATGATCTCGGAGGGTTGCAGACGCAGAAAGCCGAGGTCGATCCAGCGCTGCGCGCCCTTGCCGGTCTCGCCGAACTGATCGACCCCGATCAGCAGCACCAGCGCCACCACATAGGCCAGCCCGGCCATGTTCCGCCAGAACCAGATCGGCACCATGGCAATCACCAGCATTGCCGCCATGCCGATGCCGAACCGTACCATCTGCGGCTTGGCCCAGCGGTCGATATCGCCGCCCGCCACCGAATAGAGCATCAGGAAGCCGAAGCCCGCCGCCGCCGTCAGCAGGATCGCCAGCCCCCAGTTGAAATAGAGCAGCTTCCGCAGCCCGGTCGGGACCGTGGTGACGTTGTATTCAAGATAGCTCATCCGTTCGAGACCTCGCCGTTGCTGGCGTCGGCGGTGCGCAGCTTCAGCGTCTTCTGCCGCTCGCGGATCGTGTTGCGCTGGTTCGCCGGATAGGCTTCGAGCGGCGGTGTGCCGTCGAACAGGGCCTGCAGCAGCATGTCGCGCGCCACCGGTGCCGCCACCGCCGAGCCGCCGCCACCATGTTCGACGATCGTGGAACAGGCGATCTCGGGCGCTTCATAGGGCGCGAAACAGACGAACAGGGCATGGTCGCGCCGCTCCCAGGGCAGGCTCGCGTTGCTCGATACGCCGCGGGCCCGTTCGGCGGCGGTGATGTTGCGGACCTGGCTGGTCCCGGTCTTGCCGCACATCCGCTTGTCGTCGTCGTCGATCCGGCTGGAGAACGCGGTGCCGCGGCGGTTGTTCGAGACATTGAACATCCCGCGCCGGACCACCCGCAGATGCTCGTCGGCGACACCCAGCGGCGGGGCCGGTTCGACCGGAAGTTCTTCGCCGTCGATCGCCTTGATCAGCCGCGGCTTCAGCGCCAGCCCCGAGGCGATCCGCGCCGTCATCACCGCCAGCTGGATCGGCGAGGCCAGCACGAACCCCTGACCGATCCCGGCGTTCAACGTATCGCCGACCAGCCATTCCTCGCCGCGCCGTTCCCGTTTCCAGGCCTTGTCCGGCGCCAGCCCTTCGGACATGCCCGACAGCGGCAGGTCGTGCCGCTCGCCCAGGCCCAGGCGCCGCGCCATGGCGGAAATCCTCTCGATCCCGACCCGTTCGGCAACATCGTAGTAGTAGACGTCGCAGGACTGGGCGAGAGAGTTCACCGCGTCGATCGAGCCGTGCCCCGCCCGTTTCCAGCAGTGGAAGCGGCGCCCCGAACGGTCGACGTGGCCGGGGCAGTAGACGGTTTCTTCCGGCTCGATCACCCCGGCATCCAGCGCCGCCAGCAGGGTCACCAGCTTGAAGGTCGAGCCGGGCGGATAGGCCCCCTGGGCCGCCTTGTTGGCCAGCGGCCGATAGATGTCGTCGGTCAGGGCGCGATAATCGGCGACCGAGATGCCGCGCACGAACTTGTTCGGGTCATAGGACGGGGCAGAGCCGACCGCCAGAAGATCGCCGTTGCGGCAATCCATCAGCACCGCGGCGGCGCTTTCGCCGGCCATCCGGGCCTGGACATAATTCTGCAGGCCGGCGTCGACGGTCAGGGTCACGCTGCTGCCTGGGTCCCCGGGGTGGCGGCCCAGTTCGCGCATCACCCGGCCATAGGCGTTGACCTCGTTCTGCAATTCGCCGGCCTTGCCGCGCAGGATCTGTTCCAGCTTGGCCTCGACCCCGACCTTGCCGACCGGGAACTTCGGGATGCCCAGCAGCGGATCGTCATCATCGGCCAGATAGCCCTTGGTCAGGTCATAGTCCGAGACCGGCCCGACATATCCCGCGACATGGGCGAAATCCTTGTCCAGCGGATAGATGCGCGACAGCCCGACCTCGGGGGTGATGCCGGGCAGGGCCGGGGCGTTGACCGCGACCTTCGACAGATCCTCCCAGCTCATCCGGTCGGCGATGGTCACCGCGACATTCGGCGCGCGCTGCTTGATCTCGGTCCGGACCCGCTCCAGATCGTCGGGGTCCAGCGGAATCAGCGTGGCCAGCCGGTCCAGCACCGCGTCGACGTCCTCGACATTCTCGCGCACCATGACGATCGAGTAATTCTGTTCGTTCCCCGCCACGATCACGCCACGGCGGTCGAGGATCGGCCCGCGGGCCGGGGGCAGCAGGCGGATCTGGATCCGGTTGCCCTCGGCCAGCAGGCGGAACTTGTCGGCCTGGTCGACCTGCATGTAATGCATCCGCAGGGCCAGCACGCCCATGAAGCTCAACTGTGCTCCGCCCAGCAGAAGCGCCCGGCGCGAGACCCGGCGGGTCGAGCTTTCGACATCGCGCGGAGATCGTCTCATAGCCGGTGTCCCAGGGCATCGACCTGGCCGGGTGCAACCTTGCGCACCCCCAGGACGGTTGCTGAAATCAGCACCACCGGCGGATAGACCAGGATCGTCGAGATCAGCTGGATCAGATAGAGCCCGATGGCCGGCTGAACCACGAAGAACACCGCCAGCACCAGCCAGTAGAGCAGCACCACCGCCGCCATGACCACCGAGATCACGCCCCATTCCAGCAGGAAGGGCAGGTCGCGCCAAATCTGGTTGCGGGCCCGCAGCAGTTCCAGCGCCAGCACCACCAGCGCCGCCCAGAGCCCGGGCGGCCGCTGCAGGATCAGATCCGCCATCAGCATGACCGCACCAGCCAGCAGCGGCGGCAGGTAATCCGGTCGCCGCAGCCCCCAGGCCATCGTGATCGCCAGCAGCACGTCCGGCCCGGCCCAGCCACCTGTGACCAGCGAGATCGGCAGGAGCTGCACGAAGATCACCAGGACGGCAAGGCCAAGGAACATCAGCCAGTAGACCGCGCGATATGAACTGAGTCGATCACCCATCTGACGCTGCCGCCTCCGTCTCGGTCGGCAGGGGGAACACCGGCGGGCCGGAATGGACCAGGCCGCCCGGATCGCTCAGCGAGTCCGCCTTGTGGCTGCGCAGCACCCTGAGGAATTCCAGCCGCTGGTAATCCGCCGCCAGCTTCACCCGCAGCCGCCCGTCGGCGCCCAGGACCGCCTCGCCGACCAGCAGCCCGGCCGGGAACACGCCGCCGTCGCCCGAGCTGACCACGCGGTCGCCGGGCCGGACCAGTTCGGGATGCTCCAGGAACTCGATCGGGGGCCGGGGCGAGTTGTCGCCGGCGATGATCGCCTTTTGCCCCGAGGGCTGGATCGACACCGGGATACGGCTGTTGGAATCGGTCAGAAGGATGACCCGGCTGGTCGATTTTCCGACTCCGGAGATCCGGCCCACCAGCCCGACCCCGTCCATCGTCGCCCAGCCGTCGACGATGCCGTCACGCTGACCGACGTTCAGCAGCACCGACTGGCGGAACGGGCTTCCGCTGTCGACCAGAACCACCCCGGTAACAAAGGTGAATTTCGGGTCCAGCCGGACCTTGTTCAGGTCGAGCAGCTTGGCGTTCTCCTGTTCCAGTTGCAGTGCCGCTTCCTTCCAGCTCTTCATCTGCTGCAATTCGCGCCGCAGCTCCTGGTTCTGTTCGTAGATCCGGGTATAGCTCTGGAAGTCGGCGATCATCCCGGCGGCCTTGGTGACGGGCACGAGCGCCCAGTCGAAACTGGGCACGACGCTGTCAACGAAGGCGGTGCGGAACCGCTCGACGCGCGGCGAATCGATCCGCCAGATCAGAAACATGCCCAGCAGGAATATGACCAGTGTCCCGACCAGAATGCGCCTGATCGGGCGGACATAGGTCTCGCCGGTGCCTCTGTCGCGTGCCACCTGGGGTCCCCTCGGGCGGTCTGTCAGCTTTCGTAGTCTATCACATGCCGAAGCTGTTTTTCATATTCCAGCGCCTTGCCGGTGCCGAGCGCCACACAATTGAGTGACTCGTCCGCGACCGAGATCGCCAGTCCGGTCTGTTCGCGCAGCGCCAGATCCAGTTCGCCCAGCAAGGCGCCGCCGCCGGTCAGCATCACGCCGCGATCGACGATATCCGCCGCAAGGTCGGGCGGCGTGGCTTCCAGCGCGGTCATCACCGCTTCGCAGATGGTCTGCACCGGCTCGGCCAGCGCCTCGGCCACCTGGGCCTGGTTGATCTCGGTTTCCTTGGGCACCCCGTTCAACAGGTCGCGGCCCCGGATCTGCATGCTGGCGCCGCGCCCGTCATCGGGCATCCGCGCGGTGCCGATGCTGGTCTTGATCCGCTCGGCCGTCGATTCGCCGATCAGCAGGTTCTGCTGGCGGCGCAGGTAGTTGACGATGGCCTCGTCCATCCGGTCGCCGCCGACCCGGACCGAGCGGGCATAGACGATGTCACCCAGGCTCAGCACCGCCACCTCGGTGGTGCCGCCGCCGATATCCACGACCATGTTGCCGGTCGGGTCGGTGATCGGCATCCCGGCCCCGATGGCCGCCGCGATCGGCTCGGCGATCAGGCCGGCGCGCCGGGCACCCGCCGACAGAACCGATTGCCGGATCGCCCGCTTTTCCACCGGGGTCGCGCCATGCGGCACGCAGACGATGATCTTCGGCTTCGAAAAGGTGGTGCGTTTGGCGACCTTGCGGATGAAATGCTTGATCATCTCTTCCGCCACGTCGAAATCGGCGATGACGCCTTCGCGCATCGGCCGGATCGCCTCGATGCTGCCCGGGGTCCGGCCCAGCATCAGCTTGGCATCTTCACCGACCGCGAGCACCTGCTTGCGCCCATCCTTGACGTGATAGGCGACGACAGAAGGCTCGTTCAGGACGATGCCCTTGCCACGCACATAGATCAGCGTGTTCGCGGTCCCGAGGTCGATGGCCATGTCCGACGAGAATAGTCCGCCCAAGCTCCACATATGTCTCTAATGTCCCATGCCCTTCAAGCCCGCGACTCTGGCCGAAGGCAGGTGGCCTTATAGGAGCCGGGGCCTATCTGGGAAAGGGCAAATCCTGCGGAAGGAGGCGTGTTCTTGCCCATGCCGAGGGGCAGGGGCCCTGCCCGGCACCTTTCCGACCGGCAGCTCGCGGGCCTGGTGCCCCGCCGGACCCTGCGTTCGGGCCTGGTCCGCGCGACCACCGGGCGGAGAAGGGGCGACCGATCCGGCGACAACACTTTTTCTTGAAGCGGGGGCACGGCGGGGCGGCACGGCGTCCCGTGATCGATGCGCTCGTCTTCGTTCCGGTCAATCTGTGGAGGACCGGGCGGCGCGGGCCGAACCGCTGCCGCCCGCCCGATCTTGTCGGCGCCGCCTATCCGGCGTCGCGCATCGTCACCGACTTCACATCGGCATTGGGCGCGGTCTTCTGGCGCCGCACGATCAGCTTGTTCAGCGCCTGGACATAGGCCTTGGCCGAGGCGACCACCGTATCGGTGTCGGCGGCCTGGCCGACCGCGATCCGGCCATCCTCTTCCAGCCGGACCGAGACCGTCGCCTGCGCATCGGTGCCATCCGTCACCGCATGAACCTGATAGAGCGCCAGGGTCGCCTGATGCGGGAACACCTTCTGCACCGCATTGAAGGTGGCATCCACCGGCCCGTCGCCCGTCGCCGTCACCTGATGGTCCTTGCCGTCCACCGACAGGATCAGATCGGCCGATTGCGGGGCCTCGGTGCCGCAGATCACCCGCAGGAACTTGACCTGCAGATGGTCGTGCCCGTCCTCGGACGACTGGTCGCGCATCAGCGCCAGCAGGTCGTCGTCGTAGACTTCCTTCTTGCGGTCGGCCAGCGCCTTGAAGCGCACGAAGACATCCATCAGCTGGTTGTCCGACAGCTCGAACCCCAGTTCCTTGAGCTTCGAGCGCAGGGCCGCCCGGCCCGAGTGCTTGCCCATCACCAGATTGGTCGCGCTCAGCCCGATGTCGGTGGGCCGCATGATCTCGAAAGTCTCGGCGTTCTTCAGCATCCCGTCCTGATGGATGCCGCTTTCATGGGCAAAGGCGTTCTTGCCGACGATCGCCTTGTTGTATTGCACCGGAAAGCCCGAAATCGTCGCCACCCGGCGCGAGATCGCCATGATCTTGGTCGTGTCCACCTCGGTGGTCCAGGGCATGATGTCGTGGCGCACCTTCAGCGCCATGACGACCTCTTCCAGCGCGGTGTTGCCGGCCCGCTCGCCCAGGCCGTTGATCGTGCATTCGATCTGCCGGGCCCCGGCCTCGACCGCCGCCAGGCTGTTCGCCGTCGCCATGCCCAGGTCATTGTGGCAATGGGTGGCAAAGATCACCTCGTCGGCGCCCGGCACCCGCTCGATCAGCATCCGGATCAGATCGGCGCTTTCGCGCGGCGCCGTATAGCCGACGGTATCGGGAATGTTGATCGTGCTGGCCCCGGCCTTGATCGCGATCTCGACGGTGCGGCACAGATAGTCATGCTCGGTCCGGGTGGCGTCCATCGGCGACCACTGGACGTTGTCGCAGAGGTTGCGGGCATGGGTCACGGTCTCGTGGATCCGGTCCGCCATCTCGTCCATGGTCAGGTTCGGGATCGCCCGGTGCAGCGGCGAGGTGCCGATGAAGGTGTGGATGCGCGGGCTCTTGGCATGGCGCACCGCCTCCCAGCAGCGGTCGATGTCCTTCTCGTTGGCGCGGGCCAGCCCGCAGATCGTCGCGTTCCGGCTCAGCTTGGCGATCTCGGACACCGCTTCGAAATCGCCGATCGAGGCAATCGGAAACCCGGCCTCGATGATGTCGACGCCCATCTCGTCCAGCATCTGGGCGATTTCCAGCTTTTCCTCATGGGTCATCGTCGCGCCGGGCGACTGTTCGCCGTCGCGCAGGGTGGTGTCGAAAATCAGGACGCGGTCCTGCTTGATGTTGGTCATGGTCTTGGTCCTTCTGTTCCTTGGCGTGGTTGACCGGCGCTTCTCACCTCTGAGCGGTCGCGCCGAAAGGCACGCTCAGAGGCGGCTAAGGAGAAGGAGACCACGCAGGGAAATCGGCGCACAGGCTTCTGCCAGGGCGTCCGGGGCCGTCATATGAACCTGCGCTGTCATGGGGCGCGAGAATAGTCGGGGAGCGGGTCTTGGCAAGAGGAAATTCGGAGTTTTTGCAGCCTCTTGGCGTGCTTTCTATCCGACACGCCCGGTCAGCACCGCCTGTGCCCAGTCCTCGCGTCCCCTGGCCCGGGCCCGCGCTGCCATCCGGGCGGGGTCATAGGGCAGGGCGCGAAAGCTGACCGCGTAGCCGCCGGGTGCAGGGTCGAGGATCGCATAGCGGGCCTCCGGGCTGGCCATCTCGACCCGATGCGGCACCGGCAGGGTATCGGAATAGGCCGGGCAGCCGACGCTGCCGGGATTCAGCACCATCTGCCCCGAGGCGAGCCGCACCAGACGCGGAACATGGGTGTGACCGCAAAGGATCACCGGCCGGGTCACTCCGCCGGCAAGCTCGGCCACCTCGCCGGCTCCGCGCAGCGCGACATGGCCTTCGGGCGTGACCCGGTCCAGCCAATAGGTCAGGTCGTCGCCCGGCACCGCATGGCAGAGGAACAGGTCGTCCATCTCCAGCACCGGCGGCAGGCCGCGCAGCCACTCCAGCGCCGCGCCGGGCAGGTCTTCATGCGCGGCGAGGTCCGAGCGGCCCATCCGCTCCGGGGTCTGTTCGATCAGGAAACGGTCGTGATTGCCGCGTACCGTGGGCATCGGACGGGCCGCCAGCATATCCCATGTCTCGGCCGGCGCCAGCGGCCCCGAGAAGCAGTCGCCCAGGTTGACCATCCGGGTGATGCCCTGGGTCTCGATATCGGCCAGAACCGCGGCCAGCGCATCGGCATTGCCGTGGATATCGGCCAGAACCGCGATCCGGGTCATCCCGGCCCGTCCCCGCGGCGATCCGCCGGCGCCGTCCCGTCTACTCCGAGCCTTCGGCCGGCGCCGCCGCATCGGCCGGCACCAGGGTTCCGTCGGTCAGCGCGCCGTTCTCCCACTTGCCCTCGGCGGTTTCGCCCGAGGCATAATGGATCACCCCGTTGCCCTGCCGCTTGCCGGCCTTGAACTCGCCTTCGTAGACATCGCCATTGGCATAGGTCGCCTTGCCCTGGCCCTCGATCTGGCCGCCCTTCCAGTCGCCGACATAGGTGAAGCCGTCAGGCATCGTGATGGTGCCCTTGCCTTCACGCTGGCCATTGACGAAGCCGCCCTCATAGACCGTGCCGTCGGCATAGGTCGCCTTGCCGATGCCGTTGCGCTGGCCGTCCTTCCATTCGCCTTCGTAGACATAGCCGTCGGGATAGGTCATCTTGCCCTGGCCGTGGTTGCGGGCGTTCTTGAACTCGCCCTCGTAGACCAGCCCGTTGGTGTAGCGCGCGACGCCCTTGCCTTCGATGATCCCGGCCTTCCACTCGCCTTCGTAGCTGTTGCCGTCGGGATAGAGGATCTTGCCGACCCCATCGGCAAGGTTGTCGCGGAAGTCGCCTTCGTAGATCGAGCCGTCCGGGTAGGTCACCTTGCCCTTGCCCTCGATCTTCCCGGCATTCCAGGCGCCGACATAGAGATAGCCGTCCACCCCGTGGAAGGTGCCCTGGCCCTGGCGCTGGTCGGCCACGAACTCACCCTCGTAGACCTCGCCATTGGCATAGGTGACCTTGCCCTTGCCCTGGCGCTGGCCGTTGACCAGCTGGCCCTCGTAGACATCGCCGTTGGCCTGGGTCAGCTTGCCGATCCCGTTGATCTGGCCGTCCTTCCACTGGCCGACATAGACCAGCCCGTCCGGCATCGTCAGGGTGCCCTCGCCGTCGCGCTTCCCGGCCTTCAGCGTGCCTTCGTAGACCGAGCCGTCGGGATAGGTGATCTTGCCGCGGCCTTCCTTGACACCGTTGACCCATGCGCCTTCGTAGACATAGCCGTTGGCGCTCTCCATCCGGCCGATGCCGTGGTGCAGCGCATTCAGGAAGCCGCCTTCGTATTTGACCCCGTTGGCATAGACCGCCACGCCCGAGCCGGTGATCTTGCCATCGACCCAGTCGCCTTCGTAGGTGCCGCCATCGGCGAAGGTGATCTTGCCGATCCCTTCCGGCTTGCCATGCGCAAAGGACCCTTCGTAGATCGAGCCGTTCGGGAACCGCGCCACGCCCTGGCCCTTGATCTCGCCATTGACCCATTCGCCGGTATACTCGTAGCCGTTCGGCAGCCGGTAGCTGCCCTGGCCATGCTGCTTGCCGTCCTTGAACGTGCCTTCGTAGACCCCGCCGTCCTCGTATTGCTTGATCTCGACAGCGCCCGAATCCTGCGCCGATGCCGGGCCCGGAAGACCCGCCGCACCGAAGAGCGAGACCGCGAAAGCCGCCGCAGCGACGCCTGCAAATGCCTGTTTTCTCTGCACCTTGATCCCCAGCCCTGTCGTGCCCGCTCACCCCGCCGTTGACCCCGGGGCAATTGCGGGCCGAGACTAAAGGAGCCTCTCCGGCGAGACAACGGTTTTCCCGTGCCGCGGTCCGGCGGGCGGCGTGGCGCCGCTCTTCCGCTCGCGGCGATCTCTGCTAAGACATGGGCCGGACCGGCAGAGAACAACGGGGACGGGCGGCGCATGGCCGAGACTTTCAGGATCACGATCGCGCAGCTGAACCCGACGGTCGGCGACATCCGCGGCAATGCGGCCAAGGCCCGCGACGCCTGGGCGCAGGGCAAGGCGGCGGGGTCCGACATCGTGATGACCTCGGAAATGTTCCTGACCGGCTATTCCAGCCAGGACATGGTGAAGAAACACGCCTTCACCCGCGACGCCATGCACATGGTCGAGACCCTGGCCCGCGACTGCGCCGAAGGCCCGGCCCTGGGCATCGGCCATCCCTGGCTGGAGGGCGAGAAGGTCTTCAATGCCTTCTCGGTGCTGCAGGGCGGCCAGCTGGTGGCGCGGATGCTCAAGCATCACCTGCCGAACTACACCGTGTTCGACGAGGTGCGGCAGTTCTCTTCCGGCCATATCACCGGCCCCTATCGAATCGGTCCGGCGCGGATCGGCACCCCGATCTGCGAGGACGCCTGGTTCCCGGACGTGCCCGAGACCCTGGCCGAAAGCGGAGCCGAGATGCTCTTCGTCCCCAATGCCAGCCCCTATTACCGGGGCAAGTTCGGCCGGAGACAGTCGATCATGGTGGCGCGGGTGATCGAGACCGGCCTGCCGATGGTCTATCTCAACCAGGTCGGCGGCCAGGACGACCAGATGTACGACGGCGGCTCCTTCGTGCTGAACCCCGGCGGGCGGCTGGCGGTGCAGCTGCCGGTCTTCGACGAGGCTCTGGCCCATGTCGATTTCGAACGCACCGAACAGGGCTGGCGGGCGAAGGAGGGCGGCAAGGCGGCCTTCCCCGACGAATGGGAGCAGGATTACCGCGTCATGGTCGAGACCCTGCGCGACTACCTGCGCAAATGCGGCTTCGGGAAGGTGCTGCTGGGCCTCTCGGGCGGGGTCGATTCGGCGCTGGTGGCGACGATCGCCGCCGATGCGATCGGGCCGGAGAACGTGCGCGGGGTGATGATGCCCTCCGAATACACCTCGACCCATTCGCTGGAGGATGCCCAGGCGGTCGCCGATGCCCTTGGGCTGCGTTACGACACGATCCCGATCTCGGGGCCGCGGGCGGCGGTGTCCGAAGCGCTGGCGCCGGTCTTTGCCGGTACCGAGCCGGACCTGACCGAGGAGAACATCCAGTCCCGGTTGCGCGGCCTGATCCTGATGGCGCTGTCGAACAAGTTCGGCGAGATGCTGCTGACCACCGGCAACAAGTCGGAAGTCGCGGTCGGCTATGCCACGATCTACGGCGACATGGCGGGCGGCTACAACCCGCTGAAGGATCTGTACAAGACCCGGGTCTTCGAGACCTGCCGCTGGCGCAATGCGCATCACCGGCCGTGGATGCTGGCGCCCGCAGGCGAGGTGATCCCCGACCGGGTGATCTCGAAACCGCCCTCGGCCGAGCTGCGCGCCGACCAGAAGGACGAGGACAGTCTGCCGCCCTATCCGGTGCTCGATTCGATTCTGGACGGGCTGGTGGACCGCGAGGCCTCGGTCGCCGATCTGGTCGCCGAAGGGCATGACCGGGCGACGGTGAAGAAGGTCGAGCATCTGCTCTATCTGTCGGAATACAAGCGCTTCCAGTCGGCGCCGGGGACCCGGCTGACCAAGCGGTCCTTCTGGCTCGACCGGCGCTACCCGATCGTCAACCGCTGGCGCGACGACAGCTAGGGCCCGGATCGCCCCGCGATCCGGC
>NZ_JANQDU010000007.1 GCF_024723735.1 Frigidibacter sp. ROC022
CGGCCGGGGGCCTTGCCCCCGGACCCCCAGGATATTTGCAAGGTAAAGCCCGTTGCCGGTTCCCGCGGTCGGCGGCGCCGCAGGCGGCGCGCATTCACGCCACCTGTGCCGAGGTTGCTATGTTCTCAACACCCGCCCGGCGACCGCGTCGAGCTTGGCCATCAGGGCCGGGTCGCGCTTGTCCGGCGCGGTCATCACCGCGTGCTCCAGCGCCCGGTCGCAGCCGCAGTCGCAGGGCGTCCGCGCGCCGCCGATCAGCCCCGGCAGCCGCGCCACCAGCCCGCGGGCCTTCTCGGCATTGGCGCCCAGGGTGGCGATGATCTCGGCGATATCGACCGAGCCATGCTCGGGGTGCCAGCTGTCGTAATCGGTGATCATCGCCAGCGAGGCATAGCAGAGCTCGGCCTCGCGGGCGAGTTTCGCCTCGGGCATTCCGGTCATCCCGATCACGTCGCAGCCCCATTGCTCGCGGTAGAGCCGCGATTCGGCAAGGGTCGAGAATTGCGGCCCTTCCATCGCCAGATAGGTGCCGCCGTCGTGCAGGGTGATCCCCATGGCCCGCGCCGCCGCCGTCGCCGCCCGGCCCAGCCGGGCGCAGGTCGGATGCGCCACCGAGACATGCGCGACGCAGCCGCTGCCGAAGAAACTCTTCTCGCGGGCGAAGGTCCGGTCGACATATTGATCGACCAGCACGAAATCCCCCGGCGCCAGCGCCTCGCGGAACGAACCGCAGGCCGAGACCGAGATCACGTCGGTCACCCCTAGCCGTTTCAGCGCGTCGATATTGGCGCGGTAGGGCACCGAGGAGGGGCTGTGCACATGGCCGCGCCCGTGCCGGGGCAGGAAGACCATGTCGGTGCCGTCCAGGCTGCCGCAGAGCAGCGCGTCCGAGGGCGCGCCCCAGGGCGTCTCCACCCGGCGCCATTCGGCCCCCTGCAAGCCCGCGATCTCGTAGACGCCCGAGCCGCCGATGACACCGATCCTGCACTGCATGGGCCTCTCCCGCTGGTTGATCCGCCGCGATGCTAGGTCAGCCCCGGCGGCATTGGAAGCCGCCCGGCGCGGTCAATCGTCGGGCCGGGCCATCTGGCGCAGGCTGTCCACCACGGTGAAATCGCGATAGCCGAGCCGCGCCACCGGCCGGAAGGCCAGGACGTCGAAGCGGCCGTCCTTCAGGCAGTCGTCGCGCAGATGGATGCCGATCACCTCGCCCAGCACCATGTGGTTGTCGCGGCCCAGCAGCGGCTCGATCCGGATCAGCCGGCATTCCAGCGCCGCCGGCGCCCCGGCGACCCGCGAACAGGGGATCAGCCGGCAGTCCTCGCGGGGGAGCCCGGCCAGGTCGAACTCGTCCCCGCCCGGCGGCAGCGCCCGGGAGGTCAGGTTCATCGCCTCGGCCATCCCGGCCTCGACCACATTGACGCAGAACACCCCGGTTTCGCGGATATTGCCCAGGCTGTCCTTGCTGCCGGTCGAGGAGAACATCACCTGCGGCGGCACATAGGCCACGGCGTTGAAGAAGGAATAGGGCGCCAGATTGTCGCCGCCCCCGGCGCCGCGGCTCGAAATCCAGCCGATCGGGCGCGGCGTGACGATGGCGTTGAACGGATTGTGCGGCAGGCCGTGCCCGTCCTTCGGTTCATAGAACATCCTGCGGCCCCCTCTGCCGATCCGGCTTCGTTGCCCCTCCCCTAACGCCATGTTACGGGCGATTCCAGTGCAGGGACCCGCAGAGGAGGGGGCGCCGGATGATCCATCTGGCCGAAGAGACGGCGGAGGATTGGTGGGAAGTCGAGGCGCTCTACGACCTCTGCTTCGCGCCCGGACGCGAGGCGCTGTCCTCCTATCGGCTGCGCGACGGGGTGGCGCCGGTGGCGGCGCTCTGCCTGGTGGCCCGCGACGAGACCGGCGGCCTCGGCGCGGCGATCCGCTACTGGCCGGTGCGGGTCGGCGGCCGGCCGGTGCTGCTGCTGGGGCCGATCGCGGTGCACCCGACCCGTCAGGGCGAGGGGCTGGGCGGGCTGCTGATCAACGAAAGCCTGTCCGAGGCGGCGCGCCAGGACTGGCGCCGGGTGCTGCTGGTCGGGGACGAGCCCTATTACGGGCGCTTCGGCTTCCGCAAGCTGGAAGGCGTCGAGATGCCGCCGCCGACCAACCCGGACCGGGTGCTGGGCCGCTCTCTGGGGGCCGAGGCCTGGGCCGGCGTGACCGGGCCGGTGACCCGCTGGAACGAGGCTTAGCAGTTGCATTGGGACGCCGGCGCGCCCATTTCTGGTGAAAAGGGAGTGCGCCATGCCGGTTTCCGAGCCGACGATTCTCGACCTGCCCGACGAGGCCGCCGCCGAGGTGGCGGCGCTGGCCCGCGCGATGCAGCGGGCCAACGGGCCCTTCATGCGGTTCCTGAATTCTCTCGGCGGCAAGGTCGAGGACCGGCTCGACCTGCTGCCGGTGCAGGTCCGCGACGGGCTGACCACGATGACGGCGGGGATCCTGGAACAGGTCTACCGGGCCGCGGCGGTGGTGGCCGGGCACCGGGCGGTGCCCAAGGCCGATGCGCGGCTGCACCGGATGGCGGCCATGGTCTCGGGCGCGGCGGGCGGTGCCGCCGGTCTCGGCTCGGCGCTGGTCGAATTGCCGGCCACCGTGGCGCTGATCTTCGGCGCGATGCAGAAGGCGGCGGGCGAAGAGGGTTTCGACCCGGCCTCGGAAGAGGTGCGGGTGATCTGTCTGGATATCCTCGGCTCGGGCGGGCCGGGGGCGGCGGATGACGGGGTGAACACCGGCTTTCTGGGTGCCCGGCTGGGGCTTTCGGGCAGCGCGATTCATGCGGTGATCGCGCGGGTGGCGCCGCGCTTCGCGACGATGCTGGGCCAGAAGCTGGCCAGCCAGACCGTGCCGATCCTCGGTGCCGCCGCCGGGGCCGGGGTCAATTTCATGTTCATGGACTACTTCCAGGCCATGGCGCGGGTCCGCTTCGGCCTGCGGCGGCTGGCGCTGGAACATGGCGAGGAACCGGTGCGCGAGGCGTTCAGCGCCGAGATCGCCCGCAGCGTCACCGCCCCCGACCCCGCGGGCTGAGCGCCCCGGCCCGCGGCTCAGGCCAGGGCCCTGTCCTCGTCGCTGGTTTCCGGCCGCGTGCTTTCGCGGCTGGCGGTGACGACAAAGGCATGTACCGGCTCGCCGCGGTCGCGCCTTACCACGGCAGGCGTGATCCGCGCCGCGCCAAAGCCGGCCTGACGCAGCAGCCCGTGCAGATAGCCCCGCCCATGCCGGAAGCGCCGCGCCGGACCCAGGCGGTAACCCGGCCCGGAACCGTCCTCGTCGGGATCGGCCTCGGCGGTGAAACACAGCCTGCCGCCCGGTCGCAGCGCCGCCGAGGCCCAGCCGACCATCCCCTCCAGCGCGCCCAGATACATCACCACATCGGCGGCGGCGAGCGTGTCCCATTCCGCCTCGACCGGGGCCAGCGCTTTGATGTCGGCCTGCTCCAGCCGGTCATAGACGCCCTTCGCCTCGGCCCGGCGCAGCATTTCCGAGGACAGGTCGCAGCCTTCCAGCCAGTTGCAGCGGGGCCGCAGCAATGGCCCCAGAAGCCCGGTGCCGCAGCCGAGATCGAGCACCCGGCCAAGGCCCGCCGGCGCCACCGCCCGCAGCGCCTCGGCGATCAGCTCCGGCCCGCGATAGTCGAGCGCGCCCCGCAGCGCCGCCTCGAACCCGGGCGCATAGGTGTCGAACAGGGTGGTGACGAAGGCCGCCGGCATTGTGTCGCCCAGCGGCACCGGGCGCAGCAGGTCGCGGCGCAGGCTGGCGCCCAGCCTGTCGCTCGGGTCGGCCAGCACCGCCTTGTCATAGGCCATCGCGGCGGCCTCGCGGTTCCCGGCAGCCTCGTGAAAGGCGCCCAGCCGGACCCAGCCCGCCGCCCAATGGGGCAGGGTGGCAAGGGTCTGTTCCATCAGGTCAGCGGCGGCCGCGGGGTCGCCTTCGGCGGCCAGCGCCTCGGCCCAGGTCAGGCGGCGGTCGGCGGCAAGATCGCCGGAAGATGCGGGCAGGGCAAGCATCGGGGAACCAGGGGACAGGGAAGGTGCATGGCCCGGAACGGGCCGGGGCGGGTCGAACAACAGGGTCTTGTCAGTCGAGCGGCTCTTGCATTCGGATGTCTCCGGCGCGGCAGATGGGCCCTGCTTGGGCCTCTGTCAAGGGGAGGGCGCCGGGCTCAGGACAGGCTGCGCAGATAGTCCAGAACCGCCGGGCGCAGGCTTTCGGCGCCCTCGGCCTCTGCGGCGTCCATCCGGGCCTTCAGCTCGGCCAGATCGACGCGGCGGATCAGCGATTTCACCGGCCCGATCGAGGCCGGGCGCATCGACAGGGTACGGAACCCGATCGCCGCCAGCGCCACCGCTTCTATCGGCCGCCCGGCATCTTCGCCGCAGAAGGACACCGGCGTGCCCGCCGCCGCGCAGCGTTTGACGATCATCTTCAGCAGGCTCAGGAACGAGACATCCAGCGTGTCATAGCGCCGCCGGACCAGTTCGTTCTCGCGATCGGCGGCAAAGAAGAACTGCTTCAGATCGTTGCCCCCGACCGAGATGAAATCGCAGCCGTCGAAGAAGGTATCCGGCGCGAAGGCCATCGAGGGTGTTTCCAGCATCGCCCCGATTTCCAGCTTCTCCGGCAGGACATGGCCCAGCCGCCGCTCGCGCTCCACTTCCTGCAGCAGAAGCTTGCGCGCCGCGGTCAGCTCTCCGACCTGGGCGATCAGCGGGAACATCACCGTCAGCGGCCGCCCCGCCGCCGCCCGGATCAGCGCCTGCATCTGCATCCGCATCACCCCGGGCTTGTCCAGCCCGACCCGCACCGCGCGCCAGCCCATCGCCGGGTTCGGCTCGTCCGGGCGCTTCATGTAGGGCATCACCTTGTCCGAGCCGATGTCCAGGGTCCGGAACACCACCCGTTTGCCGCCCGCCGCATCCATCACCCGCGCATAGAGCGCCGCCAGCTCGCTGCGTTTCGGCACCCGGTTCCGGATCAGGAACTGCAATTCGGTGCGGAACAGCCCGACCCCCTCGGCGCCCGAGCCGACAAGGCTGGGCAGGTCGGCCATCAGCCCGGCGTTCATGTGCAGGTTGATCCGGGTGCCGCAGGTGGCCTCGGCCGGCTTGTCGCGCAGCGAGACATAGCGGCTCTGCGCCTCGGCCTGCATCGCGATCTTGTCGCGGAAGGCCGAGGCGATCTGATCCTCGGGCCGCAAATGCACCAGCCCCTGGTCGCCATCGACAAGGATGTGGTCACCGTTCAGCGCCTCGGTGGTGATCCGCTCGGCCTGGATCACCAGCGGGATCGCCAGCGCCCGCGCCACCACCGCGGCATGGCTGCCGACCGAGCCGTGCTCCAGCACGATCGCCTTCAGCTTCCTGCCATAGTCCAGCAACTCGCCCGGGCCGATGTTGCGGGCCACGAGGATCGGGTCCTCGGGCATCTCGGCGCCGGTGTCATGGCCCTGCCCGGTCAGGATGCGCAGCAGCCGGTTCGACAGGTCGTCGAGATCCGAAAGCCTTTCGCGCAGATAGACATCCTGCACCTGGTCCATCCGCGCCCGGGCCGAGGACTGTTCCTTCTCCACCGCGGATTCGGCGGTCAGCCCGCGGCCGATGTCCTCCTCCATCCGCCGGATCCAGCTGCGCGAATGGGCGAACATCCGGTAGGCTTCCATCACCTCGCGCCCGGCGCCGTCGGCCTGGGTCTTGGCCAGCAGGTCGTCCACGGTCAGCCGCAGTTTCTCGACCGCGTCATGCAGCCGGGTCAGCTCGGCCTCGGGATCGTCGGCCACCGGTCTTGTGACCACCACCCGCGGTTCGTGCAGATAGACATGGCCCTCGGCCGCGCCCTCCTGGCCCGACTGGCCGCGAAACATCACCGCCTGCTTGTGCAGCGCCTTCAGCGCCTCGCCTTCGCCCAGGAAGGCGCCCAGCTCGGTCATCTCGGCCAGCACCATGGCCACGACTTCCAGCGCATAGACCTCGTCGTCGGAATAGAGCCGTGCGTCGCGCGACTGCACGACCAGCACGCCCAGCCGCTCGCCCAGCCGCTGGATCGGCACCCCGAGGAAGCTCGAGAACACCTCTTCCCCGGTTTCCGGCATGAAGCGGAACCCCTTCTCGGCCGGGGCATTCGCGGTGTTCAGCGCCGTCGCGGTGCGCGCCACCCGGCCCACCAGGCCCTCGCCCAGCCGCATCCGCGTCTGGTGCACGGCCTCCGGCTTCAGCCCCTCGGTCGCGCAAAGCTCCAGGGTCTCGGCATCGCGGAACAGGTAGATCGAGCAGACCTCGGTCTCCATCGAATCGGCTATGAGATGGGTGATCCGGTCGAGCCGCGCCTGGCCTGCGGAACTCTCGGCCAGCGTATCACGCAGCCGTCCAAGCAGTTTTCGGCTTTCGGTTTCTGTGCGCTCCGGCATTCCCGATCCGTTGCCATTCCTGTCGTCCGGCAGTGCCGGCGGCTTCTTAGAGCACATAGGACAGGTCGGGGAAACAATCTTTCGGCGAATGTCGCGAATGGTGGTCGCCGGAATGCCGAATCCTGGCAATCTCGCGCCGATTTGTCGCAAAACGATACGCCGTGCAAAGTCGCGATGCCGCTCCGGGCCACGATGACCCTGCGTCATCCTTCCCACTGGAAGCAGGTCCAGCGCCTCGCTATCAAGGTTTCGTGATGCGCAGGCTCCTGCCCCTGTTCCCGAGACTGGCTCTCGTCATCGTGCTGAGCGGCGCGCTGGCCGGCATCGGTTTCGCGCATCGGCTGGGCAGCCAGGCGTTCAATCCGGCGGTGCTCGCCTATGTGCAGGCCGGCGGCTCGCTGGCCGACATCTGCGGCGGGTTCGGCGACAGTTCGGTGAAGAGCGGGCGCAGCTGTGACGCCTGCCGCCTTGTCCATGCCGTCGCCCTGCCGGAGATCGAGCGGGTCTGCCTCGACTTCTACCGCAGCCCCATCGGGCGCATCTCGGCGCCGCGCGTCCAGGCCGAACCCTCGGTCTGGCGCGATCTGTCGCACCCGGTCCGGGCCCCTCCGCAGGTCTGATCCTCGAACAGAAACCCATGGATCAACTTCAGGCGCCTTGCCCGGCAAGGCTGCCGCTATTGGAGAACCCGAATGGTCACCATCGACCCGACAGAGGTGCCCGCGTCCGCCAGCAAGGCGACCGGCCCCGACAAGTTCTATTTCGCCGCATGGCGCTGGCACTTCTATGCCGGCCTCTATGTCATCCCCTTCCTTCTCATGCTGGCCACCACCGGCCTGATCATGCTCTGGGTCAGCGTGCTCGACGGGCGCGACGGGGAATGGATTCCCGTCACCCCGGCCGGCGCGCCCCTGGCCGTCTCGGCCCAGGCCGATGCCGCGCTGGCGGCGGTTCCGGACGGGCAGCTGATCAAATACATCGCCCCGCGCCGGCCGGAGCTGGCGGCGGTCTTCCGGATCGATGCCGGAGACGGCGCCACGATGGTGGCGGTGAACCCCTATACCGCCGAGGTGCTCGAAACGCGGCCGTGGCAGGCGGGCTGGTACGACCTTGCCAACGACATCCACGGCACCCTTCTGCTGGGCGTCACCGGCGACCGGATGATCGAGATCGCCGCCTCGCTCGGCATGGTTCTGATCGCCAGCGGTCTCTATCTGTGGTGGCCGCGGAACGGGCAGGGGCTGCGTGTCCTGCTGCCCAACCTGGCCGCCCGTGGCCGGTCGCTGTGGAAGACGCTGCACGCCACGCTGGGCGCCTGGATTTCGATCGTGCTGGTGCTGTTCCTGGTCTCGGGCCTGTCCTGGGCCGGGGTCTGGGGCGAAAAGCTGGTGCAGGCCTGGAGCACCTTCCCGGCCGAGAAATATTCCGCGCCGCCCTCGGATGTCACCCATGCCAGCATGAACCTCGGCAACAGCAAGGAGGTTCCCTGGGCTCTGGAGCAGACCCCGATGCCGGCCTCGGGCTCGGAGGCCGGGGCGAACGGCCTGGCCGGGGACACGCCGCCGACCCTGGATACCGTCGTCGCCTTTGCCCGGCAGATCGGGTTCGACGGCCGGTTCCAGCTGAACCTGCCGAAGGGCGAGACCGGGGTCTGGACCATCTCGCGCGATTCGATGAGCAACGACAGCGCCCATCCGACCGATGATCGCACGGTGCATATCGACCGCTACAGCGGGAAGATCCTGGCCGACATCCGCTATGCCGACTATTCGCCCTATGGCAAGGCGATGGCGGTCGGCATCGCGCTGCACGAAGGCGACATGGGCTGGTGGAATGTCACCCTGAACACGCTGTTCTGCCTGTCGGTGATCTTCGTCAGCCTCAGCGGGGCGGTGATGTGGTGGATGCGGCGCCCGACCAAGGCGGGCCGTCTGGCGGCGCCGCCGATGCCGCGCGACCTGCCGCTCTGGCAAGGCGCGATGCTGGTCGGGCTGGCGGTCTCGCTGGCCTTCCCGATGGCCGGGATCACGATCCTCGGGATGCTGTTGCTGGACGTGCTGCTTCTGTCGCGGCTCCCGGCGCTGCGGCGCATGTTGAGCTGAGCTTCGGGAAAGAGCGGCGCCGACCCCTGGCGGTCGGCGCTGCTGCTCCCGCAAGGGTTTCCGGTGCCTTGATAGGACCCTTCCGGCCGGGGCGGAGTCCGGACCGGGCTGCACCCGGCACAAGGCCGGACCGCCGGGGCACCGCCCCCGGCCGTCTGCGCGACCTTACCTGCGGTTCAGGCCGCCGGCTTCGTGCGGGATGCCATGCCGGCAGGGTTAGGGTCCCGTTAACCAAGGGCGATTATACGTATATTTTAGAAAGCAAGATGGACGAGGTAGACCAGACCGGACAGGCCGGTTTCAAGGTTTCTGAGGAGATGATTGGGGCGGGGGCGGTTGAGCTTCCGTCTGCGCTGGATTGTGGCCCTGTGCTATCGCGTGAGATAGCAGCGAGCGTCCTATCCGAAGCCTTATCGGTTGTAGCGTTTCAGCGTGAAACGCCTGCATGCTCCTAGCGAGGTCGCGGAATCTGGCGGAGTATCCGTTAATGTCCTCTACTGACAGAAACTCTGCCGGGGTGGCTCCTTTGGGGCGACTGCGTTGTGGCACGTCAAGAAGGACGAGCCGACTTGCCTCAAAAAACGGAACCCAAAATGTCTGAACGTCGCCGCCTTTTCCCTTTTGGTTTAGGCATAGGCCATGGGCGACCTTGTTGCGGTTCTTGTTGGCTTTGCTTGCGGTGAGAGACAGGCGCCCCCACTGATCGATGGCATACTTGGAATCGGCGTCTTGTGGGCTTAGTCCAAAAGACAGGACGGTTGACACGACGCGAAGGCGAGATTCAAAGCTGGTAATAGCGTTGAAGCCGGATAGAATTCCCATAAGTCCGCCGAGTGGCGATGCCAGGGTACCGAAGATGATGGACAGGTGGTGCTCGACAACCGTCCAATCTGAGATTGCCCTGCCTACTGCCAGAAAAATCGGGCTGTATGCCTCGTCATCGTGAGGTTCGAGAAAATCCAACCGGAGAGTGTATTTGCCAGCTTTTGAAGACACCGTGAAGAACCTCCTACGGATGAAGTCGAAGCCCGACGAAAAGCCTGGGGCCGACATAGACAACGAAAAGAAGCGGTGCGATGAAGCGGATGATCGCGGCGGTGGTACTCAAGATTCCGGGACCCGACGCACGTGATGAGCGTGGCGTCCCATACAACACGCCGCGGCACAACCACGAGGCAGGCGCCCCCTAGAACCGAGCTTCAATCCAGTTCTGCGTCCCTTTGTAGCATCGATGCTTTGCGGGCTTGGTGACCAATTCTACAACGATAAGAGAATCATCTTCGTCAATGTAGTGCGTGAGATGGGCAGATAGGTCATCTGGGCTATCGTTGCGCCAGTCCAAGAGATAGACTGAATCCATGGTCTTAAGCGCCTCAAGACGAGACATTTCCTCCCATAGAACGGGGTAGTCTTTTGTCTTGTTGAGTTGGTACGATACTAAGAACGCGGCCATTTCCACACCTCAAATTTGCACGGCGAGAAGGCTATTCTGATTCTACTTTAGTGAGGAGTCTTTTCAGAACTCGCTGAAACCCCTTACGGGACAAGATCTGATTAGGAACTCGCCCGTGCATCAGGGCGCCGGTAGGTGAGGCGCTTACCTTTTGCCGCTTTCAGGATCAACGCGGCGCGCTCGGTGTCCGTCACGCCGTTAGCAGTGCGGGTATTGCAACGGAATTCGAATTCGGCGGTATAGCGGTGCAGGTGCTGGCGTCCGCAGTGCTGATAAACGCCTCTCATGCCGCGCTTGAAGATGGAGAAATAGACCTCAATCGTGTTGGTATGCACATCGCCGAGAAAATATTCGTCGACGCCGTGCGATGTGAAATCGTGGTGCGCGAACTCTTTCTTGAGGTGAGTGTCTTGCCCCGCTTCGCCGGTGTAGATCAGCAGCTTCGCCGGAAATGTTCTCGCGCAGGATCGGCAGAAGCGTCGATTGCTTGAGGTCGTCCACCACGATTGAGCGAGCCTTTCGGGTGGTGCGATCCATCAGCGACAGGATTTGGTATCTGTGCTGGTAGCCGCGAGCTTTCTTCTTGTTCTTATCGATCCCGCCGCGGTTCAGGCCGCCGGTTTCGGGCGGGATGCCATGCCGATACGGTTAAGACCCCGTTAACCAAGATCCCTGTCCCCAGGGGATTTCACGTCATTTCAATGGGTTGACCCCCCGTCCCCATGGGGACGGTCCCGAATCCCGGCTTCAGCCGGCCTTTTCCAGCTCGAAACAGTCGTGCAGGGCCTGGACCGCCAGCTCCAGATATTTCCGGTCGATCAGCACCGAGATCTTGATCTCCGAGGTGGTGATGACCTTGATGTTGACCCGCTCGGCCGAGAGCGCCTTGAACATCTGGGCGGCGACGCCGGCATGGCTCCGCATCCCGATCCCGACCACCGACACCTTCGCCACGTCGGTATCCGCGACCAGCCCGGCAAAGCTGATCTCGCCCCGGTCCCGCGCCTCGTTCACCGCCTTCTCGGCCCGTTTCACCTGTTCGACCGGGCAAGAGAAGGTCATGTCGGTGTGACCCTCGTCCGAGATGTTCTGCACGATCATGTCGACATTGATCCCGGCATCCGCCAGCGGCCCGAAGATGGCCGCGGCGATGCCCGGCCGGTCCTCGACCTGGGTCAGTGTGACCTTGGCCTCGTCACGGGAAAAGGCGACGCCGGAGACAACCTTGCTTTCCACAATATCCTCCTCGGCACAGACCAGCGTGCCCGCGTTTTCGTTGTTGTCCTCGAAGCTCGACAGAACCCGCAGCCGCACCTTGTAGCGCATCGCCAGTTCCACCGAACGGGTCTGCAGCACCTTGGCGCCGAGCGAGGCCAGTTCCAGCATTTCCTCGAAGGCGATCCGGTCCAGCTTGCGCGCCTTGGGGCTGATCCGCGGATCGGTCGTGTAGACACCATCGACATCGGTGTAGATGTCGCAACGCTCGGCCCCGAATGCCGCCGCGAAGGCGACCGCCGTGGTGTCGCTGCCGCCGCGTCCCAGCGTGGTGATCCGGCCCTCTTTCGAGACTCCCTGGAACCCCGCCACGACAGCGACCTTCATGCCTTCGTCGAACTTGCGGTTGATGTTGTCGTTCGGGATGTCGACGAACCGTGCCGAGCTGTGTGCCGAGGTGGTCATGATCGGCACCTGCCAACCCTGCCAGCTGCGTGCGGGAATATCCATTTCCTGAAGCGTCAGCGCCATCAGCCCGGCGGTGACATTCTCTCCCGACGAGACGACGGCATCATATTCGCGCGCGTCGTAGAAGGGAGAGGTCTCTCCGACCCAGCCGACCAGCTTGTTGGTTTCGCCCGACATCGCGCTGACGATGACGATCACGTCATAGCCATTCGCAACTTCGCGCCCGACGCGCTTGGCCGCGCGGCGGATGCGATCCAGTGTGGCGACGGACGTGCCGCCGAATTTCATTACCAGAAGCGGCATCGCGACCCCTGCACCTGGCCCCCCTGGGCCCGCGCGGTTCCTATGGGAAGGCGTGCGCAGGTGCAAGTGGCGGCCTTGGTCAGGGCCCGGTCAGAGCGGCATTGCCTGACCTTCCCAGGTCTCGAAACAGCCGGTGGTCTCGGGGCCGAGCGCGGCAAAGCGTGCCGCCAGCCCGCGCGCCGAGTCGCCGGCCTCGATATTGGCGGCGCTGCCCGCCGTCATCCCCGAGATCACCCAGCCGGGATGGTAGATGCCGACGGCGATGCCTTCGTCGGCCAGATCGGTTGCCAGATTGCGCCCGATGTTCAGCACCGCGGCCTTCGACGCCCGATAGGCGTAGGAGCCGCCCCGGGCGCGGGTGTTCGAACCCATCTGCGACGAGATGATCGCCACTTTCGACGGGGAGGCCGCCCGCAGGTTGGGCAGCAGGGCCTGGACGGTCAGGAACGGGCCGGTGGCATTGGTGGCGAAGCTTCGGGCGAAGATGTCCGCGTCATAGGTATCGCCCAGCCCCATGCCCCGGTCGAAATAGGCCCCGGCGTTGCAGATCAGCAGGTCGATCGGCTGATCGGAGAGCCGTGCCGCCAGATCGGTGATCGAGGCGGGATCGCTGACATCGAGCGGCAGAAGGTCGCCCTGCGGTTGCCGTGTGGTGCCAAGCACCTCGGCCTCTTCGCTGCGGTAATGGGCCAGCAGGGCAGCCCCGAGTCCGCGGTTCGCGCCAGTGATCAAGATCATGTGAGGGCCTTCCTGATTGTCCCGAGTCAGGAAACCAACCTAGTCCCGGGTGTGGCCGAGGCAAGCCCTGCAGGGGTTACTGGGTCTTGCGCTGCGGCATGAAGGGCAGCGGAGTCACCGGGATGCCGTCTTCGATCAGCGCCTTGGCATCGGCCGGTTTCGCCTCGCCCCAGATCGACCGCCCCGGTGCGTCGCCCTCATGCATCGCGCGGGCTTCGGCGGCAAAGGACATGCCGACATATTCCGAGTTCTCCTCGACCTTCCGGCGCAGTTCGGCCAGCGCACGCTCGCGGTCGTTGCGCGGTGTGGTCAGCGGGCCGGACTCTTCGCCCGCGACGGCCGGAACCGCGGGTTCGGCGGCGGCCTTGCGGGCCGGGCGCACCCGCGGCGCCATCAGCGACTTGGTGACCTTCGTCGATCCGCACTCGGGGCAAGCAACCATTCCGGCACCTTGAAGCTTGTCGAAGGCTTCGGCGGATTGGAACCAGCTTTCAAACGCATGGTCCTGGTCACAGGAGAGCGCGTAGCGGATCATTGCGGGTCTTCGGTCCTTTGATCTGGATGCGGCAGGGGCCGCGGTAATGGACAGGATCTAGTCGCGGCGACCCTGCAAATCAATGGTTTAAGACGCTCTTGCCGAAATACAGCTCGGGCTTGAAGTTCAGGATCAGCTGCGCCAGTTCGGGTTCATCGACCCGCTCGGCGGCCTTCTTGGGCGAGAACCACTTGCGTTGTCGCTGGCGTCGTTCGGGGAACCGGGAGGCCACGGTATCGACCTTCAGCGGGAACAGGGCGACCACACAGGGCAGGTCGTCCCCTTCGTCTTCGAGCAGCTTGGTATAGGAATAGATCCCCAGGCAGGCCGCCGCGATCTTGCCCTTCACGCCGGCTTCTTCCCAGGCCTCACGCTCGGCCGCCTCGACCGGGGTCAGCCCGGCCATCGGCCAGCCCTTGGGCACGATCCAGCGCCGGGTCGTCCGGCTGGTGACCAGAAGCACCTGGGTGTCCGAGCCCTTGCCCCGGAAACACAGCGCCGCAAACTGGGTTCGGACGCCACGCTTGTTCGTTGCCGAATCCGGAATCGTACTCTGCTGAATATGACCGATACTGGTTCCCATGTCCGCCTGTCTGGTCTTGTCTCGACCACGTTTTTTTACAGTCTATCATGCCGATTCCCCATAGGGAACATAAGTTTACTTAGGCTTTTGCGGGCCGATGTCCAGATCCGACGCTGCCGGGAAATGCGGTGACGGTCAGCGCCTGGCCGGAGTTTCGAGTGCCCGGTTGCCGGTCATGGCGCCGATCCGGGCGACGAAATCGGCCACTGCCTCGGGGCCGGTTCCGGTCCCGGCCAGCGCCTTCTGCGCCCGCCGGACCATGTTGGTCCGGCCCTCGGGATTGCCCAGCAGCCGCAGCATCTCGGCGGTCAGCGTTCCGGCGTCCGAGACTTCGGCGCTCGCCCTGGCCGCGGCAAGGGCACGGTAGGCTTCGGCGTTGTTGGCGACATGCGGGCCATGGATGATGGCGCTGCCGCAGGCGGCGGGCTCGAACGGCGTATGGCCGCCCTTGGGCACCAGAGAACCGCCGACGAAGGTCACCGCCGCCAGTCGATACCAGAGCCCCATCTCGCCCAGCGTGTCGGCCAGGTAGACCGAGGTCTTCGGCCCCGGTCTGTCGCCCCTGGAGCGCCGCGCCACCGGTTGTCCGGCGGAGGACGCCAGCAGCGCAAGCTGTTCCCCCCGCTCGGGGTGGCGTGGCGCCAGGATCAGTTTCAGCTCGGGGCGGAACTCGCGCGCCTTGCGGAAGGCGGTCAGCAGGATCTCCTCTTCGCCGGGATGGGTCGAGGCGGCCAGGATGGTGTCGTCGCGGGGCAGGGCACGGGCGAAGGCGGCGATCTCGGCCGGATCGGGGCCGGCGACCTGGACCGCGGCTTTCAGGTTCAGCCGGGCGCCGATCCGCCTGGGCGGCAGGCCCAGACGGCGGAGCCGCTCGGCGGTCTCGTCATCCTGCGGGGCGATGAAATCGATCAGACCGAGTATTTGCCGGGCGATGCCGGGGAAGCGGCCCCAGAGCCGGGCCGAGCGGGCCGACATCCGGGCACCGGCGACCAGCACCGGGACCCGGCGGGCCTTGGCCATCGCCATCCGGTTCGGCCAGATCTCGTTCTCGATCGTCACCAGCGCCACCGGCTGCCATCCGGCGAGGAACCGCGCCAGCGCCCAGCGGGTGTCGATGGGGGCCAGCCTGGCGTCGACCCGGGCTTCGCCCCAGCCCTGCGCCTGTTCCCGCCCTGTCGCGGTATTCGCCGTCACCACCAGCCTGAGCCTTGGATCACGGCGCAGCAGTTCCTTGGCGATGCCGCGTGCCGCCACCAGTTCCCCGACCGAGGCGCCATGCAGCCAGACCACGGGTCCGCGGGCCACCGATCGGGGACCGCGGCCCAGCCGCTCGGCCAGATCGGCGGCGGTTTCGCGCCCGGTGATCCGGCGCCAGACCAGCCGTGGCGCCAGCACGATGATCCAGAGGCTGAGCAGGAAGTATCTGTAAAGCGCCACGCGAGGTTCCCTGTCTGCCGGGCCGTCCGCCCGGGGAGCGGCAGGGCATCGTCGGTTGCCCGTCGCCGGCCAGGGCTTGCTTAGTGCAGCAGGGCGCCGCGATCAATGCAGAGCCGGGCCGGCGGCCGGGGCGGCGCGTTGCGGGGTGGCGCGCCGATCCTGTAAGGAGGGCTGCGGCAAGGATGGAGATGACGAGTGGCCAATGACGCGGCCCCGGTGCGGGGGGTGGTCTTCGATCTGGACGGAACCCTGGTGGACAGTGCCGGCGACCTGCGCGATGCGGCGAACCTGCTGCTGGCGGAACTGGGAAAGAAGCCGATCGACCTGGAAACGACGATCGGGTTTATCGGGCGCGGGGTTCCGACGCTGGTGCGGCGCGTGCTCGGGCATCGCGAGGTTGCGGTCGAGGGCGCCGAACTGGAGGCCAGAACCGCCCGCTTCCTTGCCCATTACGAACCCAGGGTCACCGCCAGCACCCGGCCCTATCCGGGCGTGGTTGCGATGCTGGAGGATTTGCAGGCGCGGGGGATCGGGCTGGCGCTCTGCACCAACAAGATCGAGTCGGCGACCCGGAGCATCTGCGACGTGCTGGGGCTGACCCGGTTCTTTCCGGTCATCGTCGGCGGAGACACGCTGCCGCAGCGCAAGCCCGATCCGGCGCCGCTGCTGCTGGCGATCCGCAAGCTGGGCCTGGAGCCGGAAGAGGTGCTCTATGTCGGTGACAGCGAGACCGACTATGCCACGGCGCGGGGCGCGCAGGTACGGTTCGCCTATTTCGAAGGCGGCTATCAGCGCGCCGCGATTGACGATTTCCGGCCCGATTTCCGCCTGGCTGCGACGGCGGATGTGAAGGGACTGATCTAGGGCTGGTCGAGCAGGAAATCCGGGCGGATGCCCGAGGCGGCGATGGCGGCGCCGGCGTCCTGGCCGGCGAAGAAGCCGTAGCCGGTGACAAGGGCCGAGCCGATCCCCGCTGCCTGCGCCCCGAGAATGTCGGTATGCAGGCTGTCGCCCACCATGACGATCCGTTCCGGTGCCACCCCGGCGCCGATCCGGGCGCGGGCGGCGCGGAAGATGTTGCCGAAGGGCTTGCCGAAGAATCGCGGCGTTACGCCGGTCTCGTCGGCAAGACGGTGGGCGTAGTGGCCGGGCTCGATCGAGAAGCCGTGTTCGCGCGGGGCGACGATATCGGGGTTGCCGACCCAGACCGGACGCGGCCGGTCGCGCAGCGCCGCGACCAGCAGGCGTTGCCGGGCCTCGGTCCATTCGGCGCTGCCGAGCAGAAGGAAGCCCTCGACGGCGTCATAGGCGGCGGCGTCGTCCTCCAGGTCGAGATGGTCGATCCCCAGATCTCCCCGATCCGCGGCGCGGGGCAGCGCGATGCCCCATTGGCGCGGCGGCTCGTCGCGCAGGGTCTGAAGCAGGGTCCGGCGGCTGCTGATCACGTCCTCGGGCGCGAAGTCGTAGCCCAGGGTGCGGTATTTCCCGACCAGGCCGGCAGTCGTGTAGCTGGCCGCATTGGTCAGGACCATGAAGCGCTTGCCGGCCTGGCGGAGCCGCCCGATCCGCTCGGCGACGCCGGGGATCGCGGTTTCGCCGATGTTCAGCACCCCGAAGGCGTCGAGCAGAAACACGTCGAACGTGTCGGCGATTTGCTCGAGATTCGCCGCCCTGCGACAGGCGCCTCCGGCGGTGGCCGCCGGCAGACGGTGGCGCACGGCTTCGTAGCCGTCGAAGGCGGTTCCTGAGCTCATGTCGTTCAAATGATCGCTCCCCGCACCTTGGCAGAAACCCATTCGCCGAGCACCACGGCGGCCAGGATCACCAGCAGGATCAGCGAGACCTGCGGCCAGGCCAATGTGTTCAGGGAACTCGACAGTTGCAACCCGATCCCGCCGGCGCCGACCAGGCCCAGCACCGTGCTTTCGCGGATGTTGATGTCCCAGCGGAACACCGAGATGCCGGCGAAGGCGGGCATGATCTGTGGCGCGATGGCATAGACCATCACCTGCCAGCGGCTGGCCCCGGTGGCCGAAATCGCCTCGACCTGGGTCTCGTCGATTTCCTCGATGGCCTCGTAGAGCAGCTTGGCGCAGAATCCGATCGAGCGGATCGCGATGGCGATGATCCCGGCAAAGACGCCGGGGCCGATGATGGCGATCAGGAGCAGCGCCCAGATCAGCGAGTTGATCGAGCGGCTGGCGACGATGATCAGCAGCGCCACCGGGCGGATGATCCAGACCGAGGGCGACGTGTTGCGGGCAGCCAGGAAGGCCACGGGCACGGCGAAGACAAGCGCGATCATCGTGCCGAGCGTGGCGATGTTCAGCGTGTCCCAGATCGGCCACCAGAGCGCGTCGATATAGGACCAGCGCGGCGGCGTCGCCCGGTCGAGGATATCCCCGGCGATCCGCGGCGCGTCCCAGACGAAGAACCAGGTCGTGGCGGCGGAAATCCGTTGCCAGCACCACAGGAACACCGCGACGCCGACCAGCCAGCCAAACCAGCGCAGCAGCGCCTCGCCGGTGCTGCGGCGGCGCCAGACCTTGGCGCCCGAAATCTCGCGAACCGGCATCAGCGCACCCTCGCCCGGATAAGGCCGGAGAGATACTCCAGCAGCATGACGATGCCGATGATGACCAGCAGGATCGCCGCGGCGGTGTCGAACTCGTAGCGGTCGAAGGCGGTGTTCAGCGTCGCCCCGATTCCGCCGGCGCCGACCAGGCCGAGGATGGCGCTTTCGCGGAAGTTGATGTCGAGCCGATACATCGACAGGCCGATCAGTCGCGGCATGACCTGCGGCTGCACGCCGTAGTTGATCCATTGCGTCCAGCGTGCGCCGGTGGCGCGGATCGCCTCGCCCTGGGTCTTGTCCATCGCCTCGATGTCCTCGGCCAGCAGTTTCGACAGGAAGCCGATGGTGGCGAAGGACAGGGTCAGGAAGCCGGCCAGCGGGCCGAAGCCGAAGATCGCGACCAGCAGGATGGCAACGATGATCTCCTGCAGGGCGCGGCTGAGGGCGACGATGGAACGGCAGATCAGATAGACCGGCAAGGGCGCGATGTTGCGGGCAGCGCCAAGGCCGATCGGGATCGAGATCAGGATGCCCACCACCGATGCGGCGACGGTCATCACCAGGCTTTCCAGAAGGCCCTCCCAGATGTCGCCGGCGCGGCTGACGAAATCGGGTCGGGCGAAGGACATGATGAAGGCGGCGCCACGGTCCAGCCCTTCGTAGACCCGCGACCAGTTCACCTCGACCGAGGCGATGGCGAGGACCAGGTAGACCAGCCCGCCCAGGGTCAGCGTCCAGCGCAGCCAGGCGCGGCGGATCAGCGGCGGCCGCTTCCAGCGCCGGCCGAGCATGCTGTCGAGATCGGTTGCCGCGGCGCTCATGCAAGCTCCTCCTCGACGGAGTCGTCCTCGGCGTCCTCGTCCTTCTTGATCGTGGCCTGCCAGTCCTCTTCGCCATAGATCGTGGTCAGGACCTCGGGCGACAGGGCATCGGGCGGGCCGTCGAATTCGATCGCGCCGAACCGCAGGCCGATCACCCGCTGCACGAAGAGCTGTGCCAGGGCCACGTCATGGATGTTGATGATCGCTGCCAGGCCACGCTCGGCGCAGAGTTCGCAGATCAGACGCATGATCTGGCGCGATGTCTTGGGATCGAGCGAGGCCGTGGGCTCGTCCACCAGCAGCAGCGCCGGGTTCTGGATCAGCGCACGGGCGATGCCGACGCGCTGGCGCTGGCCGCCCGACAGTTCGTCGGCGCGCTTGTCGGCCATGGCCAGCAGGCCGACGCGATCGAGCAGGCGGAACGCCTCGTCCACATCGGATTGCGGGAAGCGCCGGGTCAGGCTGCGCCAGAACCCGACATAGCCGAGCCGCCCGGACAGGACGTTTTCCATCACCGTCAGCCGCTCGACCAGCGCGTATTCCTGGAAGATCATCCCCATCTTCCGGCGTGCCCGGCGCAGGGCGCCGGCGCCCAGATGGGTCAGTTCGATGTCGTCCAGCCAGACCTCGCCGCTCGTCGGTTCGACCAGCCTGTTGATGCAGCGGATCAGTGTCGACTTGCCGGCGCCGGATGGCCCGATCAGTGCCAGAACCTGGCCCTTGGGCACTTCCAGATCGACCGCTTTCAGGGCCTGATCGCCGGTCTTGTAGGTCTTGACCAGCTTTTTGAGCCTCAGCATCCCCACCCCTCGTCCGTTCATGATTGCAACACGGCGGCCCGCCGGGGCAGGCCGCCGTATCTCCGGTCTGGTTCGTCGCTTACTGGCAGGTGTAGGAGACCCCGTTGGCGGCGTCGATCTTGCGGATCACTTCCCAGAAGTCCTTGTAGTTCATCGGCAGGAACTGCTCTTCCCCGGACTTGATGAACTCTTCCTTGAGCGACGTGCCCTCCCAGTCGAACTCGAAGAAGGCTTCCTCGATCTTCTTCTGAAGCTCGGGCTTGAGGTTGTAGACGACGCCGAAGCCGGTGGTCGGGAAGGTCTGCGACTTGTAGATCGAAACAACCTGATCGGGCTTGACCACATCGCGGTCGATCATCCGTTCCAGCACCGAGTTGGCGATGGCGGCGGCCGGATAGTCGTGGTTGGCGACGCCGAGGATCGAGTTGTCATGCTTGCCCGAGAAGACCGGCTCGAAGTCGCGTTCGGGGATCATGCCGTAATCGGCCTTGAGGATGGCCGAGGGCGCCTTGAAGCCCGAGTTCGAGGTCGGCGCGGTGAAGGCCATCTGCTTGCCCTTGATGTCCTCGACCTTCTCGATGCCCGAGCCCGGATAGGTGATGATCTCCATCTCGTAGCCGAAGCCGCCGTCCTTGGAGGCCATGATGGTGAAGGGCCGGAACCCGGCGCAGTTCACCGCCAGCGGATTGGACCCGGTGTTGAAGCCCGAGATGTGCAGGCGGCCGGACCGCATCGCCTCGATCTGGGCGGCATTCGACTGCACCGGGAAGAAGACGACGTCCTTGCCGGTCTTCTCCTTCAGGAAGTCCAGGAAGTCGGCCCAGGCGGTCTTGTAGACGGCGGGGTCTTCGACCGGGGTATAGGCGAAGATCAGCGTGTCGGGATCGAGCCACTGCGAGGGATCGGTCGGGACATCGGCAATCAGGTCGCCGTCCACGTCGCAGTAGCGCGCATCCAGGTCGCCGCGCGGGCAGTCCTGCGCCATGGCGCCGCCGGCCGTGAACAGGGCGGCCAGCGCCGTTGCCGCGGCCGAGACCGCCAGTCTGTGAAATGTCATGGTTAGTTCCTCCCTTTGAATTTCTTGTTCCTGCGCCGCTCTCTTCGGCGGCGGTTGTTCTGCGGGTCAGGCCGCCACAAGCACCTCGACACTGGCCTTGTTCAGGGCGGCTTGCATCGCAGGGTCCGGCCGACGGTCCGTCACGACCGAGGCAAATGAGTCCAGCGCTCCTACATGCGCCATCCCGGTGGTGCCGAGCTTGGCGCCGTCGATCACCAGATGCGCCCGGTCGGCGCGGCGCAGCATGGCGCGCTTGATCGCGGCAAAGCCGCGCACGGTTTCCGAGACGCCTTCGGGCGTCAGGCCGGAAGCGCCGATGAAGCAGCGGTCGAAATGGTGACGGTCGATGAATTCGATCGCGTCGGGGCCGACGACCGCGGCCTCGGAAGGAAGGAAGTCGCCGGGGCAGAGAATGACCTGGGCGCCGGCGCTCTGGCCCACGGCCATGGCGATCGGCAGGCTGTTGGTCAGCACCGTGCACTGGGTGCCTTCATAGGCGAGGAAACGGGCCATCTGCAGCGTCGTCGATCCGGAATCGACCATCACCGAATCACCGGGTTGCACCAGCGCCGCCGCGCGGCGGCCGATCCGTTCGCGCTCCTCGACCCGGGCCTGGTTGCGTGCATCGAAATCGGGATACTGCTGGTGCGAGGCGACAGTGGCCCCGCCATGCGCGCGGCTCAGCAATCCCTTCTTGCTCAGCGCGTCGAAGTCGCGGCGGATGGTTTCGGTGGAGACGCCGAAGCGTTCGGCCAGTTCCGCAATGCGGACATGCGGATAGAGCTTCAGCTCCAGCAGAATGCGTTCGCGTCGCTCGGCCTTGCGAAGCCGCGGGCGGGATGTTTTATTTGCCTGGTCCAGCATAGTCCCCCCAGATTGCCCGCAACCTTGGCTTGATCGGTCGGATTTCGTCAAGCTTTGTGGTTAATCGCACATCTATGTAACGTTCTTGTTGCATAGCGCAAACTGTGATGTTCGTATCTGGCGGCAGGACGCGACGAACAGCGAACACGCGCGGAGGCCGGGCGGCCACCGCCGGAGGAACCGATAAAATGAGACGGAACAGCTCGATTCTACGGGCCATGCGCGGCATGGCGGCAGTGCGATGACGATGTTCGCTCTGCATCTGGCAGGGGCGGTGGCGCTGCTCCTTTGGTCGGTGGGACTGGTCCGCACCGGGGTCGAGCGTGGCTTCATGGCGCAGCTGCGGGCCAGCCTGCGCCGGGCCGCGAAACGTCCGGTTTCGGCGGCGATGGCCGGGGCGGCCTCGGCGGTGGCGCTGCAGTCCTCGACCGCGGTGGCGATCCTGGTGGTCACCTTTGCCGCGGCCGGCAGCCTGGTCCCGCCGGTGGGTCTTGCGATCATGCTGGGCGCCGATGTCGGGTCGGCCGTGGCGGCGCAGATCCTCTTTGCGCCGGTTCAGGACATCGTGCCGATTCTGCTGCTCGTCGGGGTGGTGCTGTTCCTGCGGGCGCGAACCCCGGCGCCGAAGCAGTTCGGCCGAATTCTGATCGGGCTGGCACTGGTCCTGGTCTCGCTGACCATGATCCGCGAGGCGACCGGGCAGTTGCGGGACAGCGTGCTGGTCGGGATGGTGGCGGAATACCTGTCGTCGGACCTGATCGCCTCGTTCGTCCTGGGGGCGGCCTTTGCCTGGGCGATGCATTCCAGTATCGCGGCGGTGCTGACCGTGGTCACCTTCGCCGCACAGGGCGTGCTGCCGGCGTTGCCGGCCGCGGCCCTGGTGCTGGGCGCGAATATCGGTGGCGGGCTGATCCCGGTGACGCTGACACTGACGGCGCCGGTCGCGGCGCGGCGGATCGTGCTGGCGAATTTCGCGGTGCGCGGCGGAGGCGCGGTGCTGGGCCTGATCATCCTGATCGCGTTGGCGCCGGATCTGGGGCTGCTCGGCGGCACCGCCTCGCGCCAGGCGATCAACCTGCACCTGGCGTACAACATCGTGCTTGCCGTGGCCGGGCTGCTGGTCCTCAACCCGGCGCTGCGGTTGATGGCGCTGCTGGTGCGCGAGCCCGCGCAGCCGGTTGATGCCAGGGTCAGTTCGCTGGACGAGTCGGCGCTGCAGACCCCCGACCGGGCGCTGGTCTGCGCGACGCGGGAACTGCTGGTGATGGGCGAACGGGTGCACGGGATGCTGGTCCCGGCCCTTGGCCTGTTCCGCAACTGGGACCCCGAGGTCGTCGAGGCGATCGAGAAGGGCGAGGAAGAGGTCGACCGGCTGCATTTCCAGATCAAGCTCTATGTCAGCCGGTTGCAGGACACGAGCCTGACCGGTGAGCAGTCGCAGCACGCGCTGGACCTGGTGACGCTGGCCAACAATCTGGAAGATGCCGGCGACCAGATATCCTCCAACCTGGTGGAACATGCGCGGCGCATGCAGACCGAGGGGCTCTCCTTCTCCGAGGACGGCTGGCGCGACCTGACCGACTTCCACGACTGCGTGCTGTCGAATGCCCAGCTGGCGCTGAACGTGCTGATGACGAATGACGCGGATTCGGCGCGGCAGCTGGTCGAGGAGAAGGACCGGATCCGGCAGCTGGAACAGACCCTTCAGGCCCGCCATTTCGCCCGGCTTCGCAGCCGCAATCCGGTGAGCATCGAGACCAGCAACCTGCATCAGGAGACGATGCGGGCGCTGAAGCAGATCAACACGGCCTTCTCGCTGGTCGCCTATCCGATCGCGCGCGAGACCGGCGACCTGCTGTCGAGCCGCCTGGCCGGGAACGCCGCACGGGCCCGCTAGGCTGGGCGTCCCGCGCGGGGGCGGCAGCCCCGCAGCTATGCGGGAATGCCGTTGTGCAAGGGTTGCCCTGCCGGTCTACTTCGCGTTCGCGGCCTCACCGACATTGTCGACGCCGCGCTCTTCCAGAAGCGTCGTCAGCCAGTTCGAATCCATCTCGGGCACCGAGGACAGAAGAAGGTCGGTGTAGGGATGGTGCGGCGGGGTGAACATCTCGTCCTTCGGCCCCTGTTCGACGATCTTGCCCCTGCGCATCACAACGACCTCGTCGGCGATCGAGCGGACCGTCGCCAGGTCGTGGGTGATGAACATGTAGGCCAGGTTCAGCTCTTTCTGGAGCCGGTCGAGCAGCTTGAGGATGCCCTCGGCCACCAGCTGGTCCAGGGCGCTGGTCACCTCGTCGCAGATGATGAACGAAGGCTCTGCCGCCAGCGCCCGGGCGATGCCGATCCGCTGTTTCTGGCCGCCGGAGAGTTCCGGCGGATAGCGGTTGTAGAACTTGGCGGGTTCCAGCTCGATCAGATCGAGAAGTTCGTCCACCCGGCTCTTCAGCGCCGCGCCGCGCAGCTTGCCGTAGAACTGTGCCGGACGGCCGATGATCTCGCTGATCTTCACCTTCGGGTTCAGCGCCGTGTCCGCCATCTGATAGATCATCTGCGCCTGGCGCAGCTGGTCCTTGGTGCGGTTGTGATAATCGGCGGGCAGTTCCTCGCCGCGGAACAGGATCTTGCCGGCCGAGGGCGGCAGAAGCCCGGTGATGCAGCGCGCCGTGGTCGATTTGCCCGAGCCGGATTCGCCCACGACCGCGACGGTCATGCCTTCGTAGATGTCGAAGGACACGTCATCCAGAACCTTCTCGCCGCTCGTGTAGGAGGCGTCGACATGCTGGACCGAGATGACCGGCACCACATCGCCTTTGGGCCGCGACCGCTGCGGACGCTGGAAGCTGCGGACCGCCCAGAGCGACTTGGTGTAATCCTCCTGGGGTGATGACAGCATGGTGTCGGTGTCGGCGGTCTCGACCTCTTCGCCTTTCAGCAGCACCTTGATCCGGTCCGCCATCTGGGCCACGACCGCGAGGTCGTGGGTGATGTAGATCGCGGCGGTGTTGTACTCGTCAACGATGTCGCGGATCGCCGCCAGCACCTCGATCTGGGTGGTGACGTCCAGCGCCGTGGTCGGTTCGTCGAAGATGATCAGGTCGGGGCGGCAGGCCATCGCCATCGCCGTCATCGCCCGCTGCAACTGCCCGCCCGAGACCTGGTGCGGATAGCGAAAGCCGATCTCGGTCGGGTTCGGCAGCCGCAGCTTCTCATAGAGCTCCATCGCATCTTCCTGCGCCTGAAGCCGTTTCTGGATCCGGTACTGGACCGGGGCCTCGGTGTGCTGGTTGATGATCTTGTGGGCCGGGTTGAAGCTGGCCGCCGCCGACTGTGCGACATAGGCGATGCGCAAGCCGCGCAGCGCCCGCAGGTCGGATTTCGGCGTGGTGGTCAGTTCCATCCCGTCGAATTCGACCGTGCCGCCGGAAATCCGGCAGCCGTCGCGGGCAAAGCCCATGGCCGCCAGTCCGATGGTCGATTTGCCGGCGCCGGATTCCCCGATCAGGCCCAGCACCTCGCCCCGGTGAAGGGTAAGATTGACGCCGTGGACGATCTCGATCCATTTCTCGTCCGAGTAGCCTTCGATCCGCAGGTCGCGAACCTTCAGCAGGACGTCCTTCTTCTTTTCTTTCGTATCGGTCATGTCTTACTCCTTCAGTCCGGAGGCGCGGAACAGCATCCAGTCGACAACGAAGTTCACCGCCACGGTCAGCAGGGCAATCGCGCCGGCCGGAATGAGCGGGGTGACATCGCCAAACGAAATCAGGGTCGCGTTTTCGCGGACCATCGAGCCCCAGTCGGCGGTCGGGGGCTGGATACCCAGCCCGAGGAAGGACAGGCCGGCGATCAGCAGGAAGACGAAGCAGAACTCGAGCCCGAATTCCGCGATCAGCGGCGCGGTCGAGTTCGGCAGGATCTCCTTGCGGATCAGGTAGCCGGTGCCTTCACCGCGCAGGCTGGCGGCCTCGATGTAGTCCATCACCACCACATTGCCCGCGACGGCCCGGGTCAGGCGGTAGACGCGGGGCGAGTAGATGATGGCGACGATCACCACGATGACCAGCATGCTGGTGCCGAAGATCGACAGCATCAGCAGCGCGAAGATCAGCGAGGGGACCGACATGATGACATCGGCGCCGCGGCCCATGATCTGGTCGAGCCAGCCCTTGCGGACCGCCGCGAAGAGCCCTGCAATCGCGCCGATGAAGAAGGCCAGGATCGTGGCCGCCAGCGCCAGGCCGACGGTGTTGCGGGCGCCATAGACGATGCGGCTGAACACGTCGCGGCCCAGCTGGTCGGCCCCCAGAAGCATGTTGGCATCCGCAGGGGCGAAGGCCGACGAGATCACCTCGGCCTCGCCATGCGGCGCGATGACCGGCGCGAAGATGCCCATGACCGCGTAGATGAAGATCACGAAGAGACCGAAACTGGCGGTCAACGGCGCGGTCTTCAGGGCCCGGGACATGTCTCTTGGCAGGGTCAGGACCAGGAATTCGCGCCAGGCGTAGGAGGTGCCGGCCGCCAGGGCGATGATCCCGGCCAGAACGGTCACGAACCAGAGTGCCGGCTGGCCGCCGATGATGCCCATCAGGAAGCACACCAGCGTCAGCGTGAACAGCAGCAGGAAGAGCGACCGCTTCTGATAGTAGGCTGCCAGGCAGGAGCTGCCGATCAGCAGCGCATAGAATCCGATGACAAAGTAATTCATTGGGCTGCCCTCATTTCGGATGCCGCAGGCGCGGATTGGTCAGGATCGACCCGACATCGGCTGCGAGATTCAACAGAATGAACGTTGCGGCGAAGATCAGGCAGCAGGCCTGAACGATCGGGAAGTCGCGTTTCGACACCGCATCCACCAGCAACTGGCCGACGCCGGGATAGACGAAGACGACTTCGACCAGGACCACGCCGGTGATCAGGTAGGCGAGGTTCAGGGCAACGACATTGATGATCGGGGCAAGCGCGTTCGGCAGCGCGTGGAAGACGATGACCTTCCAGGACGGGACGCCCTTGAGCCGCGCCATCTCGATATAGGGCGAGGCCAGCAGGTTGATGATCGCGGCCCGGGTCATGCGCATCATATGCGCCATCACGACCAGCACCATGGTCAGCGCCGGCAGGAAGGTTCGATACAGGAGATCGCCGAAGGACATGTCGCCCTGCAGGCTCGAGATCGCCGGGAACAGGCCGGTCTTGACCGAGAGATAGAGGATCAGGACGTAGCCCAGAAAGAACTCAGGCGACGAGATCGCGGTCAGCGCCAGGATGTTGGCGACCCGGTCGAAGACCGAGTTGCGGGCCAGGGCGACGAGGATGCCGAGGATGATGGCCAGCGGCACCGCGATGGCGGCGGCGTATGAGGCAAGGAACAGCGTGTTCAGCAGCCTCGGGCCGATGGTCGAGCTGACCCTCTCGCCGGTGACCAGCGAGTTTCCGAAGTCGCCGGAAATCGCGCCGGTGAGCCAGTGGAAATATCGCACGATGGCCGGTTGATCGAGACCCATCTGTTCGCGCAGCGCGGCCAGGTTCTCGGGGGTGGCGCTTTGACCCAGCACCGCCTGAGCGATGTCACCGGGAAGCATTTCGACGGCCCCGAAGATGAGGATCGAAATCACGAAAAGCGTCACAACTCCGAGGGCGAGCCGTTTCAGGATGAGACTAGCGACGTCACCCATTGTTCCCTCCATTCCTTCCGCACCGTGGCGGCTTGTTCTTCTTGTTGCTTCGGGGTTTCGAGATCCCTCCCCGAGGTAGGGTGCGACGGCCCCGCAGGGCCGTCGCCGAGTCGTGTCGGGACCGCCTGTCGGCGGCGGTCCCTGCTAGCTCAGGCGAACCACCAGCGGCTCGGGGCGCGGGCACCGTCGCAGGCCCAGCTCGCGGCCAGGTCCGGGTTGTGCTGCACCTTCGTGGAGTGCGCGAAGACGAAGTTGTTGAAGAACGGGATGATGGTCCCGCCGTCGTCATGCATCAGAAGCGACATTTCGCGGTACATCTCGGCGCGCAGGTTCTGGTCGAGTTCCGCCTTGGCTTGCAGCAGCAGTTCGTTGAACCGCTCGTTCTGCCAATGGCTCTCGTTCCAGGCAGCGTCCGACTTGTAGGCCAGGGTGAACATCACGTCAGGCGTCGGACGTGCCCCCCAGGAGACCGCGGTGAACGGCTTCTTCAGCCAGACATCCGAATAGTAGCCGTCGTTCGGCTCGCGCACGACGTCGATGTTGATGCCCGAGGCCTTGGCCTGTTCCGAGTAGAGCACGCACATGTCGACCGCACCCGAGAACACGCTGTCCGCGGTGTGCAGGCTGATCGACATCCCTTCGGCGCCGGCCTTCTTCAGCAGGGATTTCGCCTTGTCGGGGTCGTATTCGTGCTGCGGAATGTCCGTCGGATAGAAGGGCTGCACCGGGGCGATGTGGAAGTCGTTGCCCATGGTCGCGGCACCGAAGGCGATCTTGTCGATGATCTCCTGCCGATTCATCGACAGTTTCAGCGCGGTCCTGACATCGACGTTGTCGAAGGGTGCGGTGTCGCAGAACATCGGCATGGTGATCGCGGCGCCGGAAGGCACGTTGTCCACCTCGATGTCCGGGCGGCGTTGCAGAAGCGCCAGGGTCTTGAGCTCGACCAGCGAGACGCAATCCACATCACCCGTCACCAGCGCGGTCTGGCGCGCATTCGGGTCGTTGAGGATCAGCATCTGGACCTTGTCGAACCAGGCGCCTTCGCCATGCCAGCCATCGTGACGGCTGAGCGACCAGCTGACGCCGAATTCACCTTCGTCGATCTTGTAGGGGCCGCAACCGTCGGCGGATTCCCAGTCGATCGTGCCGTCGTCATTGGCCGGGCAGATCGCCAGGTGGTAATCCGTCATCAGCCAGGGCAGGTCGGCGTTGCCGCCATCCAGGGTGATGACGATCGTGGTGTCATCCTTGGCGGTGATGTCGGTGACCGAGGTCAGCAGCGCCTTGGCCGCCGAACTGGTTTCGCCGCGGTGGTGGTTCAGCGAGGCGACCACGTCATTCGCGGTGACCTTGCGGCCGCTGTGGAAGCTGGCCTTGTCGGTGATCTTGAAGGTCCATTCGGCCGCGTCCGGGGTCGCCGACCATTCCGTCGCCAGATCCGGCCCGAGCGAGTTGTCGGGATTGATCATCGTCAGATAGCTTCGGTACTGGTGCGCCAGGAAGATCATCTGACGGGTCACATAGGTGCCGGGATCGTGGGTATCCGAGGTGTTGCCGTCATGGATGCCCCAGCGGAAGGTCCCGCCGCGCTTCGGTTCGGCCCGGGCGGCGCCGGTCCACAGGCCGGTCGCGGTGGACGCGGTCAGGCCCGCGGCCATCGAGCGTTGCATGAATGAACGTCTCGATATCCGGCCTTCGCGGGCTTCGGCCGCGAGTCCGTCCATGAGGTTCGGCTTCTTGAAATTGGTCATAACGTCTCCCTGTGTCTCTGATTTTCTTGTCGCCGGAGGGCACTCCCCTATGGCCCCCTCGCCCAGCTCTCCGGCCCTCTCGTCATTGGCGAGGTCTGAAAGCGACATCGTCATAGGAAACCACGAAAAGCCGCAAACTTCTAGACCATGAGCCGAGGAATTGCATTTCATTCTTATTTTCTATAGGTTTCTTGGAGTTTGACGGTTCAGGCAGAGCTGATTTCGGAAAAGCCAATGTCCAAAAAACGACATCTGACCCGGGCAAGAAACGAAGGTTTCCCCTTCCGGGTCCCGGCTGCGCAAGGGCCGGGGGCGGCCCCGGCGGGCGCGCGGGGCGCGGGGTCGGACCGGCCTGATCCGGCGTGATGGAACAGGCGCAGGACGTCACGGTTGTTCTGATTGACGAGTTCCCGCCGTTGGCCCTGTCCTGTGCCCTTGCCCCCCTGGCTCTTGCCAATCAGCTGAGCGGGCGGACCCTGTTCGCCTGGCATCTCACCTCGGTGACCGGGCGCGAGGTGACCAGCGCGAACGGCTATTCCTTCCTGGTCGATCGCAGCTTTCAGCCGACCGATGCGAACGGGCTGCTGCTGGTCCTGTCGGGGGCCAGGGTCGAGCGGGTCGCCACCTCGCAGCATGTGAACTACCTGCGTCGCGAGAAACGGCGCGGCACCCGGATCGGTGCGCTCTGTTCCGGCGCCTATGTGCTGGCCCGGGCCGGCATGCTGGAAGGGGTGCGCACCGCCGTAAGCTCCGACCTTCACGATACATTCGACGCCTTCTTTCCCGATGTCCCGGTCACGAGCGCCGGCTTTGTCGCGGATGAACGCTATTACAGCGCCTCGCATGCCAAGGCGGCGCTCGACCTGATGCTGGCGCATGTCGAGTCGCGGCACGGCAAGGGGCTGGCGGGGCGGATTGCCGACCAGATCGTCGAATTCGGGGTGCGCAGCGTGGCGACCGAGGTGAGTTCCTTCCTGAAGGTCTCGGGCGCCCAGAAGAACGCCCATCTGGCCGAGGCGATCCGGCTGATGGCGGCGGCCTATGGCGCCTCGGCGCCCTCGGCGGCCGAGATCGCCGGCAGCCTGGGGATCTCGCCACGGCAGTTGCAGAGACTGTTCCGCGAGAATCTGAACCGGACCCCGAAAGGCTATCTGACGCATCTGCGGCTGTCCAAGGCGCGGGAAATGCTCTTGCAGCACAACATGCCGATCAGCCAGATCGCCGATGCCTGCGGCTTTGGTTCATCCGCCAATTTCTCCCGCGTCTATCGCCGCGAGTTCGGCGTGTCCCCGGCCTCGCATCGCAAACCGGCGGACTGAGCGGCGGCGACGGCGGGCGGCCCGGAGCGCCCGGGTAAGCCGTGGCCTCCCTGCATCAACACCCGCGAAGAACATGCCCTGGCGCCACGGGGCTATTCACATCCCGATGGGCCAAGTGCCAACCATGCACCGACTTTCGACCTGGACCACTCGACCGGGGCCGCTCGGCAAGACCGAACGGGCGGAACTTCAAAGTGTCCCGGCTGCCTCCAGCGAATGGGGATGACTGCATGACGGAACAACAGAGGCAGGAAGAGCAGAGGCTGAACGATTGTCTCGCCCGGATCGACGCCAATCTTGGCGTGATCGGCTCGCGCCTGGCCGAGTATCAGCGTGACATTCAGGCCGCCCACGATCACATGTGGGAACATCGCCGCGACATGGATCACCTCGACAAGGCGGCGATGCGCCAGTCGATCGACCAGATGATGCGCTCTTCGGAGGTCTTGCGTGCCCAGGCGGTCAAGCTGGAGAAGCTGCGCAAGTCACCCTATTTCGGTCGTTTCGATTTCCGCCGCGCCAACTGCAACGAGACGGCGGTCCATTACATCGGCATCCACGATTTCCGCGATGAGGAAACGCAGGACCCGTGGGTCTATGACTGGCGCGCGCCGGTGTCGGCGCTGTTCTACGACTTCGAAACGGGACCGGCGCAGTATGTTGCGCCGTCCGGCACGATCGCCGGCGACCTGACCCTGAAACGGCAGTTCCGCATCCGCGACAGCGAGATGGAATTCATGCTGGATGTCAGCCTGAACATCGTTGACGACGTGCTGCAGGACACGCTGGCGCAGACCAGCGACGACGGCATGAGGAACATCGTTGCCACCATCCAGCGCGACCAGAATGCGATCATCCGCGATGCCGAGGCGCATACGTTGATCATTCAAGGTGTGGCGGGATCGGGAAAGACCTCGATCGCGCTGCACCGCATCGCGTTCCTGCTCTATCGCTTCAAGGATACGCTGACCTCGTCCGACATCCTGATCATTTCGCCGAACCGCGTGTTCGCCGACTACATCGGCAACGTGCTGCCCGAACTGGGCGAGGAATCCGTGCCCGAGATCGGGATGGAAACCCTTGCGGCGCAACTCCTGGGCGACAGGATCCGTTTCCAGACCTTCTTCGAGCAGACGGCGCTCTTGCTGGAGACCGATGACGAAGCCATGAAGGAGAGGATCCGTGCCAAGGCGGCCCCCGAATTCCTGCGCCTGATCGAATCCTATGCCCAGCACCTGGAAAAGACGTCCTTTCAGCCCCGGGACATCACGGTCCGCAGGCGTCCCTTGCCGGGCTTCGTGTTCGAGACCACCTGGCAGCGGCTGAAGCGGCTGGACCTGGCCGAGCGCATCGTGGCCTGCGGGAATGCGGTGATCGATCAGTTCGAAGCCCAATACAGGATCGAGCTTGGCAAGGAAGAACGCGCCGTTGTCCGCAAGGCGGTGCGCGACATGGTCAACCGGACGACGCTGCGCAAGGCCTACAGGCAGTTCTTCGACTGGATCGACCGGCCGGAGCTGTTCCATCCGAATGGCGGAATGCTGGAATATGCCGATGTCTTTCCCATGATCTATCTCAAGATGCTGACCGAAGGGGTCGAGAACCCCTATGCGGGAGTCAAGCATCTGCTGGTCGATGAAATGCAGGATTACACGCCGGTGCAATATGCCGTGCTGGCGCGGCTGTTCCAGTGCCGCAAGACGATCCTGGGCGATGCGACCCAGTCGGTGAATCCCTACAGCGCCTCGACGCCCGAGCGGATCGAAAGCGTTCTGGAAGGCGCGTTTCGCGTGACGCTGAACAAGAGCTACCGTTCCACCTGGGAAATCATGCAGTTCGCTCTCGGCATCTCGCCCAACCCGGATCTGATCGCGATGGAGCGTCACGGGCCGGCGCCGGACGTGCAGGTGGTGAAGACGCAGAAGGACGCCGTGGCACGCATCGCGGACATCATCCGGGAGTTCCGCAGTTCGGACCATGGCAGCCTGGCCGTTCTGGCCAAGACGCAGGCGCAGGCCAGGCGACTGCAGAAGGCGCTGTCCGGGATGGGCGTTGACACCCGGTTGCTCGAAGAGGGAAGCACCGGCTTCTCCACCGGCGTCATGGTCTGCACGCCGCACCTTGCCAAGGGGCTGGAGTTCGATCAGGTCGTCATCGCCGATGCCAGCGCTCGGGTCTATTCGACCGAGATGGATCGCAATCTGCTCTATGTCGCCTGCACCCGGGCGATGCACCGTCTCAGCGTGATTTCGGTCGGCGAAACAACCGATTGCCTCAGGACAGCGCAGTTCGTCGGTGCTTGAGCCCGCTGCTTGCCGGCATTCGGGTCCGGCCCGCGGCGCCCGGCCCGATGCGGGATCGCCTGCTTCCCGAGCCGGCTCTGTGGAGAGCAGGCATGGCGCAAGTCGTCGAGGTGATGTGGAGGCGGGTACCGGAATCGAACCGGTCTACACGGATTTGCAATCCGCTGCGTAACCTCTCCGCCAACCCGCCGGAGTGCTGGTTTCATTATGGTTTCGCGCAGGGGCGGTCAAGCGGTTATCGGTGCGGGGTGGGCGGGGGTCCGGGCCGCGGCCGTGTGGCCCCGGGGCGCGGGTTGCCCGTGGCCGGACCGGTAGGGCGGCGCAATCCTCTTCCGGTTCGAACGGCAGCGCCGGCGGCCGGTGCCACGCCATCGCCACAATTCGACGTTCGGACATTTTGGCCGGGACCTTGGGCGGTAAGCGCTCGGACCTTCGGTCGAGAGGGCTCGGACTTTGGTCTGAATGGCCCTGAATCGGCGGTTGAGCCGTCTAGGCACCGCAGCGCAACTCGTTGAATATTCGAACGGATCAAAGATGATCCGAACCGAACCCGGTGTTTCTTGGGGGGGCTCCGGTTCAAGAAAGCGATAGGAGCTTACGATGAAGATTGGGATAGCAATTCCCCTGTTCATGACACTCGGCCTTGCACCGCCCGCGCAGGCGCTGGACCTGGGCAATGCGCTCTCGGTTCTGTCGCTTGGCGATGGCTCCGTCGGTGCGCTGGCGGGTGAGGGGATTCCCCTGGACGGGCTGGCCAGCCTCAGCTTCGCGGGCAAGGCCGTCGTCTCCTCGCCGGACACCGCACCTCTGGTCGACGCGACGCTGCTGGGCGCGCCCGAGGAAGACGGGCATCGGACCGTGGCGAACGTGAAGGTCGGCACCAGCGACCTGCTCGGCAGCGGCCTGCTGGACGGCGGCCTGCTGGGCGGCGACGGTGATCTGCTGGGCGGCGTGACCGAAACGGTCTCGGGCCTGACCGGTGGCGTCCTGGACGGCGACGGCGGCCTGCTGGGCGGTGACGGTGATCTGCTTGGCGGCGTGACCGAAACGGTCTCGGACCTGACAAGCGGCGTCCTGGGCGGCGATGGCGGCCCGCTGGGCGGCGTGGGCGAAACGGTTTCCGGTCTGACCGGCGGCACACTGGGCGGCGATGGCGGCCTGGTTGGCGGCGTGACAGACGCGGTTGGAAGTCTCACCGGCGGCCTTCTTAACTGAAGAGCAACCCTGCCACCTAAACGCCGGTGAACCGCCGCGCCGAGAAATCGGCGCGGCACTTCTTTTTCTGGGGAGGTGATCCTGACGGCACGGCCGCCGGAGGGTCAGGATTCGACGAAACGTCCGGGCCGCGCTCCGCCACCCCGGCGCAACGGCACCAGCATCCGGGCCACGGGCCCGTGGCGGCGCATGTAGCGCTTGTAGAGCCGGTATTCGCGGGCGCCGCTGCAATTCGCTTCCTCGGTGCGGGCGCGCAGGAAGTAGATCGTGTTGATCCCGATCAGCGCCAGCGTGTTGCCCAGTGCATCCAGAGGCGACACCGCCAGGAAGGGCAGCTGGATCAGCCACATGGTGAGGTTCTTCGACACATAGGCCGGGTGCCGGAGCAGCGCGTAGGGTCCGCGATGGACGGTGCCGCGATAGGTGACATTGGAAAAGCGAATCCCGAAGCTCACGGTGCTGAGGACATAGAGGCAGAGCAGCAGCAGGATCATGGACCCCCAGAGCTGATAGGCCAGCGGATGGGCCTTCAGCAGGCTGCCCCAGACGATGTCGTCGTCATAGGCCAGGTATTCGCGCCCGATGACCTGCCAGAACGGTGCATAGCAGATCAGGCAGACGAGCCAGCCCTTCACGCCCCGCTCGGCCCAACGCACATGCGCGCCCAGAAGCCGGGTCGCCACCGCATAGCCGATGATCGCAAAGCAGACATCGACGAAGAACAGGTAGCGATAGGCGTATTCGTAGAAGGCGGTGAAGGACTGGAAGTCACCTGATGCCTCGCGAAAGAAGATCCAGTCGTCCAGACCGTAGCAATACATCAGCGGCAGGAAGAAGAACTTGACCGCAGAGGCGCGGAGGAAATCGCCGATCTTCTGCGGATCGCCGGTCGTGCCGAGACTGCAGACCCATGTGCCGAAGGCGTGCAGCTGATCGTGCGGTTCGGTCAGCAGCCGGTCGGCCAGGACGACATATGCCGCCAGGCCCAGGGCGATCGGCACCGCGTTGTCGAAGACCTGCAGGGTGAAGCGCTGATACCAGGGGCTGAGGTAGAGCGGCACGGTTGCATAGAGCGTTGCAGCGCCCAGCAGCAGCGCACCCAGGCCGACCAGCTTGACTGCAATCCGCGTCCAGACCGCCCCGTCGGGGCGGGTCGGTGCCAGAGTCACCCCGGCCTCGGGTTGCCGCCAGGTCTGAAACAGGACGAGGTCGCTGATTGCCATGACGGCGAAGACGGACAGCAGGAACAGGTTGTAGTGCAGCTCGGCCGAGCCGCCGATGCCTGCCGGCCAGTACACAAAGCCGGCGAACAGCGTCGCCAGCCCGAGAAGCCCGGTCAGCAGCGGCGGTGAGTTGCGGAAGTGACGGGCGCGGCTGTGGGGGCGGGCCATGTTCTGATGCTCCGGTTGCCGGGGTCGAGCGATGGTCGCGACCCCGTGAAATGGATGGCTCAGAACTGGTTCCGGGCCAGTGTCTCCTGGATCTGGGCGATGGTGGCGGAAGTCTGGACCAGGCCGGTCCCGATCCGGCCGCGGGCTCCGACAACCACGCAGTGGCGTGCCCGGTCCCAGACCGATCCGGTCTGAATCCAGACGGTGACCAGTTCCAGCCTGTTGTCGATCATTGCGCCCTCGACAGGGCCGATCGGTCGTCCCTCGCGGTCCAGCGCAAGGTAGCCGTTGAACGCGCTCGAATTTCCCCGTCCCGGGGCGCAGCGCGGGGGCGTGGTGGGAGAGGCTACCGGCATGGCCCTGGCAGAGGGCTCAATGACCACGAGTTCGGGCAGCTGGATGCCGGACGGGGCCTCGTCCTGCGCAGACGCCGGGATCGTGACCGGTCCCGTCGGGCCGGGTTCCTCGGCGCTGTCGCGGGGCTGCTGCCGTGTTCGAATTTGATGCTTGTCCCACTGCGTCGAAAGGGCATCGCCGCCATTACCGATGCCCAGCACGCTGTTAACTGTGGCGAGGTCCAGGCTTTGTACCGGACCGGTCCCGGCAAGGAGCATCGCGGCACCGATCAGCGTCCCAAGGGGCGCGCCGCGCTTGATCCGGGGTAATTGCATTTGCGCCTCCGTCAGTTTGGTTCCGCCACCGTGGTCGATCGGAAAAAGCCCCGGCCGCAGGGCAGATCGCGGCCGGGGTAGTGCGGTGGTTAGCGCGAAAGCGCGGCGACCAGCGAATCGCGGGTGGCGCTGACCACGATTCCGTCCTTGGTCGCCTTGCCCGACTTGGTCGTGTACTCGACACAACCACCGCGAGGCGCGATCACCGGGTCCACTGCCAGGCGAACCTTGACCAGGTCGCTGCCCTCGACATAGGCGCCGACGATGGTCCCGAGCCGCACGCCGTTCAGGTCGAGAACCGGAACGCCGTTCAGGACGGTGTAGTTGCCGGCGGCCGGGCAATGACCCGATCCGGCATATTTGCGCGGCGCGGGCGTGGGGGTTCCCGGAACGCCCGAGGTGCCGGAAGCACCGGACGAGCCCGAGCTGCCCGACGAACCGGACGACCCGGAGCTACCCGAGGAGCCCGAACTGCCCGAGGAACCGGACGACCCAGAGCTGCCCGACGAACCGGAACTACCCGAAGAGCCCGAACTGCCCGAGGAACCGGACGACCCGGAGCTGCCCGACGACCCGGAGCTACCCGAAGAGCCCGAGCTGCCGGAGGAACCCGAACTGCCCGAAGAACCGCCACCGACGCCGACACCGACGTCGATCCCGCCGCCGCCGATGCTGACGCCCACGTCGATGCCGCCCGAAGAGCCGCCGCCGACACCAACGCCGACGTCAACGCCGCCATTGCCCGCGTCGACGCCCGCGTCGACAACCGAAGAGCCGCCGACGCTGACATCCGCGTCGACCACCGAGGAACCGCCGACGCCGACATTTGCATCGACACCGCCGACGCCCACACCGACGTCGAGCCCGCCGTCGGAACCGCCGCCGACCGAAACGCTGACGCCGCCGAGATCGAGGTCAAGCGCGAGACCCGCAGCCGGAACGGCCAGAATTGCGCCCAGTGCGAACGCCGAATTGCGCAGCATCCCCTTCAGCGAAGTCCCCAAATTGCTTTGGGTCTCCAGTTTCCTATTTGCCATTTTCAATACTTCCTTCCATTCAACGAAGCGTTCCCAGACCTCCCATTGATCCGGTCGGTCGATGTGCGGCCGACGAGAATGTCGCCGGCCGCTCCTGCACGTCCCCGTCGCCCGGGGGGTGGCGAAGGGTCCGAAAATGCCGGCCCGGCTTCTGGCCCGTGCAAATGTCGGGCTGTCTTCCGGGGTCCGCACAGCCCATGACGGGCGGCCGGGTCCAGCAATCCGTGCAGATATCGATTCAACCGAAACCACTTGGGTGCTACATGGCGTATCTCACTGGATACACACATAAACTACCGTGACCGGTGCCGTTGCAGGAAGCCTTGAAACCGCCGATCCATTCAACCAGAGCGCGTCATAGCACCAAAGGACCATGCCGGTCATACCATGCTCGGAGGGCCGTTCGAATTCCTGCGGGCACGGGCCGATGCCGGTTCCGGTACGAGACCGTCCAGCTGTCGTCCGCGGCCCTCGGCGCGCCGGGCCAGGCACGAATCATTCCCCTGTTTCCTTTCCTTTGAAACCTGGTTTCTTGGCCGCCCTGCAGGCCCTGGCGATCAGAAAGCCATTCCACAAAATTCGTCTCGATGCCCGGACGTTTTCACGCACGCGCTACAAACGGACATTCGGACACGATGGGCCGTATTTCCATCCATCGTTAGCTGGATGGAAATAGTCCGCGGGGTGTGTAGGCCTAAAGATCGACCAAAGTAGGCTATTCGGAAACCCCGGGAACGGTGAGATTCGGGCAGGGGTGGCGCAACGGGTCGCTCGACCATGCCGCGCAATGCTGCGGTCAAGGGAAATGGGGCCGTGGAAAGCAACGGTGGAAGTCATTGAATTCGAATTGCGGAATATAACGGCTATTCGGGGGCGAAGACGGCTGTATTCAGCATACCCCTGGCGCCCGGCATCGGTCGGGCGCAATCCGATACCGTTTCGGAAATTCTTCGGGACGGGGGCGGAAATCGGCCGGCCGGTTCTTTTCTGGAATCAACGCAGCGGGAGCGGTCGAAATCGCCACATATATCAGGAAGTCACGGCGGCAATCGCCGGCACGACTCCTGGTGCCGGGCTTCGGTGCCATCCGTCGGCCCGGGTCCCGGGATCGACGCGACGCAGTTCGTTGGACGATGCCGGAGTTCTGGCGAGGTTAAACTCCCGGTTGCGGTTGAGCCCCGATTGGGTCGGGTTCGTCGGGAGCCTTGCGGGAAAGCACCGGGCCGGGGCCCGGTTTGGCGGCGGCGGTCTGCGCGAGTCATCCGAACGGCAGGCAGCGGCCGACATGAGTCTGCACTATACATATGGAGAGAGTGCGGGGGCGGAATGCCAGGGGCAGCGCAATCCCCATGAATAAAGGGATTCCCGCCCTGACGGGGCAGGAGGCAACGCCTGTGTCCGCATCTGTCAGACTTGGTCGGAATTGTGGCCGGTTTGTGGCGAAGGCGGGTATTCCCCGCAGTTTTCGGTGCAATCCTGCCCGGCTGCCGGTCATCGTTTCCGCGCTGCGCCCGGGAATGCATGCGACCTTTGGACTAGAGGCGCCAATTCTCCTGTTCGGACGATTACCCGCAGCGGTTGCGCGTGCGACCTTGCCTGCAAGTGCTGAAGAGCGGCACCAGGAAGGACGGTATCGGTACAATGGATGATCGCATCACAACAATGGTTCCTGGCATGATATTGGTCGCGACCGTCGCCGGGTTCGTCTCGGCGGTCGTCATGGCCGTGATGGGCGCGCCGATCTCAATGATGATCAAGGGCTACTATATCGCGGCCTGCATTGCGGCGCTTCTATTCTGGGTGCGCCCGCGTGTCATGGAATTGCTTGGCCGTCTGCGCATCCTTCTGAAAAGCGGGCACCGGGAAGAACCGGTCTCGAACGATCGGCTGGTCAGCTGAGGACAATCTGGGTGTGGGGCACCCGAGCCGGCATTGAATGGAATTCGATGCCAACAGGAATAAACCAGTAATCGCCGGAGAAACAAAATGGCTTATCAGGACCGTCCCCTTGCCGGACCACGCATCTCCTACCCGCGCCCGCTGTCCCTGCTGTCGGCCCTGGGTGCCTGGGCGCTCGGCTTTCTGGGTCGGGAGGAGCGCGATGTGCGCGACGTGCCGCGTGTTCGGGCCGACGAGGATGCCGGGTTCGAACTGCTGCGCCGCGGGGCGCTGAGCGACCGGAAGATCCTGGTTGTCGGCAGGGCCGGTGGCGAGCTGATGCCGCTGGTGCTGGGCATGACCGAATACGCGATCGACGTCCGGCACTTCGACAGCTTCGAGGCGGCCGCGCATCTGGTCTGGGAGCGGACCCAAAGCGAATATGTGATCGTCGTGGACATCGACACCTTCTCGTCCACCTCGGCCGCCGTGGAAGCCCTGCGGTTGTTCCGGCAGGCCCACCCCGGCACCGTCGTGGTCATTGCGTCGGCCTTTTTTGCCCGCCATGATTTCTCGGGCGAACGGCGCGCGATCGCGGATGCATCGGTGCGGCTGCCCTGCGGACGTGTCGGCATTTCTCTGGCAATTGCCTGCGGGATCGAGAATAACGAGGGTGCACCGGCCGATACGGCCCAGTGCCTTCGTGAAGGAACGCGTTGAAAGGCCTTGCCCCGCACGCTATGACGGTACACAACCAGAAGTATAAGGGCGGTTTCCGCCTGGGTTTTGTGGTGCTTGTTCTTAGCTCCGTATTCTGTGTGACGGCGGCCACTGCCGATAGCGGGACATTCATCAAGACGAGTGACGAGGACTTTCTGCAGATTGTTCGGGAAAAGGGTATCCGCACGAATTTTGCCGAGATCGTCGATGCCCTGGACCGAGAAGGCTACGAAGTCGTCAAGGTTGAGCAGACCCTTTTGAACCGTGTCCTGATCAGGGCGCGAAATTCATATCACCTGCGCGAGATCGTTGTCAGTCGCGCGTCGGGCCAGATTTTGAGGGACAGGATCATAGAGACGTTCGAACAGCCACAGAAACCAGCGTCGTCGTCGCTCGATCATATTCTGAAGACGACGCCGGGTGGCATTCGCCTTCGGGACGAGTGATGCACCAACCGCGGATCTCTGAGCCGCATGCACAGAACCACAAACATGAGCCCGGGCAGGGCCAGGTTCCCAATCGTGCGATGATCTGGTCGGGTCTGCGCTGGCCCGCCCTGATCGCGATCATTCTCGTCCTGCTCATTCAGGTGGCGAGCGCCGCATTCTTCACCATCAAGCTGCTGGGCGAGGTGTTCCTCTGGGACCTGGCGATGATCCCATGGGAGTTGCAGGAGCGGCTCGAGCTTCTGTCCAGCCTCGGCCTGCTCTGCGGCCTGGTCAGCAGCGTGGCCCTGCTGCTCATCTCGACCCGCCGGATGTCGCGAATCAACGATCAGCTCCATGCGGCGGCGGGGCAGTTCCAGTTCTACATCGACCGCCAGTTCGCCGAGTGGCAACTGACCCCGACCGAGCGTCATGTGGCGATCCTGGTCATCAAGGGATTCAGCAATTCCGAGATCGCAGGGCTCAGGGGAACCACCGAGTCGACGGTGAAGTCGCAACTGACCTCGATCTTCCGAAAGGCCAACCTGAGCAGCCGTCAGCAGCTGGTGGCCTGCGTGATCGAGGACCTGGTGGCCGCCGTCCCCGAGACCTGATCCCGGGGAACTGGCCGAACCCGTTTGGCGCGGCATTTTGCCAACCTTTCAGGGGGGCTTCCGAAGTCATCATGCGTTGCCCCCGGTTCCCCGCTGTGGCAATGAAAGACTCGGACCGCCTTACACTGGACCAGAACATGCCCAGCTTTTCCGAACTCCGCACGATCATGGTGGACACCCAGGTTCGCACGGCGGACGTGACCAAGTTCCCCATCATCGACGCCATGCTCGACGTACCGCGCGAGGCCTTCGTGCCCAGCAACAAGCGCGATGTCGCCTATGTAGGCACCAACCTGCCCCTGTCGGCGGATCGCGTGGTGCTGGACCCGCGTACCCTGGCCAAGATGCTGGACGCGCTGGACATTCGGCCGGACGAACTGGTGCTGGATGTGGGGTGCGGGCTTGGCTACTCCTCCGCCGTCATCGGGCGCATGGCCGAGGCTGTCGTGGCGCTCGAGGAAGACGAAGGCATGGCCGCCGAGGCCGAGGCGGCGCTGACCTCGGTCGGGGCCGACAATGTCGCGGTGGTGACCGGCCCGCTGGCGGCCGGCGCGGCCAAGCATGGTCCCTACGATGTCATCACGATCCAAGGCGGTGTCGAAGCGCTGCCCGACGCGCTCGTCGCACAGCTGAAGGAAGGCGGCCGGATCGGCTGCATCTTCATGCGGGGCGGGCTGGGCACGGTCCGCATCGGTCACAAGTCCGGCGACACCCTGGACTGGCGCTACGCCTTCAACGCAGCCGCGCCGGTTCTGCCCGGTTTCGCCCTGATCCCGAGTTTTGCATTATGAGCTTTCATTCATCCCGTTCCCTGCCGCGTTTCCTGACCCGCTTTGCCGCCGTGGCGGTGGTCGCGATCGCCGCCGCAGCCCCGCTGCGGGCCGAAACCCTGACCGACGCGCTGATCTCGGCCTACAAGAATTCCAATCTGCTGGAGCAGAACCGCGCCCTGCTGCGTGCCGCCGACGAGGATGTCGCCACTGCCGTCGCCTCGTTGCGGCCGGTGTTGAGCTATGCCGCTTCGGCCAACCGGAGCTATGGCTCCCAAAGTTCCAGCTTTTCCGCCACGTTGACGCTTTCGGCCGATATCATGCTGTTCAACTTCGGCCGGTCCCAGATGGCCGTGGACCTGGCCAGGGAATCGGTGCTGGCGACTCGCGAGGCGCTGGTGAGCGTCGAGCAGAACGTCCTCTACTCGGCGGTCGATGCCTATATGAGCGTCATCAGCGCTGCCGAATTCGTCGCCCTGCGGGAGAGCAACGTCCGGCTGATCACGCAGGAACTGCGGGCGGCTCAGGACCGGTTCGAGCTGGGTGAAGTGACGCGCACCGACGTGTCTCTGGCCGAGGCCAGGCTGGCACTGGCGCGCGCCAACCTGGCTGCCGCCCAGGGCGACTACAACGCCGCCCGCGAACGCTACAAGGCCGCCATCGGCCATTATCCGGGCCAGCTCAGCCCGCCGCCCGCCGCGCCGCGGACCGCCAAGACGGTGGAAGCCGCCCGCAGCATCGCCATGCGCATGCATCCGTCGATCCTGCAGGCACAGCGCGAGGTCACGATCAACGAACTGTCGATCGAGATCGCCAAGGCGGCGATGAAGCCGGCGCTCACCGCCGGTGCCAGCACCAGCCTGATCGACGGGGGCACCACGTCATCGTCGCTGAATCTGACGCTCTCGGGTCCGATCTATCAGGGCGGCAAGCTCTCGGCCGCCTATCGCAAGGCCATCGCCCAACGCGATGCGGCGCGGTCGGGGCTGTTGCAGCAAAGCGTGCTGGTCGAACAGAACGTCGGCATCGCCTGGTCGCAGGTCGCCGTCGCGGCGGCCCAGCTCGAGGCGAGCGACCGGCAAATCCGCGCCTCGACCGTTGCCTATCGCGGGGTCCGCGAGGAAGCCACCCTGGGCGCACGCACCACGCTGGACGTGCTGAATGCCGAACAGGAACTGCTCGACGCCAAGGCCAGCCGGATTTCGGCCTACTCGACCTATTACACCGCCACCTATGCCCTGCTGCGGGAAATGGGCCTGTTGACGGTCGATCACCTCAAGCTCGGCATCGTGACCTACGATCCTGAAGGCTACTACAACGCCGTCAAGACCGCCCCGGTGCGCAAGGTCAGCCCGCAGGGTCAGAAGCTGGACAGGGTGCTGAAAAGCATCGGCAAGAACTAGGCTGTCGCCTGACAGGGCCACATTCAGTTGTGTGAACAGGGCGGATCGACTACCATATTTCCGAGGTGACGTGCAGGGAGCCGGACGTGAATGTCTGAACCGATGACGAATATCGAGATCGAGGATGTGCTGTCCTCGATCCGCAGGCTTGTTTCGGAAGACAGTTCGGAAGCCCGTGCCAAGGCCAAACCGACGCCGCTGATGCTGACACCGGCGTTGCGCATCGCCGACCCGGTAGAGCCCGTCAAACCCGTCAGACCCGTGAAGCCCGCCGAACCGGAAGCCGCCGAGCCCGGGGCCGAATCGGAGGTTGCCGCCGCACCGGAGCCTGTCGCGGAAGACCATGCCGTGTCGGAGGCCGGAGCACAGGCACCGGACGACGAACCGCTGGACAGCCTGTCGGCCGACGCCGAAGCGTTCGAGGATGAATTCGAGGCGCCGGAAGAGTTTCTGGAGGGGCAGGCCGGGCAGGATCTCGATAACTGGTCCGACGAGAGCGTGTTGGCCCAGGTGCGCGAAGAGATCATCACCGAGGAAATCGTCGATGAGATCGCCTTCGTCGAGACGGCTGACGCCCCGACCGGAATGGAAGAGCCCCAGGAGGCCGAAGCGGTCGAAGCCGGGCTGAGCCAGACCGATGTGGCCGGGGCCGAGCCGACTGACGCCGAACTGGCCGAAACCGATGTGCCCGAGGCCGGGCCGACCGAGGCCGCGCTGGCCGAGGCAGAAGTGACCGAGGCCGAGGGCGCCGAAGCGGCGGCGGTTCCGGACCAGGCGGCCGAACCGGCCGACAGCGTCCAGGCCGATGCCGATGAAGAGATAGAGGTGGCGTTCGACGAGGTGGAAGCCGAGGCCGAAGCCTTCTTTTCCCAGCGTGAGGAAATCTCGCTGGAAGACCGGATCGCCGATCTGGAAGCGGCGATCGGCCAGTCGGACGAGGAATTCGAACCGGACGGCTCCGAGGATCAGGATCCGCATATTCCGCAATCGGTCCTGCGCCCGGCGGTCGGAACGGCTGCGGCCGAGGCCTGGGACGTGCGCGCCGAACCGCCGGTCAGTGACCTGCCCGAGGCGGTCGCCGAGCAGGAAGCGGCTGCGGAGAACGAGGCCGAGGCCCCGGCCGATGCGGACGCGCCGCGGGACGACGGCGAAAGACTGGTCGAAGAGGCGCTGATCGACGAGGACTCGCTGCGCGACATCGTCGCCGAACTGGTGCGGCAGGAACTGCGCGGCGAATTGGGCGAACGCATCACCCGCAATGTCCGCCGCCTGATCCGGCGCGAGATTCACCGTGCCCTGGCGCTGCAGACCCTTGAAGAAGACGACTGACGCGCGGCTCAGCGCCGGTCCGTGACCTCGGCGGCCAGCGCGGCGATCCGGTCCAGGTCCAGATGTGTCGAGAGATGCGCGGCCAGTGCGTCCAGCGTCGTCTCGACCCCGGCCTCGTAGTCCAGTCCCGAAGCGGTGCCGCCCAGCCGGGCCAGGAACGCGGCCCGGAAGTCGTCGCTGGCGAACAGACCGTGCCAGTAGCAGCCCATGACGCGCCCGTCGGCAGAGGCGGCCCCCTCTGTCTCTCCGGCGGTGCCGATCCAGCCCCGCGCGCGATCCGGCCCCTCGCTGCGGCCGATATGTATCTCGTAGCCCCGGATCGGCGCACCGGTCGGCAGATACAGGCCCTGGGCCGGTGTCAGCCGCTTGTCGGGGACCATCACGGTCTCGATGTCCAGCAGCCCCAGCCCCGGCACCCGGCCCGGCGGGCCTTCGACGCCCTCGGGGTCGTCGATCCAGCGGCCCAGCATCTGATAGCCGCCGCAGAGCCCCAGAACATGGCCGCCGCGCCGGCAATGCGCGGTCAGGTCCACATCCCAGCCCTCGGCCCGGAAGGCCGCCAGATCGGCCGTGGTGGACTTGGAGCCGGGCAGCAGCACAAGCGCGGCATCGCCGGGCAGGGGACGGCCCGGCGGCACGATCTCGACCGTGACGCCGGGTTCGGCCATCAGCGGGTCTATATCGTCGAAATTGGCGATCCGGGGGAACTGCGGCACCGCGATCTTCAGGGCACCGCCCGCCTGTCCGCGCAGGTCGAGCACGTCTTCGGCGGGTAGCCGTCGCGCCGCGTCGAACCAGGGGATCACCCCGAGCGAGGGCCAGCCGGTGCGCTGCACGATTTCGGCCAGCCCGCCGTCGAACAAGCGCGGGTCGCCGCGAAACTTGTTCACCGCGAAGCCGCGGATCATCGCGGCGTCCTCCGGGTCCAGCACCGCGCGGGTGCCGACCAGCTGCGCGATCACCCCGCCGCGGTCGATGTCGCCCAGCAGGATCACCGGCACGGCCGCGGCGCGGGCGAAGCCCATGTTGGCGATGTCGCCGGCACGCAGGTTGATCTCGGCCGGAGAGCCGGCGCCCTCGACCAGCACGAGGTCGGCGCCGGCGGCCAGGCGGTGGAAACTGTCCAGCACCGGGGTCATCAGCTCGGGCTTGCGGGCGCCATAGTCGGCGGCGCGCAGCGTGGCCCAGCGTCGGCCCTGCACGATGACCTGGGCCCCGGTTTCCGATTCGGGCTTCAGCAGCACCGGATTCATGTCGATCACCGGCGCCCGGCCCGCTGCCCGCGCCTGAAGCGCCTGGGCCCGGCCGATCTCGCCGCCGTCCTCGGTCACCGCCGCGTTGTTGGACATGTTCTGCGGCTTGAACGGCGCCACCCGCAGCCCTTGACGGGTGAAGGCCCGTGCCAGCCCGGCCACGATCAGCGATTTGCCGACATTCGAGCCGGCCCCCTGAATCATGATCGCCTTGGCCATTGCCCGCGGTCCCCAGCCTGTCGTTCCCGCCCGGTCTTGCCCGCTGTTGCGGGAGGGCGCAAAGGAAATATGCCCAAACGAAAAGCGCGCCCGGTCAGGGCGCGCCTTTTTCAGATCGTCGGATGTCGCGTGTCAGGCCGCTTCGGCAGCCTCGGCCGCGGCTTCGGCGGCGTGCCGACGCTCGCTCTCCTCGCGCGACAGCGCGACAGAGGTGCGGACACCCTTCGACACGAATTCCATCAGGCCGGCGACAACCCGCTCGTTCGGGTCGATCCCGGCGCAGGACAGGACTTCACGGCCATCGCGCGAACGCGCCCAACGGGCGATCTGGTCGGGGCCGTTGCCGTACTTCTTGTCGTCGGCAATGGCATCATCCAACGCCGCCAGAACCACCGCGGCAAAGAGTTTGCGCGCCCGCTGGCCCTGCTCGTTGTTGAAAGCCGTTCCGTCAACGAAATCTCTCATCTCGTCTTCCTTGTTCTTGCTCTTGCATTTTTCAGACGTGCCGCCCCTTATGGACCATTTCGGCCGATTCGGCATTACCCTTTCGGAATGGCAGGCATGTCATCAGTGCATGGCTGGCCCGTCAAAGCTACCAATATTGGTGCGCAATGGGCGAGTATTCGCGCATATATAGACCCTGCCATGAATCCGTCAAGCTTTTGCCGAACGAATGCCGCAGAGCAGCGTTTACCGCTAACGGCCTTCCCTTGGGGAAGTCGAGTCCCGCCTTCCGGCAACCCTCGACACAACATGGTGCGGCTTCGCCACAGGTCAAGTCACCCAAGCAGGTGCGGGTTAACGAGTCCCTAATGACGCATCGGCGGGGCCGGATTCCGGCCCGAATGCAAACGGGGCCCCGAAGGGCCCCGCCGCAATCCTGAAGCCGCCAAAGGGCGGCCGGCCCCGGGGGCCTATTCTTCTTCGGCTTCCGTCTCTTCGACTTCTTCCGCCTCGTCCTCGCCTTCCGACGAACGCAGGCCAGACGGCGCCGCGATGTTGGCGATGACGAAGTTGCGCTTGATCGTCGGAACCACGCCCTTCGGCAGGGTGACGTCGCCGATATGGATCACGTCGCCGACTTCGCGGCCGGTCAGGTCCACGGTGATGTGATCCGGGATCTCCGAGGCCAGCACTTCCAGCTCGACTTCCGGGCGCACGACGACCAGCGTGCCGCCCTTCTTCAGGCCCGGCGCCTCTTCGTGACCTTCGAAGTTCACGTGGATGTACAGCTTGATTCGCGAGTTCTGATGCAGCCGCATCAGGTCGATATGCGTCGGCAGGTCCTTGACCACGTCCTTCTGCACGCTGCGGCAGATTACGCGGACATCGTCGTGACCTTCGACCTTGAGGTTCCAGAGCGTCGAAAGGAAACGCCCGGCCCGAAGCCGCTTCAGAAGCAGGTTGTAGTCTATGTTGATCGGCAGCGGGTCGATGCCGCCGCCATAAACGATACCAGGTACGGCGCCGTTGCGGCGAGCTTGACGGGCGGCCCCCTTGCCTGTCCCCGTCCGTACCGTGGCGATCAGATCAGGGATCTTTCCAGCCATGGGTCTTCTCCATCTAAAATCGCGGCCCTCCTCCAAGGGTGCAGGCGCCGCATGAGCGCTGCCCTATAGTGCAGAACCGCGCCGCAGGGAAGCAGAATATCGGCGCAGGCGGGCAGGGAGCGCGGCCGGTGGACCAGGATGCCGCAATCTACCATTCTGCGCGCAATCGTGCTTTTGTATACTTGCCGTACGGTGCCGGTCGCATTCCGGCGGCCGGGCGGGGGCGGCAACAGGGAGGCGCTGCGTGACCAAACGGACCAACGAGTTGATCAACTATGATTTTGTCACCGCCCGGGGGGATGACGACTCGCTGTTGCTGGACACCCGCGTCAAGAAGGATGCCGAGGCGACCCGTGCCGCGATCCTGACGGCAGCGACCTACGAATTCTCGGAATACGGGGTCTCGGGCGCCCGGATCGACCGGATCGCGGCGCGCGCCCAGGCCAACAAATCGCTGATCTACAGCTATTTCGGCGACAAGGAAGCGCTCTACGCCATCGTTCTGCGCTCGGCCTATGCCCAGATCCGCGCCGGTGAACGCGAACTGGACCTGTCCTCGCTGGAGCCGGTCGAGGCGATCCGCGAACTGGTCCGCTTCACCTATGAGCACTACATCAAGTCGCCCTGGTTCCTGCGCCTGCTGGCCGGCGAGAACCTGCGCCGCGGCGAGACGGTGCGCGGCATCGAGGATATCCGCGACCTGCAGTCGCCGCTGAAACAGGTGGTCGAAGGCATCCTGGAGGAAGGGAGGGCCCAGGGGCTGTTCCGCGACGATGTCGGGCCGACCGAACTCTACCTGCTGATTGCCTCGCTGTTCTACTTCCCCTTGTCGAACAAATACACGATCGAGGTGGTCTTCGAGGTCGATACCCAGTCCGAGGCCTGGAGCAAGGCATTGCTGAAGCGGTCGCAGGATCTGGTGATTGCCTTCCTGAGGCCCCCCGACAGCCAAGAGGGCTGAGGGCGCAAATGCGCGGGACGCAGGGTTGCGGTGGAAAAAACCAACTGGTTAGAACATTAGAGAATGTGTATGCAGGGGAAAATGCCCCGGCAAAGGAGAGACAGCATGGACACGCGGCGCATCGGGATCATCATGCATGGTGTGACCGGCCGGATGGGAATGAACCAGCACCTGATCCGTTCGGTGCTGGCGATCATGGCCGAGGGGGGCGTGACGCTGTCGGACGGCAGCCGTCTGATGCCCGACCCGATCATCGTCGGGCGCAATGCCCACAAGGTTCAGGCCCTGGCCGAGAAACATGGCATCCGGCGTTGGTCGGCCGATCTCGACGCGGCGCTCGGCAACCCCGAGGACACGGTGTTCTTCGATGCCGCCTCGACGAAACTGCGCCCGGAACTGCTGCGCAAGGCGATCGACGCCGGCAAGCATGTCTATTCGGAAAAGCCGGTCTCGGAGAGCCTGGAGGACGCGATCGCCATCGCCCGCCATGCCCAGGCCAAGGGAATCAAGCACGGCATCGTGCATGACAAGCTCGACCTGCCGGGGCTGCGGAAGCTGCGGCGGCTGCGCGATTCGGGCTTCTTCGGGCGCATCCTCTCGGTCAAGGGCGACTTCGGCTACTGGGTCTTCGAAGGCGACTGGATGCCGGCGCAACGCCCGTCCTGGAACTACCGGGCCAAGGACGGCGGCGGCATCGTCGCCGACATGCTGTGCCACTGGCGCTATGTGCTGGACAACGTCATCGCGCCGGTCAGGTCGGTCTCCTGCACCACCGCCACCCATATTCCGACCCGATGGGACGAGACCGGAACGGAATACAGGGCCGACGCCGACGACGCCGCCTATGCGACCTTCCTGCTCGAAGGCGATATCGTCGCCCAGATCAACTCGAGCTGGTGCACCCGGGTGCGTCGCGACGATCTCGTGACCTTCCAGATCGACGGCACCCATGGCTCGGCCGTGGCGGGGCTGCACAAATGCTTCTCGCAGCACCGGGTGAACACCCCGAAACCGGTCTGGAATCCCGATATGCCGCAGACGCTGGACTTCTTCGAGGGCTGGGAAGAGGTGCCCGACAACCAGCATTTCGACAATGGCTTCAAGGTCCAGTGGGAGGCCTTCCTGCGCCATGTCGCCGAGGATGCCCCCTTTACCTATACCCTGGCCGAAGGCGCCAAGGGCGTGCAGCTGGCCGAGGCCGGATACCAGAGCGCGCGCGAGCGCCGCTGGATCGACCTCCCGGACCTGGGGCTGTGACCATGCAGGTGCTGCTTCCCGACGCCTCGGGCCGGATCGCGCCCTTCACCCTGCACGCCGGTCCCCGGCCGGAACAGACCGGCGGCTGGACCCGGACCGCCTATGCCGCGGCGCATGTCGTGGCCGACCCCTTCGCCGATGTCGATCCCTGGCTGGGCGGCGCGGTGGACTGGGAGGCGACCATGGCCTTCCGCCGCCATCTCTGGTCGCTCGGATTCGGCGTCGCCGAGGCGATGGACACCGCGCAGCGCGGCATGGGGCTGGACTGGCCGACCTCGCTGGAACTGATCCGACGTTCGGTCGCCGAGGCCAGGGCCGACGGGCATCTCATTGCCTGCGGCGCCGGCACCGACCATCTGGCGCCGGGCGCCGATGTCACGCTGGCGCAGGTGATCGAGGCCTATGAAGAGCAATGCGCGGCGGTCGAGGCGACCGGCGGTCGGGTGATCCTGATGGCCTCGCGGGCGCTGGTCCGGGCGGCCCGCGGCCCCGAGGACTATGCCACGGTCTACGGCCGGGTTCTCTCGCAGCTCCGGCAACCGGCGATCCTGCACTGGCTGGGCGAGATGTTCGACCCGGCGCTGGAAGGCTATTGGGGCAATGCCGACCACATGGCGGCGATGGAGACCTGCCTGCAGGTGATCGGCGCCAATGCCGACAAGGTAGACGGGATCAAGATCTCGCTGCTTTCGGCGGAAAAGGAAATCGCGATGCGCCGCCGCCTGCCGAAGGGCGTCCGGATGTATACCGGCGACGATTTCAACTATCCGGCGCTGATCGCCGGGGACGAGCAGGGCCATTCCGACGCGCTGCTGGGGATCTTCGATCCGATCGCCGGCGCCGCCGCGCGCGCACTCTCGGCCCTCGGCGCCGGGGACATGCAGGGCTATGCCGAGGCATTCGATCCGACCGTGCCGCTGTCGCGGCATGTCTTCAAGGCGCCGACGCGGTTCTACAAGACCGGCGTGGTCTTCCTCGCCTATCTCACCGGCCACCAGTCGCATTTCACCATGATCGGGGGCCAGGAAAGCGCCCGCTCGACCCTGCATCTGGCCGAGATCATCCGCCTCGCCGATGCCGCCGGTCTGTTCCCCGACCCCGAGTTGACCGCGCCCCGGATTCGCGCCGTCATGGCCGCCCGGGGGGTCGCCTGATGCCGGCCCCGGCCGGCTTCATCTTCGAAATATCCCGGGGGTGAGGCCGCAGGCCGAGGGGGCAGCGCCCCCTTCGCCCGGTCCCGCCCCGTTCCGCCGCTGCCAGGAGAGCCCGCCGATGAAACCCGTCACAGCCGACCGAATCTCGCTCAACACCGCGACGGTGAAGGCGCAATGGGGTCTTGCCGAATGTATCGAGGGCGCCGCGCGGCACGGTTTCGGCGGCATCTCTCCCTGGCGCGACGTGCTGGCCGAGATGGGCACCACCGCCGCCGCCCGGGCGATCCGCGATGCCGGGCTGGCGGTCTCGGGCCTCTGCCGCGGCGGCTGGTACACGGCCGAGGGGGCGCTGACCCAGGCGGTGATGGATGACAACCGCCGTGCCGTGGACGAGGCCGCCGAGCTTGGCGCCGCCTGCCTGGTCATGGTGGTCGGCGGGCTGTCCGAAGGCTCCAAAGACCTGCCCGCCGCCCGCGCCATCGTCGCCGAGGGGCTGGCGCGGACGCTCGAACATGCCCGCGGCGCCGGAGTGCCGATCGCCATCGAGCCGCTGCATCCGATGTATGCCGCCGACCGCGCCTGCGTGAACACCACGGCCCAGGCGCTCGACCTCTGCGATGCTCTGGGCGAGGGCATCGGCCTGGCGCTGGACGCCTATCACGTCTGGTGGGACCCGGAACTGGCGGCCCAGATCGCCCGGGCGGGCCGGGAAAGATTGCTGGCCTTCCATGTCTGCGACTGGCTGGTGCCGACCCGCGACCTGCTGACCGATCGCGGCATGATGGGCGACGGGGTGGTCGATCTGAAGGGCTTCCGCGGGATGGTCGAGGCGCAGGGGTTCGAGGGGCTGGTCGAGGTCGAGATCTTCTCGGCCCGGGACTGGTGGGCCCGCGATGCCGACGAGGTCCTGGCCACCGTCGCGGCGCGCTGTCTGGAGCATTGTTGAACGGCGGGGAGGACCGCAGGCCCATGGTGCGTGCGAGCACGCACCCTACCCGTTCGGGATAAAGCTGCCGCCCCCGCCGCGAGCCGCCTCGTAGGGTGCGTGCTTGCACGCACCGCTCCGCCGCAGGCCCGGACCTACAGCGGCCAGAAGAACAGGATCGCCGGCACTCCGCTGGCGACCACGATGATCTCCAGCGGCAGGCCCATCCGCCAGTAGTCGCCGAACTTGTAGCCGCCGGGCCCGAGGATCAGCATGTTGTTCTTGTGCCCGATCGGGGTCAGGAAGGCGCAGGAGGACGCCACCGCCACCGCCATCAGGAACGGGTCGGGAGAGGCCTCCAGCCCGTGCGCCATGGCCACTGCCACCGGCGCTGCGACGATCGCCGTGGCGGTGTTGTTCAGCACGTCCGACAGCGACATCGTGACCATCATCAACAGTGTCAGCACCGCCCAGGACGGCAGGCTGCCCGACAGCCACAGCAGACCGTCGGCGATCAGCTGGGTGCCGCCCGAGGTCTCCAGCGCGCTGCCCAGCGGGATCATCGAGCCCAGCAGCACGATCACCGGCCAGCTGATGTTGTCGTAGAGTTCGCCCAGCGGCAGGATGCCCAGCAGCACGAAGCCGACCACCACCGCGCCCAGGGCCACCGGCAGATAGACCAGCCCCAGCGAGGCCAGCAGGACCGCCGCCGCGAACAGGCCGATGGCGCTCCAGGTCTTGCTGTCCTGGGTCACCGCCAGGCCGCGGTCGGCCAGGGTCAGGGCGCCGATCCAGTCGGCCACGTCGCTGGCGGATTCCTCGGGCACCAGCATCAGCAGGATATCCCCCGCTGCGATCGGGGTCTGCCGGACGCGCGTCGTCAGCCGCTTTCCCTGACGCGATATCCCCAGCAGGACCGAGCGTTGGCGCCAGAACAGCCCCATGGCCTGCGCCGACTTGCCGACGATCCGGGCGCCCTCCGGCACCACCAGCTCGACCATGTTGAGCCCCGGCGCCTCGGCCTTGAGCTTTGCCTCGCGATCCTCCTCGGCCAGCTTCAGCTTCAGCATGGCGCGGAACTCCTCCAGCGCTTCCGGCCCGGCCTCGACGACCAGCGCATCCCCGGCCTGAAGCACCGTGTTCCGCTGGATGCCGCGCAGCCGCTTGCCGCCGCGCGCGATGCCCAGCAGCGCGACATCGGCCTTCTCGGCCTCGTCCTCGAGTTCGGCCAGCCGCTGGCCGACCACATCGGCGCCTTCCGGCACGATCAGTTCGGCCAGATAGATCGAGAGATCTCCGCCCTGGCCGGCGCCGCTGCCCGGCGACGGGATCAGCCGCCAGCCGATCAGCGCCACGAAGACCAGCCCGATCAGCGCCACGGTGATCCCGACCGGGGCGAAGTCGAACATCTGGTAGGGTTCGCCCACCAGCGTGCCGCGCATCTGGGCGATGATGATGTTCGGCGGGGTGCCGATCAGCGTTGCCATGCCGCCCAGGATGGTGGCGAAGGACAGCGGCATCAGCGTCAGCCCGGGATGGCGCCCGGCCTTCTTGGCGGTGGCGACATCGACCGGCATCAGCAGCGCCAGCGCCGCGACATTGTTCATGAAGGCCGAGAGCACGCCGCCGACGGTGCCCATCACCGCGATATGGGCCCCGACCGAGCGGCCGGTGTCGATCAGGGTCCGGGTGATCAGCAGCACCGCGCCCGAGCGCACCAGCCCGGCCGAGACCAGCAGCACCAGCGCCACGATCATCACCGCGGGATGGCCGAAACCGGCAAAGGCGTCATGCTCGGGCACCACACCCAGCAGCACTCCCGCGACCAGCGCGGTGAAGGCGACGAGGTCATAGCGCCAGCGGCCCCAGAGCAGGCCGGCAAAGACCAGGGCAAACAGCGAGAAGAGAATGATTTGATCGCGGTCCATTGCAGGGTTCTAGCACGGCTGCGGCCAAGGTCACGCGCGCTTTGAGAGCGCGGGCTTGCAGCCCCCTTGGCCTTCGCGCTATGCACCGGCGCGAACCTCATCAAGCCGGAGACCACAATGGCAGGCCATTCCAAATGGGCCAACATCCAGCACCGCAAGGGCCGGCAGGATGCAGTGCGCTCGAAACAGTTCTCGAAATTCTCGAAAGAGATCACCGTCGCCGCCAAGATGGGCGATCCCGACCCCGACAAGAACCCGCGCCTGCGTCTTGCGGTCAAGGAAGCCCGCGCCAACTCGATGCCCAAGGACAATATCGAGCGGGCGATCAAGAAGGCGACCGGGGGCGATGCCGAGGATTACGAGGAAATCCGCTACGAGGGTTACGGCCCGAACGGCATCGCGATCATCGTCGAGGCGATGACCGACAACCGCAACCGGACCGCGTCGAACGTGCGCTCGATCTTCAGCAAGCACGGCGGGAACCTGGGCGAGACCGGATCGGTCAGCTTCATGTTCGACCGCAAGGGCGAGGTCAGCTATCCGGCTTCGGTCGGTGACGCCGAGACGGTGATGATGGCGGCGATCGAAGCCGGTGCCGAGGATGTCGAGAGCGACGAAGAGGGGCACTGGATCTATTGTGCCGATACCGACCTGAACGAGGTCTCCACGGCGCTGGAGGCGGTGCTGGGCGAGAGCGAGTCGACCAAGCTGGTCTGGAAGCCGCAGACGATCACCATGCTGGACCTTGAGGGCGCGCAGAAGATCTCGAAGCTGATCGAGGCCCTGGAAGACGACGACGACGTGCAGAACGTGACCGGGAATTTCGACATCCCCGAGGATGTGGCCGAGCAGCTCTGAGCCCTGAAATCTGCCTGTCCCCATGGGGACGGGGGGTCAAGTTGCTGGAATCGTTATAAAAGCCCTGCGGACGGCCATCCTGGTTAATGGAATGTGACCGGGGTCGTGACGGGACGCGGCGGCATCGGGTGGTGCGTGCGAGCACGCACCCTACCTCCGAGACACTCCCCGGCCGGGCAGGCGGGAGCAGGGTTCCGCCCGGGGACAGGGCGCGGTTCTTGCATTTGCGGCGCAAGCCGCCAGACTGCCCCGGGGAGGCCGCAGGATGAAGACGCGAAGCATGGGGTGTTGCATCTCGGGCGGCGGCCCCGCCGGGCTGATGCTGGGCTATCTGCTGGCCCGGGCCGGTGTCGAGGTCACGGTGCTGGAAAAGCACGCCGATTTCCTGCGCGACTTTCGCGGCGACACGATCCACCCCTCGACGATGGAGCTGATGGCGCAGCTCGGCCTGCTGACGGAATTCCTGAAGCTGCCGCATAGCAAGTTCGACCGGATGACCTTCGACTTCGACGGTCAGGTGGTGCCGGTGGCGGATTTCTCGACCCTCGACGTGGCCGCACCCTATGTGGCGATGATGCCGCAATGGGATTTTCTCGATTTCATTGCAGACCGGGCGCAGGCGCTGCCGAACTTCCACCTGCGGATGCGGACCGAGGCGCGGGGCCTGCTGATGGACGGCGAACGGGTGGTCGGTATCCGCGCCGAGGGGCCGAAGGGGCCGCTGGAGATCCGTGCCGAGCTGAGCGTGGCCGCCGATGGGCGGCATTCCGTGCTGCGTGAGGCGGCGGGGCTGGAGAGCCGGTGTTTCGGCACCCCGATCGACGTGTTGTGGTTCCGGCTGTCGATGAAGCCGGACGATCCGGACGGCTCTTTCGGACGGATGCGGGCCGGGCGGATCGCGGTGCTGCTCAACCGGGGCGACTACTGGCAATGCGCCCAGGTGGTGCCCAAGGGCGGCATCACAGATCAATGGTATTTCAATAACTTACCTGGCAGTGGGACAGATTTTTGTCCTATAGTTAATTGTATTTTCTTAGTTTGAAGTCCCACCGAAAATGAAGGTGAGTTGCGGTAGGGCGCCTTAGACTTTAATGCCCCGTTCGCGGCCTATGTGGTGTAGCCCAGTGTTCACGACACCACTCATTCCCAACCCCGTCGAATATCGGTGCGGTGACATTCGGGGCAGTGCACTGGGGAGGTCGGCCTGTCCAATCGCCGGGCTTCGCGCTGCTCCTCTGCGTCCAGTACCTCGTTCTCGAAGCGGTGGCCGCAATTCTTACAACGAAAACGAACGGTCTCAGTCATAAGTCACCCCCGCCTGGTCTAGAAATTCCGCCCAGAGGGACTCGGCAGCGGACTCCGGGCTCAAGCGCTGGCGCTCCTGACCGAAGCCCATCAGCGTTCCACCGCTGAGGAACTGCTCGTACTCATCGGCCTCGACTGAGAATCCACCTTGGGCAGTGTTTTCACCTGCATTTTCGGAGAACGAGTAATAGATGTCGCCGAAGCCACCGTAACCGTTGGCACAGTGAACAGTGATGTGTGCGGTCCCCCGATCCCTGACACGGTTTACAATCGTGCATCCAAAAGTCGTCGGGGAACGGGACGCGAAGCGCCCGCGTAAGTCCTCGATGGAGTCAATCTCGGCGGTCGCGCGCTGAAAATAATCTCGGATGGTCGCGAAAGCGGACTCACGATACTCGCTACGGTCTATTTGATCAAAATCGCGCTTTACACGATAGCGCCGTTCGCTGGTTGCGGCAGTCGGCTGCGACGCGACGGTAGCATTGATTTCTTCTGCCGGCTCGGCATCCCGAGTTTGCACGATCCGCCGCAGCGCTTTCACGATGTCTAGGTAGGCGTTGTTGGCATTTGTCCACTCGCTAACAGGCTTGCCATCATGCGGCAGTGCCTTGAGCCTCCTCAAAGGCGAAGAAGTCCAGTCGCAGGGCTCGATGATAATCGGTACCACTCTGGCTTCGTTGGCCTCGTGCCGCTCCAAAGCCCGTTGCATTTCACGTTCGACGCAGTAGTCGGAAGCGAGAAAGTCCGGACTTACGAGAAGCAGGAACAGCTCGCAGGTCTCCAACTCGGCGGCAATCTCGGCGTCAATCTCGCTGCCGCCAAGAATCTCGCGGTCGAACCAAGCTTCGAGCAGGCCATCACGGCGCAACGTTGCCAAATGCGTGTGAAGTCTCTCTAAGGCCGCGCCGTCCTTGTGCGAGTAGGAAATAAAGGCCCTCATTCCAACCATTCCCGCACCACTCAATGCTTCTTGTCACGCGGCGGGAACGGATCGCGGCCAGGCGCAACCGTGTCCGAGTCGCGCCACTTTCCGTCACGTCCTTGAATGCGAACTTCTCCGCCGCCTTGGTTTGACACCGTGCGCTTCGCGGCAGCCTCCGCTTCGCGCTGCGTTCCATGAACGCTACTTGCCCTGTCGGCGCCGGGCGCCTTAACCGCCCATCCTTTCGGATGCTTCGTTACGTACCTGTCTGTCATTGCAGTCTCCTTCTCTTGACATCGATTTTAGATCGGTATATAAACTATACCCATATAGTTTTAATGTCAATAGTGTAACTAGTCAGTCTCACGGAAAGGGGCAGCTATGAAAGTGCGCGGCAAAGAACTCATCCTGAGCGCGTCCGACCTCGTCGGCCATTTGAATTGCGCCCATATGACCGAGCTTGATCTCGGAGTGGCGAGTGGCGCACTAAAGAAGCCATCGGTCTGGGACCCCCTTCTAGAAATTCTGCGCGAACGCGGGCGTCGCCATGAAAAGAGCTTCATCGACCACCTTGAGGCCGAGGGTTTAGCAACGCGCGTCATTGACGGCGTAGACATCACCGCGGACGCGTTCGCCGAAACGAAAGCAGCGATGGCCGATGGTGTAGAGGTTATTGTGCAGGCAGCACTTCAGCACGGTCGTTGGGCTGGACGTGCTGACATATTGAGGCGTGTCGAAACTCCGAGCGGTCTCGGCGAGTGGTCCTATGAGATCATCGACACCAAGCTCGCTCGTGAAACCAAAGCGGGGTCGGTCCTACAGCTCTGTCTGTATGCAGACCTGCTTGAGAAAGCGCAGGGTCTGGCTCCGAAGCATATCTACGTCGTCGCTCCCTGGTCGAATTTCGAGCCGCAAGAGTTCCGGTATGCGGACTATGCAGCCTACTTCAGGAAGGCGAAAACCGCGATCGAAGAGGCGACCACAATCGATGCGCCTCCAGCCCTTTATCCCGAGCCAAAGGAACACTGCGATATGTGCCGCTGGCGTGAACGGTGTGATGCACGCAGGCGTGAAGACGACCATCTGTGTCTTGTCGCAGGGATCAGCAAGAACCAGCGAACGGAACTACAGGAGAACGGCATTTCAACCGCGGCGGCGCTTGCCGCCATGCCTGTGCCTATGCCGTGGAAGCCGCAGCGCGGTGCCCCGCTTTCCTATCATAAGGCGCGCGAGCAAGCCCGCATACAAATCGAGTCGCGTGCTGCGGGCAAAACGCTCTATGAGCTGCTCCCTGCCGTGCAGGATATCGGTCTATGCCTTTTGCCAGAGCCATCGGAGGGTGACATCTTTTTCGACATCGAGAGTGATGTTCTTGTAGGCGAGCACGGCCTCGAATATCTCTTCGGTTACAGCTACCGGGACGAGAATGGGGCGTGGGCCTACACCGCCGACTGGGCGTTTGACCGCGAACGTGAAAAAGAGATTTTCGAGTGCTTTGTGGATTTCGTGACGGAGCGTCAGAAGACATACCCTGACCTGCATATCTACCATTACGCAGCTTACGAGCCGGGAGCCCTGAAGCGGTTGATGGGCCGCTACGCCACCCGCGAATCCGAGATTGATGATTTCCTGCGCGGCGACTTGCTTGTCGATCTCTACGCCGTGGTCCGCAACGCGCTACGCGCAGGCGTAGAAAGCTACTCGATTAAGAAGCTTGAGCCTCTGTACGGCTTCGAGCGAAACACCGACCTCCCGGATGCCAATATGGCACTTGCCAGCCTGCAAGCAGGGCTAGAGCTCGGCGATATCGAAAACGTCAGCACCGAGGACTGCGCGACGGTGCAGTCCTACAATGAAGATGACTGCAACTCTACAATGGCGCTGCGAGACTGGCTCGAAGAGCGGCGGCAAGAGATCATAGATTCAGGGACAGATGTCTCGCGACCGGCTCCATCGGATCAACAAGCCAGCGACGAACTGACCGAGCGGCAGGAGGCCATTCAGGCGCTAGTTGAGAGTCTTACACGCGACATTCCCGCCGACATTGAGGAGCGGAGCGTCGAACAGCAGGCGCGATGGATTCTGGCCTACTTGCTCGACTGGCATCGCCGCGAGCAAAAGGCAACCTGGTGGGAGTATTTCCGGCTTGCCGACCTCACCGCCGAAGAATTGATTGACGAGCGCGTCGCACTTTCCGGTCTGACTTACATGGCAACAGTTGACCAGACCAAAACGGGTATTCCGATCGATCGCTACCGTTTTCTGCAGCAAGACACCGACCTGCGCGGCGAGGAAGGCCTGCGGCGAGTGGGCGGCGATTCCATTGGAACGGCCGTCATGATTGATAGCGAGGCGCGTACGATCGACATCAAGAAGACCAAACAAACCGCAAATGTTCACCCGGCAGGCGTCTTTGCTTTTCAGAACTTCGACCACAAAGAACAAGCGGACGCCCTCTTCCGTATCGGAGAATTTGTTGCCGAACACGGCATCCTCGGCGATGGTCCCTTTCAGGCTGCTCGGTCTTTACTCCTGCGTGAGCCGCCACGCCTTGGCGGCCAACCAATCCGGCTGACCGAAGAGCTTCCCCTCGATGCAGGCGTTCGTATCGCCGACTATCTCGGAGAGGGAATCTTGCCCATACAGGGACCACCCGGCACGGGCAAGACCCACACAGGCGCGCATATGATTTGCCGTCTGGTCGAGCGCGGCAAGAAAGTTGGGATCACAGCAAACTCGCACAAGGTCATCCGCAATCTGCTCAACAAGATCGTCACGGTTGCCGATGAAAAGGGCATCGCGCTCACTTGCATACAGAAACCCGGCGAACAGGAACCGGACCAGAAACGCCTGATCTTTGCCCGCAAGAACGAAGATGTCTTCACCGCGCTTTCTACCAATCGTGCACACGTCGCGGGTGGGACAAGCTTCCTTTGGTCGCGCAATGATGCCGCAGACACACTCGACGTGCTGGTGGTCGATGAAGCTGCGCAGATGTCACTCGCCAATGTGATCGCCGTGTCACAAAGCGCCCGCACCGTGATTTTGCTCGGCGATCCGCAGCAGCTCGATCAACCGACACAGGGCTCCCATCCTGATGGCACGGGTGTTTCATCTCTTCAGCATGTTCTAGGCCAAGAGCACACGATTGCCGGCGATCGCGGTCTGTTCCTAGAACAGACGTGGCGTCTCCATCCCGATATTTGCGCTCTAAACTCCGAGCTATTCTACGATGGGAAGCTTGCGGCCAAGCTGGACTGTGCGCGGCAGAAAATCAATGCCAGCGGCCCGATCAGTGGCAGCGGTTTGCGCTACCTTCCAGTGCATCATACCGGCAATCGCAGCTCTTCGATCGAAGAAGCGGAGACTACCGCGAAGCTAGTGAACGATATCGTCGCAAGCCAGCCAACATGGATCGACCGCGACGGCGACGAGCATGCAGTCAGGCTTGAGGACATCCTCATTATCACACCCTACAACGCGCAGGTCTTCGAGATTCAGCAGCGTCTGCCGGGCGCACGGGTCGGCACCGTAGACAAGTTCCAGGGCCAGGAAGCGCCGATCGCTATCTACTCGATGGCGACATCAAGCTATGCTGACGCGCCCCGCGGTATGGAATTTCTCTACAGCGCCAATCGTTTCAACGTTGCGATTTCCCGCGCACAATGCGTCGCCATTCTGATCGCTTCCCCGGACATCTTCGAGGCTGACTGCAAGACTCCTCGCCAGATGCAACTTGCAAACGGATTCTGTCGCTATCTTGAGCTTGCACAACCTGTTGCTCTTTAACGGCATCGAGGGACCAGCAGCGATGACCTTCAATATTGCAAGCGGAGTTAGATGAGCTTCGCATTGCCACTAGAGTCGATCTGAACGATTGCTCCAACACGTCGGTAGACCGTAGCACCATCGGAAAATTTCGCGCGTACTACTTGCGCATGAGCGTCTGCCAACAATGTAAAGGTAGCGTTTTCTGCAGCCCCCGCCGCAGCAGGCCCAGCACCGATCATCAGCCCACCTCCATTCGTCAAAACGAAACGATCATGGAAGTCTTCGCCTCCGGCAATCTGCTCCCATTCATAGAGCTGCAATTTGAACCCAACAGGGATCATTCCCTTCGTCAAGCGCGGTGCGTCTCGTGCAAGCAGAATATCCGGAGGTCGACTATCGTGAGTTCGGAAATGGATCTTTATCGTCTTGCCTCCGAAGCCTGCGCCTGACAACTTGGCAAGTAGAGCTGCCAGCGGACCCATGAAATCACCTTTTGCCGGGCGTAAGTCAAAAAATGGATCAACGATATCGACCTCCGTTGCCGGGGCGACCAATCCGAACAATGCATCGGCGATATCGGCGGCAACACGACCAACATCGCGGCTAATCTGAGCTTCGATCAGAGCGTTCTCTTCATCGCAATCATCCGATACTAAGGCCTCGGCGCACCCAGTGGGCTTGTCAGAACAAATAATTGCGCGAAATGGACGCGCGGCATGTTCCCGCAAAGCATTTTCAATCCAAGGATTGTCTGGATCGTAGGCTCTGCCGAAATCAACGACGCGAATCTTCCTGGTCGCCTTTAGTCGCTCGACCATGCTGGCCAGCTTGATATCGGAAACACCGGCATCTGCGGCGGCGGCGAGGACTTCCTTCTCCCACTTCGGAGGAAGTCGCGAAATCAACCTGCCCTTATCAAAGCCGAACTTTTCGATGAGAAACCTGAAAGTGTTCCAATCTGCCCCAATTGCCGCAGGCTCAACAGCGTATTCCGAATGCACTAGAACAGCTCCTCCGCACGTTCGTCAAAGAAGCCTTGTGGCCAGCGGTCGAGGAAATCGCCATCCTCTGAAACGCGCAGCGGCTTGAACCGAACACCTTCGAGCCCGCTCTCCACATAGATGACCGACAGATCATCGGGCGTAATCCCATCAAATCCAGGCGGGACTTCGTTGTCCGTTTGCTCGCGAATCCGGCGCAAAAGCCGAAGCATGATGTGCTCACTGTGGGTCTCCACGATGAGAGACTTGCCCGAGAACAATCGATCAGGATCGCTGCGAACAGCGCGGATGAACAGATCCCCCATACCAACCTGAATCGCGGGATGGACGTGAAGCTCCGGTTGCTCAATAGAAAGAATTCCATCCGCTTTTCGCAAGCTGGCAACAACCACCGGAACCATTTGCGAGATGCCGACGCCAACATCGCCAGGAGCGACCAGAATACCTTTTTCGAAATCACGAAGTGCGATTTCGGAACGTGTCTTCAAACTGAAGTAGAGCTCCTGAAGCTCGCCTATGTCATCTTCTTGAAGACCACGCTCGAAAACCTGATCGAAGCGACTGGGCACCGGAATTTCGCGAAACTCTACACGCTCCAAGCGATACGTTGTGCGAAGGCGCGTTTCGTCTGAAAGCCATCGATTGACAGCCTCCATCAATTCGCCACTGCGGTCATTGTAGAGAAGGTCCCAAGCTGCGAGACCCTGAGCCCACCGCGCCTCATCCGGGGTGACCTGTGGGCGATAGTTCCGGCTCGGAATATCCCGCAATGGCCCGATGTATGTCGTTTCCGAGAGAAAATCTCGAACTATTCGGGCCGGCCCCAACACCAATTCGGATAGAAGCGCGCGCAACCCGTTCACACGCGGCGTGCGCTCCTCCAACTCTGCCTTCGACACGTCTGGATCGCGAATATCAAGCGCCAAGTCTTTGTCCAACGCCGGCAGGGCGCCGCGCAGCGTGGCAACGGCAATCCGAAGCTGATCATCCGGAGTCTTCGGCGTTGAGCGATCCGCCGCGGCCTCCCGAGCAAGCACCCAAATCTCATCTTCAAGTGGAGAGGAAGCCGCTAGCTCCTCTCCGCCTTCTTCAGCCAATTCGTCCGGGCGGACAGCCCGACGGAGCAAGCGATGGTCAAAGTTGAAATCAGTCAATTGCGCCCGTCCAGCCTGTGGGGGCGAGATAATTGACGCCACGGGCTCGCCATCAAGCTCGACAGAGAGCCTCGCCACATAGGGCGCCTGTTCACGTTCACTCCAACGGACTTCAACCTCTAGAGCGCATCCCTGAACGACCGCGTAGTCCTCGAACTCTGCGCTCTCACCAAGTAGATAGCGCAGTTGAAGCTCGGAGAATTCAGGATCACCCAGAGACAACCCATCGTTTAGCGGCAGAGCGTCAGTTCCCTGCTCCTCCTGCATGTCCATTTCCAGTTTGATCGTAACAGCACGATCGAGTTCATGGTTGTGAACAAGCGTCGCAAAGCCGCCGAGATCGATGAGACCGCCGGCTATCGTCCTATCGGGATCGACATTTCCGCGATCAAGAACTTCACGTAGGTAGTGCAGTGCCTGGAGGATTGTACTCTTGCCGGCGCTGTTCGGACCAAAAAGCAACGTGATAGGCCGAAGATCGATGACCTGACGGCCACTAATACCTTTGAAATTCGCAATCTCTATCCTGGTCAAACGCATCGCAGCACCTCAAAGCTCGCCGCGAAAGGCGCGTTGCGACAAGGCATCGAACATTTGGCTCGCTTCGTTCAAGGAAGCACTGAGACGAGCTCGCATTGCTCCGAACTTTTGCGTGATTGCAACGAATTCGCTTTGAAGGTTATCGCCTGGCACCAGAATTGGCAGCGCCTGCAAACGTGACGTGTCAAGCCGTTTTGTCCCGTGGGCCGCCGTGTCCACTTGGCTTAGAATCCTATTATGAAGAACCTTGAGGCTCCAAAATCCAAACATTGGATCAATTTCAGAATTGAACTTCACCGCCTTCATGTCCTGATTGATGGCCACCTCTCTTTGCGTCAGGGCAATTGGAACGGTGTGCGCAAGGATCATACCCCGCACAACTATCAACGGCGTGTTTGCAGGTATTCGTTTGAGACTGGTTTCAGAAAACACTACTTCAGAAACATGATCCTCCGCATCGTAGATCAAGTCTACTTTCATGTCTTTGGGCGACACCCAAGGGAAGTTCCCTTCCCAATAGTCGGCTCGTTTCTTGCTGGGCGTCCCGCCAGAAATGAAGCTTGCAACTTCACCCAGTGTTTGTTGCCAATACCCGTGTGGATTCCGCACAGGATCACCAAACATCTCTAAAAACGCTGAACCGAGAAGATCGTCAGAGATACGAAGAGCAGCTTCGCGTTTTCGACGAATACCATCGGCCTTGTCCAGAATCTCAGCGATCGTTTGTTGCTCATGAAAATCGAAATCTGGAATATCCAACTTCTTGAAGCGCTTCACATCCAAGTTGGAAATATTGGTCGTTTGACGTCCCAAATGTCGTATCGCATGCTGAGTGGCGGGATTTGTTAGCCAATGATACAAGAAGCGGGGATGCGTCTTGCCTTTCTTCGGGCGAACAATTGAGATGAAACCCCCAGCTGTTGCTAGATAGTCAAGATCACCAACGTAGCTGCATTTGCCGACGAGTTCCCAACTATTTGCGCTAGAAACCAAGACATCGCCAGGTTTCAAATATTTTTTTTCGTCCCTCATTATGGACTTTGGAATCGCGATCAAATCAGACTCATCCAAGTCTCGTTGCACGTTCTTTGTCCGCATGCATACAACTGCATCCTCCCTGCTCACATCGACGAGCTGATCAGGTTTGAAGGTGATGCCTCGGATAAAATCCATCACATCATCCAATTGAACCATGTTGGTCATCCAAGCATTCTCCTCAAATCAGCCAGATCATCAGAGATTTCTTGGTTGAGGTCATTCAGCCGCCCAAGGATCACGAGTGGAGAATCGAATTTGAGGTCTTCATAGCTGTTGTCACTGTAGTGGTTGAGGGAAAGGTCATAGCCTTCATTCCTAATCTCATCGACAGATACAAAGAACGCTTTTGACTTGCGATCCGTATCCTGGGCCGGGTCTCGTGACCGCCAGCGCGCAATACAATCCGGGAGATCATTCTCTGCCACGGGCTCACGCTTATCATCGAGCGAACGGCCATCGGCTTGAACGTCGTAGAAGAAGACGTCTTTCGTCTCCCCACCCTTCGTGAACACGAGGATGCCTGTGGATACGCCAGCATATGGCTTGAAGACACCGCTTGGCAGCGAAATCACTGCCTCCAACTGGTTCTGGTCCACCAGCAGCTCGCGGAGCTGCCGATGCGCCCCGGACGACCCAAATAGCACCCCATCCGGAACAATCGTTGCAGACCGCCCTCCGGTTTTCAGCATCCGCAGTATCAATGCCAAGAAGAGCAGCTCCGTCTTCTTGGTTTTGACCTGGCGCAGGAGACCCGAATGCACATCCTCGAAGTCCAAGCTGCCCTTGAAAGGCGGGTTTGCCAGGATGACATCAAATCCTTCGCTCGCTTGCGCTGGGTAGTGCTCGCTGAACCCCGTGCTGAGCGTGTCCTGATAGTGGATATCGGGATCATCGACGCCGTGAAGCATCAAGTTCATCGCCGCGATACGTAGCATCGTCGCGTCGAAGTCGAAGCCGTGGAACATCTCGCTTCTTATGTGCTTGCGATCATCGTCATCGAGCAAATCGCCGGTATAGATTTTCTCTACCGAACCAGTCTCGGGATCGGTCTCTTCGATAACGGCATCCGGTGAGGTGTTCGTTTCGAGTAGGTACTCCATCACGCTTACCAAGAAGCCGCCGGTGCCGCAGGCCGGATCGCCGATTACGTCGGTGGGCTTCGGCTCAAGCATGTCGACCATCAAACGAATGATGTGCCGCGGCGTGCGAAACTGCCCATTGATCCCCGCCGTGGTCAGCTTGCTGAGCAAGTACTCGTAGAGATCGCCTTTTGTGTCGCCTTCGGTGAGCGGCAACTCGTGGATCATGTTGACGGCCTTCACCAGGAGCCCGGGCTTCTGGATCATCAACTGCGCATCCTTCATAAACTCAGCGAAGGACGAGCCGCTGGCCACGGTCGATTTGAAGTGCGGAAACACTTCATCACGAACGACCGGCAGCATCTCTTCGGCCCCGAGATGCCGGAACTGCGACCAGCGCAAATGCTGCTCATCGTCCTTGAAACGATGGCTGAATGACTTTCCTGTCCGCTTCTCGCGGTTCTCGTCACGCGCCTCATTGATATCGAGAAGACGCGCATACATCAGGAACGTGATCTGCTCGATCACAGTCAGGGGGTTGGTGATCCCGCCCTGCCAGAATTCAGTCCAAAGCGCGTCAACGCGCCGCTTAAGTTCACCCGTGACCATTCTTCTTACCTTTCATTCGGGTTGTCGTCGGAGCGCTCATCGGCCTCAGGGCCGAAAGAGCGCACGATTTCGATTAGATCGCTAAGGTCGTGCTCGTTCTCGAATATGCCATCTGGGCCATCGGCATCGATGACCGTGAAAGGCGCGTCGTAGAGCCGCTCGACTGAGATCGTGCCGTAGCGGGCGATGTGGTTCTGCAGAAGTGACAGGAAGCGGGTTTGCTTAGCTGTCAGTTTTGGATGTTTCTTAACGAACGCACTGAATTTCTCACGAACGGCCTCCGGCTCCATGCCGACGATCGATCGTATGGCAAGGAAGAGCGGCACAGCCGTAGCACCGAAGAATTCCTCAAGGTGCGAGCGCTGCACGTTTGGGTTTTGCGTCAAGATGAGTGAAACAAGCGCATCGATCTCACGATCCGAAACCGGCTCGCCGACTCTGATCTTCTTGAGTGTCGGATCGGTCTCAAAGTGTTTCTTCAGCTCGGATTCAATGAGCTGCTCGTATGCTTTCATATCAACCGTCTTGAGAGTGGTCGACCTTCGCGCAAGCTGCATTTGGCTTGCGTCCTCAGTCACGTCGATTACCTTGGGCGGGACACCACCAGAACCGCCACGTGCACGGTGGTGCATGATCTCGCGCAGTGGCACGCGTATTTCTTCAAGGTCTGCGACGCTCACTTCTGTCCAGAACACATCAGATTTCACGAGCTTGATGACGTCGGCCTTATCGCGCACCGGGTTGAGGTGCATTTGAAGAAGCCCGAGGCGGTCTAGCAGTTCGATCTTCAAGTCTGAGACAGCACCGGAACCGCGCAGGACCGCGATCTGCATCCGCGCGATCAGGAGATCAAGAGCAAACGCGTCACTCTTTCCGCGGATATCCCGCCACTGCATGAGCGGCGCGATCTCTTGGCGCAGGCGTGCCACAGTGGACGGCGCGAAGTCCTTTAATAGCCCTGGCTCCGAGAGCGTCCGCTTCTCTTTCCATTTCTCACGAACCGAAATCGACTCTTCCGGCAGGTCTTCAATGTCTTTCGCGATCAGGTCGATGATCTGCTCGGCGATATTGGGTTCACTCTTGTCGAAAGCTGTTTCGGCCAGCTTGAGTCGCTCTTCGAATACCTGCTGCGCGAGCGGCTTCGACTGGGTCGGTTCGGCGGGCTTGAAGCCCATCTCGAAGCGCGCGAAGTTTCCCCAGTGATCGAAGATGCGGAAGACACTTTTGTCTTCGCCGGGACCAAATAGGTCCTTCTTAAGGCGTGTCCCACGGCCGATCATCTGCCAAAACTTCACCGGCGATCTGACTGGCTTCGCAAACACCAAGTTCAAAATTTCGGGGATATCTATCCCGGTATCGAGCATGTCGACCGAGATGGCGATCGTGAGATCGTTGTTCGCCCCTTCTCCCTTGAAATCATCGATCAGCTGCTCTGCTCGCGGATCGTAGTTATCAATAACCTGACAGAACTTGCCAGCATATTGCGGGTACATCTCATCGAAGAGCTGCCGCATGATCATGGCGTGCTGGTGATTACGGGCGAAAATGATGCTCTTGCCCGGAACCTGTCCGGCCGAATCCCTTAGGCCATTTTCCATGAGGTTTCGCAGGATCGCTCGATTGGTATCCTTGTTAAAGATGATCTTGTCGACTTGCTCGGACGAGAAGTCATATTGCGAAGGGTCCTCGCCCTGAGATTCGAGTTCCTCGATCTGCTCCTGAGAAAGTCCATCGAGGCGGATACCATCACGTAAAAACTGCGTTGTGTGTTCGAATACCTCGAAGGGAGTCAGGTAGCCTTCTTCGACCGCCTGATCCAAATCGTAGTTCGATGTGGGAAGTTGTCCTTCGCAGTCGAACAAGCTGAACGTGTTGCGAGTCACGAAGTGGACAGGCGTTGCTGTCAATCCGACTTGGTGACAGTCAAAGTAATGAAAGATGTCGCCATACACGTTGTAGATACTGCGGTGCGATTCATCGGCGATAATGAGATCGAAAAAGCCAGGATCGAACGACTGGAATACCTTCTGCATAGCCGGATAGGTCGCAAGGAAGACTCGCTCGCTTGCGTTGGACTTCACTCGCGAGGTGACGATACGCGTCGGCTCTGACAGAAAATCATTGAAAGCGTTCTTGGCCTGCTTGCGCAGCTCTTTGCGGTCACAAAGGAAGAGAACGCGTTTCACCCAACCCGCCCGGATCAGCAAATCCGTAAGAGCGATGGCCACGCGCGTCTTTCCGGTGCCGGTCGCCTGCACGATCAAGGCCTTCCGGTGCTTGCCAGTAAACCGCTCGGACACCCTCTTGATGGCCTCAAGCTGGTAAAGGCGATCTACTATCGCGCCGTTGATCTCAATGGTGTCGAGCGGCTTTTTCTGTTGCCGCTGATAGTTGGCGAGATGCTGCAGACTGTCCTTTGAATAGAAGCCATAGAGCTTGCGGGGTGGATAGCCCTGCGCATCATCCCAAATCCAGATGTCGAACCCGTTGCTGTAGAAGATCACGGGGCGATGAGCGTATTTCTTCTCTAGGCTGTCCGCGTACAGTTTGGCCTGATGACGCCCGCTTTCGGCATCAACAGCTGTCTTCTTCGCCTCGATCACGGCCAGCGGATTGCCGTTGTCGTCCCAGAGGACATAGTCCACATAGCCGACACCTGTCTTTGTCGGCTGACCGTCCACTTCGACTTCCTTGCCCACCTGAGGGGTGTTCTTGAGCCCTTCGCCAACATCCCAGCCGACGCTGGCCAGCAGGCTATCGATCAGGCGGGTTCTAGTATCCGCTTCACTAAAGTGCAGCTCGTCCGCCGCACTCTGTGCTGAGGCGGCAAGCTTCTTGAGCTCCGTCGCTTCTTTTTCGGCCTCTGAAGCCTTTGCGCGGGCTTCCTCCAACTCGGCAAGAAGCGCATCCATCTGGGCTTCCTGTGCAGCTAGCTTTTCCAGAATTCGGCGCTTTTCCTTAGCCTCTGCCTGCCTTGGCGCGGCAGGCTGAACAAAGGCGGGCAGCTGGTCAGCCTTTTGCTTGCCGTACTGTATGCAAAGCCAACGGGCCAGATCATGCGCCTCCTTAAGGAGCCACAGGGCGTGTTGCGTTCCGACAGGTTCTCCGTGAGCCGCCTTGTTGCCATGTATCCGCAAGGCGTGGAGCTTATCGAGTACGACCTTGGGCGTGATGGCCTCGAAGGCATCATTCTTCAGAAGATCGACAAATGTCGGCTGCTCTGGCTTAGGAAGCTTCAGATCGCGATATATATCTTTGGTAAGGTTCTCGGCGTAGAGGCGCAGCTTCACCAGCGCGCTCGCGGCATCGGCGTGCGCGTAAGAGTCAGCGAGCCCCCCGAGCTCTGCGAGCTCCGGCCATCTCTGCCGAAGAATTTCGAAGTTTTTCGATTTCATGCCATCGCCTCGTCTAGCGCGGCATCAAATTCAACCCGGTTAGCAACCACCACCGGAATCTCATGCGGATTGTCTAGCTTGTCGGCCACGTCGAGACGCAAGCGCTTTTGGAAGTAGTAGAGAAGCGCCTTACGTATAGGTACCTTCGCGCTGTCACCACTCATCGCATAGTCGTGAGCGATCACGGCCTGCTGGTTTTCGCTCAGCGCAGGGTTTGGAGACAGTTCCACCGTAAAGTGTTCATTCCAAAGAATATCGTCAGCTGCAGACGCTCCCGCTATATTTGGATTCCGAGTCTTCAGGCAGCGCGAGAGAATGAAGTCTTTGAACTTGGAGTCGACATGACAGAATGCCCGAACGTGCCATCGAAGCCCATCATTCCCCAGAGCATGCGGCGAAATTCGTCGCCACTCTGGTGCCGACCTGTTGGGGTTCATCGACTGGTATCGGATTTCTAGCGACTTCGATTCCCGTATTGCCGTCAACAATTCGCGCAGAACCGAGACATCAATGCTGCGATGAGGGACCGGCATTGCGTCGAACTCGGGAGCAGCAGCAAGCCAAGATTCTTCGGGCCCGTCTAGCGTCGTAGCTGAAGTACGCAGATGAGCCAGGTATGCAGACGCGTCCGGCTCTAGAAATACCGGCTTGAACGCATCAGAGGCACGATAGCGTTTGGCACTCTTGTCGTAACGAAGGTTGCCTGGAGCCTTTTCTTCATAGAGTGTAAGGTCCTTCGAGGCCTGCGGCACGGAAACTCCGAACTGGTCGATGATGTCAGCACGGTTGATCCCGCCCTCCCAAAAGAGGCGGAACTCGATAAACTCCAACCGTTTTTCAACACCCCAGCGCATCGCTGCAATACTCCATCTTTACGGCGCGCACGTTCCTGCCAAGAACGTCGATTGCCATATTTACTATATGGGTATAGTTTATATACTCATCTTCGGTGATGTCAAGAGATTTTATATCGTTCTACAGCAAGGCAGTGGACAACTTCGCTGGGTTAGAAAGTTCCTTGCGACAACTTCGACACCAAAGGCAGCTGCTGCAGCCTCTCGATGACGGTGCCACTTGGAGCTGACAGATCGATCGTCACAAACCTAAGTCGATGCCCCTGTATCAAGGCCGTCTCATCGACGTCCGTACCGACGGAAGGGTACACAAGCATGCCGTCTGACGTTATGGACAACGGATCGTCCGGGCGCTCCTGGCTGCGCAAGTAGGCGTAGAGTTGATATAGATGTCCGGTCTTGAAGCGACTGCCACCGTGTTGAGACTTCGTAAGCACCTCGGTGAACTTGGTATCGATGATGATCCGACGCCCCTGTTTCGCGTTCTCAAGAATGATGTCTGTGATCATGATCGGAAGGTAGGCCGCGATACCTGTCGAGGCTGCTGCAACCGGCCAATTGTATTGCTTGCCCGGAAAAACGCGCCATCCCTCTTCTCTCGGAAGCTCGGCCGCGAAGAAGTTGCCGATCGCCTTCTCGAAGAGCTTCCGGAACTCGGTTTCATCGTGCTGAGCCTTCAAAAGCGACCGCGCCCCAGCGCTTTCGGTCGGCAGCACCAGGTCGAACACGGCGCGCGCAAGCGAGACCATCAATCGATCATCGGCTTCGTGCCGGCCGATCTGATCGGATGCGATTTCAGCGCGCGATGGTTTTTCGCCTGCAACGCCTGCTCGTCCCAAGGCATGTGCAAGCGTCCGGCACCGATGCGCGAGATCAGCATCATCGAGCCAGCCTGACAGGCTCGACAACGCCGCCCGAACGAGCCGATTGCGCGGCGTGTCGATAGTGAGCTCTTCGAAACGGCAAGCGACTTGCCCCTTTCGAAAAAGGTCTCGTGATACGGATTCCAGGATGTCGATACGCCCACGAACGCGGCGAAGGGTTTCTTCTTTCCGCCGATATCCAAAACTCAAGTTGCGGCGCAGTCGTTTCTCGGTGGCATAGCACAACAGCCGCGCAACAAGGGTCTTAAAGTCAGGAGAGGTTTCCACCTCGGCTTCGAAGCGGTCTCGAAAACGCGCAAGCCCAGAGGCGTAGAGGAATAATAGCCAGACATTGCGCAACGGAATTTTGTCCAGAGCCAATGGGACGGCGTCATCGTCGTACTGCTCTGTAAGGAGGGCTTCCATCAGATGCCTTCGAGAAGGCGGCGGGTGGAGGATTTCGCCTTGTCGGGATTATCGAACCAGTACTCCTCTAGAAGCGGACTGATCTCTGTCTCCACGACCTGCCGGAACCAGTCGCGCGCATCACCAATCGGAACGCTGGCACCTGGAGTGACATAGCTGTGACCGACTTTGAACTGTGCGCCGAGGGCGCGGTCGTTGGCAATTTCTTCATTGAGTTCAGACATCAGGCGCCGAATGTCTTCGACGGCATCGGCGTCCAGGCCGGCCTTCTCAATACACCACGCCTTCCAGTGATCGTTAAGCATGGTTTCCAACGTGATGAAGGCAAAGCGACGGCGGAGCGCCAGATCGACAAGCGCTAGTGAGCGGTCGGCGATGTTCATCGTGCCGATCACAAAGAGGTTGTCAGGGATATAGACGCGTTCGCCGGTCTCACTGCGATAGGCCAGCTCGATCGCTTCGTCTTCACGACGCTTGTCAGTCTCAAGGAGCGTTAGCATCTCCCCGAATATTTGGGCGGGGTTTCCGCGGTTAATCTCTTCAATGATGACCACGAAGGGTCGATCACGCTCAGCGCGCGCGGCTTCGACCGCTTCAAGAAAGACACCATCCGCAAGCTTCAGTTGACCGTTTCCGTCAGGTCGCCAGCCGCGGACGAAATCCTCGTAGGATAGTGATGGATGGAACTGGATGGCACGCATGCGCTTGCGCGTCACCTTACGATCGCGGGTGCCGATCAGCGCGTAGGCAAGCCGTTTTGCCAGCCAAGTCTTGCCGGTGCCGGGCGGTCCTTGAAGGATGAGGTTCTTCTTCGAGCGTAGGCGTGCGAGCGCGTCATTCAGGCTAGCTTCCGGCAGGAAGCATCCGTCCGAGACAATATCCGGGATATCGTAGCGCTCGAATGCGGCCTCTTCGGTATCGGCTTCAGCTTCTTCTTCCGCGATCTGGAGGTCGGTCACTGTGTCCGGCGCCTTCCGGTACTTCTTCGCCCAGTAAGGTTGGCGTAACCAGAATTCGTAATCCTGTTTCTGATCACCGAAGGTAAATCTGACAAGCCGACGCGCGAGGTCGTCTGAAACGTCAGCCTCAACGATCGTGACACGGTAGGTATAGAAATACCATTCTTTGGCATCTTCCAGAGGCGTCCAATCGACTTTGACCGTCTTTCCGTCCTTGGTCGCTTCTGTCACCGTGCCTATTGCTTTGATGCGCATACACGAGACGGGCTTGTCCTGGTTCTCGAAGGGCAGCCCGTACTTTTTGACGAATGTCGCCTTGATGGCGATGCGATCCCCCGGCTTTATCCGCGCCACGTGGTCGGAGAACTTGTCGTCGTATCCGTTTTGCCAGATGCCTTCTTTTAGGAAGCGGCTGGTTTGGTCATCGGAACCATCCCACAAAGCCCCTACGAACCAAAACCGACGATTAGGGTCATCAAACAATTCGCCTTCCGAATCCGCTTCTAGCGCGGGCGCCGACTCTTCATCATCAGTCGCTGTATCGCGGTAGCGGGAGTGGATTTCCTTGAAGAGCGCTACGGCATCTTCATGGTTGAGAAAAGTTTCCCGTCCTTCCGGTGTTAGTGACCATAGACCACGTTTCTTGCTCTCAATCATGCCGGCCTTGGCAAGATAGAAACGCGCCCAGCCGATCTGGTTTTCGTATTTTGACTGGCCGTTCTTGTTGGTTTCGCCAAGCTCGTCTTCGGTGATGTCGGCTAGCTCGACCACCTTATCCATGACCTGACGGGGCTCGGCCACTCCGCCAAAAAACCTCATAGCATCAAGCACAGGTCCAAAGAACTGCACGAACTTCGGGCCGCCTGCCGGAACATCCGTCTCCTCGTGGCCGTCAGATAGACCCAAATCGTCGGGGGCGTCTGGCGCCCAGGTAAACATGGCATCCTGCTGCTTCTTTACAAAGACGGCGGGGTCATCGACGTCGAAGCCGAACTCACGTGCGGCGGTGATGAAGCCCTCGCGGGCTGTACCATCAAGTGTACCGGTCTTGAGATTGTTTTGATTGACTACAATCGAACTCGGCATCGGCCAGTCCCGCTCGGAAGCGATGCGGACGAGATCGCCAAGATGGGTATTCATCTTGTAGCGAACATTCTTCCAGAGCGCGCCGTTCGCCTTGGCAAGCTCGCCATAGCTTATGAAGCGGCGCTCTCGCGCGGCTGCAAGGATGGCTTTGTAGGTCGTATTTAAATCAAGCTGGTCTGTCATATTGCAAGTCTAACGGTGAAAAAGAAATTCGTGTAGATGATTCATTGACTTATCCAAAGCTTGTCAGCCTGCTTCGCAGGAGCCGTCCGTCACCCCTCACTTGGTTGACGGGGTGCGATGGCGACCAAGATGCAGGCACCCAACACGCCTGCTTTGCTGGTGAGCTCCAGAACCCCTCCACCTGGCATGATCGACCCCAAACAATCTCCCTCCCACGGGTTTCCGCCGCACCAGCGTTGTTCAAAATTTTGTACACGAAACCACCTCACGTCCAGTTAAATGAACACAAACTTGACGATCAAGTTCCCTCTGTGACATGATGTATAGAATTTTGTACGCGAAGCGGTTTCGCGTACAGCTGAATGAACATGACAGGAAGCTACGATGCCTCGCAAGAGAAGCTATTCCAGAGTAACGCGTCAAGCATTGACCATGCTTGGTAAGCTGATCCGCATTGGCAGATCAGAACGCGGCCTGACGGCTCAGGAACTAGCCGACCGCGCCGGCATCAGCCGCACCACGCTCTACAGCATCGAAAAGGGTGCACCAGGTCCCGAGATCGGCATCGTCTTCGAGGTCGCCTCCCTCGTCGGCGTACGCCTGTTCGAGTACGACGAACGCACGCTTCAGATGCACAACGCACGCCTCGATGAAAAGCTCACGCTGCTTCCCAAGAGCGTCCGCCACACTTTGAAAGAGGTCGATGATGACTTCTAAGGCTGAGGCGACCGAAGCATTTGTCTGGATGTGGCTGCCAGGGGCAACCGAGCCGGTGGTGGCGGGACGCCTCGATCAAGATGGTGACCGCCTGCTCTTCACCTACGGTGCCAGCTATCGGCGCCGCAAGGACGCCATCCCGATCTACGAGCCCGAACTGCCGCTACGCGAAGGCGTGATCGAACCGATCAACGGCCTCTCGATGCCCAGCTGTATTCGGGACGGTTCGCCCGACGCTTGGGGACGCCGCGTCATCATCAACAGGCTGACGGGCAAGAAGCCTGATGCCGCCGGCATTCCGGATATCAGCGAGCTCACCTATTTGCTGCAATCGGGGTCTGACCGCATCGGCGCCCTCGATTTTCAGGCATCGGCAACGGAGTATGTCCCGCGCCTCGCTGCAGAAGCCTCGTTCGAGGAACTGCTGGCGGCTGCAGAACTCATCGAAAAAGGATTGCCGCTCACCCCCGCGCTCGATCAGGCACTCAATCACGGAACGTCAATCGGCGGCGCGCGTCCCAAGGCGCTCATCGATGACGGCGAGAAGAAATTCATCGCCAAGTTTTCATCGAGCACGGACACGCACAGCGTGGTGAAGGCCGAGTTCATCGCGATGAAACTCGCAACAGCGTGCGGCCTGAACGCAGCGCCGGTGTCGATCACCAAGGCTGCAGGCAAAGATGTGCTTCTGATCGAGCGCTTCGACCGCATACTTTCCGAGGATGGCTGGACACGCCATGCGATGGTGTCAGCCCTGACCATGCTTGGGCTGGACGAAATGATGGCACGCTACGCGTCCTACGAAGACCTCGCAGAGATTATCCGCCGCCGATTCACCGCCCCCAAGGAAACGCTGAAAGAGCTCTACGGCCGGATTTGCTTCAACGTGCTCTGCGGCAACACTGACGATCACGCCCGCAACCACGCCGCCTTTTGGGACGGCAAGATGCTGACGCTGACGCCGGCCTATGACATTTGTCCGCAGGGACGCTCGGGCAACGAAGCCACGCAGGCCATGCTGATCAAGGGCGATAACCGGATGAGCACTTTGGCAACGTGCCTTGCCGCTGCGCCGGATTATCACCTGAAAGAAGGTGAAGCCGCCGCATTGATCGAAGCACAGATCGCAACGATCGCAGCAAACTGGGATGACATTTGCGCCCAAGCTGAGCTCAGCCCCGTCGACCGGAAGCTGTTCGCCGGACGGCAGTTTCTGAACAGCTTTTGCCTTCAGGGTCTGGACGGCCACAAAGCCCTGCAGGATGCCTTTCATGCCGCACGTGAGACTTTGATCGCCGGCGGAGATGCCTGATATGGCGCCGCCGAAAACCCTAAAGAGAAGCCCACTTTCAGGCGCCGTCCTTCGGCCGCTCGGGCTTTCGTCCTGGGGGGCGGAGCAAACCGATTCAGGCATCAGCTTCCACGGCGGCGCCCGGAAACAAGTACCCTTTTCGGACTGGGCAGGTCCTGCAAAGATCATCAGTACCCTTGGCTTCTCGACCGTCTCGGTGCCGCTCTCTGACGGCACCGAGGTCAAGCTTGCCGGCATCAAATCCAGCGAAGCGACACGTTTCATATCGACCGTGAATGGTGCCTTTCATGAGCACATCACGCTGCAATTCAAGACGACGGAAGAAGAACTGAAGGCGCTGGCACAGGCGATCGAGCGCCTAAACCAGCCGCGGCGCTATCTCGCCGCTTGCCTGCTCGCGCCCTTCCTTGAACGCGCGACCAAGGCGATAGAGTCTCTGCCCGCGCTCATACCTGACGGCGTACTCGGTGACTCTGATCAGCGCCTTCTTGAAGCCGTCAGCACTTTTAAAGATGCGCCGGAGCAGGCACGCAATGCTGCCATCGAGCGCTTCATCGAAACCGAACTCGCCGACATGAAGGCGTTCTTCGACAAGATTGAGTCCAATCCGCTGACACCAGAGCAGCGCCTCGCCGTTGTTACAGACGAGGACGCTACCCTCGTTCTCGCCGGCGCCGGCTCTGGCAAGACCAGCGTGATCGTTGCCAAGGCCGCTTACCTGATCGAGCGGGGCATAAGACAGCCGGAAGAAATCTTGCTGATGGCGTTTGGCAAGGACGCGGCATCTGAGATGGCAACCCGCATCAAAGAGCGCTCAGGCGCATCTGTGGACGCTTTGACGTTTCACGCCCTTGGCAACAGGATCATCCGTGAAGTCGAAGGCACCGGCCCAGCGCTGGCTGACCACGCCAGCGATGACGCGAAGTTTCGGGCACTGCTACGGGATATTCTCGTCAACGAGATCGCCCCCATGGCAGGTCTTGGCACGCTCCTTCTGGATTGGTTTTCCGAGTTCTACTGGCCTTACAAAAGCGAGTGGGATTTCAAGACGCAGGGCAAGTATTTTGAGTGGGTGGAGGCGCACGAGCTTCGCACCCTGAACGGTGATCGCGTCAAAAGCTTCGAAGAGTGGGAAATCTCTAACTGGCTTTACCGCAACGGCATCGCACATGAATACGAGCCCGTTTACGAGCACGAACTACCGGCAGATGCGCGCGGTCCTTACAAGCCGGACTTTCGGCTGACCGAAAGCGGCATCTACATCGAGCATTTCGGCGTCCGAAAATCGCGCGGGCCAGATGGCATGATGCGCCTGACCACGGCGCCGTACATCGACCGCGACCGATATCTCGCAGACATGGCCTGGAAGCGCGAACTCCATCAGGCAAGAGGCACAACGCTGATCGAGACGTTCAGCTATGAGAAGGTCGAAGGTAGACTGCTGGACGGGCTCAAAGAAAAGCTGGCGCCCTATGTCGAGCTCAAGCCCATTCCCGACAGCGAGGTCTTCAGCACCCTGTCCGAGATGGGACAGGTCGATGCTTTCACCCAGACCCTCGGAACGTTTCTGCGGCACTTCAAAAGCGGCGGCGCGACAATCGCGCAGTGCAACACGCGGGGTGAAGCTTCGGAAGACAAGCCACGCAGCCGCGCGTTCATGAAGATCTTCGAGCCGCTGATCGAAGCCTATGAGAAGCGCCTCGGCGACATGATCGATTTCGAAGACATGATCGTCCGCGCAACCGAACACGCAGAGAGCGGCCGCTATCAAAGCCCCTACCGGCATCTGCTTGTTGACGAGTTCCAGGATATCTCCGAAGGGCGAGCACGCCTTCTTCGCGCGCTGAAGGCGCAGCATTCCGATGCTCGCATCTTTGCGGTCGGTGACGACTGGCAATCGATCTACCGTTTCACGGGCTCCGACATTCACCTGATGCGCAATTTCGGCAAAGAGTTCGGCGGCAGCTTCGCCGGCGCCGACGACGTACACAGCACGGTGGATTTGGGACGCACATTCCGCAGCGTTGATAAGATCGCCCACCCCGCGCGCAGCTTCGTGCTGCGCAACCCGGCGCAGATCAAGAAATCGGTCGTTCCTGCGGGAACGGCGTCTGCTCCGGCCATCATGGTGGCCTACTACAGATGGGGACAGGAAGGCGCGGCGCTCAATGCTGCGCTCGAACGGCTGTCCAAAGAGTCGCCAACTGGTACAAGCGTGCTGCTGCTCGGCCGATACCACCATGCAAAGCCCAAAAGTTTTGCTGCGCTCTCGTCCAGCTTTCCGAAGCTTTCGATCCGCTTCATGACCGTGCACGCATCCAAGGGTCTTGAGGCGGATCACGTCATCATCCTCCGCGCGGTGTCCGACACAATGGGATTCCCGTCAGAGATTGTCGATGATCCCCTGCTCGACCTTGTCTTGCCAGAGCCGGAAAATTTCGAGCACGCCGAAGAGCGCCGCCTTTTTTATGTGGCTCTGACCCGAGCGCGGAAGTCTGTCACCGTTCTGGCAGACAGAGAGAAGCCATCGGCTTTCGTCCGCGAACTTCTCGGAACTCCGGAATACGAAGCCATCGAACTCGGCGAGCCAGGCATAGCCGAACATCGCTGTCCTTCCTGCGGCGGGCGAATGCTCGCGCATGCGGCACGTAATGGCGGCACGTATTTCTCCTGCGAGCACCGCAATCTGTGCGGCCAGAAGCTAAGCCCGTGTAGCGTATGCGGCAGCGATTTGCCGATCAGAGACAGCTCGCACCCCGACAAGATGATCTGCAGCTGCGGCGCAGAGCTCCCTGCTTGTCCCGAATGCGAAGACGGATGGCTCGTCGAGCGCAGAGGACGACGCGGCAAGTTTCTCGGCTGCGTGACATATCCAGCGTGCAAGGGTAGCCAACAACTTCCCAAAACCGACGGAAACAACAGAAACCGCTAAGCATCACCTTGGTAGAATAGTCCCTTTGAGAAGCTCCCACGGTCTCCGCGCTTCCTCGCGACCAGTTCCAATAGATCGGACTCTTTGCAGCCGTGCTGCTCCGCGATCGCGATGAGAACTTCGATCATGTCGGCCAGTTCTTCTAGTTTTTCGCCGTCACTGCCGGCAGCGAGGAACTCGCCATGTTCTTCGGTCAGCTTTTCGTAAAGCGCCCCCATCAATTCCTGACCACGCAGCACACTGACGAGTGGCTTGCGGCCTTCCGCAGAAATCAATTCGGGAATGCGATCCCTAACAAGCTTGCCCGATGTCATCTACACGACGCCTTTGAAAATCTGCTCGTTGTGCCAATGGATGTACTGCGGTGTTGGGAGCATTGCCTCGCTGCGCGGAAGAGAAATTTCTTTCTCGTGGAACTCGTCGTTTAGCTTGCGGCCCCAGTCCCCGACGACGCGCTCTGACACCCTGACCTTCATCAACTTGTCGACGGTGATTGCACCAAGATCAAAGAGCTTGTGATGAATGACGCAAAGGGACAGGCCGTTATTGACCTCGTCCGGACCGCCGGCGGAATGCATCTTGATATGGGCTGCTTCAAGTGCAACGGCCGCGCCGTTCATCTTGATGTCGTATTTGCAGACGCAGCACTGCTCGTAATAGGCAGAGAGCACGTTCACTCGGAACCGCGGATCGCGCTTGCGGCGGACGAGAGCCTCGATTTCATCATTGCCGAGATAGAGGCCAACGGCTTCCAGGATGTCTTGGTGCAGGCTCGGCGGAAAATTCCGCTCCAGCAGATTGAGCGCGACATTATCGATGAGCTTGGGGTCGGCCCTGAACGCGGCGAGAACTTCGTCCGAGAACCCCGCCTGAAGCCTTCGGTCGCGGGCTTCGACCAAACTAAGATCGCCCGACGCGTTCTTCTGATGCGGCTCGATCCACCAGATGTTGCTCTTGTCGTTAGCCAGGCGCACGAAGGGATAAGCAACTGTCGTTTTGGCGCGGAACGGCCCGTAGGTTTGGATGAGTGGGCTAACAACATCTTCGGCATCATTAAACGCGATCCGCTCGGCATTCTCGTTCTTCAAC
>NZ_JANQDU010000008.1 GCF_024723735.1 Frigidibacter sp. ROC022
CGCGGGTGGCGGTTGATGTCCTTGTAGAGCAGGTAGCGGAACGGCTGGTCTCCGATCACTTCGCAGGCCTGCGGGCAGAAGGCGCGCAGCCACATGAAATCGCCGGGGCCGACCGTCACCCGGTCGGTATTCAGCAGATAGTCGCCCTGACCCTGCAGCACGTAGAGCCCGTGTTCCATGACATGGGTCTCGGCAAAGGGGATCACCCCGCCGGGCAGGAAGGTGACGATATTGACCTGCATGTCATGCCGCAGGTCGTCATTCGGGACGAAGCGCGAGGTGGCCCAGCGGCCTTCGGTGTCGGGCATCGGGTCGGGCGTCACCTCGGCATCCGAGGTGACGAAACTGTCGGGCCGCTCCAGCCCCGGCGCCGGTTCCCAGAGCTTGCGGATCCAGTGGAAGCAGGCCGGTTCGGCGCCCTCGTTGCGGATCGTCCAGGACTCGCCCGGCGCCAGGAAGGCATAGCCCCCGGGGGCCAGCTGGTGACTCGTGCCGCCGATGCTCAGGGTCGGGGTGCCGTGGACCACGAAGACCACGCCTTCGGCGCCGGGATCGGGTTCCGGCATGCTGGAGCCGCCGCCGGGCGCCAGTTCGACGATCAGCTGGGCGAAGGTCTCGGCAAAGCCCGAGAGCGGCCGGGCGATGATCCAGGCCCGGGTCCGCTCCCAGCCCGGAAGCTGCGAGGTCACGATATCGGTCATCACCGCTGCCGGGATCACCGCATAGGCGGTGGTGAACCGGGCCGGGGCATAGAGCCGTTGCGACTGGTCGGGCAATCCGCCCTTGGGGTAGTAATACCGGTTCATGGCAGCAGGGCCTTCAGGCGGTGCCAGGCGATCCGCTCGACCTGGGTGCAGGCTTCGTTGAATTCGGTGGCCGGGTCCTGGGACAGGCGCCGCCGGAAGGCTTCCAGGATGCCGGCCTTGTCATGGTCGCGCACCGCGATGATGAAGGGAAAACCGAAGCGCTCGACATAGGCGGTGTTGAGCGCGGTGAACTGGCTGCGTTCCTCGTCGGTCAGGACGTCGAGCCCGGCCGAAGCCTGTTCCGACGTGCTTTCGGCGGTCAGTTTCCTGGCCGCCGCCAGTTTCCCCGCCAGGTCGGGATGCGCGGTCAGAACGCCCAGACGTTCCTGGTCGGAGGCGCTGCGGAAGACCCGCACCATGGCGTTCCACAGCCCCTGCGCCCGGTCATGCGCGGGGCCCAGCTCCAGCGCCCAGGCGCGTTCGGCGACCCAGGGGGAATGTTCGAAAATGCCACCGTAGCTGCGGACGAACTCGACCTTCTTCAGGGTCGAAGGACGGATTCGTGCAACCGGCGGATGTTCGGCGGCCCAGTGCCGGGCGATCTCGATCCGCCGCGCGAACCAGACGTCGCCGCAGGCCTGGGCATGGTCGAGAAAGCGGATCAGCCCGGCGATCCTGGCCGGCCGGCCGATCAGCCGGCAGTGCAGGCCGACCGACATCATCGCCGCCCGCCCCTCGGCGCCCTCGGCGCGCAGCACCTCGAGCGCGTCGATCAGGTAGTCGCCGAACTGCCGCCCGGTGATATAGCCCGGCGCGGTGGCAAAGCGCATGTCGTTGGCTTCCAGCGTATAGGGGATCACCAGCTGGTCGCGGTCGCCGAACCGGGCCCAGTAGGGCAGATCGTCGTCATAGGTGTCCGAGACATAGTCGAACCCACCCTCTTCGGCGACGAGCCGGACCGTGTTGGCCGAGCAGCGCCCGGTGTACCAGCCGGTCGGCCGCTCTCCCGTCACCTCGGCATGCAGGCGGATCGCCTCGGCGATGGCGGCGCGCTCCTCGGCCTCGGGCATGTCCTTGTGCTCGACCCATTTCAACCCGTGGCTGGCGATCTCCCAGCCCGCCGACTGCATCGCCGCCACCTGCTCGGGCGAGCGGGCCAGGGCCGAGGCGACGCCATAGATCGTTACCGGCAGGTCGCGCCCGGTGAACAGCCGGTGCAGGCGCCAGAATCCGGCCCGGGCGCCGTAGTCGTAAATCGATTCCATGTTCCAGTGCCGCTGTCCCGGCCAGGGCGCGGCGCCGGCGATGTCGGAGAGGAAGGCTTCCGAGGCCGCATCGCCATGCAGCACCGAATTCTCGCCGCCCTCCTCGTAGTTCAGCACCAGCGAGACCGCCACCCTGGCGCCGCCGGGCCAGCGGGCGTCGGGCCGGTCCGGGCCATATCCGATCATGTCGCGGGGGTAGCGGGGAGCGTTCATGCGGGGCCTCGAATTTCTTGCGCGCTCTTGGTAGGGGCAGCGGGGCCGGCTTGTCCAGAGGTCGCGGGGCTTGCGCGGGCCGGTGCTTTGGGAGAAGCCTTGAGGAATGGAGGATGCGATGAGCGGATATCTGACGACCCATGTTCTGGACACCGCGCGAGGGTGTCCGGCCAGCGGGCTGCGCATCGCGCTGGCCCGGGTCGAGACCGGAGGCCGTGAGTGGCTGGCCGAGATGGTCACCAATGATGACGGTCGCACCGATGGCGCCATCCTTCCGGAAAACCGTTTCAAGCCAGGCAGCTACGAACTTGTCTTCCATGCCGGCGACTATCTGCGCGCGACCGGCCAGGTCACGGGCCCGCTGTTTCTGGACGAGGTGCCGATCCGCTTCGGTATGGAGAAGGGCCATTACCACGTGCCGCTCCTGCTCTCGCCCTACGGCTATTCGACCTATCGAGGGAGTTGAGCGATGGACTGGGCTATTCTTCTCTCCTGGGTGGAATTCGCGGTGCGCTGGACGCATGTCATCACCGCGATCGCCTGGATCGGCTCGTCGTTCTATTTCATCGCGCTGGACCTCGGGCTGCACCGCGACCGCAACCTGGCGAGCGGCGCCGATGGCGAGGAATGGCAGGTGCATGGCGGCGGTTTTTACCATGTGCAGAAATACCTGGTGGCGCCGGATGCCATGCCCGACGACCTGATCTGGTTCAAATGGGAGAGCTATTCGACCTGGCTGAGTGGCTTTGCCATGCTGATCCTGGTCTACTACCTGGGCGCCGATCTCTATCTGGTCGATCCCGCGGTGCTCGATCTGAAGGTCTGGCAGGCGGTGCTGATCTCGCTGGCTTCGCTGGGCTTCGGCTGGATCGCCTATGACCTGATCTGCAAGAGCCGCTTCGGCCAGGCCGACACGCGGCTGATGCTGGGGCTCTACGTGATCCTGGTGGCGATGGCCTGGGGTTATACGCAGGTGTTCTCGGGCCGCGCCGCGCTGATCCATCTGGGCGCCTTCACCGCCTCGATCATGACCGCGAACGTGTTATTCGTCATCATGCCGAACCAGCGGATCGTGGTGGCCGACCTGAAGGCGGGGCGCAAGCCCGATCCGAAATACGGCAAGATCGCCAAGCAGCGCTCGACCCACAACAACTACCTGACGCTGCCGGTCATCTTCCTGATGCTCTCGACCCATTTTCCGCTGGCCTTCGCCAGCCAGTACAACTGGCTGATCGCGTCTCTGGTCTTCCTGATGGGGGTGACGATCCGGCACTGGTTCAACACCCATCACGCGCGCAAGGGCAATCCGCACTGGACCTGGGCGGCAACGGCGATCCTGTTCATCATCATCGCCTGGCTGTCGTCGATCGGCATCGACGAACCGGCGGAGGAAGAGACGGCGATGACCCCGGCCGAGCAGCGCTTTGCCAGTGCCGAGGGGTTCTCGGAGGTGCATGACATCGTGCTGGGGCGCTGTTCGATGTGCCATGCCGCCGAACCGTTCTGGGACGGGATTCTCTGGGCCCCGAAAGGGGTGCGGCTGGATACCGAGGCGGATATCGCCCGGCAGGCCCGGCTGATCTACCTGCAGGCCGGGGTCACCCATGCGATGCCGCCGGCCAATGTCTCCTATATCGAGCCGGAAGAGCGCGCCAAGATCCGCGCCTGGTATCGCGCCGCGACCGGAAGCTGAGCCGATCCGCGCCCGTCTTCGGGTCCGAAATACTCCCGCCGGAGGCTCCGGCAGCGGCTATCCGTGCCCGGCGTCAGCGGCTGAAGCTCCACCGGGTTTCCTGGCGCGACACGGCGCCGGGGGTCAGGACGTTCTGCGGGAACTCCGGCTGATGCGGGAAATCGGGCCAGAACTGGGGTTCCAGCGCCAGCCCTGCGAAGGGGCCGTAGGGCTGCCCGTCCAGCCCGGCGAAGGGGGCGGTGTCGGCGCCGGCGGCGTCATAGACCTGAAGCCCCGGTTCGGTCGTGCTCAGGGTCATGGTCAGCCCGACCGGTCCTTCCAGCCGCGCGGCGAAGGCGCGGGGGCGGCGGGAGTCGGCGAGACAGTAGTTGTGATCATACCGCGTCCCGGCCTCGGGACCGATGACGCGGCCGCGGCGGAAATCGTGGACCGAGCCTTCCACCCGCGGGCAGGCCCCGGTCGGGATCAGCGCCCGGTCGACCTCGGTCCAGCGCTCGGCGGGGATGGTCAGGCGATGGCCCGTGAGGTCCGGGCCGGGGCCGAGCCGCCAGTAGCCGTGCTGTGCCGGGCCGACCGGGCAGGGCGAGTCGGTGCGCGAGCACAGCACCAGTTCCAGCGCTCCCGGACCGGCGATGCGATAGGTGGCTTCATGGCTTTGCGGGCCGGGCCAGCCTTCGACCCCGTCGGGCAGGTCGAGCCGCAGGGTCACGAAATCGCGGCCCCGGTCCGTGACCGACCAGAGCCGGCCATGCATTCCCTTCGGTCCGCCGTGCAGCGTGTTCGGGCCCTGGTTGGCGACGAGCCTTGCGCCACCCGGCAGGGCGGCCCCGGCGATCCGGTTCGCCACCGGCCCGACGATGGCGCCGTGATAGGCCATCGGCCCCTCGTAGGCGGCCAGGTCCTCGGAGCCGAGAGTCAGCGGAAACGCCACTCCCGCCAGCCGGACATCGCGCAGGATCGCTCCGAGGGTCAGCACCCTGGCGGTCAGGCTGCCGTCGGAGAGGGTGATCTCCTCGACCGTGCGCCCGTCCGACAGGGTGCCGAAGGTCTTCACAGCACGACCCGGTGTTCCGGCTGGCCGGGACCGAGACCTTCGACCTGGAAGGTCTGGCCCTGCGGGTCGTCGTCGGCGGGCGTTTCCGGCGCGACATCCTGCGCCGCCGAGGTGCAGAAAAGCGTGCGCAGATCGGGGCCGCCGAAGGCCGGGCAGGTGGTCTGCACCGCCGGCAGATCGATGGCGCGCAGGAAGCTCCCGTCCCGATCGTATTCCGCGACCCGCGACGCGCCCCATTGCGCGTTCCAGAAATGCCCCGCCGCGTCGAACACGGCGCCATCGGGCGACAGGTCCTCGGCCGTCATGTCGATGAAGACCTCGGGCTGGCCGACCGGCCAGCCATCGGCGTCCAGCGCCTGCCGCATGACCTTCTGCTGCGTGGTGCAGGCCCAGCAGACCGACCGGCCGCCGGGCGGGAAGGAGATTGCATTGGGAATGCTGATCCCCTCGACCAGCCGCCGCAACTCGCCCCGGTAATAGCGCCAGATCGCGCCCAGTCCCGGTTCGGCCTGCTTGCCCATGGTGCCGATCCAGAACCCGCCCTGCGGGTCGGCGCGGCCGTCGTTCGAGCGGGTCCGGGGGTCATCCGCTTCCAGCGGCACCAGAACCTCGGCGCCGCCATTCAGATCGACCCGCGACAGGGCGGTCTCCGAGGCGACCAGCAGCGTATCGCGATCGACCCAGCCGGCGGCGGTGACGATCTCGGGGAAGCTGCGGGTCCGGGTCTGGCCGCCGGACCGGACCAGCATCTGCCGGTTGTTGATGTCGAACCAGAACAGCTCGCCGCGCTCGGGGTGCCAGAGCGGGCCTTCGCCCAGGCTGCATCGTGTGGCGTCGAACAGGGTCGGGGTCATGCCGATACCTCGTCATAGGCGGCCACGGTGGCGCGGGCGCGGGTGGCGATCTCGGGCACCGAAAGCCCGGGTTTGTAAAGCGACGAGCCGAGGCCGAAGCCCGCCGCGCCGGCGGCGATCCAGCTGGCGAAGCTGTCCGGGCCGACGCCGCCGACGGCATAGACCGGCGTGCCCTTCGGCAGCACGGCCAGGATCGCCTTCAGTCCCTCGGTGCCCATCAGCATCGCCGGAAAGGCCTTCAGCCCGTCGGCCCCGGCCGCCAGGGCGGCGAAGCATTCGGTCGGGGTCATCACGCCGGGAAAGCTGGCCATCAGCGCCGCCTTGGTGGCGTGGATCACTTCCGGGTTGCAGTTCGGCGAAACGACCAGCCGGCCGCCGGCATCGTGCACCCAGTTGACCTCTTCCACCGTCAGAACCGTGCCGGCGCCGATCTGCGCCACCTCGCCGAATTCGCGGGCCATGGCCGAGATCGAGACATAGGGGTCGGGCGAGTTCAGCGGCACCTCGATCCGGGTGATCCCGGCCTCGATCAGTGCCTCGGCCACCGGCAGGGCCTCGTCCGGGGTCAGTCCGCGCAGGATGGCGATCAGGGGTCGGCTCATGTCGTGGTCTCCGTGTTGCGGGCGGCGGTCAGACCGGCCAGCACCAGTTGCGTTGCGTCGAGCGTTTCGGCGGTGATGCCCTGCACCGCCAGCGCGCGGGCATAGAGCGCCGAGAGCGCCGGTGCCCCGACCAGCACCACCGCGCGGCCCAGCCACCAGGGCTTGGTGGCTGCCAGTTCGGCGCCGATCAGCAGGCCCGAGAGCCGGCCCCGCGCGGTGGCGGCGGACTGTCCCTGTGTCAGGTCGGCGGCGCGGATCGCGAAGAGCCGTGCGGCCAGGCTCTCCGGGCGCGACAGGGTGTCGGAGACGGCTTCGTCGAAGGCGGCATCGTCGAAGGCGGCCGGATCGGCGCCCAGGGAGTGGCGCAGCACGCTCTGTTTCGACAGCAGGGCGAAGAGCTCGCCCGTCATCGCGGTCTGGAAGCTGGTCACCTCGCCGGCCGAAAGCGCGGCCCATTTGGTATGGGTGCCGGGCAGGCAGGCCACGCCGTCGAACCCGGGGCGCAGGTGCAGGAGGCCCGCGAGTTGGGTTTCCTCGCCCCGCATCACGTCGGGGCCGGGCCTGGTCTGCGACAGACCGGGCACGATCCGCACCGCGATGCGCGGGTCGCGGCAGGGGGCGGGGGTCAGCGGCGGGCCGACCGGGGTGCAGGGCAGGGCGCGATAGGCGGCCTCGGTCCAGCCCTGCCGGGCGCCGACCATGCCGCAGGCCAGGACCGGCACCGGCGCACCGTCGCGCGGACCGAGCCAGGGATCGATCAGCGCCAGCAGCGCGGTCTCGAAGGCTTCCGGCGCCAAGCCGCCCATGCCGTCGCCGGATTGCGCCTCGGCCAGCACCGTGCCATCCGCTGCCATCGCCCAGGCACGCAGGGTCGAAGTGCCCCAGTCGAGTCCGATCCAGTCCGGTCGCATCCTGTCTGCCCTCATCCCGAAACCACCACGCCGCCGTCCACGGCCAGCGCCTGCCCGGTGACCATGGCGCTGGCGTCCGAGGCCAGGAACAGGACCGGGTCGATCATGTCCTCCGGGGCCATGTGGCGCTTCAGGCATTGCTTCTTGAGAAAGTCTTCCAGCGTCTCGGGCGTCGCCCAGAGCTCGACCTGACGCTCGGTCAGGACCCAGCCGGGCAGCACCGCGTTGACCCGTATGCTGTCCGGGCCGAATTGCCGCGCCATGCCGCGTGTCAGGGCGGTGATCCCGGCTTTCGACGCCGTGTAGGCCGGGTAGTCGCCCATCCCCATCACATAGGAGATCGATGAGAAATTGACGATTCGTCCACCGCCCGCCGCGATCATGCCGGGGATCACCGCCTGGCTGGCAAAGAACACATGGTCGAGATTGCGCGCCATCATCTTGCGCCAGTAGTCGGGCGTGACCTCCAGCGTGTCGTGGCGCTCGTCATAGGCGGCCAGATTGACCAGAACGGTGATCGGGCCATGCGCCCCGGCCGCCTGTTCCAGCACCTGATGCAGGGCGGCGGTCTCGGTGACATTGCAGGGCAGCGACAGGGGGCGATTGCCATGCTCGGCCTCGATCCGGTCGCAGAGCTCGCGGCCGTCCTTGAGATCGCAGAAGGCGACCCTGGCACCCTGGGCCGCGAAGCCCCTGGTGATCGCGGCGCCGATGCCCGAGGCCCCTCCGGTGATGAAGACCGATCTGTCCTTCAGGTCTGGAAATCGTGCCTGCATGGTTCTCCCCGCCCGTTGCGCCCGCCGGTGATAGCGCAAGCCTTGCCTCAGGGGAAAGGGCAGAGTGGTCGGGAAAGCGTCCCGCCCGCGCCGTTTGCCCGGCACGGGCGGATCGGGTGTCAGTCAGAGCTCAGGCAGCTGTCGATGCTCCTGGCCAGTTCCACCCAGACCGCGCCGGGCGTGGTGCCGCCGGCCAGCGGGTCGAGTGTGCCCAGCGGTACCCCGGTATCGTCGGAGAGCGACTGGACCAGCGCCGAGGGTTGCTGGGTTTCGGCGAACAGGCAATCGGCGCCGCTCTCGGTGATCTGCTGACGCAGGGCCTGCAATCCGGCGGCGCCGGGGCTGGCGGCCTCGCTGTCGGCCAGCGAGGCGACGACATTCACGTCGAAGGCGTCGGTGAAATAGGTATAGGCATCATGGAACACCACCAGCCGCGCCGCATGATGATCGGCCAGAAGCTCCCTGGCCTCCACCTCGGCCTGGTCCAACTCGGCCATCACCTTGTCCGCATTGGCGGCATAGGTGGCGGCGTTCTCGGGGTCGAGCTCGGACAGCCTGGCGGCGATCTCGATGGTCATGGCGCGGGCATTGTCCGGGGAGAGCCAGACATGCGGGTCGATGCTGCCATGCGAATGGCCTTCTTCCTCGTCATGGTCGCCTTCGGCATGGTCATGATCGTCGTGATCGTCTTCGGCCTCGTCGTCATGGTGATGCTCGCCGCCGAACATCGGCGCTAGATGCGTCATGCCTTCCGCGTCCTCCAGTTCCACCGACATGGCGTCGGGCGCGGTCGTGTCGATCACCCTTTCCAGCCAGGGGGTCAGGCCATGGCCGATCCAGATCACCGCCTGCGCGTTGGCCAGGTCCCGGGCCTGGCTGGGGCGGAGCTGGAAGTGGTGCGGATCCGCGCCCGCCGGCACCAGGACGGTCGGCGTTCCCAGCCCCGCCATCACCCCGGACACGAGCCCGGACGTGGGGCCGATATCGGTCACCACCTTTGGCACCTCGGCCCAACTGGCCACAGGCAGCAGTGTTGCCAGAAGGCCGGCCGTCAGAGTTGGAATAGAACGCATGGTTGCTCCTTGTTGTCTCAGCGGCATTGCTATAATATAACATGTTATAAGATAACAAATCCGAGGCCGCAATGCCCCATCCCAAATCTGTCGATCCGGCCCAGCCCGTGCCCGCCTTTTCCGAGCATGATCATGGCAACTGCCGTGGCGACGCGCTGGCCCGCGCCGAGGCCATCGTCGACGCGGCGGGGGGCCGGCTGACCCCGGTGCGGCGGCGGGCACTGGAGATCCTGCTGTCCGAGCACCGTGCCTTCGGGGCCTACGAGGTGCTGGACCGGCTGACCGAGGACGGCGCCGCGCGGCAGCCTCCGGTGGCCTATCGGGCGCTGGATTTCCTGGTCGAGATGGGGCTGGCGCATCGGATCAGGCGGCTGAACGCCTTTGCCGCCTGCTCTCATCCCGGCGAGGTTCACGCGCCGCTGTTCCTGATCTGCGAGACCTGCAAGGCGGTGGCGGAAACCCCGGCGCCCAAGGTTCGCGAGGCGCTGGAGGATGTGGCGGCCCGGGCCGGTTTCACCGTGGCGCGCGCCAATGTCGAGGCGGTCGGGCAATGCCCCGCCTGCGCCGCGGCATGAGCGGGGCCGTGGCCAGACAGGCGCCTGTCGCCAGGGCGCCCGCCGAGACCCCGCCGCTGATCGAGGCCCGGGATCTGAGCGTGCGCTATGCCCATGGACTGGCGCTGGACGGGATTTCGCTGACGATCCGCGGCGGCGAGATCGTTACCGTGGTCGGCCCCAACGGCTCGGGCAAATCGACGCTGATCAAGGCGCTGCTGGGCGCGGTGCCATTGGCTTCGGGACAGGTGATCCGGCGTCCGGGGCTGCGGATCGGCTATGTGCCGCAGAGGCTCGGCATCGACGCCACGATGCCGCTGACCGTGGGGCGCTTCCTGTCGCTGCCGCGGCGGCGCGATGCTGCCGAGGTCTCGGGCGCCCTGACCCGTACCGGGGCGGCGGGGCTCGAGGATCGGCCCATCGCCCGGCTCTCGGGTGGCCAGCTGCAGCGGGTGCTGCTGGCGCGGGCCTTGCTGGCCGGGCCGGATATCCTGATCCTCGACGAGCCGACGCAGGGGCTCGACCAGCCGGGCGCCGCCAGTTTCTACCGGCTGATCGAAGAGGTCCGCGATGAAACCGGCTGCGCGGTGCTGATGGTGAGCCATGACCTGCATGTGGTGATGAGCGCCTCGGACCGGGTGATCTGCCTGAACCACCATATCTGCTGTCAGGGCTCGCCCAACCATGTCTCGGAAGCGCCCGAGTATCGGGCCCTGTTCGGCGAGGGCACCGGCGGAGCGCTGGCGCTCTACCGTCACGCGCATGACCACCGCCATGATTCCGGCGACGGGCATGACCACCATCACAACCACGAGACCTGAGGTCCGGCGATGCACACGTTTCCTACCCCCCAGACGCGGGGGTCTTCACCACTGCCACGTCCCCATTCCCTGACCGCCGTTGGAGCCGCCTCGAATGCTTGATGATTTCCTGATCCGCGCTGCCCTGGCCGGGATCGGCGTGGCGCTGGCGGCGGGGCCGCTGGGCGTCTTCGTGGTCTGGCGCCGGATGGCCTATTTCGGTGATGCCACCGCCCATGCGGCGATCCTCGGCGTGGCGCTGGCGCTGGCCGCCTCGCTGCCGGTGACGGTCGGGGTGCTGGTGGTGGCGCTGGCGATGGCGCTGGCGGTGACATGGCTTGCGGCGCGGGGCCAGAGCATGGATGTCGGTCTGGGCGTGCTGGCCCATGCCGCGCTGGCGCTCGGCCTTGTCGCGGTCAGCTTCGTGCCGAATGCGCGGCTGGACCTCTCGGCCTGGCTCTTCGGTGACATCCTGGCGGTGACGCGCGGCGATCTGGCGGTGATCTGGAGCGGTGCGGCGCTGGTCGTTGCGCTGATCGGATGGAGATGGGGGCGGCTGCTGACCTCGACGGTCTCGGAGGATCTGGCGCAATCGGCCGGGATCAACCCGGGGCGGGAGCGGCTGATCCTGATCCTGGCGCTGGCCGTCACCGTGGCGGTGGCGCTGAAGGTGGTCGGGGCGCTGCTGATCAGCGCCTTGCTGCTGATCCCGGCGGCAGCGGCGCGCGCGGTGGCCCGCTCGCCCGAGGCGATGGTGCTGGGCGCGGTCGGGATCGGCATACTGGCGACGTTGGGCGGGCTGGGCCTGTCGCTGCGGCTCGACTCCCCGGCAGGGCCCTCGATCGTCGCCGCGGCGGCGGTGGTCTATGCGCTGACCCTGCTGTGGCGGCGGCCCTGACCGCGGCCGCGGGGTCTAGCTGAGCAGCGCCCGCGTCACGCCCAGCACGGCTAGCACCAGCAGCAGCAGGACGGCGCTGCGGCGGAAAGCCTGCGGGCTGGCTGCGAGGAAATGGCGCCCGCCCAGCAGGATGCCCGCGGTCAGGATCGGCAGCGCCATTGCCGCCGCCAGCAGGGTCTGGCCGCTCACCAGCCCCGCGACCCCCATTATCGGCAGGGTCATCAGGTCGAGCCCGGTGATATAGACGACCAGCGTGGCCCGGAACATTGCCGCCGGGATCGGCTGCGCCGCCAGCAGCGCCGCCACCGGCAGCCCGCCGACCCCGGCACCGTTGGCCAGTCCCGAGGCGATGCCGACCGAGACCTGCCCGGCAGCGCCCAGCGGCCGGCGCAACTGCCAGCCTATCAGCAGTACCAGGCTCAGGCAGCCGATGATGGCCGAGACCACCAGCCGCGCGGTCTCGGGGCTGGCATGGCTCAGCGCCAGCACCGACAGCGGCACCGCCAGGGCCGCGCCGATCAGCATCAGCCCGGCCCGGCGCCAGTCCACCGCGCCGCGGATGCCGCGCGCCTGCACGGCGGTCATCAGGATTTCGCACAGGAACACCACCGGGATCAGCGGCAGCGGATTGGTCAGCAGGGCGGCGAAGGCGATGAACACCGCCGAGAAGCCGAAACCGGAATAGCCCCGCACGAAAGCCGCGACGAACAGTGCCACGCCCAGCACCGCCGCCAGTCCCGGGTCGAGACCGAAGGGCAGGCTCACAGCCCGATGGTCTGGTCCAGGCCCAGCATCAGGTTGAGGTTCTGCACAGCTGCGCCCGAGGCGCCCTTGCCGAGATTGTCGAGCACCGCCACCAGCGCCGCCGCGCCGGTCGCGGGATTGCCGTGCACCGACAGCTCCAGCCGGTTGGTGCCGTTCAGGCGTTGCGGGTAGACCCTTGGCGAGTCGGTCTCGGCGGGGACGACAGCGACAAAGGGGCAGCCTTCGTAGCGGGCCTTCAGCGCCGTTTCCGCCGCCGCCAGCCCGTCCGCATCCAGATCGAGCTGCACCGCCACCGCCATGCCCTGCGCATAGGCGCCGACCGAGGGCACGAAGACCGGCGCCCGGTCCAGCAGCCCGTGACGGGTGATTTCGGGCAGATGCTTATGGCCCTGCGCGGCGGCATAGAGGAACGAGCCGTCAACGGCGCCCGAGCGGTATTCCTCGATCATCGACTTGCCGCCGCCGGTATAGCCCGAGACACCGCTGATCGCGGGCGGGGTGGCGGGGTCGATCAGCCCGGCCTCGACCAGCGGCCGGATCAACGCGATGGCGCAGGTCGACCAGCAGCCGGGGTTCGAGACATATTTCGCCGCCGCGATCGCCCGGGCCTGGCCCGGGGTCATTTCGGGAAAGCCGAAGGTCCAGCCGGGGTCGATCCGATGCGCGGTCGAGGCGTCGATGATCCGGGTCGGCAGTTCCGTCAGCTCTGCCACGATCTCGTGCACCGCGGCATCGGGGAGGCAGAGAATGGCGACCTCGGCCTCGGCATGGGCCGCCAGCCTGGCGGCCTTGTCCTTGCGCAGTTCGGGGTCGATCTGGATCAGCTCGATATCGTCACGGCTCAGCAGGCGGTCGCGGATCTGCAACCCCGTCGTGCCAACCTCGCCATCGATGAAGACCTTGTGGGCCATGATCCCGCTCCGAACCTGTTCGGCCTGCATATGCGGCGGGACGGGGCTTCAGGGCAACCGAATTCCGCCGATCCGGCGCGATTCCGGCCTCTGCGGCGCCATCCGCCCGCATTCTTACTAGCGGCTGGGGTCCTCGGGGTGCGGCACGACCCCCACCGGGTCCATGTGAATGATCACATCGGCCTGTGGATGCGCCCGCAGGATCGCCCTGCGCAGCGCGGCGCCGATCTCGTGCGCAGCGTCCAGGCTCTGCTCGCCATCGAGTTCGATATGCAGGTTGACGAAGACCCGGCTGCCCGATTGCCGGGTCCGCAGGTCGTGAAATCCATGCACCCCGGGCCAGTCGCTGGCGATCTTTCCGATGCTGGCGACCAGTTCCGGGTCGGCGGTGCGGTCCATCAGCGCATCCCAGGCCCGCTTGCCGATCCGTGCCGCGCCGAGCGTCATCAGCGCCGCCGCGCCCAGGGCCACGACGCTGTCGACATTGGCCAGCCCGAACCGGGCCGAGGCGACCAGCGCCAGGATCGCGCCGATGCCGGGAATCAGGTCTCCCAGGTAGTGCAGCGAATCGGCGGCCACCACCTTGTTGCCGGTCCGCGCCGCCACCCGCCGTTGCCAGAGCACCAGGGCTACCGTCAGCACGATCGAGAACCCCATGACGGCGATGCCCTCGGCTTCGGACTCGAGTTTCTCGGGCTGCGAGGTGATCAGCCGCCGCGCCGCCGCCACCGCGATCACCGCCGCCGAGGCCAGGATGAACAGCGCCTGACCCAGGGCCGCCAGATCCTCGGCCGAGTTGTGGCCGAAGGCGTGGTCCTCATCGGCCGGCTTCGCGGCATAGATGATCGCCGCCAGCCCGGCGGCCGAGACCATCAGGTCGAGCCCCGAATCGGCCAGCGAGGCCGCCACCGACAGCGATCCGGTCGCCGCGAAGGCCCAGAACTTGGCCAGGATCAGCACCAGGGCGACGGCGACCGAGGCCATCCCTGCCGAGAGATTCAGGCGCCGGTTGTCTTGCAGCGGAGCAGTCATCGTGCCCGCCTCAGCCGTCGCGCGGTCCGCGCCGCGGCGCGGGCCCCCGCCGGGCACCGCCCGCAGCAGGCTTGCCGCCGCCCGGCTTGCCGCGGCCGGGCTTGCCCCTCGGTCCGTCGCCTGGGGCCCTTCCGGCGGTCTTGGGAGCCGGTTTCGGGCCCGCCTTCCGGCCCGGGCGGGCGCCCGGCTTGGCCGCGGCCTTGCGGCGCCCGTCGCCGCCGGCGCCGGTGTCCGGCTTTTCCAGCCCCAGTTGCTCGCGCAGCACCTTCTGGCGCACCTCTTCCACCTCGCCGGGTTTCAGCGTGCCGAGCCGGAACGGGCCGTAGGAAATCCGGATCAGCCGGTTCACCACCAGGCCGATCGCCTCCATGGCGCGTCTGATCTCGCGGTTGCGGCCCTCGCGAATCGCAACGGTCAGCCAGGCATTGGCACCCTGCTGGCGGTCCAGCCCGACCTCCATCGGCTGGAACTTCTCGCCCTCGATCTCGATCCCGCGGCGCAGCGGTGCCAGCATCGCGTCGTCCGGCGTGCCCTTGACCCGGACCCGATACCTGCGCAGCCAGCCGGTCGCCGGCAGTTCCAGCCTGCGCTTCACCCCGCCGTCATTGGTCAGCAGCAGCAGCCCTTCCGAGGTCAGGTCGAGCCGACCGACCGGCATCACCCGGGGCAGGCCCTCGGGCATCCGGTCGTAGATCGTCTCCCGGCCCAGCTCGTCGCGGGTCGTCGTCACCAGCCCGGCGGGCTTGTGATAGAGCCAGAGCCGCGGCGGTTCGGGGTCCGCCACCGGCTGGCCGTCGACGGTGATCCTGTCCTTCGGTCCGACATTCAGCGCCGGCGAGGTGATCACCGCGCCGTTCACCGCGATCCGGCCCGCGGCCACCATGCGTTCCACCTCGCGGCGGCTGGCGACACCGGCGCGGGCCAGATGCTTGGCGATCCGCTCTCCCGGACGGGTCGGCGGCGGCGCATTCGGGTCTTCCTCGGGCGGGTCGGCGGGGCGATCGGTCATGGCCTGTCCTAGCCCGAGCCGGGGGCCGAGGAAAGCCGCTTGCGCGGGCGGGCGCGAAGGATTGCCGCTTGCGTGGCAGGTCGGGGACGGGGAGAAAGGGCGGATGTTCACACCGCATATGGACCTGGCCCTGAGCGAAGCCCGCGCCGCCGCGACCCGCGGCGAGGTGCCGGTGGGCGCGGTGCTGCTGGCTCCGGACGGGAGGGTGGTGGCCCGGGCCGGGAACCGGACCCGCGAACTGGCCGATCCGACGGCCCATGCCGAGATTCTGGCGATCCGCGCCGCCTGCGCCGCCGCCGGGTCCGAGCGGCTGCCTGGGCATGTGCTCTATGTGACGCTGGAACCCTGCCCGATGTGTGCGGCCGCGATCTCGGCGGCCCGGATCGCGCGGCTGGTCTATGGCGCCGCCGACCCGAAGTCGGGCGGCGTGGCGCAGGGGCCGCGGGTCTTTACCCATCCGCAATGCCATCATGTCCCGGAAGTGATCGACGGGATCGGCGCCGAAGCCTCGGAGGCGCTGCTGAAGGGGTTCTTCGCCGGGCGCCGGTGAGGGCAGGACGGCCCGGTTCGGGCCACCCCGTGGCCGTCGCCGGGACCGTGTCGGGCCCTGCCCTCCGGCGACGGCCCCGGGCCGGGGGCTGCGGACGGGCAGGGCGGGAGCCTCCGGCGGGAGTATTTGGAACCCGTAGATGCGCGCCGGGCCCCGGAGGGGGCGCAGGTCAGATCTCGATCGGTTCCAGCACCTGCGGTTCGATCACCGCGACACCCGGCAACGCCGCGGCCAGTTCTCCGGCGTCCTGTTCGAGGATCGGGAAGGTCCGGTAGTGGCAGGGGATCACGGTCTTGAAGTCGAAGAAGGTCCGCGCCGCATAGGCCGCCCGTTTCATGTCCATGGTGAAATAGCCGCCCGCGGCGAGAATGCCGATGTCGGGCCGGTGCAGGTCGTTGAAGACGCCCATGTCGGCCATCACGTCGGTATCGCCCGAGAGATAGATCACATGGCCTTCGCCGGCGATCATGTAGCCCGATTCGTGGCCCATGTAGATCGGCCCGGCATCGCTGGCCTGGGAGGAGCTGTGGGTGGCATTGACCATGGTGACCGCCACCTCTCCCAGCTTGATCGTGCCGCCCTTGTTGAAACCGATCCCCTCGATCCCGTGCGCGGTCTGCCAATGGTCGATCGTGTCGTAGATGCCCGCCACCGGGATCCCCAGCCCGGTCGCAAGCTCGACCGCTTCCGAGGCATGGTCGCCATGCCCGTGGGTGATCAGGATATGGGTGGCGCCCCGGATCGCCTCGTCCCGGCGTTCGGACGGAAACAGCGGGTTGCCGGCCAGCCAGGGATCGACCAGCAGCACCTGATCCTCGATCTCGATCCGGAAGCTCGAATGTCCCAACCAGATGATCTTCATGTGACTCTCCTTTGCTTCGCGGCGATGCTAGCAAGGATTGACGGAGAGTCCCATGGACTGGACCACAGAGGTCGATGACTATTGCGAGCGGCTGGGGCCGGGGCTCTGGGCGGAGCCGTTGAACCTGCTGACCAACGCCGCCTTCCTGCTGGCCGCGCTGGTGATGGCGCGGCGCTGCCGGGGGATGCCGACGGGCCAGGCGCTGGCAGCGGTGCTGGCGCTGATCGGTCTGGGCTCGGGGCTGTTCCATTCCGTGGCGACCCGCTGGGCCGCGGTGGCGGACGTGGCGCCGATTCTGGGTTTCATCCTGCTCTATGTCTTTGCCGCCAGCCGCGATTTCCTGGGCCTGCGCCCGGCCTTCGCCCTGGTCGCGGCGGCCCTGTTCCTGCCCTATGCGGCGGCGACGCTGCCGCTGTTCCGGCTGATCCCCGGGATCGGGTCCTCGGCGGCCTATGCGCCGGTGCCCGCGCTGATCCTCGCCTATGCGCTGGCGCTGGTCCGGCGGGCGCCCCGGACCGCGGTGCGGCTGGGGCTGGGGGCGGCGATGCTGATTGTCTCGATCACCTTCCGCAGCCTCGACGCGCCGCTCTGCCCGCACTGGCCGACGGGCACCCATTTCCTCTGGCATCTGCTGAACGGCCTGATGCTGGGATGGATGATCGAGACCTGGCGCCGCCACATGCTTGAAGCCGGCCCGGCGGGGCGCTAAACGGGCCCCTGTCGCAAGGAGCGCCTGATGGATATCGACACCGACACCGCCCGCCGCGTGGCCAAGCTGGCCCGGATCAAGGTTGAAGAGGACGAACTGCCCGCTCTGGCCCAGGGGTTCACCGCGATCCTGGGCTTCATCGAGCAGTTGAACGAGGTCGACGTGACCGATGTCGAGCCGATGACCAGCGTCACGCCGATGCGGCTCAAGCGGCGCAAGGACGGTGTCACGGACGGCGGCTATCAGGCCAGCATTCTGAAGAACGCCCCCGATGCCCGCGAGGGCTTCTTTGCCGTGCCGAAGGTGGTCGAATGAGCCTCAACACCCTGACCATCGCCGATGCCCGCGACAAGTTGCGCGCAAGGGAAATCACCGCTGTCGAGCTGACCGAGGCCTGCCTGACGGCGATCGAGGGCGCCAGCGCCCTGAACGCCTTTGTCCATCACACGCCCGAGATCGCCCGCGCCCAGGCCGAGGCCGCCGATGCCCGGCTGCAAGGCGACGACGAGGCCCCGGCGCTGTGCGGGATCCCGCTGGGCATCAAGGACCTGTTCTGCACCAAGGGTGTCGCCAGCCAGGCCGGTTCGAACATCCTGAAGGGGTTCCGGCCGGAATACGAAAGCACCATCACGGCGCAGCTCTTTGCCAGCGGTGCGGTCATGCTCGGCAAGCTGAACATGGACGAATTCGCCATGGGCTCGTCGAACGAGACCTCGGCCTATGGCAATGCGGTGAACCCCTGGCGGCGCGGCAATGACGATACGGCGCTGACCCCGGGCGGCTCTTCCGGCGGTTCGGCCAGTGCGGTCGCGGCCGATCTCTGCCTCGGCGCCACCGGCACCGATACCGGCGGCTCGATCCGGCAGCCAGCGGCCTTCACCGGGATCACCGGGGTCAAGCCGACCTATGGCCGCTGCTCCCGCTGGGGGGTGATCGCCTTTGCCTCGTCGCTGGACCAGGCCGGGCCGATGACCCGGACGGTGCGCGACGCGGCGATCCTGCTGCAGGGCATGGCCGGCCACGACCCGAAGGATTCGACCAGCGCCGACATTCCGGTACCCGATTTCGAGGCGATGCTGACCGGTGATATCCGCGGCACGACCATCGGCATTCCCAGGGAATACCGGATGGACGGGATGCCGGACGAGATCGAGACCCTGTGGAAACAGGGCACCGAGATGCTGCGCGACGCCGGTGCGACGATCCGCGACATCTCGCTGCCGCATACCAAATACGCGCTGCCGGCCTATTACGTCATCGCGCCGGCCGAGGCTTCGTCGAACCTCGCCCGCTACGACGGCGTGCGCTATGGCCACCGGGCCAGGCTGGCCGAGGGCGACGGCATCACCGAGATGTATGAAAAGACCCGCGCCGAAGGCTTCGGCGCCGAGGTGAAGCGGCGGGTGATGATCGGCACCTATGTGCTCTCCGCGGGATTCTACGACGCATATTACAACCGCGCCCGCAAGGTGCGCAGCCTGATCAAGCGCGATTTCGAGACCGTCTTTGCCGATGGCATCGACGCGATCCTGACCCCGGCGACGCCGTCCTCGGCCTTCGGGCTGGGGGAAATGGCCGATGCAGATCCGGTGGCGATGTATCTCAACGACGTCTTCACGGTCACGGTGAACCTGGCCGGGCTGCCGGGCATCGCGGTGCCGGCCGGGCTGGACGCGCAGGGGCTGCCGCTGGGGCTGCAGTTGATCGGCAAGCCCTGGGCCGAGGGCGAGTTGCTGAATCACGCCTATGTGCTGGAACGTGCCGCCGGCTTCGTTTCAAAACCGGCGCGCTGGTGGTAAGACAGGGCGCAAGATAGCGCGGACCCATGGCGGACCGCCCAAACCGGCCGGAACCCCGGCCGAGCAGGTGAGTGCGGAATGGTCAAGATGAACCGGATCACGATGGCGGGCGGCCTGTTGCTGCTGGCGGCCTGTGGAACGACGGTCCCGGATTCCGGGCAGGGCGTGGGGTTCGAGGACTACTCGAGCTATGAATTGCGCCGTGCCCAGCGGGGCGCCGATCTTGCCGCGCGGCAGAACGGTGTCGCGCCGGTCAGCCCGGCGATTTCCAGCGAGGAATTGCGCGCGGCAGGTCTGCCGGTGCCTGCGCCGGTGGAGGGCGCGCCGCTGGACGGGACCGGAATCGGCACGGCCGCGGCCGAGGGAACGGCGGCGCCGGCGGCCGGCGGCTCGGTCAGCATTTCCGACGAACAGGATTTCCAGGCCGTCGCGGCGCGGGAAACGATCGAGAGCGACAAGGCGCGGCTCGCCGCGAACCGCCGGGCCTACGAGCAGATACAGCCGGTCGCGCTTCCGGGTCGGCCGGGCGCCAGCGACACCGTGGTGATCGATTATGCGCTGTCGAGCACCAACAAGGTCGGTCAGAAGCTCTATGACCGGCCGTTGCGCGCCAATCAGGACAGGTTCTACCGGGCCTGCGCCCGCTATCCGAGCCAGGACAAGGCGCAGGAGGAGTTTCTCAAGGCCGGCGGCCCGCAGCGGGATACCAAGGGGGTCGATCCGGATGGCGACGGCTTCGCCTGTTTCTGGGATCCGACGCCATTCCGGCTGGCCCGCCAGGGTGCCATCGCGGCCCCCGTGGCGCGCGAGGTGCTGCCGGGCCAGGGAGAGCAGGACTCTGCCGGGAACTGACGTTCTGACCCGTGCCTCGCCCAATCACGGGCCAAGGCGCGACGGGCTGCGGCCGGGGTTGGTTGTGCTGCACTATACCGCGATGCGATCCGCCGCGGCGGCGCTGGACCGTCTCTGTGATCCGGCGTTCGAGGTTTCCTCGCACTGGCTGGTCGGCCGCGACGGGCGGCTCTGGTCGCTGGTGGACGAGGAGCGCCGCGCCTGGCATGCCGGGGCCGGACAGTGGGGCGGTCGGGGCGATGTCAATTCGCGCTCGGTCGGGATCGAGATCGACAATGACGGGCAGGCGCCGTTCTCGGCCCCGGCGATGGCGACACTGGAACGCCTGCTGGGTCAGGTTATGCGACGGCATGGCATACCGCCAGAGGGGGTGATTGCCCATTCCGATCTTGCGCCGCTGCGCAAGTCCGATCCCGGCCCCCGGTTCGACTGGCGGCGGTTGGCCCGGCTGGGCCTGGCGGTCTGGCCCGATACGGCAGTGCAGGAAGCGGGCACGGCGCCCGATGCGGCGCGGTTCCTGGCCCTTGCCGCCCGGTTCGGCTGGCCGGTCGAGGCCGGGCTCGGCCCGGTGCTGACGGCGCTGCGGCTGCGGTTCCGGCCCCGGGCCTCGGGGCCGCTCGCCGCCGCCGACATGGCCATAGCCGCCGACCTCGCCCGCCGCTTCCCGGTTGACCGGGGATCGGCCCCGGCCTAAAGCCTGCGACGCGCGGATGGCCGGATGACCGCGGGGGATGGCCCGAAAGAGCCCCTCCGAGGAAAGTCCGGACTCCACGAAGCAACGGTGCCGGGTAACGCCCGGCGGGGGCAACCCCAGGGAAAGCGCCACAGAGAACAGACCGCCCCGGAGCTGATCCGGGGTAAGGGTGAAACGGTGGGGTAAGAGCCCACCGCGGACCGGGCAACCGGGACGGCACGGCAAGCCCCACCGGGAGCAATGCCGAATAGGGACCACGCGCGGGCTCGCCCGCAGGCCGCTTCGGCCCAGTGGTCCGGGTAGGCAGCTTCAGCCCGTCGGTAACGGCAGGGCGAGAGGAATGGTCATCCAGGGGGTGCAAGCCCCCGGACAGAATCCGGCTTACAGGCCATCCGCGCAAATCGGCCCGTCCCCGGAAATCGATGCGCCGTCTCAGACGATGGCGCTGCTCTGCATCACGTTCTTGACGGTCATGTAGCTGGTCAGTCCCTCGGTGCCGCCCTCGCGGCCATAGCCGCTGGACTTGACGCCGCCGAAGGGTGTCTCCGGCAGCGAGGCTTCCAGCGTGTTGATCGAGAGATTGCCCGCCTCGACCCCGTCGACCATTCGCTCGACGTAATCGGCGCGGTTGGTGAATCCATAGGCCGCCAGCCCGTAGGGCACCGAATTGGCCTTGGCAATCGCCTCGTCCAGCGAGCCGACCGGGTTGATGATCGCCAGCGGCCCGAAGGGTTCGATCTGCATCACGTCGGCGTCGTCTGGCACGTTGACCAGCACCGTCGGCTCGAAGAAATAGCCGGCATTGCCGATCCGGCTGCCGCCGGTGCGCAGTTCGGCCCCCTTGGCGCGGGCATCCTCGACCAGGGCGCTCAGGGCGCCGATCCGGCGGTCATTGGCCAGCGGGCCCATCTCGACCCCCGGCTCGGTGCCATTTCCGACCACTGTCGCGGCGGCGCGTTTCACGAAACTGTCGGTGAACCGGTCGAAGATCGAGTCATGGACGAAGAAGCGGGTGGGCGAGGTGCAGACCTGTCCGGCATTGCGCATCTTGCGGACCGCGCCGCTGATGGCCGCCCGCTCGACATCGGTATCCTCGCAGACGATGACCGGCGCGTGGCCGCCCAGTTCCATCAGCACCGGGGTCATGTGCTGGGAGGCCAGAGTGGTCAGGCTCCGGCCCACGGCGGTGGAGCCGGTGAAGGCCACCAGCCGCACCGAGTCGTGCCGGATCAGGTGGTCCGAGATCATCGCCGGGGTGCCGAAGACCAGGTTGAGCACCCCCGCCGGCAACCCGGCATCATGGAAGGCGCGGGCGATGTGCAGCGCCCCGGCCGGGGTCTCTTCCGCCGCCTTGAGGATGATCGAGCAGCCCGAGGCCAGCGCTCCGGCGATCTTGCGGGCCGGCTGGCTCATCGGGAAGTTCCAGGGCGACAGCCCGGCGACGACGCCGATCGGCTGGTGATGGACGACGACCCGCAGGCCCGGCGCCGAGGGGATCACCCGGCCATAGCTGCGCATCGCCTCGCCGGCATCCCATTCGAAGAATTCGCAACCGCGGATCACCTCCAGCCTGGCCTGGGCCAGCGGCTTGCCATGTTCGGCGGTGATCGACCGGGCGATTTCCTCCTGCCGCTCGCGCATGAGCCGGGCAGCGCGCAGGATGATGTCGGCCCGCTCCCGCGGCGCGGTGTTGCGCCAGATCCGGAACCCGGCCTCGGCCGCCGCCAGCGCATCGTCCAGATCGTCGGTCCCGGCATGGGGCAGGCGCCCGATCACTTCTTCGGTGGCCGGATTCACGACCGGCAGATCGTCGGCGGCCTTCCGCCATTCGCCGCCGATATAGAGATGCAGATCGGGATAGCTGCTCATCTTGCCCTCGCATGACCGTGACTTCGCCGGCGACAGTCACATTCGCGCAGGCATCGGATCAACGGAATTGACCAAATACAGATATCCGATTGCGTGATATCAGAAGCTGGTCTCGGCGGGCAATATCCGCGTCGCCGCCCGGCGCAGCGCGTCGAGAAAGGCCATGCCGGCGGGTGACAGGCTGTCCTCGCCCCGATGCGAGACGCCTACCGGCCCGGCGCCGAAGGGCACGTCCCAGTCGATCCGCGCCAGCAGTCCGTTCTCGATGTCCAGCGCCGCGACATGGGCCGGCATCAGGCCGACGAAATCATGGCTGCGCAGCAGCGAGCGGTTGGCCAGGTAGGAGACCGATTCGATCGCCACGGGGGGGTCGTATTGATCCTGCCGGACAAAGAACTGATCGGTCTGGCGCCGCAGCGTGGTCTCGACCGGGGGCAGGATCCAGCCATAGGGCCGAAGCTGATCGAAGGTGACGGCCTTCCGTCCCGCCAGCGGATGCTGGGTTCCGGTGACGGCGAGCATCCGTTCGTCGTAGAATTTCTCCTGCGCCAGCTTCGTGCGGTGGCGATAGCTGGGCAATCGGCCGACGATCATGTCGATCTCGCCCGACTGCAGTGCCGGCATCAGCACCTCGTTGGTGCCCTCGACGATCTTGATCGCCACATTGGGCCGGTCCTGAAGGATCGTGTCCACCGCCACCGGCAGCAGATAGGGCGAGGCCGCCAGCAGGGTGCCGACGATGACCCGGCCGCTGTTTCCTTCGTTGAGGTCGTCCAGCTCCTGCGCCGCGTTCGAGACCTGGGCGAAGATCAGCTTTCCGTGACGGATCAGCGAGGTGCCGAAGACCGTCGGCACGACGCCGCGATTGGTCCGCTCGAACAGCTTTACCTCGAAGTCGATCTCGAGGTCCTGGATCATCTTGGTCGCCGCCGGCTGCGAGATGCCCAGTTCCCTTGCCGCGTTCTGGATGTTGCCATGCCGCCCGACGGCGATCAGCAGCCGCAACTGGCGCAGTTTCAACCGTGTCAGGGCGCGTTCGACGATACGGGAGTGCCGCGAGACCAAGATGCCTCTCCTCGATTCTGGCGGCCGGAGATCGGCTCGGCTGGCCTTCTCTTGTCGCCGCTGCGAAGATATCAGGAATTTCCGGACGGTTGCTATAACAATTTTGGATAGCCAGTTCGGGCCAAAGCGGTTGGTTTCGCCTTTCGATCCTGACTGTATCCACCATGATCTCCGGCGGCCCGCCGCCGCCGGCACCGACAGCCTGACTCCCCGGGAGCGAGAGACATGAAATACGCCAAGACCGAAGCCAAGGCCCATGCGCGTGAGACGATGCGCGGCATCTGGGCCGCGGCGCTGAATCCGTTCGATGAGACCCTGGCCCTGGACGAGGTCGGGCTGCGCCGCAACATCCGGCACTGGATCGACGATCTTGGCATTCAGGGCCTGTTCATCGCCGGAAAGCAGGGTGAGTTCTGGTCGTTGTCGCTGGACGAGCGCAAGCGGAACATGAGCCTTGCGGTCGAGGAATGCGCCGGCAAGGCGGGCACGATCATGTCGATCTCGGACCAGAGCGTCGATACGGTGCTGGAGCTCGGCCGCCACGCGCAGGACTGCGGCGCCGACTATGTCGTCGTCCATGCGCCGATGCTCAGCTTCTGCCACGACCGCGACGAGGTGCTCTACAACTACTACAAGTATCTCTGCGACCGGCTCGATATCGGCATCGCGATGTGGAGCCACCCCGACAGCGGCTACCTGATGGCGCCCGAGACCTGCGCCCGGATTGCCGAACTGCCCAACATCATGGCGATCAAATATTCGGTCCCGCGCGAGATGTATGTGCGGCTGACGCAGATGGTGGGCGACAAGATCCTGGTCTCGACCTCGGCCGAGGATGACTGGCTCGACAATATCGAGGAGCTTGGCTGGCAGCTCTATCTCTGCTCGTCGCCGCCCTACCAGATCCAGACCAGAAACGATCAGCGGATGAACGAATATACCGAACTGGCCTTCGCCGGGAAATTCGACCAGGCGCGGCGGGTGCGCGACAGTCTGAACCCGGTGCGCGAGGCGATCCGCTCGACCAAGCCGGGCGGCAAGCCGACGGCGCATGGCAAGTACTGGCAGAGCCTGCTGGGCCAGGTCGGCGGACGGGTGCGGCATCCGATGCTGGAACTCACCGAGGCCGAGAAGGCGGCCACCCGCGCGGCTTTCGAGAGCTGCGGTCTGCGGCTCTGAGCGATGCAGCACAGGCCCGGCGATGACGGGTGAGCTCCTGGCCCTGCTGGCGGCGCTTGCCTATGGCGTCGCCGGGGTGGCGATCGTCCGGGGCAAGGCCACGGCGCAGGGTGACAACGGTGTCTTTCTTTCGGTCCTGGCGACGGCCGTTCTGACCTTCGCGCTCTGGCTCGGCTGGGGCAGGGTGCCGCCGCGGGAGCTGGCCGATCCCGCGCATGCGCTGCCGCTGGCGGTCTTTGCCCTGGCCGGGCTGTTCTCGATCGCGTTCGGACGGCAGACCATGTATCGCGCGACGGAGCGGATCGGCGCGGTCAGGGCCAGCCTGCTGCGCCGGTTGACGCCGGTTTTCGCGCTGCCCTTCGCCTATCTGCTGCTTGCCCAGCTTCCCGGCGCCCGGACAATCCTGGGCGGTGCGGTGATCGTCGCCGGCGTGCTCTTCTACCGGCCCGGTTCGGACCGGACGGCGGGGGATGTCCCGGCGGCGGGGGTGTTGCTGGGTATCGCTTCGGCGGCGTTCTATGCGGCGGCCTATACCTTGCGCCGATTCGGGATGGACTGGCTGCCGGATGCGGCGCTCGGCGCCTGCATCGGTGCCTTGACCGGTTGCCTGTGGTTCGTGGCGGGCGCGCTGCTGCGCCGCGACCGGGGACAGGCCCTGCGCCGGCTCCTGGCGGACCGGGGGCGGTGGCACTGGCTGACGGCCCTGTCTCTCAGCATCGGCCAGACACTCCAATTCTTCGCGCTGAAATCGGCCGCAGTCGCGGTGGTCGCCGTCATCGGCACGATGGAGGTCTTCTTTTCGGCGGCGCTGGTGATGGCGATGGGCGGGGTCCGGGCGGTGCCGATCGCCCGGCTGGCCCCGGCGGCGGCCCTGGCCGCGATCGGCACGGCGCTCCTGCTGCTCTGATCCGGCCAGATATCAGCAACACGGATACCCACTTTCTCTGAAACAAATATTCCTTTAGCACTATCTCGCCTAGGCTCTGTCGCGCAACGCGATCGCCCTTCGTGCGGCGCGCTGGCGGATCATATTGGAGGACGACCGAATGACCGAACATCCGACGCTGAAGCCGTTCAATTTCAAGAAATGGGTCGCCGACAATGCCGACAAGCTGCGTCCGCCGGTCGGCAACCAGCTTCTGCACAAGGAAGGCGACATGATCATCATGGTCGTCGGCGGTCCCAATACACGGGTCGACTTTCACGACGATCCGGTCGAGGAATGGTTCTTCCAGCAGAAGGGCGACATGATGCTGAAGATCGCCGATGGCGGCGAGATCTATGACGTGCCGGTGCGCGAGGGCGAGGTGTTCCTGCTGCCGCCGCATGTGCGGCACGCGCCGCAGCGGCCGCAGGAGGGCTCGATCGGCATCGTGGTCGAGGCACCGCGCCAGCCCGGCATGGTCGAGGGATTCGAGTGGTATTGCTTCAACTGTTCGGCAAGGGTGCACCGCGAGGAAGTCTCGCTGGACGGGCCCGGCGGGATCGTCACCGCGCTGCCGAAGATCTACGATGCCTTTCACGAGAGCATCGAAGCCCGGACCTGCCCGGAATGCGGGACCGTGCATCCGGGCAAGGGCAAGCCGCCCGAGGGCTGGGTTCAGCTCTAACAAGAATGACCGCGCGCGGACCAAACCGCGGCGCACAAACCAGGGAGACGATGATGAAAGCAAAGGGATTATTGATCGGGATCGGCCTCGCGGCGACGCTGGCCCTGCCGAGCCAGGCCGAGGATGCGGTGGAGATCGGCATGATCACCACCCTGTCGGGACCGGCGGGCTATCTGGGGCAGGACATCCGCGATGCCTTCCAGTTGGCGATCGACATGGAAGGCGGCACTCTGGGTGGCGTCCCGGTGGAACTGAAGGTCGAGGACGACGGGTTGAACCCCGGCAAGGGCCGCGAGATCGCCGAGGGCTTCATCCAGAATGACGGGATCAAGCTGCTGACCGGCATCGTGTTCTCGAACGTCGCGATGGCGGTGGTGCCCGAAGTGCTGGACGGCGGCGATTTCTACGTCAGCCCGAACGCCGGGCCGTCGCCGCTGGCGGGCAAGGGCTGCGACCAGAACTACTTCGTCGTTTCCTGGCAGAATGACGCGCTGCACGAGCCGGCCGGGGTCGCGGCCAGCGATGCCGGATACAAGACGGCCTATGTTCTGGCGCCGAACTACCAGGCCGGCAAGGATGCCATCGCCGGCTTCAAGCGGACCTTCACGGGCGAGATCGTCGGTGAAACCTACACCCCGCTGGGCCAGACCGATTTCGCTTCGGCCATGGCCGAGATCCGCGCTGCGGCGCCGGATGTCGTCTATGAATTCTATCCGGGAGGCATGGGGATTGCCTTCCTCAAGCAGTATTCGCAGGCCGGACTGACCGGGCAGATCCCGCTGGTCCTGTCCGAACCGTCGCTTGACGCGGTGATCCTCAAGGCGGTCGGCGACGCGGCGGTCGGCGTGCAGCTGACCTCGCATTGGAACGAGGATTTCGACAACGCGTCGAACAAGGCTTTCGTGGCGGCCTGGAAGGAAGCCTATCCGGACCGTCCGATGACGACCTATGCGAGCCAGGGCTACGATACCGCCCTGCTGATCGCCTCGGCGCTGAATGCGGCGGGCAGCCCGGAAAACGAGGACGCTTTCCGCGAAGCCCTGCGCAAGGCCGAGTTCGAGTCGGTTCGCGGCGCCTTCAAGTTCGGCGCCAACCAGCATCCGATTCAGGACTGGTATCTGCTGAAGATCGAGGCCGGCGCCGATGGCTCGGCGACGACCACGACGCAGAAGAAGCTGCTGTCGGACTATGGCGACCCCTACATGAGCCAGTGCAAGATGTAGGAAGACCCGCTTAGGGCGCAAAGTCGGGGGGCGCGTCTGCCGCCCCCCGCGATCCGCACGGCGCACCGGGCCGGCGACGACGGGCGACAAGATGATCCTGATAATCGAACAAATCCTCAACGGCCTGCAATACGGCGTCATGCTGTTCCTGCTGGCCGCCGGGCTGACGCTGATCTTCGGCATCATGGGGGTCATCAACCTGGCCCATGGCTCTCTCTACATGGTCGGCGCCTATGCCGGGACTTGGTTCGCCGCACTGACCGGTTCGTTCTGGCTGGGCCTGCCGGCGGCGCTGATCGCGGCCGCTCTGGCCGGGGCGGCGCTGGAGCTTCTGGTGATACGGCGGCTCTATCACCGCAGCCATCTCGACCAGGTCCTGGCGACCTTCGCCATCATCCTGATCGCCAATGAAAGCATCACGCTGCTGTTTGGCCGGCAGCCGGTCTTCACCCTGCTGCCCGAGGCCTTCTCGGGTTCGGTCGAGCTGCTGCCCGGCCTGTTCTACCCGGCCTATCGGTTGCTGATCATCGTCGCGGGGCTGCTGGTCGCTCTGGGTCTGTCGCTGCTGATCACCCGCACCCGGATCGGCATGCTGGTGCGGGCCGGGGCCACCAACCGCGAAATGGTGCGAGTCATGGGGGTCGATATCCGGATGCTCTACACGGCGGTCTTCGGCCTCGGCGCCCTGCTGGCGGGACTCGCCGGCTACCTGACCGGGCCGATTTCGGCGGTGCAGGTGGGCATGGGCGAGCATATCCTGCTGCCTGCCTTCGTCGTCGTGGTGATCGGCGGCACCGGCTCGATCCGCGGCGCCTTCGTCGCGGGCATCACGCTCGGGGTCATCGACACCTGCCTGCGGGCCTTCCTGCCCGACCTTCTGAACCTGATGATGCCGGTGGCGCAGGCCGATGCGCTTGGCCTCGGCATCTCCTCGATGGGGATCTATCTGCTGATGGCGATCGTGCTGCTGATCCGGCCCAAGGGCCTGTTCCCGGTCGGTGCGACATGAGGCAACCCGTCGCGATCCTTCTGGCGCTGGTGGTGCTGGCCGTGCTGCCGACACTGGCGGCCTGGGCCGGGAGCCCGGCCACGGTGCCGCTGGCCACGAGAATCCTGATCTACGGGATCGCCGCGGCCAGCCTGAACTTCGCGCTCGGCTACGGCGGGATGATCTCGTTCGGCCATGCCGCCTTCTTCGGCATCGGCGGCTATGTCGTGGCGATCCTCTTTACCCACTGGTTCAACGAGGCGCCGATCTTCGGGCTGATCCCCGGCACCAACCAGCTGCTGATCACCCTGCCGCTGGCGATCGTGGTCTCGGGCCTCTTCGCCGCGGCCATCGGGGCGCTGTCGCTGCGCACTGGCGGGGTGCAGTTCATCATGATCACCCTGGCTTTCGCGCAGATGCTGTTCTTCCTCTTCGTCTCGCTCAAGGCCTATGGCGGCGAGGACGGGCTTTCGATGCGGCGGCCCGATGCCTTCCTCGGCCTCAACCTGCGCGACCGGCCGACGATGTACTACCTGACCCTGGTCATCACCGTTCTGTTCTTTGCCGGGCTGCGGCGGCTGGTGCGGTCGTCCTTCGGCACCGTGCTGGACGGCATTCGCCAGAACGAGCGGCGGATGGAGGCGCTTGGCATCGCCACCTACCGGCACAAGCTGTTCGCCTTCATCCTTTCGGGCATGGGGGTCGGCATGGCCGGTGCGCTGATGGCCAACGCGATGCGCTATGTCAGCCCCGACATGATGCATTGGTCGCGCTCGGGCGAGCTGATGATCATGGTGATCCTCGGTGGCACCGGCACGCTTCTGGGGCCGCTCTACGGTGCCGCGGCGCTGCTGCTTCTGGAGACCTGGCTGGCCGGCTGGACCGAGCATTGGAGCCTGGGCGAGGGGCTGGTGCTGCTGGCCGTGGTGATGTTCAGTCGTGGCGGTCTGATCGCCCTGCTCCGGAGGCGGACATGAGCGCGGTGCTGGAGGTCTCGGGCCTGGTCAAGCGTTTCGGCGGGCTGGTCGCAACCGACCATGTGACGCTGGATGTGCAGGCGGGCGAAATCCACGCGCTGATCGGCCCGAACGGGGCCGGCAAGTCGACGCTGATCAACCAGCTCAGCGGCGAGATCGCGCCGGATGCCGGAACCATCCGGCTGCTGGGCCGGGACGTCACCCATGAACCGGCCCATGCACGGGTGCGGCTGGGCCTGGGGCGCACCTTTCAGGTGACTTCGTTGCTGGACGAATGCACGGTCTCCGAAAGCGTGGCGCTGGCGGTGCAGGCCCATGCCGGCGGCAATCTCAAGCTCTGGGACCGGGCGGCGAACCGCACCCCGGTACGGACCCGGACCGAGGCGCTGCTGGCCGGCACTGCGCTGGAGCCGCGTGCCGCGATGCGGGCGGCGGACCTGTCGCATGGCGAGCGCAAGCAGCTCGAACTGGTCATGGCGCTGGCGCTGGAGCCGAAGCTGATGCTGCTGGACGAGCCGATGGCGGGGCTCGGCCATGTCGAGAGCGGCGAGATGATCGAGGTGCTGCGCGGCCTGCGCGCGCGCGCCGGGGTGCTGCTGGTGGAACATGACATGGACGCCGTCTTTGCCCTGGCCGACCGGATCTCGGTCCTCGTCTATGGTCAGATCGTCGCCTCGGGCTCGGTCGAGGAAATCCGCGAGAACCCCGAGGTCCGGGCGGCCTATCTGGGCGGGGAGGACGAGCTGTGCTGAACATCTCGGGTCTTCAGGCCGCCTATGGCGCCAGCCAGGTTCTGTTCGATATCTCGCTGGAGCTGAAGAACGGCGAGGTGGTCACGCTGATGGGCCGCAACGGCATGGGCAAGACCACGACCGTGCGGGCGCTGATGGGGCTGTTGCCGACGCTGGGCGGGACGCTCAGCTTCGACGGCCAGTCGCTGGCCGGCCGGCCGCCGGAACGGATTGCGCGGCTGGGGCTCGGTCTGGTTCCCGAAGGGCGGCAGATTTTCCCGACCCTGACGGTGCGCGAGAACCTAGTCGCCACCGCCGCCAACCGCCTGAACCATGCCGAACCCTGGACCCTGGCGCGGGTCTACGAGCTGTTCCCGCGGCTGGCCGAGCGGGCCGGGCAGGCGGCGGGCACGCTGTCGGGGGGAGAACAGCAGATGCTGGCGATCGGCCGGGCGCTGATGACCAACCCGCGGCTGCTGATCCTCGACGAGGCGACCGAGGGGCTGGCGCCGGTGATCCGCACCGAGATCTGGCACTGCATCGCGCATCTGAAACAGGCCGGTCAGTCGATCCTGTTGATCGACAAGAACCTTGCGGTGCTCAAGCGGCTCGCCGACCGGCATTACATCGTCGAGAAGGGGCGCATCGTCTGGACCGGCAGCGGCCCCGACCTGGAGCGCGACGCGGAGAAGGTGCATGGCTGGATCGGGCTCTAGACCACGGCTGGTGCTGATCGGCTGGGGTGCCATCGCGACGCGGGTCGCGGCGCTTCTGGCCGAACGCCGGGCGCCGGTCGATCTTGTCGGGGTCGCGGTCCGCGATGCCGCGACCGCGCGCAAGGGCCTGCCCGAAGGGGCGCGGCTGATCGACGATCCGGCGGCGCTGGCCGGGCTGTCGCCTTCGCTGGTGGTCGAGGCGGCGGGCCGGGAAAGTGTCGCCCCCTGGGCCCGCGCGACGCTGGCCCTGGGCCTGCCCTTCGCCGTCTCATCGACCTCGGCCCTGGCCGACGACCGGCTGCTGGCCGAGCTGATCGGGGCAGCCCGAACCGATGGCGGTGCCCTGCTGATCCCGCCCGGTGCGCTCGGCGGCGTCGATGCGCTGGCGGCGGCGGGACGGCTGGGCCTGGACTCGGTCGTGCACGAGATCGTCAAGCCGCCTCGTGCCTGGCGCGGCACCCCGGCCGAGACGCTCTGCGACCTGGACGCCCTGACCGGACCCACGACCTTCTTCGAAGGCAGCGCACGCGAGGCTGCCGACGCCTTTCCGCAGAACGCCAATGTCGCCCTGATCACCGCGCTGGCCGGGATCGGCCCCGACCGGACCCGGCTGCGGCTGGTGGCCGATCCTGCGGCGGCGCTGAACGGCCATCACATCCTGGCCGAGGGCGATTTCGGCAGGCTCGACATGCGGCTGGAGAATCGCCCGCTTGCCACGAATCCGAAATCCTCGGAACTGACCGCGCTGAACCTGGTGCGGCTGATCGAGAACACCGCCGCCCCGCTGCGCCTCTGACAGGACTGATCGCCATGGCCCGTCCATCTGCCTTCACCCTCTTCACCCCGAGCCGGGGCCGCCCGGCCGGCGCGGAGGGCAGGGCATGACCGATCTGGCGCAGGAAGCCCTGTTGCCGCGGGACGAGATCGACCGCGACTACACCGCCCGGCTGACCGCGACGCCGGAAGAGTTCACCCGGATCATCGACCGCTATGCCAGCGAAAGCGCGGCGGCGCGCCGGCTTCCCGGCACCCGGCTGGACCTGCCCTATGCCGGCGAGGGCGGGCCCTGTCTCGACCTGTTCGGCACCGCGCCGGGCGCGGCGCGGCCGCTGTTCGTCTTCATCCATGGCGGCTACTGGCGGGCGCTGTCGAAGAACGAATCGGCCTTCATGGCGCCGATGCTGGCGGAACACGGGATCGCCACGGCGGCCATCGACTACAGCCTCGCCCCCGCAGCCGGAATGACCCGGATCGTCGGTGAGCTGCGCGAGGCCTTGGCCTGGCTCTGGCACAATGCCGAAAGCCTCGGCATCGACCGGAACCGGATCGTGGTCGGCGGCAGTTCGGCCGGCGGGCATCTGGCGGCGATGCTGCTGTCGCCCGGCTGGCAGAAGCAGCATGACCTGCCCGAAGATGCGGTGGCCGGGGCGCTGCCGGTCAGCGGGCTGTTCGAACTGGCACCGATCGCGGCCAGCCATGTGCAGGAATGGATGCAGCTGACCGAACAGGAGGTCGCGGACTTCAGCCCGCTGCGCCACCTGCCCGCCGGCGGCCGTGTCACCCTGGCCATGGCCGAGCGCGAGACCGCCGGCTTTCATCGTCAAAGCAGGGTCTATGCAAAGGCGCTTGCCGGGGCAGGGGTCTCGGTTCGGCTGCTGGAAATCCCCGATCGCAACCATTTCGACGTGATCCTGACCCTTCTCGATCCGCAATCGACCCTGTCGCGGGCGCTGCTGGAGCTGTTCGGGGACTGAACGGCCCCGCGCCCCGGGCGGATTGCCGGAAATCCGGGTTGACAGTGCCGGGGGCATCGCTAAAAGGCGGGCTTCGAGAGATATGACCGGCGGACGCCCGCGACGGGCCGCGCCGCCGACGAAAGGGACCATCATGGCCAAGCCGACGACCATCAAGATTCGCCTGAACTCGACCGCCGAGACCGGGCATTTCTATGTCACCAAGAAGAACGCCCGGACCATGACCGAAAAGATGTCGGTACGAAAGTACGACCCCGTGGTGCGCAAGCATGTCGAATACAAGGAAGGCAAGATCAAGTAGGATCGCCTTCGCAGTAGCAGACACAGGCCGCACCGGGACCCCGGCGCGGCCTTTTCCTTTCCCGATCTCCGCCCCGCCAGTGTCCTCACCCCAGAGAACCGAACGGGACAGATCATGGATACGCAGACCCTCACCCTCCGCCGCACCACCCCCGCCGATCTGGCGGCGCTGGATCAACTCTATTCGCGCAGCTATCCGAACCTGCTGAAGGCGGACTACCCGCCCTCGACGCTGGTGATGGCGCTGCCGCTGATCGCCCGGGCGCAGCCGCGGCTGCTGGCCTCGGGAAGCTTCTATCTGGTCGAGAGCGACGGCGAACCGGTCGGCGCCGGTGGCTGGAGTTGGGGCGGGCCGCAGGGTGGCGCCTCGCCGACCCATATGGCGCATGTCCGGCATCTGGTCACCGATCACCGCCGGGTCCGGCAGGGCATCGCGCGGCGGCTCATGGGCCATGTCCTGGCCGAGGCGAAAGCCGCCGGGGCGCGGATTCTCGATTGCCAGTCGACCCTGACGGCGGTGCCCTTCTATGCCTCGCTGGGCTTCCGCGAGGTCGGGCCGATCCTGATCCAGCTGCGGCCGGGGATCGAGTTTCCGGCGGTCCGGATGCAGAAGGTGCTCTAGCGGCCGGGCCCGGGGCTTGCCCCCGGCGGCCACACGGGCCTATCACCGTGCAGCCGGAGGATGCCCATGCGCTTGAAGCACTGCCACAATTTCCATGATTTCCGCCGCCTGGCGCGCCGCCGCCTGCCCGGGCCGATCTTCGACTACATCGATGGCGCCGCCGATGACGAGGTGACCAAGGCCCGCAACACCGAAGCCTTCGACTCGGTCGATCTGGTGCCGAACGTGCTGCGCGGCGTGACCGATGTGGATCTCTCGGTCACCGTGATGGGGCAGAAGCTGGCGATGCCCTTCTACTGTTCGCCCACCGCGCTGCAGCGGCTGTTCCACCATGACGGCGAACTGGCCGTGGCGCAGGCCGCCGCCGCATACGGGACGATGTTCGGGGTCTCCTCGCTGGGCACCGTCAGCCTGGAGGCGGCCCGCGAGGTGAGCACCGCGCCGCAGGTCTATCAGTTCTACTTCCACAAGGACCGGGGCCTGAACGCGGCGATGATGGAGCGGGCCAAGACCGCCGGAGTCGAGGTGATGATGCTGACCGTCGACAGCATCACCGGCGGCAATCGCGAGCGCGACCTGCGCACCGGTTTCTCGATCCCGTTCCGGCTGACGCTGGCCGGCATGGCGCAGTTCGCGATGAAGCCGATGTGGGGGATCAACTATGTCACCCACGAGAAATTCCGCCTGCCGCAGCTTGACGACCACGTCGACATGGGCGGCGGTGCGCTGTCGATCGGGCGCTATTTCACCGAGATGCTCGATCCCGGCATGACCTGGGATGACGTTGCCAGGATGGTCGCCGACTGGGGCGGGCAGTTCTGCCTGAAGGGAATCATGTCGGTCGAGGATGCCCGCCGCGCGGTCGAGATCGGCTGCACCGGGATCATCCTGTCGAATCACGGCGGAAGGCAGCTTGACGGCTCGCGCTCGGCCTTCGACCAGCTGGCCGAGATCGTCGATGCGGTCGGCGACAGGATCGACGTCATCATGGACGGTGGCGTGCAGCGCGGCAGCCATGTGCTGAAGGCGCTCAGCCTGGGGGCCAAGGCGGTCGGGGCCGGGCGCTATTACCTGTTCCCGCTGGCTGCCGCCGGGCAGGCCGGGGTCGAACGGGCCCTGGGCCAGATGCAGGCCGAACTGATCCGCGACATGCGGCTGATGGGGGCGTCGAAGGTCTCGGATCTCAGCCGCGACAATTTGCGGTTTCGCGGGACCTAGATGTGAACTCTCAGTAGGTTGTTCATCCGATCCGGGGTTAGGCTGCAATCGCCAAACCACAGCCGAGGACCCCGAAGGATGAACAACCCGCATCAAGGTGCCCGTCTTACCGTCCATAGTCGAGAGCTGATCGTTGCCCGGCGCGCCGAAGGTCGTCCGGTGGCGCAGATCGCCGCCGAGTTCGGGGTGTCCGTGCGCACGGTCT
>NZ_JANQDU010000009.1 GCF_024723735.1 Frigidibacter sp. ROC022
ACACTCGACCGTCATTGCAGGACTGCACGCCGCGCGCCTGGTGGTGGGATCCGAACTGCCGAAAGGGAAGAACTGGGACGAGGCTGTGATCAAAGACATGACGGGCGGCGATCGGATGACCGCCAACTTTATGCGTCAGGACTACTTCGACTTTGACCCTCAGTTCACCCTGATGATCGCCGGAAACAACCAGCCTTCTTTCCGCGGCATCGACGAAGCGATCCGATCTCGCGTGGTGCTGGTCCCCTTCAAAGTCACATTCGCGCCCGAGAAACGGGACCAGAACCTCGCAGAAAAGCTTAAGTCTGAGGCACCTGCCATCCTGCGATGGGCTATCGAGGGTGCTCTGCAGTGGCAGCACGGTGGGCTCGACGTGCCGGCCAACGTGGCAACGGCATCGGCCGAATACTTCGACGACGAGGACACCCTAGGACAGTTCTTGGCGGAGGAGACCGAGAACGACCTGAAGGCGTTCTGCTCCTATGTCGCGCTGCACGCTCGCTTTCAGGAATGGAGCGAGAGGCAGGGATTGGGTTCCTGGACATCTCGGACGCTGGCTAAGGAACTGAAATCGCGGGGGTTCCAGCCGGATCGCACTAGCAGCTCGAAGGGCCTGAGAGGCCTTAGGCTGATATGAAGTGACCGAAGTGACCGAGCGCTACATATCATCCGTTACACGCGCGAGCGTACGCGCAGGCAAGCTTCATACGCCCGATATTTGTCTTTCGGTCACTTCGGTCACCAAAGATCAGGAGGACACCAGGATTTCTAACCACCGACGCAGAGAACTCTGGCGCTTAGAGGCCTTCAGCACTGGGCCCGAGCAGCTTGGGAGCGTGAACTCCGTCGCGACAGAGCTAGAAGTCCACCGCGACTTGAAAAAGTTGAAATCTCTCAAGCTGCGCTCCCATTCGTTTGAACGCTTTCGCAGGGTCAACTTGAACCAGCCGATCGGACTGATGGCATGGTAGAGCGAATCCAAGCAAAGCGGGAACTGTTCTGCCGCGAGTTTTTGATCGACATGAACGGTGCGGCCGCTGCTCGAAGAGCAGGATATTCAGCTGCGTCCGCACGTCAAACAGCGCATGAACTCCTGACAAAACCTGACATTCAAGCCAGCATTTCCGAGTTGACCGCTCAGCGCAACGCTCGTCTTCGGATCGATGCGGATCAAGTCCTCCGCGAACTCGCCAAGATCGCATTCGCGAACTTGGGCGACTTTCTCGAAATCGACAAAGATGGCGCGCCCTCGGTCGACTTAAGAAATGTCGCAAAGGGCGACTTCGGTGTATTGGCAAATCTGACATATGAGATTCACGAGAAAGAAACCATCGGCGGAACGCGATCTATAGTTCGGCGCATAGGACTCCGCCTTCAACCCAAGGTGGCCGCGCTGGTCAAACTTGGCGAGCACGTTGGTCTCTTTCGCGGCGGCCCAAATAAACACGGCGATCCCCTCACCGATCTGATTCTGGAGATCAATCGTGAGGGCAGCGTGGCCCCCATTCGCAGCGACAGATTGGGTAAGAAAGTTTAGCTTCGCAGGCTAATTTCGAGCGACCCTGCTGTTTCATTCAGCTGTTAGGCGGGTTTCCCCTATCCCCGGACAGACTTATCCCACGACCTCAGGGACAGGTACCTGCGCTTGATCTACAAGGTCGAGCGGCTGCCGTCGGGGTCGTTCGATGCCAACCTGTCCTCCGTGCAGTCGCTGACCGAGGCCATAAAGGCGAGCCCCGGCGTGCTGCTGGTGGCCTCGCTGCCCGCCTCACAGATCGAGGTCGGCGGCGAAAGCGGCTAGGAAATGCGTGCGTGTCTGAAGCAGACCTTCAGCCGCATGGAGTCGTCGTGGCGACCAGCCAGGAGAAAAGCTACGAGATCGTCCGTCGCCGCCTGTTCAAAGAGCTCCTGGCGAATGTTAGTCCGCGGTCCTGTCTCACCGCGAGCCACTGCCATCGAAGTGTTCAGGTTGAACTATAGATTTTTGGCACTTAATCAATGGCTTGCAAAAAATTCACTGAACTGGCGCAGTCAACAGGTTCAGAGAGCTTTTGCCCGGAGAGAACGATTTGGGCCGTCTCGCGCCGGGCATGGTGAATAGCCCGTCCCCCATAACCCTCGAAAACAACGGAAAAATCCGGCGGGAGCCGGATCGGGAGAGCGGTTTCTGAAAGGCAAGTGGCGGAGGAAAGGGTACTGCCAGCGAACCTTCTCCGGCACCTAAAATGCTGATATTATTCACTTTATAAGTAGTTCGAATTCCAGCCGAGCCCAACCAAACTGACAACGAACCCGTTCGGCTCAGCGCACCGCACCCGTGCGCCATAATATGCCGAGGACGGCGGCTAAGAGCTTTGATCTTCAAGTAAACCTCGTCCAAATACCACCGCCATCAGCTCGACCGCATCCCTTCAACACTGCGCTTTCGGATCTCCGCCGCGAACAACGGCCCAAAGCGGTGCCACCAAAACCGGACAGTCTCGTGGCCGATCTCGATCCCGCGCTCGTGCAGCAGGTCCTTGACGTTTCGGAGCGAAAGAGGAAACTGGACATGGAGCCTTACCGCCAAACGAATGATCTCGGGGCTCGTCTTGAAGTACCTGAAGGGGCTGGGTTTGCTAATCCGGCAACGCCAGGCGGACGCCCTTCCCGGCTCAAGTCACGTTGGTATGACAGAGCCAACGGGCGAGTTTGGCTCCATTTTGGAACTCGAAGATAGCTCTGTGACGCGCTCCGACCACCGCGATTTGGGTTTGATATCCAGCGCCGCTCTCGCCCACGCGGTTCCTCAGGCGAACAAGACAACGGCAAGTGCCAGCGCGAACATACTGCTGGTGATCGGCCCCCAGAGCTTGCGTTCCGCTGAGGACGGCGTCGCCCAATTGAGCGCCATGACGACTCCGTTCAGCGCGGCCGCGGCCCAACCGATCCATTTCGGCCACGCGGGCCATCCTCCGGCTGCAGACAGGATCGCCAATGCCATAACCAGCAGCAAAACCACTGATATCGCGGCCGCCAATCGCCCTTTCAGCGGCAAGGCTCCTTCATGCTGGCCGCCTTGAGTGATCCGGCCCCACGGTGCGCCGATGATGAGGGCGATCTGAAAGGCGATGACCCCGAGGATGAACAAGCAATAAATGCAGGCCATGATCTGCATGTTTCCGCAACCTTTCGTTCTCGCGCTCCCGATACGATATTGGAGATTTACAACCAAATCTCCGGCCGATGCGAGATCAGAGGGTGAGTTTGAACCCCGCGTGGGAAGCCACGAAGCCAAGGGAAGCATAGAACCGGTGTGCGTTCGGGCGTGCATTATCCGATGTGAGTTGAATTAGATCACAGCCTCGCTGTCGGCATTCTTCGATCGCCCAGCCGAACATCGACTTTCCCAGACCAATGCCGCGCGCGCTTGCCGCCACGCGCACAGCCTCGATCTGTCCCCGCCAGGCGCCTTTTCGGGCGAGCCCGGGCAGGAAACTGAGTTGCAGCGTGCCGACCACGACACCGTCACGTTCGGCCACGGCAAGCATCTGGTTTGAATCGTCAGATATGGCGGCGAAGGCCGCCAGGTAGGCATCGGGGAGCGGTTCTCGCAACTCTTCCCGAGTTGCGCCGAGGGGATCGTCGGCGAGCATCGCAACGATGGCTGGAAGATCGGCCGCCTGCGCGGGGCGCATCTTCAGTACATTTTCAGACATGGGTCACATCCTTACTGTGGAACATCAGATATGACGTAGGAAATTCGAAGCTTGGCACGACATTTCGGGCCAGCTCTCGAAGCCGGTGCCCTGCATCAGATGTGGCGGCAGGTGCCGCGGCAGGCGGTGCTGTTTGCGGCGCTTTGGCCGGGCTTCCGGATTGGGTTTGAGCAGGCTGAACATGCGATTTTCATTTCGTGTTGATGGAAGGTGGGTGGCGTCGCTACCGGCGGGAGGACCGCCTGTGTTGAAGTACTGCGGGCCCCCTGTGGATCATGCAGTTCCAGCCAACGTGAGGGCTGCCCCGAGATAGCAGACGGAGGCGGCCAAAGCCGTTGCCCAGCGCAGGTGGTTCCAACGGGTCCAGTCGCGCAGGTAGGTGTTCCAGCAGTCCTGCGCGTGCGCGCTCCTGTGCTCGACATGGTCTAGGCGTTTGTTCATCGGCACGTTCCGGCTACCGGTCACAGCCATCACGCCGAGCACGTAGAGCGTTCCGGCCGCCGCCAGCCAATAGGCCACGGTGCCACCGATCAGCACGGCGCCCAGAACCGCGAGGCCGAGCGAGGCGATGCTCATGCCGATCAGCAGGACCATGAACAGCGAGCGATAGACCTCGCGGTTGATCCATTGCATCGCCTCGATCCCGGCCGCGGGCTGCGCGCGGCCGAGGCCGCGCATCACGAAGTCTGAGAACGCGAGAAACACGCCGGCGACAAGGCCCGTGGCCAAGGTGGCAGCGACAAGTGTTGTTTCGAAGAGCTCGGACAACATGGGTTTCTCCATTGGAAAAGCCAGTTTGCGATGGCGAAGGCGCGGTGCTGATGAGGTCGTTGGCAGGACATCGAGGGCCAAGCCGCCGCGGCAGGCTCAACGTGCAGGCTGTGTTGTTGAGAAACCGGGTGCCGGATTCCAAAGGCGGCGGCGGAAAGCCGTGAGGCAGAGCGCGGCGATGAACAGTTCCGCAAAGAGGGCGCCGATGACATTGCCGGCCGGCATCCCGTCAACTGCAAGCCCGACCAGCCGCCCGGCCGGGAAGGCGATGAAGACGGTCAGGGCAGTCGCCATGGAGGCGGGCAGGATCGCGGTCCGCCAGATGCCGAGCAGCATCACGAGGCCGAAGCCAGCGAGCCCGGCGCCGGGGGCGCGCAACTCGCTGAGCAGGCTGGCATCTTCGCCCAGCGTGATGCCGTAGCTGGCGTAGAAGGCATGCGGCACGGACAGGATGGAAGCGCCGATGGTGAGCGCGGTGAGGCCGGAGAGACCTAGCGCGATCTTCTCGAAAAGGGTGGGTTTCATGTCATTATCCTTTCTTGGGCGGTGTCAGGCGGCGCTTGTCCAGGCGCCGGTTTCGGCGGCGGTCCGGGCGAAATCCGCAAAGTCGCGGGGAGCCCGGCCGAGCGCGCGCATCACGCCGTCGGTAGTGTGGGCATTGCGCCCGTCCAGCGTTTCGCGGGCAATGGCGGTGAAGACGTCGGCAACGAAGGTGCCGCCAGCTTCGGCGATGTTCCCGTGGAACTCCTCGAAGCTGATCGGGACATGCCGGATCTCGCGGCCGGTGGCGCGCGAGAGTTCACCCGCCATTTCCGAGAAGGTCATCAGCCGTGGCCCCGTCACCTCGTAGAGTTCGCCCTTGTGTCCGTGCTCGGTCAGCGCCGCGACGGCGACATCGGCGATGTCGTCAACGTCGACGATGGGCTCGGCGACAACGCCACCGGGCATCGGAAGGACCCCGGCCAAGACCGGATCGCGCAGATAGCCCTCGGAGAAGTTCTGCGCGAACCATGCGGCGCGGACGATGGTGAAATCGACGCCCGAATTGCGCACGACCTCTTCGCCGAGCCTGGCGTGATGCTCGCCCCGTCCCGACAACAGGACGAGGTGCTCGACGCCGACGTCCTTCGCCGTCTCGACAAGAGACTCGAGCTTTTCGACCGCGCCGGGAAACGCGAGATCGGGGAAGTAGGTGACATAGGCCGCTCGGGCGCCGCTCAGGGCCGGCGCCCAGGTCTCGGGCGCCTCCCAATCGAAGGGCGTCGCGGCGCTGCGCGAGCCGCGGCGCACGACGTGGCCTTTGGCTTCGAGGCTGGTGGCAACGCGGCTTCCGGTCTTGCCGGTGGCGCCGATGACGAGAATGGGTTTCGTTTGCATGGATACTGCTCCTTGGCGAGAAGTAATGGCCAAGGGATAGCTGCAGGGGCAAAGCGCGGTATTGACCGGACTTGCCACCGTTTTGACCGCCGTCGCCAAAGCGGCGTCAACGGCTCATGCGATCCTTGCGGTAGCTCGCCGGCGTCGTACCCACCCAACGCTTGAAAGCCCGTGTAAACGAGCTCTGTTCCGAAAAACCAGTCAGGAACGCGATCTCGGCAAGGGAATGGTTTTCGTCGCTCAAGAGCCCCTCGGCGAGGTCGCGGCGGGTGTCCTCGGTCAGGGTCTGGAAGCTCATCCCATGTTCCGACAGACGCCGATGAAACGAACGCGCGCTCAAGCCGAGGGCACGCGCGATGTCCGCCATTCTGGGCGTACCCTCGCTGAGCGCCTGTGCGATGGTGTCCTTGGCGCGGGCGACCAGCGGAGCCTCCTCGGAAATCTCCGCCAGTTCGGCATCAAGATGTGAGATCAGGTAACGAGAAATCCCCTCGTCGCCAAGGATGTTCGGCTGCGCCAGCGTCTCAGGCGAGAACAGAAGTGCATCGACATTCGCGCCGAACCTAATGTGACAGCCGAAATAGTCGGCATGAGAGGCAGTGGACTTGGGAGCCGGATGTTGGACAAGCACCTCCAGGGGCGCGACGGGCACCGGGCAGACCTGCCTCGCTATCGACAAGGCGCTCGCCAGCGTCGCCTCGTTCGACAGCCGAAGGCCCAGCCGCCGTTCGCCGGACCGGTGCAGAATGAACAGCGTGCCGCGCGGATCAGGGCGCAGCTCGTATTCAACGACACTAGTCCAGAGCCGGGCATAACGCTCCACGCGCTGAAACGACCCGCCCAGAGTTGTCGCCGCCTTGAAGGCCAATCCCAGCGCGCCGTATTCATTTAGCCGCATGGACGCACCAACGCGCACCGAAAGATCGGTCGCATCGATCTGCGCAGCGATTCTTTCCAGCATGTCATAATAGGGGTCGGCTGGGATCATCGCCCTCGGATCCCACGGGCCTTCCGCATCGAGACCGACCGATGAGAGCAAAGCGGCCGCGTCGACTTCACCACCCGCCGCGGCGACCATCTTTCGCGCGAATAATGAAGTAACGTAGCCCATGATTGAAATATTACGCGAAATGAGCCCGGGTTCCAAAGCGGCCGATGACTGTCGAGATGGCGACGACCCAGATCAACCAGGCGGGACCATTCTGAGGCCAGCCCGAATTGCGCAGGGTGAAACAGCACGCGGCGTCAACCAAGCGCACGACCGATGTTGGAGCCAAAGCTGCGGCTGTGTGTACCATCGACCGCAGGCGCGCGCCTGCTCTCGCATGACGGTGCTGGCAGACTAATGCGAACCGGTCTCCGCCAGGACAGTGAGACTGCCCTTTATTCGGCGCAAAGCCCGCGCCACTCAACGAGAGCGGCAGTACGATTGGCCTTGAAATTCGATCGGCTGTAGAGTGTGCGCTCCTGATTGAAATCGTTATGGACCGAGGCGTGGACGGCGGCGAATTTCTGCAAACTTCGCATCTGCCGGAAGCGCAACATCGCCCGCTCCCGCCTTCGAAACGGCTGGTGCGAATTCTCTGCGCGGTTGTTCTTCCAGCGACCGTTTTCCTGGCGATCGGCGATTCCGAGGTCGCGCAGTGCCGCGCCGTATGATCGCATGCGGTCGGTCACAATCTCGTCGGCACGGCCGTGGCGCTTCAGCGATTTCTTGATGAATTTCAATGCGGCTTTCTTGTCGCGCGTATTCGTCACGAAGCATTCGAGCGCCTCTCCTTCGTGATCCACCGCCCGCCAGAGATAGTGCAGATCGCCGTTGATTTTCACGAAAACCTCATCCAGGTGCCATTTCCAGTGACCGCCCGAGCGCATTCCCTGGGCCCGTTTCCGGAGAAGTTCAGCGGCAAACATCGGGCCGAAGCGATTCCACCAAAACCGTACCGTCTCGTGGCTGACGTCTATGCCGCGTTCGTGCAGAAGGTCCTCGACGTTGCGGAGCGACAATGGAAAACGGACATACATCGAAACCGCCAGGCGGATGACCTCAGGGCTGCTGCGGAAGTACCGGAACGGGCTGCGTTTGTTCATGCGCCCACGCTATGCGGTCGACCTGCCTGCCTCAAGCTCCGTCGCTCCGACACTGCCGCTGTGACTGATATCGTATCCTTGGTCATGGTTGATCTGCCGGGTAAACGGTTGGTCCGAAAACCAGACCTTAGCCGGAAAACATCCATGACCGCCAAGCGACCAGCGCGGTTTTCGACGGTGCTTCGCGGGGATCAGCTCAGCTCGCGCCGGCGATGGAAGCTACACCACGCGTTGCGACGCGGCTAGCATCCTGCAGCCCGGTCATGATGGCCTTAGCGATCATCGCGATTTCATTCTTCGAGTGATGCGGGGTCAGTTGAACGCGAAACCGGGCTTCCCCTCTGCGTACAGCCGGAAATTCAATACAATTGACGACAACTCCTTGCTCCAAGGTACGTCGATACGCGAGCCTCGCCCGGGCCTCACTTCCTGCAACTATGATCGTCATGGCCGATGCGACTCCGAGCGTTTCGACGTTGCCTGCACCAAGCGCATCTCGAAGCCGTCGGGTGTTGGCGATCACCGAGGCACGCAGGTCTTCCCCCTCGTCGGAGAACACAATGGCGAGAGCCGCATCAACCGCTCCGAGTTGGGCCGGAATCGGGTAGTTTGAGAAGGTGTATGACCCCGAGAACCCCTGGACTCCCCTGAGGCTAGCTAGATCATTGGAGGCGAAGAAACCGCCGATTGAAGCGAATGTCTTGCTGAAGGAACCGATGACATAGTCGATGTCGCTGTAGCTGCAGTGATCGGTCAACAAGCCCCGTCCCTTGGGGCCCAAACAGCCGAAATCATGGGCAATGTCCAACAGGACCATCGCGCCATACTTGTTCTTTAATTCGATGAGCTCAAAGAAATCCGGACAGTCAGAGTCCATGGAAAAAAGAGCCTCGGTGACGACCAAGATCGCTGCCTCCGGCTCGCTTCGACGGATCCGGTCCAGTCTCTTTTCCAGACTGCGCATATCATTGTGAATAAACTGGTGGACATTGCCCGTCGCCGCATGCGCACCATGTTGCAGGCAATTGTGTCCAAGTGCGTCAATGACGATATGATCATGGGGACGAACAAGTCCCTTGATAATTCCATAGCCAGCGGCCCACCCGGTCGGGAACAGGCAGACATGCGGAATACCAAGAATATCGGAAATCCGGGCTTCGACGGCGCGGGCTAGATCCGTTTTTCCGCCCATCGGTGCTGAACCTGCACTATGTGCACCATACTTTCGGATTGCATCGATCGATGCCTCGACCACGCGCGGGTCGTTCGAGAGCCCTAGATAATCCTGTGATGCGCCATTCACCCCCGTGAAGCAGCGTCCCCCCTCATCCTCGACCTCTATGTTCCGGCCTACCTTTGCCCTGTGCGTCCGGAAATACTGCCAGACACCCGCGTCACTGGCCCGCTCAACGTCCTGCGCGAGGGCTGCGTATCGGTCGGAAAAGTATTGCCCTTTGCCGGATTGATGGTCAGCAACATTCCAAGTGAGCGCAGCTGTGGCGGTTTCCAATTTCGGACCATTGTCGAATCTGTTGTTCACGTCACATCTCCTCCCAAGACCTCATTGCGCATCTCTTCCGCCGCGAAGCCCAAAAAACCCACGCCGCCAAAGGTGAATCCCGGCAAGGAAAAACTCTGAAAGGTCAGGTAGAGTGAGTTGGAATCGCGGTGGTGATGGTGGAGACAGTTGCCCCAAAAGACTCAGCTGCCGGTCGCCATTTCTTGCCTCGATTCGCGCAAGCTCGAATGGCTGCAGCCTTCCACCCATGGTAAACTTTCTAGGCAAGTTCTGCCCAAGCCTGACATCAATTCCGTTGATGTTCTGCACCAACTTGGCACACGCACTTTTGGGCATACCGGTCTCACCTCTTTCCGGTTTGGAGATCGCAAATGCTCTCTTCGGCGTTTTCCACATGCGAGGTGAGCCAACTCTCAAGCGGGGCACGGGGACTTTGCAATCGGTTCTCCAGGGATGCTGGATCTCTATGACCAACCGCCATCCCGCAGACGACGAACTCATCCTCCGGGATCGGGATCGCGTTCCTGATGGCCTGATCATATGGAGCGAAAGCGGCTTGCACACAGGTATCAAGTCCCTTTGCCCGAGCGCACAGCATGACATTTTGCAGGAACATGCCCAGGTCGAGAAACATGCCGGTTTCCAAGTGGCGACTCATTGTCACGATCAAACCGACTGGCGCGCCGAAGAATCTATAGTTCTTCATGAACTGCGAGCGCATGCGTTGCACATCGCGTCTGCCAATACCCAACGTTTGATACAGGGCCGCCCCAATTTCACTGCGTCGGGACTTATAGGGCTCCAAGAAGCGGTCCGGGTAGTATTTGAAATTTTCTGAGACAGCTCTGTGGGGAGGCACTTCCGTAGCGATGACGGCCTGCTCGACTCTATGTATGGCCGACTGTCCCAAGAGATGGACGCGCCAGGGCTGAGCATTCGCACCAGACGGGGCGTACGAGGATGTCTCCAGGATCTCTCTGATAACGCCTGCAGTCACTGGTTTGTCGCGATACGCGCGTATCGAGTGACGAGACCGGATGACCTCGTTCAGGCAGTTCCAGATAGCCGGAACCGGCTGTGAAGCGACTTGGCGCGCGCGCGGTTCTGCAATGGCAACATGTTCCTGTTTCATAGAAAATCGTCGGCTGCACTGGTCGTCACCAGCGGCCGCGACTCCGCGCTCGCCCATGCGACAACCTCACTGGTTATCGAAGCCAATCGGTCGATGTCTTCCGCTTCGTGTCCGGCCATGACTTGAAGGCGCCACCGGCAAGCGTTTCGGGCTACCGCGGGGAATTCGACAAGGTTCACCAGCAGCCCATCAGAAAGGGCACGTGAAGTCACAAGTCGCGACTTCCGATTATCGCCCAGAATCACGGGGACGATTGGAGACGGCGTTCCCAAGACATCCAATCCCACGTTGAGCATACTGCGTCGCACCCGGGTGATGTTCTCAGCCAATTGGCTGCGCAAAGTTTCACCTTCCGGCCCGGATATTATATCCAGACACTCTAGGACGACCGCAGCCTGCATCGGCGAGATGGCATTTGAGAATGTCGATGGCCCTGAGGACAGGCGCAGCGCAAGCTTTAGCGCCGGGTGGTTACAGGCGACGAAACCACCGTTTGATGCGAACGTCTTCGAGAACGACCCCATTACGAGACCGACTTTCCCCAGCATTCCTTGCAGTTCAAGTTGGCCACGACCGGTCGGTCCCATTGCCCCGAGATCATGGGCAACATCCACCAGCAAGGTCGCCCCGTATTCGTCGGCCAGTCCCTGCAGCGTTGCAATATCCGGTGTATCACTATCCATGCTGAACACGGACTCGGTCACCACGAGAATACCGGCATCAGGATCGTTCCGCCTGATCCGGCGAAGCTTTTTCTCGACGCCGTCGGCGCTGCAATGTTGGAATCGGTGCACGTTGTCAGTCGAATTGGCAGCACCTTCCTGAAGGCAGGCATGAGCGAGGACGTCGATCACAACATGATCCGACGGTTGGATCAGAGTCTTGATGACTCCGTAGCCTGCCCCCCAACCGGTGGGGAATACGATCGCGTCTGCAGTTGCCACGAACTCGGCGATGCGGCGTTCGAGTTCGAGTTCGAGAGTTTTTTCTGTCAGACCCATCAATGCAACTGAGCCTGCCGAGTGAACACCAAGGTCACGGGCCGCCTGCGATGCGGCGTCGATCACTCTTGGATGCGAAGCGAGCGACAGGTAGTCCTGTGAGGCGAAGTTCACCCCACGAACGACTTGGCCCGTCCGGCTGCGCGCTTCGATCCGAGGGCATATTCGCGACGCAGTCGAACGTGTGTATGGATCGACACCCGCCTTTGCTCGTTCGTTCATCCACTTCGTCAGCGGTGACCAACGATCAAGCAAATCCCGGGTACCATTGTTGAAGAAATCGGGTAGGGCACCGGAAAATGGATCGTATGCCATGGCTCTTTCCCCAATCACGCTCTCAAAAGGTAGGGAAACCGATGCAGATCTGTCATGATGCATATGAGCTATGTGGACGGCTATTGGCCGTGCCCGATGCTGCAAGCGTCGCGCCTTGCCATTCGTTCACATTTTCGCGGCGTCGGTTGCCCGACGGGCTACGATCCAGTGATCGGCGGCATGGTCTTGACCATGAGTTGCAGGACTTGGCCGCGCGTCTTGCAACACGTCTTGCCAAGTACAGCCTGAACCTGATTGCGCGCGGTATTGACGCTGGTCGATCGGATTTCCGCGATTTCCGGCGTCGTACGACCACAAATGAGCTCACTGAGAACTTCCGCCTCGGCGGAAGTCAAACCGTACAGGGAAGCGAAGCGCGCCTGATCCAGTGGGGGGGGACGCGCGGTGTCGATCAGGAAAACAAGGGCTCCGCTCAGGTCTCGTTCGATCTCTGAAGTAGCGTCCTTTACGGGCGCAACATCGATCAGTATATCGTTGGTCGACCCTCCGCGTTCCAACCGTATTGGTGAGTCCAGTAGTTGGCTTTCCCCGGCAGCCGTAGCAGCGTTGCGCTCAATGGAAGCCCGCAAACGGCTATCCATTTCCGGATCCCTACACGCCACCTGCAGCTGTGCTCCGAGACGGATGACACCACTTTCCTCAAATATCCGGTTGGCCTCAGCGTTGGAGACCAAGACCTGTCCCGAAGGCAGCGCGATGGCAACACCGATCCCGAAGCGATCCAGCGCCGCCACCACGGCATTGTATCGCGTGCGCAGCATCGAAAACGTGCGGGTCAATTCCAGCGCCCGCGCAAGATGAGGGGAAACACTCCTGACTAGCGGCACGACGGAGCTTGGGACCGAACGTTGATTTGAACCGTAGGCTAGCGCTATGGCGTCAAACCAACCGCGAGTATCATTTAACCTGAACGCAATACGCCTGCGGATTCCGAAATGTACGCGCGCGAAACGATAGTGGTCTTGCGCGTCAAGCGCTTCAGCGGCAGGTCCGAGTTCGGTATCGAAATAGACCTCGGCCGGCCCCTTCTCGGTAAGCTTTGACCAAGCCGGTGCCTCGTGATGTGCCAGATTTTCAAGGTAATACGAGTACGTGTTGGTCGGATCATCCCTGTACACCGCACTCGCCGCATCGAAGCCTTCAAAGTCAGTCGCGTGCTCCTGTATCACCAGGACTGCCGCACGGGCATCGAAGAAGCTGACCAAATGATCTAGCAGGTTAGGCCAACGCCTCTCACTCAAGACCGAACCGTAGGCATGGACCAACAAATCAGAGAGTCTTCGTTCCATCTGCAATAGCCGCGAACAGCCCTCCGCCTAGTCCCTACACCAAGCCAAGCCCCACCCCCGGACCGCCGGAAGCTGGGTTTTCCCGGCTGTCTCACGATGACGGGCCGGGGACGTCATCGGGATAATGCAGGACAATCGGGACGTTGTATCCGATCGCGCTGTGGGGTCGGTCCTCGTTGTGGTGTCTGCGCCGATCTTCCAGATTTTCGCGGGCGTCGGCAAGGCTCATGAACCAGTGCGCGCTCAGGCACTCGGAGCGGAGCTTCGAATTGAACGCCTCGATGAAGCCGTTGCCGGTCGGCTTTCCGGGCCGCGAGAAATCCAGCGTGACCTCATGGGCACAGGCCCAGAGATCGAGGTCGCGGGAGATGACCTCGCTGCCATTGTCGACGCGAATGGTCTTCGGATCGCCGATCCTGCCGCAGACCTTTTCCATCGTCTGCGCGACCTCCTCGCCCCGGCAGGGGAACCGCGGATCGGCCGCCGGACATAGCCGGGAATGGGTGTCCACGACGGTCAGGATGCGCCGCGTCTAGCTCGTCGTGCACGACGTCCATCGCCCGGACCTCGTTCGGCCCAACCGCTTCCTGGCGGTCCTCCCGCAGCTTCGCCTTCAGCCGGCGCTTCGGGGCGCTGTTCCGCAGCTGAAGGCCCGACTCATTGTAAATCCTGCGGGCCCTCTTCATGTTGATCCCCCATCCCTCACGGCGCAGCAGGACATGCACAGGGCGATACCCATGGCGCACGCCTGTCTCGCAAATCTCCTTGATCCGTCGCTCGACGGCCGCCTGGTCGGTGCGCCGGGACTTGTCGTGGAACATCGAGGTGTCGAAGCTGTCCCCCGTCAGCGCCACTGGGACATCTGAGTTGATTTTGTAACGGAGGGTTTCTGGCTCATCGTAAGCACCAAGGAGTGGAGATGAGACAGAAACCCGGAACAGCGAAGCCGACGGCGGGCGGGGCTCAGAAGTTTCCCTTTGCCGCCTCCGCCAGGATCAGCTTGTCCAGCGTCAGTTCCGACACGGCCTTCCCCAGCCCCTATTCTCTTCCTGAAGCCGTTTGAGTTCCCAGAGTCGCTCGGTTCCCATCCCGCCGTACTGCTTGCGCCAGCGGAATTCGGTCTGCTCGGATATGCGAACCTCGCGGATCGAATCCACCCGCGTCATTCCCTGGCCGACAAGTACCTCAACCTGACTCAGCTTCGTGACAATTTCCTCGGTCTTGTGTCGCACCGCAGCCATTCTGATCCTCCGTATTCCGAAACAAAACGGCGGACCACCTCATTGAGGGAGGTACAAGGCGTTTCCCGACACAAGATCAATTTAGGTAGGAAAGTTGGTAGCGCCCCGCGGGCGCTTTCGTAACCAATTGAAAATGTGTACCATATGTCGGGATATTGGTGGAGCCGAGGGGGATCGAACCCCTGACCTCGTCATTGCGAACGACGCGCTCTCCCATCTGAGCTACGGCCCCGTTAGGCGCGGGATTTGGCCTATGCCACCGGCGGTGTCAAGGCCTGTGGCTCATGCCGCGAGCTTTATCTTGCCACGCAGGAAATCGACGATCCCCGAGGCCGGACGCGCGCCCGGCAGCCGGTCCAGCTCCTTTCCGTTCTGGAACAGGATCAACAGCGGGATCCCGCGGATGCCGAACTGGGCCGACACCTGCGGAAACCGCTCGGTGTCGATCTTGGCAAAGCGGACCCGGCCCTTCAGCGCCTCGGCGGCCTTGGCGAACTCGGGCGCCATCTGCCGGCAGGGCCCGCACCAGGGGGCCCAGAAATCGACCAGCAGCGGCAGCCCGTCGCCCCGTGCCGCGGCCAGGGTCCGGGAATCGATCTCGGCCACCTTGCCGGTGACCAGCTTGGCGCCGCATGTCGCGCATTTCGCCGCCTCCACCCGGTCGGCGGCAGTGCGGTTCTTCTGCCCGCATTGCAGGCAGGCAAGGGTCAGGCGATCGGCCATTGCAGGCTCCTGTACATTCGTCTTTCCGAATGTAGTCACTTCCGCCCGCGCCACAAGACCGTCCCCCCGGTCCCCCTGCGGCAATCACGCCGCAGGGGGCCGGTCAGCGGCTATTCGGCCGCCTCGGCATAGCTTTCGACCGGCGGACAGGTGCAGACCAGGTTGCGGTCGCCATAGACATTGTCCACCCGGTTCACCGGCGGCCAGTACTTGTCGACCCGGAACGCCCCGGCCGGGAAACAGCCGGTCTCGCGGCTGTAGGGCCGGTCCCATTCCCCGACCAGGTCCTCGACCGTATGCGGCGCATTCTTCAGCGGGTTGTTCCCGGCGTCGATCCGGCCCTCTTCCACGTCGCGGATCTCCTCGCGGATCGCCAGCATCGCATCGCAGAACCGGTCCAGCTCGGCCTTGGTCTCGCTCTCGGTCGGCTCCACCATCAGCGTGCCGGGCACCGGAAAGCTCATCGTCGGCGCATGGAAGCCGTTGTCGATCAGCCGCTTGGCCACATCGTCCACGGTGATCCCCGCCGCCTCGAAGGGCCGCACGTCCAGGATGCATTCATGCGCCACCCGGCCCCGGCTGCCGGTGAACAGGACCGGGAAGGCATCCTTCAGCCGCGCCGCGATGTAGTTGGCGTTCAGGATCGCCACCCGCGTCGCCTGGGTCAGCCCCTCGCCGCCCATCATCAGCACATAGGCCCAGGAGATCGGCAGGATCGAGGCCGAGCCCCAGGGCGCCGAGGCCACCGGCCCCTCCGCGCCGCCGGTCACCAGATGGCCCGGCAGATGCGGTGCCAGATGCGCCTTGACCCCGATCGGCCCCATGCCCGGCCCGCCGCCGCCATGCGGGATGCAGAAGGTCTTGTGCAGGTTCAGGTGGCTGACATCGCCGCCCAGGTCGCCGGGCCGCACCAGCCCGACCATCGCGTTCATGTTGGCCCCGTCGATATAGACCTGGCCGCCATGGGCATGGGTGATCCGGCAGACCTCCGTCACCGTGTCCTCGAAGACGCCATGGGTCGAGGGATAGGTGATCATGCAGGCCGCCAGCCGGGTGCCCGCGGCTTCGGCCTTGGCGGCGAAATCCTCCAGGTCCACGTCGCCGGTCGCGGTCGATTTCACCACCACCACCTGCATTCCGGCCATATGTGCCGAGGCCGGGTTGGTGCCATGCGCCGAGGTCGGGATCAGGCAGATGTCGCGGTCCGCTTCGCCCCGCGCCCGGTGATAGGCGGCAATGGTCAGCAGCCCGGCGAACTCGCCCTGCGCCCCGGAATTGGGCTGCAGCGAGAACGCGTCATAGCCGGTGATCGCGCAGAGCTTGTCCGACAGGTCGCGGAACATCTCGGCATAGCCTTCGGCCTGCTCGGCCGGGGCGAAGGGATGCATGTTCGAGAATTCCGGCCAGGTGATCGGCATCATCTCGGCCGCCGCGTTCAGCTTCATCGTGCAGGAGCCCAGCGGGATCATTGCCCGGTCCAGCGCCAGATCGCGGTCCGAGAGCCGGCGCATGTAGCGCATCATCTCGGTCTCGGCCCGGTTCATGTGGAACACCGGATGGGTCAGATAGTCGCTCTCGCGCAGCAGCGCCCCGGGCAGCCGCGGCGCGTCCGGAACGTTTCCGCGCGCCAGGTCCAGCCCGAAGGCCCGCCAGACCGCCTCCAGCGTCTCGCCCCGCGTGGTCTCGTCCAGGGTGATCCCGATCCGGCTGTCGCCGATCCTGCGGAAGTTGATCGATTCGCGCCGCCCGGCATCCATGATCGCGCCCTGCAGCGGCCCGACCTCGACCGTGAAACTGTCGAAGAACTCTGCCGGTTCGACCTTGTAGCCGCCGCTCTCCAGCCCGTTGGCCAGCCGCGCCGTCTTCTGATGCACCCGCTGCGCGATCGCCCGCAGCCCCTCGGGGCCGTGGAACACCGCATACATGCTGGCCATGACCGCCAGAAGCGCCTGCGCGGTGCAGACATTCGAGGTCGCCTTCTCGCGGCGGATATGCTGCTCGCGGGTCTGCAGCGCCAGCCGGTAGGCCTTGTTGCCGCGCGCATCGACCGAGACCCCGACCAGCCGCCCCGGCATCGCCCGCTTCAGCCCGTCCCTGCAGGCCATGTAGGCGGCGGAGGGGCCGCCATAGCCCATCGGCACGCCGAACCGCTGCGTCGAGCCGACCGCGATGTCGGCGCCCATCGCGCCCGGTTCCTTCAGCAGGCACAGCGCCAGCGGATCGGCGATCACGATGCCCAGCCCGCCGGTCTCGTGCAGCGCCGCGATCCTGTCGGTGAAATCGGCCAGCACCCCGTAGGTGCCCGGATACTGGAAGATGCCGCCAAAGACCTGCGCCGGGTCCATCTCCGCGGGCTCCCCGACGATCAGCTCGATGCCCAGCGGCTCGGCCCGGGTCCGCATCACCGCGATGTTCTGCGGATGGCAGCCGGCATCGACGAAGAAGCCGGTCGCCTTCGATTTCGACACCCGCCGCGCCATCGCCATCGCCTCGGCCGCCGCCGTCGCCTCGTCCAGCAGCGAGGCATTGGCGATATCCATCCCGGTCAGGTCGCCGACCATGGTCTGGAAGTTCAGCAACGCTTCCAGCCGGCCCTGGCTGATCTCGGGCTGATAGGGCGTGTAGGCGGTGTACCAGGCCGGGTTTTCCAGGATGTTGCGCTGGATCGCCGGCGGCGTCACCGTGCCGTGGAACCCCTGCCCGATCATCGTCGTCATGACCTGGTTCTTCTTCGCCACCTGGCGCATCTGCCAGAGCAGTTCCCGCTCGCTCAGCGGGGCGCCGAAATCGAGCGGTTCCTTCTGGCGCAGGCTGGCCGGGATGGTCTCGTCGATCAGCTGATCCAGCGAATCCACGCCCAGGGTCGCGAACATCTCGGCCATCTCGCTGGGCGAGGGGCCGACATGGCGTCGATTGGCGAAATCATAGGGGTCGTAGTCGGTCGGCGTGAAGGTCATGGGGTCCTCGGATCTGGGACAGAATGTTGAACAGCGAGCCTTCCGGATCGCTCGGAAGGAAAGGTGGCAGGCCCCGGGAGGGGCCTGTTCCGGGCCATGCGCCGTTGCTGCGCCCGGCGCGCGGGCCGGCGGATCGGCGGCGATGCGGCGCGGGCGCAGCGCGCCGCCCCCTGCCCGGCCCTGCATCTGCGGGTCTCAAATACTCCCGCCGGAGGCTCCGGCCTCTCATGCCGCCGCCACCGCTCCGGTCTCCGGCGCTCCGGCCCCGTCCCGGTTCGGCAGCGGCCCGGGGTGAGGCGATTGCGCAGGGCCTCATCGTAACCTCCCCTTAACCATGTTCGGCGTCCCCGGCGAAAATGCGGGAATTTCAGCAACTTGACCCCCCGTCCCCATGGGGACGGCGGCCCTCAGTCGATGAATTCCTTGTATTTGGCCTCGTCCATGAACTCGTCCAGGGCCGAGGGATCGGCGATCTTCATCCGGAACATCCAGCCGTCGTTCAGCGGGTCCTCGTTGACCATGCCGGGGTTGTCGGTCAGCGCCTCGTTGACCTCGACGATCTCGCCATCCAGCGGCGCCAGCACGTCCGAGGCCGCCTTGACGCTCTCGATCACCACGCATTCGTCGCCCCGGGCGACCGTCGTGCCCTCGCTCGGCAGATCGACGAAGACGATGTCGCCCAACTGCTCCGAGGCATGTTCGGTGATTCCGACGGTGACGACGTCGCCGTCGAGGTCGAGCCATTCGTGTTCTTCGGTGTATTTCATGCAATCAGCCTTCAGCGTTTGTAGGTGGCGGGTCGGAAAGGAAGCGGTGCGACGGTGACCGGCAGACGCCTGCCGCGCACCTCGCCCCAGAGCGCAGTGCCCTCTGCGGCATGCGCGGATGTGACATAGCCCATGGACATCGGCCGCTCGATCGAAGGCCCATAGGCCCCCGACGTCACCGCCCCGATCGGCTCGCCCCCGCTCTCGGCGGCAAAGATCGCGGTGCCGGCGCGCATCGGGGCGCGGCCTTCCGGCAGCAGGCCGACGCGGCGACGCGGGGCGCCGGTCTCGAATTCGGGCAGGATACGCTCGGCGCCGGGAAAGCCGCCGGCACGCGCGCCGCCGCTGCGGCGAACCTTCTGCACCGCCCATTCGAGCGCCGCCTCGACCGGCGTGGTGCCGGTGTCGATGTCGTTGCCATAGAGGCAGAGCCCGGCCTCGAGCCGCAGCGAATCCCGCGCCCCCAGCCCGATCGGCATCACCCCCTCGGCGGCCAGCAGCTTGCGGGCGAAACCGGTGGCCTGCGCGGCCGGAACAGAGATCTCGTAGCCGTCCTCGCCGGTATAGCCCGAGCGCGAGACCCAGATGTCGCCGAAGATCGCCACATCCATGAACTTCATCGCCGCCACGCCCGGCACCAGCGGTTCCAGCGCCGCCTCGGCCCCGGGGCCCTGCAACGCCAGCAGGGCGCGGTCCTCGAGATACTCGACCGTCACGCCGGGCAGCCCGGCCCGCATATGCGCCACGTCGGCGGCCTTGCAGGCGGCGTTGACGACCAGGAACAGGTGGTCGCCGCGATTGGCGATCATCAGGTCGTCCAGGATTCCGCCCTCGGGCGCTGTGAAGAGCCCGTAACGCTGGCGGCCTTCCCTGAGCCCGATCACGTCCACCGGCACCAGCCTTTCCAGCGCCGCCGCCGGTTCGGCGCCGCGCAGGATCACCTGACCCATGTGGCTGACGTCGAACAATCCGGCCCGGGCCCGGGTGTGCAGATGTTCGGCCATCACCCCGGCAGGGTATTGCACCGGCATCGCATAGCCCGCGAAAGGCACCATCTTGGCGCCCAGTTCAAGATGCAGATCGTATAGCGGCGTTTGCAGCAGCGTCTCGTCCATTCCCACTCCGTTCTCACGGTCGGGCGGACCCGACACCGTTCCCGAACCCCCACCGGGTCCGATCCGATGCCCCCTCTGTCCCGTGCGCCTGAGATCGTTATCCCTTCGGCGGGCGCCCGTTTCGGCGCCTCTCTCCAGAGTCTGTTGCCGGCGCGGTCCTTTGGCCTGAGAGTTTACCGGGGCGGTTTCTCCTTCGGCACTGGCCCGGGGGCCAGATTCTCCCGGCGCCGGTGCCGCAGACGCTAGGCGATCCGTCGCGCTCAGGCAAGGTGGCATGAACACCGCGGGGCCAGGAAGCGGCGGTTTGCCCCGGCGAGGCGCCCGCGATCGCGCGCCGCCCGGCCCGCCGCGCCCGGCCGGGCGGTCGGAGCCTCCGGCGGGGATATTTGGAAGATGAAGCAGGATGGCGCCGCCCGCGGGGCGGGGGACGGGGCGACCCCGGCCCGGGCTTGCCATCCGGGCAGGGATCGGCATGGTCGGGCCGAGGCGCCGGTGGCCGGGCGCCGGACCGGGGATCGGAGGACGGAGATGGGCCAGTTTCGAGTGTTCGGCTATGGTTCCCTCGTGCATCGGGGCACGCATGACCATGCGCCGACCGCGCCGCTCCGGATCCGCGGCTGGCGCCGGCAATGGGTGCATCTGGCGCATCGCCCTGTCGCGGTGCTGACCGCCCTGCCACAGATCGATTCGGAGATCGAAGGCCTGGTGCTGCCCGTGGCCGAGGCCGACCGTCCGGCACTGATGCAGCGCGAGGCCGCCTATGATCCGGTGGTCGGGGCCGACGGGCTGGTGATCTTCTCGATCCCGCCCGACAAGCACCCGCCCGCCACCGCACCGCGACCGATCCTGCAAAGCTATCTGGATGTGGTGGTCGCGGGCTATCTGGCCGAATTCGGCATCGGGGGCGTGGCCCGGTTCTTCGAGACGACGGCGGGATGGGAGGCGCCGCTGCTGGCCGACCGCGCCGCGCCCCGCTATCCCCGGCACCAGCGGCTGGGCGCCGAGGCGCTGGCGCTGTGCGATGCCCATGTCGCGCGGCTCGGGATGCGGGTGCTGCGGCCCGAGGATTGAGTCGAGGGCGCTCAGCGCCCCTCCGGCTGCTCCGGATCATGGCTGAACCGGCCGGTGGCCAGAAAGGTCAGCACCTGGGCGATCACCCTGCGGTTGTTCATCATGAAACTGTGCGAGACCGGCAGCACGATGTGATCGGTCATCCCTTCGCACCGGGTCGAGGCGACCGAGACCTTGCCGTCGTTCGGCCCCTCGATCAGCGCCGAGTAGATAGGGTTCAGCGACAGGTCCCCGGCGATCACCCCGAGTTCGAAATCGACCGGCGGCAGCTGCGCCGGCACCGCGTCGGGGCCGGTGCCGAGCTCCAGCCCGGCAGGGCCGTTGATCCATTTGAAGGCGGCGATCCCGCCGAGCGCATCGACCAGTTCCGAGCCGCTGTTCGGCGGCCCCAGCATCACCACCCGGCCCATGTTCGGCGGGCGATGCTGCAGCAACCCGGCGCGCAGCAGGATGCCGCCCATCGAATGGGTGACGAAATTCACCCGCGCCGTGCCGCAGGCGGCAATGGCGTCCTGCAGGATCGGCCCGGCCAGCGCCTCGATCCGCTTGGCGGTCGATGGGTAGCCGAGATTGATCACCCGGTAGCCGGCCCGGCGCAGGGCGGCGGCCATCAGTAGCATCGAGGCCGGGCTGCGCGCCAGACCGTGCAGCAGGACGACGCAGTCCTGCGGATGCGAAGGGTCATGCGGCGAGGTGCGGGCTCTGGCCATGCCCCTTGCTAGGCGCAAGCCGAAGCGCTGCCAAGATCTGCCCGGGCCTTGTCGACGGCGCCGGTCCCTGACAGGCTGAGGGGATGAACCGCCGCATCCGCCTGGCCACCCGTGCCATCATCGTTCAGGACGCACGCCTGCTGCTGGTCAATGCCTGGCCGGGGGGCGTCTCGGATCTCTGGTGCGCGCCGGGCGGCGGGGTCGAGCCGGGGGCCTCGCTGCCCGACAACCTGATCCGCGAGGTCGCCGAGGAGACCGGGCTGCAGGTGGCGCCGGGGCCGCTGGCACTGGTCAACGAGTTCCACGATCCGCAGTCGAGCCTGCATCAGGTCGATCTCTACTTTCGCTGCCGGATCGTCGGCGGCAGCCTGGACCCGGCGCATCGCGACCCCGAGGGCGTGGTGACCGAGCGGCGCTATTTCTCGGCGGCGGAGCTGGGCACGATCCGGCTGAAGCCCGACAGCCTGCCCGCGATCGCCTTCGATGCCTGGGGCGCGACGGCGCGCTATGACCCGCTCGAGGAGATCGTGCGATGAGCCGGGCCTTCGTCAAGGAAGACGCCGGGCCGGTGCTGCCCGAGGTGGCGGAACGGCCGGTCAGCCGCAATCCGAACTGGGTGCGGCCGGCCTATCTGGCCGAGATGCAGGCCCGGCGCGTCGCGCTGATCGACGAGATCGCCGCGCTGCGGGCGGGACGGGATCAGGCGAACGACCTGACTCCCCTGGCGGTGGCCGAACGCGACCTGCGCTGGCTCGACGCGCGGCTGGCCTCGGCGATCGAGGTGCCGCCCGCGGGTGGCGAAGAGGCCGGGCTGGGCGCCACGGTGACGATCGAGGACGCCGAGGGGCGGCAGGCGGTCTACACGCTGGTGGGCGAGGACGAGGCCGACCCGAAACGCGGCATGATCTCGCCCTTCTCGCCGCTGGGCCGGGCGCTGTCGGGCGCGCGGGCGGGCGATCTGGTGCAGTGGGCCAGACCCGGCGGCGCGGCCGAATTGGAAGTCCTGCGCGTGGCCTGGGACGGATAGCGGCGCTCAGCCGCCGACCGCGAACCCTTCCTCGGTCACCACCGCATCCAGCCGGGCGTCGGTCGTCTCGACCGGCAGCGCGGCCATCTCCTGCGCGGCATAGGCAAAGCCCACCGCGAAGACCGACTGGCGGGCCCGCAGTTCGGTCAGGGTCCGGTCATAGAAACCGCCGCCGTAGCCCAGCCGGTGGCCCAGGGCGTCGAAGGCGACGACCGGCACGATCAGCGCATCGGGCACCAGGGTTTCGCCGCTCTCGGGAATCAGCGTGCCCATGCCGCCATCGACCAGGGCGCAGCCCGGGGTCCAGCGGCGGAACTCCAGCGGCCGGCCGGCACCGGTCATCACCGGCACCGCCACATCGCCCTCGGCCGCCAACTGGGTCATCGCGGGCAGCGGGTCGATCTCGGTCCTGATCGGCAGATAGCCGGCCACCACCCGTCCGTGCCAGCGCGCCAGCGACGACAGCAGGTGCCGGGTGGCCATGGAGCGGTCGTCGGCATCCAGGGACCGATGCGCGGCATCGCGCTGCATCAGCGCCTCGATCCGGGCTGCGGCCTTGAGTTCCTTGGCGTGGGGAACGGTCATCGCTGACTCCTCATCGGTTGGCAGTTCACGCAACACCCTTCATCACAGCAGGACCCATGCCGCCAGCCCCAGAAAGGCAAAAAATCCGACCACATCGGTCACAGTGGTGACAAAAGCGCCCGAGGCCAGGGCCGGATCGACGCCGATCCGGTCGAGCAGCACCGGAATCCCGATCCCGGCCAGGCCGGCGATCACCAGATTGACCACCATCGCCACCGCGATCACCAGCCCCAGCATCGGCGCGCCGAACCAGAGCATTCCGACCGCGCCCATCACCACCGCGAAGATCAGCCCGTTGGCGAGGCCGACCAGCACCTCGCGCCGGATCACCCGCCAGACGTTCGAGCCGGTGAGGTCGCGGGTCGCGATCGCCCGGACCGCCACGGTCAGCGACTGGGTGCCGGCATTGCCGCCCATCGAGGCGACGATCGGCATCAGCACGGCCAGCGCCACAAGCTGCGAGATCGCGCCTTCGAACTGGGCGATCACCAGCGAGGCCAGGATCGCGGTCAGCAGGTTGACGAACAGCCAGGGCAGGCGCCGGCGCACCGTCTCGACGACCCGGTCCGAGAGCGAGCCGTCACCGACGCCGGCCAGGCGCAGGATGTCCTCTTCATGCTCTTCGTCCAGGACCGTCATGGCGTCGTCGATGGTGATGACGCCGACCAGCCGGTCGTCCTCGTCCACCACCGGGGCCGAGATCAGGTGATACTGGTTGAAGGCATAGGCGACGTCGGCCTCTTCCTCTTCGACATGGAAGGTGCGGAACCCCTCTTCGACGATGTCCTTCAGCTTCACGTCGCGTTTCGACGACAGGATCCGGCCCAGGGTGACGTTGGCCACGGGCTGCATCCGCGGATTGACCAGGATCAGGTGATAGAACTGGTCGGGCAGATCCTCGGCGCCGCGCAGATAGTCGATGGCCTCGCCGACGGTCCAGTGTTCCGGCCCCATCACCAGTTCGCGCTGCATCAGGCGGCCGGCGGAATATTCGGGGTAGCTCAGCGCCTTCTCGACCGCGACCCGGTCTGCATCATGCAGCGCGTCGAGCACCGCTTCCTGCTGGCCGGGCTGTTCCAGGCCCTCGATCAGATCGACGACATCGTCGGTCTCGAGTTCGCGGACCGCTTCGCCCAGGACCTCGGGCGTGAGCAGGGCGACGATTTCGTCACGGATGCTCTCGTCGATCTCGGACAGGATGTCGCCGTCGAATTCGCGCCCGTAGAGCCGGACGAGCGCCGCCCGTTCGTCGCTGCCGATCTGTTCCAGCAAGTCGGCGATGTCGGCCGCGTGGAGCGGCTCCATCAGCTCGGTCAGGCGGGCGGCGTCATGGCTTTCGACGGCTTCGAGAATGGCCGAGACGGTGCCGCGGTCGAGCACATATTCGTCCTCGACATCGGCCTCGGGCCGATCCTCCAGCTGGGTCTCGTCGTCGGTCATGCAAGGCCTCCGCTTCCGCCGCCCAGCTTAGGCGAAGCGGGGCCAGAGGGACAGGGGGCGCGGGCTGGCATCGCGCATGTCCGCCGCGGTGCGGCGGCCGGCGACCCCCGGAAACCGGGAAGCCGAGCGGCATCGTCCGGGGCCGATTTACCCCGGCCGCCGGTCGGCCTAAGCTGACCCCTGGCGAAAGGATGCGCGATGACCGAACGGCTGATACTCGGACAGGTGATTTCCTATGCGGCCGACCCGTTCCGGGCGCCGCCGGAAGAGGCGGCACGGCATGAGCGGCACGGCGCGGTGCTGATCCGCGACGGCAGGATCGCCGAGGTCGGCCCCGCCGATCGGCTGCGCGCCGCCGCGCCGCAGGCCGAGGTGACCGACTACGGCGCGGCGCTGATCTCGGCCGGCTTCGTCGATGCCCACGCGCATTATCCGCAGACCGCGATCATCGCCTCCTGGGGCAAGCGGCTGATCGACTGGCTGAACCTCTACACCTTCCCCGAGGAAATGCGCTTTGACGATCCGGCCTATGCGGCGACGATTGCCGAGCGCTATTTCGACCTGGTGCTGGCGCATGGCACCACCACGACGGCGAGTTTCTGCACCATCCATCCGGCCAGCGTCGAAGCCTATTTCGGCGCCGCCAGTCGCCGTGGCCTGCGCGTGGTCGGCGGCAAGACCTGCATGGACCGCGACACCGCCCCCGAAGGGCTGCGCGACACCGCCCAGGCGTCCTATGATCAGTCGAAGGCGCTGCTGGAGCGCTGGCACGGGCGGGACCGGATGCACTATGCGATCACGCCGCGATTCTCGCCCACCTCGACGCCTGAGCAACTGGATGCCCTGGGGGCGCTCTGGGCCGAGCATCCCGATTGCCCGATGCAGACGCATCTGTCGGAGCAGACCGACGAGGTCGCCTGGGCGGGCAGCCTCTATCCTTCGGCGCGGGACTATCTGGACACCTACGAAACGCATGGCCTGCTGGGACCGGGCGGGCTTTATGGGCATTCGATCTGGCTGACCGAACGCGAAAAGGCACGGCTGGCCGAGGTGGACGCGGCGGTGGTGCATTGCCCGACCTCGAACACCTTCATCGGCTCGGGGCTGTTCGACATCGGGCTGACCGGCAGCCTGCGGGTCGGGCTGGCAACCGACACCGGGGGCGGGTCGTCCTTCTCGATGCTGCGGACCATGGCGGCGGCCTACGAGATCGGACAGTTGCGCGGCACCGCGATCCATCCGGCGCAGCTCTGGTGGCTGGCAACGGCGGGCTCGGCCCGGGCGCTGCGGCTGGATGACCGGATCGGCAACCTGGTGGCCGGGAACGAGGCCGACCTCGTGGTGATCGACCTTGCTTCGACCCTGGCCATCGCGCAGCGGGCCGACAACGCGCAGGATTTCTGGGGTCTGCTGTTCCCGACGATCATGATGGGCGACGATCGCGCGGTGCGGGATGTCTGGATCGCGGGCACACCGCTGCGCGGGGCCGGCACCGTCGCCGGAGGCTGACTCGCGGCACCTTCCGCCCCGCTTGCCGGACGGCGCCGCAGCGCGCATTGCGTTCCATGGGTGACAGTTCCCCGCCTTGCGTCCCTGCCGGGTGGATCGACCGCGCCGGCGATGCCATACTTCGCGCCGCGGGGGGGCCGAGCAGGAGAACAGACGTGAAACAGAAGTCCCTAGTCATCGTATGCGGTGTCGCAATCGCCGCCAGCCTTTTCCTGCCATGGGTGAAACTGCCCACCGCCGAATCCATCGTGCCCTGGGATCGGGTGAAGGATACCGACTGGGCCAATCTGGCCGACCAACCGCCCCTGCTGCTGACCTATCTGGCCAGTTTCGCCCTGGGCGTGCTGGTCGCCCTGCTGGCGGTGATCGGCTGGGCGCCGCGGTTCCTGTCGCTGATCACCGCGCTGTTGCCGGTGGCGCTGGCGGGCTATGTCTGGCTGAAGGCCCGGGAGGTGCTGACCGGCCTTGACCTGACGCCGCCGGCCTCGGAGACGCTTTCGGCAGCCTATGACTGGATCGTTCAGGTCGGTGGCCTCGGCTTCTACATCTGGGCCGGAGGCGCGGCGCTGCTGTTGCTGGTGGCGCTGCTCGACGGCGGCGACCGGGTCTGACCGACCGCTAGCCGCGCAGCCGGGCCAGCGCCCGGGCCTGGTCCTGCGCCAGCCGGCCCGCGTCCAGCGTGCTCAGCCAGCCATCGCGGATCACCTGGCGGCCCTCGACAAAGAGATGCCGGACCTCGCGCGGTCCGGCCAGGGCCAGCGCCGCCGGGTCCCAGCTTCCGGCGGTCTCGACCGTCGAGACATCCCAGACCGCCAGATCGGCGCGCAGCCCCGGCGCCACCCGGCCGATATCGTCGCGGCCCAGAACCTCGGCCCCGCCGCGCGTCGCCATCCACAGGGCCTCGCGCGCCGCCATCGCGTCGGCGCCCCGGCTGACCCGCTGCAGAAGCATCGCCATCCGCGCCTCGGCCATCAGCGCACCACCGTCGTTCGAGGCCGACCCGTCCACCCCCAGCCCGACCTTCACCCCGGCATCGCGCATCGCCCGGACCGGCGCGATCCCCGAGCCGAGCCGGCAGTTGGAACAGGGGCAATGCGCCACGCCGGTGCCGGAACGGGCAAAGAGGTCGATCTCGCCGCCATCCAGCTTGACGCAATGGGCGTGCCAGACATCGGCGCCGGTCCAGCCCAGATCCTCGGCATATTGCCCCGGACGGCAGCCGAATTTCTCCAGCGAATAGGCGATGTCCTCGTCGTTCTCGGCCAGATGGGTGTGCAGCATCACGCCCTTGTCGCGGGCCAGAAGCGCCGCGTCGCGCATCAGCTCGCGGCTGACCGAGAAGGGCGAACAGGGCGCCACCCCGACCCGGGTCATGGCGCCGGGGGCGGGATCGTGGAAGGCGTCGATGACCCGGATCGAATCCTCCAGGATCGCCGCCTCTCCTTCGACCAGCGCATCCGGCGGCAGGCCGCCGGCGCTCTCGCCGATCGACATGGCGCCCCGGGTGGCATGCAGCCGCAGACCGATGTCGCGTGCCGCCGAGATCGTGTCGTCCAGCCGGGCGCCGTTCGGGAACAGGTAGAGATGATCCGAACTGGTGGTGCAGCCGGAACAGGCCAGCTCGGCCAGGCCGACCGCCGCCGAGATGTAGAAATCCTCCGGCTGCATCCGTGCCCAGATCGGGTAGAGCGTCTGCAGCCAGCCGAACAGCAGCGCATCCTGGGCGGCGGGGACCGCGCGGGTCAGGGTCTGGAACAGATGGTGATGGGTGTTCACCAGGCCCGGCGTCACCACGCAGCCCTGCACCCGGATCAGATCGGCATCGTCGGCATAGAGCCCCTGCCCGACCGCCTCGATCACGCCGCCCCGGATCAGGATGTCGGCGCCGTGCAACTCGACGCCAAACGGCGCGTCGGCCGATTCGCCGTCCATGGTCAGGATCGCCTCGGCACCCTTCAGGATCGCGGCCTTCGCCGGAGCCTTGCGCGCGACCGGGCGGCTCATCCCCCGGCCTCGCCCAGCACCTCCAGCGCGGCACGGTGCAGATCGGCGTTGGCCGCGGCCAGGACCTGCCCGCCGTCCAGCACCGGGGCGCCCTTCCAGTCGGACACGATCCCGCCGGCCGCCTCGATCACCGCGATCGGCGCCAGAACGTCATAGCTGTTCAGCCCGGCCTCGACGACGATATCGGCCTGACCGGCCGCGACCAGCGCATAGCCGTAGCAGTCGAGCCCGTAGCGGGTCAGCCGCACCTGTCCGACGAGCCGACGGAAGGCAGCGGCCTCGGCCGGGGTGCCGACTTCGGGGAAGGTGGAGAACATCCGCGCCTCGGCAAGGGTCCGGCGCGGGCCGGTGGCCAGCGTCCTCTGGCCATGCGGGCCGGAGACACAGGCGCGACCGAAGCCGCCCTCGAACCGCTCGCCGATATGTGGCTGGTCGATGATCCCGTAGAGCACCCTCTCGGCATCGCGCAGGCCGATCAGCACCCCCCAGACCGGGGTTCCGGTCAGAAAGCCGCGGGTGCCGTCGATCGGGTCCAGCACCCAGGTCAGACCCGAGGTGCCGGGAGTGGCATCCTGCTCCTCGCCCAGCACCGCATCCATCGGGCGCCGCTCTGCCAGCAGGTCGCGCATCGCCTTTTCGCAGGCGCGGTCGGCCACGGTGACCGGGTCGAAATGGCTGCTGGACTTGTTGTCGGCATCCAGACCCGGTGCGCGGAAATACTTCAGGGTCTCGACCCGCGCCACATCGGCCAGGGCATGGGCGGTGGCGATCAGCTCGGCCTGCAATTCGGGCGAGAGGTCGGGCGGGGCAGCGGCGGCTGCGGCGGCAGGGGAATGTACCATGATCCTGCCGGGCTACGCCCTGGCCCCGCATCGGTCAAGCCTGACACCGTTCCCGACATGACTTCGGCCCCCGGATGGGGGCCGCGGCATCCGGGGCGCTGCTGCCCCGGGCTCTGCACAAGACTCTCGGACCAGATCAGACCGCGACCCTAGCCGCCCGGGGACTGATCTGGCGCCGGGGGCTTTCAGGCGACGTCGCTGAGCACCCGCGCCAGGTCGAACAGACGCTTCCGCTGCGTTTCGGGAATCGCATAATAGGAGCGGACAAGCTCCAGCGCTTCCTTGTCGGACATCAGATCGCCCGGCGTCAGCGCACCGGTCTCCTGCCCGTCGAGCCCTTCGAAGAAAAACGAGATCGGCACTTCCAGCGCTTCGGCGATGTCCCAGAGCCGCGAGGCGCTGATTCGGTTCATCCCGGTTTCGTATTTCTGGATTTGCTGGAACTTGATCCCGACCTGTTCCGCAAGCTGCTGCTGAGTCACTCCTAGCATCCAACGACGATGGCGTACCCGCTTGCCCACATAAACGTCTACCGGATGTTTCATCAAAAGGCTCCCTCATCAACAGAATTACCATAGCGTGTGCCGGAGTGAATAGACGTTGGCTCCTGTCATCGGAACCTGTCTTTTTCGACAGGCCGGGGCATTGGTCAAACCCATGTATTCCTGTTGTTTTCTGTAGGATGGCCGGCTGCACTTCCAGCAACTGCCAAAAATTCATCACTTTTTCCGATTCTCGCTATGCGTGTGAGCAGCGGTCGAACCGGACTCCACCGGACTGAATGTCCTCGGGTCGAATCGCCTGCCGGCCGCTACGATGTGGTGCTGCGGCCACTGTCGGGATATGTGCCGAGCCGAACCGGGCGGCAGGCGTTCGGCGGGCGGGCCACCGTTCGGCGCAGGGAAACGGAGGATGCAGGATGCGGGCAATCGTGGTGAAAACCCTGGGCCAGGACCCCGAATGGGGCCAAAGCCCCGATCCGGTGCCGGGACCGGGAGAGGTTCTGGTGCGGATCGCTGCCGCCGGTCTGAACTTTGCCGATCTCCTGATGATCGAGGGCCGCTATCAGGTGCGCCCGCCCCTGCCCTTCGTGCCGGGGCTCGAGGCGGCGGGGACCGTCATCGCCCTGGGTCCGGGAACGCAGGCCCCCGCGGTGGGCAGCCGGGTCATGGTGATCGGCGGCGAGGGCACCCTGGCCGAACTGGCCGCCGTGCCGGCCGAGCGGTGCCTGCCGATCCCGGAGACCATGGATTTCGCCACCGCCGCCGCCTTCCCCGTGGCCTATGGCACCTCGCATCTGGCGCTGACCCGGCGAGCCCGGCTGGAGCCCGAGGAGACGCTGCTGGTGCTGGGCGCGGCGGGCGGTGTCGGACTGACCGCGGTGGAGATCGGCCATGCCATGGGGGCGCGGGTGATCGCGGCGGCGCGCGGTGCCGCGAAGCTGGAAGTGGCGCGGGCGGCCGGGGCGGATCACCTGATCGACAGCGGAAGCGAAGACCTGCGCGAGGCGGTCAAGGCCCTGGGCGGCTGCGACGTGGTCTATGACCCGGTCGGCGGCGATCTGTTCACCGCCGCGCTGCGGGCCTGCCGACCCGAGGCGCGAATCCTGACCATCGGCTTTGCCAGCGGCACCGTGCCGCCGGTGCCTGCCAACATCCTTCTGGTCAAGAATGTCTCGGTCCTCGGCTTCTATTGGGGCGGCTACATGGCGTTCAACCCGGCGGCGGTGACCGAAAGCCTGGCGCAGCTGACCGCATGGCATACCCTGGGCCGGCTGAAACCCCATATCAGCCATCTGCTGCCGCCCGAGCGGCTGGACGAAGGACTGGCGGCAATGCGGGGCCGGACCTCGACCGGCAAGATCGTGATCCGCTTTACCGACGAGGAATAGCGCCGCTCAGGCGGCGCGGGTCAGCGCGGCGCGCGGCAGCGAGTGGAAGCCCTGCCGGAGCAGGTCGGCCATGCCCGAGAGCACAGGGTTCTTGGCGCCTTCGGCAGCGTAGAGGTTGACCTGTTTCTGGGCGAGGTCGGGCAAGGCACCGCCATGCTGGATCTTCTCGAACAGCGGCCCGATGGTGCCGTCGAGCAGCACCTGAACCGCCAGATCGGCGGCAACGCTGACCTCGACCGTGCCGGTCTGGTCGCTGTCGACCGCCATGTCCCATGCGATCCCGGCATCGTCCAGGGCCGCCAGCACGCCCTGCCGGAAGATGCAGTTCGGGCAGAAGGCCAGTTTCAGCGGCCGGGTCCGCCAGACCGTGCCGCCCGGCGCGCCGACCCAGACCAGCGGCAGCGTCAGCAGCGATTCGCCGCCCGGAGACACGCCGTCCTCGGTGGTCAGGATCAGGTCGCATTCGCCGCGTGAGAACTTCTCTTTCAGCTTTCGGGTATTGGCCGACATCAGCTGCACCTTCACCCGCGGAAAGTCCTGCGCGAAACGGTGCAGCACCCGCGGAATCACCGGATAGACGATGTCATGCGGCACCCCCAGGGTGATCGCGCCCTCGAATGCCTGGTCGGTCATCCGGGCCAGGACTTCGTCGTTCAGCTCCAGCATCCGCCGGGCATAGCCCAACAGCTGCTCGCCCGCGTTGGTCAGCGCCACGCCCCGGCCGGTGCGGTCCAGAAGCTGCTGGCCGAGCCCCTCTTCCAGCCGCTTGATCTGCATCGAGACCGCCGATTGCGTGAGGTTCAGAAATCCGGACGCCCGGGTGACCCCGCCGACATCGGCGACGGCAACGAAGGAGCGCAGCGAGGACAGATCGAGAGTTCGAGCCATATCATAGATCCTGATGTGAACCGTGACAAACATTCATTTCAAGAATGAACCACGATATGAGATACGGATCAAGGAAATTGATTCATGCCGCATGGCTCATCACAAGAACGGAGGATACGATGTCTGTCATCACTCAGGACTGCACCCCCCGCCACGCCAGCGTTGCGCCGCGGTCGATGTCTCTCTTCACCCGCGTCGTCCTGGCCTTCCGCGTCTGGAAGGAGCGCCGGCAACTGGCCGCCCTGGATGCCCACCGGCTGCAAGACCTCGGGCTGACCCATATGGATGCCGAGGCCGAAGCCACCCGGCCGCTGTGGGACGTGCCCGCCAGCTGGCGGAACTAGCCCCCGGCGCCGGCAAATCGCGGGACAGGGCCGTTTCGCGCCGATCTGGCGCGGGACGGTGTTGTCCTCCGGGACAAGTCGGCGTGAAATCCGGCAGAAACGTCCGGAAATCCTTGAAATACCGTGCCTCCTCACCTTTATTCATAGCTGACGGTGGTCCCATTCGCGGATTTACCGAATGAGTGCTGTTCTGGAGGATTTTCATGGCTGACTATCAGACGATACGCGCCGGGGCCGGTGTCCATACCGGAGCGGTGGACGCCGGGCTCCGCGCCCATATGAACAAGGTCTACGGCACGATGTCCGTAGGCATGGCGGTGACGGCCCTTGTGGCCTGGGCCGTCGGATCGAACGATGCGCTGCTGTCGCTGTTCCGCAACCCGGTGACCCTGCAGCCGAACATTCTGGGCTGGATCGCGATGTTCCTGCCGCTGGGCATGGTCTTCGCCTTCGGTGCGATGATCAACCGCCTGTCGGCGGCCGGCGCGCAGCTGTTCTTCTATACCTTCGCCGCGGCGATGGGCCTGTCGATCTCGTGGATCTTCGCGGCCTTCACCGGCTTCTCGATCGCGCAGACCTTCTTGGTCACCTCGATCTCCTTCGCCGGTCTGTCGCTCTGGGGCTACACGACCAAGAAGGACATCTCGGCCTGGGGATCGTTCCTGATCATGGGCGTGATCGGCCTGATCGTCGCCTCGATCGTCAACATCTTCCTCGGCTCGCCGGCGATCATGTTCGCGATCTCGGTTCTGGGCGTGCTGATCTTTGCCGGGCTGACCGCCTATGACACGCAGAAGATCAAGACCACCTACATCCAGCATGCGCGGTCGATGGACAGCGAGTGGTTGGGCAAGGCCGCCATCATGGGTGCGCTGAACCTCTATCTCGACTTCATCAACCTGTTCATGTTCCTGCTTCAGTTCATGGGCAATCGGGACTGATCCGCAGAACAGCCAGGGACCAGAGGCCGGGGGAAACCCCGGCCTTTTTCGTTTCGGGGTCCCGTCCTCGCGCGAGCCAATATTTAACAGTCTTGCTAATTAAAGATTTCGCTATATAACCGACTCCCGAAGAAGGAGTCGAAATGTCCCCCCTGCCCCCCCTGTTCTCTGCCCTCGGCGACCCGACCCGTCTGGCCATTGTCGAACGGCTGATGACCGAGGGAGAGCTGGATGCCGGGACGATCCAGGCCGCGCTGCCGATCTCGGCCCCGGCGGTGTCGCGACATCTCGACGTTCTGAAACGTGCCGGCCTGGTGACGCGGCGGGCCGAGAAGCAGCGCCGGCTCTATGCGGTCCGGCCCGAGGCGCTGACCACGATCTCGCAATGGACGATGAGCCACAGGGAGTTCTGGGACACCAGCCTGCGGCGCCTGGAACTGGCAATCAAGAAGGACCAGACCCCATGACCGACCTGAGATTGGAACGCGCCCTGGATGCGCCGCCGGAGGCCGTGTTCAGCTATCTGACCGAGCATGGCAAGCTGATGCAATGGTGGGGCCCCGAAGGGATGACCCTGCCGGATGTGGCGCTGGATTTCTCGCGCCCCGGCCCCTGGTTCTCGGTCATGCAGAGCGCCGAGGGGCAGAAGTTCAAGGTCTCGGGTCAGGTGACCACGGTGCGCCCGCACGAGCGGGTGGCCTTCACCTGGGCCTGGCACGATGCCGAGGACAGGCGAGGCCCGGAGAGCCAGGTGGTGATCGATCTGGAGCCGCTGCCGGACGGGCGCACCCGGCTGATCCTGAACCACTACGAGCTGGGCGACGACGAAAGCGCAAGGAACCACTCCAAGGGCTGGACGTCGAGCCTCAACAAGCTGGAACGCCAGTTCCGGTGAGCAACCAAGGGGGAGACGGAAGATGGCGAAATTCCTGTACAGCTACCACGGCGGCAAGCGGCCGGAGTCGAAGGCGGAAGGCGAACGGGTGATGGCGGCCTGGGGCGCCTGGATGGGCGGGCTCGGCGCCGCGATGACCGATCCCGGCGGGCCCTCGGGGCCGTCGAGGACCGTTTCCGAGGCCGGCGTGGCCGACAACGGCGGCGCCAATCCGGTGTCGGGCTATTCGATCGTCGAGGCCGACGGTCTGGCGGCGGCGACCGAGATGGCCGGGGGCTGCCCGATCCTCGCCGACGGCGGCAGCGTCGAAGTCACCGAAATCATCAGCATGTGATAGGCTGGGGCGCGGGTCACGCCGCGCCCCGCCGCAGCAAGAGGACATCCAACCATGCCCACCGACCCCGAACCGCTGAATACCCTGGCCGTCGTGCTGGGCACGATCCTGTCCTTCCTGTTCGGATGGCTGCTCTATTCGCCGAAGGTCTTCGGCAAGGGCTGGGCCGAAGGCTCGGGCGTGAAGCTGGGCGCGGCCTCGGAGATGCCGGTCTTTGCCATGGCGGCGCAGCTGGCGGCGTTGTTCCTGCTGGCGCTGGTCATCGGCCTGACGGCGATGGTGTCGGCGCTCTGGACCGCGATCCTGGCGATCCTGGCGGCGGCGATGTTCGTCGTCTCGACCGGCGCCTTCGTCAAGAAATCCGGCTTCGCGATCCTGGTGGACGGCGGCTACATCCTCGGTTCCGGCGCCATCATGATCCTCTGCCAGGGCCTGCTCTAGG